>NZ_JBIOLF010000001.1:3002500-3397840 GCF_051710745.1 Enterococcus sp. DIV0756 | reverse complement strand
ATAAGTCGCCTCCTAATTAATAAAATTCAGATAGACATACTTTATCATTTTTTTTAAAAGTTTTCCACAACCAGAAATGAAATAGCGAGATTTTTCTCCTTTTCCACAGAATGTATAAAAATACAAAAAGACTATCCACGAGTATGCAAAAACATATACACAGCCAGTTTAAAAAATGTGGACAGAGCTCTTTTTCCACTACAAAATACACAATCTCGGGAAAAATGCAGGCTTGATAGATAAAGAATACAGCCACTTATGCACACAACTTATCCACCTTGTGGACAACTTATCAAAAGGATCATAATTTGGGGAAAAGACATTTGAAAATTCTATGCAAATTTTTTTGTGGAAAAATGTTTTGCACAGTTATTGGAAATTTATCCCCAGAATTTGTGGATAAACTTTTCTCTGGATGGTTCAAAAAATCATTAGATTGGAGTCGTTTTGCTGAAAGAAATAGAGAGGATAGCTTTTAATTTTTTGAAGCTGATTGAAAAATTACTAGATGGTGAACGTAAAAATTATCGAGTTTTATTAGCCTTTTTCATTTGATGATTGACAAAGTAGGGGAGATATCGTTATAATATTCGGGTATGTCTATGTAAAGTTAGCTATGGAGGTGTATTTTAATGAAAAGAACTTATCAACCAAATAAACGTAAACGTCAAAAAGTTCATGGATTCCGTAAACGCATGAGCACTAAAAACGGCCGTCGCGTATTAGCAAGCCGTCGTCGTAAAGGAAGAAAAGTACTTGCTGCTTAAGCCACTGCCGGTCAGTGGTTTTTTTTGTATCCAAAATGTGATTCTTAAGGAACTTTTCTGATAAATAAGGATGATTCCTTAATTTGAAGTATGGTATTATTGTCAGGTATAGATTTAAAAGAAACGAAGGAAACTAGATGCAGAAAAAATATCGGGTCAAAAAAGAACGAGAGTTTCAAAAAGTGTTTGAAGAAGGTGCTTCTTTTGCGAATCGAAAATTCGTAGTTTACCGTCTAGAACCTTCTGGTCAAAAACATTTTCGAGTAGGCTTGTCAGTTGGAAAAAAAATTGGGAATGCTGTAGCACGAAATCAAGTAAAACGCCAAATTCGAGCAATTTTGCAAGAGTTAAAAACGGAATTACCACCTATAGACTTTATCGTGATTGCGCGCCCAGCTACGAAAGATCTGCCTCATGATGAAATGCGTTCGAATCTTATACACGTCTTAAAATTAGCAAAAATATTAAGTTAGGAAGGAAACAGATGTAAGTGAAGAAATATAAAAAAATATTATTAATGACAGGATTACTGAGTCTCGTCTTCTTGTTATCCGCCTGTGGTACTGGTGAAGTTAGTGCAAGCAGCAGCGGCGTGTGGGATCGTTATGTCGTCTATTATTTCGGACAAGCGATTAAGGGACTATCATTTGGCAATGTCGGAATCGGGATCATTTTATTTACAATCATTATACGGATCATTTTGATGCCGCTTATGCATTTCCAAACAAAAAGCATGCGTAAAACGCAGGAATTACAGCCTAAAATCAAAGCACTCCAAGAAAAATACAGTACTCGTGACCAAGAGACGCAACAAAAACTGCAAGAAGAAACGAAAAAGCTTTATGCAGAAAATAATGTGAGCCCTTACGCAGGCTGTTTACCACTTTTAGTACAAATGCCAGTGATGATGGCCTTGTATCAAGCAATTTTACGAATTCCTGAATTGCGGTCAGGGCATTTTCTATGGCTAAACTTGAGTCAGTCCGACCCATACTTCATTTTACCGATTCTTGCAGCAATCTTTACCTTTGCAAGTAGTTATCTATCTAGTATGAGTCAACTTGAATCTAATGCTTCATTGAAGATCATGAATTTTGCGATGCCAGTGATGATCTTTGTTATGGCGTTGAATTTAGCCAGCGGATTATCATTGTATTGGGTAATCTCCAATGCTTTCCAAGTAGTACAAACACTGTTGATCAATAATCCGTTCAAGATTCGTCGTGAAAGAGAAGAAGCAGCTCGTCAAATCCGCGAAAGAGAACGTGCGCTTCAAAAAGCCAAACATCCTAAGAAGAAAAAGAAAAAATAAGAATGTAATTAATTACGAATAAGGAGGTTTAGAAAATGCCTGTTTATGAAGGTCCAACGATCGACGAAGCAATTTCAAAAGGATTGCATGCTTTAGGGTTGAAGAAAGAAGCCGTCGATATTGAAATTTTAGCAGATGCGAAAAAAGGTTTCCTAGGAATGGGAAAAAAAGATGCTCGTGTATCGATCGAGCCAATTATTGTTGATGAAACTGCCGTTACTTCCGAACCGGTGAAAGAATCAACGGAAAAACAACCTGTTGAGCCAGTAATAGAAGAAGCACAGGAGCCTGTAAAAACAACAGACCCGACCAGTCAATTAGTTGAATTAGATGAGGACGAGGCCGTCAAAGAATTGGCGCTTTACTTAACGAATATTACGAATGACATGGGAGTGCCAGCGTTAGTTAAGATCCAGCATGAAGCAAATGGTTTGATCGTCATGAACCTAGAGACTAGTAAGCAAGGAATGCTAATTGGTAAACACGGCAAGATTTTGAATGCTTTGCAGTATTTAGCTCAAGTATTCCTGCATCGTGTAGCAAAAGAAAAATTATCAGTCGTTGTAAATGTCGGAAATTATCGTCAAAAACGCGAAGAAGTTTTAACTCGCTTAGCTCAGCGAACTGCTGAAAAAGTTAAGGAAACAGGTCGTCCGGTGTTTTTAGAACCAATGCCTGCCTTTGAACGCAAAATGATTCATTCAGCTTTAAGCAAAGATGAGTATATCAAAACGCATTCAGAAGGAGAAGATCCTTATCGTTATCTGGTTGTTGAGCCAGCGAAAAAATATTTCTAAGTCTTATGAATGATTGAAAAGTGCTGAGCAGATAATCTGTTTGGTACTTTTTTATTTTGAAGAAAGCTGCTTCGTCTAGAAAGTTTTTTAGGTTTTGAGAATTCCTTAATAGAGAGGGGATTTACTCTGTTTAAAGAAGTAAAATTTGAAAATAGGTGTGATTTTGACAGGAAAACTTGAATTGTTGAAAAATATATGCTAATCTAACACCAGAATTTTGTAGAAAAAGCAGTCAAAGTGCTCAATCTACTCCTTTTTTAAGGGGTGGAGTAGGCACTTTTTTTATGTTCTTAATTACATTAGGAGGAAGAAAAGTGGCAGAGATCACCCTAGAATTTGATACAATCGCAGCGATTTCAACTCCGCCAGGTGAAGGGGCGATCAGTATCGTCCGATTGAGCGGCGATCAAGCAGTAGCAATCGCCGATCGTGTTTACCGCAGCGGGAAAAAATGTTTGTTAGATGTTCCATCGCACACGATTCATTATGGACACATCATTGATCCCGAAGACCAACAGGTAGTCGATGAAGTAATGGTGAGCGTGATGCGTGCACCAAAGACTTTTACGCGTGAAGATATTGTAGAAATTAACTGTCATGGCGGTATCGTGGTAGTTAATCAGTTGTTGCAATTGATTTTACGTTCTGGTGCACGCTTAGCTGAGCCCGGTGAATTTACTAAACGAGCATTCCTCAACGGTCGTGTCGATTTATCACAAGCAGAGGCCGTAATGGATCTGATTCGTGCGAAAACGGATCGAGCGATGAATGTTGCGATCAATCAGTTAGATGGAAATTTGTCTCATTTAATTCGGCAATTACGCCAGGAAATTTTAGAAACACTCGCGCAAGTCGAAGTGAATATTGATTATCCAGAATATGATGATGTCGAGGAATTGACTACACAGTTATTACTAGAAAAAGCTCAACAGGTAGGTCAACAGATTGACGCATTGTTGTTAAATGCTAAGCAAGGAAAAATTTTGCGGGAAGGCTTAAGCACAGCAATTATTGGTCGTCCAAATGTGGGAAAATCAAGTTTGCTGAATTATTTATTACATGAAGAGAAAGCAATCGTAACTGAAATTGCCGGAACTACGCGTGATGTGATCGAAGAATACGTGAATGTCCGTGGAGTACCGTTGAAGTTGATTGATACAGCAGGGATTCGTGAAACCGATGATGTGGTGGAGCGGATTGGAGTAGAACGTAGTCGTAAAGCATTAGGCGAAGCAGATTTGATTTTGTTAGTCCTAAACCAAAGCGAAGCCCTAACCGCGGAAGACAGAGAACTATTGGAAGCGACAGAGGGATTAAAACGAATTGTGTTATTAAACAAGACCGATTTGCCAAGTAAACTATCACAGACTGACGTTGCGGCATACCTAAGTGAAGATGAAGTTTTTTCAATCTCCGTTTTAGAAAAGGCTGGATTGGATCAATTGGAAGAAGCTATCGCCAAACTCTTTTTCGGAGGTCAAACTGGCGAAAAGGATGCTACTTATGTATCAAACACTCGTCACATTGCATTACTAGAGAAGGCGGGACAATCATTGAGTGAAGTCCGTAACGGTATTATGGCAGGCATGCCAGTAGATTTAGTTCAAATTGATATGACACGTTGTTGGGATTATTTAGGTGAGATCGTTGGAGATAGCGTGCAGGATGAATTAATTACGCAATTGTTCAGTCAATTTTGTTTAGGAAAATAGTGAAGGAGCAACTACATGGAATATAAAGCAGGAAATTATGATGTAATCGTTGTTGGTGCGGGGCATGCTGGCTCTGAAGCAGCTTTAGCAGCTGCGCGCATGGGTCAAAAGACCTTGTTGATTACAATCAATCTGGATATGGTGGCGTTTATGCCATGTAATCCATCCATTGGCGGACCAGCTAAAGGAGTGGTCGTGCGAGAAATCGACGCACTTGGTGGAGAAATGGGACGTAATATTGATAAGACATATATCCAAATGCGGATGCTAAATACAGGTAAAGGACCAGCAGTACGAGCATTGCGTGCTCAAGCAGACAAGCATGCGTATGCTGAAGAAATGAAACATACGATCGAAAAAGAAGAAAATTTGACCTTGAAGCAAGGAGTGGTCGATCGTCTAGTTGTTGAAGATGGTATTTGCAAAGGTGTTGTGACCTCAACTGGTGCGGTCTATTCAGCAAAAGCTGTAATCATAACAGCTGGGACAGCCTTGCGTGGTGAAATTATTATTGGCGAGTTAAAATATTCGTCAGGACCTAACAACTCACAACCATCAATCAAGTTAGCGGACCATTTGCAAGAATTAGGATTAGAGATTCATCGCTTCAAAACAGGAACACCGCCACGAGTGAAATCTGGTTCGATTGACTACAGCAAAACAGAAATTCAACCTGGTGATGAAAAACCGAATCACTTTAGTTATCAAACACCAGATAGCCAGTATTTAACAGAACAAATTCCTTGCTGGTTGACCTATACGAATCTGAAAAGTCACGAGATTATTCAAAACAACTTGCATCGTGCGCCGATGTTTACGGGAATCGTAGATGGTGTAGGGGCTCGTTATTGCCCATCGATCGAGGATAAAATTGTCCGTTTTGCTGATAAAGAACGTCATCAATTATTTTTAGAACCAGAGGGACGGAATACAGAAGAAGTGTATGTTCAAGGGTTGTCAACTTCGCTACCAGAGGATGTTCAAAATGAGGTTCTACATTCAATTGAAGGTTTAGAAAATGCAGAAATGATGCGAACAGGGTATGCGATTGAATACGATATGGTTGCTCCCCATCAACTCCGTCCAACCCTAGAAACGAAAGTGATCGAAAACTTATATACTGCTGGACAAACCAATGGAACCAGTGGTTACGAAGAAGCAGCCGGTCAAGGGCTGATGGCAGGAATCAACGCAGCTTTAAAGATTCAAGGTAAAGAACCCTTCATCATGAAGCGCAGTGATGGTTATATCGGTGTTATGATCGACGATTTAGTAACTAAGGGGACAAATGAACCTTATCGATTATTAACTTCGCGAGCAGAATACCGTTTGATCTTACGTCATGATAATGCTGATTTACGTTTGACAGAGATTGGACATATGATCGGTTTAGTAGACGAAGAAGACTATCAAGCATATTTAGTCAAAAAAGCGCATATTGAGGCGGAGATAGCTCGTTTGCAGACAATTCGTATTAAACCTCATGACAATGTTCAAAGCTTCCTAAGAGCTAAAAACAGTGCAAAATTAAAAGATGGTGTTTTAGCGAGAGATTTCTTGAAACGACCAGAGATTTCTTATCAAGAATTGCTGCAATTTATTCCAGCTAATAACGAGCTGACAGAAAAAGAAATTGAACAAGTAGAAATCCAAATCAAATATGAAGGCTACATCAAAAAAGCGATGGAAAAAGTTGAAAAGCTGAAACGGATGGAAGCAAAACGTATTCCAGAACGAATTGATTATGAAGCGATCAACGGTTTGGCGACAGAAGCTAAACAAAAATTACAAAAAATCCAACCCGAAACGATTGCTCAAGCTAGCCGTATTAGTGGTGTGAATCCCGCTGATATCAGTATTTTGATGGTTTATGTGGAACAAGGGAAGATTGCGAAGGTAGGAAGTGAAACGGCTTAAAACAAGCCGTTTTTTTTGTATTGAGGTGTTCCACATGAAACACAAAAAGACTGACTGAAAGAGTCAGTCAGTCTTTTGATCTTATTAGTAAAATAATGGTGTCTCTAAAGTTGCAAAGTGTTCAAAATTTTACGTAATTCTGAAACGGATATTTGTCCCGGAGCAGAGGCTGTTCCAGCTGAACCAAATGTAGCAGCCGAACCAAAGACTTGTCCAGAAACGCGGCTGATCATTCCCAATGCACCCATAGACATAGTAATTAAGGGACGATCTGCATAATTTTCAGACATTTCACGAGTTGCTTCAAGTAGTGTTAAAACATCTGCACTATTTTGAGGCATAACAGCGATTTTACAGATATCTGCACCTTTAGCTTGCATCTGCTGCAAACGGGAAAGTATCTCTTGTTTATCAGGGGTTTTATCAAAGTCATGATTGCATAAAATGACTTTGATATTTTTTTGATGTGCAGCGGCTATCGTCTGTTTAATTAACTCATCGGGCATAAATAATTCTAAATCTATTAAATCAAGGCAACCGTGTTTGATTAACATATGATAAATTTCAAAATATTTTTCATCACTTAATGGTAATTCGCCGCCTTCTTTGTAAGTCCGGAAGGTGATTAACAACGGTTTATTGAGCGTTTTTTTTATTTTATGGGAGAGTTTGGCGACAATTTCTGGTTTTTCTACTTCTTGAAAAAAGTCTATTCGCCATTCTACAATATCGCAATCAAGTTGTTGAATATGCTCAGCTGAAGCTAGCAGAGCGTTTTCTGTTCTGTCCAGAAGAGGTACGATGATTTTAGGTTGTCCTTCACCGATGGTTACCTTATCGATTGTTACTGTTTTCATGCTGTATCCTCCATGTACGTTCTCCAATTATTTGTAAATTATCAAACGAATTATTTAAGTTCTTCCATTTGATTAAATCTTATTATACTGATAAATCAACCGTCTTTCGGTAACGAATAAAGATAATTACCGCAAGTAAAAAGCCGATTCCCGCAATAATAGTGTCAAATAACATAATACCACGAACATTAGTTTTGGCGATGGCTGCGGCAATGATCGGGATCAGGAATGAAGCAATGCTGCCAAAAGTATAAAAAATTCCCGTGATTGTTCCTTTACCAGCCGGAAATAATTCGCCCATTACGGTTAATCCGAGCTGCATTACGCCTCCTGCTGCGAAGAAACCAACTAATGCCGCCCCTATCATCATAACTGTTGGAGTAGGGAATAACCACATCACAAGAATAGTTACAAAAGATACTAAGGTATAAAGTGTTACTAGATAGACAGGACGAACTTTTGTCGCTAAAACAGCTGTCACGGCTACACAAATAAGAGAACCTGTAGAATAATAAGAAATCAATAGATTTGCGTTGTCAGTAGTCATCTTCGCAACTTCTTCACCATAAATACCGATAAATTGTGAGATCAAATAGAAGGTTGCTTGAGAAATGAAACCATAAATGATGAAACAGACACCTTCGATTGCGATTTTGGGCTGGCTTTTAAAAGTTACAGCTTGTATTTCTGCCTGTTGATTTTCTTTAACATCTTGATCTGGAAAAGGTCGTTTGAGTAAAAATAGACCATTTAAAACAAAAATGATGATCGGAATAATAAAGGACCAACCAAACCATAACTGATTAGTATTAATTATTTTCAGCATAATCGGCAGGGTAAATTGTCCGATTTGAACGAATGCTTTGATCAAGACATTGGCTGTTCCTGCCTTTTTAGGGAAAGATTCCATAAGGGCTGGATACGTTCCTGAGTCTAAGAAAGAGTTTGAGACACCGGCAATTACCGCAAAAATCATGGCAGTCGTCACACTTTTGCTGTACAAAATTCCAAAAAAGTACAGAGAATAAGTTACGATTCCTAAATAGATGAAGGGTTTTCTACCGAATTTATCAGATAAACGACCGGAAATAAAAATAGCAATCAAACGTCCAATCCCCAGCATGGAGATAACCTTTGCTATTCCCATCAGATCCGTATTCCACTGTCCCATCAAAGCCTTCTGATTCTGAGAGATGATGATAACACCCATCCCGTGAATAATATAGTTGATGTAAAGACCAATTGCTGTTGGCAAATATTTATTTTTCATGAATACTCCTCCGCCTATTCGTCAAATAATAATTCTTTAATATATGTGACTGGCATTTCTTCATCAGTGAACAGTTGAAAAGCAGCAGCACCTTGGTAGAGCATCATGCCTAAACCGTTTATGATTTTTTTTGCCCCGTGTTCTTTAGCAAAACGTAAAAGTTTTGTTTCTCGAGGAGCATAGACGACATCGAAGACTACTAAGTCAGACCGAATCATTTCTGGATCATTGATTAAGCTTTGATCCTGTAAAGGTTTCATTCCAACGCCAGTAGCATCTATATAAATACTGCTTTTTTGAACGGCTGATTTAAACGCTGATTGGTCGGCTAAATCAGTTATCGTTGCCTGACATTTGGTATGCTCATTAATTTTTTTGACGGTTTCTTCAGCATTTTCGAATACGTTGTCTTTAATATTGAAAATATGCAATTCTTTTGCTCCATCGAAAGCAGCTTGGATAGCAATCGCAGTTGCTGCTCCACCCGCTCCGGTCAAAGTAATGATTTGATCTTTGACTGTTACGCCTTCATCTTCTAAAGCTTTTATTGCACCAATACCATCTGTATTGTAACCGACTAAATGTCCCTTCCCATCTTTGTTTGTGACCGTGTTAACAGCACCGATTAATTTAGCTTCTGGTGAAACTTCGTCTAAATAGGGAATAATCGCTTGTTTATTAGGCATGGAAACATTTGAACCACGAATTCCCAAGGCACGTATACCATCTACGGCTGCCTTTAAAGTGGAGTTGTCTACTTCAAAAGCAAGATAAGCGTAATCTAGCCCTAATTTAGCGAAGGCTTCATTGTGCATTGTCGGAGACATGCTGTGGCGAATAGGAGTGGCGATTAAGCTAATTAATAAAGTATGTCCTGTCAATCTTTCTGTCATTGTTCAATTCCTCACTTATTATTTATTTTTAATTGTGAAACGAAGATCAAGCATAAGTGGCAAACATCGTTTTTCTTTGGGATTCCAAATTTTTAATGACTTTTACAACATCACGAGCTTCTTTCGTACCTTCCATGATTCTCCGAGCTACTTTACTGTCTCCAATATTGAGTAATGCAACATTGTTTTTTTGTGTATATTCGGATAAATCGGATAACAAAGGTGCTTCAGCTCGCATACCTAGACAGATAAAACCTAAATCGAAAGGTAATTCAAGAGTTTCTCCGTTAGCTTTTTCAACGATGAAGCAATTCTTTTTGACTTCCATCAGTTTTGTCGAAGTATGGACATCGACATTGTAATCATGGATGATTTCCATCATCCCTAGCTTAGTAATAATATCTAAATCTTTTCCAAGTTGATCAACCATTTCTACAATATGAACTTTTTTTGCACCATTTTCTGCGTAGTATTCAACCACATCTAAACCAACTGCGCCTCCGCCAATAACAACAACTTCTTTTCCAACAAATTCTTTGAAATTGTTCATGTTTCCTAAAAGGTCAAAAATAGAAAAAACTTGTCGATCAGATTTAGCCAATTCTTCTTGCAGTCCTGCAATTGGTGGCAATAGTGGTTTAGCACCAGTAGTATTAACGATCAAATCTGGCGTTTCTTTTAGATCCTTTAAGGTGAATCGATGATTTAAGTGAACAGTCAAGTTGGGTAGTTGTTCTACTCTTCTCGTTAGGTAAGTGACGAAATCATCGATTCGCTGTTTATCAGGAAAACGCGCGATTTCATGGGCTAACCCGCCTAGATAGCTTTTTTCTTCATAAAGTGTGACATCTACACCGATTTCAGCAGCACTAGCAGCAGCTTCAAGTCCAGCTGTGCCTCCCCCAATAACGACCATCTTCATTGATCCAGTAATTGGTATGTTTTTATAAGCATCCTCATAATAAACATCAGGATTAACTGTACAGCGAATCGGACGTGACTTGGCGATACGATGATCTGCGCAACCAAGGTTGCAGGAGATACACTTTCGTAAAAGATACTCTTGCCCATTGGCAACTTTATTAACCCAATTTGGTTCAGCGATCAACCCTCGTCCCATAGCAAGAAGATCTGCATCTCCATTTCGTAGAATTTCTTCGGCGCGCTGTGGGCTACGGATGTTCCCAGAAGTAATAATCACCTTCTCTGGAAACTTATTTTTAACCGCTTTGGCCATATAACTTCGCCAACCATCTTTAAGATTCATCTTATCAATCTGATACTGTAGGTTGTCATTTAATGCAGCTGAGACATTCAGGATGTCTACATCTTCAGCAATATAGTTGAGCATATCTATGGTGTCGTCTAGAGTATTTCCTTCTGGTAAGAGCTCATCTGCACTGATACGCAAAGAGATTGGAAAAAATGGACCAACTGCTTGTCTAACTGCTTGAATGACCATTCGAGCAAAGCGAGCACGATTTTCAGGAGTTCCACCAAATTCATCTGTTCGTTTATTGTAAACAGGTGATAAAAACTGACTAATTAAATAAGAATGTCCTGCATGGATCTCAACACAGTCAAATCCGGCTTTTTGAGCACGTAAGGCTCCTGCAGCATATTTTTGTACGATTTGTACAATTTCATCTTTATGGAGTGGGCGCGGAGCAGGATTTCCGGCCTTGCTAGGGATATCCGAAGAAGAGACTGCTTGCATACCCTCCAAACGTGATTGATAGGCAGAAGCTCCTGCATGATTGATTTGTACAGAAGTAGCTGCTCCAAAGGCATGCATCCGTTCGTTAAATTGCCAAAGGCCAGGGATGAATTGGTCATCGTCCATTCTTAATTGCATCGTTCCATTCGTTCCTAAAGGATAGTCGATACAAATATTCTCTAGGGTGATTAAACCAGTACCGCCTTTTGCACGTTGTTCGTAATATGAATAATGTTGTTCGTTAAAGGTCCCATCCTGATTTGCAAAATTTGTTCCCATTGGTGGCATAATCACTCGATTTTTTAAAGTCAAACGTTTAATCGTTAAAGGTTCAAACAAAGCTTGGTATTTTTCCATAAGATTCATCCTTCCGTAGATAATGAGAACATTCACAATTTCTTGCCTTCATTCTACGAAAATAAAACTATAAAATCTAATGCTTTATTTCGATGCTAATCATAAATTATATTTATCATTCAATTTTTGATAGGTTTTTCTGGAATAAGGCTTTTATAGCGTTGCTGAATAACCAGCGAAGCGATAAAGCCCAATAAAATTAAAAATGTATCAAACCAAAAAACGTATTCCATGCCTTTGTTGCTTATAATACCGGTGATATAAGGAGTTATCATAACAGATGTTGAGGTAGCTAAAGAGTAATAACTAGTATAACGTCCTTTTCTGCTAGGAAAAAGTTCTAACATTAGAGCCAGTCCGAGCTGCCAAATTCCACCAGCAGCAAAAATTCCGATTGCTAATGCGGCTACAATAGTTGAAATAAAACTAGGCGAAAGTAGCATCCAAAGTAGAGATAAACCAGAGATCGCAACACAAAGACTGATTAATTTTGGAATGTTTATACCTTTTTTCACAATTCCGGAGGTAAAAAAAACAGAAGCAAAGGAACCAACACTGTAGAGACTAACAAATATTAAACTATTTTCGTGTGAAACGATTTGCATTGCCTCTGTATATTGTGGAATCCAAAGAATGAAAATATTAAAAATAGAAACTGAGACGAATGAGAAAACCAACAAAGCAATTCCATCAATTTTAAAATCGCCTCGATTGATAATTTTTCTTGGAGGGTGTACAGGATCGTCTACTACTTCCGTGGGCAGTGAACTCAGAGGAGGAAATTTAGCAAATGCTAGATATCCTAAATTAGCCAACAAACACACTGCGCAAAGAATAAAGGGCCAACCAAAAAAGAGTCCTTCTTTAAGAAGAAAACGAGTAATGAAAGGTAAAATAAACTGGCCTAAGGAAATGAATGCTTTATTTAAAACACTGAGAGAGCTATTGGTTTTTTCATCTGGATAAGCTTCAACTAATGTAGGATAAGTACTTGTATCTAAAAAAGCATTGCTGACTCCGCCAAACAGCGCGAAGAAAAAGGCCATTTGATAATTAGGACTATATAACACGCCGAAAAAGAAAAGAGCATAAGATAAAATAGCGATAATTACTGTTTTTCGACGACCAAAAGTATCGGAGAAGTATCCGGAGAAATAGAGGCTGAGAATTCTCCCCAAACCAATTGCACTCATTACTAAAGTGACCTGTGTGGTGCTGGCTTGCCATTGATTTTTAAGTCCATCCATATTTTGTGAAAGGATAATAGCAGCCATTCCTTGAAAAATGTAATTAAAATAGAGACTACCAATTAATAGACGATATTTTGTAGGTTTCATATAATTCCCTCTTCATGTGATTTTATTCACTTGATTATACCTTAATACTAGGTCATTTGTACCATTAATACTAATGATTTATTTTAATAAAATTGATAAAATCTATTTATTGAATGAGGTGATGAAAAATGAACTTAAGACAATTAGAATTTTTTGTTTTACTGGCTCAAAGCGAGCATATGACTAAGGCCGCTGAATTGGCTAATACTTCACAACCAAATGTCAGTCATGCGATGACAACTTTGGAACAAGAATTAGGAGTCGCCCTGTTTGAAAAAAAAGGTCGAAATATTCGTTTAACACGACAAGGTCGGGTCTTTTATGAATACGTTCAGCCGGCACTGCATAAAATTGAAGAGGGGCAACAACGAATCCGAGAGATTATTGATCCTTTTTTAGGTGAAATCGAGTTTGGTTTTATTTATACGATGGGTTCAACACTTGTTCCCCGATTAATCCAAACATTTCAACAGGAAAAAGAAAATGAACGAATTCAATTTCTCTTTCACCAAGGAAATTCCAATAAAATCATTAAAATGTTGTTAGAAGATACGATCGATATAGGCATTTGTTCAAAAATTAGTGAAGACAGTGATTTAGTTTTTCAGATTTTAACTCGAGAAAAGCTAGTATTGGTCGTCCCTTTAAATCACCCTTTGGCCCAAAAAAAGAGTGTTAAAATCGAGGAGACATTAAATTATCCCTATGTATATTATGGAAAACAAAGCGGCTTGCGCCCTTATTTGGACCGTCAATTGAAAGAGTTGGATATAACTTTGACTATTCAGTGCGAATTGGAAGAAGATCACAGTATTTTAGGTTTTGTTGGTGAAGGATATGGTATTGCATTAATGCCCGATATCCCTTCAATCGCCTCCTATCCAGTCAAAAAAATTGAGATTAGGAATCGACTAGAACACAGAAATGTTTATTTGGCAGTAAAGAAGCACAATTTAGAGGTTCCTGTGATAAGAAAATTTTATGATTTTTGTTTAAATCCGGAAAATAAATAGCGGGTTAAAGCTTTCTTAATCTCCTTGTGAAACATACGTAAACCATTGCATGTAAAGCAATAATGCGTTAAAGTAGAGGATAGTCTGTGAAACATTTTGCTGTTTCACGAAAACGAAAGGATTTCTTATGAGACCAGAAGAATTTCAATTGGAATTAAGCAAACAAGGAATCAAGCTATCAACAAGACAGATGGATCAATTCGCGACTTATTTTCATTTATTGGTTAAATGGAATCAAAAGATGAATCTCACTGCCATTACTGAACTTGAAGAGGTCTATTTGAAACATTTTTATGATTCCATAACGTTAGCTTTTTCTGAAACATTCAACCCTAAAGGAAAACTATGCGATGTTGGTTCAGGCGCTGGGTTTCCTAGTCTGCCATTAAAGATTGTTTTTCCAGAGTTGGAGGTTACAATCGTGGATTCTTTGAATAAACGAATCACTTTTCTAACAACTTTAGTAGATGCTTTGCAATTGGACGGTGTATCTCTTTACCATGATAGAGCGGAGACTTTTGGGCAAAGTTTTGAGTTTCGTGAAAAGTTTGATTTTGTAACTGCTCGGGCGGTGGCAAGATTGAACGTGTTGACAGAATTATGCTTACCATTAGTAAAAAAGAATGGTTACTTTTTTGCTTTGAAAGCAGCGAAAAGTGAAGAGGAATTAGCAGAAGCAAGACCAGCTATTGCTTTATTAGGTGGTAAACTAATCCAAGCTGAAGATGTTTCGTTGCCTAATGGGGACACACGTCATATTATAATAGTGCAAAAAAAGAAAGAGACGCCAAAAAAATATCCACGTAAACCAGGTCTGCCTAATAAACAGCCACTAAAGTAGTTTAGATGGATAGCACAGCTCTTTTTTCTCAGAAAAATAAATTCTTTATTAGGAACTAGGAGGAAATTAAATGGCACGGATCATATCTGTTGCAAACCAAAAAGGCGGGGTTGGAAAAACGACTACGACTGTCAATTTGGGTGCGTGCTTAGCTCAAGATGGTAAGAAGGTCTTATTAATCGACAGCGATGCACAAGGGAACGCGACAAGCGGATTAGGTGTTCGGAAACCTGATGTGAAGCAAGATATCTATGATGTTTTAGTTAATGAAGTTTCGATCAAAGAGACGGTTATTAAGACACCTCGCGAAAATTTATCGATCGTTCCTGCCACTTTGCAATTAGCTGGAGCAGAGATTGAATTAACGTCTATGATGGCTCGTGAATCACGCTTGAAGAGTGCTTTAGCTGAAGTCGGTGATGAGTATGACTTCATTTTAGTAGATTGTCCACCATCATTAGGGCATTTAACGATCAATGCTTTCACAGCTAGCGATGCAATTCTAATCCCAGTTCAATGCGAATACTACGCGTTAGAAGGATTGAGCCAATTATTAAATACGGTTCGTTTAGTTCAAAAACATTTCAATCCTGGCTTAGAGATTGAAGGCGTATTATTAACAATGTATGATGCTCGAACAAATCTTGGTGCAGAAGTAGTCGAAGAAGTTCGTCGTTATTTCCAAGAGAAAGTTTACGATACAATTATTCCGAGAAATGTCCGTTTATCTGAGGCACCTAGCCATGGCAAACCGATCATTGACTATGATCCACGCTCAAAAGGTGCTGAAGTTTATCAAGCTCTAGCAAAGGAAGTGTTAGTTCGTGAGCAAAAATAAAGGATTAGGTCGAGGGATCGATGCGCTGTTTCAAGATCTTTCTGAAATTGAAGAAGTTGATATGAAAAATGATCAAGTGATTGAAATTCCTTTAAGTGATTTACGTCCCAACCCTTACCAACCGCGAAAGTCGTTCGATGAGACGACGTTGCAAGAATTAGCCAACTCGATCGAACAGTCGGGGGTTTTTCAACCGATTATTGTAAGAAAATCAGCAGTTAAAGGCTACGAGCTGATTGCTGGTGAACGTCGTTTCCGTGCGTCAAAATTGGCAGGAAAAGAAACGATTCCTGCGATTATCCGTGAATTTGATGAAGAAGCGATGATGCAGATTGCAGTATTGGAAAATTTGCAGCGTGAAGATTTGAATCCATTAGAAGAAGCGGAAGCTTATGAGATGTTAATGAAGAATCTAAAATTGACTCAAGCGGATGTAGCAAACCGTTTAGGGAAAAGCCGTCCGTACATCGCAAATTATTTACGTTTGTTGACTTTACCAAAGCTAGTGAAGGAAATGGTTCAGGATGAACGTTTGTCCATGGGCCAAGCTAGAACTTTATTAGGGTTAAAGAAAAAAGATCAAATCTTGAAGTTGGCGAATCGTGCAGTAAAAGAGAATTTGACTGTGCGTCAATTAGAACAAATTGTTACTGAATATAATGAGGGAAAAGCGAAAGACAAGAAAAAAGGACCTCGTTTGACTAAAGAAAAACCTTATTATTTAAGAGAAAGCGAAGACCGTTTGATGGATAAATTCGGAACAGGAGTTGAGATCGTTGAAAAAGACGGTAAAGGCAAAATTTCGATTGAATACTTATCACCATCAGATTTGACACGTATCTTAGATATTTTGAATATCCATTTTGATGAATCTTAGACAAGAATATGTTTGATAAATGAATGCGCAATAGGAGGTTTGCCAGATGTATGATTTAGGTGATATCGTTGAGATGAAAAAACCGCATGCTTGCCAGACAAATCGCTGGGAAATCATTCGTATGGGTGCGGACATCAAAATTAAGTGTGTCAATTGCGGACATATTGTTATGATGACACGCCGTGATTTTGAGAAAAAAATGAAAAAAATCCTTGAGAAGAAAGCTGATACAACTCAGAAATAATTCTTAGTAGAGAAAGAGTGAAGTGGAACATGGCCTTAACAGCCGGAATCGTAGGACTACCAAATGTTGGTAAATCTACCTTATTTAATGCAATTACAAAAGCAGGAGCGGAAGCTGCCAACTATCCTTTCGCAACGATCGATCCTAATGTCGGAATGGTAGAGGTGCCGGATTGGCGTTTAGAACGCTTAACCGAACTAGTTCATCCGAAAAAAACTGTTCCCACAACATTTGAATTCACAGATATTGCTGGAATCGTTAAAGGCGCTAGTAAGGGTGAAGGACTAGGAAACCAGTTCTTGAGCCATATTCGTCAAGTAGACGCTATTTGTCACGTAGTGCGTTGTTTCGATAATGAAAACATTACACACGTTGAAGGGCGAGTGGATCCATTAGAAGATATCGAAACAATCAATCTGGAATTAGTTTTAGCCGACTTAGATTCTGTAAACAAACGTTACACACGTGTGGCAAAAGTAGCTAAAACGAAAGAAAAAAATGCTGTGGCGGAGTTGGCCGTTCTAGATAAGTTAAAACCTGTTTTAGAAGAAGGACAATCTGCTCGAACAGTTGAATTTACTGAAGAAGAACAGAAAATTGTTAAGGGTCTATTTTTACTAACAAGTAAACCAGTGCTTTATGTAGCAAATGTAGATGAAGATACAGTTGCTGATCCTGACAGTAATGAATACGTTCAAATAGTACGAAATTTCGCTGCTAGCGAGCACTCAGAAGTGATTGTCGTTTGCGCTGAAGCAGAGGAAGAAATTGCTGAGTTGGAAGATGAAGATAAAGCTGAATTCTTGGAAGCGATGGGAATCGAGGAGTCTGGATTAGATCAATTGATTCGTACCGCGTATGACTTATTAGGGTTAGCTACGTATTTTACCGCAGGAGAACAAGAAGTTCGTGCATGGACTTTCAGAAAAGGGACGAAAGCCCCTCAAGCGGCAGGAATCATTCATACTGACTTTGAACGCGGGTTTATTCGAGCTGAAACTGTTTCTTTTGATGATTTAGATAAGTACGGCAGTATGCATGCGGCGAAGGAAGCTGGGCGTGTCAGATTAGAAGGAAAAGATTATGTTGTGCAAGACGGAGATGTCATGTTGTTCCGTTTCAACGTTTAGGGAGGAAAGAAACAATGGAACCAGAAAAGTTACAAACGTTGCAAGCAGAAAATGTTCAACTTGAAGCGAAGTTGACTAAACGTAATGAGCAGTACATCTTTGACTTGAAGAAGTCATTAAGAGCGGCGAACTTAACGGATGAACAAACCATCGTAGCCTTAAATGAGATGCTGCCAATTTTAGTCGAGGAACAAAAAGCTGGCAAGACTGCTCGTCAATTGTTCGGAACAGTTTCAGAACGATTAGATGCAATTGTTAACAAACCGGCAGAGCAGAAAAAATCGACCACTGCATCATTGATGTGGCTTGATAATTTCCTATTGTTATTTGGACTGTTAGGAGTTGTTGCAGGAATCATGGGATTGTTTGTTTCACGTGGAACACAAACGGTTACTTATGGTCTGACAACATTAATTGTAGCGTCTGCAGTAGGTGGGCTAGTGTTTTACATGATGTATTTATTTGTCTACCAATACGAACAGCCTGGAGCAGACAAATCGAAAAAACCGAAGACTTGGAAAACGATTCTAATGTTGGTTTCAGTAACAATAGTCTGGTTCTTAGTCTTTAATGGTGCAGCATTATTACCGCCAGCTTTGAACCCTATTCTTGATCCAATGGTAATGATTGTGCTAGCAGGACTAGCGTTAGCGTTACGCTACTATTTAAAAAAACGTTTTGGAATTATCAGCAGTTTGGCAACTGCACCACGGAAATAATAAAAGAAGAAGCAAAGTTCGTCTGAACTTTGCTTCTTCTTTTATTTTGTCACTTCAGTGACTATTTTTGCTAGCGCAAGTTGTTGATACTCAGCGGTAGCTTGCTGAATAATCTTTTGTTGAGCTGCTTGATCCATAGTAGGATTTTGCATCATTGCTGCCTTAACTTTATTTTGAATAAACGATTTTGCCTCAGATTGCATAGTAGTTTTATTTTCTTGAACTAATTTCGCTAGTTTTTTTGCTTGTTCAGTACTTAAAACCAACCAATCTTTTTGAACATTAAAGATATTTTTTTCTTTAATCAGTTGATGATTTTTACTTGTAAATTTAAACCAAAACTTTGTAGTATCGTTTTTGTAAATCCAATAGGTTTTCTTTGTTTCTAATTGAGATTTTGTTTGATTTTTTTTAACAATATTGGTGACATGATTTGTTCCTGTTGTTTTTGGCTTTTTCTGGGATTCATTCGTTTTGTACAAATAAATTTTTTCTGTTCCGTTACCCAGTGGTTGATAAAGTAATATATTCATATCTTTATTATTTGCGGTTGAAGTCAAAGTTTGAGTAGTTGTTTCTGTGACTTTCTTCATACCATAATGGTAGTGATCATTAGCAGTAATGAAACCGAGACTAACTAGAAAGATTGCTGCAAAAATAATTGACAGAAATGTTTGCCAAGCTTTTTTAGCAAAAATATTTGTTAAAGCAAATGCTATTACGCTAATAATTGTGATGACAAAAATCATTTCGCAACCCCTCCCTCAATCTTCTTATTATTTTTCAAGAAAAAGGTAATAAGGAAGCCAATTAGTCCGAAGATTACAGCAACAAAGAAAGCAGCATGGTAACCAGAAAGGGTGGCATTAATTGCTTGATCTTTATAGGATAAAGGCAAGGATTTTAACAAACTTGCTTTTGGCAAATTATCTTTTGTGACATTTGTTAGAATACTAATCAAAACAGCAGTACCGATCGAACTTGCAACTTGACGAAAAGTATTGTTCACTGCGGTACCATGACTGATTAAATTCATCGGTAAAGCGTTCATGCCGGAAGTCGTAACAGGCATCATAACCATTGATATACCAAACATTCTCATTGCATAAAGGACAACAATCATTATAACCGGTGTTTCTTGCGTTAAGAAAGCAAAAGGCAATGTAGCAGCTGTTAAGATCAACATACCACTGATTGCTAATCTTTTAGCACCGTGTTTATCAAAAATTGCTCCAGTAATTGGCATCATCAACCCCATGATCAGAGCTCCAGGTAGTAGCATTAAGCCAGAATGGAAGGCAGATTCACCTCGAATATTTTGAATATATAAAGGAAGTACCATCTCTGCTCCAACCATTGCCATGTTTACCACACCACTCAATATAGCAGCAATTGTAAAAGTTGGGGATTTAAAAACACGCAGTTCTAGGAAAGGATGTTCTAAGTGTAGCTGACGCCATACGAATAAACCAATGACAACTACACCTATAATTAAGAAGCCAATAACTTTTAGACTGCCCCAACCATCGTTACCAACGGAAGAAAAACCATATAATAAACTACCAAAACCAACGGTAGATAGCAGTGCTGATAACACGTCAATACTTGGATTAGATAATTGAATAACGCTTTTCATTAAAAAGATTGCCAAGACTAAAACTAAAATGACAATTGGGATCACCATACCAAAAAGATCACGCCAAGTATAATGGTCAATAATCCACCCGGAAAGGGTAGGGCCTAAAGCAGGAGCCAAGCCAATAACGATTCCTGCCATCCCCATCGCTGAACCACGTTTTTCTGGTGGGAAAATTGATAGCATAATGTTTTGTAGCAAAGGCATTGATATTCCTACGCCAGCAGCTTGTACCAACCGTCCAATTAGTAATGTAGAAAAATTAGGAGCGACAAAGCAATTAATTGTACCAATCAAAAAGATGGTCATTGCAGTTAGATACAATCTTTTTGAACTAAATTTATTAATCAACCATGCGCTGATTGGGATCATAATCCCATTCACTAGCAAAAAGCCAGTTGTTAGCCATTGAACACTAGAAGCAGATATATCAAAAGCTTTCATTAGTGCTGGAAAAGCTGTTGTTAACAATGTTTGGTTTAACACTGTACAGAAAGTTCCTATTAATAGTACAACAACTAATAAGGAACGATTGTAGGGTTTCCCGTAAATATCGACCGTTTGATTATTACTCACGATCTAACGCCTTCTCTCTATGAAAATTTTCAGAAACGATAAATGTTCGTTTGTTACTTTACTGCTATTTCTTTTCTTTGTCAACTTACTTGACACTTGTGTTATCGAAAGTATAATCAATAGGTGAAGAGAGGGATGCGTTGTGAAGAATAATACGGTTAAGCAACTCCTAGAAAGTGACGACTTATTAGTAGGCATCAGCGAATTAAGTAAAGTCACGGGTGTTTCCCCACGTCAAATTCGCTATTGGGAACAAAAGGGCTACATAAAATCAACAGGTGAGAAGAGTGGTAATCGAAAGTTCAAATTACCAATGGTTATCAAAGTTGAAATCATTAAACACTTTTTAGATGAAGGGTACACATTGACAACAGCAGTGGAAAAGGCACGAGAACGGCAAGAAAATATTCATCAAGCTAAAATACTAATACGTGAAGTATTTAAGGGAATTCAACAAGTAGATGATCGGTATACGGTCATTTATTTAGATGATTTTACGAATAAGGAAGGATTTTATTTGATTCGTGATAATGTAACAAATCAGGCTACTTATCAAATTATTGAAAAAGAGAGTGAAATCACAGGTGAATTACTTAAAGAGTGGTTTGAATATTCCAAAAAATAAAGGTTAGATGAGGATTTTGGCAGAAGATGTTGACTTCACTCGTTCATTCTGTTAGTTTTTTTATTAAAAATAATTCTGGGGAGTGGTAACGAACAATGTCTAATTGGGAAACGAAGTTTGCAAAAAAAGGTCTGACATTTGATGATGTTTTGTTGATTCCGGCTGAGAGCCATGTATTACCAAATGAAGTGGATATGAGTGTACAATTGGCGAAAAATATCAAATTGAACATTCCGTTGATGAGTGCAAGTATGGATACTGTGACAGATAGTAAAATGGCGATTGCTATGGCCCGACAAGGCGGACTTGGTGTCATCCATAAAAATATGAGTGTTGCTGCCCAAGCAGATGAGGTTCGGAAAGTAAAGCGTTCAGAAAGCGGAGTAATCATAGATCCGTTTTTCTTAACACCAGAGCACAAAGTACAGGATGCAGAAGATTTAATGAGTCGTTACCGTATTAGTGGTGTGCCGATCGTAGAAACTTTGGAAAATCGTAAATTAGTTGGTATTATTACAAATCGAGATATGCGATTTGTGACTGATTATGGTATCCCAATCCATGAAGTTATGACAAAAGATGGTTTAGTTACTGCTCCGGTGGGCACTAAATTACAAGATGCAGAAAAGACCCTACAAAAACACAAAATTGAAAAGTTACCAATCGTTGATGCCGATGGACGTTTAAGTGGCTTAATCACAATCAAAGACATCGAAAAAGTTATTGAATTTCCCAATGCAGCCAAAGATGAGCATGGTCGTTTATTAGTTGCAGCAGCTGTTGGGGTTACTAGTGATACCTTTGAACGAGCAGAAGCATTACTAAAAGCCGGAGCAGATGCGATTGTAATTGATACGGCTCATGGGCATAGCGCCGGTGTTTTACGTAAGATTCGTGAAATTCGTGAAACCTTTAAAGAAGCCACTTTGATTGCTGGTAATATTGCAACTGCCGAAGGAGCAAAAGCGTTATATGACGCTGGTGTGGACGTTGTTAAAGTCGGTATCGGACCTGGATCAATCTGTACAACGCGGGTTGTTGCTGGGGTTGGTGTTCCACAACTAACCGCTATTTATGATGCAGCTTCTGTTGCTCGTCAATATGGTAAGGCAATCATTGCAGATGGGGGAATTAAATACTCAGGAGACATCGTAAAAGCTCTAGCAGCAGGCGGACATGCAGTTATGTTAGGATCGATGCTGGCTGGAACAGATGAATCTCCAGGAGAATTTGAAATCTATCAAGGTCGTCGTTTTAAAACTTATCGAGGTATGGGTTCACTAGGCGCAATGGAAAAAGGTTCAAGTGATCGTTATTTCCAAAGTGGTGTCAATGAAGCGAATAAATTAGTTCCTGAGGGAATTGAGGGTCGAGTTGCTTATAAAGGGACAGCAGCGGACATCATTTTCCAAATGATTGGTGGATTGAAAGCTGGGATGGGATATGTTGGTGCTGGCAACTTAGAGCACTTACGTGAAAATGCGCAGTTTGTCCAGATGAGTGGGAATGGTTTAAAAGAATCACATCCTCATGATGTTCAAATTACAAAAGAAGCACCAAATTATTCAGTTGAACAATAAAATCTATTTGAAAAATTACTGATACAAAAAACAGCGACTTCGCATTGCGAAGTCGCTGTTTTTTAATGACAGTGAACTATTTGTTTTCTTTTTTGATAACTTTTACATTACCCATGTATGGTACTAATACATCTGGAATTGTAACTGTGCCATCTTCATTTTGATAATTTTCTAAAATGGCAGTTACCGTACGTCCAACAGCTAAACCAGAGCCATTTAAGGTATGGGCATACTGTACTTTTCCATCTTCATCACGATAACGAATCATTGCACGACGAGCTTGGAAATCCTCACAGTTTGAACATGAACTAATCTCGCGATACGTATTTTGAGCAGGAACCCAAACTTCGATATCGTAAGTTTTTGCCGCTGAAAAGCCCATGTCGCCAGTACATAAAGTAATTACGCGGTAAGGTAAGTTTAGTTTTTGCAAAATGATTTCTGCATTTTGAGTCATTTTTTCTAATTCGTCGTAAGAGTTCTCTTTGTCGCTGAATTTAACCATTTCCACCTTATGGAATTGATGCAAACGAATTAATCCCCGTGTATCACGACCTGCACTACCGGCTTCAGAACGGAAAGAAGGTGACAAGGCAGTGAAATATATCGGCAACTCTTTGCCATCTAATATTTCGTCAGCATAGTAGTTTGTTAACGGAACTTCTGCAGTAGGAATCAATGTCAAATCACGATCTTCAACTTGGAATACATCTTCTTTAAACTTAGGAAATTGTCCTGTTCCGAACATTGCTTTACTATTCACCAAGTAAGGAGTAATCATTTCAGTATACCCTTGTTCATAGACATGTTCATCTAACATAAAGTTATATACAGCGCGCTCCAAACGTGCAGCTAAACCTTTGTAATAAACAAAACGGCTACCAGCAACTTTTGCCCCGCGCTCAAAATCTAATATGTCTAAATTTTCAGCAATATCCCAATGATTTTTTGGTTCAAAAGAAAATTGACGTGGTTTACTCCAGCGACGTACTTCAACGTTATCATCTTCATCTTCACCAATAGGTACTGAATCATGAGGCAAGTTTGGTAAAGTTGTTGCGATCTCAGTTAATTGTGCATCGATCTCAGCCACTTGTGCATCGAAATCCTTAATGCGTGTGCCGACTTCCTTCATTTCAGCAATTTTATCAGTGGCATCATTTTTTTCACGTTTAAGTTTTGCAATTTCGCTTGAAACATCATTCCGGTATTTTTTTAGTTCTTCTGTTTTTACTAACAATTGTCGGCGCTGTTCGTCTAAATCTAGGAAACGCTTTAATACATCCTCTTTAACGCCACGAGTTGCCAATTTTTCACTTACTTCTGTAAAGTTATTACGAATCATTTTTACATCTAGCATTGATTTTTCCTCCTTTAAAAAAATAAAAAAACACCTTTTCATCCCAATTACAGGGACGAAAAGGTGTTGAATTTCGCGGTACCACCCAAATTCAGCATATGCTGCACTTGATTGACGGTTATCGACGTCACCCGGTTTTTCTTTCAAAAAACGCAGATTGCGAAACTGGATTTCCAAAAGCTGCTTTGTTGATTTTCACCAGCCATCAACTCTCTAAAAAAACAAACTTATGTACTTGGTTTCCTGCATATCTATCTTATTGAGAATAGTATAAGCAATCAAAAATTTAAAGTCAATGATTATCCGATATCGTCTTTATTTGGTTTTTATAAAGTGGTAAGTGAATAATGAACGACGTCCACTCTTCATTTGATTGTGCATAGATATAGCCACCGTGGAGATTAACAATATTTTGTGCTATAGCCAAACCTAACCCCGTCCCACTTATTTCTTGCGAGCGGGAACCGTCTACACGATAAAATCGATCAAATAATTGATCAAGAGATTCTCTAGGTATCGGAGATCCATTATTTTTTACGGTAACTACAACTTCATTTTTTTCTTTTTTGATCTCAATAATTATTTTGTCAGCTTCAGTGCCATATTTCAATGCATTAGTGATTAAGTTATTAAACACACGGACGAGTTTCTCTGTGTCACCGTCCATTACCAATTGATTTTCTTTTGTATCGACTTGTATTTGAATATTCTTTTTCTTGGCTTCTAACTCAAAATCTGCTGCCAATTGTTCTAATAACTGTACCATATCAAAAGAAACATTGTTGACAGGAACAGAAGGTTGTCGAACTTTTGAGTATTCAAATAAATCTTCTACTAAAGATTTCATTTGTTTAGCCTTCTTATAAGCGATACTCGTATACTTCAAAATTTCATCTGTACTTTGATATTGGCCATCTTCGATCAAACCAAGGTAGCCAATGATTGAAGTTAGTGGCGTTCTTATATCATGGCTGACATTCGTGATCAATTCATCCTTAGATTTTTCGATCTCTCTCTCGTCTTCAATAGCAGCAACAGTACTGTCAACCAAGCCATTAATACTGTCAACAACTTTACTAAGATCACCGCGTAATTCGAAGGGAATTCGGTAATCGTAGTTTCCATTAGCGATGTAATGCAGCTCGTTAATAATGTGTCGTAGTTGCATTTGTCTATAGCGTCGAATCAAACGCCAAAAAACTACTAATCCATCAACAATGATGAAGAAAGGAATGACAAAATTACGGCCACTCCAGAAAATATCACTATCAAAATTATTAGCAAAAATATCTTTTGAACGATAAATTGCATCGCTCAGATCAGGTGAATTATTAAGCATTTGTGTAAATAGAACCATAATTGCCACATTTAATAGAAGTAACAAAATGACAGTGACAATTCCTTCGGCAATCAATTCGCTCACTTCTTTTGAAGTGAGCGTGACTCTTTTTTTCTTTTCTAATTTATTTTGCATCTATTTTATAACCCACACCCCAAACGGTTTGGATCACTTTTTCGCCATCAGTTGCTTCTTCGATCTTGTCGCGTAGGTGGCTGACATGAACCATGACCGTTTTTGCTGAGACGATACTTTCTTGTTTCCAAACCCGCTCAAAAATTTCATCAGCACTGAAAACACGATTTGGATGGCTGGCTAGTAAATAAAGGATACCAAATTCCAATGCTGTTAATTGAATTTCTTTTCCATCAACTGTTTTTACCTCATGTGAGTCTTTGTTGATGATCAAAGATTGAATTTCAAGAATATCTGGTTGATCCTCTGCAACGTGCATTTTAGTCCGACGTAATAGAGATTTGACACGTGCCATTACTTCCAAAGGATTGAACGGTTTTGTAACATAATCATCGGCACCAGCAACCAATCCTTTAATTTTATCCATATCGGTTGTTTTTGCTGTTAACATTATGATTGGAATTTGCGATTCCTTTCTCAATTCCTTTACTACTTGCATACCGTCCATAACAGGCATCATAATATCCAATAGTAGTAAATCAATATCATTAGTAGTTCGAAGTTTGCTGAGTGCTTCTTTTCCATCATAAGCTTTTACTACTTCATATCCTTCGTTATGCAAATAAATGCTAAGTAGCTCAACAATTTCTTTATCATCATCTGCGACTAATACTTTCATTAAGTGTTCCTCCGTCCGTCTAAAAATAATTACACCCCCATTTTACCAAAGAAATCAAAGGAAGGCGAAAGTCAGCATTATGAGTTAAGGAAAAATCAAAAATAAAATGACGAAAATTCATTTTTAAATAGAGTTGAAAATTTATTTTAAACGGATAAAAAGCGAACAAAAAAATGATATTTATATTTATTCATCGGATTTAAAAAAAGTAAATAAAAAATTCATTTTTTCGTTGACCCAACCCTTTAAAACTGCTATATTATTTTATGTTCTGAAACAGAAAAAAATATTTCGGAACACCTAAATTGCTGTTGACAGATAACTGGTTTTCAGTTATTCTATCAAAGTCGCATAAAGTGATGATGATAACTTGTTCGAAAAAAAACTTAAAAAAGTTGTTGACATTCGCTTGGCAACCTGTTAAGATATAAAAGTTGCTGAAACAAAGCGACAAACAATGTAGACCTTTGAAAACTGAACGAATAAAACAAACCAAATGTGTAGGGCGCTTCTATTATAGAAGCAAACAACATAGCAAGCAATATGCTAGCAAGTCAATTATTACAATTGAGCTTAACAGTCGTAAGGCTGTTTCAAACACTTTTTATGAGAGTTTGATCCTGGCTCAGGACGAACGCTGGCGGCGTGCCTAATACATGCAAGTCGAACGCTTTTTCTTTCACCGGAGCTTGCTCCACCGAAAGAAAAGGAGTGGCGAACGGGTGAGTAACACGTGGGTAACCTGCCCATCAGAAGGGGATAACACTTGGAAACAGGTGCTAATACCGTATAACAATCGAAACCGCATGGTTTCGGTTTGAAAGGCGCTTTTGCGTCACTGATGGATGGACCCGCGGTGCATTAGCTAGTTGGTGAGGTAACGGCTCACCAAGGCAACGATGCATAGCCGACCTGAGAGGGTGATCGGCCACATTGGGACTGAGACACGGCCCAAACTCCTACGGGAGGCAGCAGTAGGGAATCTTCGGCAATGGACGAAAGTCTGACCGAGCAACGCCGCGTGAGTGAAGAAGGTTTTCGGATCGTAAAACTCTGTTGTTAGAGAAGAACAAGGATGAGAGTAAAATGTTCATCCCTTGACGGTATCTAACCAGAAAGCCACGGCTAACTACGTGCCAGCAGCCGCGGTAATACGTAGGTGGCAAGCGTTGTCCGGATTTATTGGGCGTAAAGCGAGCGCAGGCGGTTTCTTAAGTCTGATGTGAAAGCCCCCGGCTCAACCGGGGAGGGTCATTGGAAACTGGGAAACTTGAGTGCAGAAGAGGAGAGTGGAATTCCATGTGTAGCGGTGAAATGCGTAGATATATGGAGGAACACCAGTGGCGAAGGCGGCTCTCTGGTCTGTAACTGACGCTGAGGCTCGAAAGCGTGGGGAGCAAACAGGATTAGATACCCTGGTAGTCCACGCCGTAAACGATGAGTGCTAAGTGTTGGAGGGTTTCCGCCCTTCAGTGCTGCAGCTAACGCATTAAGCACTCCGCCTGGGGAGTACGACCGCAAGGTTGAAACTCAAAGGAATTGACGGGGGCCCGCACAAGCGGTGGAGCATGTGGTTTAATTCGAAGCAACGCGAAGAACCTTACCAGGTCTTGACATCCTTTGACCACTCTAGAGATAGAGCTTCCCCTTCGGGGGCAAAGTGACAGGTGGTGCATGGTTGTCGTCAGCTCGTGTCGTGAGATGTTGGGTTAAGTCCCGCAACGAGCGCAACCCTTATTGTTAGTTGCCATCATTTAGTTGGGCACTCTAGCGAGACTGCCGGTGACAAACCGGAGGAAGGTGGGGATGACGTCAAATCATCATGCCCCTTATGACCTGGGCTACACACGTGCTACAATGGGAAGTACAACGAGTCGCGAAGTCGCGAGGCTAAGCTAATCTCTTAAAGCTTCTCTCAGTTCGGATTGTAGGCTGCAACTCGCCTACATGAAGCCGGAATCGCTAGTAATCGCGGATCAGCACGCCGCGGTGAATACGTTCCCGGGCCTTGTACACACCGCCCGTCACACCACGAGAGTTTGTAACACCCGAAGTCGGTGAGGTAACCTTTTGGAGCCAGCCGCCTAAGGTGGGATAGATGATTGGGGTGAAGTCGTAACAAGGTAGCCGTATCGGAAGGTGCGGCTGGATCACCTCCTTTCTAAGGAATCAGTTCATCTGAGATGAACGTTACGGAAACTACACAGGCTTGCTTTTATTCGTTCAGTTTTGAGAGGTCTACTCTCAAATAAATACTTGGGGCCTTAGCTCAGCTGGGAGAGCGCCTGCTTTGCACGCAGGAGGTCAGCGGTTCGATCCCGCTAGGCTCCATTGATGACGTTGGTCATCAATCGTTCATTGAAAACTGGATACAGAAACAATAATTTAAACAAACCGAGAACACCGCGTTGAATGAGTTTTTTAATAAGTTCAATTGCTTATTTATTACTAAGGAACATGATCGCTCATGGAAATTAGTAAGACCCTTGACGAAAGTCAAGATAAGGTTAAGTGAATAAGGGCGCACGGTGGATGCCTTGGCACTAGGAG
Source organism: Enterococcus sp. DIV0756 (assembly GCF_051710745.1). Taxonomy (NCBI): domain Bacteria; kingdom Bacillati; phylum Bacillota; class Bacilli; order Lactobacillales; family Enterococcaceae; genus Enterococcus; species Enterococcus sp. DIV0756. The sequence continues at coordinate 3,368,762 of NZ_JBIOLF010000001.1, read as the reverse complement.
CCGATGAAGGACGGGACTAACACCGATATGCTTCGGGGAGCTGTAAGTAAGCTTTGATCCGGAGATTTCCGAATGGGGAAACCCAGCATCTTTTATAGGATGTTACTTTTCAGTGAATACATAGCTGATTAGAGGTAGACGCAGAGAACTGAAACATCTAAGTACCTGCAGGAAGAGAAAGAAAAATCGATTCCCTGAGTAGCGGCGAGCGAAACGGGAAAAGCCCAAACCAAGAGGCTTGCCTCTTGGGGTTGTAGGACTCCGATATGGTAGTCCAGTGAGATAGTCGAAGGACCTGGAAAGGTCTGCTAGAAAGGGTAAAAGCCCCGTAGACAAAATTTGACTGGCACCTAGGAGGATCCTGAGTACGGCGGAACACGAGGAATTCCGTCGGAATCCGGGAGGACCATCTCCCAAGGCTAAATACTCCCTAGTGACCGATAGTGAACCAGTACCGTGAGGGAAAGGTGAAAAGCACCCCGGAAGGGGAGTGAAATAGATCCTGAAACCGTGTGCCTACAACAAGTTAGAGCCCGTTAATGGGTGATAGCGTGCCTTTTGTAGAATGAACCGGCGAGTTACGATTACTTGCGAGGTTAAGTTGAAAAGACGGAGCCGCAGCGAAAGCGAGTCTGAATAGGGCGAATGAGTAAGTGGTCGTAGACCCGAAACCATGTGATCTACCCATGTCCAGGTTGAAGGTGCGGTAAAACGCACTGGAGGACCGAACCCACGTACGTTGAAAAGTGCGGGGATGAGGTGTGGGTAGCGGAGAAATTCCAAACGAACTTGGAGATAGCTGGTTCTCTCCGAAATAGCTTTAGGGCTAGCCTCAGAGTAAGAATGATGGAGGTAGAGCACTGTTTGGACTAGGGGCCCATCTCGGGTTACCGAATTCAGATAAACTCCGAATGCCATCCATTCATCTCTGGGAGTCAGACTGTGAGTGATAAGATCCATAGTCGAAAGGGAAACAGCCCAGACCACCAGCTAAGGTCCCCAAATAACTATTAAGTGGAAAAGGATGTGGGGTTGCACAGACAACTAGGATGTTGGCTTAGAAGCAGCCACCATTTAAAGAGTGCGTAATAGCTCACTAGTCGAGTGACCCTGCGCCGAAAATGTACCGGGGCTAAATAGTTTACCGAAGCTGTGGAACACACCAATGGTGTGTTGGTAGGAGAGCGTTCTAAGGGCGTTGAAGGTAGATCGTGAGGACTGCTGGAGCGCTTAGAAGTGAGAATGCCGGTATGAGTAGCGAAAGACAGGTGAGAATCCTGTCCACCGAATGACTAAGGTTTCCTGGGGAAGGCTCGTCCGCCCAGGGTTAGTCGGGACCTAAGCCGAGGCCGAAAGGCGTAGGCGATGGATAACAGGTTGATATTCCTGTACCCGTTGTTTTTGTTTGAGCAATGGAGGGACGCAGGAGGCTAAGGAATCAGACGATTGGAAATGTCTGTCCAAGCAACAAGTCTTGATGTGAGTCAAATGCTTACGTCTCTAAGGACAAGTTGTGATGGGGAGGGAAATAATAGTACCGAAGTTCCTGATGTCACACTGCCGAGAAAAGCTTCTAGTGAGAAAACAATGGCCCGTACCGCAAACCGACACAGGTAGTCGAGGAGAGAATCCTAAGGTGAGCGAGAGAACTCTCGTTAAGGAACTCGGCAAAATGACCCCGTAACTTCGGGAGAAGGGGTGCTGATCTAACGATCAGCCGCAGTGAATAGGCCCAAGCGACTGTTTATCAAAAACACAGGTCTCTGCAAAATCGAAAGATGACGTATAGGGGCTGACGCCTGCCCGGTGCTGGAAGGTTAAGAGGAGTGCTTAGCGTAAGCGAAGGTACGAATTGAAGCCCCAGTAAACGGCGGCCGTAACTATAACGGTCCTAAGGTAGCGAAATTCCTTGTCGGGTAAGTTCCGACCCGCACGAAAGGCGTAACGATTTGGGCACTGTCTCAACGAGAGACTCGGTGAAATTTTAGTACCTGTGAAGATGCAGGTTACCCGCGACAGGACGGAAAGACCCCATGGAGCTTTACTGCAGTTTGATATTGAGTGTTTGTACCACATGTACAGGATAGGTAGGAGCCGTAGAAGTCGGGACGCTAGTTTCGACAGAGGCGCTGGTGGGATACTACCCTTGTGTTATGACCACTCTAACCCGCACCACTAATCGTGGTGGGAGACAGTGTCAGATGGGCAGTTTGACTGGGGCGGTCGCCTCCTAAAAGGTAACGGAGGCGCCCAAAGGTTCCCTCAGAATGGTTGGAAATCATTCGCAGAGTGTAAAGGCACAAGGGAGCTTGACTGCGAGACCTACAAGTCGAGCAGGGACGAAAGTCGGGCTTAGTGATCCGGTGGTTCCGCATGGAAGGGCCATCGCTCAACGGATAAAAGCTACCCTGGGGATAACAGGCTTATCTCCCCCAAGAGTCCACATCGACGGGGAGGTTTGGCACCTCGATGTCGGCTCGTCGCATCCTGGGGCTGTAGTCGGTCCCAAGGGTTGGGCTGTTCGCCCATTAAAGCGGCACGCGAGCTGGGTTCAGAACGTCGTGAGACAGTTCGGTCCCTATCCGTCGCGGGCGTTGGAAATTTGAGAGGATCTGTCCTTAGTACGAGAGGACCGGGATGGACTTACCGCTGGTGTACCAGTTGTCTCGCCAGAGGCATCGCTGGGTAGCTATGTAGGGAAGGGATAAACGCTGAAAGCATCTAAGTGTGAAGCCCACCTCAAGATGAGATTTCCCATTTCTTTAAGAAAGTAAGATCCCTGAGAGATGATCAGGTAGATAGGTCAGGAGTGGAAGTGCAGTGATGTACGGAGCGGACTGATACTAATCGATCGAGGACTTAACCAATAAAATTGATTCACGGTTGTTTAACTGTTTCTGATCCAGTTTTGAGTGAACGACGTTTACTCAAAAAAACATAGTGTGGTGGCGATAGCGAGAAGGATACACCTGTTCCCATGTCGAACACAGAAGTTAAGCTTCTTAGCGCCGATTGTAGTGAGGGGTTGCCCCTTGTGAGATTAGGACGTCGCCACGCGAACTCATGGAGGTTTAGCTCAGCTGGGAGAGCATCTGCCTTACAAGCAGAGGGTCAGCGGTTCGATCCCGTTAACCTCCATTTGAGCCGTTAGCTCAGTTGGTAGAGCATCTGACTTTTAATCAGAGGGTCACTGGTTCGAGCCCAGTACGGCTCATAAGTATATGCGGGTGTGGCGGAATTGGCAGACGCACTAGATTTAGGATCTAGCGCCTTACGGCGTGGGGGTTCAAGTCCCTTCACCCGCATTTTATTTTTTTGTAGTTGCCGGCTTAGCTCAGTTGGTAGAGCATCTGATTTGTAATCAGAGGGTCGAGGGTTCAAGTCCTTTAGCCGGCATCGTGCGGAAATAGCTCAGTGGTAGAGCACCACCTTGCCAAGGTGGGGGTCGCGGGTTCGAACCCCGTTTTCCGCTTTCCTAAAGACCAGGAAAAAACGCCGGGGTGGCGGAACTGGCAGACGCACAGGACTTAAAATCCTGCGGTGAGTGATCACCGTACCGGTTCGATTCCGGTCCTCGGCATAATATAAACATGCGCCCATAGCTCAACTGGATAGAGTGTTTGACTACGGATCAAAAGGTTAGGGGTTCGACTCCTCTTGGGCGCGTAGTTTTTTTTATTTATCGGGAAGTAGCTCAGCTTGGTAGAGCACTTGGTTTGGGACCAAGGGGTCGCAGGTTCGAATCCTGTCTTCCCGATTAAAAAGAAGGTGAAAACCTTCTTTTTTTTTATCCTTATTTAAAGAAAGGCGTTCTTCTTTATTTCATGCCCTAAATTCGATATAATTATGGTCAGGAATAGTCAATAGGAGGCGATATTATGAGCAGAAATACCTCTGATTTGATCGAATCTTACTTGAAAGATATTTTGGAGAATAGTGAAATTATTGAAATCCGCAGAGCAGAGATGGCACAATTATTTAATTGTGTACCCTCTCAGATAAATTATGTAATCAATACACGTTTTACTTTTCAACGTGGGTATCTAGTTGAAAGTAAAAGGGGCGGCGGCGGTTATATCCGAATTAGTAAAGTTAAGATTTCTGATCAGCATTATTTTTTGGAACAACTGATGGACTCTTTTGGAAGTGAAATTTCTGAAGCAAACGCGTTTGGAATCATTCAGAAATTATTTGAAGAAGAAATTATTACAGAAAATGAAGGTAATTTGATGTTGAGCGCAGTATCGAAGAATGTTCTTGGTATCAGTCAAATTGAAAATAGACTACGGGCAAGAATTCTTCATGGATTTTTGGAACGTTTAAGTTATGAAAAGAAGGAGTGAGGGATATGGATCAGCTGTATACAGAACGCGCAAAGGCCGTGTTGGCAATTGCACAACAAGAAGCTAAATATTTTAAACATCGCTCGGTTGGTTCGGAGCATCTATTGTTGGCTTTAGTGATTGAGCAACAAGGAATTGCAGGGAAAACCTTGCGTCAAATGAATTCAAATGAAAATGATGTTCGTGAAGAAATCGAGCACATGACTGGTTACGGGTCAGTAAAGTCTTATCCTGAAGGTGGCTATCTACCCTATTCTCCTAGAGCAAAACAAATTTTAATTTTTGCTGATGACGAGGCAAAACGCTTCAATGCAAAATTAGTTGGCACTGAACATATTTTATTAGGCTTATTGAGAGACGATGAAATTCTAGCATCTCATATCTTAGTAAATTTAGGATTGAGTTTGCCCAAAATGCGCCAGCTTCTATTGAAAAAGATGGGCGTAAATGAATCTTCAAATGGCAATCAAGGAGCTGGAAGTCGTCGTAAAGCGCCCGCAAAGCCAGCTCAAAGTAACTCGCAGGGAACACCAACTCTAGATGGTTTAGCTCGTGACTTAACAAAATTAGCACGAGAAAAACGGTTAGATCCAGTAGTCGGTCGGGATAGTGAAGTTCGTCGAGTGGTTCAGATTTTGAGCCGACGCACAAAAAATAACCCAGTATTAGTTGGAGAACCTGGAGTTGGTAAAACAGCGATTGTTGAAGGGTTGGCTCAACGGATCATTTCTGGTGATGTACCTGAAGATATGCGTGGCAAACGATTGATGATGCTAGATATGGGTGCCTTAGTGGCAGGCACGAAATATCGGGGTGAATTTGAAGATCGTTTGAAAAAAGTGATTGATGAAATATATCATGACGGACAGATTATTCTATTTATTGATGAATTGCATACTTTGATTGGCGCTGGTGGTGCTGAAGGTGCGATTGACGCTTCAAATATTTTAAAACCAGCATTGGCTCGTGGTGAATTGCAAACTATTGGTGCAACAACTTTAGATGAATACCAGAAATATATTGAAAAAGATTCTGCATTAGAACGTCGTTTTGCTCGAGTTCAAGTAGAAGAACCGACGCCGGAGGAAGCAGAAGAAATTTTGAAGGGATTGCGACCTCGTTACGAGGAGCATCATGGAGTAGAAATTACTGATGACGCATTACACGCTGCGGTATCTCTGTCTGTTCGATATATTAATTCTCGTCAATTACCGGATAAAGCAATTGATTTGATGGACGAGTCTTCTGCGAAAGTTCGTTTAGATTCGACTGATGAAGTGTCTGAGCTTACAGAGTTAGAAGAAGAAATTCAAGATTTAGTGATGGAGAAAGAAAAAGCGATCCAGAATCAAGATTTTGAATCAGCTGCTCGCTTAAGATTACGAGAAAAACAATTATCAGAAATGTTGGAACAAGCAAAAATTAAAGCTGCTAAGCTAGAGAATGGCTATCTTGATCAAGTTACTGATGAGGATGTTGCTGCAGTTGTGTCTCAATGGACAGGTGTCCCGTTACAACAATTAGAGAAAAAAGAAAGTCAACGTTTATTGGATTTAGAAAAAGTTCTGCATAAACGAGTTGTGGGTCAAGAAGAAGCTGTCAAAGCTATTTCCCGGGCAATTCGTCGAGCACGCAGTGGCTTAAAAGATCCTAATCGTCCAATAGGCTCCTTTATGTTTTTGGGACCAACTGGTGTTGGGAAGACCGAATTGGCGAAGGCTTTGGCCGAAGCTATGTTTGGTAGTGAAGAAGCCTTGATTCGAGTGGATATGTCTGAGTACATGGAAAAATACAGTACCAGCCGTTTAATTGGATCACCTCCAGGATATGTCGGATATGAAGAAGGCGGACAATTGACGGAAAAAATTCGTCAAAAACCTTATTCAGTTATTTTGTTAGATGAAGTGGAAAAAGCCCATCCAGATGTTTTCAATATTTTGTTGCAAGTGTTGGATGATGGTCATTTAACAGATTCGAAAGGTCGCAAAGTTGATTTCCGAAATACGATTTTGATTATGACTTCCAATATTGGTGCAACGGAGATTCGTGAAGAGAAAAATGTCGGTTTCAATGTAAAAGATATTAGCAAAGATCATGCGATGATGGAAAAACGAATTTTAGAAGAACTGAAAAAGGCTTTCCGTCCGGAATTTTTGAATCGTATTGATGAAACAGTAGTATTCAAATCATTGGATCAAGAGCAGATTCATGAGATCGTAAAAATTATGAGTCGCGCTGTCTTGGATCGTATGAAGGAACATGAGATCAAAGTAAAAATTACTTCAGCTGCTTATGATGTGATTGGAAAAGTTGGATTTGATCCAGAATATGGTGCACGACCAATTCGTCGGGCTTTGCAAAAGGAAATTGAGGACCGACTTGCCGAAGCTTTACTATCAGGCCAAATTCAATTGGGTGACGCAGTAACAATTGGGGCTAGTAAAGGCAAGATTACTTTAACTGTGAAGAATCCGAAAGAAGAAAAAATACCAGAAAAGGTTTAATCCTTCTGAGAACGACGTATAAACGTCGTTCTCTTTTTGTATCATCAGTTGGAAACTTTTGATAGCTGTGATAGTATGAGAAAGTCTAAAAGGAGGAATACCATGATCGAACTAATTGCGACGGCAGAATCAATGGCGCAGGCTGAAGAATTATTAATTGCCGGAGTGGATACATTATACATAGGAGAAGAAGATTTTGGGTTACGATTGCCTCACTCTTTTTCTCGAGAAGAACAAAAAGCTTTGATCGATTTGGCACATGCTAGTGGGAAAAAAGTGAATGTTGCTGTAAATGGTATCATGCATCCTGACAAGATGAAGAAAATACCAGAATACTTAGCTTTTTTGTCAGAGGTTAAACCAGATCACGTAGTTGTTGGTGATACAGGGGTCATTTATCTATTACAGCAATATGATTTACCCTATATTTATGATGCGGAAACATTAGTAACCAATGCACGCCAAATTAATTTTTGGCAGAAAAAAGGGGCAGTTGGTGCAATTTTGGCTCGTGAAGTTCCTTTTGAAGAGATGCAGCATTTAAGTCAACATGTCGATGTTCCAGTAGAGGTGTTAGTTTATGGGGCTACTTGTATTCATCAATCAAAACGTCCGTTATTAGATAATTATTTCAATTATACAAATCAAACGGAAAGTACATCTAAAGAACGAGGGTTGTTCATTTCAGAACCGAAAAAGGCTGAGACACATTATTCGATTTACGAAGATCAGCATGGCACACATATTTTTGCTGACAATGATTTAAATCTGATCAAAGAATTGCCGGAGCTTAATCAGGCGGGATATCAAACGTGGAAATTAGACGGTTTATTCACGCCGGGAGCAAATTTCGTGGAAATTGCTAAAATTTTTGCGGAGGCTAAAACAGACATAGAAACGAATTCTTGGAATGATGCGTTGATGCTTAACGCCCAACAAGAAATTCAAAAATATCATCCTGTGGGTCGAGGAATGGATACAGGATTTTATCATTTAGACCCAGCAGCGATCAAATAGGGGTAATAGCAGTATGACAGAAAGAAAATTAAAACGTCCGGAAGTTTTAGCGCCAGCCGGAACATTAGAAAAATTAAAAACCGCCATTCATTATGGTGCGGATGCAGTATATATCGGCGGAGATGCCTATGGTTTACGTTCACGGGCCGGAAATTTTTCATTTGAAGAAATGGAAGAGGGTGTCACTTTTGCGAATCAGTATGGGGCTAAAGTTTATGTAGCTGCTAATATGGTGACTCATGAAGGCAATGAAGAAGGTGCTGGAGAATTCTTCAAGAAATTGCGTGATATTGGAATATCTGCCGTGATCATTTCTGATCCAGCGTTGATCGAAATTTGTGCAGCAGAGGCCCCTGGATTAGAAATTCATCTATCAACACAGGCTTCAGCAACGAACGCCGAGACGTTGAAATTTTGGCAAAATGAAGGACTTGAACGAGTTGTTTTAGCTCGTGAAGTATCAATGGAAGAATTAGCCGAGATTCGTCGCAATACAGATATTCAAATTGAAGCATTTATTCATGGTGCAATGTGTATTTCTTATTCAGGACGTTGTACGTTGTCTAACCATATGTCAATGCGGGATGCTAATCGTGGAGGCTGCTCGCAATCATGCCGTTGGAAGTACGAATTATTCGATATGCCTTTTGCTCAAGAACATCGCTCATTAACGGAAAATGGAGATGTTACAGAAGAATTTTCAATGAGTGCCGTGGATATGTCAATGATCGAACATATTCCTGATTTGATTGAAAATGGCGTTGACAGTTTGAAAATTGAAGGTCGGATGAAATCCATTCATTATGTTTCAACAGTAGCGAATGTATATAAAGCAGCGGTTGATAGCTATATAGCGGATCCAGATAATTACGTCTGCAAGCAGGAATGGATTGATGAATTATGGAAAGTTGCTCAACGGGAACTATCAACGGGCTTTTATTATCATGTACCAACTGAAAACGAACAATTATTTGGCCCGCGTCGGAAGATTCCTGTCTACAAATTTATCGGTGAAGTTTTGAGCTATGATGAGACTACAGGGATAGCGACTGTCCGTCAACGGAATCATTTCAGAGTAGGTGATGAAATTGAATTTTATGGGCCACATTTCCAACATTTTGAACAAACCGTAACGGAAATGAAAAATGACGAAGGTGAGTCAATTGATCGGGCACCTAATCCTATGATGGTATTAACAATGCCTGTTGCACAACCTGTCCAACCTGGAGATATGATTCGAAAGAAAAAAGACTAATAAATAAATCACATGCTAAGGTTGGATGGAAGTATCTAATTGTTTGGCGTGTGATTTTTTAGCGAAGTGAGTATTGGGCAAAAATTGATTCTTTTCTAGAAAAATGTATTAAAATGAACCTATTAAGAGTAAAGCAAAGCTTAAATGTAGGTTTACGAATAAATTAGTCTAAAATTTTTATACACAAATACTAGCTAGGAGGCAAATGAATGAAGGAATATGATTACATAGTTATTGGTGGTGGCAGTGGCGGAATTGCTTCTGCTAATCGTGCTGGTATGTATGGGGCAAAGGTTTTATTAATTGAAGTAAATAAAATTGGTGGAACCTGTGTCAATGTTGGATGCGTACCCAAAAAAGTGATGTGGCAGGCCAGCAGCATGTTAGAAATGATCGAACGAGACGCCCCTAGTTATGGGGTTCAAGCCGATGTCGAAAAATTTAACTTTAAAGAATTAGTTGAACGTCGTGAAAAGTATATCGACTTTTTACATGGTGCCTATTATCGTGGTTTGGATAGTAATAAGGTAGAACGAATTGAAGGGTATGCAACTTTCAAATCGGACCATGTTATCAGTGTGAACGGTGAAGAATACACGGCGCCGAATGTATTGATCGCAACTGGTGGCCGACCAAGTCAAATGAAAATTCCTGGTGGTGAGTATGCCATTGACTCCAACGGATTCTTTGAACTGACAGAACAACCGAAAAAAGTTGTGGTTTTGGGAGCTGGTTATATTGCCGCAGAGTTGAGTGGTGTGTTGCAAGGTATGGGAACTCAAGTTTATTGGGCATTCCGTCACAGCCGTCCATTACGAACATTTGATAAAATGTTGGCGGATAATCTAGTTGAGATTTATCGGGATAATAAAATGAAGCTGTACGATCATCATGTAGCTAAAGAAATCAAACAGAATGATGACGGGACCTATACAGTTTATTTTGAAAATGGAAACACATTGACGGGGGACAAGGTACTGTTTGCCGGAGGCCGTGTACCCAATACGGATAAGTTAGGTTTAGAGAATACCTCTGTGACATTGAATGAGAAAGGGTTTGTCATTGTCGATAAGTATCAAAACACGACGAGTGAGGGAGTTTATGCTGTCGGTGATGTGATTGGCAAGATTGATTTGACTCCGGTAGCTATTGCAGCGGGTCGACGCTTATCGGAGCGTATTTTTAATGGCAAGGCAGAAGAATTCTTAGATTATGAAAATGTTCCAACTGTGATTTTTACGCATCCAACGATGGCGACGATTGGGTTGTCTGAAGAAGAAGCAATCGAACGTCATGGAAAAGATCAGATCAAAATCTATCATTCGCGTTTTACACCAATGTATTTTGCACTGAGCGACTATCGTCAAAAATGTGATATGAAATTAGTTTGTCTTGGTAAAGAAGAAAAAATCATTGGCTTACATGCAATTGGTGTTGGTGTTGATGAAATGCTGCAGGGATTTGCCGTAGCAATTAAAATGGGGGCGACGAAAAAAGATTTTGATGATACAGTTGCCATCCATCCAACTGGCAGTGAGGAATTTGTAACGATGAGATAACAAGAAAGACTGTAGACAGCTCCTCAGATGGGTTTTGTCTACAGTCTTTTTATTGGATCGAGCTTAAGCTGATTTCGCCAGAGGAAAGAATCATTTTCTCCTCACCTAAATCGACTACTAGCTCACCAGTATCGGTGATTGCGGCGGCAGTTCCTACATAGGTGTGGTCTTTTCGTTTAAAAGTGACTTTTTTTCCTAATACGAATGACTTTTTTCGATAAGTCCCAAGATACGTTGTTTGATCTGTTAATAGATCAAAGAAACGATTCCAAATATTAATGATCAATTGATTTCGTGTGATGGTCGCCTTGCCATCAGGAAACAAGGAGGTCGCTTTTTCTTGCAGCTCCTCTGGGTAGTTTTCCTGAGGAATAGAGAAATTGATCCCCATCCCAATAATTACATATTTTAGGGAGTTGGTTTCAATATCAGTCATAGCTTCTGATAAAATACCTACAATTTTCTTTTGATTCAAATAAATGTCATTAACCCATTTTATTTGTGTATCAACACCCAACAACTCATCGATAGCTTCTGCGACAGCGACGGCCATTAAGATTGTATATTGCGGCAGTTCCTGTAATTGTTCTTTGGGCTCCAATAGCATGCTCATATAGATACCTTGCTGTTTCGCTGCAAAAAATGGTCGATTGAAACGTCCTCTTGGTGCTTCCTGCATATCTGCTACGATCAATAAAGGTGACTTTTTACCGTCCATTACAGCTAGCTGTGCATCCTTCATTGTTGAGGTAGAGGTCTCTTGGACAGAGATATCAATTGCTTGCTGAACGCCTGCTTGTATTTCTTTTGCATCTAAAATATCAGAAGGTTGGTAGCGATACCCGGTAGCTGTATGTTGAATCTGATATCCTTTTTTTTCTAGTTCTTTGATTGCTTTCCAAATCGCGGTACGCGATACACCTAATTCTTGTGCTAAAGCTTCACCAGATAAAACGTCTTCGTTTGCCTTCAAACGTGCTAGAATCTTCTCCTTCGTCGACATTTTTACCTCCTTAATTTCTATTCTGGGCTCAGTGTAACAAAAAAACAGGCTACATAAAAGTAGCCTGTCAAGAAAGAAGGAATGAAGCAATCAATTATCAACTTAGTAATAGCGCATCGTCTTTTAGTTCGACACCTGAATTTTGATGGAAGAGCTCCATCAATTTCGGTACAGTCAAGTTTTGTTTTTCCTCTTGTTTCAAGTCCAAAGCAATTTGGCCTTGATGAAGCATAATCAAACGATTCCCATATTGAATCGCATCTTCCATATTGTGCGTTACCATAAAGGCAGTTAATTCTTGTTCACGAATTAAGCGCTCTGTCAGCTCCATTACAGTCAAGGAGGTCTTTGGGTCAAGCGCTGCTGTATGTTCATCTAATAAAATTAGATCAGGACGCTGTAGGGTTGCCATCAATAATGTGATAGCTTGACGTTGTCCGCCAGACAACAAACCGATTTCAGCATCTAGTCGATTTTCTAAATTCAGGTTCAACATCGCTAATTGCTCTTGAAAATAACTACGATCTTTACTTTTTACACCTAATGAGAAACCACGTTTGTGTCCGCGTTTCATAGCTAAGGCTAAATTTTCTTCTACTGACAAACGAACTGCGGTGCCCATTTTGGGATCTTGGAACACACGACTGATTTTTTTCGAGCGACGTGTAACAGAATGCTTAGTGATGTCTTCTTCATTCAAAAACACTTGGCCTTCTTCAATCGGCAATGTACCAGCAACACTATTTAGCAAGGTAGACTTGCCGGCACCATTCCCACCGATAATTGTAACAAATTCACCAGGGGCTAAGCTTAAATTGATGCCACGCAATACATGATTTTCATTAACTGTTCCACGCTCGAAATATTGATGTAGATTATTGATTCTTAATACTGGTTGCATTGACCTCTGCCCCTTTCTTTTTGGATTTGAAGGTAAATTTTGAACGAATTTGCGGTAATGATAAACAGATCACTAAAACGATTGCTGAGGCTAATTTAGAGTCTGTCGGCTCGACATTCATTTCGAAAACTAAAGCCAAGATGAAGCGGTAAATAATTGCTCCAGCAACAATCGTGATCAATCGGATAAGGATCGGTTTATTATGGAGCAGAACTTCGGCAATAATAATGGAAGCTAATCCGATAACGATTGTTCCAACGCCCGAGTTTAAATCAGCAAAGCCGTTATTTTGTGCCAACAAAGCTCCTGAAAGAGCGATACTGCCGTTTGATATCATGTATCCTAATAATTTCATGTTTTCAGTTTTGATTCCGTTAGCTTCACTCATGTCTGGATTGTCCCCTGTTGCTCGAACAGCCAACCCAATTTCTGTTCGGAAAAATAAAACCAACAGTAAAATGACCAATAACACGATTAGAAAACCAACTAAAATAACTGCATTATTTTTATTCAGTCCCATGTCTTGGGCAGCAGTAAACACAGTATTTTCTCCCAGCAAGGCAATATTCGGAGCCCCCATTACACGTGAAGTAACAGAATATAAGCCAGTCATTGTAATGATTCCCGCAAGTAAAGCTGGGATTTTAAATTTAGTATTTAAGATTCCTGTGACTAATCCCGCTAATGCACCTCCGCCAAAGGCCAATATAGTGGCCAATGCGGGATGCATTCCGCTAACGATTCCAATCGCAGCAATCCCACCGCCAAGAGGAAAACTTCCCTCGGCGGTCAAATCGGCTATATCTAAAATTCGAAAAGTCATGTAAACTCCGATCGCCAATAATGACCAGAGCACACCTTGTGACGTCGCTGATAATAACAGAGAGATAACATTCATGATTCTTCCTTCTTTCTTTGTGGAGCTTGTCTTAACTTTTTCTCTTTATTTTGGTTCCTTAATGCTGTCTGGATCAATTCCTAAAGCTTCGGCCATCTCTTTATTAACCACTAATTTAAGTGTATCCGCAGATTCTACGGGAGTATCTTCTGGTTTTGCGTCACCGTCTAAGATTTTTGCAGCCATTTTTCCAGTTTGTTTGCCAAGTGATTTGTAATCAATTCCTACAGTTGCTAAACCACCACCGTCAATCTGTTCAGTTGAACCAGCAACTAATGGAATTTTCTTTTCTTTTACGACATCTCCAATAACAGCAGCAGCACTTGCAAAGGTATTGTCCGTTGGAACATAGATTCCATCTGTTTCACCAGCTAACGATTCAGTAACTTGTTGAACGTCATTTGTCGTGTTTGCTGTCTTGACTTTGACTTCAACGCCAGCCTTTTTTAGAGCTTTTTCTGCCAAATCAGCTTGGATTTTTGAATTTGCTTCCCCTGCGTTGTACATGATTCCGATTGATTTTGCATCAGGGACAATTGATAGTAGAAGGTCGATTTGTTTATCGATTGGCACCATATCCGTGGTTCCTGTTACATTTCCACCAGGTTTTTTATCACTTTTAACTAGTTTCGCCTCTTCTAAATCAGTAACGGCAGTAACTGTAATCGGAATATCTGTCGTAGCGTTCAATAATGATTGAGCAGCTGGGGTCGCAATTCCTAGTAATAAATCGGGTTCATCCTTAACCAATTTTTCACTCATACTTTTTAGGTTGTCTTGATTATTTTGCGCGTTTTGATATTCAATTTTTAGATTGTCGTCTTCTTTATAGCCGCCTTCTTCTAATCCTTCTTTAAATCCTTCATAGGCGTTGTCTAATGAAGGGTGTTGAACTAGTTGTAAGACGCCCACTGTTTTTGTACTGTCATTGCCATCAGCATCGTTTCCGCCGCCACAAGCACCTAACATCAATAAACTTACCAATCCAATTCCTGCTAATACTGTTTTTTTCATTATTTTCTCTCCTTTTTTAAATAAAAAATCACCCGCTTAGAAGTATCGAAACTCTAAGTGGGTGATACGAATACAAAAATAGTATGCTCCTTCAACCACTTAGATTTCTCTATGCGGCCGGTGGTACATCGAAATGCTCTAGCCATCATAGATACAAAAAACACTCAAGTTGTTTGTATCCATCTTGATGAATACAAACCTATCTAAAATAGCTAAAGTAATAGCGGATATTTAGTTGTGAGTTTTTTTTGTTTGACATAAGAAAAACCTCCAACTTGATTAAGATGTAGATTAGTATACGTTAAGAAAAATGAGATGTCAATAATAAATTGTCGAATATTCTGAATATTCAAAAATGTAAATCTAATTGAATCAATTGGTGTTTGCTGAAAGTTTTAAGAAAATCTTGAGGAACGCCATTTAAAACCTTGAGGCTATTGACTTTTATGCTCGTCTCATGTATCATATGAGTTTGCTAAAACTATCTGAAATGATAAAAGGCAGGAACGAAATATTGTCCGTTCCGGTTTTTAATAAGGGAAACAAAAGTAGAAGCTCGCGAATATTTTCAAGAGAACGTTCTATTTTTGGTTTTTTTTTGCCTAAAAGCCGCAAAAAATGTCGCGTGTTACAGTAATTTAATTTTTGTAATATTATTGTAAATTATCTTCGGATCGGTTTTCAAACTTTTAAGAGGGGTGAAGAACTTGGCTGGACACGTAGTAAAATACGGGAAACACCGAGAACGTAGAAGCTTCGCACGAATCAGTGAAGTGTTGGAATTACCGAATTTGATCGAAATTCAAACAGATTCTTATCAATGGTTCTTAGATGAGGGCTTGCGAGAAATGTTTGAAGACATTTTGCCAATTGAAGATTTTAATGGAAACTTGTCACTTGAATTTGTTGACTATGAATTGAAAGAACCTAAATACACCGTTGCAGAAGCTCGTTCACACGATGCAAACTATTCTGCACCATTACATGTTGTACTACGCTTAGTAAATCGTGAAACCGGTGAAATTAAATCCCAAGAAGTATTTTTTGGAGATTTCCCATTAATGACAGAACAAGGAACTTTTATCATTAACGGAGCTGAGCGGGTTATCGTATCCCAATTGGTTCGTTCTCCTGGCGTTTATTTCCACGGAAAAGTGGATAAAAACGGAAAAGAAGGATTTGGTTCAACAGTTATCCCTAACCGTGGTGCTTGGTTAGAAATGGAAACAGACGCAAAAGACATTTCTTATGTCCGGATCGACCGTACACGTAAAATTCCTTTAACGACACTAGTTCGTGCTTTGGGATTTGGTTCTGATGATACGATCTTTGAAATCTTTGGTGAAAGCGAATCTTTGCGCAATACCATTGAAAAAGATTTGCACAAAAACCCAAGTGATTCTCGTACCGAAGAAGGGTTAAAAGACGTTTACGAACGTTTACGTCCAGGCGAACCAAAAACAGCAGATAGCTCTCGTAGCTTGTTAACTGCTCGTTTCTTCGATCCAAAACGCTACGACCTTGCAAATGTTGGTCGTTACAAAGTAAATAAAAAATTAGACCTTAAAACACGTTTATTGAATCTGACTTTAGCTGAAACTTTAGTTGATGCTGAAACAGGTGAGATCATTGTTGAAAAAGGGACTGTTCTTACTCACCAAGTGATGGAAGAATTAGGACCAAAGCTTGAAGGCGGCTTAAATTCAGTTACTTACTATCCTTCTGAGGATGCAGTTGTGACAGATCCGATGACTGTTCAAGTTATCAAAGTCTTCTCACCAAAAGATCCAGAACGTGAAGTCACTGTGATTGGGAATGCATATCCTGATTCTTCTGTACGTACGGTACGTCCTGCTGACATCATTGCTTCAATGAGCTACTTCTTGAACTTGATGGAAGGCATTGGCAATGTCGATGATATTGACCATTTAGGAAATCGTCGTATTCGTTCAGTCGGTGAATTATTGCAAAATCAATTCCGTATTGGTTTAGCTCGGATGGAACGTGTTGTTCGTGAACGTATGTCAATTCAAGACCAAGAAACATTGACACCGCAGCAATTGATCAATATTCGTCCAGTTGTTGCAAGTATCAAAGAATTCTTTGGTTCTTCTCAATTGTCACAGTTTATGGACCAAACAAACCCATTAGGTGAATTGACCCACAAACGTCGTCTATCTGCCTTAGGACCTGGTGGTTTGACTCGTGATCGTGCCGGTTATGAAGTCCGAGACGTTCACTATTCTCACTATGGTCGTATGTGTCCGATTGAAACGCCCGAAGGTCCAAACATCGGGTTGATCAACAGCTTGGCCTCTTATGCGAAGGTTAATAAGTTTGGTTTCATCGAAACACCTTATCGTCGTGTGGACCGTTCAACTGGTAAAGTAACGGATAAAATTGATTACTTAACAGCCGATATCGAGGACCATTACGTAGTAGCCCAAGCAAATAGCAAGCTGAACGATGATGGTACATTTGCTGAGGAAGTCGTTATGGCTCGTGCTACATCAGAAAACTTGGAAGTTACGATTGATAAAGTTGACTACATGGACGTGTCACCAAAACAGGTTGTCGCAGTCGCAACTGCTTGTATCCCATTCTTGGAAAACGATGACTCCAACCGTGCCTTGATGGGAGCAAACATGCAGCGTCAAGCCGTGCCTTTGATCAATCCTAAGTCTCCTTGGGTTGGTACTGGTATGGAATACAAAGCTGCCCATGACTCAGGTGCCGCTTTATTATGTAAAAACGATGGTGTTGTTGAATTCGTAGATGCCCATGAAGTGCGTGTACGTCGCGACAATGGTGCACTAGATAAATATGACATCACAAAATTCCGTCGTTCAAACTCAGGAACAAGTTATAACCAACGTCCATTAGTTGGACTAGGTGAACAAGTAGAAGTCGGCGATATTTTAGCTGACGGACCTTCTATGGAAAACGGCGAATTGGCATTAGGGCAAAACGTTGTCGTAGCCTTCATGACTTGGGAAGGGTACAACTATGAAGATGCCATCATCATGAGTCGTCGATTAGTGAAAGATGATGTGTATACGTCGATTCACATTGAAGAATATGAATCAGAAGCCCGTGATACAAAATTAGGACCTGAAGAAATCACCCGCGAAATCCCTAACGTTGGGGAGGACGCATTGAAGAACCTAGACGAAATGGGGATCATCCGCATCGGTGCTGAGGTTCATGATGGGGATCTATTAGTTGGTAAAGTCACTCCTAAAGGGGTAACAGAATTATCAGCAGAAGAACGCTTATTGCATGCGATCTTTGGTGAAAAAGCTCGTGAAGTTCGTGATACGTCTCTACGTGTGCCTCACGGCGGCGGCGGAATCGTTCATGATGTGAAGATCTTTACCCGAGAAGCAGGCGATGAATTATCTCCAGGTGTAAATATGTTAGTGCGCGTCTACATCGTGCAAAAACGTAAGATTCATGAAGGAGATAAAATGGCCGGTCGTCACGGAAATAAAGGGGTCGTATCTCGTATCATGCCTGAAGAAGACATGCCATACTTGCCAGACGGCACGCCAGTAGATGTCATGCTGAATCCACTAGGGGTACCATCTCGTATGAATATCGGACAAGTATTGGAACTACACTTAGGGATGGCTGCTCGTCAATTAGGCATCCATGTTGCGACACCAGTATTCGATGGTGCGCAAGATAGCGATGTTTGGGAAACAGTACGTGAATCTCGAATGGCGGCAGACGCGAAGACAGTCCTTTATGACGGACGTACTGGGGAACCATTTGATAACCGTATTTCCGTTGGAGTAATGTATATGATTAAATTGGCCCACATGGTTGATGATAAATTGCATGCTCGTTCAATCGGACCTTACTCTCTTGTTACGCAACAACCATTGGGTGGTAAAGCTCAATTTGGTGGACAACGTTTCGGGGAAATGGAAGTTTGGGCACTGGAAGCATACGGTGCCGCCTATACGTTACAAGAAATCTTGACTTACAAATCAGATGATGTAGTTGGTCGTGTGAAAACTTACGAAGCTATCGTCAAAGGTGAACCTATTCCGAAACCAGGAGTGCCTGAATCTTTCCGTGTATTAGTGAAAGAATTGCAAGCTCTTGGTCTAGATATGCAAGTCTTAGATATCAATGACAAGGAAATCGAGTTGCGAGATATGGATGATGATGATGATGACTTGATCACAGTTGACGCGTTGACAAAATATGCAGAGCAACAACAATCTGCAAAACAAGTCGAAGAACAAGCAGCTGCTGAAAAAGCCGAACAAAAATCAGATTTAATCCAAGAAATCGAAACTGCTGAAGACTTATAAGAGTCGCACTTGCCATATGTAAGTCAGCTATCCCTAGCTGACTTACGATAAAATGAAATGGAGGGAAACCCTTTTGATCGATGTAAATAAATTCGAAAGTATGCAAATAGGTTTGGCTTCTCCTGAAAAAATCAGAAGCTGGTCTTACGGTGAAGTAAAGAAACCGGAAACCATTAACTACCGTACATTGAAACCTGAACGCGAAGGGCTATTCGATGAAAGAATTTTTGGGCCAACCAAAGACTGGGAATGTGCCTGTGGAAAATACAAACGAATCCGTTATAAAGGGATTGTTTGCGATCGTTGTGGGGTTGAAGTTACGCGTTCGAAAGTTCGTCGTGAACGGATGGGTCACATCGAATTAGCAGCACCTGTAACACATATCTGGTATTTCAAAGGAATTCCTTCACGGATGGGGCTTGTGTTAGACATGAGTCCACGTGCGTTGGAAGAAATTATCTACTTTGCATCTTATGTCGTAATCGATCCAGGTAATACGAGCCTAGAGAAAAAACAATTATTGACGGAACGTGAATATCGTGAAAAACGTGATCAATATGGTCAAGAATTCCATGCAGCAATGGGTGCTGAAGCGATTAAACAATTATTAGATCAAGTGGATTTAGATGGTGAGTCAGCAGAATTAAAAGAAGAATTAAAAACAGCTCAAGGTCAAAAACGTACTCGTGCCATTCGTCGTTTAGATGTTTTAGAAGCGTTCCGTTCTTCGGGTAACCTTCCTGGTTGGATGGTTATGAATGTTATTCCTGTTATTCCGCCAGATCTACGTCCGATGGTTCAATTAGAAGGTGGTCGTTTTGCGACTTCTGACTTGAATGATTTGTATCGTCGTGTAATCAACCGTAATAATCGTTTGAAACGTTTGTTAGACTTGAATGCACCAAATATCATCGTTCAAAATGAAAAACGGATGCTGCAAGAAGCGGTAGATGCGTTGATTGATAATGGTCGTCGTGGCCGTCCAGTTACTGGACCAGGTAACCGTCCATTGAAATCTTTGTCTCACATGTTGAAGGGGAAACAAGGTCGTTTCCGTCAAAACTTGCTGGGTAAACGTGTGGATTACTCTGCCCGTTCAGTTATTGTTGTTGGACCGTTCTTGAAGATGTATCAATGTGGATTGCCAAAAGAAATGGCAATCGAATTGTTCAAACCTTTTGTAATGAAAGAATTAGTTCAACGTGAGATTGCGTCAAACATCAAAAATGCAAAACGTAAAATTGAACGTCAAGAAGATGTTGTATGGGATGTCTTAGAAGAAGTTATTAAAGAACACCCTGTTTTACTTAACCGAGCACCTACGCTTCACAGATTAGGTATCCAAGCATTTGAACCAATCTTAGTTGAAGGTCGTGCCATCCGTCTTCACCCACTAGTGTGTGAAGCCTACAATGCCGATTTTGATGGGGACCAAATGGCCGTCCATTTACCTCTAGGAGAAGAAGCACAGGCTGAAGCTCGTATGCTGATGCTTGCTGCTACTCATATCTTGAACCCTAAAGATGGCAAACCGGTTGTTACACCATCTCAAGATATGGTCCTAGGTAACTACTACCTAACAATGGAAGAAGAAGGCCGTGAAGGTGAAGGAATGATCTTCCGTGACATGAATGAAGCTGTTTTAGCATGGCGTAATGGCTATGTTCACTTGCATTCACGTGTGGCTGTTGATCCTAATACATTAGGTGATAAACCATTTACTGAAGAACAAAAAGAACGCATGCTGATCACGACTGTTGGGAAAATTATTTTCAACGAGATCATGCCGCAAGAGTTCCCTTACTTGAACGAACCAACTGATTTCAACTTGACACAATACACACCTGATAAATACTTTGTTGAAAAAGGTGCAGATATTCCTGCAGCGATCAAAGAACAAGAAATCATCTTGCCATTCAAGAAGAAAAATCTTGGTAATATCATCGCTGAAGTCTTCAAGCGTTTCAAAGTCACTGATACATCAATGATGCTTGACCGTATGAAAGACTTAGGATACAAACATTCTACACATGCTGGTATGACTGTTGGTATCGCTGATATCATGGCGCTAGCAGAAAAACAAGAAATCATCGACAACGCTCACAAACAAGTTAGCACGATTACGAAACAATTCCGACGTGGTTTGATCACTGACGATGAACGTTATGAACGTGTTATTGCAGTTTGGAATGCAGCCAAAGATGAAATCCAACAACGACTAATGGAATCCTTAGATGCGAAGAATCCAATCTTCATGATGTCTGATTCTGGAGCCCGTGGTAACATCTCCAACTTTACTCAGCTTGCTGGTATGCGTGGACTGATGGCCGCTCCAAACGGACAAATCATGGAATTGCCGATCATCTCGAATTTCCGTGAAGGTCTATCTGTCTTGGAAATGTTTATCTCGACTCACGGGGCTCGTAAAGGGATGACCGATACGGCCTTGAAGACAGCCGATTCAGGTTACTTAACTCGTCGTTTGGTTGACGTTGCCCAAGATGTGATCGTACGTGAAGAAGATTGTGGTACTGACCGCGGTCTAGAAATCTCTGCGATTCGTGAAGGTAATGAAATCATCGAATCATTAGAAGAACGTCTAGTTGGACGTTATACGCAAAAATCCGTGATGCATCCTGAAACAGGTGAGGTTCTATTGCCTGCTGACGCGCTAATCAGTGAAGCAGATGCGAAACGTCTCATTGATGCTGGTGTTGAGAAATTAACGATTCGTTCCGTCTTTACATGTAATACTAAACATGGTGTATGTAAACATTGTTACGGCCGTAACTTGGCAACTGGCGATGACGTTGAAGTTGGTGAAGCAGTTGGTACCATTGCTGCCCAATCAATCGGTGAACCTGGTACTCAGTTAACCATGCGTACATTCCATACCGGTGGGGTTGCCGGAGACGATATTACACAAGGTCTTCCTCGTGTCCAAGAAATCTTTGAAGCACGTAATCCTAAAGGTTTGGCTGTCATTACTGAAGTTACTGGTGAAGTTGTTGAGATTGCTGAAGATGCTGCAACTCGTACGAAGGAAGTTACCGTCAAAGGTGAAACGGATACTCGTACCTACACCGTTCCTTATACAGCTCGCATGAAAGTCGCTGAAGGGGATATGGTTCATCGTGGTGCTCAATTAACAGAAGGTTCAATTGATCCTAAACACTTGTTGCAAGTCCGCGATGTAATCTCTGTTGAAACATACTTGTTACGTGAAGTTCAACGTGTTTACCGGATGCAAGGGGTAGAAATTGGTGACAAACATATTGAAGTAATGGTTCGTCAAATGTTACGTAAAGTCCGCGTTATGGACCCAGGTGACACGGATATCTTGCCAGGGACATTGCTTGATATTGCTGACTTTAAAGATCAAAACTACAATACGTTGGTTGCTGGTGGCACACCTGCGACATCTCGTCCAGTCTTGCTTGGTATTACCAAAGCTTCATTAGAAACAAACAGCTTCTTATCTGCTGCATCATTCCAAGAAACAACTCGTGTCTTGACGGATGCTGCAATCCGCGGTAAGAAAGACCCATTACTTGGATTGAAGGAAAATGTTATCATCGGTAAGATCATTCCTGCTGGTACAGGTATGTCAACTTACCGTAACATGGAACCAAAAGAAGTTGTTGTGGCTAGCGAAAATGTTTACAGTATCTCTGATATTGAAGCACAAATGGCTGCCGAAGACGCTTTGAACAATCCATTAAGTTAATAAGAAGCTAGTCTATTTAGAGTAGCTACTAAAGACCACAAGATTTAAAAGAATCTTGTGGTCTTTTTGTTTTCGCGCTATTATAAGAAAGTATCTGACGAAATATTTAGATGTTAAATTTCGTTTAGAGCGCTAAACAAAGACTGTTGTCAAAAGACGTTTTATGAGAAAATGACAAAGACTACAGGTATATAAAATTTTGAGGTGCCATATGAGCAGAACGAAGAAAATCATCTTGATTGTCGTGGGAATTATCGTGTTACTTGTTGGAGGTATCACTGTCTATCTATTGAAAGTTAATAACGATGTTGATCAAGCAATCAGTAAAATGACAAAGAAAGTTAACTATAAAAGCACACGTTCGACTACGGTCGATTTAAAAAGCGGAGAACCTTTCTCGATTTTATTAATGGGGACGGACACCGGAGACAAAGGACGGAGTTATCAAGGACGCTCGGATTCAATGATGCTCGTCACTATCAATCCTAAGAAAAAGCAAACGCTGATGACAAGTTTGGATCGAGACATTTACACCCAGATTGTTGGGTATAAAGGTGACGAGAACAATTATGTTGCACAAGGCGATACCTATTATGATAAATTAAATGCAGCATATTCTTTAGGTGGAACTAAGATGGCGATTGAAAGCGTTCAAGAAATGCTGGATGTTCCTGTTGATTATTATGTTGAGATTAATATGAAGGGTCTGAAGACATTAGTTGATGCTGTTGGCGGGATCGAGGTCGACAACAAGATCGATTTTACTTTGGACGGTGTCCATGTAAAAAAAGGCAAGCAAGTTCTAGATGGCAGACATGCATTAGAGTATGTGCGGATGCGTCATGAGGATCCAAAAGGTGACGTGGGCAGACAAGCTCGTCAGCGGGAAATCTTATCAAAGATCGTTCATAAGATTCTTTCGGTCAATTCGGTTACACAATATAAGAAATATTTGCGTGCGGTGGAGGATTATGTACGGACTGATTTAAGCTGGAGTGAAATGCTGACGATTGCGAAGGATTATACGCCTGCTGCGAAGAATATTAAGCAGACACAATTAGAGGGGCAAGGGGAGATGATCAGTGGTATCTACTTCCAAATATTAGGTCTGAATAATTTGTTAGAAGAACAAAATATTGTGAAGAAGCAGCTAGGATTACCTGCAAAGAAGAAACTGCCGAACCTTGATGAAGAGGACGACAATCAATTATTCTTTGATGACAGTGATGTGGATAAGATTAGCGCGGGTACACATTATGACTATACTGGTTATGGGAAAATTATTTATCCGATTGATCCTGATAACTATTAAAAATGAAAGAATACTTATGAGAATGTCTCTATCATTTGAGATATTCTCTTTTTTTTAAGGAAATGAGCAGATTCGTTCCATTTTTTCCGGAAATGTTTATGATGAAACCAAAAGGGGGAGTATTTCATGACAGAAGAAAAAGCAATTTTTGCAGGTGGTTGTTTTTGGTGCATGGTAAAACCATTTGACCAAATGTCCGGTATTAAGAAGGTTGTTTCTGGTTATACTGGCGGTCACGTGCCGAATCCAACATATGAAGAGGTTTGCAGTGGGACAACGGGGCACACAGAAGCTGTTGAGATTACTTTTGATCCAGCGGTAATTTCATATCAGCAATTAGTAGAAATTTATTGGCAGCAAACAGATCCTACAGATGCTTTTGGTCAGTTTGCTGATCGGGGGGATTCCTACCGTCCAGTAATTTTTTATGCAACTCCAGAACAAAAGGAAGTAGCAGAAGCTTCTAAGGAACGGTTGCAAACTAGCGGTCGTTTCAAAGAGCCAATTGTAACGTCGATTGAACCAGCACAGGCTTTTTACCCGGCTGAAGAGTATCATCAGGATTTCTATCGAAAAAATCCCGAACACTACAACGCCTACAGTGAAGGTTCGGGACGTAAAGGGTTTATTCGCCAACATTGGAATGCTTAACGGCTTTTTAGAAGTAGGAATAAAAGACCGATAAACAGAAACGGTAGAAACGGCAAACGTTCGGGGATTTTTTTACGCCAGCTCAGATATCCGAAAAACACTAGACCGCTGAGAGAAGCGATAAATAAAACCTCTAATAGTTCGTATCCAGATAAAAAGAAACTCCATAACCCGATTATCCAGAGATCTCCCAAACCTAAGCTGTTTGGGAGTATTTTTTGACTAAAGTAATACAACCCGCAAACAATCAATGGTTGATGCCAATAAGGCTGAAATAGAAAAGTTCCACTGACCAATAAGACGACGCCTGTTCCCCAAAAAATTCTCATTTCAACAATTTGATAATCCCAGTCGATCACGGCTAATACTAATGAACTTAATAACCAAAAGACTTGCCAAAGCTCGATCCATCGGAAATCTTGTAGAAAGATCACAAAGAGAATTCCACAGAATAATTCCAACCAAAAGCTTCGCGTAGAAAACCTTTGCTGACAGTGGGTGCAATAAAATCTCTGTTTTAAAGCAGAGAACAATGGGATCATTTCGCTGGGACGCAGTCTGTGATTGCAGAGATCACAGTGTGATGGTGGATAAAGCAGCGATTCATTTCAAGGGATACGGGAACAAACAACAGCTAAAAAAGAGCCGATAATTGTGCCAAAAATAAAATGTTCGATCGGTTTCACCCCCTTTTACAATAAGTTACGAAAAATGAGAACTTTTCCAGCATTTTCTTTGTACTTTTATCACAATTGTATTATGCTTTTATTAGAGTAAAAATTAGGAGGTATACAGGAATGAAATTTGAAAAAACCAAAGAAGTATTGAATCAATTAGTTGCAGACTTGAGTCAAATGTCCATGGTCATTCACCAAACACATTGGTACATGCGCGGCCCTGGTTTCTTGACATTACACCCAATGATGGACGATTTCATGGACGATGTGAACGATCAATTGGACGAAATCTCAGAACGCTTAATTACGTTAGATGGTTCACCTTTCTCAACATTACGGGAAATGGCAGATAACACAAAAATCCCTGATGAAGTAGGACGTTGGGATCGTACGATGGAAGAACGTTTAACGACACTTGTTGAAGGCTACCGTTACCTAGCTGACCTTTATCAAAAGGGGATCGAAGTAACTGGCGAAGAAGGCGATGATCCAACACAAGATATCTTCATCGAATTCAAAACAGCCACTGAAAAACGTATTTGGATGATCCAAGCACATTTAGGAAAAGCACCAGAAATTGATGCTTAATTCATATGAAAAAGGCACATATCATTATGATATGTGCCTTTTTATAGCAATGAGACACTGCCAGTAGTTTTTTTGCTGACTAGTGTGCCAGATCAGTGTTTAAACCAATTACACCATCTACAGGAATTGATATTAAGATCCCTTGAGCCTCACTAAGCAATCCACATTGTTCCCCAATAGCTTTCATGATGGTCTTCTTTTTCTCTTTTTCTACCAAAATATAAACCATTTCTTTTTCCGGCTGAATGCTGATGCCCCATTTCTTCATGGTTTCCTGCGAATCTAGACGACGAGCATGGACAACCGTCCCCCCGGCGGCCCCAGCTTGTGTCGCTGCTGCCATCACCTCTTCGCTGAATCCTTGATTGATGGTGACCATCAATAAGCTGTGATTTGCTTCGTGAATCATCTGTCGTTCCTCTCTTTCAACATGTTTTTGAACCTTTTCAAGTTTTTCCGAGTCTAAAATTTTCATGATATAAGAACTTGCTCCAGAAATTGGAAAAGTGAATGCACAACCCCTATTTGGCTTGTGGAGGCACAAGCCTTCACTAAGCGCATCAAATAAATCAGGAACGTGTTTTTTAAAAACAGGACAAAAGAGAAGGGCTTTTTCCGAGATACCTAAACCTAGAACGTCCATGACCTCATTTGTGGCTGTTCCTTCGCCAATTGTTAAGTATTGAACGGGAGAACCATGAGCTTCCAAAATAGTAAGACCCTTTTTCACATCTTTATGGCCGATAATTAATACTAACATTCGAACTGCTGGCTTATTATGCATCATCCTCAGAATCCTCCCACTCTTCAATTTCATTTAGCTCTTCTATAACTAAATCTACATATTGCGCAGATTTAGCAGATTTCCATTTATAAACAACACCCATAATTTGAACGGCGATCAAAGGTGTTAATGCAACCAGAGCAACAACACCAAAGGCATCTGCCATAATGTTTCCTCCTAAAGCCTCACTGACTCCAATACAGAGAGGTAGTAAGAAAGTACTGGTCATCGGCCCACTAGCCACGCCGCCAGAGTCAAAGGCGATTCCGATAAATATTTTTGGGACAAATCGAGTAAGTGCCAAGGCGATAAGGTAGCCGGGAATGATGATCCAATAAATACTAATTCCCGTAATGGATCTCAGCATTGCTAATCCGACACTGACAGATACACCGATTGAAAGACAGAGATTCATAGCAGAAGCAGAGATAGCATCGCTAGTCACATTTTCCACTTGATGATTCAGAACTTGAATAGCTGGTTCTGCTTTTACAATGAAATAACCAATCAACATTCCGATGGGGATAAGCAGCCATTTAAACTTACTGGCAGCAAGTTCGCCACCCAATAGACTACCTACAGGAGCAAATCCAATACTTACGCCTGTTAGAAAAAGTACAAGACCTAAATATGTATAAATAAGTCCAACGATGATTCGAATGTACTGCCTCCGATGGTAGCGACGGCTAACTATTTGAAAGATGAAGAACATCGCGGCTATCGGTAAAATAGAAATCAGGACTTCTTTAGCGTAATGAGGTAGTTCCAGCATAAATTCCTTCATAACGTCTCGAGTAGTAATGACATCAGCAAATTCGATTGGTGTGTAAGAAGTGTTTGTTGGTCGAAAGAAAATCCCCAATAACAATACTGCCAGAATCGGTCCAATACTAGAAATGGCAACTAAACCGAAGCTGTCGTCAGATGCATCCTTATCACTTCTTATGGATGCCAACCCAACCCCTAAAGCTAAAATAAATGGCACTGTGATCGGACCTGTGGTAGCACCGCCAGAATCAAAGGCGACTGGAACAAAATCGTTTGGCGCTAGAAAAGATAGCAGGACAACAATAAAATAAAGCACCATCAGTATACGAGACAAACTAATTTTAAATAATATTCGTAGGACAGCGATCGTAAGACAAATTCCGACACCGATAGCGACAGTCCAGACTAATAAATTACTTGGAATTGCGGGCATCTGATCAGCTAAAACTTGTAGATCAGGCTCGGCAATGGTAATGATTGCTCCAATCACGAAGACTACTAAAGCGAGTATCCCTATTTTTTTACTTTTTGAAAGCTGCACTCCGATCCCTTCGCCCAGCGGTGTCATAGACATTTCAGCTCCCAGCTGAAAAAAGCCCATTCCAATAATCAACATGACTGCGCCAACAAGAAACATAGCAATTGTACCGATTTCCATAGGAACCAAGACAACACTGACTATTAAAACGATCAATGTAATCGGAATAACTGCTGATAGGGACTCTGAAATATTTTCTTTTAGTTTTTGATTCATCGTTTCACATCTTTTCTAATTCTACAAAGCGGAAGAATAATTTTGTAGATTAAATTTGAACTAATTGTAAAGTAAGAAGGAGTTGCTCCGAAGGTGTTTTAAAGGGTGAAAAAAGTAATGTTATTGAAGCATAGGAACTAGTCTGGTTCATTTTCCCTTTTAGCACCTACTATATAAACGTACCATGATTTTCAGAAAGATGTAATAATTTACATGAAATTGACTAAATTTTAATTTTTGTGGAATGAAGAAAACTCATAATGCTGAAACGATGATTCTTTATTTGAACGATGGCCCATTATGCGGCTGTTCAGCTAAAAGGACAGTCTTTTTACGTGTTCAATTTATGAATAATTGAACTAATTTCGATTCAACTTAACTATCCATCACTCGTAGCGCATAGGAGTCCAATAAAATTCTCGCAATGATTTGTAAAGGCAATCTCGATCGCACCTCATAGTCAGGAAAATACGACCCTTCCGACTTAAAACCGACTAGAGCAATCTCACAATAACGCATTAGGCTAGAGGCGTTATTAGCTGTTAATAGGATTGAACCGATTTCGGCATCATAACAATTTTTGGCAGCGACAACAAGTTCTCTTGTCTCTCCATTCAAAGAGATAAAAATGACAATATCTCGTTTCGTTAATTTTCGACTGATATTTTTGATGATCTCAGGATCGTTATGCATCTGACAATTTTTCCCCGTTAACTGAAATTTCACCATCATTTCTTGCCCAATCATCTCAGAGAAGCCACGAGCAAAGATAATCACACGCTCGGCAAATTTGATTTTTTGAATGGCATCTTCGATATTGCCGATCTCCATCATATTGATAGTTCGAATGACTTCTTGCTCATTTTTCAAAATAGCACGGCGGATCCCTTTATCGACTTTATCTAGTGAAGAAAAATTGATATTTTTATTTTCTTGTTCCTTTAAATGATGTTTAAAGGCAGTGAATCCTTCATAGCCTTTCTTTTTCATTGTACGAACGATCGTAGCAGTAGAAACGTTGGCCTGCTCACTAAGTTTGACGATCGAGTAATTGGGAATTTCAAGAATGTGGCTCTCGATATAATCCCAGAGGTATTGTTCTGTTTCACTTAATTTATGATCCATTATTTCACTAACCTTCTTTCGCTTTTCACGAGTTAAAGGTATCACGAGTAATTAAAAGATGTAAAGCTTTTCAGGAATTCAGGTTGAATGTGAAAACCTTTTCGGTGGTAGTTGTCCCATAATAAGATCAAGGAGGTCGTCACTTATGTCCATATACACTTGTACCTTGAATTTAGCTATTGATCTATTTATTGAAACGGATACTATGGAGCCTTTTACTGTAAACCGAACAAAGGATGATGATATCCAAGCCAATGGAAAAGGAGTCAATGTTTCATTGATCCTAAAAATGCTGGGGGTTGATACGACTGCACTAGGTTTTCGTGCTGGGTTTACTGGGAACTATATAGAAGATTATTTACAGGAAAAGGAAATCAGCACTGATTTTATTGAAGTTCCTGGGATGACCCGAATCAATGTGTTTACTCAAGTCAATCAAACAAAGGAGGAATACAAATTAGTCAATCAAGGACCGGAGATTCCGCCGGAAAAGGTCGAAGCCTTCTTGAATCAAATCAGAAGTTTGCAGTCAGAGGACTATCTCTGTATCTCAGGGAGTCTGCCACGAGGGATGGAGCCAAATATTTTAGTTGATATTAGTCAGATTTGTCAGGAACGCGGAGTACATTTGATTATTGACAGCAGCTACAAGGAGGTTATGGACTGTTTGCCTTATGGACCATTTTTATTGAAGCCAAACGAAGAAGAGTTAGCTTCCTGGTTTGATGAGAGGATTAATTCAGAAGAAGCTTATTTATTCTATGGACAGCAATTATTAGAGGCAGGCGCACAAAATGTACTGTTATCACTCGGTAATGGAGGAGCAATCTTTTTCAGTCGAGACAGGATTATTCGCGGAAATTCGCCAAAAGGTAAAGTAGTCAATACGGCCTGTGCTGGAGATACTTTACTAGGAACCTTTTTGGCTGGTTATTTAACAAAGCAGCCGTTGGAAGAGACGTTACGCAAAAGTTTAGCCGCAGGAAGTTCTACGGCATTTCGCAAGGGTCTGACTGATTTTTCGGATGTAAACGAATTAAGTAAACAAATTGAAATCAATGAAGAGGGGTTAAAAACATGGGAAATTATCAATTAATCGCAGCAACAGGTTGCCCGACAGGTATTGCTCACACGTATATGGCACAAGAAGCATTGGAACAAGCGGCTAAGAAAAAAGGCGTGACCATCAAAGTCGAGACCCATGGTCAGATCGGGATTGAAAATGAACTGACTGCTGAAGAAATCAAACACGCAGATGCGGTTATTATCGCAGCAGACAAGGATGTTCATCCAGAACGATTTGCTGGAAAACGAATTATTGATGTGTCGGTCAGCACCGGAATCAAGGACGCGGAACGTTTAATTGATGATGCTTTGGCTGGAAAAGGCTCAGTAGCAGCAGAGAATCAAGCAGTGGACGCTTTAGAAGAAGAGACAGGAAACAACACGAGTTTTGGTCGCAGCATTTATAAAAATTTGATGAATGGTGTTTCCCACATGCTGCCGTTCGTAGTAGCAGGCGGTGTTTTGATCGCAATCTCATTTGCTGTTTGGGGAATTTATTCCTTCGATCCAGAGAATGCACAATATAATGCAACGGCCGCGATGTTGAAAAGTGTTGGTGATGCAGCAATGGGCATGATGGTTCCTGTTCTGGCAGCTTATATCGCAGAAGGAATCGCTAAACGTCCGGGGTTAGTAGTCGGTTTTGTCGGCGGAATTGTTGCAACCAATGGCGGGACCGGGTTTCTAGGCGGAATTTTGGCTGGGTTTCTCGCTGGTTACTTGATCTTACTCCTGCAAAAAGTGATGGCAGGCTTACCAAAACAGCTTGATGGCTTAAAAGCGATTTTCTTATATCCGGTCATTGGAGTTGCAGTGATTGGTATCATCATGTCGCTATTGGCTGATCCAATGAAAGCTGTCAACGAAGGGATGATGAGCTTCTTAGCAGGCTTTGAAAATTCAAATCCGTTAATTTTAGGCGTGATTGTTGGCTGTATGAGTGCCTTTGATATGGGGGGACCGGTCAATAAAGCAGCATATGTTACGGGAACAGCGTTATTAGCGCAAGGCAATACGACGTTCATGGCTGGTGTGTCAGCAGCTTGTATCGCACCGCCGCTGATTACAGGCTTCGCGACATTATTCTTTGGAAAATATTTTGATACAAATGATCGTAATGCCGGATTGGTTAACTTTATCTTAGGATCTACGCATATTACTGAGGGAGCGATTCCTTTTGCGGCAAAAGATCCGATTCGTGTATTGCCGACAATGATGCTAGGCTCATCAATTGCCGCTGTTCTTACCTATATGTTTGGTGTACAGGTACCAGCACCTCATGGCGGCTTCTTAGTGTTGCCAGTTGTAACAGGGAAAATTCAATGGGTCGCTTCGATTTTGATTGGTGCCCTTGTCGGTGGTGTGATCTTAGGCCTGATCCAAAAGAGCAGTGTGGCTAAAAAAGAAAAGCAAGCGGCAGAACAGGTAGAAAAATCAGCAGTGGCTAAGTAAAGGAGCATATGATGGGGATCATTCAAGAAGAGAAAATATTTTTGAACCAGCCTTTAGCAACACAAAAAGAAGTCTTTGAATTTTTAGCCAAGCAAGCGGTGCAGACAGGTATCTCAGCACATGAGAAGCACGTCTATCAAAGACTAGTGGAAAGAGAAAACGAAGGAACTACCGGAATGATGGACGGCTTTGCCATTCCACATGCGAAAGATCAGTCAATCGGTGAGCCAAGTATTCTCATTGTTACCTTAGATCAAGGAACCGAATGGAATAGTTTAGATGGACAATTGATTGATTTTGTCATTGCGCTATTTATTCCAGATTCAGAAGCTGGAACTACGCACTTGAAATTATTATCCGCGGTCGCACGACTACTGATGCGCAGTGAAGTGACTGAAAAACTAAAAACCGCACAATCAAAAACAGAAATCGCGACACTATTAAATGAAAAAATAGGTGAAAATGAATGAAGACAATCAGTGCAGAAAAGAAAAGATATCTCGATCAGCTAACGAATGAGAATGGCATTATCGGTGCTTTGGCGATTGATCAGCGAGGCGCTTTGAAGAAAATGATCGGTAAATATAAGGAAGCGACAACGGATGATGTAATCAAATTCAAAGAATTGGTTTCTCAACAGCTCACACCTTATGCTTCAGCAATCTTGTTGGATCCGGAATATGGGTTGCCAGCAGCAGGAGTGCGTGACGCCGATTGCGGGTTGCTGCTGGCTTATGAAAAGACTGGCTATGATGCGACAACTCCGGGACGTTTACCAGATGTATTAAATGAGTGGTCCGTAAAACGTTTGAAAGAAGCTGGGGCAGATGCTTGTAAGTTCTTGCTTTATTATGATGTGGATGAGCCAGAGGAAATTAATGAACAAAAACGGGCCTATATGGAACGAATCGGATCAGAATGTACAGCAGAAGATCTTCCGTTTTTCTTGGAGATTGTTTCTTATGACGCAGCGATTCCGGATGCGACGTCATTGGAGTATGCCCAAATAAAACCACGTAAGGTGATTGGCGCGATGCAGGAATTTTCACAGGAACGTTATCAGGTCGATGTGTTGAAAGTAGAAGTACCGGTAAATATGAATTTTGTTGAAGGGTTCGGCGAAACCGTCTGCTATACACAAGCAGATGCAGCAGCGTATTTTAAAGAGCAATCTGATGCAACCGAGTTGCCATTCATTTTCTTGAGCGCGGGTGTCAGTGCCGAATTGTTCCAAGAAACGTTACGTTTTGCGAAACAATCAGGTTCAACCTTTAATGGCGTATTATGCGGCCGAGCAACTTGGGCGAATGGTGTCGAACCATTTGTGAAAGAGAACGAAGAAAAAGCAATTACTTGGTTATCCGAACAAGGAAGACAAAATATCATAGAATTAAATGAAGTTTTAAAAGAAACCGCAACCTCGGTTTATACAAAGGCATAAGTAAAAGGACTATCCAACACGGATAGTCCTTTTTAGTAGTTTATAAGGCTGTTTTTGCTAGTTCAATCTGCTTTTTGACTTGATCGAAGCCAGTTCCACCTAATGAATGGCGGCGCGTCACTGCTGTTTTTGAAGATAGCGTATCATAGATGTCTTCTTCGATCACCGGATTGATGGCTTGATATTCTTCTAATGGCACATCTTGTAGGTAGATGCCTTTTTGTGTACATTCCAAAACTAATTTTCCAACAATTTCGTGTGCTTGACGGAAAGGAATCCCTTTTGTCGCTAAATAATCCGCTAGTTCTGTCGCGTTTGAAAAATCTTTTTCCGTCGCGTCATGCATAATCTGAGTGTTGACGGTCATCGTATCGATCATTCCGGCCATGATGTCTAGACTTGTCGCTACGGTGTGGACTGTGTCAAACATGCCTTCCTTATCTTCTTGCAGATCTTTGTTATAAGCTAGCGGTAAGCCTTTAATTACGGTCAGCAAGCCAACTAAATCACCAAACACCCGTCCTGATTTGCCACGAATCAATTCCGCCATATCCGGATTTTTCTTCTGAGGCATGATGGAGCTGCCCGTTGAAAAGGTATCGGTCAGTTCGACAAATTTGAATTCATGACTGCACCAAAGAATGATTTCTTCACAGAAACGGGAAAGGTGCATCATCAGGATTGAGCTGTTGCTTAAAAATTCTAAAATGAAGTCACGATCACTGACGCCATCAAGGCTATTCATGTATAGATCATTGAAGCCTAATTCATCCGCGGTCATTTGACGATCGATCGGGAAAGTTGTGCCAGCTAATGCTGCGCAGCCTAAAGGAGAAATATCCACGCGTTTCATACTTTCTTCCAAACGCGCTTGGTCACGTGTCAGCATGCCATAATAAGCCATTAAGTGATGCCCAAAAGAAATTGGCTGTGCATGTTGCAGGTGAGTATAGCCGGGCATGATCGTTTCGACATGCTCTTCAGCTTTATTAACTAAAACTGCTCTGAAATGTTGAACCTTCTCAATAATCTCAGTTAGATGTTCCTTCAAATATAAATGCATATCAGTCGCAACCTGATCGTTTCGGCTACGAGCAGTGTGGAGCTTGCCAGCGACAGGTCCAATCTCATCGTGGAGCAATTTTTCTAAATTTAAATGAATGTCTTCATTTTCAATCGTAAAGGACAATTGGTTTTTTACTGCTTTTTCTGCCAATACTTTTAAGCCAGTCGTGATTTGCTGCGCTTCTTCTTTTGTGATGATGCCCGTTTCACCAAGCATCTTGACGTGCGCTAAACTGCCGGTAATATCTTGCGTCGCTAATTGCTGGTCAAAAGGAATCGAAGCGCCAAACGCATCGATCCACGCTTCATTTTTCCCATCAAAACGTCCGCCCCATAATTTCGCCATTGTTTTATCCTCACTTTTATCTACGAATTTTTAACAAAAAAGACCGTCGCAACGGTCTCTCTTTAATATCCAGCTTTACGAACTAGCTTTATCGGCAGTAAGCAAAAATCTCTCGAAATTTGGAAAGATTTTGGTCTTATTACTCAAAAGCTGAACGAGTTCT
Source organism: Enterococcus sp. DIV0756 (assembly GCF_051710745.1). Lineage (NCBI taxonomy): Bacteria > Bacillati > Bacillota > Bacilli > Lactobacillales > Enterococcaceae > Enterococcus > Enterococcus sp. DIV0756. The sequence continues at coordinate 3,334,028 of NZ_JBIOLF010000001.1, read as the reverse complement.
TAAAGCTTTTAGTTTAGGGAGGAGGCATCTTTTCAGATACCTCAGGATGAAAACATTGCTGGTTTCCTTATTTCCTAACCGGAAAAGAAACTCTCCTAAGAGCAATGGCAAGATGTGAAACCGGACGGCCTTATTTACCGGCAAGTAAAAGCCGCCTCACATCTGGTTTCTCTTGCACTTTCATGATTTTAAGTATTTCGGATTATACGGTTGTCTGCTTGTTTCCCGCTTGTACTTCAGCATTTACCTTAGTTGGTAAGCCCCATAATTTGATAAAGCCGATTGCTGCATCTTGATCGAACGTATCGGCAGACGTATAAGTCGCCAAGTTTTCGTTGTATAAGCTGTTGTCAGATTTACGACCTTCAACGATCACATTGCCTTTGAATAATTTCACACGCAGTACACCGTTCACGACTTCTTGTGATTGCTTCAAGAATGCAATCAAGGCATCCATCGTTGGATTGAACCACAGACCATCATAGATCATTTGACATAGTTGTTGTTCAATGACTGGTTTGAAATGAGCCATCTCGCGAACAAATACTAAATCCTCTAATTCTTTATGTGCCTTCATTAATACTTCTGCACCTGGGCATTCGTAAACTTCCCGAGATTTGATGCCGACCAGACGATTTTCAATATGGTCGATTCTGCCGATGCCATGAACACCTGCAAGAGTATTTAATTTCATGATCAAATTAGCTAATGATAATTTTTCTCCATCTAATGCTGTTGGTACACCTTTTTCAAACTCAATTTCAACAATTGTTGGTTTATCCGGTGTATCTTCTAATTCAGCAGTAATCGCATAAGCGCCTGCTGGCGGAGTTGCCCATGGATCTTCTAGGATGCCGCATTCGCAGGCGCGTCCCCATAAGTTTTGGTCAATCGAGTAAGGATTGTCCAAATCAGCAGGAATCGGTACTCCTTTTTCGGCTGCGTAATTGATTTCTTCTTCACGTGACCATTTCCATTCACGAACCGGCGCGATGATCTTCAAATTCGGATCAAGAGCGGCGATGGATACTTCAAAACGGACTTGGTCATTTCCTTTACCAGTACATCCGTGAGCAATCGTCGTTGCGCCCGTTTGGTGAGCCAATTCAACTAATTTCTTTGAAATCAATGGACGAGACAAAGCGGATACTAATGGGTAAGAATTTTCGTAGTATGTATTTCCTTGCAAAGCGACTAAAACAAAATCTTGCGAGAATTCTTCGCGAGCATCAATCGCATAAGATTCTGTTGCCCCAACCTGCAATGCTTTATTTTTAATAAATTCGGTGTCACGACCTTCGCCAATGTCCAAACAGCAGGCAATCACGTCGTAGCCTTCGTCGACGAGCCATTTGATTGAAACCGAAGTATCTAAACCACCTGAGTATGCTAAAATCACTTTTTCTTTCATCCTGATTGCTCCCTTATCGCTTTTTCATTAAATTCTAATTAATGTGTTGAAGTCATATTAGCATCGTAAAATACAAAAAGCAAGCACTTTTTAAATATTTATGCAAAATATTTTCAAAAATACGTTTCTTTATTCATTTAAGCCTGTATAAAAGAAAGGATTATGTATAGTAGAAGAAGTTAGATAAAATGAAAATATTTTGCGTTTTCAAAGAGAAAAACATTGACATGGCAAGGTTTAGCAAGTATTATGGTAAATGGTATTGTTTGCCCCACGAGAGCCCCGGAAACTCAAGTGTTTGTCAAACATTCGAAATCGAAATTGGAGGAAAAAAACGTGCGTACAACATATATGGCTAAGCCAGGCGAAGTAGAACGTAAATGGTACGTAGTAGACGCAACTGATGTTCCTTTAGGACGTCTTTCAACAGTTGTTGCATCAATGCTACGCGGAAAAAATAAACCAACATTCACACCACACATTGACACTGGTGATTTTGTAATTGTAATTAATGCAGATAAAGTTAAATTGACAGGTAAGAAAGCAACTGACAAGATTTACTACCGTCACTCAAACTTCCCTGGTGGATTGAAATCAATCTCAGCAGGCGAAATGCGTGCTAAAAATTCTCGCCGTTTGGTCGAAACTTCTGTTAAAGGTATGCTTCCTAAAAACACTTTAGGTCGCGCTCAAGGCATGAAACTTCACGTTTACGGTGGAGCAGAACATCCACATGCAGCACAACAACCAGAAGTCTTAGACATCACAAACTTAATTTAATAGGAGGGAAATTCATTGGCACAAGTTCAATATAGCGGCACAGGCCGTCGTAAAAATGCAGTTGCTCGCGTACGTTTAGTACCAGGAACTGGTAAAATTACTGTAAATAAAAAAGACGTTGAAGAATATATCCCACATGCTGACCTACGTTTAGTAATCAACCAACCATTTGGCGTTACTGAAACGACTGGTTCATATGATGTATTCGTAAACGTAAACGGTGGAGGCTACGCAGGTCAAGCCGGCGCTATCCGTCACGGTATCTCACGCGCTTTATTAGAAGTAGATCCTGATTTCCGTGCACCATTAAAACGCGCTGGATTGCTTACACGTGATTCACGTATGGTTGAACGTAAAAAACCAGGTCTTAAGAAAGCCCGTAAAGCTTCACAGTTCTCTAAGCGTTAATATTCGCTTTATATCAACGTTTCAGGCACTTTCCATTTTTTGGAAGGTGTCTTTTTTTGAGAGAATAGGTACGAAAAAAGGTACGAGTTTTTTTTATTGGCTGTTTTTAAGACCTAGATGTTTAACTGTAATAGCGTTCTTTATAGGTAAACGCCACGTTATTTTAATATGTTATTTTATTTTGCTTCTCTAGCTTCATTTAGACGTTTTTCAAATTTTTCATAAGTAGAAAGGTCGACAACATTCGGCGTATTTACATAGATTTCAGTTGTCTTGATATCAGAATGGGTTAGCGCTTGAGAGATTTGAGCCATTGTTGCACCGCCTTCACGAGCCAGTGTACTGAAGGTGTGTCTCAGTTTGTGTGGTGTCGTTTTGGTTAAGTCTGGATGTCTGTTTCGAATTAGCCTTAAACGATAGTTCAAATAATCGATATGGACAGGTACATTCAATTCACCTGAACGTTTAGCGAATGTAAAAAGGAATTGTTGTGCTGATTGCTTGGTGCCAATCTTCAATAGCTCCTCTTTTTGCTTTTTCTTCCAATCACTTAATAAATCGAATAAAAAGGGAGGTAGCTTGAACTTCGTGTTTTTCCGTCCCTTAGTTGCTTTTAAATTTCCAAATTTATCCTGACTTTGTACAACGGTGATATAACCATTCTCTAAATCAATGTGTTTCCACTGTAGGGCATATGATTCACTCTTACGGTCGCCTAAGTTGAGCGTCAGCATGAATAGAACATAATCCTGCATAATCAAGTCACCGTTCTCATAATCTTCATTGGCTGCATCCAACCATGCAATCAATTCCTCAGCAGTTAAAGCTTCACCGGCTAATTGACGTTCAGCCTTCAACTTTTGTTTCTTTGGATCACCTACATAACGCAAAGTTTTTTCAATACGATTGTATTCAATGTATTCCAAAAGTTCTGCGATATCAAACATTTGATTGACATAGCTCTTAAGGACTTTGATATTTGCGTAAGTTTGGGATTTTTGCATTAGTGATCGCATGACAAAATCTTTGTTGTCATTTAAGAATTTGATTGAATAATCTCCAAACATTGGTAGTAAGTGGAGTCGAAAGACATCTTTTGTATTGCTGACAGTCGTTGCTGTTGGAATCTGACGTGAACGTCCTGATGAGCCTGCAAGATACATATCTAACCAAACTGTTTCGTAGAAATCTTTAAACTTAATGTTTCCAGCTAGTTCAAATGATCTAGCGCTTTTTTCATTTAATACACGTTGAATTTTTTGATGAACTTCTCTCTCAGCATTTTCAGCTTCTTTTTTCGTTTTATACGTTTTGCGAAATCGCTGATTGGTAATACCAAGTATTTGCCGAACCTCTTTAGGATAAAACACCTCCACTTTATAACTTTTGCTTTTTAGTTTTGTAATTGCCATTTGTTCTCCTACTTTCTTTCATGCAAACCAGAACGTAGGATTGACTACGCTCTGATTATAAACCGCTCTCATTGATTAAAGCAATGTAGCCATTGATCGACAGCTTCTTTATCGAAACGCACGACACCTTCGATAACGATTTTTGGCAGCCCTTGATTAACCCATTTATCCAGCGTGTTGTTCGCAATATGGAGATACTGACATGTTTCTTTTTTTGTGAGGTAGCGTTTATTCAATGATGCATCTTTACGCACCTGTTCAATTTGCTTTGAAAATATTGTATAAATAGTAGTGCTGAGTTCTTTAGTTTGTTCGTCACTTAATGTAATTTTGACTTCGTTCATCCAGTTTCCTCCCTGAAATTATGTGGGAGCACTGCATAATATGATATACTCAACTTGTCGAGGGTGGAGTACGGTGAACATTATTGTTTGCAGTGCTCTGCTTTTCCTTTTTTTCTTTTCTTAGTTTTTCCAATTTCCTTTCAATGACTCTTCTGTAAACTTTTATCTCTCCTTTAAATAATTCCGGATTTTCTCGAACAACCTCTAGCATTTTTACACCTTCTTTATTTATCTCTGTAGATTGTAGAATAAGTCCAAGTAAGTTCACGTGATAAATATTTCCGAATTCTTTGATTAGTTTTAACGAGGGTGCAACATTGTTCAATATCCAGTTGAAACTTTTTTCCAGTGTCATTGGATCATTTTCTAAACTCAATGTCACTTCTTCGTGATTGCCGACAAACTCATTCCATCGTTTATCGATTTTGACATTTGGGTCGTCTGGTGGACGATCGTAGAAACAGATGGTCTGATTGATCAAACCAAAGACCAGCGGTTCAAAGTTTTCAATCCTCAAAAGTTGTTGAGCTAATTTTTGAGCTTTCTCATGCCTTGTTCTAACTTCATAGCGATTAATAATCGGAGCTTCCTCTAATGGGATTCCTTTTTTTCTTCGCTGCTCATGATCCTTTTGATAAAAGCAGAAGTGCATGAGACTTTTTCGAGAGCCAAAGTAGAGCGTTGTTCCATGTGATCCCTGATTGGCAAAATCCTTTGATTGATAAACATCTCCTATTCGGAAAGTGGAGCGAAATTCACTGCGTTCGATTTTTTTTGCTAGTGTGGGAATATCTAAATAACCGTAATGGTCGTTGATGGCTAAGTCGATTCGAGTAAAATTTCCACCGAACTCAAAAACACGTTCGAAAAAATCATTCCACGATTCCTTTTTTCCCTTCAACCATCCAGCTAATAAGCGACATCCTGTTCCTTTTAGTTCAAAGAGCGTACCTTTTCCCTCATCTTCAGAGACTCTAATATCGATTGCCTTCAGCAAATTATAGCGCCCATTGTATCCAAGAGTTGTTGATTCATGATAAACCATATGACGCATACTGACGCCTAAAACTTTCTCGATCAACATTTCATAATCTGTCGAGAAAAAATGAATGGTTAGATAATCCACGATTCCATCGAGATGATCTTTCTGTTGCTTAGTAAGAAGGAAATCAAAGATTTGTTCGATTTTTTCGTCAGATAATTTTCTGTTTCCGGTCTCGAATTTAGCTAGGAGTGAGCGAGAGATTCCCACCTTGTCTGCTACTTGCTGTTGTGTCCAACCTTTGGCAAGACGAGTCTTCTTTACAGACTTTCCTAATTCTTCTTGGTTTAATCCATTCATAGTGACCTCCATTTCATATTCAGTTTTCAAAGAACGATATAGTACGAATTTAAGTACATATAAATGATACCGCGCGAATAGTTACGCGTCAATATAAAAAGTACGAAAAAAAGTACATTATTTGTTTGTGGTTTATTTAGTATTCTGTTATGATTTTGATAGCTAAAAGTTTGGAGCGATCGAAAATATGAAACCAGATGCGATTGAAGTAGGTATAAGAATCAAGAAAATAAGAACGGATTTAGGATACAGTATGTCACAATTTGGAGAATTAATTAGCGACTCTCCAAAAACGACTGTCAATAATTGGGAGCGGGGTATCAATCTGCCTAAAGAGGATAAGTTGAAGAAGATATCTCTTTTAGGGAAGGTTACAACGAATGAATTACTTTATGGAACACCAGAAGAGTTTATTTCGAAGATTATCGTTGAACATTTTCACATACAATTAAATCCTCTTTTTCTAAAACAAATCATTGTCTTTTTAGAGCAACAGAAAGTTGATTTATATGACGAGATGACGATCATCGAATTCGTTCAAGGAATCGTTGATTCTGGATTGCTGGTAGAACAGGAAAGTACATACTTGAGCTATACGACTATTCTCGGTTCTGATAACTTGTATATAGGTACGATAACGCAAAATAAAGAACCAACAGAACCTGCTTTTTTTGTCCATGTTGAGAAAGAAAAGAATAGTGTTCACTACTTACCTTATATATTTGCTGAAAACCAATCCGAATTATTTTATAGCGTGCCAGGATTGAATAAGCAACTAGATATAGATTATTTCACACGTCAATTCCCACTGTTAGACATTGAGTTAAATCAATCTACGATTGTCTACTATGGAATCAAAGAAAAAGAGAACGCAGCGAATATCATCGAATATCGCTATAATGATGAAGAGAAAATATTTGAAGTCGAACACAGTGAAAATGATTCTCTTATTTATGAGCCATTTAAAATCGAGACAGAAAAAACAGCTGCATATCTAAGTCAAAATCACTAATGATTAGTTAATAGATTATTTGTGACAAACTCTATCTGAAGAGACAATGAGAAATGTTGACATGCCAGTCTGTAATCGGATATTTTTAAGCTTTTATTGCTTATAGTTAGCCCCCTGTTAGAACGGGGCATGCATAGCGGCGCGCCGCTATGCAACAGGCAAAATCACCACGAAGGGTAGTTCGCCTTGGGGCGAAACCCTTCGTGGTGATTGCCTAGAGTAGTTAAGTTAAATAGAATGCTTACTATTAATTTTCTTGTGAATCTTGTGGTGTAGGATGTTCACCACCGCCCAACCATTTTCCTGTTGCGAGCCATAATTCATAGAAAAATAACCATTCAATTGCCCAAGGAATAAGGGTATCTTTTAACCATAATTTAGTGTTCCATTCATCCTTGATAGGATGATATAAGCAAATTCGAACTCTTTTTTTCTCTTTGTCTATATCATACTTATGTGGAAAGTTAGGATCATCTAATTTTTTTAAATCACCGTGTACCCAGACTTCACACTTTCCGAATTTTTCGAGAATAAATTCAGTTTGATACTTTCTGGATAGTTCGGTTGGCTGAAGAGTGAGAGATATGATCATATTTCTTTTTCCGAACTTTATGTTAGCTTCCGGGAAGACGGTTTTTATTGCTAAGTATTGCTGCGGGAGAGATTTTTTTGTGAGAAAAGTTCGTTTCATAAACTAGTCACTCCCGAAAAATGTATGATTTTTGACAGGAACAACAGAAGAACCTTTTGCGTTTGTTATGTGACCTTGCGGATTGATACCCAATTTTCCATTAATGCGATTATCTTGGATAGTATTTCCATATTCTTCGAAAGTATCTTGGACAACTTGTGAACCAAAATTTTCAGTCATGCGATTTTTTAATGAATCAAGTCCATCAATAAAGTTCAATGGGTCTTCAACAATATCTTTTTTTGCCTTCTTTAACCAACTAAAAAATGCGTCTTGTCGTTTTGGCTCTGTAATCCAACGATCTGCGAAGTTTTCTTGCCGTAAAGTTGGATTTAATACTTGGAGTTCGCCATACTCATTTCTAGTGATAGAACTTTCCATATTTTCTAAAATATTACACACAGCATCATAAACGTTATTCTCACCATTGTATGCTCGAGCAGCAAGCGTGTTGATTATGATAGAGGCTGGTCTATGCTTCTTACCTTCGAACATAATGTCTCGATGTCGTTTTAGTATTTGGATAGCCATTTGAAGAGGGGTTCTAAGGTTATACAACCGAATTTTTTCGACTTCCATTTTTCTAATCTCAGCATAATTTTGCAAAGCCTCAGTGTAGACATGACGCATTTTACGCGTAAACCAGTCGAGATAGCCCTTGGGATCGCTGATTCCGTTTCCATAGACGTTTTTTTCTATCTTTTCGGTGATCCTAATTGCTGTAGATGTTTCAACGGACAATTTTGGTGTGCAAGGAAGCACATCCATATGAAAGTCAGCATAGTTTAGAGTCCAACAACGTTTTCCTTCTGGATCCATCATTTGAAAATATCTTGAGCTTTCCTTCAATCGTTTGCCAACTATTTGTTTTACTTCTGCATCACTAAGATTGTTCCCGTTTGTTAATTGACATACTAGGTCAACGTCATATTCGCCATTTTTATCGGAACTTAAAGGCTTAATCATTGTTCCAAGAGCCATTGATCCTTGTGGGAAAATTTTTATATCTAAATCTTCCTCTAAGTTTCCGAGATAATTACCTACAGCTTCATAAGATGATACTATTTCTTGGGTCGTTGTATCGGATACGTTTAACGAATTAGCAAGTGCTTGATAAATTCGTTTTAATGTTTCGTGTGATATATGGTGCATTTCTTTTCCTCCCTAACAGGTAGTAATATATTTTGCGTGTTCGCCAATTTTAACTGCTTGCCCATTAATATAGGTGTTTTTTGTATCAATATCATTTTGCGAAGCCCAAAAAAATTTGCTGTTACCCGCGGCATTTTTTTTAAGTTTTTCCATTAGTCTTTCTGGTAGAGTGACTTTAAACACATCGTAGGAAAGAAATTCATCCATCTTGAAATAAGGGCTGTATCGTAATCCAGTTTCTTTTGTGTTTATATACTCAAACCTTATATCTTTTAAATCTTCTATATCTAAGAGTCCAGGCTCTATTATTTCTTCAATAAATTCTCGTATTACTGTAATTTCGCGGTTTTTTCGAGTCTTAAACCATTCTAAAATTTTCATAACATTCTTCGCGGGCGCTTCAATTCTAAGATCTGCTTCTTCAAAGAAATGTTCATTTGATTCGTCAGACACTTCTAAATCTTGCTTAACGTTGTTAAAAGTATCATAATACTTGTACACTCCGCCGATTGGCTGATATTGTTGGATTCGTTTTCCATGAATCAACAGAAACTTTCCATTATCTTTTATCTGAAAAAGATAAGAAAGGCTCATTCTTACCTTTTTGTTTCCGAGGCGCCATGCTTTAAAACGAGTTCTGATTTGTTTTCGTCTTGCTACAATATAGGTTAAGACACTACCAACTACAAAGCTGATAATATTCGATAATAATTGATCAATGATATAGGTCATTTTTCCTCCTGCTTATTGTCAAACAAAGTATATTAACCTGTTCTAATCATGGTATACTTTTTGACAGGGTTGCTAATTTTTGATTTAATACAAGTAAATGATATCATCTATTTTTAAAAAATGCAATTTTTTAAAAATAGAAAACGGAGGAAATAGATTGAAATACGAAAAATTAAGGATTTTGTCTTATGACGGTGATATTGAAGAAGAATATGAAAAAAGATTTAATTCCTATACAACAATTAAGACCAGTATTCGAATTCATCCTTTCTTGAAGGGGGAACGTATATCTGATGAGACACTTGAATTATTTTATCTTCCACTTCCTAAATTATTGAAAAAGGAGGAAGAGATTAGATATAATTCTGAGAAACTCAAGAGTTTGAACGCTCATCTACCTGGTGTTGCACAGTTCAATATAGTTGTATCGAATATAGCAGATGAGATTCAAAGTACAAATGAAACAGAAGGAATTGAAAGCTCGAAGACTGAGATAAGCGAAACAATACTAAGTAGAGAAAAAAAGACGAGATCTAACAAACGATTCCGAGGGATCGTGAATATGTATATGAATCTTTTAGATGAAGGAAACTATTTATCAATTAATGAACCAAAAGATTTTAGAAGTGTTTACGATTCTTTGTTTGATGACGAAAAGGATATCTCCGAATGGCCTGATGGGAAATTTTTTAGAGAATCTCCGGTATCTTTAAAAAGGAAAAAGGACGATAGTATTGCGCATATAGGTGACGCAAATGAACAGGAAATTACTAATAATCTTGAAAAATTAGTTTTTTTCATGAATTCAAAAGACTATCCATACCTAGAAAAATGTATTATAGCTCATTACTATTTAGAATATATCCATCCTTTCTACGATGGAAACGGAAGACTGGGTAGATACATAATGTCCTCATACTTATCTCGCAAACTTGATCTATTCACAGGTGTTTCAATATCAAACTCAATTAATAAGAATAGAGAAAAATATTATGCGTCACTTCTTGAAGTTTCAAATCCACGCAATAAAGGTGAGGTTACTCATTTACTTGATGATATTTTGGAGATTATCCTTGAAGGACAAAAGGCATCACTTGAACAACTTGAAGAAGCTACAGCTAAGATGAATGTATTGGATAACTACCTTAAAACGCTTAAAAATCTATCTGAAGATGAGGTCAATGTCTTATATGGATATTTACAAGATTACGTATTTGCTAGTGATCGAAATCTAGAAGATTCAGAAATAGCAAATTTCCAAAACTATTCAAGATATAAAATGAATCAATATTTGACTAAACTGACGGATTTAGGATATTTAGTTAAAGTAAAACAGAAGCCAGCAGTTCATCAACTATCTAATTTAGTTCTTGATAAAATTGAGTTATAGGATTCGGTAATATTTGGATCTGATTTCGGTACTAGTAGAGTTTGGATAAAATACAAACAAGAACATTTATATTAATCTTGTATGATGTTTTTTAACTTTTCTCTACGTCAAATTTAACCACGAGGTTAAAATCTTAAAACATGATATAATGTATCCTATTAAGCAATCTAAAAGGGGTTGAGAGACATGTCTGATTATAAATACTCGGTAAAAAATACGACTAAAATCGAGCGTGAGAAGCTCCGTAATGTTGCTTTGAGTTATTCAACTTTAGATGCTGCAGAACCTTCAGATGATACCATGAAGTTAGTGGAAGAATATGTGGCAGGTAACATGGAAATTGCGGATGCTTTAGAAACGGTTATTGAAAAATACCGGGCAATGGGTTTAAAAAATGCTTGATCCTTATTTGATTCCAGATACTGATGTCTTGCATAATAAACTGGGTATAGCGGATAAGGATCTTCTTGAAAAAGCTGAAGCGGATATCACGTATTTAAAATTGTTAGATATTGACGCTTGGTGCCACTCAACTACGAAACATTTCTTGAAGTTCATAAATATATTTTTGGTGATTTATATGAGTGGGCAGGTCGGATCAGAACGATTGATATCTATAAAGAAGAAGCTGTTCTGGGCGGCGTGTCGTTAACATACGGTGAAATCTCATCAATTCAGCTTCAAATTGAAACGATTATTGATGATCTGAACCAAGTAGAATGGTCTGATATTAGTGTGGAAGATATGATTCCGTTGTTCTCAGACTTGATTGCTCGACTATGGTTAATTCATCCGTTTAGAGAAGGGAATACTCGAACGGTTATGCGCTTTGCCGGTCTTTTTGCAAATGCTAAAGGATTTCCGTTGAACTCAAAACTTTTACGAGATCATGCCAGCTATGTAAGAAAGTCATTGGTTTTATATTGTGTTGATGAAGCACCTGAAAAGGAATATTTCTTAAAAATCATGACAGATGCAATCAATGATTTTTAGTTATATTATAAAAGTAGTCATGTTCTGGTTTGCAAATGATTTCTAGGTACGTTTTTAGGTACGAATACTGTAAAATTGATTGAAATTCATTGATTTAGCATTTTTAGAAAATCGCTAATTAATATTGGTATTACAACGAATTTTCAAATTTGTGTTATTTTATGTGCGGAACCAGGTCTTAAGAAAGCACGTAAAGCTTCACAATTCTCAAAACGTTAATTCGTTTATACAGAAAATCAAAAGCCACTTTCCAAATTTTGGAGAGTGGCTTTTTAGTTGCGATTTTTATGTGGTAAGTGCAACCCTTAAAAGACGCATAAAAAATTCTGATAGCGATGTTTTCGCGGTACTTATTGTGAGGAATTGATATCACATGGCTTTTATTTGAAACTTTAGACGAAAAAATGATAGGACTAAAATGATTTTTTAACATTAAAGCCAGTCATTAACTTTCTGCTGTTATTTTGTCAAGACACAAGTAAAGATATAATTGGATATATTCTTTAAATCGCTTGTTAAATGATTGATAGAAATGGGAAGAGTGTCTTTTCTTTCTTGATTTAACAAGCAGCGTTCGCACACAATAAAGCAGTTGATATTGAAAAATAATTCTGGTATCTCGTCAATAGAATAATAAATTTCATCGCTAATAAAAAAATAATTTTCAGAAATGATCTTGCTGATATTCTTTCTGAATAGCATATGGGAGTACTCGTCTTTAGAAACAATAATGATGGGAATCTTCTTTTTTTCACCTTTTTTCAGAATAGGCATGACTAAGTGACAAAATTGTAAAATGATTGATTCGGACATAGTTATATTTTCTGAAATTTTATCTTTTAGCCAAGTACGAATAATCTTGCTAATTTTATCTCTGATAACACAATCTTTACAATCGGTGAAATAGTACTGATTAAGTAAAAATTCATTGATTCCTAAAGTGGTGGTATACACAAGATCCATTAACGGCTTTTCAAATTCAATCTCCCCTAACAGATTCATTTCGAAAGCTGACTCGAAATTTCGGATCAGCTCTACGACTGGAGGATACCTTTTAATTAGCCGATTTCGATAATATTGGTAATCTACTTCGATCAATTGATAGTTTTCCGGATTGTAGGGCAGGTTTTTGTAGACAAAGGAAATAAAGGCAGTGTTCTCATCATCTATTTCGAAACCTTGTCGCGAAAAACATGCTTTAATACTGTTGAAAATAATGCCAGTCTTTAAAAAGTTGATTGTTTCATTATCTATGGATAATTGATCATTTCTTTTTAAGGTCATAAATACAGCATATTGTAAGTAGTGCAAACTCTTCTTGCTGAATCGATTTTTCAACAAGACACTTAAATCGTGTGCCACTTGTTCAGATTTAAGAAATAAGGGATCATTTTCTAATTCATTGATACCGATGCCCCTCATCCAGAGAGCTAAGTAAATATACCTTACCTTTAATTTGTTTTCAAAGGCTATTTTTGTATTTGAGTTGCTTCCTAATGCTTGTCTAAAATACCTTTCTGCTTTCTTTTTCAAATTGAAAACTTTCGTCACGGATATAAATTCTTCTTCCGCGATCGAAGTATAACTATCTGCTAATAGGCAACGATAACAGACCTTTAAGAAAAGCGAGTCTGAGTACAATTTACGCACTAAATCATAACAGATAGTAGTTGGTTTAAAGTTAAATGTTAGCTGAGATCGAGAAATAGAATAGGAAGTAAGTTCGTTTTCTAATGTTGAAGCAATTTTATGACAATCCTTTTTGATCGTGTTAAAGCTAACATTCATATTGTTTGCAAGCTCCCCAATTTTTACCTGCCTGCATTCATATAATACATAAGTAATTTTAACTCTGCGGAGAATATCTTTTTCTATGAAGCTATCTATCAATTGAAAGTCTCCTTACCTTATTAAGCTTAGTATAATTTCAATTTATATGTTGGTTCTCCTCGCTTTTTAGTTCATATATTTCTCTAATTCAAAAAATAGCAAATCACCTAAAAAATATCCTTTGTTCCAAGTTGTAATCAATTCTCCTTCAGGGAAGTGGTTTGCGGTAAGCTTCTTTTTAATTCGATTCGTTAAATTGGAAAGTTGGCATAGGTTTGATTTTGTAGCTTCTGTTTCCCAAATTAAGGAGCATAATTTATCCCGAGATAATACTGTTTCATTTTTTTGATAATGGTACAAATGATATAAGAATTTTTTTTCATTTGATGAAAGACTAAAAAAGAATAATTCGGCGTTCTTCTTGTCTCTTTCGCTGTTGCTGTTTTCCAATGTAGGAGTGTTGGTTGTGCCTCCGTGTGTCAGTTTCGCAATTTTTTCAATGATGCTTATGTCGGTTTCTTTTGGTTCAATCCATTCGTCAATTTCATCAATTAGGTAGGGAAACTCCGATTTTTTTAAGTCTTCTTTTTGTCCCTTTCTTATAATTGCCAGTCCGTTCTTCTTGAAAGAAGCATAGTGCTTTGAAATGTCTAAAGTCGAAATAGTATCACTAAAAATGACTACTGAAAAATACTTAATAATCTGAGGAGAGAATTGCGCATCAAACATTAGGTCGAAGGAGCAATACACCTCATCGTTTGAACGTTGAAGAATAGTTTGTAACTCTTGCTCTGCTAATAAATTTTTCGTTATGATTAATATTCTTGCCATAATTTTCACTCCTATTAGTTAATCAATGAGCTTTATTTTTTATTACTGCAAAAATACATTACCAAAAAACGATAAAATGTTTTTTCTTTCTTTTTATTTTTTTAAATCGGAAAATTAAATTTTGAATAAAATTTATTTAATTATCGAAATATACTGTGTAAATTTCTGTTACTTATAAAGACGATATAGTTTTTGGTGTACTTTTTTATTACCTAAAGCATTCTATACACTTGAATTTTGTGGTTCATTTTCTGAATGGTTAATTTGAAATGATTACGAGTGTGAGCAGGTATTTCTAAACAATGACGACTCCTTAGTTAAACGATAAAAAATGAGACTATTTTCTAATTGAGCTTCTGAAAATGTTAAAATTAAAGGACTCAACCAACAGTTGAGTTTGAATTTTGGGATAACAACAGATGGTTTATTGTCTATTAGGATACGGGAGGGTATATTCATGGTAGAGATCGGAGCTAAAATCAAAGAATTGAGAGAAACGAAAAAAATGTCGCAAAAGGATTTGGCGGATTATCTGAATGTGACTCCGCAAGCTGTTTCTAAATGGGAACGAAATAAAAGTTATCCTGATTTAGATATGCTGGTGAAGCTGAGCAGTTTCTTTCAGGTATCAACAGATGAGCTTTTGGGAAAGTCAAAACCGTCATTTTTAGCTTCTTTCTTTTCTAAAATTAAAGGAGAAGAGGACATGGATAAGTCGATCGAGATCAAAAAGTATCCTGAAGGAAAAGTGCCTAAAGCAGTAAGTATTGATAATATGTCTGGTTTTTTACGGATTACCTTCGATAATGGGGAGGTACGGTTTTTAAGGTCTCATTTTTTTGAAGGGATGTTGGATGTCTTTACACCGAAAAAAAAGAAAACGAACCAACGTCTATTTGGGTTTGGTAAATATACTTCCTATCATTGGATTGGATCTGAGTTTGAGTTTAAGGAGTCCGGCGAAGTGATTCTAAATGGTACGGATTCGTATTCGCCGGAAGAGCTTTGGTATGATAGTAAAGAGCATATTAATGAAATTCCCTATCCTTAGCCTGAGCTGAGGATAGGTTTTGTGTTTGTAATTTGCATTTTTGCTTCTTCCAGCAAACCTTAGTATAATGACGTTGTTTTGATATTTAGGAGGAAGTATACATAATGAATAATAATTTTTGGGCAGAGCTGCCGAGGCCCTTTTTTATCTTGGCACCGATGGAAGATGTGACGGATGTGGTATTTCGTCATGTGGTAAAAGAAGCGGGAGCTCCGGATGTATTTTTTACCGAGTTTACGAATTCCGATAGTTTTTGCCATCCAGATGGGATTGAAAGTGTTCGAGGACGACTCGCTTTCACGGAGGATGAACAGCCGATGGTCGCACATATCTGGGGAGATAAACCAGAATTTTTCCGTGAGATGAGCATCGCGTTGGCGGATATGGGCTTTAAAGGGATTGATTTGAATATGGGGTGTCCTGTCCCAAATGTGGCAGAGCGCGGCAAAGGCAGCGGGTTGATTTTACGTCCAGATGTTGCAGCGGAATTGATTGAAGCGGCCAAAGCGGGTGGTTTGCCAGTCAGTGTGAAGACGCGGCTTGGGTTTACGGAACTTGCTGAGATGGAAAACTGGATCAGTCATTTATTGAGGCAGGATATTGCTAATCTTTCTGTCCACATGCGGACAAGAAAAGAGATGAGTAAGGTTGAGGCGCATTGGGAATTAATCCCAAGAATTGTAGAGCTTCGTGATCAGATTGCCCCGCAAACATTGATTACGATTAATGGGGATATTTTAGACCGCCAGATGGGATTGGAACTTGCAGAAAAATACGGCGTGGATGGGTTAATGATCGGACGTGGAATATTCAAAAATCCTTATGCTTTTGAGAAGGAATCGAAAGAGCATTCGCCACAAGAGCTGATTGGCTTGCTGCGATTACAACTAGATCTACAGGATAAATATGCAGATCAGGTTCCACGCTCGATTGTTGGGTTGCACCGCTTCTTCAAAATCTACGTTAAAGGCTTCCCAGGAGCAAATGACTTGCGAGTGAGCTTGATGAATACGAAGTCAACAGCGGAGGTTCGAGAGATTTTAGCAAATTTTGAGAATCAGCATGAAGATGTTCTTTAAAATAGGCTGATGTTGAAAAACACTGTGAGAAACTTCTCGCAGTGTTTTTATTTTGTGCTGTCGATAATTTGGCTAACGTGTGTCAAAAGTCTTTGGAGTTTGTTGATTTCATCGGTATTGTGAGAGAGGTAGTAATAGTGTTTGGTCCCTTCGCTGCGATAGTCAATCAGTTTTGCTTGTCTTAAAATTTTCAAATGATGAGAAACGGCTGGGCGAGAGAGCTTGGTTGTATCTGTTAAGTCGTTTACCCGCAGCCCTTTGCACGCTTTATCTTCTAATAACGCAATAATAATGGCTTGACGCTTTTCATCACCTAGTGCAATCAGAAAGTCGCTTATTTCGGAGAATTCACTTTGTAATTTTTTTAAATCAGACATAGTTGTATCACCTTTTGTTTATATTTTTAAACCATTGAAACATTGATGATTGAACTTGTCAATTTCTTTGTCAACTGAATTGACGAGAAATTGTACTATAATCTTTGATTAGAGATACAGATTCTAGTTGTAAAAAGAAAAACGACATTCTCAAAATGGAGCAGGATTTAAGAGTTTGGGTCTTCAGCTTGTTATAATGAAGGAAATGAATCAAAGGGTGAAAAAAATGATCGAAGTAAAACGAGGAGATATTTCTCAACTGGATAGCCAAGTAGATGCGATCGTGAATGCCGCGAATACTTCCTTAATTACCGGTGGTGGTGTCGATGGGGCGTTGAATCGGGCAGCGGGACCAGGATTGAAACAAGCGATGGCTGAAATCGGTGGAACGCCGACGGGTACAGCGGTGATAACCCCCGCATTTGGATTACCAGCGAAATATGTGATCCATGCGGTAGGCCCACGTTATATTGATGGGAAGCATGATGAGGAACGATTACTCTATTCAGCATACGAGGCTGTTTTTCAGTTAGCACGGGAGAACGCTATTGGAACGCTTGCGGTGCCGGTATTGAGTGCGGGTATTTACCGGTATCCGAAAGAAGCGGCGGCCCGTGTTTTATACAATGTTGCGAATCGGAGAGAAAATCAAAAAATCGATACTCAAGTGATCGTCTTTGATGATACTTGGCTATCCATTTTTACAAACATTCAGACGGACTATACGAATGAAAACGATTAAATTTTTTATCAGAAGTTCTATAAAATGGTAAACTAGTTTATAAATAAGTGAAAAGTGAGGCGAACAAATTGAAAGCTATCTCAATTCATCCTGAGCCAGTGATGGAAATTCTATTAGGCAAGAAGACTGAGGAGTATCGTTCTTGGACCACACATCATCGCGGGTCGCTGTTGATCTGCGCAACGGCGATTAAAACGCCCGGCTGCATCTCAGGACATGCCGTTTGTATTGTTGACTTGGTTGATGTGAAAAAATTAGCTGAAGATTCGTATGCATGGGTCTTTGAGAATGTTCGCTGTATCAAACCTTTTCCCATAAAAGGACAACGCCGTTTATATCATGTACCGGATGATCGAATTATCGAACCGGTTTCTGGTGAATTTAGAGTGGAAGATGGAGAAAAGGTTGTGACCGAAGAGTTTTGGGAAAATTACTATTTATCGTTGATTAACTAAAGAGTTATAAAAATACTGTGGGAATCTTAGCTTAAACGATAGAGATAAGTTCTTCGATACTAAGTAGAAGTTAGTTACTGGATTCATGTCGGGCACTTCGCTTAAAGATCAAAGGCATTTAACAGACAGAAAATGAATAGAGTAGGGAAAAGTAAGAGCTAGTTTAGCCCTTACTTTTTTATTTTTTGAAAAAAAATGGGCAAACGTATAAACAGAGTTTTTCATTATAAAATACTCAAAATTGATGATAATTTCGAGGAAATAAGGCATAAATTTGCTTTTTACGATTTTTTAAGTTGGCTTTAAACGAGTTTTTTTAAGTTTTTTATCTTTATTCAAAAAAATGCCATTTATTAATTGTGTATTTTGAATGATTTTGACTAAAAATTGCCATCATTACCTGTTTATATTATTATTTGTTAACAACATCAAAACAATTCGAGTATCTGTTATATCTTTTATTACAGCAGAGGAAGTGTAGCGAGATAATGGTTTTGAGTGATTTCATCAATCAATTGGTCTTCATTTTTTTTATCAGAGTACAAAGATTCTGAAGAAAATGTTTCTAGTAGCAGTCCGTTTAAGGGGAGAGTTTTTTCTAGCAATGGTGGCGTTCTTTTGAGAGGAGAATGATCATGGATTTCCGTGCAGTTTTAGGAACAAGTAATAAACGACGATTAGCATTACTGGAGCGACTTTACTATCGTCGTGATGGGTGGTCGAGTGACCAATTATTAAGTGAGTTAAATTGCTCATTGCCGATCTTGTTAAATGATATTGAATTGATCAATGATGAATATCCGAGTTTCCAGATTACAAAGACAAAAGGACTCTATCGGTTAGATGTGGGGAAAAGAGTGAGTTTAGGAAATTTATATGCCAATATTTTGAATACAAGTCCGGAGTTTCAAATTGTCGAAGAGCTTTTATACGAGGAATGTGAAAATATTACAGCACTAGCAAAAAAGCTGTATCTTAGTTCTTCCAATACCCAACGTTACTTGAAAAAGATTGAGAAGACCTTATCTCAAGCGGGAATGGAATTATGCTACCGACCATTGCGCGTGGAGGGGGATGAAGGAGAGATCCGAAATTTTTATTACCGCTTTTACAGTGAAAAGCAAAAAGCGTTTGAAAGCACCATGCCTAAGCTGCCATCCAAACATTACCATATCATTGAACAATATGTTCAGGAGTTTGTACGAGTGAATCAGATCCACGAAAAATACGTTTTTCAAAAACGATTGATTTATAATTTCTATGTCAGCATTTGGCGAATAAAAAATGGACACGACTATCCAAAGGAAGAGTTGCGGACGGAAGGCTTATTCTTACCTATGGATATTGAGTATAAGAAACTTAGACAAGCTGTCCGTGAAGGTGTGGATTTAGAATTGACACCCGAAATGGTAAGAGATGGTCTTTGGTTAATTTTTTCCGATTCGATTGTATTTAGTTATCAACATCGTGAACTCGCAATGACAGATAATGCAAACTATCAGCAGCTATTTATGCGTCATTATGAACTGGTGGAGGAATACAACGAGATGCTAGGCTACCGCTTAGAAAAACAAAATAGAATCAACTTAACCACCGTTCTATCAAATGATTTCTACATGTGTGATCCTCAAGGGAAATATGTATGCTTGTTATGGCGTAACCGAACCATGTTTTTATCAGAAGTTTCGAAAGTATATAGCCGTGGAGTAGAAAAAATCACGGATTTGGTTCAACGATTTGTTGCAAAATACGAAATGTATCAGGAAGAAGATTTTGTATGTAATTATGTCTATCTATTAATTACAATGGAAGAAAGATGTATGGAATGGCTGGCGAATCAAGAACCCTTATTAAAAATTCTATTGCTTTCTGACTTGACTCCAACCGAGGAGAGTTTTTTAGCGAAACAAATTTCTGATACGATTTACGGGAACTTCATGATTGCGCATTTTGAGAATTTGTCCGGGGGAACAGCCCAGCTGCACTATGAGCTAAACAATTATGATTGTCTAATTACTACAGGTTCAGCGGAAGGATTACCAGATGATTATCCTGTGGTTGTGATTGATCCCTTTTTGACTAGGCAAAGTACAAGGTGGATACAAGAGATGATCAGTGAGCTTGAGGAAAAACGGAGCCTGCTTACTATGGTAGAATAGTAGCGAAAGAAGGTTGCGTATGAATAGTATGGAAAAAATCAATCAATTTCGCGATGAACGAAACTGGCGTCCCTTTCACAATGAGAAGGATTTGGCTTTGTCGATTTGTCTAGAAGCTGCTGAACTATTGGAACTTTTCCAGTGGAAAGAGTCAGAAGAAGCGCGTACACAAACGGAACGCTTGAAAGAAGAGTTAGCTGATGTATTGATTTATTCGTATATGATGGCAGATAATTTGGATTTTGACATCGATGAAATCATCAGCGAAAAATTGAAGAAAAATGCGCTTAAGTATCCAGTGGATGAAGTGCAAAATAAGTAAAAGAGCAGAAAAAACTGCTCTTTTTTTGTTTTTAGAGATATTTTCCGCAAAAGAACAATTATATATGCACGTTATAAATAGGTTAAATGAATAAAAAATGTTACATGAAAACATTTAATTAATAATCGAATGCTACAAACTATATATTTAGTGATTTTCTTTGTTTAGAGTCATCTATATGATGACTTATTGATTTTATCAGAAATATATCTAATAAATTTTCTAATATAAATGAATTCTGTATTAAAATTTCGGTTGAGAAATCATTTCGTTTATGTTAATTTATACTTATAAAGTAATTATTGAATGCTATATAGTAATTATTATATTGATAAATATTTCATTGGAAAGTGTGCAACGGAAATTGTGGGCTTTTTTTATTTCAAAAAAAGTGTTTTTGACGAGAATTGGGATGAAATTGAATAAAGAAAAGAAGAAAACAACAAAGGCGAAGTCTAAAGAGAAAAAAGAGAAAAGAAACAACTTATTGGCACAAGAGCTTTTTGCTTTGGTTTTAAAGCTAACGGTTGTTGTCACTTTCGCTTTTCTTTTTTTGCAATTTATTTATGGAGTTACTCGTTATGGAGATGACTCCATGCAGCCGGCTGTGAAAGCTGGGGATATTGTTTTGTTCTATCGCTTGAACAAAACTTATGTTGCCTCGGATGTGCTGGCTTTGGAGTACGAGGGAGAATTACAAATGAGACGTGTTGTTGCGATTGAAGGCGACACCGTTGACATTACCGATGAAGGGCTAGTGATTAACGGCAATCTGCAGGTTGAGCAGCAGATCTACGAAGAGACGATGCCAGATAAGCAAGGGATCAACTATCCGGTAAAGCTCAAACCTGGGGAAGTATTTGTGCTAGGCGATAAACGTACTGCTGCGGTGGATAGCCGCATTTATGGTCCGATTGAAAGCAAAGAAACATTAGGCAAAGTAATTACACTGTTAAGACGAAGAAGTATTTAAGTTTTCAAACCAAAAGGAAATTGAAACTAAATATATAACTACTTTAGGAGGAAAAAGGATGAAAAATTTTATAAAGGGACTAGTGGTTGGAGTAGCAACACTGAGCTCCGTTGTTGGAATTACGATGGCTACGACGACAGAAGTGAAGGCGGAGGAGGCTTTATATGAGCAAGAAGCTGTTGTAACAAAAGAAATTAAAATACCTGAAGGGATTACTGTTCCAAATCTTAAGTTCGATTTTACAGCGGAGGGCTTAGGAACAGAAGAAACAGACGGGACTGTTACTCCAGATGCGACACAGCCTGAATGGCTTATCCCTTCAATCGAATTTAGTAAAAATAGTGAGCCAGCAGATGTAGGGGGAACAGGCAATAAGGCGATTAAATCTACAGGAAATTTAATGACTACAATCAAGGGGCTAAGCTTTACCCATGCAGGTGTCTATCAATATAGAGTAACGGAAACTCCTGGTTCAGACGCTGTGATTACGCATTATTCCCAAGCGGAATATCTTGTAAGAGTTTATGTGGAGAATGTACCAGATGAAGAGGGTGGCGGAGTAGTTGTTAAAGGAATTACTGTTCAAAAAGTGAAGAACGATAATAATTCGCCTAATGGAAGTAAAGTAAATCCATCCCCTGATACTTTTGAGAACAGTGAATTTAGATTTGTCAATGAGTTTTGGGATGACACCAATCTTGTGATAGAAAAGAAGGTTGTCGGCGACTCAGCCGATTTAACGAAAGTTTTCAATTTTGAGATTACCTTGAATTTACCGACGGTGGTGACTGCTCCAACGGGACATAAAGTAACCTACACCGTCGGATCTGATTCTACAGTTGTGGAATATACTGGAACCAATCCAATCAATGTCAAATTAAAGCATGGTGAAAAAATCACTTTTGCGAATTTACCAGTCGGCTCTACCTATAAAGTAGTTGAAAAAGGAGAAAAGAGTTACGAACCTACAGCAAAAGTTACTGGACGCGGTACAAACGGTTCGGCGGTAGATGGAAAAGCAGGGGTGGATTATACCGTTACCGTTGGAGCAGTCAACAATTTGCTAGTTGAGGCAGAAGATGAAACCACTAAAAATAAAACATTAGTAACCAATACCTTTAAATCACCTAGTATCACTGGTGTCATCACTGACAACTTACCATTCGTTTTAATGGTTGCAGTTGCGGGAGCAGGTATTGTTTTCCTAACTATTAGCAAACGCAGAAGAGCACAATAAGGAAATGCTGAGCTCAAAAAAGAAATCAGAGAAAGTATCTGTTTCTTTAAGTGTTCGTCTGGTACAACAAGTGAGTGACCTTATTGATCGTATAGCGGTTATCGTGCTAGTACTATTATGTGCATATGGTATTTATGGGATGTGGGACACCAATCAAGTGCTGTCGAACGCGCAATCTTCGAATTTGCAACAGTATAAACCGGAAGCAACCGAATCCCACTCCTTTCAAGAGCTAAAAGAAATTAATCAGGAAGTGATTGCTTGGCTAACTGTCTACGGAACAAAAATCGATTATCCGATTACACAGGGAGAAAATGACCAAAAATATGTCAACACCGATGTTATGGGAAAGTACTCATTGGCGGGCAGTATTTTTTTAGCAAGTGAAAATGCAGCAGATTTTTCGGATTTTAACAGTATTATTTACGGGCATCATATGGATAAAGAAGCGATGTTTGGTGGGTTAGACAAGTTTCGTGGAAAAAAATATTTTGATCGACATCAATATGGCAACCTTTATTACGAAGGAAAAGATTATGGCATTGAATTTTTCGCTTTTATTCAGGGCGATGCCTATGATTGGCAGTTGTATAAGCCAGGAATAGAGGAAAGGTTTGCTCGTGAATCTTATTTAGCGTATTTGACAGAACAAGCCAATCGGACGCGTTCGATCGAGGTCAATGCGGAGGATCGGATAGTTCTATTAAGTACTTGTGCTTCTGAGCCGACAAATGGCCGACATATTTTAGTCGGTAAACTGTATGATACTCCTTTTGCGGATCCTTTTTACAAAGAAAAAGAAGAGAAGTCGTTTCTTGGTATTGATGTGCAATCATGGTGGAAGAAAATCAAGAGCTTACCTCTATGGGTTTGGGGATTACTGTTGATCTGCTGGCTATTATTGCTGACACTATGGTTTTTGAGAAGAAGGGACAGAGAGGGGAACAAATAGAATGATGAGCAATCGTTGGCTGAATAGTACGTTGAAATACAGCAATTATTTGTTTGTCCTTTTACTGGGAATGTTCTTCTTTTCGCCTACGACACATGGCCAAACCTTTGTCAGTATCCCGCTCGAACAAGCATTCAACATTAGTGGCAGCTTGGATCAAGAGAAACAAAAAGGGCACTATGTTCTTGAAGCGCTAGAAGTAGGAAATCCCATGCCGACAGATCAGGCAACGTATTCTGTAGAACTTTTAGGAAATGAACGCAAAACGATCGAAGGATTTAATTTTTCACAGGAAGGAACGTTTTCCTACAACCTTTATCAGCAGGTTCCAAAAAGCACAGTCGGATTCACTTATGACGCACAGGTTTACTTGATTACTGTGTACGTGACGAGATCAGTAAATGGTCTGGATGTAGAAGTGACTGTCAAAAATGATCAAAAGTTAAAGGTAGAAAGTGCGGCATTTACAAATATCTATGTCGCAAACAGCAACAAGGAGAAAGAGGACCACACTTCAGGATCTTTACCAAATACTGAAAAAGAAAACGGAAATAGCTTAAACAGAGCAGGTCGTTTACCAAGGACAGGTCAGCTTAAGGAAAATAGTTGGGTCATAGGATTCCTGATTTTGATCTTTGCACTTGAGTTATACCGGCGGAAATACCAAAGCAACCATAGAAAGTAAAGAAAGTAGAGTGTCGATCCAACCTTGATTGGATCGATGCTCTCTTAGTGAAAATAAGTTATCGTTTTTTTGAAGAAAATGACGCTGACATCATTTTTTCCAAAAAAGTGATAAACAGAGAAACAAGTTAGGAGGTTTGAGCAAAATGAGACAGAAGAAAAAAATCGGACATCGCGTATCGAGTTGGTTATCATTCTGGCTAATACTATCGCTTGTTTTGGCAAACCTCCCGCTTTCAATCATCCATGCGGAAACATTGGAAGAAACTTCCCCTTCTACAGCAGTTCAAGAGACACTTCAAAGCACAGCAACGCTTCAAAGTCGATCTTTGGAACCTGAGAAGCCTACAGAAGTAAAGGACACGAAAGAAAGCACAGCACCTAGTGAGTCGGAAACGATTGCGCCAACTGCTACTGGTGTGATTACTGGAAGTGTTTGGTCCGATGAGAATGAGGATGGCATTCATGATGCGGACGAACAAATGCTTTCTGGTGTTGAAATATTTCTGGTAGAAGCAGACGATAAAGCACAGGTCGTTACTAAAACGTTCACGGATGGAGCCGGTAATTATGAATTCATCGAACTTACTACTGGAGAATATTCTGTAGCGGTGGGGGCTCAGACATTGAATGGTACCGAGTATTTGGCTCCAATAGCAAGCCTACAAACGGGGAAGGACAATAAATTTGATATAGAAGAAAGCACCCAGCAGTTTTCTTATACCAAGACTATTAAGGCAGCGCAGGAGGTCATCGCTGATATTGACGCGGGGATGCGAGTGAAGCCTAAGATTCAGTTGATGAGTAGTGAAAAATATGAAATTTATGATGCATCAAATACCTTACTTAATACACAGACAACACTAAAAGACGCGGTTGACTTTTGTAATAATACAGAAGGAACAACCTTTACAATCGTATTGACAGCGGATGATCCCGCTCAAGGAGCCGAAGCGAAGATCAATACAAATAAAAATATCACTTTAAAATCCGCTGGAAATCATACGATTACACAAAATATCGAGAACTTTAATCAAGATAATGAACTTGTTAAACGCCATCTAGTGGTTGACCAAGGTGCCAGTCTAACAGTAGAAAATATTGTTTTAGCAGGAGAGGGAAAAGCATACAATGCTGCTAAATGGGGAGCAACTAATGGCGGAATTCAGTTAAAATCAGCAAATTTGATCCTCGGTGATGGTGCCGTCATTACAAAAACCTTCGGAAATAGAGGTGGGGCGATTCAAGCTGAGAACGCAAGTAAAGTTGTTCTAAAAAGCGACAGCAAGATTCTTTCTAATCAATCCAGTGACATGGGCGGCGGAATTTATGCAAGTAATAGTACTGTGGAGATGTTGGATAGGAGTAGTGTTTCAGGCAACATCGGCCGCTGGTATACCGGGGGAATTCATCTAACCAATAATGGAGACAGTGGGCTTGAAAAGAGCCGTTTGACTATGAACGGCGGCAGTATTACGGGCAACATTGGGAAAAATTATGACACGGGCGGCGTCAAAGTTGAAAAAGGGAGCAGCCTAACGATGAATGCCGGCAGCATTACTTCCAACATCATAGAATCTAATGGCAACGGCGGCGGCATCTATATTGCAGACAATAGCAGTGTGACAATCAATGGCGGAGAGATTAATAAAAATGAGGCCAACAATGGTGCAGGGATTTATCATAACGGAACAACACTCACCATGACAGGCGGTAAAATAGCCGAAAATACCTCACGAGCGGACGGCAGTGGCGTATACGCCAATAATCCTTTCACAATGTCTAACGGGGAAATTAGTACTAATCACAGCAGCAACAATGGCGGTGGTATTTTCATGCAAGGAAGTACACTTTTGGTAACAGGTGGAAAAATTAATAATAACGACGCGGCAAATGATGGCGGTGGCATCCGCTCAACAAATGGTGCAGTGCTAACGATAACTACTAGCGAGGTGAACAATAATACAGCTAAATACGGCGGCAGTGTCTCCGCAAATGGGGATAGCAAGCTTTCTTTTATCTCTAGTAAGATTCTAGAGAATAAAGCCGAGCAACGTGGTGGCGGGATCAATCTGGATGGCTACGAAACTATTTTGGACATGGCTGGTGGCGAGATCAGTTCAAACAAAGCTGTACAAGGCGGCGGCATCCTAGTGGATAAAGCAAAAGTAGAAGTTAAGGGTGTAACGATCACTGGAAATCAAGCAACAGGAAATGGCGCAGGCTCCGGCTATGGCGGTGGGATTCTTGTTGAGGCAGGAGGGAAAGCGACGATCACTGACAGTCTTTTTACTAAAAATACTGCCTATGATGGCGGCGGTGTCTATATTAGTGAAAATAGTCAAGCTTTGTCAATTAAAAATACCAGCTTTAATGAAAATAGTGTTCGACATCACGGTGGAGGATTATCAGTGAATACAACAGCTACGACCCTAGAAAAAGTGACGTTTGAGAATAATCATGCGGATAGACATGGCGGCGGAATCAAAGCTAGCGGCTCAATGGATCTGACGATAAGTGATGACAGTCTGTTTCAAGCTAATGAAGCGCGTTATGGTGGGGGAATATCCGCGAATGCCGGCAGTAAAATGACCTTGAATGGAACCGACGTGATCGGAAATAGGGCTTTTTATCTAGACGATGCCAGTGTCGCTGGAGAAACCAGTAAAGGTGGCGATGGTGGCGGGATCAATATCGATTTGGCTAATACAACACTTAAAATGGATGGAGGAGTAATATCTGGAAATCAAGCTGACAGCAGCGGTGGCGGAATTTACGCGACAGCACATTCTGAGTTCACACTGACGGCCGTTTCTGTAAGGAAAAATACGGCTTTGTCGACGCATGGCGGCGGAATTCTAATTAAGACTAGCGTAGGAAGAGTCATAAATAGTTTTGTTGAAGAAAATACAGCGGGAGTAAACGGCGGCGGTATCCGTTTGGAGGATCACGGAGCGTTAACAATTGACGACAGCAGTGTTAGCCAAAATACCGCTCCTTATGGTGGCGGGTTATCTGCAAATACCGCTAGCACGATAACAATGACAGGAGTTACAAGTAAAATTTCGGAAAATAGTACTACGCACTTCGGTGGTGGCGTAAACATTGATAATGCAGATACCATTTTTACAATGGAAGAGGGAACTATAGAAAAGAATCCAGCGCGAAATGGCGGCGGCGTTTTCGCTAGCGATCAGGCGCAGTTCATTATGTCTGGCGGAAAAATCACACAAAATACCGCCATCAATAATGGCGCGGGTCTATATCTTCAAGATACTGCTATATTAAATGTCACTAATGGAACGATATCGCTGAATGAAGCAGGAATAAGTGGTGGTGGGATTTTTACTGAGGATTACTACTACAATTCTCCAGTGGATGCGGATACTTACTATAAGAATATTACGATTACATCTCCTGGCGAAGTGACTGAAGACAATCGTTCCCAAGCAAAATACCCTGTGCCGGAGGTTATCAATGGGCCACTTAAATTTGATAACAATTATTTAAATGATCATCAAGTGAACTATTTTCCAGATTCCTTTAAAATCGTCTATGATCCTAATGGTGGAGGTGGAGAGCGTTATGAAGAACGGTATATAAAGAACCCACCTGCAATTGTGAAGATTCGTTCCGAAGAAGAATTGAAGTATACACCGCCTTCAAGTAATCCTGATTTTGTATTCTTATATTGGTGTGATGATCCTAATGGTCAAGGAAAAAGATATGGTTTAGATGGAATGGATACGATCACGATGGATAGTGATAAATATCTTTATGCTATCTGGGGACCGCCAACCACACTTTCGGGAACCATTTTTCTCGATAAGAATAGAAACAGTACCTATGATGCAGATGAGGTACTAGAAAATCGAGAAGTAACTTTGCTGAAATACGATACGACCGCCGATGACTATCTACCTGTCGAAACCACGTTTACGAATCAAGAGGGAAAATATTACTTTGCGGTGGTAGACAAGGGGTCGTATAAAATTCTTGTGAAAAAATTAGACGGTCAATATGGGCAATACGGATTCGTTAAAAAAGGTACCACAGAGATTAGCAGTCATGTAAATAAAAATGGACAGTCTGATCCAATCACAATTGATATTGAAACAGAATTGAAGCCCATTCTTAATGCGGGATATGTTGAAGCAATCGTGGTAACAGGCGTTAAAATGACTGCAATGAATTGGTTTGTTTATATAACGCTAATTATTTTGCTTGGTTTCTCAGCCAAAAAGATAATTGAGCTACGAAAAAATGATGCATAGAAAAGTTTTTTTGAGTTCTTTTTCAAGAATGGGTATAAACCAAACTTGAGAAAGAACTTTTTTTGTTTATCATGCCATTTAAAGGTTCGACCACGTTACCAACCTAAGAAGTGGAAGCTTCATTGTCTTTATCTTTCATTTTCTTTGCAATCAATTTTTGAATGTAGGCGGCTCTGGGCGTAAGGAACTTAGGCTTTTTACGTTTCTCTTGGCTGGTGACGGGTGGATCAGATTGGTCGGGTGTATTTTTCGATGCGGTTCTGTCACTCGCCGTATTTGGTGGAACAATTGATTCTTTCGTCGGTTCAAGAAGCGGCTCTTGTTTTTTGACCGATTCGTCTGGTTCTGACACTTGCTCAATAAATACAACATGGATGTTTTCCAAACTAACCACATCGGGGTGCCCTATGCGGGCCATCGTCAATACTTCTTGCTCATTCAGCATACTAGGGTCAACACCCTCTGGTACGACAATTTCAATGGTTTTCACTTCTTGCACTTCTGATTCTGGCTGCTGAACGCTCTCTGTCTGTTGATCTGCTTGCTGCTCAACCTCTTTCAATGTCTCTTTTGTTCCTGGGCGCTTTGCCTTGACGAGTTTTGCAAAGCGCCTTACACCGTCAGCGGTTTTAAAGAGGGGGATCGTTGTCAGGATTGCTAAAATTTTGTAAAGCTCAGTCGTTGATCGTGTTTCGTCTGCATCGGCAATCGTCAAGCTATGCTTTTTACCTGAGGCATCTTCAAACGTAGAGACAATTCGCAGGGTCAGATCTGGATTCTCAGCTTCTTCTGTTCCCTTAGCATCCATAAGCCGTTTATGTGAACGCGCTTCCTCGGTTGAACGGTAATAGTCTTTTTTGTCGGCAAACAAACGGTGAACCACCTTGTCCCAATCTCCGCTTTTCTTGAAATAATCCTTAAAATAGGCGCAGTACGCACGTAGTACATCACTAGGATCCGCCGTTAGGAACAGATCACACACCAACTCTTGACATAAAAATGAATAATCGCTAACCACAAGTGAGTTCCGAACCATCACAATCACCAGATACTTCATGAATGTCGCGATATCTTGAGAAAATTCAAAATAACTAATTAGTTTAGCCTCAAGTGTCGCTCTTTTCATGCCGAATAAATTTCTCTGTAATAACGGTTTTTTCTGCTCAATTGTTTTCATGTCTGTTTGTTCCCTCCAAATATGTATCCGTTTTCTTGAGAAAATCATAACGCTAGTAGACGGATATGGCGAGATTTAAATTTTGCGATAAGAATAGAAAAAATACCTGTCTTTCTTTTTTATAGTAATTTTTTAAAGAATATGAATGAAATAAAATCACGGGTATAAACGGGTTTTATCGCTGTTAAATTAGTTTTTGGAACAATAAAAAAACATCTAAAAACGAATTTTCGTTTTAAAGATGCTCAAATTGCTGTTTGTGAATTGCTATGATTCTTTATTAAAAATATTTTTAAATAAAATGGATTTCTTTAAAGACCATCATTATTCTTGCCTCAGCTAGATAGTAGATAGAGATATCCATAGGCTTTAAATCTGCTTTTTCTTCGCATATGAGAGACAAAGGGTGTCCTGTTTACTCTCATTTCTGATAAGAGCCGAATACGGCACCATTTTTTCATTACACTCAAACATAAGGAAACACCACTTTTTGAATTTCTTGAAAATTATTCATGTAATTCCAGCGGCAAGCCATCTGGATCAAAAAAGAAAGTCATTTTCTCTCCAGTAAAATCGTCGGTTCGCAAAGGTTCACAGTCAACGCCGTGGCTCTTTAAATAAGCGACTGTGGCTTCGATGTCCATTGTTTTGAATGCAAGATGACGTAAGCCTGCTGCTTCCGGGAAACTTGGCCGTTTTGGTGGATTTTTAACAGCAAAGATTTCTAACTCCGCGTCATTTAACTGTAAATCTAATTTGTAATCCTGGCGCTCTGGCCGAAAATTTTCACGAATGATTGGCAGACCAAGAATGTCCACATAAAAATGCCGTGCCTTCTGATAGTCTGAAACGATGATCGCAACGTGATGGATCGCGGAAAAATCTGGTTTTTGCATGAAGGGCTCCTCCTTTTTTTCTCATTATAAGCTAGTTGGAATAAAAAAAGTATGTTATACTCCAATCAATTGAAGAGAAACATTTGGGGTGCTTTTTGGCTGAGATTATACCCATGGAACCTGATGCAGTTAAAACTGTCGCAGGGAAATGTAGCTAGTTGACTGATCGTACCCGACCATTTTATTTTGGTTGGGTTTTTCTGTCTTTTACTCCTTTTGTTTCTTGCAGAAAGGAGTTATTTGTCGTGGAAAAAAGTAAAATCCACAAGTTGACGTTATTGGCCTTAATGATTGCGTTGGATGTCGTATTGTCTCCCTTGATGCGAATCGAAGGGATGGCGCCGATGTCCAGCGTCATGAACATTATCGCCGGAGTGTTGTTAGGTCCGTTTTACGGAACAGTCATGGCGGTAGTCTGTGCATTGATACGAATGACGATGTTGGGGATTCCGCCTTTGGCGCTGACGGGGGCAGTGTTTGGTGCCTTCTTTGCGGGTCTATTTTATCGTTTGGGAGGAAGATTGGTTTGGTCCATGCTGGGTGAAATCGTGGGTACAGGAATCATCGGTTCACTCTTATCTTATCCTGTAATGGTCTGGTTTACCGGGAGTCAAAATGAGTTGTACTGGTTGATTTATACACCAAGATTTGTTGGCGCAACGTTGATTGGTTCGGCGATTGCTTTTGTTGTGTTGGTTAAATTGCAGGAAACAACGATTTTTAAACGTTGGCAGCGGCTGTTTTCAAGTGAAAGGATGTTTGGATGATCAAAACGAATATTTCGAAGGCGTTTCCGTTAGAAAGTGCTCCGTTAGTTCATTGTATAACCAATGAAGTGACTTGTGAGACTGTTGCAAATGCGTTGCTTTATATTGGAGCAAAACCGATCATGGCTTCTGATCCGCGAGAATTCGAGGAATTATTTCAACAAACAGATGGGTTGCTGCTGAATATCGGGCATTTGTCGGAAGAACGTGCGACTAGCCTGGTAGCAGCGAGTAAACTAGCAAATAGCGTTCATAAGCCGACGGTGGTGGATTTGGTTGGTTATGGTGTCAGTCAGGTTCGAAATCAAGTAGGGCGTTCATTGGTGGCGGAAAATCCAACAGTAGTGAAAGGCAATATTTCTGAACTACGGAATTTTTGCGGGCTGCCGAGCCAAGCACGCGGAGTAGATGGTAGTGAGTTAGATCAAAGTGAGGAAGCAATCGCTGAATTATCAGAAGCTTTGCAGAAGTTAGCGGTTCTTTATCCGAAGACCACATTCCTAGCAACAGGTTCTCAAGATATTATCGTTGATCAAGAACGTATTTTTCATTTAGCGAATGGCCTGTCTGCATTGGATCGCTTTACGGGAACAGGTGATATTGTTGGTGCGTTGATTGCAGCTTTATTAGGCAGCGGAATGAAAGCGATCGATGCCGCTGTAACTGCGGTGAGCTATTTTAATCTTTGCGGAGAGCAAGCAAGAGATACGAATGGCCTAGCCGCTTTCCGGCAAGAGACGTTGAATCAGCTTTCAATATTGATGGAGGAGAACTGGTGGACAAAAGTGAAAGGATGGGAAAAGCAATGGACTTAACTTTATATTTAGTGACTGGTCGGTATGATTTTCACGACGATCAATTTTTAGTGGTGATTGAAGAGGCCTGTAAAAATGGCGTAACACTGGTTCAATTACGGGAGAAGGAGCTTTTGACGAGCAGTTTTTATGATCTGGCATTAAAAGTTAAAGCCATCACGGATCGCTACCACACTCCTTTAATTATCAATGATCGGGTCGACATTTGTTTGGCAGTTGACGCGGCGGGGGTGCACATCGGTGATGATGAGCTGCCGGTGGATGTTGTTCGTTCACTGATTGGGTCAGAAAAAATTCTAGGTGTATCGGCGAAAACAGTTGAACGTGGCCTAGAGGCTGAAAAGGTTGGCGCCGATTATTTAGGGATCGGTGCGATCTTTCCTACAAAAACCAAAGAAACACCGTTGACTTCGATTGAAACGCTAAAAGCGATCAATGGAGCAGTGACAATTCCAAGTGTTGCGATTGGCGGCATCAAGGAAGAAAATTTAGTTAATTTTCGTGGAACAGGGATTGCTGGGGTTTCGATCGTTAGTGAGATTATGCTAGCGGAAGAGGTTGACAAAAAGGTTCGCAGTTTAAGACAAAAAATAGCAGAGATAGTGGGGGAACAAGTATGATCAATTCAACACCACAAGTCGTAACGATCGCGGGCTCTGATTCTGGCGGCGGCGCTGGGATTCAAGCAGATTTGAAAACTTTTCAAGCACGTGAAGCTTTTGGCATGAGCATCATCGTAGCACTAACAGCACAAAATACGTATGGCGTACAAGACAGTATGGCGATTCCCAGTTCCTTTATTGAAGAGCAGTTTGATTCTTTGGCGGCGGATTTTTCGATTGGTGCAGCAAAAACAGGGATGCTGGCAGATGTTGAGCGAGTAGAAACGGTCGTGAAGAAATTGAAGCAAGTCGATTTCGGTCCTTTAATCGTAGATCCTGTGATGGTAGCAAAAGGTGGTCATCATTTATTGCAAGGCGATGCGGTTAAGACGATCAATGAGAAGTTGCTGCCGTTAGCGACAGTTGTGACTCCAAATTTACCAGAAGCTGAGGGATTCATCGGGCAGCGAATCGTTACGGATCAGGAAATGGTTGAGGCGGCGAAGAAGCTGCAAAATTTTGGTGCGAAAAACATTGTCGTTAAAGGTGGACATAGCCAAAATAAAGAAGCGGCAGATTTTGTTTTATTGGCGACAGGAGAAAGCTTCTGGATGAGTGCACCGAGAGTGGAAACCGCTAGTACTCATGGAACGGGCGATACCTTTTCGGCTTGTATCGCCGCTGAGCTAGCAAAAGGGAATGAGTTAAAGGAAGCAATCATTACCGGAAAGAGATTTATCCATGCGGCGATTAGTCAGCCTATCTTTGTAGGGCACGGTCATGGGCCGACGAATCATTGGGCAAAAATGCGCGATATTATTTCAATAAAGGAAACAAACTAATTAAAAAAATAGTGATTCACTATAGTTATCCTTTGTCAGTTGTTTTTCTGACAAAGGATTTTTTTGTGAAAAAGCTAAAAGGATTAAAATAGCGCAGCTGGGATGAAAGATTTATAATTAAGCATGAGGGCTTCAAATACTAAGAAAAGCGAAAGACATGGTTAAAGAAAAGAGGGGACTTATGCGTGTAATTATTGTAGGAGGATCATTTGGCGGTGTTCAAGCGGCACTAGATATTAAACGGATAGAACCAGAGACGGAGGTTCTTTTGATTGAAAAGCAGACTGAATTGGGTTTCGTTCCGGGAAGCTTGGCTCTGATTTTAAAAGGAAAAGCCGCTTCGCTGGATGAATTATATTGGGTTACGCAAGCAGAATTGGAAAAACTCGGGATACAGGTAAAAACGGGTGTATCCTGCACCGGCCTTTTACCAGAGAATCACATTCGGTTGTCTACAGGAGAAAAGCTACGTTTTGATCGGCTGGTTATTGCGACGGGGTCCCAACAGTCGTTTCAACAAAATAAGACTCGTTCTGGGAGAATTAAAACGTGTAAAACCAAGCAGGATGTCACAGAAATAGTAGCCCAGCTTGACGAACTCACATCGGTAGCGATTATTGGCGGCGGGCACGTGGGCTTAGAACTCGCGGATGCTTTATCTCAAACGAAAAAGCAGGTTCACTTATTTGAAAGTGATTCTATGGTAATGGGGCACTATTTTGATGCGGAAATGCTCCAACCGTTAGAAACCGCAATCCGTCAATCGACTGTTGATTTACATACAGAAACCTTTGTCGATGAGGTAAAAGAAACGGATGAAGGCAAAGTAACACTCTTTTTTAATGAAACGAATCTGGAGGTTGATCTCGTGCTATTGGCGAATAGCACACGTCCGGATAATCATATTTGGCAAGACTTAGACCGAGATGATGATAGCACGCTCAAAGTGAATGAGTATTTACAAACGTCACATCCGAATATCTATGCGATTGGCGATGCAATCAAAGTTAAATTCCAATTAACGGATGAAAAGATTTATTTATCATTAGTTGCCAATGCGATCAGAACAGCAAAGATTGCTAGTCAAACTATTACGGGTACGTTGACAAGCGATCCTGGGACGGTTCGTGTTAGCGGAAATCAGTGGTTTGGCTATTTTGTTGGCAGCGTTGGTTTGTTGGAAAAAGAAGCGCTTTTGTATCCTGAAAGAATTAGAATAAAACAGCTCGAATTGCCCGCAGCGGTTGTCTCACAGGAAAAAATAAATGTAAAAGTAATTTGGAACACTGAAACAGCTTGTTTGTTAGGGGCGCAGCTCGTTTCAAAACAGCTCGATTTTGCGCTGCTAGATCAATTTGCTTCAGCGATTCAACAGCAGCAAACAATTCATGAATTCATGTTGTTGGAACGCTTCTTTCATCCAGCCTTTCGTTTTCCGTTACTGGAGTCTTTTGATTTAGAGGAGCGTTAAAATGAGGATTGATCAATTATTGGATAAAAATCAACAACTGCAATTGTCCATTCTTACACAACTCCTTTTGTCCGGCGGTACGTTGTCAGCGAACCAGCTGGCTGAGAAAATTGGTCTGTCCAAAATAAGTGTGGATCAATACATTCAAGATCTTTCTTATTTAGGGGAAGAATGGGGGATGGGCTTTTCGATTGCCCGCAAAGGATCGACACTCACATTGAACTTGGAAAAAGCGACGACGCTTGAAGAGATCACGGCTTTATTAGTGAGAGACAGCTTCAAATTTCAATTACTGGAATATATGCTGCTGCATCGAGAGTTTACGATTCCGCAGATCACACAGGAGTTTACAACCAGTGAGTCTTCTGTCTTTCGCAAGTTTCGCGAGTTGAATGAGATTATCGCGGAGTTTCAGATTAGGATTAAAAATGGTCGTTTACAGGGAGAAGAATTACAAATACGCTATTTCTATTTTCAACTGTACATGTATTTTCCGGTAGAAATGAGACCCAGCTACTTGATTGAGTCTGATCAAAATCAATTGTTTTTGCGTGCGTTGGAGAGAGCCTTAGGAACGGAATTTTCCAGCTATGCCAAAAGTGCAGTTTCCTGCTGGTTAGGGATTAGTCTAAAACGGATAGCAGCAAAGAAAAAGCAGCAAACACAACTAAAAACAAACTACCGACTTTTTCAACAAGACGCCCTCTTTCAACAGATTGAACCGTTGATCCGCCTGTATAATAGCCGAAGCTCCTTCGAATTAAACCAGTATGAACCGATGATGTTTTACAGTTTCTTAGTTTCTTTTGCTATTTTGAATGAAGAAGCCTTTTATCGCTACGAATTACAACGCAGTAAGAAACTGCCGCCAGCACTTTTGGATATGTATATTCGTGAAATGATTTTGGTTCACTATAGGCCAGAAAGATTGTCCATCCAACAGGAGAAAGCAGTAGGCTACCAGTTGTCACAAACCAACAATCGAATCTATTTTTTTCAAGGGTATCTACCTCGTTACGAGCCGGATCGCCTAGTAATGTTGCAGCGACAAAACTTAGGTATTGAACGAAGCCAGCTATTGGATGTATTGCAAGAAACAGCATTAAATTTTCTCAACCCCAAAAAAGCACATGATCCGTTAATCACGCAGGCTTTAATGATTGATTATGCGAGTATTTTAGCGATGATCGATTTTTACATTGCGAAGGAAGTAGTCGTAGGCATCGATTTAGAAGAATTACCGGTTTATCGGACTTCGTATTATCACTATTTATTTTCGGAATTACGGCCGATTCCAGGGATTCGGGTCGAACAGATTCGTGAGGAGCAAACGTATGACTTGATCATTCGCACTCGAAGAATCGAGACACACGCGACCTCCATCCAATATTGTCTCTCAGAGTTTGAGTCTGCGTATGATCTGATTCAAATAAAACGTTTGATTGATCAGCTAAAGAAAGAGAAAAATTAATGAAGGAGTTCCCAGTGGGTTCATGGGAACTTCTTTTTTGTTGAAAAAATTTTTTACCCCAAATTCCTTGATAGGAGTGAATTTATCGGAAAAACTGCCACTAATTTATGAAACCGCTTAAAAATCTGACCGTTTTTACTAGGAAAAGCAGAGTAGGATAGGACCATGAAGAAAGCGATTGCATTGTAAGTTAGATCAAGGAGGACAAATTAAAATGGATGAAAAACAACAGTACATTATGGCGATTGACCAAGGGACAACGAGCTCACGAGCAATTATCTATGATAAGTTTGGACATCAGGTCGCTAGTTCACAAAAGGAATTTACGCAATATTTTCCTCAGGAAAGTTGGGTAGAACATGATGCGAATGAAATTTGGAATTCTGTCCAATCTGTGATTGCGGGAGCCTTCATTGACTCTGGCATTAAACCGGATCAAGTGGCAGGAATTGGAATCACCAATCAACGGGAAACGACTGTTATCTGGGAAAAAGATACGGGGCGGCCGATTTATCATGCGATTGTTTGGCAATCAAGGCAATCGGCGCAAATAGCGGATCAGTTGAAGACCGACGGATACGAAGAAATGATTCATCAAAAAACCGGACTAGTCGTCGATGCCTATTTCTCAGCTACGAAGATTCGCTGGATTCTGGATCATGTAGAAGGGGCACAAGAACGGGCAGAAAAAGGGGAGCTGCTTTTTGGGACGATCGACAGCTGGCTCGTTTGGAAATTGACAGACGGCGGCTCTCACGTAACGGATTATTCTAATGCCAGCCGGACCATGCTCTACAATATCCATGAGCTGAACTGGGACCAAGAGATTCTCGATTTATTAAATATCCCTCAAGCGCTTCTGCCTAAGGTGACTTCAAATTCTGAAATCTATGGCTATACACAAGGGTATCATTTCTTTGGCAGTGAAGCACCAATTTCGGGGATGGCTGGCGATCAGCAAGCAGCGTTATTCGGGCAAATGGCATTTGAACCGGGGATGGTTAAGAATACGTATGGGACAGGGTCATTCATTGTCATGAATACAGGCGAAAAGCCGCAATTATCAAAGAATAATTTATTAACGACGATCGGCTATGGGATTAACGGCAAAGTCTATTATGCCTTGGAAGGAAGTATTTTTGTTGCAGGGTCCTCCATTCAATGGTTGAGAGATGGATTGAAAATGCTGAAAAAGGCAAGTGATTCTGAAGATGCGGCGAAACGCTCTGCAAATCAAGATGAAGTGTACATGGTCCCAGCCTTTGTTGGATTAGGTGCTCCTTATTGGGATCAAAATGCACGCGGCGCCATGTTTGGTTTGACGCGAGGCACAACCAAAGAAGATTTGATCAAAGCGACGCTTCAATCGATTGCCTATCAGGTTCGCGACATTGTGGATACGATGCAGGAGGATACAGGGATTCAGATTCCAGTATTAAAAGTGGATGGCGGCGCCGCCAATAACGAATATTTGATGCAATTCCAATCAGACATTTTAAATGTTCCAATCCAACGGGCGGCCAACCTTGAAACAACGGCTTTAGGTGCGGCTTTCTTGGCAGGCTTGGCTGTAGGCTATTGGAAGGATATGGATGAAATTAGGGAATTTTATGAAGCTGGAAGGATTTTTGAAGCAGAGATGGCGCCAGAACGTCGTCAAAAACTATACGACGGTTGGAAAAAAGCTGTAAAAGCAACACAAGCATTTGAATAAAAAGGAGTGAGCGGAATGTCATTTTCAAAAGCAACGCGAAAAAAAAGTATTGAAGTACTTAAAAAAGAAGAAATGGATCTATTGATCATCGGTGGCGGCATCACAGGTGCGGGTGTTGCGATCCAAGCAGCCGCAGCCGGAATGAAAACGGGCTTGATTGAAATGCAGGACTTTGCAGAAGGAACCTCTTCCCGGTCGACCAAGCTGGTTCACGGCGGTATTCGCTATTTGAAAAATTTTGATGTAGAAGTGGTAGCAGATACTGTTACAGAAAGAGCAGTGGTTCAGGGAATTGCACCGCATATTCCTAAGCCTGATCCCATGCTTTTACCGATTTATAACGATGAAGGCCCCACTACATTTAGTATGTTTTCAGTCAAGGTTGCGATGGATATCTATGATCAATTGGCTAATGTGAAGGGAACAAGCTTTGAAAATTATACATTGACGCCAGAAGAAGTCTTGGAAAGAGAACCCTTCATCAAGAAAGAAGGTCTTCAAGGCGCAGGGGTCTATCTGGATTTTCGCAATAATGATGCGCGATTAGTAATTGAAAACATTAAACAGGCAGCCTCAGACGGCGGTCATATGGTCAGCAAAATGAAAGCGATCGGTTTTATCTATGAAGGTGATCAGATCGTTGGTGTAAAAGCACGTGACCTGTTAACGAATGAAACAATCGAAATCAAAGCAAAATTAGTGATCAATACTAGCGGTCCGTGGATAGACAAAGTTCGCAATATGAACTTTACTCAACCGATTGTGCCTAAAATGCGTCCAACCAAAGGGGTTCATTTAGTTGTCGACGCGAAGAAGTTGCCGGTTCCTCAACCAACGTATTTTGATACGGCACAAAATGATGGTCGAATGGTTTTTGCAATTCCTCGCGAGAATAAAACCTATTTTGGAACCACCGATACCGATTATCAAGGGGACTACGTTGATCCTAAAGTAACGCAAGAAGATGTCGATTATTTATTAACGGTCATTAATCATCGTTATCCTGAGGCGAAGTTGACCATTGATGACATTGAAAGTAGCTGGGCAGGCTTACGGCCATTACTGATTGGGAACGCTGGTTCTGATTATAATGGCGGTGATAACGGCAATATCTCTACTAAAAGCTTTGAACAGGCCGTCGATATCATTACTGACTATAAAGTAGGCAAAGCCACTCGTGATGAAGTCGAAGAGGTCTTGAACAATCTTGAAAGCAGTCGAGCTGAGAAACGTTTAGCGCCGTCCTCTGTTTCTCGCGGTAGTTCATTGGAACAAGCACCGGATGGAATGATTACATTATCAGGCGGAAAAATCACTGATTATCGCAAGATGGCAGCCGGTGCAATCGATTTGATTCGTCAATTATTGAACGAACACTACGGATTGACCTTCAAAGAGGTAGATTCAAAGACGTATTCGGTTTCTGGTGGGGATTTTGACCCGACCAAGCTAACTGAAACCGTCGCTGAGTATGCGAAGATAGGGATTGACGCAGGGCTTTCGGAAGAAGAAGCTACGTATATCGCTGATTTTTATGGCACAAATGCTAGCAAAATCTTCCAGCTTGCAAAAGAAATGTCTGCTTATCCCGGAATGAGTTTGGCTGAATCGGCACGCTTACGCTATGGCATAGAGGAAGAAATGGTCTTAACACCAGTGGACTATTTGTTACGCAGAACCAATCATCTTTTATTTGAAAGAGATAGCTTGGATGCGTTGCGTCAACCGATTCTTGAAGCGATGGCTGAGTACCTTGAATGGGATGCAACGGAAAAAGCAGAGATGGCGGCACAATTAAATGCAGCAATTGACGAATCAGATTTAACCGAATTAAAAGCAGGGGGGAATAACTAATGGGCGGCGATATGACACAAATCATGGGCGAGTTTATAGGGACACTGATCTTAGTCTTATTAGGTGATGGAGTATGTGCGGCGGTGAATTTGAACAAAAGTAAAGCACAGGCCTCCGGTTGGATCGTGATTGCTATGGGCTGGGGAATGGCGGTTATGATGGGCGCGTATATCTCTGGCTTTATGGGACCAGCACATTTGAACCCCGCAGTAACGTTAGCTATGGCGATGAACGGATCAATTGCATATAGTTTGGTTGTTCCCTTTATCGTTGCTCAAATGGCGGGAGCATTTGTAGGCGCTGCCCTTGTTTGGTTGGCTTATTTGCCACATTGGGAAGCAACCAACGATCAAGCAGCGATTTTAGGAACCTTTGCGACAGGGCCGGCGATTCGGAAGTATCCAGCCAACCTCATTACTGAAATTATTGGTACGTTTGTATTAGTATTAGGCCTTTTAGCTTTTACACAAACTGAATTTGCAGCCGGAACCAATATCTTTGCTGTTGCGGGACTTATCCTAGCTCTTGGCTTATCCCTCGGAGGGCCAACAGGCTATGCGATTAATCCAGCCAGAGATTTGGGTCCTCGATTGGCTCATGCAGTCTTACCAATTGCGAATAAAGGAACCTCTGACTGGCAATATGCATGGGTACCTGTCGTAGGACCAATGATCGGCGGGATCATCGCTTATGGTGTTTTCCAGTTGATGGTTTAAGAGTAAAAAATATTCCAACTCTCTAGCTTGCAGAGTTGGAATATTTTTTTATGAATTTTAATTTGATTTCAAGCAAATAGCCTGTCCTTGTTCCTGCAGGTGAGCAACATGCTGTTCGCCCCAATTGCACAGACTATCCAAAATATCTGATAGGCTGCGGCCGTAGTCGCTTAATGAATACTCCACTTTCGGTGGGACTTGCTGATAAACTTTGCGATCAATGATGTTATCCTCTTCCAATTCACGCAGTTGCTGCGTCAGCATCTTTTGACTGATACCCGTGATTCCCCGCTTCAAATCGCTAGGCCGCATGGGTCCATGGCGGAGATTACATAGAATAATAGGTTTCCATTTTCCGCCAATGACATCCATCGTCGCTTCAACACCGATCATATATGTACGATTTTCCAAAATAAATTTCCTCCTAAAAACCTTGATATAATCCAAAAGTTACTGAAAGGTACCTATAGTACAAAAAAGTGGGTACTTATCAAAAGGTCATCAACAGTATATAGTATCTTCTCGTAGGTTACAAATACTTTTTTGATGGCTGGTTTCATGAACTAGCTTTACCGTTCAGCGAACGTCTATTTAAGAAACCATTTGTTAAAAGGGCGAAAAATGATTTTGATTATTGTCACGTATACAGTTCCACTAATCGGACTGAAGCACGATTAGTGGAACTGGCAAAGTTGAAGGAGCTCATGAAACCTTTCTAAGGAGGAACAACATGGAAAAGAAAATTTCACCAAACTTCACGTTACTGGCTCTCGCAATCAATGCCTTTGCGATTGGGTCAACAGAATTTATTAGTGTGGGGCTTTTACCGATGATCGTTAAAAGTTTCAATGTCACATTAGCTCAGGCCGGTTTAACCGTTTCTTTATACGCGTTAGGCGTCACGATCGGAGCCCCTTTATTAACGGTACTAACCGGAAAATGGAATCGTCGCAATCTGATGATCGGGATCATGCTGCTGTTTATTAGTGGGAACTTATTAGCAGCCTTTGCACCGACCTTTCTGATTTTATTGCTGGGTCGTATTTTAGCGGCGCTGGCTCATGGGATCTTCATGTCGGTTTCCACCGTGATAGCGGCGGATGTCGTAGAACCTTCCCGTCGTGCTAGTGCGATCGCCATTATGTTTACAGGCTTGACTGTAGCGACTGTAACTGGGGTACCACTAGGAACATTTATTGGTCAACAAACCACGTGGAATATGTCCTTTATCTTTATTGCAGTGGTTGGTCTGTTAGGCTTGATCGCCAGCAGCTTCTTAGTGCCTCGTCAGTTACCGATTCCAGGTAAGGTTGATTTGAAGGGCTTCGTTCGAATTTTTACCAATAAACCATTAGTTATGTCCTTCTTAATCACCGCCTTTGGTTATGGTGGAACCTTTGCGGCTTATACGTATCTATCGCCCATTTTAGAAGGCTTTGGATTTTCAGCTAGTGCCGTGGTCATTATTTTGATTGTTTACGGAGTAATGGTGGCGATTGGCAATACGATTGGTGGGCATCTTGCCAATGAAAAACCGTTGGCTTCGTTGATTAAAATGTTCGGTCTTTTAATGGCAGCTCTGGTATTCTTATTTGTGACTACTTTGATTGGGAATACTATTTTAGGTTTGCTGGCGGCTCTGCTTTTGGGCTTGTTTGCCTTCATGAATGTACCAGGACTGCAATTATATGTTGTACAGTTAGCGGAGAAATATGTACCGCAAGATATTACTTTAGCCTCGGCGTTTAATATTGCCGCCTTTAATATCGGGATTACGTTTGGTTCAACTGTGGGGGCGCAAGTAACTGGGAAACTGGGGATCGCCTACACACCTATTTTTGGATCCGTGATTGTATTCTTAGCGATTCTTTTGATTGGGCAAGTGAAGAAAAGCGAATCACCAGAAACATCAAATGAAATGACCGAATGTGAAGAGTAAACAGAAAAAC
The DNA here is from genome assembly GCF_051710745.1 of Enterococcus sp. DIV0756. Taxonomy (NCBI): domain Bacteria; kingdom Bacillati; phylum Bacillota; class Bacilli; order Lactobacillales; family Enterococcaceae; genus Enterococcus; species Enterococcus sp. DIV0756. The sequence continues at coordinate 3,291,121 of NZ_JBIOLF010000001.1, read as the reverse complement.
CGTGACGAACACTCGTCACGGTCTCTTTGTATCCTTCCAAATTTGAGCCAGAATATCTTTTAAGACTAAAAAGGCCTCTTGATCGTTATAGCCATAATTCTTTTTCAAAAGCAGAAGCATATCTTTTATTTTTGGAATGTAGTCATTCAAATCGACTTCCGTTTGATAAGTCGCTAAAATGGGGTATTTTTCCACCCAGACATTCGTCCAATCGACTTTTGCTTGTTTTTCTTCACTCGTTTTGGCAATCACTTCTTTAATATCGTTAAGATCCGGATCAAATTCGATCAATTCATCCAAAGAAACCTTGTATGTGACGGCTAATTTCTTCGATTGGTTAATATCAGGCAACGTTTCATCCAGTTCCCATTTTGAAATCGTCTGTCTGCTTACACCGAGTTTTTCTGCGACTTCTTCTTGTGACAAGCCTCTTTTTTTTCGTGCATTGAAGAAATTCGTTCCTAATGTCATGATGTATCCCTCCAAACTTGATAAGTTAAGTTTAGCAGGATTTGATATAAAAACTAGCGAGTATCGGCTGAACATTTGCCCGTTATTTTAACATTAAGCAGGAGTGGCTGCTTTACGAAAATGAATGAAACAAGCAATCAAGACGGTAAGCAATAAAGCCAATAAGAATAGCAGTGAAATTTGCGAGCCTGTGATGGTGGCAGCGATAAAGTTCGATTGGGCTTGCTGCGCTAAATTGATGATTGTTGCAACGATCGCGGTAGCAACCGCGCCAGAGAATTGCTGCAAGGTATTGAACAATGTATTTCCATCGCCGTATTCATCTTCAGATAGCAAATTCATCCCCGTGGTCATTAGGTTACTGTAAGAAAAACCGATACCGATCATATAAAAAACATGTCCTGCAACGAAACCAAGTAAAAACGGCGAGCGTAACAACAGAGTCAAGGCGATCCAGCCGATGGTAGCAAAGCTCAAGCCTAGTAAGATTGGTTTTTTCGCACCGAATGAATCCAAGACGCGACCGGAGATCGGTGCTAAGATCGCACCAACAGCCGCACCAGGCATCATGACAAGGCCAGCGATAAAGGCGTCCTTACCTAAAACGATTTGAACGAAGTTCGGCAAGACAAAGGAAATTCCTAATAATAAGAACTGACAAACTAAGAAACCGCACAGAAATAGGACGAAGACTTTATTTTTCAAAACGGTGATTCGAACTAAAGGATTTTTTCCCCGTGTTGCTTGCCGATAGAAGACCCCTAAACCAAGGATACCAACTGCCAATGAAAGTAGACTCACTAAGCTTCCAATTTGATTTAAGAACATCAATAATCCACTGAAGAGCAATGCAACGCCAATGAGACTGACAATATCTAATGCACCAGTTTTTTTGACAGGTATTTCTGGAATGGCATAAAGACCAATGATTAGTGAAAGCACTAAAATCGGTAATAAAAATAAGAAGATCGCATGCCAAGAAAGACTTGCAGTCATAATCCCGCCATAAGTTGGTCCGATTGCTGGAGCAATGGACGTTGTCAGTGTGCCCACGCCCATCATCGTTCCGCGTTTATGCATAGGGGTGAAATTTAAGATAATGTGGAACATCAAGGGTAACGCGATTCCGGTACTGATTCCTTGCAGTAAACGTCCAATCAATAAAATACTGTAAGAGGGCGCCCACAAATCTGTTACCAATCCAACAATGAAAAAGAGATTCGCAATGATAAACAATTTTCGAATCGAAAAGTTTTTTAATAAATAATTGGAAAAGGGCACCATAATGGAGATGACTAAGAGATAAATGGTTGTGACCCATTGCACCATACCAGTGGATATTCCGAATTGCTTAATCAGGGTGGGGAAGGTCACATTCATGGCGGTTTCGATTAAGACTCCCGCAAAGGACATGATCCCCGTGGCAAGGACTGCTAGTAACAAATGGATTTTCGTTTCTTTCATATAATAACCTCACTTTAATTTGACAGATACCTTTAAAATAGGGAGTTTTCACTATATTGTTAGAGCGGGAAGCGGATTTGGTGGCTAACTTATAGTAAAGAAATCATTTTTCTAAAAAGCAGAAAAATGAATATTCATTTCGTCATGCAGACCATTCTGCTAAAGTACGCGGGATGCCTAAAATTATCAAACAGTGAATTTAACGATCAACCTATTTTTATTAACTGCAAAAAGAGAGGTGGTTTCTAAATTAATAGAAACCGCCTCTCTCTCGACACGCAGCGCGTGTTATCTGTACGATTTATTCACAAAAAGCATTGTAAAACTTTTTATGGAGAAGGTCAAGTTTAGCGTTGGATCAAAAAGCTGATGATGGCAAAAATAGCAATGTGTGCAGGGTAAAAAATGTAGAAGAAATTCCGCATACTGCGTCCTTTTTCACCATTGTATAAAATGATTGGAATTGCTGAAAGCATCATCATCCATTGGTAGTTCATTGTAAATGCATGTTGTACACCGCCAGTCACTAACGTAATGAGAGCGATAATTACTAACGCTGCAACCTGTAAAAATTTATTGCCGTGGAAAAGGTAAAATAAAACGGCTAATAGAACAAACAGAATTCCGCCTTCAGTCAATAATAGTGTTGGTACAAGTAAATTGAATGTTTGGAATAGGAGCAAGCCAATTTTAGAGTCAAGCAATCCGCTAGACAATAGACCCATTGCTAAAACACTTAAGAGAGTTGGAACAAGGAACCAAAGCACTCCCTTAGCGACTTTACGTTCTTTAACGTATTCGCATGCTTGCATGTAGACCGTACCTAAGAATAACGTGCCAAAAATATTATTGATAACGATTGCGTCTCCAACCGCAAAGTAACGATTCAAAATCATATTGATGATCCCCATCAACCAAAAGCCGGCCAATAGACGGAACATATATTTTTTTCGATTACGGGTGTGGACAAAACCTTCTGAACTTTCAAAAAGAAAAATCGGTGCGGCGATACGACCAATCCAATGAAACCACATTGGCACTCCTAAAAATAGAAAAAACTCCGCAATGTGGTCGAGCACCATTGTCACGACCCCTAAAACTTTCAACTGGAAACCATTCATCCCTTTATTCATGAAAAAACTCCTCTCTTTCTTAATAGTAGAATAACGGATTTTTTTTCAAGCAACCATTTATTGAACGAACAATCTTCTTACAAAAATGTGAGATATAAATGTCAGAAAATTCTTTAAACTCATTGACATTAAAAGCAACCTCCGCTATCATTACAATCATAAATTAATTTAAATGCCATTTAAATTTAATTTTAAAAAGGAGAATTTCTATGAACGCGACGACTACTAGACAAATGATCATTATTATTAGACTGAGGACTTGAAATCTGTTTTGGAAAAACAGTTTGAAGTCCTGTTTGACATTTGTTGAGTGGGATTCTCCAAGCATCCCACCAATCACGGTGTGATGCTTTTTTTAGTTCTTGTTTTAACAACATCAGCAAAAGAGGCAATTATGTAAAAAATGAGACGAGTTGTTGGTTAATCGCATTTAAAAAAGGAGTGGAAAAAATGGAAAATAATGTAACAGAAGTGAGCTTTCAAGAAGAGCCATGCTACACGGTGGAAACAAAAGAAGCACCGCAAGCCATTGGACCGTATGTTCAAGGAAAAGTTGTTAATGGAATGTTGTATGCATCTGGTCAGATTGCGTTAGATCCGGTGAGCGGAGAGTTAGTAGGGGAAACAATCGAGGATCAAACCTACCAAGTATTGCGAAATGTCGGGGGCGTCTTAAAAGCTGTCGGTTCAGACTATGATCAGGTAGTAAAAACAACTTGTTTTTTGAAAAATATGTCCGATTTTGCTGCCTTCAATCAAATTTATGCTAGCTTCTTTGATAAGGAAAAACCTAGTCGATCTTGTGTTGGGGTGGCAGATTTACCAAAGGGAGCACTGGTTGAAGTAGAAATCATTGCGGTTGTGGAGTAATAAATGTCTTGATAAATGTAATGCAGCCTTCCTGCTTAATAGCAGGAAGGCTTTTTTATAGTATCTCAGAAATTCTATTTATTTTTAGTTTTCTGACTATCCGTGAAAAACGAATTTTAGAAAACGCTTGCAATATCTATTTTGAGATGCTATTATCAAGGTGTTAACAGGTTAACGTGTTAAGTTGGTGAAAGGAGTAAAGTTATGGCTATAGCAAAGTACGAAGAAATAAAAAATGATATTGTAAAAAAAATACTCTCTAAGGAATTTCAGCCGGGACAAAAAATTTCTAGTGAATCAGATCTAAAGAATAAATATAACGTAAGTTCGACGACCGTCGTGAAAGCACTCAATGAACTTGTTTCTGAAGGATACGTTCATCGAGTTCAAGGGAAAGGGACTTTTGTTACGAAAGCACTTAGAGGATCAACAGTCCGATATTTCGAAAATGATTATAAGTATTATGATCGCAGCGATGAACACACAGAGGTTATCTCCGTTCAAAACGAGTTAACTTCGGAGATTCTGGGGGAGTTCGAGGAAGGTATTGAGGTCCAAAAAATCACTCGTTTGAAATATGCGAAGAATGAAGCAATCCAACTAGCAGTTACTTATATTGATTCAAACTATATTCAAGGAGCTTCTAAGGAACAATTGAAATCGATCTACGACACGGTTCGCGAAAAGAAAAACATCAATTTGTTCAATGCCAAGTTTGAAGAGAATTTCAAAATTCTGTTTCCTGTTCCTGATGAGATAAAAGACTTATTAAAGTTGTCGGATACAGAACCAGTCGTGCTCATGACGCAGAAAACATTTTCGAATGACAACAAGTTAATTGAATTTATTCTGTCATACAAAAAATATAACTACTTCGATGTCACTGTGGCATCCGTTTAGGAAGGTGAGAAGATGATTCTTTTATGCGGACATGGCAAGTACGGGGAAATGATAAAAAATAGCGTAGAGATGATTGCAGGAAAGCAGGACAATATCTTCACGATTGATTTTACAGAAGAGATGTCTGTGACAGATATTATCGAGCAATACAATAAACGGATAGCATTTGCTGAGGATGAGGTATCAATTTATTGTGATATTCCTGGAGGCAGTCCAGCAAATGCGGCTCTGTTGACCAAAAAGAATAGTAACGGGGTAAGGGTATTTACGGGATTGAATCTATCAATGGTACTCAGTTTAGTTATGGGAGAAAGTGCTGAGAGTAGTTTAAGGGATGCAAAGGATTCCATCAAGGAGCTATAGAAATTGGAGGCGAAAAACATGATAGTTAATGTTCGAATTGATGAACGTTTGATCCATGGTCAAGTAGCAACTATGTGGACGAATCACTTAAAGGTGAATCGGATTATGGTGGTCGATAACGCAGTTGTTAAAAATGAGATGGAAAAAGATGTTCTTAAAATGGCAAAGCCGAATTCAGTCAAACTTAGTATTTTAACAACTAAAGGTGCTTCTGCTCGAATCCAGAATGGGCAATACGATGATCAAAGGGTTTTTCTGATTGTAAAAAATCCAGCGACATTGGTGGAATTGGTAGACAAGGGTGTAGCGTTAAAAGAGATCAATGTTGGAAATATGTCTGCTAAAAAAGGGTCAAAACAAGTCGCAAAATCTATTGGTGTTACGCCTGAGGATATTGCAGCCTTTAATTATTTAAACGAGAAGGGTGTGAAGTTAACCGCTCAAATGGTACCAAACGAAGACAAAAGTGACTTCATGAAGTTATTGAAGGGGGAGAACTAATATGGAACTAGCTACTTGGCAAATTGCTCTGTTGATTATCTTTTCGTTCTTTTGTATTTTAGATAACTTGACTCTGGTTATCGGTATGCAATTTCCAGTAATCGTTGGGACGATTGCAGGATTAATTGTTGGTGATGTGACTTTGGGATTGACGATCGGTGCTACGTTGCAGCTGATGGTTCTTGGTGTTGGTACTTATGGAGGCGCTTCCGTTCCTGACTTTACGACCGGGGCGATTGTTGGTACAGCTTTTGCACACATTTCCGGAAAAGGAATCGAATTTGCATTAGCGATCGCGGTTCCAGTCGGATTGCTGATGGTTCAATTGGATGTCCTAGCTCGTTTTGCCAACACGTTCTTCTTACACAGAATCGATAAAAACATTGAGGAGTTGGACACAAAAGGGATCGCTAGAAACACTGTTTTAGGAATGTTTCCTTGGGGCTTATCTCGTGCTATTCCAGTAGGGATCATGCTTATTTTCGGACAAAAAGTAGTTGATGTGATCGTCAATGATATGCCTGATTGGTTAATGGGCGGATTGAAGGTAGCTGGGGGCTTGCTTCCGGTAGTCGGGATCGCTGTTTTGTTGAAGTATCTTCCTACGAACAAGTATATTGCTTATTTAATTGCCGGATTCTTTCTCGCGGCGTATTTAAACGTACCTATGCTGGGGGTGGCATTAGTCGGTTTTGCTCTGGCGATCAATCATTTCAACCGTAAAGCTGGTGAGGAGAAGAACGTTGAGACAGCTACAGTAGCGGCGGCTAATACAACTATCACTTTAGGAGGCTATGAAGATGGAGAATACGAAGAATAATACTATCACTAAAAAAGATCTTTTCCGAGCAAGCTATCGTTGGCTGTTAGCAAGTCAAATTTGTTGGAATTATGAACGTATGATGTCTACGGGCTATATCTACACGATGCTGCCTTTCCTAGAGAAAAAATACGGGGATAACAAAGAACAGCTAAAAGAAATGCTAGAGACACACAACCAATTCTTCAACTGTAATCCAATGATGGGACACTTTATTGTCGGTATGGATCTGGCAATTGAAGAACAGGAAGGTTTTGAATCAAAAGAAGTTATTACCGGAATAAAAACTGGTTTGATGGGACCTTTTGCTGGCGTCGGGGATACAATCTTTGGTGTTCTAATTCCAACTGTATTAGGTTCAATCGCTGCTTATATGGGGCAAAAAGGCAACGTGACAGGAGTAATCATTTGGCTAATGGTAAATATTGCCATTTGTATTGCCAGATTTACCTTTCTCCCATTTGGTTACAAACAGGGATTAAAACTAGTCAATGAATTCAGCGACAAACTTAATGCGTTGACGGATGCCGCAATTTTATTAGGAGTGACTGTCGTTGGTGCACTAATTCCAACGGTTATTACCGCGAATGTTTCTTTCGTTTATAAATCTGGTGAGGTGACGATGAAGCTACAAGAGATTCTTGATCAGATCATGCCAGCGCTAATTCCAGCCTGCTTGGTTGCTCTTGTTTATTGGCTTTTAGGTAAAAAGGGAATGACATCAACAAAAGCTATTCTATTAGTCATGGTATTATCGATTGTTTTTTACAATCTTAAGATTTTAGGTTAAGGAAATGGTACGTGGTTAGAAGGTTAGAAAATAATACATCAGGATGAAAAAGGGGACAGAAAAATGACATTAGAATTTTTTGAAGAATGCAAACGAATCACTCAAATTCTTGAGGAAACTGAAGGTGAAAATATTTCCAAGGCGGCTGAGATCGTAGCTGAGGGAATTATGAATGGTGGAATCACTCAAGCATTCGGTAGTGGACATTCCTATGCAGCGGCGATTGAAATCAGCGGACGTGCCGGGGGATTGATCACATCAAAAACCATTATGGATCCAGCTGGGGGCATGTATGAACAATGTGCAGGTGTTGGAAAAACATTGATGCATAAAGTAATGGTCAATCCTAATGATATTTTCTTCTTGATCTCAAACTCAGGAAGAAATCCGATGGCTATCGAAATTGCGGAAGAGGTCAAGAAACGTGGCAACAAACTGATTGTTGTTACTGCTTTGGACATTTCGAAAGCAACGACCTCACGCCATCATAGTGGAAAAATGTTGTATGAGTTTGCGGATGTTGTGCTAGATAATCACTCAGGATTTGGTGATGCGGCATTAGAAATCGAAGGCTTAGAGACAAAAGTTTGTGGAACTTCTTCCTTTGCTGCAACATTACTTTTGCAGCAAACAATGTATGAAGCGATTAAAATTATGGTTGAGAAGGGCTTTGAACCGCCAGTATATATGAGTGCCAATGTTGATGGCGGACATGAGCGGAATTTAGAAATAGAGAATAACTATGCTGATCGGATCTTCCACATTTAAGAAGCGAGGTCTTGAACTTGTCTTTTTCAAGTTTGAGACCTTTTTAGAATTTTAGGTAAAAACTTGAAAAACTAAGGACATGATTGGAGTAGGCAATGAAGGCAATTGCAGAGATTAGAAAGCAGACCTATTCAAAGAAATGGTCACGGTATGGAACAAAGGATATTCTTCCTTTTTGGATTGCTGATATGGATTTTAAGTCACCATCTTTTTTGGGAGAACACTTAATCACTAGAGTACAAGCAGATTATTTTGGATATACGGACATTCCTAAAGAAATAAATGAAGGAATTAGTAGATGGTATAAAGATCATTATAATTGTAAAGTTGATGAAACGGACATTCTTTTTTCAACTAGTGTTTTGCACAGCTATCGCGTAATTTTGGAAACACTCATAACAACAGAAGGAAAGATTCTGTTGTTTACACCAATCTATCCGCCATTGATGACAATTGCGAAAACTAGTGGAATTGAAGTAATCGAAATACCGCTTTTAAAAAGAGATGGTAATTATCAGATTGATATTGAACGAACAAGACAGAGAGTGATGGATGATCCCAAGATTGAAGCTATCGTTCTGTGTAACCCTCATAATCCAGTCGGACGCGTTTGGAATGAGCAAGAATTAGAGGAAATAAAGCAGCTGGTACGACTGAAAAAACTATATTTGATCTCCGATGAAATTCATGGAGATCTTATCTTTAAAGGGCATACTTTCCATTCGGTTTTACGAAACTGCCGACCTAAAGAAAAAGTGATTGTTCTTTCTTCTCCAGCAAAAACGTTCAATGTGGCGGGAATAAAGGCATCCTATGCTATTACCAGAAATATTGAGATAAAGGAAAGAATGGAAGCTGCTTTCAAACTGAAGGGGTTGAATGACCTAGATCTATTTGCAATAGAACTGTTGAAGACTTTATACGGGAATCCCAATCAAGCACTTGCGTGGATAGACGAGTTGATTAAGATCTTGGAGGAAAACTATCGTTATCTCGAACATTTTATTGCTGGAATTGACCGGATAGAACTGATCAAATCTGAAGGCTCCTATCTCGCGTGGTTGAGGATCATCGATAGTCCATGCAGGGATTCTAATGAAATCAGGAAGGTTTTAAAAAATCAGTTTGGTGTTGATGTGCATGAGGGCACGATTTTTAAAGAAAATGACGGTAATTATATTCGAATTAATTTCGGCTGTCCACTAGCTATTTTAGAAGTAGGTATGACTCGAATAGTGAGAGCCCTTGAAGAAAAGAAGATCTAGTAAATGAAAAGGAGACACAAGATGATTAAGGAATTTTGCGCTGAAAATTTTGAACATATCCCGCAAGCCATTGAAGCGGGGGCTGGTAGAATTGAGCTTTGCGATAACCTTGCGGAAGGTGGAACCACGCCGAGTTACGGTGTAATTAAACAAACACTTTCTTATACAAAAGAAAAAAATATTCCCACCATGGTAATGATCAGACCAAGAGGCGGGAACTTCGAGTATGATGAAGCAGAAGCAACAATCATGAAAGCAGATATAGAGATATGCAAAAAGTTACATGCAGACGGAATCGTTTTTGGTTGTCTTAAAGCTGGATGGTTGGATGAAGAACTCATTCAATCACTATTGGAACAAGCAGAAGCACTGGATGTTACTTTTCATATGGCATTTGACGAACTAAGTGTTGAAAATCAATATAGAGCTATTGATTGGCTAGTCGACCATGGTGTTAAACGCATTTTGACACATGGAGGTAGTGCTAAAACTACTATTGTTGAAAATATTCCGCATTTAAAAAAATTGATCAGCTATGCGAACGGACGAATCATTATTTTGCCGGGAGCAGGAATTCGTTTTGATAATGTTAATCAAGTTTTTTCACAATTAGATTCCTCTGAAGCGCATGGAACAAAAATCGTTAATGTTTAGATTAGATATGCAAAATCAGAATAAATACTAAAGCAGCGACAGTTTGAACCGCACCAACCGATAGGCCATAAAGTAAGAAACGTGGGCCTTCTTTTAAGAATTTTCGGAAATCTAAACGCAATCCGATAGCGGCTAACGCAGTTGTTTCGAACCAAGTACTGATAAAGTGAGCCCCATCACTAAAGATAGACGGCAAAGAAACGCAGCTATTGATGATACAAAAAATCAAAAAACAAGTGACGTACCAAGGGATCGGAAATTTTTTCTTTGATCCTTTGGTTGCTACTAGTCCATCCTGCTTTGCTTTGCGTTCGAATAGAAAAACGACAACGACTAGAAAAATGATCCTTGTTATTTTAAAAAGCATTGCGTATTTCACTGTTTCAGGATTAACCAAGCTGGCTCCTGCAACAACCTGCCCAACGGATTGTAATGTACCACCAAGTAAAGCACTTTTACTCAACAGGGAATCGTCGAAAAGTGACATTCCTAAAAAAGGCAGGGTTAACATCATCACTGTTCCCAATAAATTGACCAAGGTAATAATTTGTCCTTTTTCCTCGTCCTTCGCTTCAATCGCTGGTGCAATTGCGCCAATCGCAGAAGAACCACAGACAGCGTTTCCTCCAGCCATCATCAAGGCCATTTTTTCATTAAATCCAAGTTTTCGACCGATCCAATAGGCACCGATAATCACCGTTGTCATGATCATTAGGATGAAGACTAGACCTTTGACTCCCATTTCTCCAATCGTTTGGAAGGTCACAGTAAACCCTAGCAAGACGACTGAATATTCCAATAAACGACTTTCAGAGAACTTAGTTCCAGCGGCTAAGGCTGGTTGTTTGAATAAGGTATTTCCTAAAATGATTCCTAATAAAATGGCTAAGGTAGCCCCGCCGAGTTTCGGTATCAGCAATGCCAACAGCTTTGCTAAGACTGCCACACTTACGGACAATCCCAAACCTGGCAAGATTGGTTTTGTTTTAGTATAAAAAGTAGTAAACATCTTTCGACCTCTTTCTTGTAAGTAACCTGTAGAGACAATCTATGCAACCAGTGAATATTTTAGATAATTAGATAGTTCTTGTTATTAAAAACTTTTTATTTTGTAAAAATTCAATGGTTTTTCATCGACATTTCATTTGCACAATAAATTATAACCGATAACTTTCATTATTAGAATTTATTGATATAATACCTTAGATAGAAAAAATTAATGGAAGTGATTACGATGTTTAAATGGCTAGAAACGTTTAAAGTGGTATATGAGACAAAAAATTTTTCTAAAGCCTCGGAAATACTTTTTATTTCCCAACCAACAGTTTCAGCTCAAATTAAGCAATTAGAGAATGAACTGGGGACACAATTATTTATTCGTAGTGGGAGAAAAGAGGTTTTGATCACACCACAAGCAGAAATCTTATACGAACGGTCTGTTGATTTAATGGACGATTGGGATAATCTATATCAAGCAGTTCAAACCAATCAACAACAGATCGTGCGTTGCGTGATTGGTGCTTCCCATACATTTGCCAATTATATTTTGCCTTCGCTTCTAATCCAATTGCAACAAGACTTTCCACAAATTCGGTTTAGTGTTCAAATGATGAATTCTTTAGAGGTATTCCAGGCAGTTGAACATCATACTGTCGATTTAGGCTTCATTGAAAAGCCGTTATCTGCACCGAGTATCAAACGCTTTCCGTTAATGGAGGATCAATTGGTTTTAGCCGGTGATGTGGAGCAGGGGCCTTGGCTCGTGCGGGAAAATACCTCAGGTGTCTATTATTATACGAAACGTTTTTTGGAAGAGAAGGATATAGAGGGCCCGACCATGGAGATTCAAAATAATGAAGTGATCGTTGGCTTATTGAAGCAAGGGTTTGGCTGTTCGTTGATTTCAGAACGAGCGGCTAAAGAAATTCCTTACGAGATGCTAGGGGATAGCTATAAACGAAATTTTTACCTCATTCGTCGAAAGACCAATGCTTCTGATGATATTGAAAAATGCGCTGCTTTCATTTGTGAATGGAGCAAGCAGTAAAAACGTAACGTACGTGAAAAGTGCACGACCGTTCCGCTTCCTCAATCACTTCTTCATGCTTTTTGTACATAAAATCCTTGAGCAAAAATGAGCCCGTCTTTCTGTTTCATTATCAAAAAATACAGGGCTAATAGTGAGTGGATAGCCGTAAGTTCAGGCAATAATTTTAGATGTAAAGAAACTGCCGGCCTGGTAACGGTCGGCAGTTTTTAGTTGCATCATTTGTGTTGGGCTTGCTTGAATCGTGTCAGTTCACTCAAGAAAATGACCGTTTCTTCTAGCCGTTGAAAATCAACGATTGATAAGTTATCCTTCGGCGTGTGCATCACCGCTTCCATCAATAGATACATTTGCGTTGAAGCGATAGCGACCGCTGGAATTCCCGCACCAGCGAATAGCATATGATCTCCCATTGGCCAAGGTTCAACCTTTTCAACGGTCGGATAGTTCGTAGCAAAATTTTCTAGCTGATCGGTTAATTGTTCTGTGCATTCATAGAGCGAGTAGGATACGGTACTATTTTGCATTCCCGCACCATCAATGTTAATGGCGAATGCGTATTCTGCCGGTTGGCTTAAGGATTGTTCCATAAAGGTCATTTCACCAGGCATTGAATAATAGTCTTCTCCGTTAAATAAGACAAATTCAAGTTGATTCTCTCGTTCCGTTTGGATTAATTGTTCAGCTAAAGTCAGCAGAATTGCGACTCCCGTACCGTTATCTAGCGCGCCAGGAGTGGTAGGTTTGGTATCGATATGAGCGGAATAGGCAAGCTTTTTTCCTTTGCCGAAAGTTGCAATAACATTTGCGGCTGTAGCCGGTTTACGCTCTGTCATCAGACGTAAAGTCGCCGTTTTTTTATTTAACAGTGAAGGTAAAAGCGATCCTTTGACTGTTCCACATGGAACATTGAAGTCGCCATCTTGAATAATCGGTACAGGGACATCTTCAAGAAAACTTACGGTAATCACGGCTAACGGTTGTTTTTGTTCTAGTTCCCGAATAATTGCTTGATGTTCTTCAGGGTTCCAAAAGACCATACTTTTTGGCATAAGCGGTTCTTTACAAAGTTTGCCGTACATCATGCAAATTTTATTGGTTAAATCCGCTGCCGCTAATTCTTCGATTGTTTGAACGCAGACTAACTCTCCGCTAACATGACAAGGCATCGCATATTCCGCGGCTTCTACTTCTACTGATTGACCATCAACGATCAATTCCGCACCGTCATTTTGCCAATCCATACACGGAAATTCCTGCAAGCGAACCTCATAACCCAATGAACGAAATGTTTTCGCGGCGTATTCGACCGCTGCTTGATTTCCTGCTGACCCTGTGGCACGTGGTCCGATCTCCTGACACAATTTCTCCATATGACGTCCTAAGCTGTTTTTGATGCTCTCCATTTTGAAACACTCCTTTTAATTTTTTTAATCATCGTTCGCTCAACTACATTCTTTACTTGCAGTTCCGCTTTCTAGACTTTCGTTAAACAATATTTCTGCTGGAAAAGTTGGACTGCTTTCTCTTTAGTTGATACCATAAGTATAGGAGAGAGGCGAGAGCATTTCTTGACCTTCCTTGTGCATTTGTGGGTAACGGAAAAAAATAGTGGAGGGATTATGACGAACTTAGAACATGCTGCAGCAGTCACACGCATGCAGTCCTATATCGAAGAACATTTAGAAGAAGACATTACCCTGCATGCACTGGCTCAGCAAGCGGGCTATTCACCTTGGCATTGTGCCAAAATGTTTAAAGAGTACACAGATAAATCGCCGTTCGAATACATTCGCAAGCTGCAGTTGTCTAAGGCTGCTTTAGTATTACGAGATGAAGAGCTACGAGTGATTGATGTTGCTTTAGATTTTGTCTTCGATTCGCATGAGGGTTTTACTCGAGCTTTTCGCAAACAGTTCGGCGTCACACCGAAGGCTTATCAAAAAAAGACACCACCGATTCCATTATTTACTCCCTATCCGGTGGAAAGCTACTATTTAATGGGCGAAGAGCATGACGATTTGCCGCCGTTGTCTAAGAATCTCCATGTTCGACTTATTGAATTTCCGGCTCGTAAGCTAATTCTATTACGGGGGAAAGAAGCGGAAACATATCTTGCTTATGCGAAAGAAGTAGGCTGTGATGTTTGGGGGATTCTTGCAAGTATCAAAGAAGCCTTATATGAACCAGTTGGCTTATGGCTACCGGAAGATTTGCGGCCGGCCGGTACTTCTGTATATGCTCAAGGAGTGGAAGTCCCTGTTGATTATCAAGGGCTTATTCCTGAAGGCTTTGAAATGATTGATCTTCCTGCCTGTACGATGTTGCTGTTTCAAGGAGATCCCTATGATGAAGCGCGTTTCGATGAGGCGATTGAGGCTGTGATGAAGCAAATCGATACGTATGACCCTAGCTTGAACAATTGTAGATGGGCCGAAAATGAGGGACCACGAATTCAACTAGAACCACAGGGATATCGCGGCTATATTGAAGCACGACCAGTCTATTTAAGCTAACAATCAAAAGTACACGAACTTCCTGAGTAAAAAGTTTGTGTGCTTTTTCTTGTCTCATTATATGAAGGAAAAAAGTCAGGTGAATTTTTTGTCAACCGCTTAGCTAAAAAATCAGTCGAAAGTCTGAGGCGTCCCACTACCCGAATGCTATAATTAGCTCAATCACAGATAACAAATAAATCAGAAAAAGGTTGGGATAAAAATGAAACGAAGAGGTTCAGGTATCATTGTTGGGATTGTCGTGATTGCTCTGGCAATCGGAGCCTATTTAATAACGACATATAACTCATTGGCTTCAGCAGAAAACGATGTGGATGCAAAATGGTCACAAGTGGAAAATGTAATGCAGCGACGGGCGGATTTAATTCCAAATCTGGTCAATAGCGTTCAAGGCAGCATGAAACATGAAGAAAAAATTGTCAAACAAATTACGGATGCGCGTAAAGCTTATAACAATGCGAAGACACCGGCAGAAAAAAATGAAGCAAATAATCAAATTGATCAAAGTTTAGGAACGATGGTGAATGTGATCCAAGAAAGTTACCCAACGTTAGCTTCGAATGAAAATGTGAAAACGTTGATGGTACAGCTGGAAGGAACGGAAAATCGAATCTCTGTAGAACGGAAAAACTACATTGAACAAGTCAATGACTACAACCAAAGCTTGGTTCGTTTTCCTAAAAACATGGCAGCGAAGGTGTTAGGATTCGATAAAAAGGCGAATTTTAAAGCAGATGATAAGGCCAAAGAAGTGCCAGATGTCAGCTTTGAATAAGAATGGGTGAGAAAAATGAAAAGGGAACAGCGTGCTTCAGGGGAACGGCTCCATCAAGAGGTCGTTGAAAACTATCGTAAGTTACGTAAACGTAATGGAGTCTTTTCCCTAATTTTAGTTTTTGTATTGCTGATCAGCGGGTTTGGTTTGTTCAATCGCTTTACGACCAGCAGTTATGGAGATAAAAAGGCGACCTATGATCAGCAATTGACGAAGTTAGATCAAGATCGAGAAGATATTTTGTCTGGTAAAAAAGTGACCGTCAACCAATCCTTTAAAACAACTTTGAATGATAATTTGGCGAATTTGAAGGAATACCCTAAAAAAGCCAACAATTACGATGTGGCGATTAAGGAAACCGATGGTCGTTTGACCATTAATAAGAACAACATCTTTATTTCTGACAACGCCAATATGCTAAGTCAGAAAACAAAGGAAAAAATTTATCAATTAAATAAGCAATTAGCGGCAAGTACTAATGGCGCACAATTAGAAGTTGTTACGGTACCAGAATTGCCTCGAGGAGAGGATATTGAATCTTATGCCAATAAAATCTTCAATCAATTAGGAATTGGTAATAAGACTGAAAATAACGGCGTGTTGTATCTAATCGCGTTGGATGAACGAGAATTTCGTTTGGAAGTCGGCTATGGGATAGAAGGGTTAATTCCTGATGGGAAAGCGGATGATATCATCAATAATGATGATGTCGTAGAGGCCTTTAAGGATGGAGATTACGATACAGGGGTCAACCAAGTAGTTGATGAAGTGTTTGGGATCATGAACACGAAGACGGCTTTGGTAGATTCGCAAATTAAAAAGGTCAAGAGTCAGCGGACACAGCTGATGTTCTTCCATTGGACAGGCATGGTAGTTTTAGGATTGCTGGTCTTTGTCAGTCTATTATTAGTAGTGAACCTGTTGCGAGCGCGAGTGTGTCTCAAAGAAAACTATAAAAAGTACCAATCAGAGACGGCTTCGATTACAGCGGATGAAGAATTGCAGAGAGCGGTTAAACATACAGAGCTCTATCAAATTCTATTAAGTGGGTTATTAATCGGAATGTCAGTAGGTGGCATTCGACGGGCGATCATACAAGGAAGACTGTTGCGTAATCCTTCCGCGGAGAAAAAAATGTTCGGTCGTATTTTAATTGGCGATACGTTATATTCCGGTAATGGGGATGTATTGACGACGGCTTATTTAGCGTCAAATTACAATTCTAGTAATTGGTCCGATCATGATAGCGGCTCAGGCGGCGGTTCATCATGGGGGTCCTTCGGCGGCGGTTCGTCCGGTGGTGGCGGAGCTTCAGGCGGCTGGTAAGTGAATAGCAGCAAAGCAAGCGTGGGACAAACTTAAGTCTCGCGCTTTTTTGTGTTTGGACTAAAAAGCTAGGCATTCCTTTTTGCTGGATTTATAAGTGACTGGTCATATTTTTTATGAATTATTCACATATTTTCTGCGTTCCAACCGCTTCCTGACTATAATAAACGTGAGGGGCTTTATTTTTTGTCCGTTGCAACGGTCAAAAACGAGTGAAGCGTTTTCTTTCTGACAGGTTATGATAAAAACAAGAAGGGGAGGTTGATAGCCGTGGGAGCAAAGAAAAATCGTGAACAAAGGCTGTTACTACTTCTAACGAAACGACATGATTACATCACGTCCGATGAATTGGCGGAGCACCTAGGAACTTCGCAAAAAACGATTTATCGCCTAATCAAAAAAATCAATGAAACTTATGGCGAAGGACTGATCCAGTCAGAAAAGGGGCGAGGCTACAAATTAGATTACGAAAAATACATCAGCCAAACACAGTTTCAACCCAGTCAACGGAGTCAATATTCACCGCAGGAGCGGAGAAATCGTGTGATGGAAGAGTTATTGCTCTCGTCACCTAATGCGAAGAATGTTTATGACCTGTTTGAAGAATACTATGTTGGTGAATCAGTCATTTTCAGTGACGAACAAATTATCTCAGAGCATTTACAGCGTTATGATTTAAAGTTGGAACGAAAGCAACGAACGCTAGCTGTTTTAGGAAAAGAAGCGAGTATTCGTCGAGCAATAGCTGATTTGATTCAAATGCACAACATTATTGAGATTGATGAGCTGAAGAATCATTCAGAGTTGAACTTTAATAATTATGATGTGTTGTTCATTTTAGACCAACTAAAGCTGATCGAAAAACAATTAAAGCTAACGATTCCTTATCCTTATAATGTCAATATCTTTTCTCATTTGTATATTTTGATTAGCCGTTTGCGGAAGGTTCATCATTTACCAAATGAAGAAATGAGTCCGCTTTCTCAAAAGGAACAAGAAGGGCTGCAGCAGGATATGGCTCTTTATCAAGTCGCTAAAGCGGCAATCAATCAGGTGGAGAATTACTTGCACAGTGACTTGCCAGAGTCGGAAGTTTACTATCTCTATAAGTATCTGTCCTCTTCACGGATGCAGGGTTCCTTGAGTAAGGTGACAAAGTTTTCTTCAAAAGTCGTGGAAATCACGAATATGTATTTGAACGGAATGAGTCAGCGTTTGAACATCCCGATTAAAGGAGAATCGATTTTTCTGGATTTGGCGAATCATATCAAACCGATGATCAACCGTTTGGGCCACGGGATTCATGTGAAAAATAGCCTGTTGGATCAGATCAAAATGACCTATGAAACGATCTTTACGGATGTCGCAAATGTTTCGGATGAAGTCAGCCAGCGCTTTGATCTGCCAAAGATCAATGAAGACGAGAACGGCTTTATCACCTTGTACTTTGCCCGCATCATTGAGACCAATCAATTGCCGATTCGAACGGTCATTATGTGTACGACCGGTGTTGGGACATCTGAGCTGTTACGAGTCAAGATTGAAAAGAAGTTTCCTGAGTTGGAGATCGTTGACGTGATCGCTTCACGGGATGCCAAACAATTTATGGAAAAATATCCAGGAATTGATTTGATCTTAACGACGATTAATGTCAGTGATACGATCTCAGTACCATCCTTATTGGTCAGTGCGATGTTTACCAGAGACGATCAAAACCGTTTGCAAAAGAAAATCGAGGCGATTTATGATGAACGATAATTTTTTCAGTGTCTTTTTAGATCAACTATTAACGAATAAAGACCAGATTCAGCGTTTTATCGCAGAATTTGCTAATCCAGCAGAAGCTGAAGAACTGATCGCATCTTTGAAGCAACGGGAAGAAGTCGGCAACACGATGATCGCCGAGCACGTAATTTTGCCTCATTTAGAAAGCCGCAAGATCGAACAAAGTCAGGTATTACTGATTCGTTTAGCCGAACCGATTGATCTGGATGAGAAAACTCCAGCGGTTCAATTAATTATTACAATTTTATTGAAGAGTGGAGAAACTCAGGCAACAAAGAAGCGAATCGCACAATTCATGCGTCAATTGGCAGACGAAGAATTTTTAGAAGCATTACTGAATGCTGAAAATGAAGAACTTTTTTATCAAAAATTGGAGGAATAACTTATGAAAATAGTTGGAGTAGCTGCATGTACAGTGGGAATTGCCCATACGTATATCGCGCAAGAAAAATTAGAAAATGCCGCAAAAAAAGCGGGCTGTGAAATGAAAGTAGAAACGCAAGGAACAATTGGAATTGAAAATGAATTAACACAAGAAGAAATCAATCAAGCCGATATCGTGATCTTAGCGGTAGACGTGAAAATTTCTGGACGTGAGCGCTTTGAAGGCAAACGTATCATCCAGGTGCCGACGGAGATCGCTGTCAAGTCACCAAATAAATTGATTGAAAAAGCACAAGAGGTTGTTGCTCAGAAGGTGTAGGGGGAATTCTAATGGAAGTAAAGGATATCGTGGATTTAGACATCGTTAAGACCAATATGACTGCTAAGACCAAAGATGATGCGTTGAATGATTTGGCCCATCAGTTGTTGACGAATGGCTATATTTCAGAAGTAGAAGGATTCATCAAAGATATTTATGCCCGTGAGGCAGAAGGCCAGACAGGGATTGGAAACTATATCGCGATTCCCCATGGAAAAAGCTCCTATGTCAATAAGGTAGGTGTAGCGATTGGAATCAATCAAGAGGAGATCCCTTGGGAAAGTTTAGACGGAAAAGGGGTAAAGGGCATCATTCTTTTCGCAGTGGGCAATGATACTGACGGTGCGACCAATCATTTGAAATTATTGTCGCTCTTTGCCAGAAAACTGGGGAACGATGAAGTAGTTGGCAATTTGTTGCAGGCGAAAAAGCCTGAAGATGTTGTTGAAGCATTCGCTTAATGGAGGAAGAAAAATGAAAAAAATAAAAGAGTTAAATCTTAAAGGCCACTTGTTGACGGCGATCTCTTACTTGATTCCGATCGTCTGTGGAGCTGGTTTCTTGATTGCCATCGGCATGGCTTTTGGCGGTTCTAGTCAAGATGCATTAGTACAAGGACAATTCACGATCTGGGATGCCTTAGCAACAATGGGTGGTAAAGGTTTAGGCCTGTTACCAGTTGTGATTGCAACGGGAATTTCTTATTCAATCGGCGGTAAACCAGGGATCGCTCCCGGCTTTATCATTGGTTTGACAGCAAATGCGATCGGTGCTGGTTTTATCGGCGGAATTTTAGGCGGTTACTTAGCAGGTTATTTAGTAGTAGCAATTTTAAAATATGTCAAACTGCCGAATTGGGCAAAAGGGTTAATGCCAACACTAGTTATTCCATTTTTAACATCGATCATCGGCGGCTTGATCATGGTATACATCATCGGCGCGCCAATTGCGGCATTAACGTCATTGTTAACGAACTTTTTAGATGGCTTAGGCAATTCTTCTTTATTAGTATTCGGCGGTGTAATTGGGCTATTGAGCGGGGTTGATTACGGCGGACCGATCAATAAAACAGTTTTCGCTTTTGTTTTAACGATGCAGGCGGAAGGCTTGAACGGCCCAATCACTGCTTTGCAGCTGGTGAATACGGCAACACCAATTGGTTTTGGATTGGCGTTCTTTATCGCCAAGCTATTTGGTAAAAACATCTATACGAAATTAGAAGTAGAAACGTTAAAATCAGCAGTACCAATGGGTGTTATCAATATCGTTGAAGGCGTCATTCCACTAGTTATGAACGATCTTGTCCGGGGAGTTGCAGCGACCGCGATCGGCGGCTTTGCCGGAGGCGCAACAACAATGATCTTAGGAGCAGATGCAACCGTTCCATTTGGTGGGGTGCTGATGATTCCAACGATGTCGAGACCCTGGGCAGGTGTGATCGCAATCTTAGTCAATGTGGTCGTAACAGCAGTTGTATTAGCTGTAATTAAGAAAAATGTGACTGAAGAAGATGCAGCGATGCAAGTAGAAAAAGAAGAAGACGAGATTAATTTAGAAGACATTCAAATTTTTTAGGAAAGTGTGACGCCACATGAATAAAGTAGAATTTTCACCATCGCTAATGACGATGGACTTAGACAAGTTTAAAGAACAGATTACCTTTTTGAATGACCAAGTAGACTCCTACCATATCGATATTATGGACGGGCATTATGTACCAAATATTACATTATCCCCATGGTTTATCGAGGAACTACGAAAAATTACGACATTACCAATGTCTGCCCATTTAATGGTAACAGACCCTAGTTTTTGGGTGCAGCAATTGATTGATCTGCATTGTGAATGGATCTGTATGCATGCGGAAGTATTGGATGGTCTCGCGTTTCGTTTGATCGATCAAATCCATGATGCTGGCTTGAAGGCTGGTATCGTATTAAACCCTGAAACACCGATCGAAACAATTTTCCCTTATATTGAGTTAGTCGACAAAATCACGATCATGACGATCGATCCGGGTTTTGCAGGGCAACGATTCATTGAAAGTACCTTGGATAAGATTGTGGATCTGCGGGAGTTAAGAGCGAAAAAAGGCTACAGCTATGTGATTGAAATGGATGGGTCATCGAATCGTAAATCCTTCAAACGCATTGATGCGGCAGGACCGGATATTTATATCGTGGGTCGAAGTGGGCTGTTCGGCTTAGACGAAGATATTGCCAAAGCGTGGGAAATCATGGTCAATGACTATGAAGAAATGACGGGTAAAAAAATTCGTTACGCAGAAGTAAGCGAATAACAAGAATCTTGGAGTCGTAAAAGACTCCAAGATTTTTGTCGTCTCCTAGAAAAAATGCGTAAGTGAAATTGCCTAAACACAAAGAACGCTTTTGTGATATAGTAAACAATAATGTAACCGTTTTAAAGAATGGAGGAATGTCATGGAATATCGAGGACCGATGCTGGTAGTAAAGGACATGGAGCGATCAAAAGCATTCTATCGGAAATTTTTAGAGGTAGATATCGTCTCTGATTTCGGCGAGAATGTCACCTTTAATGGGGGCTTATCATTGCAGACGGAAGAATCGTGGATTCGTTTCACTGGCTGTGACCAAGAAGCTTTCAACTATCAGAACAATACGGTAGAATTCTATTTTGAGACAAAGGATTTTGATGACTTTGTTGAACGCACGAAAGAGGAAAACTTGGACTTTTTGCGAGACGTCGCAACGATGCCTTGGGGGCAAAAGGTGGCCTGTTTCTATGATCCTGATAAGCATGTCATCCAAGTTGGCGAAGATCTAACAGTGATGGTAAAACGCTTGGCTGCAGAGGGAATGACTGTGGAAGAATTAGGCGAAAAGACCTTTCTTGGGATAGAAATCGTCGAAAATATGTTGAATAGTTAAAAAGGTTGAAGACCGCGGTCTTCAACCTTTTTTCTATTTTAATTGTTGTTGTGTCCACTGTTCATAGAGAAAGGCAAATGCTCCAGAGGGTGCTTGCAGACTAGCTTCCAGCATTTGTGCTAAAGTCTTTAGTTTTATTTGTACTTCTTGATCCGTCCAAGTAAATAATCCAGGATCAAGTAAAAAAATAATCGGTGACAGTAAAATTTCCGCCTGCTGTTCAGGTTGTTCACAGACAAAGATCTTTTCATCGACTCCTTGCTGTAGAATATCGCCAACGATCGGTGCAAGCCGCTGCATGATAAAAGCCATTGATTTCTGATGAATCGCGGCATTCTGAGGTTCGTGTAAAGCACTATCAATCGTATGATCGACAGCAGTACTGCGATAAAAGTACAGTAATAGCTTTATCTTTTCTAAAGCAGGGGCCTTTACAGCGGCTAGCTTGGTTTGACAGGTATCAATGACGTTGCTGTATTGACGTTCGACTAAAGCATCCAAGACTTCTTCTTTGCTTTTGAAATAATAGTATAGCCCACCTTTAGCAATTCCAGCCTTCGTGGCAATATCTTGAACAGATGCGGTTCCAGCAGTTCCTTCGTAAAGTAGTTCCTGCAAGGCATCTAAAATCAATTCTCTTTTACTCATCGTATCAGCCTCCCAAAATAGTATATCACAAGAAGTTGACCATCGTTCAAAAAGTTGTTATGATGAAATTATTGAACAGCGGTCAAAAATGAAGGAGGGATTGTTTTGTTGGTATCAGTTATATTCGTCGTATTTGTACTTGTACTTGCTTTGCTCAGTTTCGTATTGATGATTAAATTATTGACCTATTTATCTAAGCGTATCCGCGGAAGAAATCCAGTATTTGTCACAAAAGGGGTTAGAAGAGCTATGTGGAGTATCCTGATTCTCAGTGTGTTAGCCGGCGGTCTGGTAGTTGTCACCCAACTAACGGCAACAACACCGAAAATGGCGAAAGAAAATAGTATTGCAGAGCTGAGGGAAGTTCGTTTGAATGGGCGGAAGGAATGGATCAGCCTTCGAGGAGAAAACCGCAATAAGCCCATTCTTTTATTTTTGGCTGGGGGACCAGGAGGGTCTCAATTAGCCGCTACTCGTTATGAACTGGCAGAACTGGAAAAGGATTTTATCGTGGTTAACTGGGAGCAGCCTGGCTCGGGGAAATCCTTTTCAGCGATCCCGCGGAAAAAGCTGACACCTGAAATTTATGTGAAGGATGGTACGGTATTAGTTCGTTCACTATTAAAAGAGTTCAAGCAAAAGAAGCTCTATTTGTTGGGAGAATCGTGGGGGAGTGCACTAGGGATTTTTATGGCAAAAGAACAACCGGAGCTTTACCATGCATTTATAGGCACCGGCCAAATGGTGGCATTTGAAGAGACGGAGAAAATCGATTATGCGCTGGCAATGAAGCTAGCAAAAGAAAATGGGGATCAAAAGGTCGTGAATACGCTAAGAAAAAATGGCGAACCGCCTTATTATGGCAATTCAGTTACCACCAAAAGCGCGACCTATCTCAACTACCTCAGTCAAAGGATGGCAAGAAATCCTGAGATTCAGAATAGCGGCTTCCAAACGATGCGGGATCTTACAGCGAAAGAGTATGGCATCTTGGATAAGATCAATTATCTGCGGGGCATTCTGCAAACCTTCAATCATGTGTATCCGCAACTATACGATGTAGATTTGAGGAAGGATTACTCAAGACTAGATATTCCTGTCTATTTTTTACTAGGCAAGCACGATATCAATGCGCCACTTAGCTTAGCTGAAGATTACTATCAAAAATTAGTCGCTCCCAGCAAGGAAATCATTTGGTTTGAGCACTCCGGACATAACCCTTGGATCAATGAACCAGAACTTTTCGCAGAAAAGATTCAGCAAATTGCTTTAAATACAAAATAAGACTAGAGCATCCACGATTAAAAAACGTGGTGGCTCTAGTCTTTTTAATTTTCGAATTGTGCTTGATGCAGTTGGTAATAGCGTCCTTGTTTAGCCAGCAGTTCTTCGTGATTGCCTTGTTCGACGATATTTCCGTCATTGACCACTAAGATCAAGTCAGCTTCGCGAATTGTCGAGAGGCGGTGAGCAATGATGAAGGAGGTTTTGTTGACCATTAATCGGCCCATTGCTTCTTGGATCTGCAATTCGGTCTGGGTATCAACATTCGACGTTGCTTCATCAAGAATCAATAATTCCGCATTTAAAAGCATCGCACGAGCAATTGTTAGTAATTGCTTTTGTCCTTGTGAGATGGCTAGTCCATCTTCGGTCATCACCGTGTCGTAGCCCTTTGGTAATTGTGCGATGAAATCGTGAATGTGAGCGGCTTTCGTCGCTTTGATCACATCTTCTAGCGTAGCATCTTCGTTTCCATAGGTCAGATTCTCAAAGATCGTTCCCGTAAAGAGCCACGTATCCTGCAAGACCATCGCGTATTGCTTCCGCAGACTGCTGCGGGTCGCTTCTTTGATATTTTGTCCATCTAAGTAGATCGCACCGCTATCTGGATCATAAAAACGCATTAACAAATTTACGATCGTGGTTTTTCCGGCACCGGTAGGACCCACGATGGCGACGACGCTGCCGGCAGAAATTTCAAAGGATAAATCTTTGATGACTGGTTGATCTGCTTGATAGCCGAAGGAAACATGGTCAAAGCGTACGTCGCCATGAGCTTTTTCAAAGACATGAGCATTTTCTACGTCTTGAACTTCAGGGTCTTCATCTAATAGCTTGAAGATTCGTTCAGCCGCGGCGATAGAAGATTGCAGGTCGCTGAAAATATTTGCTAATTCATTGATCGGACCAGAGAATTTCCGTGAGTACAAAACAAAGGATGAAAGCTTCCCTAAGGTTAAATGACCGAAGAGAAATAGAAAAGCGCCTAAGATACTGATCAAGGACAACGAAACATTATTGATGAAGTTAACGGAAGGTCCGGTCATACTGCCATAATATTCTGCGTTGTAGTAAGCAGTCATGGCTTCTTCATTCTTTTTACCAAACCGATCAATCATTGTTTCCTCTTGATGATAGACCTTTGTTGTTTGTTCACCGGATAGCAGTTCTTCAGTCAGACCGTTTAATTCACCCAGCTTGGCCGAACGTTGTCTAAACAAAGGCTGGAACTTATTGGTTAAGTAACGGGTCAGTAAAATCGATGCGGGAACGGTAACTAAAAAGATCGTGACCATCACTGGTGAGATTACCAGCATCATGACAAAGGAACCAATGACGGTGACTAAACTGCTCAAGACTTGAACGGAGTCACTTGCTAGAGATGTATTGATTGTATCGATATCGTAGCTCATCCGACTGACGATATCACCGGTTTGGTGCTGATCAAAATAGCCAACGGGTAAAGAAACAATCTTCTCAAACAAATCTTTCCGTAAACGAAACGCAATTTTTTGACTTAGAAAGATCATCAATCGTTTGATCCCATAGCTTAAAATCGCTGAAGCGGCATAAAAGACCACCATCCAGCTACAATAGAAGAAAACCTTTTGGAAGGCGACGTTGCCTTTACCGATCTGAATTGCATCGATTGCATACCCAGATAACAGTGGCCCGACTAAAGCAAACAGGTTACTGGCAATCGTCAAGACGACAGCTAAAAACAGCAACCATTTGAATTGATACAAATATCCCCATAAACGCAGCAGTGTACCTCTGCGTGAGCCTTTATTCTTCAATGGCTTGCCCCCCTGTCTGTCCTTGATAGATTTCTTGATAGGTTGGATTTTCAGCTAGTAACTCTTCGTGGGTGCCATAGCCGATCATTTGCCCTTTATTTAATAGTAGGATTTTATCCGCATGTTGGATTGAACTGATTCGCTGAGCGATCAAAATTTTAGTGGTATCACCGAAATGTGTGCGCAAGGCTCTCCGCAGATTGGCATCCGTGTGGTAATCTAACGCGCTGGAAGAATCGTCTAGGATCAGTAGATCAGGCTGTCCGATCAGAGCACGAGCCAGCAGTACCCGCTGCTTTTGCCCCCCACTGAGATTTTGTCCTTTTGCTTCCAAATGATGCTCTAGGCCGTCTGGGAGTTTATCGATGAACTCCCGAGCTTGTGCATCATCGATAGCTTGCTGCATTTGTTCCTCCGAAAAGCTTCGACCGAACAAAATGTTTTCTCGAATCGTATCGGCAAAGAGCACGTCCTTTTGCAGGACAGCACCGTTTTTTTGATGGAGTGCATCAAGGGAATACTGCTTGATTTCTTGCCCATCTAACAATATCTGCCCAGAGGTTCGATCATACAAGCGTAAAATCAGACTAGCAATCGTGGTTTTTCCGCTACCTGTTGCCCCCATAATCCCTAATGTTTCACCAGGAGCGACACTGAAGCTGATGTGTTCGATCGCATGTCCGCCATCAGGATAGGAAAAAGTCACATCGTCGAAAACTAATTTAGTAGAAGCGGCTTTTCTTTGATCCAATGTACCTGGGACCAAGGTTGGTTTCTTTCGCAATACTTCATTGATTCGGTTTGCCGAAGCTAGACCACGAGAATACAGGACAAAGATTCGAGTAATTGAAAGCATTGCGTTTAAGATAATCGTGAAATAGGTCAAGAAGGCAACGATCACGCCAGGTTGTGTCAGTCCGGCATTTACACGATAGGCGCTAACGACAATCACAAGGGTCAAACCTAAGTTTAAAAATAGATCTAACAAAGCTGGAGAAGCAGCCAAAGTCACATTCGCGGTCGTCTCTGCATTTACTAAAGATTGATTGACGTTTTCGAAGCGTTGACGTTCATAGGCTTCTTTTGATAAAGCTTTAATAACGCGAGAGCCTGTTACATTTTCTCGAACCGTCAGCACCAGCTGGTCGACTTGCTTTTGCAGTTTGCCAAAAAGCGGTACTCCTTTTTTCGAAATATGGGTAACCATCACAAAGATGATCGGCATCACTGCGACTAAAACTAAAGTCAAAATCGGGTCTAAGGTAGTGGTGATCAAGATTCCACCGATCAAAAGGATCGGTGCGCGAATTCCCATTCGCAGCATGACACCAAGGGTCAAATGAATATTATAGGTGTCCGATGTTACACGTGAAACTAATGAAGAGACACCAACCTCTTCAATTTGCGTTGTATCCAAATAAGTAATTTTATGGAAGAGATCCCCGCGAATGTGTTCCGTGGTGTCTTTTGCAACTTTTGAAACCATTCGATTGGCGAGGATGTTTGCCCATAAAGCAAAGGCGGAAGCGGCCAACATGACACCTCCCCAAAAAAGAATCTTCTTTGGATCCTTATGTGGAATGACCTGATCTAGGATATAGGCTAAATTCCAAGGGAGGACTAATTCCATCATGGTTCCTAAAAATTTGATAATAACACCTAGTGTGACGCGGGAACGGTAGGGTTTTAAGTAGTTCAGAATTAATTTCATTTTTGCTCCTTTTTACACATCTCTGTTTCAGCTTTTTCCATGATCCTCTGCAAGCCGGACAAGATAGCAGCTTGTTGTTCGCTGGGAATCTCGTTTAGCAATGTTTGATTCCAATTCGCTAAAATTGAGCGGATTTCAGCCTCAATTGCTGAAGCCTTGTCTGTAGGGAAAATCCGCAAGCGGCGTGCATCCTGCTCATCGCTTTGGCGCTTGATGAAGCCTTTTTGCTCTAATTGCGCCAATTGGCGAGCGACATTGCTTTTATTGATAAAGATTTTACACGCCAGTTCTTCTTGTGAAATCCCCGGTTCATCACAAACACTTAAAATATATGCGTGATGCATTTCTCCTAAGCCTAATTTCTTAAATTCTTTTTCACGATACAAAGCAGAAAGTCGTGAAATGCGGTTGATCATTTTAACAAAAGAATCCACCTGAATATTCCTCCTTAAAAATGATAAAGTCTCGTTAAATACGCATATAACAGTATAAAAGAAAAAAGTTGCGGGTGCAACGAATTTGGGTCGTACAAATTTAATTCCGAAAATGAAAGGATTTAGAGGTCATTATTTGCTGTTCATGTGTAAAAATTTACGTTCTTTACATAAAAACAACAATCTTTATTTTATCTTTGCAGGAAGTTGACTTGGTCTTTACACTCCTTCGCTATACTTTTTATCAGAGGAAGTCAGCTTGAAGTAAATGAGCTGATTACTAATGAATCCCTTAGTAAACGAGCCTATGAGCATAGAAGTGATTTTTAAATGAAAGAAGGAGTGGATAATCGTGTTAAAACTCGAAAACATCACGAAAAAATTTCAAGAGACAACGGTATTGGAAAATATTAATCTAGAAATCGATTCTGGAGAGATTGTTTCGATACTTGGACAATCCGGTTCAGGAAAGACAACGCTGCTAAATTTAATTTTGGGTCTGGAGGAGCCCAGTGAAGGAGAAATCTTTTTTAATGGGACAAACATTACTCATACATTGATGGAAAAACGACCATTCAATATTGTTTTTCAAGATTACGCATTATTCCCTAATTTAACTGCCTATCAAAATCTGACATACGGACTACGGAACAAAAAAGAATGTTCAACTAAAGAGGAAGTCGATGAACTGATTCAATTATTGAATCTAGAGA
This sequence comes from Enterococcus sp. DIV0756, assembly GCF_051710745.1. Classification (NCBI taxonomy): domain Bacteria; kingdom Bacillati; phylum Bacillota; class Bacilli; order Lactobacillales; family Enterococcaceae; genus Enterococcus; species Enterococcus sp. DIV0756. The sequence goes on along the minus strand of NZ_JBIOLF010000001.1, from coordinate 3,262,475 downwards.
AACACTTGAATAAACCGATTCATCAGCTTTCAGGTGGACAAAAGCAGCGGGTCGCGCTGGGGCGAACACTAGTGATGAAGCCTCAGTTGCTGTTGTTAGATGAGCCGTTGAGTGCCTTGGATGGTGTAATTAAGGAATCAATCAAAGAAAAAATTCAAGAAATTGCTCGTAAACTTCATTTGACCATCGTCATCGTTACTCACGATCCAGAAGAGGCTTTGACAATGTCTGATAAGATCGTTGTTTTAGATGAAGGAAAAATCGCTCAGTGTAGTTCTCCCATCGAAATCATGAATCAGGCTTCCTGTCATTTCGTTGAAGAGTTTATCGTCAACCAATTAGCGATCAAACAACAGAATATTCAACAGATCTTTCAACAATCAATGAACAGGGTGGCCTCATGAGACGATCGTTTTCCATTAAAAGGCTATCAAGCTGGATTGTATTAGCCTTCTTCTTTTTATTTTTGGCTTATCCAATTATTCAGATCATAACGACTGCTTTTCCGTATTCAGGCGGAAGCAGTCAGAATATCTTTACTCAGGATTGGAAGATTTCGTTTGGCAACAGTCTGAAGTATTCTTTAGCTGCGACGAGCTGTTCAACGCTGTTAGGGTTTTTATTAGCCTATGGAAATAATTTTACTCGGATTAATAAGCGATTTTTGAAGGTTAACGAGAGTATCCTACATTTTCCGATGTTGTTGCCGACGATCACCTACGGCTTTGTTTTAATTTATGCCTTTGGTAAGCAGGGCTTATGGAGCAAGCTTTTTCAACAGGAACTGTTCCATATCTACGGCACTATCGGCATTTTATTAGGGTTTATTATTTATACATTGCCGCCAATTTTTATTCTAATCAATAATTCGATGAAGTATTTAGATACACAACTATTTATTGTTTCTCGCTTGATGGGGGATAGCTGGTATCGGTCGCTTTATAAAACGATTTTAACGCCATTGACTCGAGTATTAGCGGTTGCTTTTTTACAGGGCTTTTTCATGTCTTTTACTGATTTTGGGATTCCAAGTGCAGTGGGAGGGCAAACGCCTTTTATCACGACCCTTTTATATGAAGGCTTCATGGGAACAATCCCGAATTTTCAGTTTGGATCATTGGTGGCGTTAACGATGCTGCTGCCATCAATCATCAGTATTTTGGTTCTGAACCACTTACAGAAAAAGGTGGTGCGTTATGAGCGTCCACGACAGGCGGCCATCAAAAGAAATCCTGTCAGAGATTGGTTTTTCCGATTGCTTTTCGTTAGCTTATCGCTCTTTATTTTAGGAGTGTTCGCGGTCTTGATTGTTATTCCGATGGTGAGTAATTGGCCCTATGATCTGCGACCAACGCTGAATAATTTTACCCGCTTTATCCAAGATGACAGCTTGGTGCTAACATTGAAGAATTCATTGATGATGGCCTTGCTGACGGCGGGACTGGGGACAATTATCGCATATTTGGCGGCAATCTTGACCTCTAGAGAGCGTAAGCTTTATAGGGTTAATCAAGTGATTGACAGTATCGCCACCATTACGAACTCGATTCCTGGGATGGTTTTGGGAGTGGCTTACTTGTTGCTGTTTAGTGGTAGTCAGCTACACAACACCTTGATCATTTTAGTCATTGTGACGATCGTCCATTACTTCTCAACACCGTATCAAATGGCCAAAGAAGCACTGCAAAAAATGAATTTGAACTGGGAGAATACTGCCAAACTGATGGGAGATAGCTGGTTAAAAACAGTTTGGCGGATACTGATTCCAAATTCGAAAGTGACGATTGTAGACATCTTTGCGTATTACTTTTTCAACTCGATGGTAACAATCAGTGCCGTTATTTTCTTAACAAGTGCCAACACGATGGTTATTACCGCCAAATTAAAAGAGCTTCAACACTTTGGCCGGTTTAACGATATCTTTATGCTTTCGTTGTTTTTATTAGTCATCAATTTGGTTATGCAGGGAATTACTCAAATTATAAAGAGAATTGCCAGTTCCACTTCTCCCAGTCAAACAGTTGGGAAAAAGCTGAATACAAAATTAACCGCTATTCAACGAAAAAAAGCCTAGAGGAATGGTATACGGCTTGAAAATCGGACTAATTTTTCCTAGGAAAAATTAATTCATTAATATGAAAAAGGATGCCAGTTCCACTTCTCCCAGTCAGACAGTTGGGAAAAAGCTAAATACAAAATTACCTGCTATTCAACGAAAAAAGTATAGAGGAATGGTATACGGCTTGAAAATCGGACTAATTTTTCCTAGGAAAAATTAATTCATTAATATGAAAAAGGAGAATGATAAATGAACAGAAAAAAACTACTCGTACTACTTGGAAGCTTGCTTTTCCTTCTATTATTAGGTGCTTGCAGCAAAAGTAATGCGGCCGACGAAAAAGTCACGATTTATACCAATGCCGATGAAGAACCGGTGGAGGTAATCAAGAATGTTTTAGACAAAAATGGGTACAAGGGCAAATACACGCTGCAATCATTTGGCACTTCTGAGCTAGGCGGGAAGCTGTTAGCAGAAGGAAAAAATATCGAAGCTGATTTAGTGACGATGAGTACGTTCTATTTAAATAGTGCTCAAAAGAAGGACGAGATGTTTAAGGCATTAAAACTGCCGGTCGAATCATTGGCGAAAATCCCAGATTATACCGCTCCTTTTACTGTGCAGGAAGGAACCATCTTTTATAACACAGACGTGTTGAAGGAAATGAAACTGCCAGTCCCAACTAGTTTAAAAGAATTGGCAGATCCGAAATATAAAGATGTGTTGTCGATCTCTGATATTAAACAGTCGTCTACTGCATGGTTGTTATTCCAAGCGTTAGTCGATAGTTACGGAGAAAATGAAGCAAAAACCATCCTTAAGGGAATTTACAAAAACGCTGGCGACCACTTGGAAAGCTCTGGTTCAGGGCCGTTGAAAAAAGTTCGCTTAGGCGAGGTTGCGATCGGATTTGGGTTACGGCATCAGGCGGTCAAAGATAAACAGGAAGGACTGCCAATTGATTTTGTTGAACCTTCAGAAGGAACATATACATTGACTGAATCATTAGCGGTGATTGATAAAGGAGATAAAACCAATCCTGAAGCTGAGAAGATGCTTGATTTGATTTTGGAAAAGGGACGCACAGACTTGTTGAAAATCTATCCAAGCCCGCTTTATAAAGACGAGCAAGTGGATAATGCACAGGTCGCAAAAGATCAAAAGGTCTTTCCAACTGAATTGACTGCAGAATTACTAGAGCAGCATCAAAAACTAATTGACTAAGGAGTTTGACATGGAATATAAATTATTGACACCGGGCCCGTTGACGACGACTCGCTCGGTCAAGCAAGCGATGATGGTGGATCATTGTACATGGGACCAAGAATACAAGACCATTACTCAGGAAATCCGCCAAAAGCTATTGTCTTTGGCTGGGGTCTCGTCAGAAGAATATACAACGATCTTAATGCAAGGCAGCGGTTCGTTTGGCGTGGAATCGGTTTTAAGTTCGGTCATTGGACCTAGTGATCATTTACTTGTTTGTGTAAATGGCGCTTATGGTCGTCGAATCGTCAGCATGTGTGAGCGCCATCATTTAACCCACAGCGTATATGAGGTTGCAGAAGATGAAATTCCACAAGTGACAGCTATAGAAAAAATCCTGGAAAATGAGCCAACGATTTCAGGGATCGCAATGGTTCACAGTGAAACGACTTCCGGCATTTTGAATGAGCTAGAGGAGATTGCTGCTCTTGCCAAAGATAACGAGCTGCTGTTTATTGTTGATGCAATGTCTAGCTTTGGTGGAATTCCAATCGATGTTTCCGCTTTGTCCATTGATTTTCTAATCTCTAGTTCAAATAAATGTATTCAAGGAGTTCCTGGCTTTTCTTTTACTGTGGCGAAGCGGGAACAGCTTGAAAAGCGCAAAGGTTTTGCCCGGACTGTTTCTCTAGACTTGTACGACCAGTATGAAACGATGGAGAAGGATGGCAAGTGGCGTTTTACTTCTCCGACCCATACTGTTTTGGCCTTTCATCAGGCTTTAAAAGAATTAGAGGCAGAAGGCGGAATCTATCAGCGCTATATGCGTTATTTGACGAATAATCGGCTATTGCGGCAAAAAATGGGCGAACTGGGTTACCATCCATTTATCCAGCAGCATCAGGGACCATTTATCACATCGTTCTTATATCCTGAGCAACGGTCCTTCAATTTTGCCCATTTTTATCAGCATTTAAAACAAAACGGCTTTGTGATCTATCCGGGAAAAATCAGCTCTGTAGATTGCTTCCGCATCGGGAATATTGGCGAGATTTATCCAGAGGATATTGATCGGTTAGTCAAAGTGATTGAAAACTATTCGGAGGTAGCGTATGTCAGTTAAAACGATTATTTTAGACTGGGCTGGAACGACCGTAGATTTTGGCTGCATGGCGCCAGTCTATGCCTTCAAAAAAGCGTTTAAAAATAAGCACATCGAGCTCACGAATGAAGAAATTCGAAAACCAATGGGGATGCTTAAAATAGATCATATCAAGCAGCTGTTGTCGCTTGATCAAGTAAAAAAGCAATGGTTTGAGCTTTACGGACGAGCTTCTGATGAGAAGGATGTGCGAGGTATCTATCAGGATTTTGAGAAATACTTGTTTGCAGATTTAGCGGAAAACAGCCATTTAAAGCCAGAAACGAAACAAGCAATGAAAAAAATCAAACAACTAGGGTACAATATTGGCTCTACAACAGGCTATACGAAGGAAATGATGGAGGTTGTCTTTGAAACCGCTAAGGCAGAAGGCTATCATCCCGATTATGTTGTAACACCAGATGAGGTCGATTCATTAGGGCGGCCATATCCATTTATGATTTTTGAGAATATGCGCCATTTTCAAAACCACTCGATGGACGAAGTGATCAAAGTAGGAGACACGATCTCTGACATTCAGGAAGGAAAAAATGCGGGGGTTTTGAGTATTGCAGTGACTGAGGGAAGTTCAGTAATGGGACTGTCACTAGAAGAATATAAACAACTCTCAAAAGAAGAAATGGAACAGGTGAATCAACAAACAGCGGAAATATTTTATCAGCAAGGAGCAGATCTTTGTATTAAGAATTTGCTCGAATTGGCGGAGCTTTTACAAGAACAATCACTGCTTCAAAGGATGCAAATAAAAAAGGAAAAAATCAGTGTAAATTAGCAGAGATATCGGCTTTTAAAGCCGATATCTCTTTGTTTATTCAAAAAATAAATAGAATAAGCAAAAAAAGATTTTTCCTTCATTTATCTTCTTAATAATTTCACATTTACTGAGATGTAGGCTACTACAATTTTGAAAGCGGATGCATGAACCCAAATCTCTTAATTTTATCCAAAAATTAAATTTTATATTTTAAAAATGGCTGAGACAATCCTTATAAATGCGGGTAGAATAATATGTGTAACCAATGGTGCGCGCAATGAAGGAGTTTTCTCATTTTTTATGACGTTAAGGCAAAGAGTTTGAAGCAATTCTTATAGCGATTAATAACGATCATAAAAGTTCATACAAAGAATAAAAAATACATATAGATATCCGGTCATTGTAATTTTATTACTGACAGCATGCTTATGGTTGGATAAGCACTCAATCAGTGATCATGTTGATTAGCGTCTCTCCTTCTTAAAAGGAGATGCAAAAATGCCGCGAGTCAGTGAAATAGTGTGACTTATCAAGAGGTTACTTAAAATCTTAGCGATGAGCGGCGGAGAATGATCAGCATTCATTGGAAAATTTAAATGGATGCATCATTATCGAAGAATGAATCAAGGATGCGGATTGTTTTCAGCATCCTTGATTTTTTTCCATTCATTGGTTGCCCCTAGTATTTTATTAAATACTTAGCATGATTCGAGACAGAAAGAAGGGGAAATGTTCATGAAAAAGATTGTTATGGTTATTTGCGGGGTAGCAGTAGTTTGTTGGGGAGTTGCTAGCCTGCGAAGTGGGGCACTAAAAGCGGATAATGTTCTTCAAGATTCTTCTGTCGTAGAGACGGCAGTTCCTGAAAGTTCGACAGTTGCACAAGCTCCAGCTACACCAGAACCTGTGCCAGAAGCACCAGCAGAACCAGCACCGGTTCCTGAGACGCCAGCGCCTACTACGCCTCCACAAGCATCCTCTGTTGCACCAGAGACACCAGTGGAGCAGCCGATAGAAAGTGAACCGGTAGATACTGTGCCAGAAACACCGACGCAAAGCAGCACAAGTGAGCCGCCTAAGAGCGACAGTGCTACCAGCGAAAGCTCTACGAGTAGCGGTGCAACAAGTGAGAGCTCTACAGGTCAAAGTTCAACAAATCAGACATCCAGCACAAGCAATTCGAGTACTACGCCAAGCGAAACATCGACTTCCAGCAGCGCGACATCGGGAAGCTCGGCTAGTTCAAGTGCTGGCGGATCAACTGGTACAACAGGCAGTTATTCAACCGTGCCGTCAAGCTCTGGTCAAGAACAACCGAGTTCACCATCTGCACCGGGGACAGTTCCAAGTCCAGCACCCACGCCTCCGGCTTCCAGCGAGCCTAAGGTTCAAACGAATCCAGCGGTTATTCAGCAGACGCCGGATGCTTTTTCAGCAACTAGTGCTTTGCAGCTTCCAAGTGATCTGAAAACTTCTGAGGTTGCTCAATCAGATCTGAAAGGCTATGAATTACCGCTGCTGACCAGCTTCGAAAATAAAGCTCACGCTGCGTTGATTTATGATGGGATTAAGAAACTAGGTCTTGAGCAGGAGCAGGATTTCAGTGTTGAACAATTAGCAACTAAGCTTTATGAAGAACTTTTTGCAATTGAGATTACGGGTACGCCCGAAAAGCCGAGCGAAGAGATTAGTGTGGGTAGTCTGCTCTATCAAAAGAATAAAGATCAGCTTAAATTAGTTGGTATCTATATTGGGAGAGATTATTATCTAACCGTCGAGGATGTCGAAATCGACAGCGCCAAAGAAACAACGGAAACTGGAAAAAATGACGTTGTAGAAATTGACGCTGAGAAAACAGCTGATGAGGAGACAGATCAAAAGGAAAAACAACGACAGGTGGTTCTTCAACCAATCAACATCGATGAAGACTTAATGGTTCTATCTTTACCGACTGTTACCTTGACCGAATACGGGCAAACGATTTTGGCAGAATATCCTGCTTCTATTAATTTTACTGAAAATGAGGGCACAAAAACCTTTATCTCAAGAATCGCGGAAGATGCACGTAAGCTGGGTCAAGAATATGATGTCTTTGCTTCAGTGATGATTGCGCAAGCCTTGTTAGAAAGTGGCTCTGGAACGAGCAGTTTGTCATTGCCGCCAAATCACAATCTATTTGGTGTAAAGGGAACCTATCAAGGCCAGGCTGTTTCGATGGCAACACAAGAAGATCGTGGAAATGGCGAACTGTACTCGATTAATTCCGCCTTTCGAAAGTATCCTAACTACGCTGCTTCACTAGGAGATTATGTTCAGTTACTACGCGGAGGAATCTCTGGCAATGATAGCTATTACAAAGATACGTGGCGTTCTACCGCAAAGAATTATTTACGATCGACGCAAGCCTTAACTGGAAAGTACGCGACGGATACTTCTTATAATAGAAAGCTAAATTCGATTATTGCGGTCTACAACCTGACACAATATGATCGTGTGAAAGTCGACCAGTCTTCAGGTATTTTCATTAAAGGAAAAGATGAGATCCCTGAAGAATACCGAACAATGATGCGCTACCCAGATTATAACGGGGTCAATTACAATACTTCCGGTTCGTATCCAGTTGGACAATGTACTTGGTACGCCTTTAATCGTGTGAAGCAACTAGGCAAGAGTGTTGATGACTTTATGGGTAACGGCGGTGAGTGGGAAACCAAAGGGAAAGCATTAGGCTATGAAATCAGTCGTGAACCAAAAGCTGGCTGGTTGATTTCCTTTACACCAGGTACAGCTGGATCAGATCCACGTTATGGTCATGTCGCTTTTGTTGAAGTGGTTCGCCCAGAAGGGATTTTGATCTCAGAAGGCAACGTTTATGGTGGTACGGTGATCTCTTATCGCGTCATTGATTCAAACTTGGCAAAATCAGATTTAGTTACTTATATTAAAGCAAAATAAAGGGGTGCCATCACTCATGGCAAATAAGCGACATGGGCATGCAGAGGATCCACCGAATGACAGGCGGGTATTACTGTTAACCGCGATACTTCTTATCATTCTGTCTGTAACGATGCTGCTTGTTATGAGAGGACAATTGCAAAAACGCTATAGTGTCCATACGATTTCAGGTACTTCGATGATTCCGACGCTGACCGAAAAAGATCAGGTTCTTGTAAAGAAAAATACACAAATTCAACGCTACGATATTATTGCTTTCTCAGTTGATAAGGAAGAGGGGATGTTTGTCAAACGGGTGATTGGTTTACCAGGTGACAGTATGTTTGTCCGAAATGGCCGAATGGTATTGGATATTGGAGAACAAGGCGATTTTGAAACGACGAACACCTATCAGTTATCACCAACTGTAGCAGATGAATTTCAAACGTTAAACAAAATTCCAGAAGAGGTGTACTTCGTTATTGGCGATCATGTAGACGTTTCTAAAGACAGCCGGTCATTTGGATTTGTCCATCGAAGGTCAATCGAGGGAACTGTTCAATTCCGTTTTCCAGCGATCCATCTCGCTAAATTGGAAAACTAAAAGAAAAGGGGAAAACACGTGATAATCATTAACTGGATTTGCGTAGGGCTCATTATTTTAGTGCTCTTAGTATGGTTATATCGAATGGTTATCAATGTTCGATTGCAGATGATCAAGCCACCAAGAGACGCATTAGCGACTTTTCAGAGGAAGCTGGATTATGTCAAGCAAATTCAACAATCAAAGCATGTATCGGCGTTACTGTTCATAACCTTCTGCCTCGCAGTGGGGTTGCTACTGAGCACATATAGCTTATTTCAAGTACAAGATCAGCTATACGCGATGAATGAACAAAGTAGCTTGTTGAAAGATGATCTCCAAGTGATGAAAAAAGAACAAAAGAAATTGATCAACAAACTGCCGGTCAAAGAGTATCCACCAGAAGGTATCGGCTTGCAGGAGTATGCATGGGACGAATTGTTTTCCGAGGACAGTCGGGAAAATCAATATGCAATGGAGAGTGACCTTTCCAGCAAACTCAGTTCTTATTTTGGGTTGCCAACGACATTGATTGTCTTGGATATACCGACTCAAACATTAAATATTGCCTTGGCTGGGGATTTGGCCAGTGAGGACAATCGTCAACAAATTAAAGATAATATCAAAGCCTTTGCTGCTGAAGCAGAGGGGGTATCCAATCTAACACAGATTACCTTCCAGTTAAATGTAAGGGATGGGGAGAAGCAGAAGCAAGATTATAGTTGTACTTTCTCTCGTGAGAATGGAGAAGATAAATTTGTAATGATTCAAGAAGAAGACTAACGGAAAGAAGGGAAAACAATGGTAGCACAACAAAAAAAGAGCGGATGGTTTTTCAACAAGAACATTATCGATGAGATCAATTCTGTTCCAGAAGAGAAAGTTGACACCGAAGAGTCCACTCAGCCAGCAGCACAAACACAAGTACAAGCACAGGCTAAACCTGCTCCTGCTTTGAAAATGGTTTCTGATAACACCATTCCAGAGACACCAGAAAAGCAGGCAGAAGAAATCAAAGAATTGAAACGATTGATTTTTGAAAAGGAGCAAGTCTTACAGAAATATAAAAAGGAAATGTCGGCACAAACGCAGCAATTGACAAAAGAAAATGAAAATTATCGTCAGTCTGTTTTGCGAATGGGAGAAGAAAAAGCCCAAAATCGCCGTCAAATTCAAGATTTAGAGGCGGAAGTGCAACGAGCGCGCCAAGAGGTCCAACGATTAAAAGAAACGCAGGAATTGGATCAATTGAGACAACAATTGGAAACAGCATTAGCAGAAAACGAGAAATTAAAAGATTCAGTCGCTCATTTAGCTACTGTAGAGCAAGAGTTGGAAGAAATTCACGAAGAACACCAAGCGTTAGTTGCTCAACAAAAAGATGAAGAAATCCAACGACTAGAAAAAATCCATCAATTGGAAGGTCAAATCGATGAATTGATTGCAGAGATCAATGAGAAGGACGAACAATATTCTCAATTAGACAAAGTGATCGTCGAGAAAGACCAAGCGATGGACCAAATGGTAGAAGAAAAGGAAGCAAAAGAAGTTCAAGAGAAAGAATTAGTGGAATTACGAGAGAAAGTAGCAGAGCTTCGTGCAGAAAATGAGCAATTGAAAGAAGAAGCTATTTCGACGCAACAGGAAATCGGCGAAGTACTGATTTCCGCTCGAAAACAAGCCAATCGGATGGTAGAAAAATCGAAGATGGAAGCGTATCGTATTATTGAAGAGGCTAATAAGGAATTAGCTTTGATCAATGAACAAGCCAAAGAGATTTCTGAAGAAGTCAACGAATCCCGTCAATCGGTAGCCTCAATGTATGAAGAGTTACAAACTCGAGTAAATATCCTTGCGCAAGGAAAGATGCAAGAAGATGTAACGAAAATCCTAGACTAATCTATTCATAAATTAAAAGGATGAAGGTATCAGTATGCGCTGGTACCTTTTATTTTTATATAGAAAAGCGGATTGTTTTCAATTTTTTTTAACGCTATACTTTAAGTGATCGGGATAGAACTATCCACTGTATAAACGATAAGACTAAAGGAGCGGATGAAATGAAGTTAGCAATTATCTTGGAAACTAAGGAACACGAGAAAGCTTGGAATGCTTTTCGCTTTGGCGTGGCAGCTCTAAAAAAAGGCCATCAAGTCAAATTTTTCTTGATGGGCGAAGCAGTCGAAGTTGAGAGTATTGAAGATGAGCAATACGATGTTCCTGCAGAGATGAAAAAGTTGGAAGAGCAGGGTGGCGAATTATTGGCTTGCGGCACTTGCCTCAAATCCCGTCAACTGGAAGATCAAACGTCCTGTCCAATTTCAACGATGTTTGATTGTGTTGAAATGGTCGAATGGGCGGATAAAATTGTAACATTTTAAATGCATAGGAAAATCCCTGACTTGAAAGCAAAAGTCAGGGATTTTTTTAATCATTCAAATTGTTTAAGGCTGCGGCCATTTTTTTATTATCGTGTTTTGAATAGAAATAAAAAGTGATGATATGCAGAATCAATGTAAGCAGCAATACGGCGATAAAGAATGGTCGGATTAGGTCAAACATCTGAGTCGAATAAAGATACACGCCTGTATAAGCGAAAAGCGTATTTAACACTGTACAGATGACAATATTTATTGATGCTTTAAAGGTCGAATAGTTCCACAGAAAAGGATAGACGATACCGAATAAAAGGGCAATAAGAATACTGATTCCAACAAGATTCCAAATATAACGAAAAGGAATCTGTGTAGAGAAGTCCGTGAGTGAACAAAGAATAGTGATCCAAATAAACGATCCGAAGCCTGCTTGAAAGAAATTATTTTTTAAGTGTTTGAACATGATAGTTCCTCCTTGATTTTCTTGGCATAGTGACGACTGACAACATAAGTAGAATTTGTTTTGGTATGAACTTCTAAACGCGCGTGCTCTCCTAATTGGAAGGATTGAACACAGTTTAGATTTAAAATCTGCGAATTATTGATGCGATAAAAATTCTGGCTTTCTAAAAAGCTCAATTCTTTCAGCCGTTTTTGTATAAGATAGTCTTGCTGGTTGATTAAGCTTACTTTAACTAAATGCCCCATGGTTTCAAAAGAAACTATTTGATCTAGCGGCAATTTGATTGAACGATTGTTTTTGGGATCAATTGCCACAATTTCCTGTTCTTGCTTGAGCTGTATTTCAAGTCGTTCAAGTTTGGTTTTGTGTTTAGGATTTGCGAAGATATCGATTTCGTTCAATGCTTTTTCTTTTACCCAGGTAAAGTTGATGTTCACATGCTCCCCTCCTTCTGTATCTTTAGCATAGCAAGGATTGGCTGTAGAAAGAATCCTTTTTTTGTTTGTTGCAGGAAAAGACCGGTTTGTTGCAAAATAATCAGATAAATCAGTACTGTCAAACAACGCTTGCGGGAGAAAATACCGAGGAAAGCAGGGCTTTCTAGTATAATTTGGTTAGGGTACCTATCATCAAGTTAGGAGGGAGAGATCATCATGATCGCTGAGATTTTAAAAGCGCAAAGAAAAGAGCGGGGACTTACGCAGCAGGAGGCGGCGAAAATCTTTCACGTGACACGCCAAACGATTTCCAATTGGGAAAATGAGAAAAATTATCCAGATATCCCGACACTAGTTGCCATCAGTGATTATTATGAGATATCTCTTGATTATTTGATGAAGGGGGATGCGAAGTATATGGTGAAGATGAGGAAGGAAGCCAAGCTGCTGCAGTCGATTCGGATGGGACTATTTTCGCTGATTTGTGCTGGTCCGCTGCTGCTCTTTTCGCTTGTCGGATTTTCGGCGGCAATCAATGGCGGAAGTCTGGCGGGGATCATTCCAACCCAGCTTTTGCTAACGATTGCGATGATTTGGGTATGTGTGATTCATTTTAATAATCTGAAGGAGGAGATGACTCCTTCCGTTAGGACAAGTGTCAGTATTTTCTTGTTGGTTTCGTTGTTTGTCACATTATTGTGTTCAGTACTCCTTATTTTAGCAGGGGCTGGCTTTATCCATTTTTAGGAAGCGGTACAGGCAGCTTAATTGCATTAACTGGGTGAGGGATATATATTTAGCGTGTAATGGATGAGTCCCTGATTTTCTTTAACAAAAGAAAAGTTGAAATAGATATAAACTTTAGAGAAAGAAGGTACCTAGTCATGTTTAAGATAGTTGAGAGAGAGACGTTGACTGTTCACGGTTGGATCACTACCCTAAACGCTCCAAATTCTGCAGATGGGTTGGCAGAAATGAGTAAGCAAAAAATGCGTGCAAAAGAGGAATATGCTTCGAAGGTTGAAGGGGATCTACTGGCTATTAATGCAGTGATTAATGGTGATCAGTGTTACTTGATTGGAAATACAGATACCAAAGAAACCCGTCCGTCAGAGTTTGAATTGCCTGCGGGGATGTATGCCCGTTTTGATCTTAGTTATACAGATCAAATAGAGTTGGATCAATTGATCGGGCGCAGTTATGGCGAGTTGGCTCAAAGGGAAGACATCCAAATCGCTGGGAATTTTAATGTTGAAGAATATACAGCTGTAGGAAAACTATCCTTTTATGCTCCTGTTCAAATACAGACGCAGTGAGTTTAAATGAAGGGGTTCATTTTTAACCAAGAGACGATCAAGTGAAATCAGCTTGGTGGTCTTTTTTTAGTTGAAAATGGGTTAATCAATCTGAAAATAAGTGAATCACACATAAAAATAGTGATTAAAATTCTTTTTTTTTTACGGCAAAATAGAATATCGGATTATATCAAAATTTTAGTTGAATTTAACGAAATGAGAGCGTATACTCGTGTTTATTGAGTGCTTAAATAAAACAATTTTTTAAACAAAAAAAGATAACGGTTGTTATCTCTTTTTTATCGCACTCAAACACACACAAATGCATAAAATAGGAGGGAAAAGGATGCGCAGGGAAAAAAATAGATGGCTGATCGCCTTATCAGGAGTAGCGATTCATCTGTCTATTGGTTCAGCATACGCGTGGAGTGTATTCAAAGAACCAATTAAAGAGATGACAGGATGGGATAAATCATCGATCTCTTTTGCATTTAGTTTAGCGATTTTCTGTTTAGGAACGTCAGCGGCATTTATGGGGAAATTTGTAGAAAAGTTTGGCCCAAGAAAAACAGGGACAGTCGCCTCGATTTTATTCGGTTTAGGAATCATTTCGACGGGCTTTGCTGTTTCTAGTCAATCGTTGCCAATGCTGTATCTGACCTACGGGATTATCGGCGGAATTGGACTAGGAGCTGGCTATGTCACCCCAGTATCAACGATGATTCGGTGGTTCCCAGATAGAAAGGGCTTGGCTACTGGACTTGCCATCATGGGATTTGGTTTCGCTTCTATGATCACTGGGCCGATCGCCCAGCAGTTGATGGTGCGTGTCGGCGTTTCGAACACCTTCTATATTTTAGGGGTTGCTTATTTCTTGGTTATGTTCACTGCTTCTCGTTATTTGGAAAAGCCGCCAGTCGGTTGGACACCAGAAGGATTTGATGCTCCAAATCCAAAAGAAGAAGTGAAAATCCAATATCGTGGCGTACAATTAACCGCCAACCAAGCGATTAAAACAAAAACATTTTGGTTATTATGGTTTATGCTATTTTTAAATATTACTTGCGGTATTTCACTTGTTTCAGAAGCGTCACCAATGGCACAGGAAATCACTGGAATGACTGCGGGTATGGCGGCTACAATGGTAGGTGTGATGGGTGTTTTCAATGGCTGCGGTCGTTTAGTTTGGGCGTTGATCTCAGACGTCTTGGGACGTAAGAATGTCTTTACGATTCTTTTTGTCATTGATATCGTCGTGCTATTGAGCTTATCGGTGGTAAACTCACCATTGCTGTTTGCAGGATTGATCTGTTTATTGATGACCTGCTACGGCGCCGGCTTCTCGATTGTCCCTGCTTATATCGGCGATGTTTTTGGATCAAAAGAAGTTGGTGCTATTCATGGGTATATCTTAACTGCCTGGGCTGCTGCTGGGATGTTCGGGCCAATCTTCTTAGGCAAGATCACTGAGATGTTCCATTCATATACGAATGTTCTACGAATCTTTGCAGTGCTAGCGTTAGTTGGTTTTGCGGCTTCGATGATTATTCGCGGATCGATCAAAAGTTTGGCAAAATCAGCTAGCGATGAGACACCAACAAACTCAAATACTGAGCGAGCTTAAGTCATCTATTCAAAGCGATTAAGACCATTTGGTTTTGATCGCTTTTTTGCGAGTTTGGCTTTTCGCAGTTTGTTAAGTATGAGACGTACATACAGTTTCTTACCAAAAATTGAACAAGCGGTTTAGCCAAATCGTATGCGTACGAAAATTAAAGTAATTTTTCGTGTTTTATGAAAAATACTTTCCCCTTATCTGAGCTAGCTGCGAGTTTGGCTTTTCGCAGTTTATAAAGCTTGAAATGTAGATGTATTTTTTTTCAAAAAAAAAAATGACCAAGTGGTTTAGCCAAATCGTATGCGCAGTGAGAATAAGCCAAACTTTTTCGCTTTTTGAAAAAGTTAATTCATTAATACAAGCTAGCTGCGAGTGAGTCTTTTTACAGTTTATTTTGTAATCACTAAAAATTTTTACCGAGTAATAGTTGACTGGTCAACTATTACTCGGTAAAATGGTTGAGTAGTCAACTATTATTTTTAGGATATTTGGAGGAAATGATGAAACGAAGTGTTGGACGTTTGATTTCAATTTTATATCGAAAAAATCAAATTTATTTGAATGCGGCGATGAAGCCATTGAATATTACGACCGCTGAACAGCCAATCTTGATGTATTTATATCGAAATGATGCAGTGACTCAGGAGGAAATCAGTACCTTCCTTCAAGTGGATAAAGCATTAACGGCTCGCACTGTTCAGTCATTACTAGAAAAGGGTTTGGTTACGAAGGAAAAGGATGAAAAGGACAAACGCTGCAACAAAATTTCTTTGACGAAAAAAGGGCTAGATATGCGAGAAGCAATGATTGAGAAGTTTGCGGGTTGGAACCAGATCATGCTGGAGGGAATGGATGAAACCAAACGCGATCTGCTTTTTGAGTTGTTAGAAGAAATGGTAGAGAAAACTGAGCAGCATGATTTAAAAGGGGGAGAATAAATGGAAGCAGCAAATCCGTTAGGAACAGAAAAAATCTCAAAATTATTGATGCAATTTTCTATTCCAGCAATTATTGGAATGGTGGTCAATGCACTGTATAACGTAGTTGATCGAATCTATATCGGTCATGCGCCAGGTTTGGGGGCAAATGGGTTAGCTGGCATCACGATTGGTTTTCCGATTATGATTATTTTGCTATCGATTGGAATTTTATTTGGTGTTGGGGGTGCCACACTTTTTTCTATGAAGCTGGGTGCCAGAAAAACAGAGGAAGCAGAACGTGCAATGGGGAATGCATTTTCCTTATTGATCATCAGTGGTCTTCTTTTTATGCTTATAGGGCATTTGTTTTTGTCACCGCTATTGTCAGCCTTTGGTGCTAGTGATACGGTGTTACCTTATGCTATGAGCTATATGCGGATTATTTTTTCGGGAGCTGTTTTTCAGATTGTCAGTATTGGTATGAATAACTTTTTACGGGCAGATGGACAGCCGAAATTAGCCATGATCACGATGTTTATGGGGGCAGGGGTCAATATCGTTCTTGATCCAGTATTTATCTATGTTTTTGATATGGGAATGGCTGGTGCTGCTTTAGCCACGATTTTATCACAATTCATTTCCATGGTTTGGATTTTGACGTATTTTCTTAGCAAACGCAGTCATCATCAGATCCAGCTTAAAAATATGCGAATCAAGGGACAGGTGGCTGTGCGCATCACCACCTTGGGCTTGCCTAGCTTTCTCTTGCAGTTGGGGAACAGTATCTTGAACGTCGTCTTGAATATGACACTACTAACTTATGGTGGGGATATCGCTGTATCTGGTATGGGAATTGTTAATAGCATTCAAACGATTCTGTTGATGCCGATCACGGGGCTGGTTCAAGGTGCCCAACCAATCGTCAGCTTTAATTTTGGTGCTAAAAAATTTGGTCGAGTAAGGGAGACTCAAAAATACGCAATTGCGATTTCGACGATCATTGTGTGCATTGGTTGGCTAGCAACAAGATTGATGCCAGAGCAATTGGTGCGAATGTTTAACAATGAGCCAGAACTCTTGACCTTTGGTGCCAAGGCGCTGCAAATATGGTTCTTGTGTTTACCGGTTATCGGGTTTCAAATTGTTGCTTCGAATTTCTTTCAAGCGACAGGACGTACGCGTTCAGCAATTTTCTTAACGTTAACGCGTCAAATTATTTTATTGATTCCAGCGATTCTGCTTTTTTCGGATGCTTGGGGAATGGACGGATTGTTGCATGCGGCCCCTTTCGCTGATGCGGGCGCAGCTGTTTTGACAGGAGCCTTTTATATTGGTGGGATTCGACGTCTTAGTAAGGAAGAATCAACCTTAACTGAACTTGAATATGATATTGAATAAGCAAAAGCGCTCAAATTCCGATTTGAGCGCTTTTTTTTGCTAATAATTCCGTTTAATTCGTGCATAAATAAACGTTCGAAAGGTGGAAAAATCTTTAATTCTTTTAATTTCCTGGTAGCTCTCCGTTGTTTCGAATAATGAGATTAGGGCTTCGTAAATATCTGTGAATCTTCGACGATCGACATCATTGATCGCTGCTAATAGAATGACATGGACTTTTTTATCCCCCCAAGCGATCCCTTTTTCAGAGATTGCTACGCTGATGACCGTTTGATGGGCATCCATATAGACCGAATGAGGAATAGCGATTGATTCAAAAGCGGTCGAGGAAGCATGCTCTCTTTCCAGGACATGAGTAGTGAATTCTGACGGAATCATCTCTTCTTTTTCTAAGATGCGACACATTTCACGGATCGCTTCATCGGCTGTTTCTCCCTGTAAATGACTATTGAAGAATCTTTCATCAAAATAATCATCGAAGTTCTCACGCAGAATGCTCTTTTTCCGATTCAATCGAATATTTCCTAATTCGGTGATCAGGTTTCCCCGCTGCTCTTCTGTAAAGATCGGAGAAACTTGGATGACGAGATAATCAGTGGATTCCGGAACCGGCAATGTGGTGATCAACAATTCAAAATCCAATGCAGCCGTTTCGGAAAACTTAGAGACGACTGTTTGAATGATCAGTTCATTGCCAAAATGCTGGTTCAGCTTTTCGTAAAGCTGCTCATCTAAATTCATGTATTTAGGACAAAGGAGCACCGTTCGAATCTTGGATAGATTTCTCTTTTGTCCTTCTAGTTCAGACCCGATATGCAGGGCGATATAGGCAGTCTCATCTTCGCTGACAGAAACATCAAATAGTGCACTCAATCGTAAGGAAAGATAAACTGCCACATCATAAACCATAGGGAAACTTTTTTTCAAGGACTCTAACATGGGATTTTTCAAAGAAGTTTCTTGTTTAGCCCGCGAAAACAACCCACTGACATGTAGTGAGAAGGGAACTAGGAAGCTTTCGCTCATCAAGTTGATTCCAAAGGTTTGACGGACATCTTCTAGTACCTCGTGAACGATCTGAGAAATTTCGTCCCCCACGATCTGCTCCAATTCCTTCAGATTGTTGGAAGGAATGTAGTTGGCGTTCGCTTGGAAGATCATGTGGATTTCTTCTCTTTCCAAACTGTTTAACGTCAGATCAAATTCCTCTTCAATTAAGCCAATCATTTTCGTTACTAATTTCGCTTTATCCTCCCTAAGCCAGGAACTGAACCAATTACGGGTGACCAAAGATTTGTCATTCCGGACAGAATCCAACAAAATCAATAAATGCAGCATCAAATTAACAAACGAAAAATCATTCAGATGATAGTTGGAATCGTGCATGATGGCATGGATGATGCTGGATAGCTTTTCAATGTCCTCCTTCTCAAAAGTAGCTTCCAAAATTTGCTTATCAATAAATTTATGGGGCACCTCTTCAAAAATAATATAAGAGATCAAACGACGTTTTTCTTTTTCCTCGCCGATAATCTGAATCTCATCCTGTTTAAGGACAAATTTTACATGGTATTTTTCATATGCTTTGTTCATTCTCGCAAGATCGGATTTTAAGGTCGAGTAGCTGACAAATAATTCATCAGATAGATCAAAAATGTTCAGCTGCTGATGTTCCATCAAAATTCGTTTAATAATGAAGAAGGAGCGTTCTTTAAATGTCTGAGGTAAACCGCTTGCATTTTCTGGCTTATCTAATAACTTGTCCGCTTCATCGGGAATAGCGGTGTAGCCGGCATTTGATGAACGGATCACCGGTGCGCTCCCCAGCTTATTTAACTCATAAATATAATTCTTTACTGTTCGCACGGAGACATTCATTTTTTCAGCCAAAATTCTGGAAGAGACAGGACTGTCTTGCTGCAGCAATAATTTCAATAGTTGTTCTTGCTTTTCTTTCATTTCCACATCTCCTCATCAGTGCTTTGTTTCATTATAGCGTGAAACGGTTTGAGAAAAAATAGAGAGTTGCACGACCAGCGTGCAAGAGTCTAGTTGAGGCGGATTTGGAAAATCGTGATAATAAGGGTGTAAAGAGAACAGCGCAAGGATAACAAACAAATTTTAGGAGGAAATGATCATGGAAACAGTAAATATTTTATTATGTTGCGGTGCTGGGATGTCTAGCGGCTTCTTAGCCCAAAAAACGCGGAAGGCAGCGAAAAAACGTAAAATCTCTGGCTCGATCGAAGCCAGAAGTGAAAGTGAAGTGGCTTCTTATTTAGATTCAATCGATATTTTACTTTTAGGTCCGCATTACGCGTCATTCAAAGAAGAGATGGCTGAACAAGCAGCCCCTCACAACGTTGTCGTTGATGTCATTCCACAAGATATTTACGGCATGCTGGATGGCGAAGGGCTATTGGACTTTGCTCTTAGTAAATTGGAAAAATAAAATCGCTTATCCGTTTCGCTTGATGCTTTTTGCATACCTAGTGAAAGGATCTATGTGATGAAAATCAGAAGCAATAATATAAATTAGGAGGAACAAGCAAAATGAAAAAATTTATGGATTGGCTGGCGAATTCTTTTGCTCCAAAAGCAAAAAATCTAACGCAGCGACCGTCTGTAGCTGGATTGTCTAGTGCTATGCAGAAACTGATCCCGTTTATCATGACCGGATCAATCGTCTTTTTCTATAACGTGTTTCGCTCATATATTCCGCAGCTGCCAGATTTGGGCAATATTTCAAATTATTCCTTTGGCATGATCGGGTTAATCGCAGCTTTCATGGTTGCCAACCAGTATATGGAAAAGTTTAAACATCAAAATTACGCCATCACAGCAGGCATCGTTTCAGTCTGTGTTCTGATGATGACCCTGCAGCCAGTTGGTGCAGAAGAAGGGGTCTACGACATGGGACGTATCGGGCCGACAGGAATTCTGATCGGTGTTATCGTTGGCGCGGTCGTTAGCGTGATCTTCCATTATTTCAGCAAACTGCATTTATTGCGTAATTCAGAATTACCGGATTTCGTCGTTGAATGGATCAATAATATTATTCCAATTTTCTTGAGCTTGGCTTTGTGGTCAACCTTGATCTTTGCTTTAAAGATCGATGTTTTCGAAGTGATTATCAACTTGTTTGAACCAATCCAAAGCTTTGGTCAATCGTTGCCTGGTTTGATTCTACTTGTGTTGATCCCAGCCTTCTTTTATTCAATGGGGATCTCGACTTGGCTCTGGTCAGCCATCCAAAATCCGATCTTTATCGCGGGAATTGCAGCGAATGCCTTGGCACTGAAAAACGGGGATGTCGGAATGAACATCGTCACAAATGAAACCGTCTACAGCTTGGGCTTGATCATGATGGGCGGAACAGGGGCCACTTTGACGCTAAATTTATTAATGTGTTTCTCGAAGGCGAAGAAGTTAAAAACTTTGGGACGTATTTGCATCGGTCCCTCACTTTTCAACATCAATGAACCGATCGTTTTCAGTACGCCGGTGGTTATGAATCCGATTTTGATGATGCCGATGTGGATCAATTCCATCACTGGAAGTATCGTGGTTTGGTTTGCGATGCGGGGCGGCTTATTGAACATCCCACAGGAACTGATGCAGGTAGCACAGATTCCCGCACCGATTTCCAGCGTGATGATTTTACAGGATTTCCGAGCGATCTTATGGTATGTCCTATTATTCGCGATGTACCTGTTGACTTGGTACCCATTCTTCAAAGTGTATGAAAAAGAAGTTTTAGCAGAAGAAGTTAAAGAAGAAAAAACCGGGGCAGAACTAACGGCTCCAGTAGAGGCTGTATAAATGAATGAGGTGAAAAAGATGATGGAAGAAACAGAATTAGTCGAAGAAGAAAACGAATTGATTCCTGTAGCAATGCAGATTATTATCCATGCGGGAAATGGACGCACAAAAGCACAGGAAGCGATCAAATTTGCAAAGGAACTAAATTTTGAAGCATCAAAAGAAGCGTTGCAGGAAGCCAAAGACAATATTGTGTTGGCGCATCACTCGCAGACTGCGGTCATCCAAAACGAAGCCGCGGGGAAAAACTACCAGCCGTGTTTATTATTCACCCATGCGCAGGATCATTTGATGACCATTACCAGTGAAGTCAACATGACCAGAGATTTAGTCGATTTGTTTGAATTAGCGATGAAAAAATAGGAGTGCGTTAAATGAAGAAAAAATTAGTAGGGATAGTGTCTGTGTTGAGTATTTTATTGGCGGCTGTTGGTTCATTTGGTGGAATGAAGGAAGCAGCTGCCAAGGAAAGTAAGCAGTCAAAGGAGACAACCATTTATCTAGTCAGACATGGAAAAACCTGGTTCAATACACAAAATCAGGTTCAAGGCTTCTGCGATAGTCTGCTAACTGAAGAAGGCGAAGCACAAGCAAAATTAGTCGGGGAAGGCTTAAAAGAGGTCAAATTCACGGCCGCTTATTCCAGCGATTTGGGTCGTCAAAGAAAAACAGCACAGTTAATTTTAGATCAGAATGAAAAGAAGGTCCCGCAGATTATCGAAAATAAAGGCTTTCGCGAGAAAAACTTTGGCGGCTTTGAAGGTCAATCCAATGATGATATGAACTTAGCTGTTGTCAAAGCGTTGAATTTGGACTATCCAGAAGGCAGCGATGAGTTATGGGATTTCTTGAAGGAGCAGCTGACTGAAGAAGAACTAGCCAATAAGGTAGCAGAAGTTGATCCGACAAAGACGGCTGAAACCTACGATCAAATGAAGCAACGGGTAGAAAAAGCAATGCCGCAGGTAATAAAGAAAGCGACGAAAAAAGGCGGCAATGTGTTAATCGTTTCATCTGGCGGGATTATTCCGATTTTACTGGAAAGCGTTGCACCAGGAAAATATCAGGGTGAAAAAATTGCCAATTGCAGTGTAACAACATTGACCTATAAAGATGGAGAATACACGATCAAGAAGATCGGTGATACCAGCTTTGTCGATCAGAAAGAATAGACCATGCAAAACACGTAAAACCTGAAGCAGTCCGTTATTGACTCATCCTTCAGTTTTAAATAAAAAGATGAGGATGCGAGTTCCTCTTCCTGCTTTAGCAGGTTAGTGGAATCGTATACGTAGTGACCATCGAACTAATTTTTCATCAGAAAAATTAATCCATTATTAAGAACGAGGAGCGAAAGATATGAATAACGAATTTCCAAAAGACTTCCTATGGGGAGCAGCAACTAGCGCGTACCAAGTAGAGGGTGCGGCACAAGAGGATGGGAAAGGACTATCCCAACAAGACATTATTAACAGCGAACGTCACGAAAAATTCGGCTTTGCCGATGCCAGTGTGGCCAGCGATCATTACCATAAATACAAAGAAGACATTGCTCTTTTTAAAGAAATGGGCTTCACCAGTTATCGCTTTTCGATTGCTTGGTCACGCATTTTCCCTAATGGCGACGATGTCGTCAATGAAGCGGGTATCCAATTCTACCGCGATTTAATCAAGGAATTGAAGGACAATGACATTGAACCAATTCCGACATTGTATCATTATGACCTGCCATGGCCATTAGTAGAAAAATACGGCGGGTGGCTGTCTCGCGAAGTGGTAAATGATTTTGAAGTCTTCGCGAAGTATGTCATCAATGAATTCAAGGATGACATCAAGTATTGGATCACGATCAATGAACAAAGTATCATCGTGCAGTATTGGACGCAGAAATGCTACGTATTACCGGAATATCAACACAACAATCAACTCCGGTATCAAATCAACCACCACATGAACTTGGCGCAGGCCGTGGCCGTGAAGCTGGCTCATGAAGTAGGCGCAAAAGCAGGTCCGGCATTAGGCTATGCACCCGTTTATGCTCGTACCTGTAAACCAGAGGATCAGTTGGCGGCATTGAACGCGAATGATCTCCGCAATGCGTATTACTTGGATGTTTATTTCCGTGGGTACTACAATGTTGCAGCGCTGACTTATTTGAAGCAAGCTGGTCTGGCACCGGAGATGGAAGAGGGCGACGAGCAGTTCTTTGCTGAAAATCTATCCGACTTCTTCGCGATCAACTATTACGACAGCCAATGTGCGCATGCCTGTCCTGAAGGAGAAGAGCGTCGTTGGTCTGGCTACAACTTATCTGGTAAAAAAGGCGATATGTCTGGCTTTGAGACGCATCCAGGCTTCTACCAAATGTGCGCGAATCCTGAATTGCGTACGACGGATTGGGATTGGGCAATTGACCCAATCGGTCTGGAATACGTCTATCGTGACCTTTATACGCGTTACCGTGTTCCGTTTATGATCACTGAAAATGGCTTAGGCGCATATGATGAGCTGACGCCAGATGGCAAAGTTCATGACGATTACCGAATCGACTATTTACGTGAGCATATCCAAGCAACGAAACGCGCGATGGATCTTGGTGTGGAAGTGGTTGGCTATATGCCTTGGTCTGCGATTGATCTGCTGTCTACCAGCAATGGCTACAAAAAACGTTACGGCCTGATCTACGTCGATCGGACAGACGATGACGTGAAGGAATGCAAACGTATCAGAAAAGACTCTTTCTATTGGTATAAAGAGGTAATCGCGTCAAACGGCACGAAATTGGATTGATGAAAATGATTTTAAGAAATTTGATTTCTGTTTTAGGTTCCTCTTTAGTCGGTATTGGCGTAGGTCTGTGTGTAGTGACGGGTCTAGGTGCGGATGCGTTGGGTGTTTTATGGGAAGGCTTAGCCAAGCATCTGCCGATCACGGTGGGTCAGGCTTCCTTACTCGTCACCTGTACCTGCTTGATTATCGTCGCATTGATTGATAAAAAAGAACTAGGAATAGCGACGGTTTTGAATCCAATCGCTACAAGTATTTTCACCGATTTGCTGATCAAGTATCTGACAATTCAAAGCGGTGTAGTGATTAAACTCATGTTAGTTGTGCTAGGGATCTCCTTTATCGGCATCGGTTCGGGAATTGCCGCCGCCACAAATGCCGGCAAGGAAGGGTATATCGCATTGAGCTTTGCACTAAGCAAACGTCTCACGATCGACTTGGCAAAAGTACGCATGGGTCTTGATTTGATCTGCTTTATCACCGGCATGGTTTTAGGCGGAAAGTTTATGATTGGTCCGATCGTTGGTGTTCTGCTGATTGGTCCGCTGTTGAAACTAACGAGTCAATATTGCGGCAAGAAAATGCAACCATTATTGGGATAAAAAAATGGATTAATTTATAGAAAAAACGATTGAAATCTTTCGATTTCAATCGTTTTTTTGCTGAATCAAAGTTGTGTATCAACAAATGCTCTGATAGTAGATAATAATCGAATGTTTTCTGTCTAGAGTAGATATCATTAAAAACTAGCGTGAGCTTGTTTCCGAAAAGCTCCTGGTGTTAACCCAGTGGCTTTTTTAAATGTATGGATAAAGTGTGGAGTATCGGTAAATTTTAACAATTCAGCAATATCAGAGATACTAAGATCCTTGTTTGATAGTAACGAAATCGCGGTTTTAACCTTGTTTTGAATAATGAATTTTTTAGGTGGAACACCAACCTCTTTCGAAAAAATCGTGCAAAAATAGTGTTCATTTATGCCAAGGTAATCTGAAATATCTTGGAGTGTTGGTGATTCATAGAGGTGAGCATGGATGTATTGGATAGCTTTCATGATATGTAGAGAATAGTTTCCCGCACGATCTTTATCTAATAAGTGCTTATATCCGTAAAGAATATCGTGGTAGATAACCTCCAACTCTTTACTGGAATCAGTTCTTTCAATTTCATTAATAAAATAGTCGCTTACAGAAAAGCTCTTTTCGACCGATAAACCGAGATCAATAGCCAAGCGGCAGTATATTGTTAAAAAGCTGATCAGTGAATTTTTCCGTGCCCTCAAGGGTGTTGGGGCTAAAATATTCACATAGGTATCCAAAGTTAGAATACTGTGATATTCCTCATCATTACTATTAAGGAATTGTGTAAGATGGTGCTCGATTTGGTATGGATGGTGCGAGTATTCATGAATAAAGGAGTTCTCTGCAATGACATCAATATTTTTTTTCATTTCCATTCCTCTGAATTCGTTTACAATCTATATGAATATTTTACAATAAATATGAAGAAAATACAATTATCTTTGATTATTCTAGCTAAGATAAGTATATCAAGAAGAAAGAGAGTTGAAATCTTATGAAAGAAAAAATGTCCAAAGATTTTTTCTGGGGGGGATCTGTATCGGCTCACCAAACGGAAGGTGCAAATACGAAAGAATACGGTAAAGGTAAATCTGTATATGATAAGTTTGGTGAAAAAGTTGGGTTTCCAGAATGGAGCATCAATGCAGGAACTGATGCTTATCATAGATATGAAGAAGACTTCGATTTATTGAAGGAAATGGGGATGAATAGTTACCGTTTCTCGATTGCTTGGTCCAGAATCTTCCCAAATGGGGACGGCCAAGTGAATGAAGAAGGTGTCCGTTTCTACCATCACTTTATCGATGCATTGATTGAACGAGGAATCGAGCCGATGATTTGCGCGTATCACTTCGACTTGCCATATGCGTTACACGAAAAATTTGGCGGTTGGACATCTAGAAAGACAGTGGAGGCGTTCATTCAATATACTCAATTTCTGATTGATGAGTATGGGGAAAAGGTTCACTGGTGGATTCCAATGAATGAACAAAACGGGTGTAAATTAGCTTCTGCGGTATTAGGCGGTCATAGCAAATCAGATTCAAATTTTAATCAGAATATTGAACAAATCAACTATCATCTAAATCTGGCAGCTGCTGGGATGATCAAATACTCTCACGTTAAATATCCGAATAATCAGATAGGTGTAATGATCAATTATTGTCCGATCTATCCAGAAACAGCTCACCCAAGTGATATATTGACGGCACAACTTCAAGATGAAGACGCTAATTTTAATACTCTGGATGTCATGATTAACGGGACTTATCCCACCAGAAATCAAATAGCTTGGAATAAAAAGGAGATTACTCCTGAAATAGTATCCGGTGATCGTGAATGTATGCTAAACATCAATCCTGATTTCATAGGGATCAGTTATTATTCATCCCAAATGACTAATCGAACATTTGAGAATTATCGATTTTCTGATGCCTTATTAGACAGCATCATCGGGAAGCCTTCTCCATTTCCAAAAAACTCATTTTTGCATCGAACGGAGTGGGATTGGACGATAGATCCTGTTGGACTGCGCGGGGGGCTAAATAAACTTTTCTCAAGATACAATTTACCGATCTTCATCATGGAGAATGGTGTGGGTGTCATCGAGTATTTGAACGAAAATGGAACGATCGAAGATTCTTACCGTGTGGATTTTTTTAAAACGCATATTTCTGAAATGAGAAAGGCTATTTTTGAAGATGGAGTAAATTGTATTGGCTATCAAACTTGGGCACCAATAGACATCCTGAGTTCTAGAGGAGAAATGAAAAAGAGGTATGGTTTCATTTATGTCGATCGCGATGATCATTCAGTGGGAACGATGAATCGTATCAAAAAAGAAAGCTTCTATTGGTATAAAGATCTGATTGATAGTAAAGGCGTGTTAGCTGATGAATAGAATCTTGAATGATCAAAATGTCTTTTTAGGATTGCCACAGGATAACGTCAAAGATTTATTTCAGTTTCTGATAGAACATGAATCAACTGGATCAGTTAGCGATAAAGCACAAACATTAAAAGATGTATTAAGACGTGAATCGGAGCTTTCAACTGGTTTTGTTAAAGGCATAGCAATCCCTCATAGTATTAGTGAGGGCGTCACTAGTGCAGCTGTTGTCATAGGAAAACTGAAACATCCTATAGAATGGAACACTATAGATGGTGAACCTGTAAACTTGGTATTTTTGATTTTGAGTCCGAAAGACAGTAAGGAGAAAATGCATTTAAAGATCTTGGCTAAAGTTGCAGAACAATTAGCAGACGAAGATATCATAGAGAAAATTCTAACGATGGATTCAAAGGAAATGATAATTAAACTTTTAAAGGAGGAAATTTAAATGAAGTTCGTAGGGGTAGCAGCTTGTCCTGCCGGGTTAATGCACACATTTATGGCATCAAAGGCCCTAAAAAAAGCAGCTAAAAAGAGTGGACATGAATTGTTAATGGAAACACAGTCTGCTTCAGGGATTGAAAATCAATTAACACAAAATGACATTGATTCAGCCGATGCGGTAGTTTTAGCTATTGATACTGCAATTCAGGGAATGGATCGATTCGCTGATATTCCTGTGTTGAAAATCAATACGACTGAGGCTTTGGCACACAGTAAGGCTCTCATACAGCAATTGGCTGAGATGGGGGATAGTTGATGGAGACGGCTGAAAAAAAATTTAAATTTAGCGATATTAAGTTGCATTTGGTAGCTGGTACAAACTATATGCTACCAATAATAATTGTCGGTGCTTTGTTTACGGCAGTTGTAACATTTATGCCAGAAAGTTTCCCTTTGTTTGATTTCTTTAAGTTCATTTCGACGGCTGGTCTTGAACGATTTGATATCTTTTGTTGTATGTTTATTGCTTATTCAGTAGCAGATAGAGTCGCATTAGCACCAGCATTTATGTTAGCCTTGTATGCTAATCAAAACGGATTAGGTATTTTTGGGGCAATTATTATTGGTTTGTTAGTAGGGTATATATCTGTTTGGATGGGCAAGCTTCCTTTGAAGGGATCTGGAAAGGCACTTTTTTCATTGGTAGTCATTCCAACTGTGGTTACTTTAGGAATAGGAATGATTTCAGTGACAATCGTTCAACAGCCAATCTTGTTCATCAATGAATGGTTGAAAACCTTCTTAACTTCCTTGTATGGTAGTAACGCAATTGCTTTGGGACTGATTTTGGGTGCGATGATTGGTTTTGACCTTGGCGGCCCAGTGAATAAAGTAGCCGGTCTTTTTGCACTAACAATGTTGAACGAAGGCGTTCGTTGGCCGATTACAATGGCAACAGCGGCATTTATGGTACCTTCAATGTCTGTAGGACTGGCAACGGTAATTGATCGAAAAGGTCGTTTTTTTGATGAAGATGAGAAGGTTGCTGGAACTACATCGTTCTTAATGAGTTTTCTGTTAATGAGTGAGCCGGCTATTCCGTTCATGCTCGTTGATCCAAAATTCATGATTCCACTGAATATGTTGAGTTGTGGAGTATTGTGTTCTATCTATGCAATGTTCGGAATCACTTCAACAGTAGCATTCGGACCATTGATTGGTTTCGCCTATTCCAGCCATCCAATTATTGGTGTTATTAGTGTATTAGCGGTGGTATTAGTAGCAGCCATATTTATCCTTATTCGGCGTAAGTTTTTAGTACAAAAAGGGATTGTAGAATTATAATTTGAAATTTTTTAGATAGAAAGAGTCTTCTGTTAAAAAATACAGGAACTCTTTCTTTGTATTAGGATATCTTTTTACAAATGTTTAACTTTATTGGTTGTTTGTTAAGGAAATCAACGAATGAGAAAGAAAAAATTGACTAGGACAAGGCGAAATGACTAAAAAGACTATGTTGTTGTTATCGATAGAGTATATAATCGGTTTATACAAAAAATCGGCACAAGAAGAGTCAAAATGTTTATCATAGCAGTCATCGAAAAAAGTGAAGTTGACAAGATGCCTTTATTACTGGGGGCTTTGGGTTTGTTCGTCTTTTTCATCAGTGCCAGCGAAACATCGATTGGCGGGATCGGGTACCGCGGATTCGCTTTTTATCGGTATGGAAAACGGGTCTGGAAGTTTTGTAATCGATTGTTTGGCGGGCTTTTATTGGCTGTCTCGTTGATCTCTTATCTGATTTTTAAAAAGGGTGACTTGACTACTGATAATAAAGTGCTTTTTCTGACGATTTCTTGTTTTCTTTGTTGGTTAATCACGGAAGTCATTACGTTCATTTTGAAAAGGTGGAGGGTATAATTTAACTTTTTCTTGTTCAAGGTTGACAAAAAGCAAAATACAAACTAATATAGTTAGCATGATAACTATTTGAGGTGAGAATACATGAATGACCCAAAAACAATTGGTTTTGAGGTAAGAGAGTTATCGTTGTTAATTGCTAGATACATTGAAAAAGTAAGTGACAGCGGACATATCAGAGGACCGCAGGGATTTGCTTTAGGCTATTTGGTTCAGAATCGCGACAAAGAAATTTATCAAAAAGATTTGGAAGAGAAATTGTCGATTCGCAAACCAACAGCCAGCAATTTAGTGGATCGCATGATTAAAAATGGTTTTTTAACAACGGCCCCCTCGCAAAAAGATAAACGCTTAAAGCAATTGATCGTAACGGAGAAGGCCATAGAGACAACGATCGAGATCGAAAAACAGGTAGCAAAGGTAGAAGCGGTTTTGGGACAAGACATCTCTGATGAAGAACTGTTGCAGTTTTTCACCACGATGGAGAAATTCAAACAAAATATGAAAAAGCATCTCTAATCTGGTCGTTATAACGGTCAGATTTCAATTTCTGCCAATAGTTAGCATGCTAATCTAAAAGCGTTTCTTCTATTTTCCCGTTGAAGCGGGGATTATCACAGAATGAACTACGCGTGAGAATCAAATAAACAAGGAGGTTCCCTATGATACAACTAATCAAAAGAACAAATACGAAAGAACGACTGCTGGTATTGGCGAGTGTCCTATTTATCCTCGGACAAGTATGGATGGATTTAAAGGTACCAGATTATATGTCACAAATTACGACGCTGCTTCAAACTCCGAATACTGCTGTCAATGAAATTTTAAAACCCGGCGGCTGGATGGTCTTATTATCTTTAATGAGCTTTGTTTTTTCCTCTATCGTCGGTTTATTTGCTGCCAAAATTGCAGCGAGTTTAACTTGCCGCGTACGCCAAGACATGTTTGGCAAGGTAATGGATTATTCCACGCATGAGATTCAACAATTCTCGATTCCTAGCTTGACCACACGGACGACGAATGACTTAACCCAGATTCAACAGGTGGTCGCAATGGGCTTGCAATTGCTGATCAAGGGGCCAATTACAGCAGTTTGGGCAGTCTTGAAAATTGCCGGCAAGAACTGGCAGTGGACGACCACTACTGGAGTAGCAGTCTTGGTATTATTGATCATGTTGTCAGTCATACTGGTACTCGTGCAACCAAAATTCTTAAAAATACAGAAATTAACAGATAAGGTAAACAGTATCACACGGGAAAACTTAACCGGACTGCGAGTCGTGCGTGCCTACAATGCGGAAGACTATCAGGAAGAAAAGTTTGACGAGGTGAATCAGGAGCTAACTTCGACGAATTTGTTTGCTGGTCGGGTAATGGCCTTGATGAGTCCGAGTATGAGCTTGATTTCTAGCGGATTGACGCTGGCAGTTTATTGGATTGGCGCGTACATGATCCAACAGGCCGCGGGTATGACGAAACTCACCTTGTTCAGTGATATGATCGTGTTTTCATCTTATGCGATGCAGGTGGTCATGAGTTTTGTGTTGATGTCGATGATCTTTATGATCCTGCCGCGGGCGACGGTTTCGGCCAAACGGATCAATGAGGTGTTAGATAAAGAATCCTCTGTTGAATTTCCAGATGAAGGAGAGAAAGTACATTCCAGTATCAAAGGGACTGTTGAATTTGATCATGTCACCTTCCGATACCCGGATGCTTCTGAGCCAGTGGTCCATGACATCAACTTTAAAGCAGAACAGGGAGATACGGTGGCATTCATCGGCTCAACAGGAAGTGGGAAAAGCACGATTTTGAATTTGATTCCACGTTTTTATGAAACGAGTGAGGGCACGATCTCAATTGATGGGCAACCAATCAACACGTATAGTCATGTAGATCTAAATGAGATTGTCGGCTACATTCCGCAAAAGCCAGTATTGTTTAGCGGAACAATCCAATCAAATCTGGACTTTGGGACCAGCAGCAATGCTCCGTTGAATGAGGAAAAAATGGAGGAAGCACTGTCGATTGCGCAGGCGAAGGATTTTGTGAATAAAAAGGAAGACAAACTGAAGAGTCACGTTGCACAAAACGGGAGTAATTTTTCAGGAGGGCAAAAACAGCGGTTGGCAATTGCGCGAGTGATCGCCCGTAAACCAGAAATCTTACTATTCGATGATTCCTTTTCGGCACTGGATTATAAGACGGATAAAAAATTACGGGCAGTCTTAAAGGAAAAGCTGGCAGATACCACCAAATTAATTGTAGCGCAACGCATCAGTACCATCATGGATGCCGACCAAATCATCGTTTTAGATGAAGGTCATATCGTTGGGCAGGGGACCCACGAGGAATTACTAGAATCAAATGCAATTTATCAAGAGATTGCGTATTCTCAGTTGTCGAAGGAGGAATTAGCACATGGATAATACTTTAGAAAATGTTCACACACAGGCGAAGGAACATCCATTGAGAGACAATGTTCTTAAAGCCTTGAACCAGTACAAATGGCCGTTGCTTATAGCGATCGTGTTTGCCACGATCGGCAGCCTCACTCAAATCATTGGTCCCAACCGTTTAAGTGAAATTACGGATTTGATTACCCAAGGCTTGAGCGGTTCGATCAATCTCACACGAATCAGTCAGCTTGCTTTTGGCTTGGTCATTTTATATGGGATCGGGTCGATCCTTTCCTACTTCCAAGGATTTATTGTAGCGACTGTTACGCAACGTTTTTCTAAACAACTGCGGCGTCAGATCTCAGAAAAAATCAACGCAGTTCCATTGAATTATTTTGATTCCCATAGTCAAGGCGATACCTTGAGTCGGGTGACCAATGACTTGGATACAGTCAGTCAATCGCTAAATCAAAGCTTAAGCACCTTATTCCCATCGATCACCTTGTTTATCGGTTGTTTAGTCATGATGTTTCGCACGAATTTGCTGTTAGCGATCACTTCGGTTGTTGCTGTTTTATTGGGCTTTGTACTGATGGCGGTTATCATGGCAAAATCGCAGGTCCATTTTAATCAGCAACAACAAAAATTGGCTAAAATCAGCGGCTTTGCTGAAGAAGCTTATTCAGGGCAGCAGGTGATTAGTGCTTACAGTGCTAAACAAGACATGAAAGATGAATTTAAAGAAATGAACCAAGATTTTTACGGTAGTGTGTGGAAGGCGCAGTTTCTTTCCGGAATCATGCAGCCGTTGATGGGCTTTATTGGAAATTTCGGCTATGTAGCGGTCTGTGTTGTGGGTGCTGTATTAGCTTTGAGAGGGGATATTACGTTAGGAGTTATTGTGGCCTTTACGGTTTATATTCGTTTGTTTTCACAACCTTTGTCTCAGTTAGCTCAGGCTTTTTCGAGTCTGCAGTCAGCAGGGGCGGCCATGAACCGGGTATTTGAATTTCTTGCTGAAGACGAATTAGCCGATGAGTCAGAAAAGAGCACGCATTTACGTAGTGCGGAAGGAAATGTTCGTTTTGAAAATGTCAGCTTTGGTTATGACAAAGATCAGACGATCATCCATAATTTTAGTGTGGATGCTAAAGCGGGGCAGAAAATCGCCATCGTTGGTCCAACCGGTGCTGGGAAAACCACGATTGTTAATCTGCTGATGCGTTTTTATGAGACGAATCGTGGAGTAATCAAGATCGATGGGGTCTCTACGAAAGATATGACTAGAGAAGAAGTGCATGATCAATTTTGTATGGTGCTGCAAGATACATGGATGTTTGAAGGAACGATCAAAGAAAACTTGATTTACAATCAACAGCATGTTGCTGATGAAACAGTTATTGATGCCTGTAAGGCAGTCGGAATCGATCATTTTATTTGGACACTTCCAAAAGGTTATGACACGTATTTAGATGATAGTGTCAGTTTGTCAGTAGGACAAAAACAGTTAATGACAATTGCCCGAGCCCTCATCAAAGATGCACCGATGTTGATTCTAGATGAAGCGACTAGTTCTGTTGATACACGAACAGAAGAATTGATTCAAGCAGCGATGGATAAATTGATGAATAACCGAACCTCCTTTGTGATTGCCCATCGCTTATCAACGATTCGCAATGCGGATCTAATTCTTGTGATGAAGGAAGGCAATATTATTGAGCAAGGGAATCATGACGAATTAATGGCACAAGCAGGCTTCTATGCTGATTTGTATAATAGTCAATTTGAGAAGGAACAATTAATTTAATAAGAAAAACGATTAAAATCTTTTGATTTTAGTCGTTTTTTTGCGCTCTGATTGTCGCGACTGTCATCGAGAAAATGACGAGCCATTCACATGAATAAAATTTCATGTTATTTTATCTTGACACTTCTGGGAGTGGATGATAAAGTATCGTTGTCAAATCGTAACAATTACGTTTTGCGACGTGCGAACTGTAATGTTCATAACGAAAATTTAGTGAGGTGGGGAGAAAATGATCTGATGATACATTTGGACATTTTTTAAAAAATCAATAGTAGAAGATGTACGTGTTTTTTTAAGAATAAAGGTCATGAGTTATTGACTAGAAAGAGGTTCGAAATGAAAAAGAAATTAGGAATCATCCTACTGAGTTTATTTGCTTTAGTCGGATTGGCTGCCTGCAAGGGGAATGACCAAGCGGAATCGAAAAGCAAAGAAAAACAACTGAAAATTGTCACAACCTTCTATCCGATGTATGATTTTACGAAAAATA
Source organism: Enterococcus sp. DIV0756 (assembly GCF_051710745.1). NCBI lineage: Bacteria > Bacillati > Bacillota > Bacilli > Lactobacillales > Enterococcaceae > Enterococcus > Enterococcus sp. DIV0756. The sequence continues at coordinate 3,228,629 of NZ_JBIOLF010000001.1, read as the reverse complement.
TAGTCGGCAATGCAGGGGATGTTTCTTTATTGATACCTGCTGGAACGGAGCCGCATGATTACGAACCGTCTGCTAAAGACATAGCGAAGATTACAGAAGCAGATGTGTTTGTTTATCACAATGAGAACATGGAAACTTGGGTACCAGATGCGGTCGACTCTTGGAAAAAAGGATCACCAAATGTCATTAAGGGGACAAAGGGTATGCTGTTACTTCCAGGCGGCGAGGAGGAGCATGACCACAGTCATGATCACGGGCATCACCATGAGTTAGATCCTCACACGTGGTTATCCCCACATCGAGCGATCCAGGAAGTTACTTCAATCAAAGATCAGTTAGTCAAACGCTACCCTGAGAAAAAAGCAACATTTGAAGCGAATGCAAAACGCTATTTAGCCGAGTTAGAAACGTTAGATAAAAACTATTCGGAGGCATTCAAAGAAGCGAAACAGAAGAATTTTGTCACGCAACATACAGCTTTCAGTTATTTAGCTTTAGACTATGGCTTGAATCAAGTCGGGATTTCAGGAATCAATCCAGATCAGGAACCGGATCCTTCCCGTATTGCCGAGTTGAAACACTATGTTGAGGACAATGAGATTCCCTATATTTATTTCGAGAATAATAACCAAGGAAAGGCTGCGCAAACATTGGCTGATGAGACGAAGGTTCAATTGGAGGTGCTAAATCCGCTAGAAAGTCTAACTAAAAAGCAGATGGATGCAGGTGAAAATTATCTATCAGTTATGCGGGAGAATTTGCAGGCTTTAAAGAAAACCACAAGTGTTGCCGGTAAAGAAATAAAAGCTGAGAAGGACACACCTACAGAGCAAACCATCTACAATGGCTACTTCAAGGATACGCAAGTAAAAGATCGAAAATTATCAGATTATGCTGGTGATTGGCAGTCCGTTTATCCTCTGTTAACAAAAGGAACGTTGGATCAGGTTTTTGATTACAAGGCGAAACTGAAGAAAGACAAAACGGCTGAGCAATACAAAGAATACTATGAAAAAGGCTACAAAACAGATGTTGATGAAATTAAAATCACGGATAATCAAATTGATTTCATCGTTAACGGGAAGCATCATAAATACACCTATAAATACGCCGGATATAAGATTTTGACCTACAAAAAAGGCAATCGTGGAGTCCGGTTTACTTTTGAAACAGAAGATCCTAATGCTGGTAACTACAAATATGTTCAATTCAGCGATCATGCAATCGCGCCAGAAAAAGCGGGGCATTTCCACATCTATTTTGGCGGCAAGAGTCAGGAAGCTCTGTACGAAGAATTGGATAATTGGCCAACCTACTATCCAGTACAAATGACTGCCCATGACATTGCTCAAGAGATGCTAGCACATTAAACGGAGGGGAAAACAATGGAGAAGACTGATTTATCTAGTGCCTATCGGCGATTAAAGAGTCCGAATATCAAGACCCGCAAACGCGCGTTGAAACTCATTAAACAAGCAAAACGAAAATAGCAAAAAGAATCTACCCTCTGGCAATAAAGAGAGTAGATTCTTTTTTATTTCTTGTTTTTAATGCGGTAAGTAATTCTCATAAATAAATGATGGCAGTGAAGAAAGGCTCTTTACAAAAGGTGTTTGGCTTAACTATCAGTTGACAACGATATGTTCTCTCTCTATTATAGATAAATAATCTCTCTAATAGAAAGAAGGAGCATAATGAGGTTTACTAAAGCAGCGAATATGGGACTTCATGTCATGGGTTATTTTGCCCAAAATGATCAATCTGATAGTAACTTGAGTATTCATGATTTGGCGGACAAATTTGAGGTTTCCCCTTCTTATTTATCAAAAATTTTGACTCAATTAGCTAAGGCAAATTTGATTTCATCGGTTTCAGGCGTAAAGGGCGGCTATCGATTAAAAATGAGCCCTGCAGAGATTTCTTTTCTGGATGTTATTCATGCGATCGATGGTTTTCCTGATGAGATCAGCTGTTTGGCGAACAATCAGCATAGTTGTCCAATCAGTCAAATCATCAATGAGGGTGAAGATAAGATGTGGGCACATTTTGCTTCAGTAAAGCTCAGTCAGTTGTCTACACTTTAAATGAGGTTAAGTACTTCATTTAGATTAATTAGCGATATAAACTATCTTTAATATAAAAATAGAAAAAGGATGATCAAAATGTCACACCATACGCATGAACATCACAATTTAGACAATGCAGAGAGTTTCAAACGAATGGTCGCAGTTTTAGACGGGAAAGAGCGCAAGCAGCAATTATCAGCTGAAGCGATCATCAGCTATTTGCCAGAGTTGAAGGGGAAAACGATTTTTGATGGCGGCGCGGGGACTGGTTATTTAACCTTACCGCTGGCTAAGGAAGCAGAGAAAGTAATCGCTTTTGATCAATCGCAAAAAATGCTGGATTTGATTCAAGAACGAGCAGCGCAGGAGCAGCTGACAACTATCACCAGTATGAGCGGGGATATTAAAGCAATCGATTTGCCGGACAGTTCCGTCGATGTTGCGATCGTTTCGGTGATGATCCATGAAGTCCATCCATTTGAAGATGCATTGAAGGAATTGGCGCGCATTGTTAAGCCGGATGGGCAATTTGTGATTCTAGAATTTGAATCAGAAACCACTCATGCCAATGGCGGGCATCGCATCCCGTCATCGGTCATGAAGGCAAGTTTGGAAAAGCTGCAATTACCGATTATTCAACAACTAATCCCAGCAGAAGGAATGTATTTATTCGTTGTAGGAAAAAATAAGCAAAAAGCTGTTCCAGGCTCGAATTACGGTCTTGGAACAGCTTTTGTCAATTAAAAATCAAAGACATCAGGATCAGGACCGCTACGCAACGCTTCATTCAGATTGCTCAAACGCGCCATTTCTGCGGGTGCTAATTCAAAATCAAAGATATCCGCATTGCTTTGCATCCGTTGTTCATGCACGGATTTCACTACCAGCAAGATATCTTGCTGGATATCCCAACGTAAAACGATCTGTGCCGGCGTTTTTTGATGCTTTTCAGCGGTCTCTTTAACGACAGGCTCAGTAAGAATCTTTCCCTGCATCAAAGGAGACCAAGCTTGGACTTTGATTTCATGCTCTTCGCAAAAATCTCGAAGGGCTTGTTGTGTTAATTTCGGGTGTAATTCAACTTGATTAACTACAGGAACGACTTTTGCAAAGGATAACAGGTCTTCTAGGTGGTGGATCTCAAAATTGCTGACACCGATGGCTTTAATCTTTCCAGCTGCATATAAATCTTCCAGAGCCTTCCAAGCTTCTTTATAGGCATTCTTGCCTGGCCAATGGATTAAGTAGAGATCAAGGTAATCCAAAGCTAATCGTTCCAGTGTTTCTTCAAAGGCATTGATCGTTTCGTCATAAGTTAAATGATTGTTCCAAACTTTGGATGTGATAAATAACTCTTCGCGGCTTAGGCCAGTTGCGGCTAAGCCTTCTTTGATTCCAATCCCCGTTCCCACTTCGTTTCCATAAATTTGAGCGGTATCAATCAGGCGATAGCCATTGATGATCCCTTTTTTCACGACTTCGGCAGTATCTTCATCAGGAATTTGAAAGACACCTAAGCCTAATCCGGGAATCTCGGTTCCATTGTTAAATCGTACGTAATCTGTTAATGAATGAATCATGTAAAAGCCTCCTAGCTAGTTTTCTGATGTTAGTATAGGCAGTTTGCTTATCTTTGTATAGTACGTACTTTAAAGTACTATAGTTACTAATTCGTAACTTTTGTACAGGACTGGGCTGAATAGGACTAAAAAAATTTTTTGCGACAATCAGAGTATCCATTATCCTATGTTAATGACAGGGCTTTTGGGCTTCGCTACAATAGATGAAAAGAAGCAAAGAAGGAGCAGGCGATGACAAACATTGAGCAAAGTATCAGCAGCTTAGTAAAGCGCTATGCCAAGGTAACGATCAAGGAAGAGGTCCTTGAACAATTAATACATTTAGGTGTTTTTGTGGAATTTTCGCTAGGCGATCTGATTGTTGCGGCGGGCGATGAGGAAAATAAGCTCTATTTATTAGTGGATGGTCTGGTTCGCAAGTATTACTTGGATTATCAAGGAAATGATTTGACGCATCAGTTTTTAGAAAAGGGACAGGTTTTCAGCACACAACATGTCGTGTTTAGCGGACGCGTTATGTGTAATTTCGAAGCAATCGAACCGTGCCGGCTAATCCGTTTTGATTATGAACGGGTTCAAAAGTTAATGCTGGAGGAGGCGTCATTGACACAAGTCTATATTGGAATTCTTGAGGAGACCCTGCGCATTAAATTAGTGCGAGAGACCGCTTTGTTGACGGAAAGTGCAACGGAACGCTATGTGGCATTGAAGCGAGAGATTCCAGACATCGATCAACGGGTCAGTCATGCTCATATTGCCTCTTATGTTGGCGTGACACCTGTCTCCTTGAGTCGGATTCGGCGGACATTAAGAGAGGAAAATTAAATGAAGAGGAGCAGAAACATGCTAGTAGGGATCTTGGTGGCATTGATTATTGTCATAGTAATTGTTGTGGCAGTAATTCGTCAGAAGGATTTTGTGATTGAAGATGCCCCTAAAGTAACAGTCACAAGTCCGGCTTTTAAAATCAATGGGACGATTCCCATCGAATACACTGGAAACGGTGAGGATATCTCTCCCGAATTACGATTGTCTAAGTTAGACGATGAAGCTGTTTCCTTAGCGGTAATCATGGATGACATCGATCATCCTCTTGCTGGGGTTTATAATCATTGGCTGATTTGGAATCTACCGATAAATCAAGTGATTCCGGCGAAGATACCCTCTGGGGAGCAAATAGCTGAGCTAGGTAACGCAGTCCAAGGAACAGGCTATGGTAAGCACCGTTATCGCGGACCAAAGCCGCCATTTGGCAGTCATCGTTACAAATACCATGTGTTTGTTTTAAATAAAAAACTGGATTTATCCGCGGACACTAAGAAAGCTGAGCTGTTAACTGCGATGAAGGGTCATATCCTGCAATATGGCTATTTAGTCGGAGAATATCCAGGGAAATAAGCAGGCGAATTGTACTAACGAAGCGATAACAGGTAAGATGAAGACAGCAAATAAATTAATGGAGGAGAGGTAGCAAGATTGACTAAAACAATTCGTTTAAAGGTTCCTCAATGGCAAGGGGGAAACAATCCGACTTACTCGCTGGGAGCAGATTTGCTGTCGTTTTTAGTCCCTAAAAATTTAGAACATAAAGAAATCGAAGTCCCTATTCCTAAGTATGATGAGCCCTTGTTACAAGAAAATGGCGTAACGGCACAAAGTATTGTTGCTAAGAATGTGGATCAGACGGCGCGGATTATTCAAGAGGAAAATCCAGATAAGATCATTACTTTAGGTGGTGATTGTCTGGTTTCGCAAGCGCCCTTTGATTATTTGCATGGTAAATACGGGGAGCAGCTAGGGATCATCTGGCTCGACGCGCATCCAGATATTTCGACACCGGATATTTTCTGCAATGAGCACGCGATGGTCCTAGGAAATTTGTTGAAGGACGGCGATCCTGTACTAGCGGAGAAGGTCCAGCACCCATTTGCGGCAAAAGATGTTTTGTATGTCGGACTTCAAACCCCTACTCTGGATGAAAAAGTGGTTCTGGAAAGGTTAGGATTGGAATACCAAGTTCAAGATCAAGTACGACTTTCACCCAAAGAAATAAAAGCTTGGTTAAGAAAGCATCAGTTTACCAAAGTAGTGGTTCATTTTGACCTAGATGTATTAGATCCTAATGTGTTTCGAATGTTGTATTTTTCAGAACCAGGGGTGGTGGAGTATTCTGCCGAAGCTGGCAAGATGTCTCTTTTAGAAGTGAAGGAGACGATGCAAGCCATCGCTGAACAAAGTGAGATTGTTGGTTTGACCATCGCGGAGCTATTGCCATGGGATGTTGAGAATTTGAAAAATCTTTTGTATGATTTTGAGAGTTTCCGTTAAAGAAAAGACAGAAAGAGGACTCTCTTTCTGTCTTATTTTTGATTCATCTGCAGGGTTATTAAGGTGGTTAAAGTATCGCCATAATAGTCCTCGCCGGATAGTCCATCGTTGATGACCCAAGCTTGCGAATTCACTAAGTTTCCATAAGCTTCTTTTTGATTTGCGGCGTATAAAATAGGGGCTGAGAAGTTTTTAGACTGACTGGATGATAATGATTTTCCTGAGAGTGTGTAGCCTTCGGTGATCGTGTTTTTCTCTAAAAAGAAATTCATCATCTTACTTAAAACTTGATTGACGTCTTTGTCATTCGAGCTAGCAAGGCGCCAAGGAATCCGGCAGGCATTGGCTCCGTAGTTGCCATCATTCGCTCCAGCCACCTGATCTTTTTTCGCAGAGGTAACCTTATTATTTTTTACCCAAGCAAAGTCTGGGATTAAGCCCGTTTTATGTTGTTTGCTTAGTGTTTCCAATACGTTTACTGAACTGATCTTAAGTGTTTTCCAGAAATCATCGCCACTGAATGAGGCAAAGGCATCAAAATAGCTGGGAATGATGTCTGATGGTCGAATTAGTGAGTAAGCTTCAGAGTCCTTTGTTGCCCAATCGCCCACCGTCAACAGTTTGTTCGTTGCATTGTAATTTCTGGCTTTAATCCCCGCCAACAGCTTTTTCGCGGCACCTTGATAATTTGACTGACTATCTGGCCATTGTTTGCTGGCTTCGATCAAAGCATAGGCAATATCGAGATCGCCATCGGTGGCATTGGTCGATTCTATAGCTACTTGTTTATCGTCTTCGAATTTTTGCCGCCAACTCATCAGCGGATTATCCTTACTGATTCGAAAGTTCTGGTAATAGCGATACAGATCATTGAACTCTTTCTCGGAGGCCCAGCCGCGTTTGGCAGCTTCCATCGTAATAAGCATGCCGTAGCCATGACCTTCAGACAACGAGATGTCTGCTTTTTTCTTGGGATTTGTTTTAATGAACGTTCCTTCATTATTTTCTTTTAAATAAGTTGAACGCCATTGATTATAGGCTGTTTTTTCTAATTTTGTTTGGTTGTCATTGATATTGAAAAGCACTGCGGCAATATAGCCTATGAAAATCAAAAACAGCAGTGACCACATAATTGCGGGACGTTTACGCATAAATTTGCCTCCTAATTGTCAAAACGTTGTGTTTTGTACCATTTGCTGCTGTCACGTCGAAACAGTTTGTCTCCGATGTAAGAGAAGAATGCGACGATCGAAATACCTATGAACAATAAAGAATAGGTGAAGTAGGATGCAATGGCATAAAAGAAATTTGCGGTGGTTGCTTGACCAAATTGACTAGACAGCGCTAGTTGGATTTGTAGCAGGTAAATTGCAAACATCAATGCCCAGTTCACTAGTAAAAGGGCCCCAATTTGGCGATTGCTGCCGCCAAAAGTGAATATTGCATCGATCGAAGGAAACCAAACGTGCAGAATCATTGCAATCAAATTAGCAATAAACATAATGTTGGATAAGATAATCGCACTTGTAAACCAGAAAAACGTATTGAAATAATAAATACTTTGCAAACGAATGCGCCAGTTGGAACTTCCGAAGATATCCCTGAGATTATGAATAATGACTTCGTAGTTTCCTTTTGCCCAACGTTTTCGCTGACGATAATAAACGGATAGCGTTTCTGGTTCTTGTTGAAATGCCTCAGCGCGAGAAGCTAACGCGATTAGTTTGCCGCGCTTCATGATCTTAAAGCTTAGGGCAGTATCTTCAGTCAACGCACCGTTGTCCCATCCGCCCATTTCCCGAATCATCGCTGTTTGGATAATAAAATTGGTACCAGGAATTTGTCCAATTTTAAACAGTTGCCATAAGCCAGTATGGATGATTCGTTGGCTGGTGACGATTTCTAAATTTATACAGCGCGTTAAGAAGTTGCGTTTATAATTTCTTGTTTTGTTTCTGCCGAAGACTGCGCCGTAGCGCTCAGGATCTTCTAGTGCTTTTTCAACTAGAAAATGCAGGGCATTTTGTTCAGGCATCGCATCTGCATCATAAACACATAGATATTCGCCGTGGGCAATTTTTAACGAATCGTTTAGAACGCCCGCTTTCCCTCCGGTTCCTCTGCGATCGATCACCTTAGTCAAATAGTACCCAGTGTATTCTGGCTGTTGAAAAATTGTATGCACGCGTTCATAAGTGTCATCGTCACAATTATCTGCAAAAATGAGAATTTCCATTTTTTCTCGTGGGTAGTTCATACTCAGAATGGCTTTCACCGTATCCTGAATGACGATTTCTTCATTATGGGCGGGAACAACGATTGTGATAAGCGGATAGGTGCTGAGCGGGTCCAATTGATTTTTAGGCGGTCGAATATTTTTTAATAAAAAATACACTGCGCCAAATAAGATGACTAGAGTAATGAGCAGCGAGAACCAGATTGAGATGATGCCAAACATTAATAAAATTGTACTCATTAGTAATCGCGCCTCCTAAAGTAACGCCAAATTCGATCTTTGATGATCAATAAGCAGAGAAATAAAACGATTGCTGCGACAAAAAATAGTCCAGTGACGATCTTACTCGCTTCAAAAAAATAAATGAGCAGTTGATCCATAAGTATCTCCCTCCTTATAAAATGTATTCATCGGTTAGATCAGCCTCGGAGCGTCGCTGAACACGGCTGATTAATTGTTCTGCAGTCATCTCTGTGGAACCTTCAATGACGATCTCCCCAAAACGAATCACCGTGTTTTGTGTACGTTCAAAATTCTTAAATGGAAACAATGAAAACTGGGTTTTGGTAATTTTATTCAGTTTTTGGATAAACTCTAGACTGTTGCCGGAATGGTAACTAGGAGACATCACAACAAAGGTACCATTTCCTAAATAGAACTGGTCTTCCTCGGGTAAACGAATATCCTCCAATTCTTGTGCCAATGCCCGCAATAATTCATCCGTTGCTTGGTCATTTTGATACTTTAATTGTTCAATGTAATCGACGGTATAAAAGGATACGACCAGACCGCGCTCAATCTTGGCATACAAATTCATTGCACACTTAAATTTTTCAAAACGTGCTTCGAATTCCTCCCTGTTGTATAAGCCAGTCGTCTCATCCAAAGTAGTCAGATACTGCCGCATTCTTGGTCGAAACGTATTCATCCGTTGGTTAAATAGTACGCTGCTTTTAACAATCAAACCTAAAACAGCAAAGATAGGAATAACCACAATGAGGTAAATTTTTTCCAATCTAGGCATGATGATAGGGGTGTAATACAGCAGGAAGGTTCCTGTAGACATTACCAGCATGGAAAAGACAGCAACTGTAATGGTATTGCCCAAAAAGCCAACAAGCAAGCCGAAAAAGGCTAATAGGGAAATGCTTAAGACAGGGACAAACCCAAAGCGGTCATCTAAAATCAAATTTTGAATGAGAAAGACCGCTGCAAGAATGATCGTCATCCATTCGATTCGAATTCGTTGTAAATATTTCATCTTAGTGTTCTCCTTAATGACTAAAATCTTCTGGACGATCGGCTAAATGAAAATAGTGAGCGATTGCTTCGACAATTCGTTGACTGGCTTGTCCATCCCCGTAAGGATTGCTGGCTTTTGCCATTTTTTCATAAGCGGCTGAATCCTCAAATAATTCTTTGATGGACGCGAATACTTTCTGAGTGTCTGTCCCAACTAATTTGAGTGTGCCTGCCGCAACACCTTCTGGACGCTCTGTTTGATCACGCAGAACTAAGACAGGAACTCCTAAAGATGGCGCCTCTTCTTGCACACCGCCTGAATCAGTTAAAATCAAATAGCTTTGTTTGGCATAGTTGTGAAAATCAACAACATCTAATGCTTCAATCAAAGAAATATTTGCTTCTCCACCTAATATCTCTTTTAAGACACTTCGAATTGCTGGATTTTTGTGCATCGGAAAGATAAATTGCGTATCTGGGTACTCCTTAGCAGCCTTAAGAATCGCCTTAAAAACGGAATACAACGGTTCACCTAGATTCTCGCGGCGGTGCATGGTGACTAAAACGATCCGTTTGCGTCCTTTTGAAATCTCAGCAGGAATTTCGTACGTATCATCCAGCGTATTCTTCATCGCGTCAATGGCAGTGTTTCCAGTGACATAGATATACTGATCAGGATGATTCTCTTTGATTAAATTCTCTTTACTTGTTAGCGTTGGGGCGAAATAGAGATCGGTTAAGTCATCAGTCAATTGTCGGTTCATTTCCTCTGGAAAAGGGGAATATTTGTCCCATGTACGTAAGCCAGCTTCGACATGTCCAATTGGTATCTGCTGATAAAAAGCACTCAGAGCGGCTGAAAAAGTGGTTGTTGTATCTCCATGAACCAATAAAATATCCGGTTGCTCTTTTTGTAGAATAGTCGTCAATTTTTCAATGACACGTCTGGTTATGTCACTTAATGTCTGACCCTGATGCATGATATTCAGATCATAGTCAGGAATAATGGCAAAGGACTGTAAGACCTGATCAAGCATTTCACGATGTTGGCCAGTAACGACTACTTTTGCGTCAAAACGTTCATCGGCTGCTAACTGTTTGGCTAGAGGCGCCATTTTTATCGCTTCGGGACGCGTGCCAAAGACTAAAAAGACTTTTTTTCTCATAATAATCCTCCTTAAATACGTTGATAATTTATGAATGAATTGACTAGACCAAATTAAAAATAATAGTAAATTCAAGGACATTCAATCAATGATTTAATTTATTTCTACTTAATAATCAGTATAGGAAAGGTTTTTCATTTTGTCTTATAAAAGGCTTTTGTATTCTCATAATTCAATAAAAAAATGAGAAAATGAATAGTTAAAAGGAGAAAAGCAGATTTTGTAAGGCGTACTGAAAAGTTTAGAAACTAAAAGACAAGAAGGATCATCACTTCTTGTCTTTTAGTTAGCGAAAAATGTGCCGATCGTTTAGTAATAAAAGGACTGAAAGGCCTAAAAAGATTAAACTAAAAAGAATGGTTCGTTGATTGAAATAGGTGACCAGAAAACCATTCAGCAAGGCGCCTAAAACAAAACTGCTTAAAATAATGAGTGTATCTCGAAAGGCGATCCGTTTTGCTGCGTCATGCTGGAGGAACCCTTCAAAAAAATTCGTAGAAAGATTTCGTAAATTCCCTGTCATCATCAAGGAGGTGAAGGGTTTGCCCTTCAGCCTTTGAAATTCTTGCAATTGGGTTGCCGCAGCGATAGATAATAGCGCATTGACGACCAAGTTTGGCAGTTGAGGAGAGAAAATACCTACGATTAAAAGTAAGCTGATTTCAAAAGTCAAAAACCACAGCTGTTGATTTTTATGAATTTTGGTTTGTAGATAACGAGCCAATAATGCCCCCAGCGCAAACGCTAAAATGGGGATTAAGTAGTGAATCAAGGCACGCCAATGACCTTGTCCCAAATGTACGCCTAATAAAATAAAATTCCCTGTTTGCAATCCCGCGAAGACTTCGCCGTGTACCAAATAGGTATAAGCATCCAAGCCGCCAGCAGTTGCTGCTAAGGCCATGCCAAATTCCAATCGTTCATGAATTTTTTCTTCCATTTTTCCAGCACCTCTTTTTCTTCAAAAGCAGTGTACGCCAAATATAGCAATACGACAAAAGATGTGTCTCTTTGCTTAATGGATATGCGAAAAAACTAAAAATTAAATCGGATACGCAGGCAGCGCTGTTTAGGCGGGCAAAATAATGGATTAGGATGGATAGCAAGAGTAGAAAAGTTCGCGGAATTGATTTCAGTCGAACCGGAAGTTCTTTTTATTAGTGGAGGGAAACTAGGTGTATCAATTGAAAAAATCATCAGAACTCCAGTCTAAGTGACTGTCGTTCTGATGATTTATGTTCGATAACAACTTAGTGGAAGAGAACAACTGTTAAACGGATTAGCGATCTGTCAGACGACCATTTTCCATATGCAGATGCTTTTCGGCAATCTTTAGGGTACTCTCACGATGGGAGACGACGATCATGGTCTTGTCCTTCAGCTTTTCTTTAAATGTCGCAAGGATGGCTTGTTCGTTTACATAATCGAGATTGCTGGTAGGCTCATCTAGTAAGATCAATGGCGCATCGTAGATTAATAAACGTGCCAAACCGATGCGTTGGCGTTCGCCGTCCGAGAGCGTGCGAGAAAGCTTGCTGAGTTGTGTTTCGTAGCCTTCAGGCAGTGAAAGAATCCACTCGTGGATCGCCGCTGCTTTGGCGGCTTCCGAGATCTCAGCTTGGGTGACTTCTGGTCGTTTTAAGGAAATATTGTTGGCGATTGTATCTTCGAACAAGAAGGTCGATTGCTCCATTACACCTTCTAAATGATGAAGGGATTCTTCCTTAAGGGATGTTAAGGGAAGTCCATTGATCGTTAATTTGCCGCTATCTGGGTCCCAATAGCGCATCAATAGTTTTAACAAGGTACTTTTCCCACTACCGCTTTCCCCGCTGATCCCCAGGCGTTCCCCTTTCTTCAATTCTAAAGAGATTTCTTTCAAGATAACTTTATCCGTTTTGGGATAATGGAAAGACACATTTGTTGCTTGAAGGGCTTCAAGGCTTTCAACAGCTTCTGTCGATTTTTCAAATTCAACAAAAGGCTCTTCATGGACGAGCTGATAAAGTCGTCGTCCGCTAGAGAAGGTTGTTAATAAGGCATTTCCTAGATTTCCCAACGCCAGGACAGGGCCAAAGGAACTCAGGCTCACTACTACAGAAAGAACAATCGCCTCATAGGATAGGCCGCGATTGCTACCTAAATAAAAAACGCAAAGGGTGGTTCCGATAACAACTAGTTCGCTAAAAAGCTGCAATGAGTTGCCTTGAAAAATTCGTCGACGATTCTCCTGGTTCAACAGACGGCTATCCGTATCCAATTTCTTTAACCGGTTTTCTTCTAAATGAAATTGGGCGATATCCTTTAAGCTATTGGCATTTTCCATGATCGTTTGGTTGACTCGCACAAAGGCTTTTTTATAATCGTCACCTATTTGAAGATTTCGGCGGTAGCTGATGAAGGGAATAATCCCGCCAATCAGGAGCTGTCCAGCAAGCAGGATCAGCGCCACACCTAAATCAAAGTAGGCCAAAAAAATGAAGGTGACGAATGTTGTGCCTAAGGCAATAAAAACAGGGGAGATCGTATGGGCGAAAAAGACCTCCAACGCCTCCACATCGGTGGAGATCGAGGTGATCAATTCGCCACTGTTCTTCCCAGTCAAGCGGGCAGGCCCGATGGTTCTTAAAGCAGCAAAAATTCGTTCACGAATATGTGCTAACAAAGAAAAGGCGATATCATGATTTTGATATTGCTCTAAGTAACGCGCTACCCCGCGTACGATACCGCAAGCAATCAAGAGTGCTAAGATGACAGGAAGATTTATTGTTGCTCCAGCTACCATCTGCAATAGTGTAAGTGTACTGATGACTGGTATTGCGACGACGGCAAGATTGCTGATAATGCCTAACAAAATGGCTAAGGACATTTTGCCTAAAAAGGGCTTCGTGAAAGCGAGCAGCCAACGAATCAAGAGGCTATCCTTCATTTTCGATCGCTCCCTTCATTTGATGTGTTTCTTCTGTGAAATAGGCGTTGAAATACGCCGATGTTTGCTTCAGTTCCTGCGGTGTGCCCGCTTCAACTACTGTTCCGTCTTTAAAGACATAGACCTGATCAGCAGCGAGAACATTGTACAATCGGTGGGAAACAAAAATCACGATCGCTTCTTCAGCTAGCTCTTTCAGCGTTTCTAAAATGATCTCTTCGCTTTCGATATCGACGCCGGAAGTAATCTCATCGAAAATATAGCATTCTGCTGAAACCGCCAAAGCACGGGCCAGAATCAATCGTTGTCGTTGTCCGCCGGATAGATTTTTCCCGTTTTCTTCTAAGACGGTAGCTAATTTCTCTGGTAGCTGCTCGACAAAAGGCGATAATTTTACGCGATCCAACAGGGTCCAGATTTCCTCATCCGTTAATGCAGGGTTTGCCAATAGCAGATTTTCGCGAATACTTTCCGCATAAAGAAAATCCTTTGTATTCACTAAAATACCCTTATCCAATACCGCCGAAAAACTCAATTCCTTAAGGTCGGTTTGGTTCCAACGGATCGTTCCTTGATAGTCATCCAATTGATTTAATAATAGTTGAGCAAAGGTGCTTTTACCTGAGCCAGATTTTCCGACAAAAGCAGTGAAGGTCCCTTTTTTCAATTGTAGAGAGAGGTTTCGGATAGCACATACTTCCTGATTTTCATAGGTAAAATTCAACTGATCGACCGTAATCGTACTCAATGGTTCCGGCCAATGGTTGATTGAGCCATCGACTTTTTCTGGCAAAGCTAAATAATCAAAGATTTTTCCGCAGGAGCTAATACCGTTCATCGCCACATGGAAAAGGGAACCTAACTGGCGCATCGGCAGGAAGAACTCCGCACCGACTAAAATGAAGACGAGTACCCCATAAACGGTTAATTGCTGTTGCTGAAAGGCCATTAACGCCAAGCCAATTCCGAGGGCGGCACCGCTGTAGGAAAAAATATCCATGATCGTGATCGAATTCAGCTGCATTGACAACAAGCTCATCGTAGCTTTGCGGAATGTTTGTGCATCTTCTGCAAGTTCTCGTTGTTTGGCGGCGTCTTGGTTATAGGCCTTCAGAACACTTAAGGCACTCAGGCTTTCATGGAAACGCGTCCCAAGATTTGTGTATTGATCCCAATACTTATTTAAAATCCGTTTAGCTATTTTCATGACTGCCATGATCGTAATCGGAATAAATGGCACGCAAATCAGCATCGCCACAGCCGGTTGCCAAGCTAGTGAGACCAAATAGGCAAACAAGATCAGCGAAGCCAGCAGACAATAAAAGAGCTGCGGCAAGAAATGGGCATAATACATTTCCAGCTGCTCAATGCCATCGCCAGAAAGCTGCGCTAAGGTAGTTGCCGGTAATTGTCGGGAGGTGTTCCCTAGTCGAAACGCCTTTTCCATCACTTTTTTTCGTAAAGCCACTCGTAAATCGGCTGAAGCCTGATCGGTTAAAAAAGCGGATAAACGGATTAGGATCAATTTTCCGATCAAGGCCAAAAGAATCAACCCAAATGGCAGACTCAAAGGCAATGAGCGTCCTTGAACCAGATGGCTCAATAAAAAGGCGAGTGTTCGCCAGATATACAAGGACAAGCCTAGATTGATACAACGAATCACGACTTGCAGAATCAGTGTTTGTTTCTTAGCAATTGCGAATAAACGACGATCAATCATTCGGTTCCCCTGCCTTCACTGCTGCTTTTTTACCGCGCAGATACCAAGTCAAACCTATCACGTGGGCAATATACACGATTACTAAGCAAATCCGCATCGGTGTATTATCCACCAACAATCCAGGAATCAAAAAGACGATAAAAATCATCAAAAACATTTTGACCATTCCCGCATTAGTGATCTTCTTTTTGACGATCGGCTCCTCCACGGCTCGTTTATAGAACGAGGAATGAATGAACTTATTGTAATATTTATCCGAACTGCGCAGCCAAAAGAAGGCCGTCAGTAAATAAAATACTGTAGTTGGTAAAAAGGGAAGAAAGATGCCTAATGTTCCAAGTGCGAAGGTTAGCGCACCGAGAGAAAAATAAAAGATTTTTTTCACAAGTATGTCCTCCATTAATCAGTTAAAAGAAAGTGTTTACTTGTTCATCTTATGCTAAATGAAAATGATTATCAATCTCTTCTGTGCTTTCCTTTAAAAAAAT
This sequence comes from Enterococcus sp. DIV0756, assembly GCF_051710745.1. Taxonomy (NCBI): domain Bacteria; kingdom Bacillati; phylum Bacillota; class Bacilli; order Lactobacillales; family Enterococcaceae; genus Enterococcus; species Enterococcus sp. DIV0756. The sequence goes on along the minus strand of NZ_JBIOLF010000001.1, from coordinate 3,212,874 downwards.
CGTTTGTCGTAAGATCTTGATTAATAGCCAAAAACGACCGAATCGCTTTGACGTTCTTGGTATTGATTGGTTAAAAATCATTTTTACTATTTCTTTTGTCAATAAAAGAGTTTCTATATCCAGCAAGTTGCCGTAAAATTTTATGTGAGAAGGAAAATAAAATGTTAGATGATTGATGTCTTGAAATGGAAAAAGGAGCGAGCGAATCGAATGAAGCGATTGTTAAAATGGAGTTTGCTTTTATTGATCATTCTCGGCGGTTGCGGGAACAAAGCAGCAGAAGAGACGACAAAAAAGGAATCTTCGGAAGACTCAAAAGCGAAAAGCAGTTCTATCGTGAAGTTGAATTTTTCAGCAGTTGGGGATAATTTGATTCATGACTACATCTATGACCACCTCAGACGAGAGGATGGCACGTATCGCTTTGATGAAATGTATGAACCAACCAACTATTTACAGAAGGATCGAGATATTTCTTACATTAATCTGGAAACAATTTGTGCTGGAGAAGAATTGGGTTTGTCTGGTTATCCGACGTTTAATGGTCCGACGCAAGTGTTGGATTCGCTGCATAAGGCCGGCTATAACTGGCTATCAGCAGCGAGTAATCATACCATGGACAGAGGGGAAGAGGGAATTATTAAACAACTGGAATACTTGGAAAAATATCCAGATATGACAGTGACTGGTTCGCAAAAATCCCCTGAGGCCAAGCGTTTTAAGGTAAAAAAAATCAAAGGGGTGAAAGTCGGCTTTATGTCTTACACCTTTGGCTTAAATGGAATACCGTTACCTGAAGGGAAGGACTATTTGGTCAATCTGATCGACGAAGAGCAAATCAAGAAGGATATGCAGGCATTAAACAAAAAAAGTGATGTGCAAATCGTTAGTATGCACTGGGGAGAGGAATATCAATTTTCACCTAACCAAGAACAAGAAAAGCTGGCACAGCTATTAAGCGATGCCGGGGTAGATGTGATCGTAGGCGGACATCCCCACGTCATTCAACCAATGGATTATCTAAAAGGCAAAGATGGAAATCAAACGCTCGTGATGTATTCGCTTGGAAACTTCATCTCTTCCCAAGCAGAAAATGACCGGATGTTGGGCGGCATGGGACGCTGGACGATCACTTATGATAAGCGGGAAAAGAATTTCAAGTTTGAGAAGGTGGCGTTTTGGCCGACGATCACCTATATTGGTGATAATTACCAAACCTATAAAACTTATGCCTTGAAGGATTACACGAATGAATTGGCTAATCAGCACATGATCCATGTCAATCAGGGACAGGATTTGTCGCGCGAATATTTTATCGAACGAACCAAGCAGATAATGAATGATAAGGTGAAGATTGTCTATTAATCAAGACAGCAAGTCAAATCAAGCGGCACGCTTCCCGAGGCTCTACAATAAAAGCAGGGTGGTGGAAGGATGTATGAGTGGCAGAGACAGATTCAGCAGATCGTTGATGAGATCGATCGCTGTATCGCAGGCTATAACGATGAGGCGTTGACCTTACGTCGACTTTCGCGGAAAATGGGCTATTCTGAGTTTTATACGACGCGAAAATTCAAGGAAATTTCTGGCATGTCTTTTCGCGAGTATTTGCGTCAGCGAAAACTAGCCTTTGCCTTGAAGGAGGTTCGGGATACTCAGAAAAGTTTTTTAGAAATTGCTTTCGATTACGGCTTTTCTTCCCATGAGGCGTTTACTCGCGCATTTAAAAACATGTATGGGATCGCTCCTAGCGAGTATCGAAGACTGCCGAAGCCGGTCGTCCTGCGAACCAGAATTAGTTCTTTTGACCGCTACTTTTTAGGATTGGGAGAGATCGGTATGGTGAAAACAACAGACGCTGTCAAAACATATTTTGTCACGATTCCGGCACATCAGTTTCTGTATATTAAAAACAATCAGAGCAATGGCTACTGGGATTTTTGGGAGAAGCAAAGTCAGATTCCTGGACAGGATTGCGATACGATTAGTGGACTGTTAGACAGTATCAAGGGGAAACTTGATGACAATGGTGGGAACGAACCCAATAGCAGTAGCGGTCAAGTCATGGCCTATATCAGCGATCCAGAGGGACGGCTGTGTGATTGGGGCTTTCTAAGATCGGAATGCTACGGTGCGCGCTTACCTGCTGATTATCAAGGAGAGATACCTGAGCAGATGCTGTTGATGGATGTGCCCGAGGCAGAGTATCTAGTTTTTGAACATGGGCCTTTTGATTACGAGCAGGAAAATCGCAGTGTGGAGGAAACCGTAGAAAAAGCCATGGAGGACTTTGATTTTTCGAATACGGAGTATCTCTATGATACGACACCGGGGCGAGTGATCTATTTTTACCATGATCCAGAACGTTTTTGGAAATACGTGAGACCTGTAAAAAAGTAATAGAAAACAGCGAGGTTGACTAAAAATCACCCTCGCTGTTTTTTTAACATTAAAGGAAGTATAACATTTTAAGCGGTCAAAGGATTGATACATCAATCTTTTGACCGCTTTTCATCTGGTCTTTTTCCTATTAAACTAGAGAGATGAAACCCAATATTTTAATATATAACGACTAATTACAAATCAAACATTCTTCTTCTAAATTTCCGTGATTGATTTGATTGAATTCATTTCCCCATTGATGCAACATTTGAATGACCGGTTTTAAGGAATAGCCATAACCAGTGATATTGTAGGAGACCATCAGCGGTTTTTCCTGGAGGACATGGCGTTCAATCAGACCATCATTTTCTAGATCCTTCAATTGCAGTGAGAGCATTCTACGGGTAATCCCGGGGATTTTTTTCTGTAATTCATTATAACGATGTTCACCTTCAAAAATAAGATGATACAACAACACGCTTTTCCATCTACCAGAAATCAGTTGAAGCGTAGATTCCACGGAACAACCTTCTTCGCAATTATAAATTTTTCGTACCATGTAGGAGCCTCCTTATAGTGTATGACTGGGGGTCTTTTTTTATACTATCTTTTTTATCACAGACAATAACCAGCGTCTATTATTTTATCTCCGCTTTGCTGCCTTAAGGAAAAATTTAAAAATTAAGGTATAAAAAAATTCCCTAATTTACATTTGTAGACGCTGGTTTTATGATAGCTGTACAAAACAGGGGGCTACTCATTGATTCGAAAGAAATTGTGTCAACCTGTTAGTGTATATTATGTGCAGAATGAAAAGGAGAAGTTTATTATGGAATTACCTACAGAAAACTATTTCGGTGAGCTAGAACAAGTGCATGCCTTTTATGGTGAAATGCCCACAGGTGTAAGTGTCAGTGAGACCGGTAGAATTTTTATTAATTTCCCTGAATGGGGCGATGATGTTCAAGCCACAGTTGTTGAGATCGTTGATGGCGAATTGGTGCCTTATCCAAGCAAAGAAGCCAATACCTTTGATCCAGCGAACCCTGATAAAGGCTTTTTAAGTGTCCAGAGTATTGTTGCTGACGGAGAAGGGACACTTTGGGTCTTAGATACGGCTGCACCAAACTTTGATGTACCAGTCGAAGGTGCTGCTAAGTTGGTGGCCGTCGACCTTGCGACAAATACGATTCGTCGTGTATACACCTTTTGCAAAGAAGTTGTCTTAGATTCAACCTATTTAAATGATGTCCGCATCGATCTTCGTCGCGGCAAAGAAGGTGTCGCTTATATCACGGATTCATCCATTACAGGACCTGGTGCAATCATTGTTGTCGAGTTGGATACTGGAAACGCTTTTCGAATTTTGGATGGGACACCATCGACAGCAGTTGATCCTGATTTTCTGCCGAAAGTCGAAGGAGAAATCTTAATGAATCGGGACGAAAACGGGGAGACTTCTCCATGGCAAGTGGCCGCAGATGGGATTGCCTTATCACCAGATGGCAAACTGCTTTATTATAGTCCCTTATCCAGTCGTCATCTTTACTCGATTGAGACAGCATTGATTTTTGACCAAGAAATCGAAGACGACGCGCTAGAAGCGCATGTCAAAGACTGGGGAGAAAAGGGCGCCTCTGATGGCATGATTACAGCAATTGACGGGACCATTTATGCTGGGGACTACGAGAATAATGGAATTCGTGCGATTTATACGGATGGTACGATGGAAACGATCGCGCACGATCCGCGAATTTTATGGCCGGACACGTTATCGATCGGACCAGACGAATATTTGTACTTCAATAGTAATCAGCTGCAACGTCAAGCGGGCTTCCATTATGGCAAAGACCTGCGGGAAAAACCATATAGCTTATTCCGGATCTTCATTGGCAAAAAGCCAGCTAAATCAAAGTAGGGAGAGAATTACATGAATAAAAGAGCAGAAATTTTGAACGCACACAAACGCCGTTTTGCCACCAAAGCATTTGATAAAAGTAAGAAAATTAGTAACGAGGACTGGGAAACAATTATTGAAGCGGGTCGTTTATCGCCAAGCTCCTTCGGTTATGAACCTTGGAAGTTTCTTTTAATCGAAAGCCAGCAAGTCAAGGACGAGTTGCAAGAGATCGCTTGGGGCGCACGAAACAGCTTGAATGGCGCCAGTCACTTTCTGATCGTTCTGGCTAGAAAAAATCTGACGGGAAATAGCCAGCATGTCAAACATATGGTGGAGGATGTTTTTGGGGTTCCCTATTCAGAGGAATCACCACAAACGATCTTCTTCAATAATTTCCAAAAAAATGATTTTGATCTGTCCTCAGAGCGAGAACTATTCGATTGGGCATCAAAACAAACCTACATTGCCTTAGCCAATATGATGACAACTGCCGCATACCTAGATATCGACAGCTGCCCGATCGAAGGCTTCAACAAAGAAGCGGTGGATCAATACTTAGTTGAAAAAGGCTATGTTGATCCAGAAGAATTCGGCGTTTCTTACATGGCTGGTTTTGGTTACAGAGACCAAGCCATTCCAGAGAAAAAACGTCAAAAATTAAGTGATGTTTATCAAGTCATAGAGTAAGATCAAATTATAGGAGGCCGATAAAAATGTCTGAAAAAGAAATGATGCACGCCGTTGGTTTTTTTGAAGGATTGCCAATTGATGACCCCAACAGTTTTATTGATGCGAAGGAAGAGATTCCTAAGGCGGTCGGAAGAGATTTGTTAGTCAAGGTTCAAGCCGTGTCTGTTAATCCAGTGGATACGAAGCTGCGTCAAACGGCCCGAACAAGCAATGCGCTTCGGGTACTTGGTTTTGATGCTGTTGGTGAAGTGGCGGCTGTCGGGAATGAAGTAGAAAACTTTAAGGTAGGAGATCTTGTTTTTTACGCGGGAACAACGACACGACATGGGAGTAATCAAGAATATCAAATCGTCGATGAGCGGATCGTTGCGTTAGCTCCTGAAAAATTAACGAAGGAAGAAGCCGCATCATTGCCGCTAACTTCGTTGACTGCGTATGAATTACTTTTCGACAAATTTAATATCGTGCCTCAACAGGATTCAGCGAAAGGAAAATCCATTCTTGTGATCAATGGTGCCGGCGGTGTGGGCTCTATTTTGAATCAATTAGCCAAATGGGCGGGACTAGAAGTGTTTGCGACTTCGAATCCGAACAATTTTGAGTGGTTGAAAAAAGTCGGTGTTGATCACCCGCTTGATTACCATCAAGACCTTAAGGCGCAGCTCAGAGAAATTGGAACGGACTCTTTTGATTACATTGCTGTTTTGTTTGATATCACGAAGTACTTAGATATCATCAAATCCATGATCAATCCTTTTGGTCATGTCGGAACGATTGTGGGAATCAAGGAACCGTTAGAACTTGCTGAGTGGAAAAATAAATCAGTGTCCTTTGATTGGGAGTACATGTTTGCGAAGACGGACTTTGGTTATGACCTTGAATCACAAGGCGCTGCCTTAAAAACGATCGCTGAACTAGCCGATGCCGAGATTATTATTCCCACCGTCAGCAAAATCTATGATACTGGAATCAATGCGGAGAATCTAAAACGTGCGACTAAGGATGTTGAGTCTGGTCACATGCTAGGAAAAGTCGTTATTAGTGGACCCTTTTAAAGAAAATTGACTAAAGGAAGAATCGTCTGTATAGGAGACGATTCTTCCTTTTTTGATAAAAAAACGCAGTCCAAAAAATGGACTACGTTAGGATGGTAGTAGAATTATTCTCTACTCATGGAATTTTTCAAAAATGCTTCATCGTTAGGGTCACCAGAACCGCGTTGATTTTTATCGATCGCTGCGATAAGGTTCATTTCCTCATCTGTCAAAGTGAAGTCAAAGACATCGATATTTTGCGCGATCCGTTCTGCATGAACCGATTTTGGAATCACAATGATATTCCGTTGCAGGTGCCAGCGTAAGATCACTTGTGCCACCGATTTGTTGTGGGCTTCCGCGATTTTCACTAACGTTGGATCGTCTAAAACAGTGCTCTTGCCTTGTCCAAGCGGTCCCCAAGCTTCATGGGCGATATCTAGGCTCTTCAAATACTCATGCAATTCCTTTTGCTGGAAGTAGGGATGTGTTTCGATTTGATCAACTGCTGGTTTTATTTTCGCGGTCGTCAATAATTTTTCCAAATGTGGTTTCTCAAAATTAGAGACCCCGATGGATTTGATCAAGCCTTCGTTGTATAAGTCCTCCATTGCCCGCCATTTTTCGTTGTAGCCTTCGCTTGGCCAGTGGATCAAATAAAGATCCAAGTAGTCGGTTTGTAGTTTCTTTAAAGATTCATGGAAAGCGGTGATCGTTTCATCATAAGTCGTATTATTATTCCAAAGCTTTGAGGTGATGAAGAGCTCTTCACGCTTTATATTACTTTTCGCTAAAGCTTCACCCAACCATGCTTCGTTATGGTAAATTGTTGCCGTATCGAAGTGACGATAGCCGCTTTTTAAAGCATCGGCTACTGAACGTTTCAAATCATCTGGATCTTGAACTTTAAACACACCTAAGCCCAATTGAGGAATCATTTGTCCGTTGTTTAATTTCAGCTGTTCCATTAAGAAAACCTCCTAATTATCGTTGTTACTATTAAAAGTATAACGCTGTAGTAGATATATCGTAACAATTTTGCTTTAAAAAGACGAAACCTTTTCTGATACAAAGTCTCTTCACGCGGATAGTAGCCTGTATTATTGGTATTTAAAACAAGTATATAGATGTAATAAGTTTACGCAACGCTTCATAACTTACTCCTTAAAAGGAATCAGATTTACGTTTGTAATCTGGCCATTCCTTTAAAAGCTTAAGACAATTTCTCGAATTGCCTCGTTATAGGCCATCGGATTTTCTAGATTAGTCATATGACCAGCATCTTCAATCCAGTAGAGTTGCTTTCGAGGTGCTTCTATCCGTTCGTAGTATTCTTCGACTAAAACGCTAGGAACCTGCCAATCATTTCTCCCACAAATATAAAAGACCGGTAAATCATAATGAGTCACGTCTTCAATTGAATAGTCTAGTAGTAGCTCCATTAACTTGGCATTCAACAGGGGACACCGTAGAGCCAGATAGATGTCTGAGAGTTTAAAAGTCGGGCTTTTGAGGCCGATTTTATTGATCTTCAAATTATTACCAGTCAAGCCATATTTTCCTTGTAGCTTTCGGAAGCGTTGTGCGTATTTCATAAAGTTGTCTTTCGTTAGATTATGAGTATAACCAGCAAAGGCCTCATAAGCCTTCAAATCCTTTCGCTTGCCTTTTGCATGAATTAATTCACCAAGATACTTATACGAACGTTCTTCGCCTTTCATCATATGAACTACCTGTCCCATGCCAATATAAGCGATGACATCATCCGGGTAGCGTAATACATACTGTGTGCCGAGGACAGAGCCCCATGAATGACCTAGTAGGAAAAGCTTCTCAGTTTGATAGTTGTCTTTGATATACTTAACTGTTTCTCGCAGGTCAGCTAATAGATTCTCCAGTGTTAAAGTGTCCGGTTTTGATTTATTTTTCCCTTGAGTCCGACCGGCTCCTCGTTGATCGTAGTAGACAAAACTGCAAACAGGATTGGTGGGTCTTGCTGCATAGGAAAGAAGCGTCTCAGAGGCTCCTGGACCTCCATGCAGAAATAAGACAACACTGTCTGAGTCTGTCGGATAATGTAGAAAATATTGTTGAATATCATTGATTTTTACATATTCTTCCATAGAAATCTCCTTAAAAAATATATTTAAAGTATAACAGAATGGAGAGTGAACTGCTCTACAACGACAGAATGCGCCCTTTATCGACTATGAAAACACCGTTTTTCGATTTATTGGGTTTGACAAACCAAAGGAAGCAGATTTCAATAAAAAACATATTTCCAAGTTTTTTACATTATTAATTCAAAAAACAAAATATTTTCTTTTTTTTAGGGGATTCCAATTTTAGAATATATAGTATTATAAAATAACAGATACTATTATTTGCTTGAATTGACTAAGAAGAATGGGGTATTACGATGGGGAAAATAAGGTCGGATCATCTACAAAAGATCAGGAAGCAAAACTATGGCACGAGGAACTGTGACATAGGAAAAAACAGATTATTTATTGTTGTTCTGTTGATAGGGCTACTGCTTGTTACCAGTCCTATGAATACGCAGGCAACCATCTGGCAAGCAAATTCAGTAGAAACCATCAAAGCGAAACTAAAGGCTGGGCAAAATACGTATACCTTTGAAACGGGGGATACTTTTTACAATATTGGTTTAGCCGTTAATGTGAAATGGCAGACGCTTATGGCATTGAATGGTTTTGAAGAGGGTAGCCAATATAGTGTACCGGTTGGAACGACTATCAAATTTGATGGCTCCAGAATTACGGTAATCGATCCAAGTGGACACACGATAACCGATAAAGAGCTGACTGATCAGGACAAGATCGATCCATCGAAGCCATTTGCTCAGCAACAATCAGAATCCTCCCAATCTGCAGGAAGCACAAAAACTGCAACAAAGGTCGAAGAGCAAGCGGCCGTACCTGTTGATCCGTCTCAAGCAAAAAAAGAGAAACAAGCAGCAGAGGCGCAACGAGAACAGGCCGAAAAGGAAAAACAAGCTGCAGAAAAAGAACGGCAAGAAGCGGAGCGCTTAAAGCAGGCAGCAGAGCAGAAGCTGACAGAGGAGCTGAACAAAGAAAATCAGGACGCCCATACAGAACTGCAGGTTCAACAAGCAGCCGCCACCGCAAAAGTAGCAGAAGCACAAAAGAATTACGATGGCCTTACCGGACAATTAGCAGGAGTCGGACAAAAACTCGTTGCCGCAACAGCTGCCAAGCAAGCGGCCCAGACCGCCTTAACGAATGCTCAGACAGCGATCAATGAAGCAACAGCGAATCAAGGCATTGCTCAACAGCGTGTGACAGCAGTCAGTGAACAAATTGCTGCGTTGCAAGCTCAAGCAGGAGAGGATGAAACGCTCCAAGCTCAACTGACGCAGTTGAAGCAGCAGCTTGCTGCAGCTCAGGGAGAATTAGCCGCATATGGCGCGCAATTAACCACCGCGCAGCAAAACCTAAACACTGCACAAGCAGCCTATACCGCAGCAGAAGCCGCATTAAATTCTGCCGCAGCTGAAAAAACATCGATTGAAGCCGCTGTTGCCCAAGCTCAAGCGACATTGAACACTGCGCAGCAAGAGTTAGCCAATTTGCCTAATTCTTCCTCCGCCGCAACCAGTGAAGCAGCCAAAAAAATTCAAGCCGAGCTAGCCCAATACCAGCAGAAAATCGCGGCTTTGGATCAACAAATCACGGAGTTGGCCGCTAAAGTTCAAGCTCTGGACGAACGTATCAGTGAATTGGAGAAAGTCATTCAAGGAGCGAGTGAAGAAGTCCAACAGGCCGAAACAAAAGGAAAAGAGGCAGAAGATTCAGCGGAAGACACCGAGGATCACTTAGGTAAATCCGATCAGACAGCCAAAGAGGTTGAAGACAATCTGCCCCATGTCCCCACAAACGAAGATAAGTATGTCACAATTATGCTTGATGAAGCAGGCAATCTGTTAACGGATACCACGGGGTATGTAAAGGTTTCTGAATCCGAACCAGTAAAGACAGTTGAAACCTTAGAAAATGGCGATACCATAACGACCTACACGACGACAATCACGTATCGCAAGATAGTCAATACTGATAAGCATGTGACCATCCATGTGGATGAAGCAGGCAATCCATTGACCAACCTTGAGGGCTATTTCAAGCTCAACGAATCCGAACCCGTGAAGACGGTCGAGACATTAGCCAATGGCGATACGATCACTACGTATACAACGACCATCACCTATCACAAAATTGCCAACATAGAGAAACAAGTGACGATCAACGTGGATGAAGCAGGCAATCCATTGACCAGTCTTGAAGGTTACTTCAAGCTCAGTGAGTCTGAACCCGTGAAGACAGTCGAAACGTTAGCTAACGGCGATACGGTTACCACGTATACGATTACCGTGACCTATCATAAAATTCAAAACAAAGATAAGTATGTCACGAAGCATGTCGATGAAGCTGGGAATGAATTGACGGATCTGACCGGGTACCGAAAAATCTCTGAATCCGAGCCAATCAAGACGGTCGAAACATTAGCCAATGGCGATACGATCACGACCTATACAACAACGATCACCTACAAGAAGATCGACCCAATTATTGAAGCGATCAAACCCGCCAATGATCCTGCGGTCCAAACAATCAAGGATCAAGTAGTAAAGGACGATACGAGAGTCACCGTTGATCAGGCGGATAACCTAGTGAATGTTGCGTTTTCTAAAGAAGTCGCGAAGCATTTTGAACAACTGGTTCAGGAAGAACAGGAGAAATATGGCGAGAAAAAAGTCAGCAATACGAAGGACGAAGCAGCCTATCGTGAAGTTGCTGAACGAGCAGTCGAAGTGATGTACAATTTTTCTCATACACGCCCAGCAAATACCGTCAGCGGTGAAACCTATGTTGTTGATCGTGAAATTGGATCGGAAAAAATGGGTTTCTGGACGGAAAATATTTCTCACACATATATTCGAAAAGTAGAGGTAGAGGACGATTCGACCATTCTAGCACAATTGATCGCGAAGCAAATGTTCCTGCAATACATTGAGTATGAACGTGAGGCAGGAAGAGCCGGAGACTATACCAATGGCGGACACTACATCAATATCATCCAGTCAGGTTTTTCTGATATGGCACTTGCGGTGTTTATTGTTGTGGACGAGGAGTATCCAGATACTTACTATAAGGTTTCTACGGCAGTATGTACCGGACCTGTATCGATTGTAAAATAAATACGAACCCCCTAAAAAAGAGCGAATCTGAGATTTTTCAGACCCGCTCTTTTTTCTAATTTCTATTCTAGCGCCAACCCAAATCAGGGGCGACATCTTTTACAATAGTTTCAAGTAAGTGCATATTGTAGTCGACTCCCAACGTATTAGGGATCGTAACTAGCACCGTATCTGCTTCTTTGATCGCTTCATCCTCTGCCAATTCCTTGACGATCTTGTCTGGTTCACCCGCAAAGGTCTTCCCAAAGATTGTAGGATTTTGATGATAAGCTAAGAAACCAACTTGATCGTACTTAGCGTCATCGCCTTGATGACCAAATAGTTGACGGTCCATATCTGTAGTAATTGGTTGGATCGAACGTGTTACCAATGTACGTGGTTCGAAATCGTGACCAGCTGCTTTCCATGCTTCTTTGTACGCTCGCAGCTGTTTTGCTTGTTGCACATGGAAGGGTTCGTTGGTCTCGTAGTTTACCAACGTGGATGATTGCAAGTTCATTCCATGTTGTGCTGCCCAAACGGCAGTTTGTGTCGAACCAGCGCCCCACCAGATTCGTTGGCGTAAGCCTTCTGAATAAGGTTCTAAGCGTAATTTTCCAGGTGCTTGCGGGAACATTGGTTGTGGATTTTGTTCAGCAAAACGCCCGCCTTCGATCAATTTCAAAAATTCCAAGGTCCGTTCGCGAGTAACATCCTTGATTTCTTCTTCACTGTAGTCATAGCCGAAATATTTCCAACCATCAAGAACTTGTTCAGGTGAGCCACGGCCTACACCTAATTCAACTCTTCCTTGAGTGATAATATCCGTAAGTCCAGCATTTTCTGCCATCATATAAGGATTTTCATAACGCATATCAATTAAGCCAGTTCCAATCTCGATCTTGCTGGTTTTTGCACCGATCGCTGAAAGTAATGGGAAAGGGGAACCGATTTGATCCGCAAAATGATGCACGCGGTAATAGGCGCCATCAATCCCGATTTTCTCCGCTTCGACTGCTAAATCAATTGATTGCAGGTAGGAATCTTGTGCTGTTTTAACAAGTGAGCCTTGGTCCATCCAATGGCCGAAACTCAAAAAGCCAATTTTTTTCATAAGGAAGACCTCCTTCGTACTTTGTAAAAATCACTTACTTTTAATAAGTTAAGTAGATTCTACTACGTTCCTTTTTAAAAAGCGAGGATTTGTTCTTGGGAGGAATAATGAAGGTTCGTCTGATTATTCAGTTAGAGAATTTGAGCAAGAGTAGGGCGTCATCATGAAATCCTTTTTAACAGTTTATTTCTGAATTCTAAAGCTATTCTCTCTTCAGCAGCCATTCTAAAAAAGACGAACGCATCTCTCTAAGAAAATCTGCCGCTGACAATTATTTGTATGTGACCAGTCTAGAACAAATAATTGTGGATATTTTAAAACTGCCGTTTCACATTGAAGAAAAGATTAAAATATCTGCCTTGAAACAATACTTGGACGAGCACAATAATAATCCTACAACGGTTTGCTGCAAAAGAAGGGATTTTACGTATATTAGATAAAAATCTTGAAAGGAAATTGAACAAATTCTAGACACATTATTTAGAATCATTTGTGGTAAGATTGAGTTGTAATGGAGGTGAAAATAATGGCAAAAGGAATTATTGTAAAACCAACTATTATTCAATGGGCAATACAATCTTCTGGTAAAAGTATTGTTCAAGTTTCTCAAAAATTCTCTAAAATTGATGAGTGGGTATCTACTGAAAGTGAGTTAAGTGTCAGTGAACTGAATAAGCTAAGTAAGGAATTACGAATCCCTTTCGGCTATTTTTTTCTAAAAAAACCACCAGTTGAAGAGGTCGATTTATTAAAATATCGAACGATTGATAATGAAATGCATGATGAACCAAGTAGAGATTTGATTGATACGATTAAACACATGGAAACACGCCAGAGTTTCATGAGAGAAACATTGATAGAAGATGGTTTTTTACCGCTTGAAATTGTAGGAAGCGCGAATATGAATGATGATCCCAAGAGATTGGCTGAAAAAAAAATTGCGTATCTTGGTTTAGCCAGTGATTGGAATAGAAAGGGTAATGACACGTTTAATGTGCTTAGAAAAGCTAGTAGTGATGCAGGCATTCTTGTTATGCAAAGTGGGATTGTTGGTAATAATTCCCATAGACCATTAGATATTTCTGAGTTTAGAGCGTTCGTAGTCATTGATGCCTATGCGCCGTTGATTTTTCTAAATGCAAGAGATAGTTTAAATGGAAGAATATTCTCCTTGTGTCATGAGTTGGTTCATGTTTGGTTGGGTGTTAATGAATTGTATAATGATTCCTTTTATCGTGACCAGACTTACTTAAATGAAAAACTAGAAAGATTTTGTAATGAAGTGGCAGCGGAGATGCTGTTACCAACAAAATTACTGAATCGCATGTTCAAAAGAGATGTAGATGCATATTCTAATGTGAAGAGTATTTCTAGTCAGTTTAGTGTAAGTGCTTTAATGGTTTGTTTAAAGATTAAGCAGCAAAACTTAGTTACTAAGAAAACATTCGATGGACTGTATGGCGTGTTAATAGAAGAGATGCAAGAGAATTTACTTGCTAAAGAACAAAGTGAAAAGAAATCGGGTGGAAATTACTACAATACTCAAGGCTCAAGACTGGATCTAAATTTTGTTCATTCTGTAAATAGGAAAGCAAAAGAAGGGAAAATCTTATATACAGAAGCCTACGATCTTTTAGGAGCAAAAGGTAAAACCTATGATAATTTGGTGAAACACATGGAGGGGCGATAATGAAGAAGTATCTAATTGACAGTAATAGTCTAATATCACCCTACCGAACGTTTTATCAATTTGATTTGGTTCCTTCTTTTTGGAAATGGTTTAAAAAGACCTATGATCAGTCTATTTATCTAGTGGATAAGGTTCGAGATGAACTGTGTCACGCCAAAAAGAATAAAGATGATTTACAGATTTGGGTTGAGGAAAATTGCTTAGCAAAAGGAAAAGTAATACTTCCAAATAGCGATAGTATCGTATTGAATGAGTATGCAACGGTGCTCAATTATGTAGCTGAATCCCCTTTTTATAAGCAAAAAAGTTATGATGAGTGGGCTGCTTTTGAAAAGGCTGATCCATGGCTAATTGCCTTAGCAAAAGATTATGACTACACAATTGTGACAATGGAAGAGCGGAATCTGAACTTAAATTCTAAAAATCCTACAAGCAAAGAGCCACGGATACCAGATGTTTGTGCAGCTTTGGGAGTCGAGTGCATCAACTTGTATGATTTGATGCGCGAAGTTCAATGTGTCATCTGATTACAACTAGGTATAAGAAGTACAAAAGAAGATAATCATTTTTACAAATACTTAAAGGCCGAACGACTAAGCGTTATCATCATCGATAGCCACAAAGTCGCTCGGCTTTTTAACGAATTAATTCTCATTCACAATCTTTTGAATCGCTTCCGCCAAATGACGAATCACATTCGGCGCACTCGTCCGAAAGTCAGCGATAAATGAGCCGGAAAGACTATCCACAGTACCAACTTGCTTGTTCATGATATCAAAAATAGCGAGCGTCTGATCTTCTGGCTGCCAGGTCACTTTCCAGTAGGGACCTTCCAGATCACCATCTAGGATTTGCTGACTGTTATCCAGTACGGCTTGTCGAATGACTTCTTCTTCGGTGATCGTTTCACCTTTTTCTTTAAAGTAATTCAATTTTTGTTCGACTTCATACATATTTTCAGGAACTAATGAATACATGGGGCATACTCCTTTTCGCACACTTATTTCCTTAGTTATAATCAACTTCACGCAAATCTGCAAAGAAAAACCCTTATACAATACAGCCTGAATGGAGTCATTAAGAATGTTAGATATTACGATAGTTATTTTATAAAGGGCTGTTCGAAAAATAGATTGTGGTAAAATCAATTTGTGAAAGTGCTTGCTAAATAAAATTAGAAATCTAGGGAGAACGCTATGGGCGTATTTATTTTTGAGGATAATCCGATTCAAGCGGAACGGATCAAGCAGCTCCTCAACGTAAAATTTATGCAGAATAAAATAGAAATAACAGTTATGGCTACTTCGCGTTTAGAGAATATTTTGCACCAATTAACCTTTACTGAAGCTTTGAATCTTTATGTTTTAGATTTAGAGATTAAGTCAGATGTGCATGCAGGGCTTAAAGCAGCGAAGAAAATCAGAGAACTGGACCAACAAGGAATTATCGTGTTCTTGACTAGCCATAGAGAATTGGCGCCGTTGTCTTATCAGTACATGGTATCTGCGTTGACCTTTATTGAAAAGAAGGATTGGCAAAGAATTTCGGAAGAATTAGATCGGGTAGTGACGCATTTTATCGCACAACTCGATTATGCTGCTTATGAAGAGATGTTGGTAGTGGAAAATGAACACACAATTTTTCAATTGCCGCTTAGAGAAGTTCTCTATATTGGAACCGTTGAAGCGCATCGCTTAGAGTTGGTTTCCGTGAAGCGCTATATTCAATTTTATGGCAGCCTTAAGGAGTTTGAAGAAAAGAAGGGAAATCTAGTTCGCTGTCACCAATCCTATATAGTGAACGTGGAACACATTCGCTGCCTTTCTCAAAAAGAAAAGCAGATTGAGTTGACGAATGGTGAAATGCTCCCTGTATCTCGCAGATTTTTTTCAAAGGTGCGGCAGAAGATTGGAGAGTTCAAACATGTTTATAAATAATTTGATGATGGTCCTCTATTTTTTAGCCTATGTGTTACTTTATCTTTTTATTATCGGTGAAAAAAATATTCGCTGGAAATTTTTGCTTTTTTATAGTACGGTCACGTCTATTATGCTTGTCAGCGCCATTCAACTGACAAGGATGCCGGAAATGAATAGTTTGATTATTCCGATGTTAATGGTGCTAGGGCGCTTTTATACATTGGAGCCGTTGTCTTTGAGAGTAAATATAACCGTTAGCTTGTTAACGAGTGCGTCTTTGACTGTTTTGAATGTAGTGATTCATTCCGTGCTGTCAGATGTATTTATTTACGTTGATCGCTTACCATTGCTCTCTTCTATGATGCTGAGCAATTTATCGATTGTTAGTTGTTTTTGCATCGTGCTGCTTTTTAGAAATTCTCTTGGAAAAGTCGGAAATTTGGTGGCAAAGCCCCGCTGGACCTTTGCCTCTCTCTTTCTTTCCCTAGTAATCTATCTTCTCTCGGTGATACTATCTAGTCCAAGAATTGGGGTTCTGGCAGCCGTTTCTGAGCAATATCAAGATCTATTGGTAAAAAGCTTAATGCTGGTTGCTTGCTTATTACTTTTTTTATTGCTGATTGGCTTGAGAAAAGAAGAGAATCAGAAACTTCTGTCGCAAAAAGAAGCCGCTGATCAGGAGTTTTTGGCGTATGTTCAAAAATTAGAAGAGTCCTACAATGAGCTGGCTTCTTTTCGCCATGATTATCAGAACATTCTATTATCTTTAGATGAAGGCATTCAAGAAAACAATTTGCCCGTCATAAAGAAAATTTATTCTGAAGTTATTCGTCCGTCGAAGGAGAATCTGCAAGAGCATCGAGAGAATATTGAAAAGGTTCAACAAATAAAAGTAGTTGAGGTGCGAAGCTTATTAAGGGTCAAACTAATTCAAGCGCAGGCCCAAGGAATTCAAGTGCTACTAGATATTCCTTCAGAAGTTGAAACCATTGCAGTGGAAACCGTGACATTGCTGCGTCTAATCTCCATTCTTTTAGATAATGGAATTGAAGCAAGTGCTCGCTCCAAGAACAAACAATTGATCGTCTCTTGTTTTCATACAGAAGAGGTCGTTCACTTTTTAATACGTAATTCTTTTAGTGGTAAGGAGATCGACTTGAAAGCAATTTACCAACTAGGGATGACTTCCAATAAGAAGGGAAGGGGCGTGGGTCTTTACTCACTCAAACGTTTACTTGATACCCATCCAAATCTAACATTGATCACAAGCTGGGAAGAGCCGTTTGTTACGCAGGAATTGATTATTCGCTAACCACTTATGTTGAAAAACCGACCACTTTTGCAAAAGGCTATGACTTTTTTTCCTTGAGAAATTATTCTTTAGATATAAAAGGAAGTGAGGTCGTGTTGATTAAACTACTCAGTGTAGGAATTGGGATTGCTTTGCCGATTGGATTTCTTGTTGCGGCATGGATAAAAAAAGTCTATTTGAAGCCGCTACTTATAGGCGTCGCTTGCTTTGTTGTCAGTCAAATACTGATAAGAATTCCTTTGCTGCAACTCCTAGCAATGAATGATGGCTTTCGTTTGTTTGAAGGAACCCAACCGTTTTTATACGGCATCCTTTTGGCATTTAGTGCCGGTGTATTCGAAGAGACCGGTCGTCTCATTTTTATGAAGTGGGGGCTGTCAAATCAGACTACTTGGAATACAGGACTTTGGTTTGGCTTAGGACATGGCGGGATAGAAGCGCTCCTTTTTTATGGACTGCCGATGGTGATGGTGACAACAGCGCAGTCAGAGGAGAATATACTTATAGGTGGCGTGGAGCGTCTATTTGCTATGCTTCTGCATGTAGGGCTTTCGTTGCTCGTTTTGTATGGCATACAAAAAAAGCAGAAATACTGCTATTTTCTAGCCTTGTTTCTGCACACATTGGTGAACTCTCTGATCGTCGTCATCCCGCTATATTTCGCGAACAGCCTGATGGTGATAGAAGGAGCACTTATTCTGATTAGTAGTTTGTTGTTTCTTTATACACTAAACCTAAAAAGAAAGTGGGGATCATGTTGAAAAAATTAGTAAAAGTATTCTTCATCTTATTGACGGGTCTGATAGTAACGGCTTGTAGCAGTGGTGGAGAAAAGGTCGATGAAAAAACCGCAAAAAAATATGAAGCCAAAGCCGAAGACGTGGTAAAAAATTTAAATCACCAAGAATACAGTAAAATGATTGCTCAATTTGATAGTAAAATGAAAAAATCGCTGACAGAAGAAAAATTGAAGGAACTTGAACCGACGATTGATGAGGCGGGGGCGTATAAATCCATCACTAAATCTTCTGTTGAAAAGATTGAAGAGATGTATAAAGTCGTTCTAGTGACAAAATACGAGAATGCGAAACTCACCTATACAATTTCATTTAACGATAAGGATCAATTATCCGGACTATACGTAAAATAAAAAATGGGGCCGTACACGAAACAGGATAGGTGTACGGCCCCATTTGTTGATCAAGAATTATTCTCGCCAATATTCTGGGTGCATAAATTCATCGCAACAGCGCACAGTTCCAGCGTAGTCTTCGAAGGGAAAATCAGGATTCAATGCTTGAACCATCCACGCGTCTTCTTTGCCTTTTTCCACTGGATAAGGTGCTTGGAAATCGAGTGGCAACGCGGGCTTGAAGCCATGCTTTGGATAATACTCGATATGTCCCAAGACGAAGACCAATTCCACTTGCTTTTGTTGCAGCAGGTGCAGTCCTTCTTCGATCAATCGTCCGCCGATTCCTTGTTTCTGATAGTCAGGTACCACGGCTAATGGACCGAGGATCATGACAGAAAGCTCCTCATGATTTGTAAGCATCGCCTTCGTAAACAGGATATGTCCGACAGGTTCCTCCTCGTCGAAGGCTAAAAGGGACAAAAGCGGCTGAGCGGTTGGATCGGTCAATAGCTTTTCAGTCAAATCGGCTTCATCCACTTCTCCAAATGCATGTTTTTCCACGTGAAAAATTGTTTGCTTATCTTCGTTGGTTGTTTCTCGAATGGTTAGTTTCATTGTTTTGCTCTCCTCATATAAATGGATTTTTTAACTAAATGAAGAGCAACTCACCGATAATAAACACAAGTTAGTCAAACAAGAACCTCCTTTGTTTTGATACGATCAATTATAAATGAGACCGATTCCAACCACAAGCGAAGGAAATACCCCAAAATTGAGTCACTTTCTTTGCTGATACAACGAATAGAAGAGGATGTGATGGTCCATCACTGCCCTTCTTACAACCTCGCTTCAGACATTCGTCAAGCGAAAACTATTCTCGTGGTGTAATGTCCGGCGCTTCCTTGTTTCGACTCCTGATTTTTTGAATCCAACGAGTAAATCTTGTGTTTCCTACAGTGTCTTGAAGAGGTTTATCAACCTCATTTGTCAAAACGGCTGTTGGCTTTTGACAGTCCGCATCCATTGGATTAATTGGTTGTTTTTCTTTTTTGCATGGGAGTGACTCAGTGGTTCCTCTGATAACGGAATTTGTATTGTTACTTGTTTCAAGTTGTGTCAATCGTTCATAGTGATGTCCGTCTGATTGAATGAAAGCAGGAACCAGAAAAGGATTATCATCGTTCTGCGTTCTAGTTGGGTTATTTTCTAGTTCATCAGGAACTTCAAAGCAAGGTACCTCTTCACAAGTGGATTCATCCGATCGTGGGACTTCTGGTTGTGTCTCTTCTGGCTCATGTTCCAAGTCAAAAATGATCGTTTCAATCGTGGTGACGAACTTCGCTGATAGCGCGGAATCAAATAGCTTCACGCCATCTTGTTCAAAAAGATCGAGTGTCGTTAATAATTCACACGCTTCTCTGATTTCAGCTGCGGATAAGCTGGTGTCTACATCTTTGTAGCGCCAGCTGTGTCTGCCACCGTTATTCTTTCCAAATAGGGCGACTAAGTCGGTTGTTTCAGTTCTCATAGGCTTTTTCCTTTCATATTTTTTGTGAGTGAG
This sequence comes from Enterococcus sp. DIV0756, assembly GCF_051710745.1. Classification (NCBI taxonomy): domain Bacteria; kingdom Bacillati; phylum Bacillota; class Bacilli; order Lactobacillales; family Enterococcaceae; genus Enterococcus; species Enterococcus sp. DIV0756. The sequence goes on along the minus strand of NZ_JBIOLF010000001.1, from coordinate 3,192,922 downwards.
GCGACCTTTCATGATTCTGTGGTTTCTTCAGGCCGACTGCTTGGAATTAAGGAACGGACAACCGAAAGAATCTTTTTTCCAAAGTTTCTTAGCGGAAAGATCCTCAGTGTTAGTCGTTTCCATTCAGCTTCCATAAAGTAGTCCTTGAAATAATAGAAGAAGCGTTTCATTGTTCGAGTGGCTTTCGTGTTCATGAATAGGTAGCGGACAAGGTCCTCCAGAATGTGATCAAATTCTTGTGCGCCTAGTTTAAAGCGGACACGTAAAGCTAAGATATATTTGATGGTTAAGCTGCTGTTTTGGGTTTCTTGATAATAGTCCATAATGCGTTTTTCAAGTGTTTCTGGTTTTAATGAAAAAGTTTGGCGATAAGTTAAAAGCGGTTCATTCATTCGAATTTCCTCCTTGTGGGTTTGATATCTGATCATTTACTATTTACTATTTTCTATTTGAAAAAGGAAGCAGCGTCCTGCTTACACTTATTTTTTTTATTGACTACAAGATACGGGATCTAGCAAAAAAATGCGAATCGCAAAATAACCGTGACACCCCCCAATTTGACACGTTTTGGGGTGAAAAGGGCCCATTTTCCCTCAAAAATGGTCAAATTGGGGGGTGTCTGTGTCAAATTGCAATTTGAACTAATTTTCAATTTGGAGTATAATTATAAGTTTTATTCATTTATCTGGTAATGGAAGGGTTTGGTAACTAAGGAATTCGCTGCGCTCCCTAAATGGTTCCATCCTTGTCAATTATTGCTTATTCTCGACCGATGACTACAAGATAACGGATTTTGAAAAATATTGCGAATCGCAATTTCGAACAAGAACCCCCAATTTCGAATGTTTCGATCTTAGAAACGTTGAAAGATCGTTCGAGTCACTCTAAGTTGGGGGGGCTAAATCGAAGTTGCTGTTTGACTTGCCCCAACGTTAAGAAATATAATTAAATGTTTTGGCTTGTTAGCAAAAATAGGAAAAAGCCTGGATGAATGAGTTATCCAGACTTAGATAGATATTTTTTCCAGTAATAGGTTTCGAAGCTAACTAATACTAAAAAAACAAGTAGTATCTTAGCGTGATAATAAGGTACTACTTGTCTTAATGATTAATTCTATAAAAGATTCCTATTTTTAACGTTCAATCAATGTCTGCTAATTGAAAGGGCTGAATGTATTGTGTGTCGCGATAAGACCATAACCAATGTTAAAATCGCGTAACCTTTTTTGATCTAGTTTTTTCAACTTATCTTGAATATATTGATACAAAAGTCGATTTTCTGTTGGAAGGCTCATAGGTACAATATAGTTCTCATGATAGCTTTTATAGATATTTACACATACACTTAATTCATCAGAGCCATCCATTAGCATCTTTGCGCTTTCTAAAAGACTATCTTTATATTTTTGAGGTTGATTTGATAGATCCTCATTGTATGATCTGTCAATTAGTTCAAATAATTGGTTATCTTCCAAATTATTCCCTCCTCTCATTTTGAAGAATTAATGTTGACGAATACCAGTCAATCCACTAACAAGTGAATTACCAAAGCGATTCAGACTTTCATTCCAAGCTTGTCCCCAATTAACCGTACAAGTTGTTTTTCCACAGTTTACTCCATTCCCGTAATAGGTTCCACCGATTACTTTCTTACTTTCTTTTTTAGATAATTTCTTTGGACTGTTCATGATTGAAAATCTCCTTATTTCTAGTTATTTGGTACAAAATTACTATATCAATATTTGCAGTGCCTAAAATAAAAATATCTTGAAATCGACGATTAACCGCCTGAAATGAAAAGACTAAAGGACAGAAGAGATACACAATATGGTTGACTTGATAGCGAATCAGCTGTTCTTGCGTTCACTTGTTTCTTTAAGGATGACAAGTATTTCGAAGCGATCATATCGTTAAGCGTTACCTTGAATACAGTGATTTCTTCCATGAGCGTACCATTGAGGTCCATCGTGCTGATCGCCTCATTGAGTTGGACGACCTCGTTTTTGTTGTTGCTATCTAATATCATAGGAGCAGCCGTATCAATCCGTTCTGACTCGTTTTCAGGAGTTAAGGAGTCAAAAACCATAGTTGATTCTTCTTTTATACTGAATCGTTGATAGGGAAGGATATAGAAGTCTTGAAAAAGAAAATTGACGCTTGCAAGATTTGGATGCGACTTGATACACGCCTTGACATGATCGTTTTTTTCGCGTGTTAATAATCCTTCCTTACAGTTTTTGATTAATTTCCAATGAGTTTTTCCTTTGACAGTAATCGCTATCTATGGTAATTTTTTAACTATTCTAAATGGTCTAAAAATTTTTGGAGGTAGAGTCATGACATTCAGCAAACAGTTCGCAACTGAATCTTGCTGTTGTTGTATGGTGCTAAAAAGCAGCATACCGTTTTGTCATGTCTATTAACTGCCCAATTTTTCGATTATTTTGGCTACCTGTATACCCCGTTGAACGGGATTATAGGGACACAATAGTGGAAGCTCAAGGTGCTGATTAATAGTCAGTGCCTTTTTTTGTTACCTAAAAATGATTGAATACATGTTTAAAAATAAATCCGAGGAGTACAACTATGATTATTGATTCTATTCAATCAGCGATCGGGCATACCCCGTTGCTGCGCTTTACTCACCAACAATTTGAGGAAATCCCTGAGAATTCTGCGATCTATGCGAAGCTGGAATATCTGAATCCGGGGGGCAGTATCAAAGATCGATTAGGTGTTTATCTGATCGAAGAGGGGCTGAAGCAGGGGAAAATCAAAGAAGGGACGACGATTATTGAGCCGACAGCGGGAAACACGGGGATTGGTGTTGCGCTCGCTGCATTAGAAGCGAAGCTGCCAACGATTTTTGTAGTTCCAGAGAAATTTAGTTTGGAGAAGCAAGCGCTGATGCGCGCCTTAGGAGCAACGATCGTGCATACGCCGACTGCCGAGGGAATCAGTGGTGCGATCAAAGAAGCGAAAAGACTTCACGAAGAAATTTCAGATAGTTATTTGCCTTTGCAGTTTGAAAATTCAGCCAACCCAGCAGCGTATTATTATTCTTTGGGTCCTGAATTGGTTGAGGATCTTGGAGAAGAGATCACCAGTTTTGTTGCAGGAATCGGCAGCGGAGGAACCTTTAGCGGAGTGGCACGCTATCTGTTGGAAAGAAATTCCACAGTCCGTTTGATCGGTGTGGAACCGGAAGGCTCAATCCTTAATGGCGGAGCGAGCCACGGTCATGAGATCGAGGGGATTGGGGTTGAATTTATTCCTGAATTTCTTGAAGGCTTGCCAGTCACTGATTTTGCTACGATCAGTGATGCTGCTGGCTTTGCGATGACCCGTCGGTTGGCTAAGGAACAGGGCACATTGATCGGCAGTTCAGCCGGTGCGGCGATGGTGGCTGCCTTGTCAGAAGTTGCTAAGCTGCCCGCGGGCAGTCAGGTGGTCACCATTTTTCCCGATGCGGGGGATCGCTATTTGTCGAAAGAGATTTATTCTCGAGAAGTGTATTGAGGAATTTGCCAAGTCATGGTTCTTATGAGTTGGCAAAAAAATGCACGAGATCAATCGTTGTGCATGAGTTAAGAATTTTAGCTTTTCATTTTTACACCAAGGCAATAGACAGACGAAAATAGAGAGAGGTTAACAATATGGGATTGGAATTTATGCCGATTTTTGAAGAGTGGGCAGTGGATTACGACGATGAGGTGAATGGCGGGAATCCGGAATATCAAGAAGTCTTCGCTAATTATTGGCAAATACTGGATGAAATCACTGCTGCTTCAGGGGAGGTAGTATTAGAGTTCGGCAGCGGAACCGGTAATTTAACGGAGAAGCTAGTTGTTGCTGGTAAGAGCGTTTATCCAGTGGAGCCATCAGCGGAAATGCGAACGATCGCGGCTGAAAAAGTCGGATTACAGGAGCTCGCATTTTCCGCTGGTGACATGGAAAATTTCCCTGTCCCCTCGGAAACAGTAGATACGATCGCTTCAAATCTGGTCTTTCACCATTTGACCATTGAGGAAAAAGCGCGCGCGATTCACCGCTATAGTCAACTCTTGCCTGTTGGCGGGAAGATCGTTTTTGGGGATACGATGTTTCTATCGCAGAAGGCATATACAGAAATCTTGGCAACAGAAAAAACAGCGGGCCGAGCCAGCTTAGCGGCTGATCTTGAACGGGAATACTATCCTTTGATGAGTGAGCTGGAAGAACTATTCCGCATAAATGGTTTCCAAACAAGGTACCAACAAATGAATCGCTTTGTTTGGCTAGTCATCGCAGAAAAAATAATGGAGGCAGAATAAGATGAAAATGAATGTTGAAAGCTTTAATTTGGATCACACAAAGGTAAAGGCACCCTATATTCGAGTGGCAGATAAGAAAACTGGAGTGAATGGCGATTTGATCGTTAAATATGATGTTCGGCTAAAACAACCGAATCAAGCCTATATGGATATGGCGGCGCTGCATTCGTTGGAGCATTTAACGGCAGAACTGATTCGCAATCATGCGGATTATATCGTGGACTGGTCACCGATGGGCTGCCAAACAGGGTTTTACTTAACTGTTTTGAACCATGACACTATCGATGAGATCATGGATGTGGTGGAAATGACGATGAAGGATGTATTGACCGCTACCGAAGTTCCCGCAAGCAATCCCGTCCAATGTGGTTGGGCAGCGAACCATACGCTGGAAGGCGCACAGGACTTAGCCAAAGAATTTTTAAGTAAGCGTGATGAATGGAGTATAGTGTTCGCGGATTAGTCAAAAAAACATTGAAAAGTGAGCTATGAAATACCCTAGATAAGCTAAATAAGTCAAAGACGACATTTCTTGACTAGGAATGTCGTCTTTGGCAGTAATTTTTAAGTATTCGAGCTATTGAGTCAATTGAATATAACGATAGTCAGGAAAGTAGGCATTTATGTTTAAAAAGAGATTACTGTAGTTTTCTCTTGCTAAGATATAGCCCACAGTAACAGTAATTGTTTCCCCCGGAGCGATTGGTCGCTCCTCTTCAGGCTCATCCACGATAAGATTATCAACGATTTTTCCAACGGTCGTTGGCAATGGATGGGCGGGACTGTCGATATAACGATAAGGATCAATTGGATTTGACAGGTCTTTATGAACCAGAGTCGTTTCATTACTTAGGTTCGTAATGAAATTTCCCTGTTTGGCTAATTGTTCCACCTGTAGCGTAATAGGAGAATAATTCCTCGTTTTATCCTGCATGTTTTTAACCTTCATTTCAATTTCTAGATACTTAGGTTGTATTTTAAACTTCCTAATTTCTCTATTCAAAGTATCTTTCCCATCTCCATTTGTGTATTCTATCGCTGTGATCGGTTGAAGCTTGCCTTTTTTATCCCACTTCTCTCCAAATTCTCGTTCCTCATAGGTCCCAGCTTTCATTTGTTTCTTTAAGATGGACAGGTATTTCTGAGCAATTTTATCGCTAAGTGTTACCTTGGAAACAGTGAGTTCCTCCACTGGTGTACCGTTAATGTCAATCGTATGGATGCCTTCATTTAGTTGAACAACCTCGTTTTTGTTGTTGCTATCTAGGGTCATTGGGTCAACAGTCCCGAACCTTTCTAACTCATCTTCAGGAGTTAGATAATCAGGGCAAATCGTTGCTTCTTCTTTGGTAGCCACATTGACTAAGGACAGCTGATCAAGAATCTTCGTGATTTCTTTTTCCGAAATGTCTCCATAACATTTCAACTCGACAAACTTATTTTGTTTTTCAAAAAATTTTCTCGCTATGATCGCTTCTGTATTCTCAAAAGGGTCTAATTTTTCAAAAATATAAGCGGAACCTTTTGAAAGCTTGATCTCCTTATAATCCTTCACGTAGTCATCGATAACTGTCTCTTTTTTGTTTAACTCATAGAGAGTAAAGGAGATTGATCGCGAATTTGCTAGATTTTCCAAATTTTCGTCATTTTTTGAAGATACAGCTATTTCCTCATAAAAGGATAATTCTATACGTGTATCATGAACCTTAAAATACTTCGGCACATAGTCAGCGACTAATCGGTAATTACCAGTATCCGGCTGTTGAGCAGCGGGTTTATCAATTTTTGTTGTGAGCTGATAGTTCTGCTTTTCAACAGTAATCTCCCAAAGTTTTGCTGCAACATAGGTTCCTATTGGAAGGAACAGCAATACGAGTACGGCAATCATTAATAATTTACGTTTCGAAAAGGTAGCTAAAACGACGGGTTCTGATTTTTTGAGTTGTATTTTTTGTAGGATATTCGCTTTATTCTCAGCGGAGTAGCCACTGCCGTAATGTTCTAAAATTTGATCGAGCGTTTCATCAGAAAGCTTCCCTAATGGGTGTTCATCATATTTTTTTGCCATTTCGATCCGCTCCTTTACTTAGTGATAATAAAAACGTCATGTCTTCTTCGTCATACGTTTGCTGCAAAATCCTTTTCCCACGATAAAGATAATTATTCACGGTTTTTAGTGGGATTTTAAGATCCTCGCTAATCATCGCTGGGGTATTTTCAAAAATATAACGCTGTAAACAAATCTCACGCATAGGGCTATTCAAACTATTAATCAAATAAACGATGTCATCAATAAACGAGCGATCTTCTTCTGCTGCTGGTACATTTTCAAGTGTGAAATCATCATTGAGCAGGTAATCTTTTTGATTACGTTGAATCTTATTAATACTGAGGCTCCTGGTGATTAGGATCAGATAATTCTTCAGCGATCCGCGCTTTGGTTGATACTTTGTCGGCGCCTTCCATATTCTTAAAAATGTCTCACTAACAATTTCTTCAATATCCTGCGGATCATGATTCTTGCCAAGTATGGATAAAGAAACGACCCAAAGCAGTTTTGAGTACCTATCAATCAGTGTCTCAAAAGCCTCTTCGTTTCGTTGGACAATTTTTTGCAGCAATTCCAAGTCTTCCAAAAAGATCACTTCCCTTCAATTGTTTCTGTCACCTATATATACACAGCAAGCTTGGGAATATACTTGAGCTTTTCCAATTTTCTATAAATAAAGTTAGGTTGCTAAAAGTATTGCTTTTATCCAATATACTAAATAGTTAAAAGTAAAGTACATAAAGGTTTAAAAAAGATAATGGGATCCTGACTGTCCTGTATCATTAAAAATTTTTAGGCGAAAGAAGCCGATTAGACGTAAAACAGTCTAGTCGGCTTCTTTTTAGTTAGTGAACAGGGAAGAGAATAGGAAACTGTGCCTATGCTTTCTCTTTTTTCTCAAAGTAAAGCTTGTACATAATGGAAAATAAATGATTTTTCGTCTCTAATGAAAGTTCATTTGTACTGACTAAAAAAAATGAGGTCGTTTCATCAGGGACTAATGATTCGAATGTACTAATGAATAAGTCGATGTCTGAATCGGCTTGATCGTTATAGCTGACATCAACGAAGGAAAATAGAGACAGAAAATGATCGAGTTCGGACATGATCCGATGATTTGGAATCGGGACGATCGCTACCTTAACGTTGAGTGATTTTTCGACTATGTAAGGATTTAAGATGTAATAAACATATTTATAAAACTCAGGTGGATACTTGGAAAGCCAATTGAATTCTTTTTTGCAAGAAATCTTTGAAAAAAATGCTTCTACGGTAGTAATCTTTTGAGGAGCAATACTTGGAAATAGAACCTCATAATCCGAAAATTCATTCATCCAAGGTAATGGTCTGCGATTGAGCGAAAAACTCAAAAAAATAGAAATCAAATTCACTAATGGAAGTGTCCGGTTGTGATCTGTGTTTAGGTCAAGTCTTCGGAATAACTTATCTATTACTGGAATAAATTTACTCCCCTTCTTTTTTTCAAGATAATAGTGATGGATATCCGTCACTCTTACGTCATCCTTGTGAAAATAAAGATTTGAAAAATAAATCTGAAATACGATGCTTCTCACTTCCGCCTCCAACAAAGCGGTGGAGGAAATAAAACTAGATAAATAGTCAAGTAGTACATCTGTCGTTTTAACAGGAACAAAATCAATGGAAGCGGGAGGCTCAAGCACAGGGAAATTATTTTGAATCCTCAATTTTGCGATTAACAGAATCGTCAGGATGTCGTTGGTATTAATATAGGGACAGTCCGCAAAACCGAGTTTTTTTAGTACCTCCTCTTCCTTTTCCACATTCTCTTGAACTGAGATAATTCCTTGACCTAATGAGCATGACCAAAGGACGGTATGGAACAACATCCGTATTTCATATTCATTTCCTTCTAATTTCATAGAAGATAAATTTACTTTTATTTCAAATTTTTTTAGAAAAGTCAAAAAAGGTTGGAGTGTTCTTCGAATGGTTGATGCACTAGTAAAGGAAGCGCTGCAAAAATCCTCTAATGTTTTATCAGGATTTCGTAAGATGAATAAGATGAACTTGTATGGGAGTGATTTTTGTAACAAGAATTGATTGTAACGATTCATATCAAAGGCTTTTTTTGACCAAATTATTTTGCCGTTTTCATCAAAGAGTTTGTAGTTAAAAAGTGTATCTAAATCTATCGCAATACTCTCCAACAGGTGATAGACAGTGTTTTTAGAAAATCGCAGCAAGTTAATAATGGTACTTATAGAATACTTCCCATCCTCTAAGTTATTCATTTCAAGAAAAATTTCAATTTTTTTTTTTGAGTCGTCGCTTAATAATATAGATTTCATTTAATTCTCCCTCATAATTTAATTATTTTCCGGTTGGATTTATAGTAACAAATCACATTATTGAAGAGAATCATATTTTCGTTTTTTAACTATAAATCGGTTAAAAAATAATAAAGATATGTTTAGAAAGTTGGTTGTTTTTAACAAGAAGTCGATTAAATCAATGTTTTTTTGAGGGGGTAAAAGACCTTTTTTAAGAGAAAACCACAAAAATTAATCATAAATAGAATGTTTACAAAAATATCTTTTTGTTGTTACACTAATTTCGTAACTAATATATTAAAAATATTTGCAAAATAATTTCTTTATAATTTAATTAATTTTTAAGAAGTTAAATTCAGGAAGCCGAGTAGTGTTTTCTAATAAGGGGATTATATGCGGATTAAGGAGGTGAAGTAAATGAAAAAGAGGATGTTCAGAAAGATTTTCTTTGTAGGGCTTGTTGGAATGGGTGTAAGTTTTAATGCTTTGGGATATGCAGCTGCAAATCAAGTTCAGTCAGATGGAGAAATTAATTTAGTAGAAAATGGTTCGCCTACAGATCCTAAAAATCCTTTAGATCCATCGAAACCGCAGGAGCCTGAAGATCCTAACAATCCGCCGACTGACGAGAAGGGACCTTTGTCATTAGATGTAGCTCCGAAAGGATTCTATTTTGGGACACAAAAGATGTATCATGCGGCACATGAGTATCAAGCAGAAGGTGTTTCAGATCACAAGCAATATTTGCAGGTGACGGACAATCGGGATGCAGATACGTATGGGTGGACATTGAAGGTTCGTCAAGACGGGTATTTGCGAGATGAAAAAACGACGTATGAACTGAAAGGTGCGACGTTGATTCTTCCAGTAGGAGAAGCACGGAATAGAAACAACAGTGCCGGTTCGACGGAGCTAGCTTCTGATTTAACGACTTATGGTGTAGAAGTAAGCAATGAAGAGAAGATCATTTTTAGTGCTCCAAGTGATACAACGAAAAAGGCAGGAAAATCAACATCAACGAATTCTTGGCAGTCTCAAAGTGTATCTCTCAACATCCCGAAAGATACAGCTAAAGCAGGCGAGTATTCGAATAAAATTTACTGGATCCTAACTGATGGCGGTCCAACTAACTAAAAAGGAGAATTATTTATTATGAAAAAGACAAAATTAATGGTTGCAGGTTTAATGATGAGCACAATGCTTTTGGGAGGCGTTTCATCTGCATTTGCTGCTGATTCAACAGGGACAGTTGAATTTAAACAAAACACAGGTGGTGGCGATCCAAGTGATCCAACAGATCCAAGTAAGCCAAATCCAGATCCAGTTATTCCAACACCAGAAGTAGGTCCGTTGATCTTGAAAGTCGTTCCAAGGTTCGATTTTGGTTCACATGAAGTAAATCAAGCAGGTGGGACTTACAACGATACAGAAACAGTGACAAATTACCTAGAAGTTCGTGATAACCGTGATGCTGGAACAAATGGCTGGTCGGTGACTGCAAGCCGTACAGAATTTTCAAATGGAACAAAAGAATTAACCGGTTCATCTTTAGCGTTACCAAAAGGTGTAGTACGTAACAGTATTGCGAATGCAACACAAGGAAATACGGCAACGACTGACGCAATTGCGGATGACACAATCTTAGCAACTGCTGCGAGTATTCCTGTTGGATCAAGCTCAGCTGTTACTGTATTAAAAACAGTGAAAAAAGATGACCTAGTTGGTAAAGGAAATACAACTAGCAATGTTGCAGAAACAACACCAGCTTCATTAACGGTCGCACCAGGGACAGCGGCTACTGGAACATTCAATTCAACGATCACTTGGACAGTTACTGCTGCGCCATAAACCGTTCGATAAACAATAGTTAAGATAGTAGTTGGAAAGGAAGAGCATCCGTGAAACGTTTAAGACAACTTTTTTTTACTTTCGCGCTTATTCTAGCAGTCGGCCCCTCTCTTGCGGTGCATGCCGAAGAAGGTGAAAGTGCTGGATACAGCGTTGCTAAAGTAGCACCGACCACTCCTCAGGTAGATGAGACTAGTTCCTTTTATGATTTAAAGGCGAATCCGGGAGACGAAATTGACATTCAAGCAGAAGTAACCAATCATAGTTCTGCTGGAATGAAAATTAAAATGGGTGATTATACCACCTATACAAATGCTAATGGCGAGATCAATTATTCTGCCCCTTTAGCAAAAGAAAATGAGGACAAGAGTCTGAAGTTTCTTTTTTCAGATATTGCAGAAATCAAAGGAAACGGTACAGAGACGCTTTCACCAGGAGAGAAAAAAGTTGTCACGATGAAACTAAACGTTCCGCAGGATGCGCCAGAGGGTGTCATTTTAGGTTCTTGGTATTTTGAAAAGGATGATCAAGCTTCGTCTGATACAAAAAAAGAGGAAAAGAAAAAAACAGGTATCAATATTGAAAATCGTTTTGCTTATGCGATGGCTGTTAAATTGACAATTCAAAATGAAATAGCCGCTCCAAATATGAATCTGTTAAACGTCTTTCCTGATTTAAATAACTATCAGAAGGTTATCAATGCCAATGTTCAAAACGATCAGCCAGCGATTATTTCAAACTTGAATTTCACTGGAAAAGTCACTAAAAAGGGCAGCAAGAATGCTCTGCTTACTGGTCAGCTGAAGGATCGAAAAATGGCCCCAAATTCCAATTTCAACGTTCCTTTTTTCTTAGGGAAGGAGCCATTAAAAGCGGGAAATTATACTCTTCACTTGAAAGCAACGACCACTGATTCAAAGTGGAAGGAGCAGACATGGGAATGGACGAAAGATTTCACGGTTACAAGAGAAGAAGCCAACAAGCTAAATGAGGAAGCGATCAATGATCCAGAACCTGAGCCAAATTATCTGCTTTATATTCTGGTTGCGATCATTGCCTTCTTGTTGATTGTATTACTTGTGGTTCTCTTTCGTAAAAAGAGGGAAAAAAAGACACAACAATAGGAGGAAGATAAAGCGATGAAACGTTTTTCAGTAATCGTATGTATAGCTTTACTGGGGTTTCTTTTAGCAGCTTCTCCTGTTTCGGCACAGGCTTCGACATCTAACGCGGAATCTGAAACAACAATCCAGCTGTCTGGCTGGGGCGATGAAGCTACGGACGCAAAGGATGACGAAGTACGTGGTTCGAACACTACTAGTATTCCTAAAACAGGAGGGGGCTCAAACGCTACTGTTCTAGGGAAAGTATTACCAAAAACAGGCGAGCTCTTAAGCAACAAGCTGTTTCTTTCGGGAGTAGTTCTTGTTTTAGGAATACTATTATTCGTGGTAAAAAAACGAAGAGAGGGGGAAGAAAATAATGAAGCACAAAATTTCTAGTTGGGTGGCTAGTTTGGTGTTGGTGCTAAATATTGTCCTTCCTTCTGGTAGTGTAGCGGCAGTAGAGAGTGATCTAGACACTGTTGATCCGCAGGTACAGTTAACAGTAGATGGCAAGTCTGCTGTATCGGTCGACACCAAGACTGATCAACTTTCCTTGAAGATCGATTATGCACCAGTGGAGTTGGAAGGGCAGGCTATCCAAAAGGACCGTTTGCAGATCGAACTTCCAGATGGAGTGACGTATTCAAAAGGGAAAAATCAGCAAGAATCAGAGTTGGTTTCGTTTGATAGTCAGACGAATGTGTTAGAGGTTGATTTGCAAAAAAGTTTAAGCCAAACATTGGAACTTGACGTGGCATTTGATAAATTGCCAGAACAAACAACAATGGCAGGCGTTCACGTAATGAATGATCAAGCAATCGGTAAAACAGAAGCTTTGCAAATTGATAAAGAAGCTGAAGCGAAGGCTGATGAAGAAGAAAGCAGCAAAGAAACAGAAGAATCATCTGTGACTGAAAAAGAAGCCACGGAAGAAACAACTAGTGCTGAAGAAAAAGAAACTTCAGCCAAACGTGGGACAAGAGCGGCACTAGATCTTGGATCACCGACAACAAGAACATTACCCGTTCCGCAGGTAACAGATGGTCAATTTGACAATGTCAGCTACTTTGATGTAGGTTCCCGCGCAGAATGGGATAATGCGTTGTCGATTGGTACTGCGATGGGAAGCGCCAGCAACAATAACAACAAAACAGAGATTACCTATATCAATATTACGGATAATTTCAAGATGTCAGATAAAACAAGTGGCTTTGGTGTTATACAGGCTTTTACGAATCGCAGTGATAAAAAGCTAATCATTAACGGAAACAATAAAACCATTGATTTCCGCGAGCTGACGGTTTATTTCAATAATAATGATTGGGATATCGTGTTCCAAAATGTGACTGTCTACAATGGGAATGAATGGGGCGTTGCGGATTTATACAATGCCAACGCAGGAAACGTGATAACAGCCCATAATTATACCCAATATGGTGCGCAGGCATTTGAAGGCTCTAGAGGTAGACTGATCCTTTCAGGAAATACGTCGATGACGAGTTCTCCAACAGAAACATACTCATCACCGATTGACGGACAGCAAGTGACGATCGACCAGCGCTATGTTGGAGGGAGTTATCGCGGAAGTGCCAATGTCGCTGTTGGTGAAATCTATGTTAAAGCCGGTTCAAATATCCAGATGGATAATGGTCGTCTAGGAGCGAACTTTGTGTTTTATCCTCGTGGAAACTTCTACACAGAAGATGGTGCAGGGACGAAAATCACGATGAGCAATTTAAAGACACCGACTAAAACGGGACCTTGGTATGTAAATGATTACGCGCCAGGGAGTATCTCGCTGGTTTCGGATCTTCCAAGTGATGCGAATACTTGGCCAGATAATCAGCGACCTGCGTCATTAGTAGGTCGAAGCAATAGTATCTATTTTGGTGATAACACCGAAGTAGAAATTCATAATGGAGCACCGAGACGAGATCATGCGACAGTTCTTCAAATGGAAGTAGCTGACAGTTCGATCGAATTAGGTGAAAACGCCAGCTTCACTGGGATGGTCGATGAAACAACTGCGGTCAGTGGTCAAGATGAGACGCCGATTTATTTCAAAAATACTGGTTCAATCAAGTTGGGTAAAAATGCCAGCTTTGATTTAACTGTAGGTGAGACCAACGATCCAGCAAAAGCCGTTGGCGATGCAATTTACTTTGGCGGCAAGGCTAGCCTAGATCTAGATGAGGCTTCGAGCTTTAAATTACGAAGTGCCAGCGGCAATACAGATGGCTTATTAAAAATGACTACGGCCGGATCATCGATCACTATTGCGGATCAGGCAACCTTTGATATCGGATTTACCCGAGCGGCAGAGGACCACCTGTTTTCATTAAATGGAACGATGAATATTCCAGCGGCGAATGACTATGTTCATCGCATCCGTCTATGGGATAATGGCAACTTTGATGATGCGAACCCTGACAACAGCTTCCATCCATTAAACAAAACGAAGATTGCTTATACAAATACAACCGTCGGCTCAAAATCAACCAATTTGGCGGACGGGTTTGTAGATAATGGAACGGTTAGTAAGTTCAATTCAGAGTACAAATCAAAAGCACAACGGCTCGTTGTTGATCCAATCGTATTTAACGTAAAGACGATTGATGAAATAACAAATGAAACGAAAAATGAGTATAGTGTTACTGGTACGGCAGAGCCGCCAGGCGGAATGGTCGAACTATCCGGCGGACCGTTGGATTTATTACCAGCTGACCAAAGACAGGTGACTGTCAAAGCAGATGGCAGCTTCGAATGGAAAGGTGCATTATCACGTCCGTTCCATTGGGGAGAAACGATCAAAGTAAGCTATGTCGGTCATCCAGACAAGTATTTAGAAACAGTCGTAAAAGATGTGACAAAACCAACTGGAAAAGGTCGGACGATTCACGTAGTCGAAGGCGATGCAATTCCTTCTATTAAAGACTTTATTGCTAGCGTGGAAGATACGAATGCGTTGGAGACAGACAAAGATAAATTCGGTTACACGTATAGTGGAAATGGGATTGTTTCAGGCGGCTCAGCGACCATCACGAATGGTCAGGATATTCAAGAATACACAGAACAGGTGATTATTGATGATACCCGCGGAAATACTTCTGATCCTGTAGATGTGAAGCTAGTTGTTCATAAAGCCAATAGTATTAATACTATTCAGGCGAATGATTTGACGGTACGTTGGAGCGATGTTTCAGGATTTACTGTCGGATCAACCAGCTATGCTGATTATTTGAAAAAAGGTATGAACGCTAAGGCGCAAACAATTATCAATGGTGACTTAACAGATTTGATCGTTGAAGTAGAAAACATTGCTACGATTCCAAATACAGTGGGTGGGCCTTATGTGGTCACGTTTGTTGTTCGAGCAACTACTGGAAATCAATTAGCAGCTGATTTGAAGACGGAAGTGAATTTAACTGTTCTATCGAATTTAATTGATCCAAGAGATCCTTCTACAACGGATCCAAGTGACAATGAAAATGAAGGAACAGGAGAACACGGAGAGCTTCGTTTGGATTATGTGCCATCAACCTTTGATATCGGCACAAAAGAAGTCCAATGGAAAGACATGGAGTACCAAGCACAAGGAACAACGGATCAATGGGTACAGGTAGCGGATGAACGACCAGCGGCAACTGGTTGGACATTGAAGGCTTCGGCAACTACCTTTGCTTCTGGTGCGGATCAATTAACTGGAGCGGCCTTGGTCTTGCCAAGTGGAGACATGTATAACAAGAAAACGGCATCTGCTATGAATCCGAATGGTTTGAGCTCAAATGGCGAAGTGGCTCTAACTTCAGCACCTTCTTCCATTTTCAAAGGGGATGGCGAAAATTCTAAGAATGAATCCACCTATGTTTGGAAGAAAAATCAAGTGAAATTACGAGTACCAAAAGGACAAGGGAAAGCTGGAAAAACCTATCAGTCTACAATTACGTGGACGGTAGAAGCTGGAGTAACGAAGTAAGCACAGCATAGTAACGAGTCTTTTGTCATCTAGAATGAAGCACATTCTAGATGACTACATAGAAAACTGAATAAAATGCTTTTAAGAATTGAACAAGTCGTCCGCGCAATCTCAAAAGCATTCGTTTTTTTGAAGAAAGATGAGTGGTAAAAACGATTCTATCAAACAGGTATGTGATTATTGCCTAAAACCGCTTATTTGCTTATAATTAAAAACTGCTTTACCTAAAATAGATTTAATTTTCATTCACTAATATATTAAACAAGGAGAGACCCTACGTGAAAAAAATTCTGTTCTTAACAAAAAATATCCTTGTTGATCAGGAATTTCAAAATGAACTTCAACTGTTAAACTTTGAAGTGTTCTGTTCAAGTAACTTGTTGGAGAAAGTACTGGAGAATGCGCCGTTAGTTGATTTTTTTGAGTGCTACGATATTGTGCTTCTAAGTGATACGATCTCAGACAAGGAGATGCACCTTTTATTAGAAAATATTCGCCCTTATTCTTTACCCGTGATTAGAAAGGATGCTTCCCTGCCAAACAAAGAAGAAATGCAAGAGTGGTCCACTCGTGGTTTGAAAGGGTGGATTCATTCAGAAATGACGAAAAGTGAAGTAAGAGAGCTGATAAACAGCTTTGAGAGTTTGGAAAATGGTGGACAGAATAGTTTTCAAAGAAGGCCTTTAAAAATACAAGTAATCCCTAACTTCTCAAGATTGGAGCGTTCATTAGTGGATATACTCTGTGAACATCCGAAGCAAATCGTCTCTAGAAATGAGATATGCCAAAAGCTGTGGGAAAGCAATACCACAAACTCTAATCTCTCACATTTATCTTTTTTGATTAGTAAGCTAAAGAGTAAGTTTGAACAAATGGGGTTTGAAAAAGAGTGCATTGGTACCATCTGGGGTAAGGGCTATCAGATTGACCAAGAAATTCAAGAATGGTGGTCAACAAAAGTGAAAGTAAATAGTTGAATTTCAGCTTAGAAAAGTCGGTTCAAATGTAGTACTTCGTAAACAACGACAGTTCATAGTAAAAGAAGCATGGGATGAATGTTAAGACGACACTCATTCCATGCTTCTTTTTGCTATTTCTCTGGATAAACATTCGCTTCAATCTCTTCTCGCTGATTAGCCAAAAAAGGTGGCAAAGCAAAGCTTTCCCCTAATTTCTCCAAAGGCTCATCAATGGTAAAGCCAGGTGTGAGGGTCGCAAACTCCATTCGGTTCCCACCAGGTTCACGAATATAGAGGCTCTTGAAATAGCCGCGCGAAACGATTTTCTCAATTTGCCAGCCTTGTTTTTCTGCCCGTTGATGAAGCGCTTCTAAAGCGGCATCATCCGTAACAGCAAAGGCGATATGATCCGCACTGCCTCGTCCCATGTGACTAGGTTTGTCCGTTTCAGTAGGGAGAATTTCGAGAAAATCCGTTGCGTTCAATTGAATCCGTTGATCAATCGTTGTCCAGCCTAAGAACGTTTCAAAGAAGTCACTCGTCGCTTGAGGATCGTTGACGTGAATCTGACTAGAATTCAAGCCTAAAATCTGCTTATCCACCGGAACCTCATTTTTCACTTGATGATCCAAGGCCAATGGCGGCAAATCAGTCTCAGTCAAAATGATTTCCACCTGATCGGGATCAAATAAATGGATTTGACGGTCATTGATTGTATAGTCAATCGAATAGTGAATGAAGCGTTCCTTCCAATAATCCAAACTATTCTGGGGAAGCTTCAGACCGATCGTCGCAATAAAGTTCTTATTCTCATAGCGATGTCCTAAATGAGGGACGATGAAAAAGGTCACGACGCTACCAGGTGCTCCTTGATAGTCGCCATAGTAATAGTGAAGCATCCGATGATTGTCCTGATTGACGGTATTTTTAACAAAACGCATCCCTAAAACTTCGGTATAAAAACGCACATTTTCATGACTGTCTTTGGTTAATAGTGAGATATGATGAAATGCTGCCATAGAAATCCCTTCTTTTTGCTTACTTTTAATAAGTATAAGAGGAGATTCGAGGTTAAGCAAGTTAAGTGACTTAGGGATATAACATTTGATGATTCTGACGGACTTGATAAGAGAATAAAATAATTATATTTTCCAAATATTCCGATTAATTGGAAACATTAAAACTATGTTGATTATTTTGAAAGTGCTTCAAATTTGTCCGATAAATAATATAGTAATATAATGATTAGAAGTAATATATTATATTTTATTTAGAAATATTTTATAGTATGTAATTAGCTAATAGTCTAGATTTTTTTAGCTGAAATCATTTTCATTTATATAACTGGATATTATTTCAGAACGCTATTAAAGTATGAAAACAAATAGTGCGAAAATCGCAAATATTCGTTTTCTATAGATGATGGATCAATTATTTATAGTATGAGCACTTTTAAGAGCCAGTAAGAATAATTACAGGAAGGGTTTTTTTATGATTGGATACTTATTGAAGCTTAAACGTTTGGTGGCGGGGTACGACATGAAGGAAATCGCTGAAATGGGACATATTAGTATTCCTCACCTATCAAACATTGAGGGGAATCGCCGAGTTCCTAGTATCGAGTTTCTAATTTCGATTGAAAATTGTTATGGCGTGCGAAGCGAATTTGTAGAAAACGAATCACTAGTAGTGAAAGATCAACTTGTTTTAGCACTACAATCAACAATCAGAGGCGAGTATAGAACTTTTAAAAAATTAAGAGAAGATATATTGAGTCATGAATTAACAGTTGAAACCTACTTTTCAATAGAGCTAATGGATTTAGCTTTTCAAAATGATGCATTGTACAATCAAAAGATCAGTCATTTTCTTTGCGATATTCTCAACAATGAAAAGGAGAATTATTCATACAGTCTTTTGTTAGAAGTATTGTACATTTATTGTATCCACTCAGAGATGTCCACGGGTCATCTGACTAAATCTATAGAACTTAGTGATGAGCTTATGGAGTTAACAGCTAATAAAGAAACAAAAGCATATTTAGTCATTTTGAATTTGCTACTTAAGTGGGAATCAGGTATGCGCTCTGAGCTATTAAAAGAGTTGCCAGAAGTGAGAGATATGAAAAATAGTGTGCAGGAAAAAACTTATTTTATGGATGCATGGAACTATTTATATGGTCAATGCATGCTGTATTATGGCTTTTCAGAAGAGGCAACTTATTTTTTAGAGAAAAATATTAAAGACATTAATTATGATAAAAAGAGTGAAGGATTTGTCAGACAATGTATCTCGAAGGTCTTGTTATATTCCTATACAAATTCAAATCTAGTTTCTTCTGAGAATGTCTTTGAGGCGATTATTGAACGGTTAAATGATGAAGATTACATAAGAGATTTTGAAGCGTATGTCTATACCTTTGCTACTGTATTACTCTCTGAAAATAGAATGAATGAGGCTAACGAGCTAGTAAAAAAACTTGAAGCAAAAAACAATGAAAAATTAAACCATCCAAATCGTTTGTTTTATGAATTCATGCTTAGTTTTTATAATGAACAATATATTCGATGTGAATCAATCAGTGAAGATTTTTTTTCAGAAGAAAGAAATGTTTCGATTAATCCATTCCAAGGAGTAGATATTTGCAAAAAAATGATTCAAATTTTTGAGGTCAGGAAGAGATACAAACAAGCGGCGATTTGGGGAAAAGTAGCAATTAAGATATCAAATACTTATTTTGGCTGTAAGAGTTTGGTCTAAAGTCATCATTGAAAAGTAATTTGTCATAAAACGACAAATTACTTTTTTTTGTGAGTTCTTTTCATAATAACTTAAATTATATTATCACAATTATAATTTAAGTATTAAATGTAAATAACGTTATGTGACCATTAAAAGAGTAAGTTGGTTTGTAAAAAGCGCACGTATAGGTGAACAGCGCATATTTTTATTTAGCGCAAAAATTGATGTTTCTCATAACGAAAATAAGTAAATAGGTGAGGAGAGATTTATAATGAGAAAGAGAATGTCAGTTGTATTAGTAATTTTATTACTAACAAATACGTTAATATCAGGAGGATATGGGTTTGCGGAAGAAATAAACTCATCCGTAAATAATCAAACAGAGAGTAGAGAAAATGAAAAGACTCCTCAAGAGAAAAATGAACAAGAAGTAATTGAGAAAGCGAAAGTGGAAAAAAATGAAGGAACAGTTCAAAGTTCTGAAGAGCTAGAAAAAAGCAATACAAGCGAGGACAGTTCGAATGCTAAACAAAATTCAGTAAAGGAAAGCCATAATCCAAGTATAGAAGAGATACCGGCAACTAAGAGTATGCTTAAGAACAACCTCGATGCGATTTCCTTCAGAACAGAATACGATACTTCTATGAGCGGTTCCCAGTACTTAAACAATTCAACAACAGATTTTGTGAGCGGAGAGACTTTGAACTTAAAAACAATACTGCAGTATACGCAACTAGAAGAACAACAAGAAACGTACGTTGAACCTAGAATAGAGTACACGTTCCCTGCAGATAAATTTAAAGGTATCAATCTAAAGAATTTTCCAAATGAAGGCAGCGCTAATATTAAGGCGATAGAACAAATCGTTGATCCTGTCAGTTTAGCTAGAATAATAAGAGTGACCCTCAACCGATTATCTCCTGGGCAAGATATGGTAATCCCGTTTACTGTCACTACGAATGAAATAGGGTATCGTGATGACGGACAAATCGAGGTTCCGTTTAAATTACTTACTAGTGAAGGAGAAGAGTTACGGAAAGATACTTATCTGGCTACTGCTCGAACGATGACTGTATACAAGACAGACTTAGAGCGACAATCAGATAGTATCAGTTATAGTTACACAGAGGTTGAAAACGGAAAATCAAATGCTTCGGCCAAAAACTATAACTTTGTTTTTTTGCGGTCCTTTATCAATGATGAGATTGATCCTGTAGATAGTACGCATTATGGTGTTGAGAATAAATCTGTGATAGTCAAGATTGAATTGCCAGGTGAAAATCATACATTTGAGGATCCTAGTTCGATTTTTTTCGAGTCATCCGAAATAAACGGAAATGTTGGAGAATGGGTAATAGCTCCTCGAAACATAAGTGGCGCGAGTGTTCCAAAAGGATTTGTTTTTCCCTCAAAATTAAAAATACCTGGTGTAGCGAATGGACAAACTGTGCCCGTTAAATACTCTATTTCCTATATCGAAGATGATGGTAGTCGTGTTTTACTAGATGAAAATACAGTCGAATTGAAAATTAGTTTGGGAAATAAACCGCAGAAAGACAGACTCTTTTTTGTCAATTCATCCGCTGGTTTTTATTCAGAAAAGGAGAAGAAGACGACTGGTTCAAACGTTACTTTATCCGAAGCAACAGAAAATTTGATGTTTTATGCAGATGCTACAGGAAGATTTTCTTACACAGAGTCAGGAGAAAATACGATTACTGTTGATACAATTACGATTGATTTCTCAAATGAGGATTTTGATAATCTATCCACAGGACTTCAAGGGTTTCACTTGCTAACCGAGATGCCAAACCTGAGCCAAGAAGAACTTGAGCAGTTAAGTAATAATAAGCTGATTGGTATTGATGAATCCGGAAATGAGACGATCGTTGCAGAGAATATTCCCACTACAACGAACAAAGATGACTACATTCTAAAAAAAGATTTAGGGAAATATAAAACCTATAAGCTAGTATTTAATGACTCTATCAAGATGCGTGATACAAAATCTAGCGAGTTAACACTGGGTTTGCTATTTGGTTTAGATAAAGAAAATATCAATGACATTCGCAGCCAATTAACAGAACCGGGAAAAAACGAGAGTTTTTTTCCGTTTGTAGCCACTTTTGATGTCCAAGATCCTCCTGAGTTTACACTTTTGAGCCGTGAATATTCAGGGCCGAGCTTCCGCTTACTTAAAGAGCCCTACTTTTCAAATTTTGGCGGTTATCTTGATCGAAATGAGGCATTTATCGGAAGCAACGTGAATTACACTCACTCAGTAACTTTCATCACAGATTTAGGAACTGGTGAGGAACAAGTACCACAAAAAATTGACGGCATCATAGGACATGTATTATTAACACCCAAAGGTATCGAATTAGAACGGACCAATATACGGTATTTAAGTCAATCATATATTTTGCCAACAAAGGTAATAGAAAATTATAGGGGAACAGGAAAAAATGCCTATTTCTTTTTACATGAGGATGCGCAGCTGATAAACCAATCATTAACTGCAAATTATTCGTTAAACCTGAATTTTGATGCAAATGTTGGAGAAAACGAAATCGAGTCTTACTTTATTTGGGGAGATCAGGACAAATATATAGATAAATCGAATGATAAGTATGTTGGGATACCTGACTCGCTTGATATAAATGATAATGGGAATAAAGAAGAACTCGTTTATCATGGTAAACAAACGATAAATATCCGTCGAGCTGAAGCTTTGACGAATTTTGTTAAAGTTAAAAATAAATCTGAGAGTCAAGCGCCATTTCTCTCAACTAGTGTGGTAGTCCCAGAAAATGAGGTTACTTACCGATTATTTATTCAAAATTCAACGAAAACGGATTACCCATTTACTGAGTCATTAAATGTCTTGCCATATGTCGGAGACCATGTATTGACTGATGAAACAGAGGCAAGAAATAGTGAGTTTCCAGTGACTCTTAGTGGGCCAGTAAGAGGTCCTGAAGGATATGAAGTTTTGTATTCATTGGATGAACAACAGGCGACATATAAGGAAGATTTTGAATCTGAGTGGATTCCAGCAGAACAGGTTTCAGATTTTTCATCAGTAAAGAAAATCAAGATCACATCACTTGATGGGACTGTTTTAAAAGGAGAATCTGAAGTTTATTTTGAATATGATGCTAAAATTGCTGATGCAGAGACGATAAAGTTTGGTGAGTTCGCCAATAATTCGTTTGGAACACGAACGAACAAAACGATGGATGTGATTGAATCGGGCAATAGCCAAGCGACTGTTATAAATCCCTTCGTAGGTGGAAAAGTCTTTTTAGATAAAGATGAAAATGGTATTTACTCAGAGGCAAAAGATGAGACGATTGACAATTATAAAGTTATTTTACGAAAGTATAATGAAGACAGTGAAAAATATGAAAAAACGGATGAGACAACTACAGATAATGTTGGCGAGTACTTTTTTGGCGAGTTGCCTTTTGGAAAATACCAAATTGAATTCGAACTAGGTCCTAATGACCAAATAACACAATATAGAAATTACGCATATCCTATAATTGGAAATAATTTGAAGGACAAAAATACAATTGAGTTCGAAGTAAATGATATTACCTACAAACATTATTTAAATGCAGGTGTGTTTCGTTCAAATCAAGTAACCCTAAAAGTGATACCAACAGATGAAAAAGGTGACCCCATAGATGGGTATCCAACAGAGGACTATCCAGGTATCCCAGGTGAATCCGTAGAAATCAAAATACCAGAAATTCCAGGGTATGAGCGCGTGACACCCGACGAAGATATTCCAACCGAATATCCAGAGGAAGATACTGACTTCCCAGTGGAATACGTGAAGATTACACCAATCACGGTTACTTATAAAGATGAAGACGGTAACGAGCTGCGTGAACCTGAAAAGAGTACACAGCGAGTAAATACGGAATACAATACAGAAGGTCCAGAAACAATCGAGCATGATGGGAAAACGTATGAATTGATCGAAATTCCAAGTAATGCTCAAGGGACAGTTGGCTATGAAGAAATCAAGGTTGACTATGTCTATAAAAAAGTGAAAGATAAGACAACTATCACCGTAACGCCAACAGATGAAAAAGGTGATCCTATCGACGGGTATCCAACAGAGAACTATCCAGGTATCCCGGGTGAATCCGTGGAAATCACTGTGCCGGAAATTCCAGGGTACGAGCGCGTGACACCCGACGAAGATATTCCAACCGAATATCCAGAGGAAGATACCGATTTCCCAGTGGAATACGTGAAGATTACACCAATCACGGTTACTTATAAAGATGAAGACGGTAAGAAACTGCGTGAACCTGAAAAGAGTACGCAACGAGTAAATACGGAATACAATACAGAAGGACCAAAAACAATCGAGCATGATGGGAAAACGTATGAATTGATCGAAGTTCCAAGTAATGCTCAAGGGACAGTTGGCTATGAAGAAATCAAGGTTGACTATGTCTATAAAAAAGTGAAAGATAAGACAACTATCACCGTAACGCCAACAGATGAAAAAGGTGATCCTATCGACGGGTATCCCTCAGAGAACTATCCAGGTATCCCGGGTGAATCCGTGGAAATCACTGTGCCGGAAATTCCAGGGTACGAGCGCGTGACACCCGACGAAGATATTCCAACCGAATATCCAGAGGAAGATACCGATTTCCCAGTGGAATACGTGAAGATTACACCAATCACTGTTACTTATAAAGATGAAGACGGTAACGAGCTGCATGAACCTGAAAAGAGCACACAACGAGTAAATACGGAATACAATACAGAAGGGCCAGAAACAATCGAGCATGATGGGAAAACGTATGAATTGATTGAAGTTCCAAGTAATGCTCAAGGGACAGTTGGCTATGAAGAAATCAAGGTTGACTATGTCTATAAAAAAGTGAAAGATAAGACAACTATCACCGTAACGCCAACAGATGAAAAAGGTGATCCTATCGACGGGTATCCAACAGAGAACTATCCAGGTATCCCGGGTGAATCCGTGGAAATCACTGTGCCGGAAATTCCAGGGTACGAGCGCGTGACACCCGACGAAGATATTCCAACCGAATATCCAGAGGAAGATACCGACTTCCCA
This sequence comes from Enterococcus sp. DIV0756, assembly GCF_051710745.1. NCBI lineage: Bacteria > Bacillati > Bacillota > Bacilli > Lactobacillales > Enterococcaceae > Enterococcus > Enterococcus sp. DIV0756. The sequence goes on along the minus strand of NZ_JBIOLF010000001.1, from coordinate 3,168,510 downwards.
GTGGAATACGTGAAGATTACACCAATCACTGTTACTTATAAAGATGAAGACGGTAACGAGCTGCGTGAACCTGAAAAGAGTACGCAACGAGTAAATACGGAATACAGTACAGAAGGACCAAAAACAATCGAGCATGATGGAAAAACGTATGAATTGATCGAAGTTCCAAGTAATGCTCAAGGGACAGTTGGCTATGAAGCGATTATCGTTGCTTATGTTTATAAGGAAGTAAAAAAAGTTAATGAACTTCCCAAGGAGCCATCAGATGAAAATGATAATCAGAAAAAAGACTCTCCAATAAAAACAGTTGATTCAAATGATACACTTAAACTACAGGATAAAGCTCAAAGAAATGATGGTCAGAGCATCCAAACAAAAGCAGCGCGGTCCAATACAAGTGAGACGGGTAATGCAAAAGTTTTTCCTAAAATGAATGATCGAAAAAATAGCTTGTTTATAATAATAGGAACTCTGCTAGTCGTATTTTCTTTAGGACTAGAGCAATACCTCAATAAGAGGAGGAGAGCAGAATAAAATCCTAGATATTCTGCTCCTTAACTGCAAAAGGATTTCTTAACTATAGCCCACTAAGGATTTTCTTAGTGGGTTTTTAAAGAAGTTTTTTTGGTTTATAACGTACTAAGACGCGGATTGATTTCTCTTTTTTTAGCAATAGAGACAAAAAAATATTTATATCAAGGTCCGTTAACTTTTTTAGTAGTTTAGAAATTATTGCAGCAAACCCTTGATCTAATCACGATGCTTACCATTCGAGCTTGTCATTTTGTGGTTGCTTTGGTATCTTGCTTGTAACTTATCTTTTCAACGATTAGGTTTGATTTAGGGGGATGAAGTATTGCTAGGTGAAAAATTAAAAACACAACGAGTGGCACTGGGATTGACTCAACAGGAGGTGGCGGATCATCTGCATGTCTCACGACAGACCATCTCCAATTGGGAAGTTGGACGGAATTTTCCAGACATTCCCATGATCATTTCAATTAGCGAGTACTACCAAATCTCCTTAGACGAATTGTTGAAAGGTGATGAACAATTAATGGACAAAATGAAAAAAGACGCTGAGCTCGTGAAACGAACGAAGCGAAGAAAAATGTTTGATGGGGTATTTGTGGTGCTGCTGCTGTTGACGGTGATCTTTGCCTTTGTGATGAGTCGACTGCCGAATCTGGAAAATCAAAAACTATGGCCGATGCTGATTGTCGGGGTGGTGTTCATCTTCTCGATCGTTCGATTCTTCATGGTCATACCGAAAGATGATAAGGTTAGCGGAAGATACGCCCCGATCATTATTCCAAAATCCTTTGGTGTCGGTTGGGCGATCAATCCCTATCATCCATTAGGGCTGGCGTTGTTGATCGGGCTACTTGTTGCGATTGAGGTATTGATATTCTTAGGGTAAAAAAGGCTATGCGAAGTTGCTTAATAGCGATTTTGCATAGCCATTTTGATTTTACAAAAAAATCAAGAGTACAGGATTTTTAACAATAACAATAAGGTTTTATCACGATGAGCAAAGAGAAACGATTTAGAATAATACGCTATAATGAGATAAGAGAAAAAACTAAAGGAGGAAAGAGCTATTCCAAAGCTGCTGGAATAGTATCACACACGACGATGAATCGAATGCAGGACTATTATCATGTGCTTCAAGAAAGTATGGCCTACGTCATCAATGAAGAACAGACCCAGATTCAACAAGCCGCACAAATGATGAGCGAGAGTATCCAACAAGAAAAGAAGGTTTATTTTTTTGGTACGGGACATTCCTATATTATTGGACAAGAAGTTTTCGCTCGTGCAGGCGGCTACGCTGGATTTATTCCGATTTTAGAAAATGAATTAGGAATGAATCACGCCTTCAAGAGCACCATGATCGAACGAACGACTGAATACGCGGATGTACTGCTGGAGCTGTATCCCTTTGAAAAAGGGGATACGATTGTGATGACCTCAAATTCTGGTCGAAATGCGTTATTGGTCGAACTGGCACAACGCTTAAAAGCAATTGGTGTGAAAATCATCGCGCTTACAGCTTTAGAAGCCTCCAAAAATAGCACTAGCCGCCATGTCAGCGGTCTGCGATTATTCGAATTGGCAGATGTCATCTTGGATAACCGCTCTGTCTATGGTGATGCCAGCATTGCTCATACAGAAGTGGTCAAAACCGGACCAACATCGACGGTGATGAGCTGCTTCATTATTCAATTAGTGGTTACCACGTTTGTCCAGCTTGAGGTCGAGCGAGGAGTCGATGTTCCTGTGTTTAGAAGCAGCAATATTGATGGCGGCGATGCGTATAATGAGAAGCTGTTTGCGATTTATCGGTGAGGTGAGAGTGTAATTAAAATAAAAACTGCGGAAGTTAAGATTTCTACTTAACTTCCGCAGTTTTGTTTTATCTTAAATTCCAGTCCATCTTTATTCGTTCTGCTATTGTGAGATACATTCAAATGTTTTCAGTGCATGTTATTGATGCGGCTAATTTTTTGTAAAATGTGATCGTACTCGTGCTTATTTAGTTTTGATACAACGAATTTGTCTCGAATGATGAAAAAAGTTATTTTTCCAGAATTAAATTGCTGACCCTCTCTTTTTTTGATAACATATTTTATATAAAAACATTATAATTGTTATTTGACGTTGAACAGAGAATTTATATAAGACGAAGCAAAAATTGCGAAAAGAGGCAGATAAAATGAATAAGAAAATCCTCGTGCTCATCATGATCACTACGGTTATTACTGCTTTAGTTATTTGCGCAGGAATATACAGGGACGCTCAACGTAATAATAAAGTGGAAGCAGATAGGGTCGCCCAGCAAAAACTAGATGCACGAATTGAGAAAGAAAAAGAAACGCTGGAAACCGCGGAAGCAGCAGTTAATACCGCTTATAAAACCCGATTGGACAAAGATATTGATAGGGCCAATGAAGCCATCAAAAAACTAAACGAGAATCAAAAAGCCGAAAAAACAAAACTGACCGATAAAATGACAAAACTGGCTGGCTTTCTCAAACAAATTGCGGCTGTAGATAAAGCAATAAAGAAGGCTGAAGAATCGAGAACCGAGGATGATATCAAGGCTGCGCAGGATCTGATCGATAAAGTGATTGACCCGTATCTTAAAGATGATAAAGATGCTGCACAAAAAAGATTAGATGATTTGAAAACACAAATTGCCAATGAACTTGCCCAGCAGCAATTAGAAGCCGAAGCGCAAGTACAAACAGAGTCAACAGAAGAGCCAACTCAGCCATCGGAAGAACAACCCAATGTCCAAGAAATACAGCCAGAGCAACAGAATCCAGTGGTTGAACAACCCGCTTATAGCGAACAACCGCAGCCGTACTATCCACAACCGGTCCAGCCAAATCCGGTACAACCGACACCGATTCAGCCAGAGACCTCCAATCCTGAGCCAGCGCCCAGCCAGTCATCTGACGATGGAGGAAATACACAACCAGCAGAATCCGCACCCGAAGGCGGAAATACGGATGCATAAGATTTGAGATCGGAGCTATCAGGGAAAGATGTTGGTGATTAACAAAGACTAAAAGCTGGAATTTATTTTGAGATAAATGACAAGTACTAAAGTCGTTGGAATGTTGGCTTTAGTACTTTTTGATCTTATGGAAATTTATACTCATTCTGTGTATACCAGTGAACAATAGTAAAGCGGACAACGATAGCACAAAAAAGCAAGTCGATTCCCTTTTTCTAAATCTCAATTCTGCTCAATTGATCGGAATATAAATATCGGTAAAACTTTTATCCTTAGAATTTTTCGGCGGTTCAGTCACGTACAATTCAAACGGCACGGCATCGCGGGCTTTCTGCTTATCCTTAAACAGCCATTCATGATACATATAATTCCAGGCATCCCCGTACTCTTTTGCGGATAATTCAAAATGCCCCACACCAAATTTGCCAGAAATACTAGATGTGCAGATATTCCCGCTTTCTTGAACAGTTCGATCGTTGGGAATGGTCATGGCGACACTGGTGCGTAAATTTTTGTCATCGGTAATAAATGGATTGTCATCGTAAATGGTTAATACTTTGGTCTCATTTTCGATGATCAGATCAATCTTTGTTGCGAACTCGAACAGTTCGTTGAACAGCTTGCGGCTCTGTTTTCTAAAGGCGGCATAGCTTCCTCTGAAACGAATGTAGATGATGGTCAATTCCTCTAAATTTTCTGTGGTGATGCTTTTTGGTTCGATCATTTTCGTGTCCCCCTTTATGGATAATTTCATTATTCCATGTTGCTACCAGAAGCGCTTGTCATTTCTTGCTGTTTTCGATAGCGGGAGGGACTGACGCCAAAATGTTTCTTGAAGGCTCTGCTAAAGGAACTCGCATCAGTATAGCCGTAACTTAAGGCAATGTCGGTCAACGAAATAGATGAAGCAACACATAGAAAAATAGCCGCACGCTCTAGCTTGAATCGTGTCACGAATTCCTTCAGTGTCTCTGAAGAATATTTTCTAAAAATTCGATGGAAATGAAATTCCGAAAAGTGCGCGTTTCTGGCTAAATCACTTAAAGAGATTGGCTCTGCGAGATGCTGTTCAATGTAGTCTTCGGTTTTATTAATTAACCGTCTATAGCTTTGTTCCGTTGATTCAGCCATTGCCTCAAACTCCTTTCAACCGTTTCTTTCTTCTATTATAAAAGACAACTACACTTTTTACGAAATAGAAAAATTGATTTGGCTTCATGTCAGTCCATTTCTTGAGCATGGAATTTTACTTACAAATAGTAAGATGTTAAGGTGGGATTAATTCATAAAGTTCGTTAAGTCGAAAAGGAGGTTTTTCCCATGACAGTAATTATTCCCACATTTCAATTAAGTGCCACCGCACACATTGGACGAGTAGCGTTGAAGGTCGCCAATTTAGAAAAAATGACCCGCTTCTACCAAGAGATCATTGGTTTACAGGTCTTAGAACAAAACGCAAACCAAAGTATGCTAGGTGTTGATGATACGGTATTGCTTGAATTACAGAAGGTACAAAATCCTTTGCCGATAACACCTAAAACCGGCTTGTACCATGTTGCCTTTTTATTGCCTACCCGAAAAGATTTAGGAAATGCCCTACGTCATTATTTAACGGTGAAGGCGCCAGTGATTGGCGCAAGTGATCACGGCTACAGCGAAGCCCTATATTTAAACGATCCCGAAGGCAATGGTATCGAAGTCTATCTTGACAAGCCGCAAAGTGAATGGGATATTCGTGCAGATGGTGAAATCGTTGGCGTAACGCTTGAAATGGATGCGGAAGCGGTGATCGCAGCTAGTGATGGCACATGGGAAGGATTTCCAAAAGGAACGATTGTTGGTCACGTACATTTAAAGGTTGCGGATTTGATGCAAACAGAAAACTTTTTTACCGAAGTTCTAGGACTTTCCTTGAAGAATAATTTTGGCAATCAAGCCAAATTCTTCGCAACAGGGGATTACCATCACCATATTGGATCCAACATCTGGTTAGGAAAAAATATCCCTGCCATGTCAGAAAACGATTTAGGATTAGATTATTTCAGCTTCTCCGTACCCACCCAAGCTGAGTTGGATCGTTTAGAAGAGCACTGGAAAAACCAGATCGATTACACCAAAGAAGCGAATGGCAGTCTGACAGTCGTTGATCCAAATGGCATTACGATAAAGTTTGAAAAATAGACGCTCACTTAAATAATTACCAAAACAGAAGGAGCAATCTGACTACTGAATGATAATCAGTGTCCAGATTGCTCTTTTTTATACTAATTATTTCGATAACGGTCGACCACGTCTATTTTGAGCATGAGGGACAGTTTGCTTGCCTGTCACTTTGCTTTTTGATTGTTGCTGTGAGTGTTCAAATGCGCTCTTTTTTTTCTCATGAAGAAGTTTCTCTAGCTTTACCTTTGGCTTTGTCATGATTGCTCCCCCTTTCAGCAAAATCGCAGTTAGCAGTCAGCAATTCATTTCATCCGCATGTGAACCAAATCCTTTCATTCGTACTATCTTTAGTATAAAGGAGAGATTCGCAGGCAGAGGAGCATCCTTTTGTATAAAAAAAGAAAGAGCCAAAGACAGCTCTTTCTTAACATTGTTTTCTCATTGTGCGAATGATCCGTTGGATACTTTTGATATCCAAATAATAGCTGTCAGCGAGCTCGCGAGTACTTTTCCCCATCTGATATTCCCGATAGATTTGTTGGTTTCTTCGTTTGAGAAGTTCTTTACTAGCAGTCTTGCTGCCCCAAGGCAAACGTTCCGTTGATCTCTTAGGGATATAAAGGATTGTACCATTCACATATTTTTGGATCTCTTTTACGATTTCCTCTGGTAGAAGTTCGAATGCGTTTTGATAAGCCATCTTTTACCCTCCTAATAATATAAAATTTAGGATTCAGCAAAAGCTCTTCAAGCATTCCTGCCAAGCTTTTGCTAGGCTTTGATAATAATTACTCCCATCATAATGCTCCTTTCGGGTACTATGTTTAGTATAGCATATTGGTTTTGTGGGAGTATTGATGAGGAAATATAGCTTGCGGAGGATTATTCTAATGGGTGAGAATAATTTATAATCTGGTCAATCAATTCTTGAATATTTGTTGGATTAATCATCCTGTTTTCTTTATTTGTCAAAAGTCTTCTTTAAAAGTTATAGAGAGACCTTAAAAAGTCTCTCTGTTTTCATTTTTCTGATATGGGTTGAAGAAAAGAGGATTGAAATCTTTATATGTATTTATTTTTAACATTTTATTGTATTTTTTCTATAGATAGTCGTTTAAAATGTTATTGAGAAAGATTCTGATTGATGGTAAATTATAAAAATAGAAACATTTTTATGAGATAGAGGATTTATGTTGGATGAGAGAAAAGTAGGGCGAATCGAGTTGCTTAATCAATGGAATTAAATAACAAGAGTGAGTAAATGGAAATAATGAATGAAAAGTAATTACTGGTTGAATAGAAAAATATTTAAGCAAGGTGGATTGAGTAAAGAGGGAATCGGTTAAATAATAGAGAATTTTGAAAACGCTATAATTTTTAAATAGAAAAATATGAGAAGGAGCTTTTAAATGGGAACCGTTTATTATCAGGATTTGGAAATTGATTGGGCCAAAGCAACTAAAGAGTATGTATTTAAAGATTTTAAAAATAAAGATGATTTGGATAAGAATAATGATTATCTATACAGAGAGCAGTTAAAGCAATTGTTGAACTGGACAGAGAATTATGTAGAATCATCTGAAGATAACAAAAATATCAACAATATCTTTAGTGTTATTGGTGATAGAGGGACTGGTAAAAGTTCGTTTGTTCAATCAGCGGAAGGTGCATTGAAAAAAAGAGCATGGACTGAGAAAGAAAAGAAACAGGATATATATCCTCTGCCCAAGATTGATCCCACCATTTTTGACGGAAAGATTAATATTTTAGAGTTGTTTGTAGCGATGTTAAAAAGTAAAGTAGATGAAATTGTTTTAAAAAATGAAAAACAAGATAATCAAGAGTTCCAAAACATCGCTCGGTTCAATAAAGGTGTGAAAGAAATAATATCTGTCTTAAAAAATATGCGTGTGGATAAATCAGCATTTGCTGAAAAGAATTCAGGTGTGGAAGTACTCGCTACTCTTCAAGAACAACAGAATTTTTTTGAAAAAATTTCAGAGTTAATTAGCTTTTTTTTACTTATAGTAGAAACTGCGGAAACTAAATATACTCATATTTCTTTATCTATCGATGACTTAGATTTGGTTCCAAACGGTGAAGTATATAATACTTTGCAGAACATATTCAAGTTTCTAAAATATCAACAAAGCTTGATAATTTTTATAGCTTTTCGAAAAGAGCAACTGATTAATTCGGTTATGGATGCTTTGATTAAAGAGAATTCAGAGTTGTTGGCTCATAAAGAAATGGACATTGCTGAACTGAGGGAACAAGCTGCTAATTTTATTGAAAAAGGCTTACCGAGACCTCAACAGGTAGTATTGGAGGTTGAACAAAAGACGAAGGTTTTAGATATTTTACAACCTTTTATCGATTTAAATCAAAAAGAAAAATTAGTAAAGTTGTGTACAAGACTATCTTACGGTAAAAGTAAAGATTTAACTTTTAGGCAATTTATTCAAAACGCAATTATGGAGCAAGTAAGAATCCAAATTGATCCAGTGGACGCCTTTGAATTAACAAGGTTTGTTTATCCCGCTAATTTGCGTGGAATACTTCAGTTGTTAGAAATTATCCATCAATTCGATAATTATCAAAAATTGGTTGATGGAGTCAGTACACAATTAAATTCATGTCTTCCAAGTCTGCAAAATAATGTAGTGAAATACAGGCAATATTTTTTCAATGTTCTTAGTGAAACACTACCAAAATCACTACACGAGATAGTCTTAGAGTGGCATTCCCGTGAGTACGCTGCTCGTAATAGTTTTATTTGTACTAAATTGTTGAGTTCGGTGGGAAGTACTATTTCTGAAAATATGCGTGATCAGTTTGAGGTAATCAAGAATAAACAATCTTACAATGTGAGCTTGGGTGATGTATTTTCTGTTTTTGAGCTTTATAAACGGCAAAATAATCATTCAGAAGATAAATTATATTTTTTATATGCTATGAAAATAGCCTATTCAATTGAGATGCTACATTGTTTAGTTAATTCTATGATGAAATTTGATAAAATTGAAAAGGAAAACATGAACGATGAAATGATTTTAAGAAAAATTGAACTTGACAATTACTTTGCGCTTGCAAAAGGAAAAATCATCCCAGATAGTTTTTACTACAATGACAAGATAGTTTCAGGGGAGAATAAGGTTGTTTATTCAGAAGATAAGAAAGATAATATCTTTCAAATTATTTACAGCGATATCAGTGCAGATGGAGATATAAGAAAAGCTAATCTACAAGTTCATAACTATCAGCAGAAAGGACACCAATACCAATACAGAAATGTTTTTAGAAAGTCAGATTTTGAGAAAAATCATCACTATTTAGTCGACTTATTTTCACAGTTAACTGATATCAACTCCGTGATTAATAAGCTTTATGCTGTCTGTAGAATGGATATTAAGAGTTATCTATTTTACTCAATGTTCGACCTAGATTTTTTCATTAGAAAAAATTATTCTCGTCGATCATTCTCGTCTTCGAATAGTGGCATAGAGCATGCGATAAAACGTGTAAATGATTGTTTCACTGGTGATTTGAATGTTTTTGAAGAAAAGGAAATGCAGAAAAAAATGGTATTACCAATATGTATTAAAAATAGTCAATTAGAACATGATGACAAAAGAGGTTTTGATCCATTGCTTAAAAACGTAGAAGAAACAAGTAATCTAATAGAGAGTATCATACCAGAGGAAATCTCAGGAATAACGGCCTCCCCAGAAGAAGATATAAAAAAAGTTACAAAGGAAGAATTGTTAAAACTTAGAGATATGCTAAATTTGGCTGTAAGTGATAATCACGTTAGAACAAAAAGGGATGTAGCTAAAGAATATCATAAAACTTTTGGTCTTTGGCCTAGTTTGCTTCAAAAAGAAGAAATTGATTTAATGAACAGATTTATCGCTACTAGTAGATCTCAAAAATTTCCTACACTTAACAACAACCTTAAACAACTACGTAACTATCTAAACGGGTTGAATTCAATGCTAACAAAAAAGGAAGATGATGAAAACAAAAAAGAAATCAGCGAAGTTACAAGCGAGGATTCTAATGAATAACATGAAGGTACTATTTAACGATGTAGATCGAATCATGCGCATAATTTATAGAGAACTATGCTTGGACTATTTTCGAATAGACAGTGTTATTCCAGAAAATGCTTATTGCAGATGTTTATTCGATTTGAGCAATGAGCAATATCGAAGAAATGTTTCTAGTAGATATCTCCAAATTTATCCAAATAATTATCATATGGATGACTTAGAATACTTACTAGATTCTTTAGGGGAAATTCTTGAGAAAAAATATGGGGATGCTGATGCATTAAACTTATTTCCATTTATTGCGGATTGTTTTCTAAAGAAAAGCAAAGATAATTTATACGTTGATTTTGACAATCTCTTGGAATGGGATGGTTATCGTAACAAACTAGATGTGAAGCTGTTTCTTGCTGCTTATAATTTGCATCATATAGAGACTCCAACTTCTTCCAAGGTGAACAGTATTATTGGACACAACAACAAACAGTTGTATGATATTCTGGAGCGTAATCGTATTTCAGAAAATCATATGCATTTAAAAGCATCAGGCTATACAGATGATATCAATTGGTACTCTTTTTTACAGTTGAAGTTTTCTGATACGACTCAGTTTTCGAAATTTATTGAGAGCCAAGAATCACTCAGAGAATTTGAGAATGAGGTGGGAAAAAAAGAAGATCTATTGGAGTTTATTCTAAAAGTTCGTCTGCTTCGAGTTCATTTGACCATGTATATCGATAAGCCTATTTGTTGTAATACTAGGTTAAAAAAGAAATATAACAAATATCTTTGGGAGATTATTCGTGCAGATGATGTCCTCAATTATTTGGATTCCCGAGGAATCCTGAAGGAAACAATAACTTTAGAAGAAGAACAAAACAAATACTGGAACGAAAAATATCAAGACCTTAACCTAACGAAATATGCAGCGATTGAGCTGGATTTTTATCAACAAATCATGAGCTATGTCTATAGTGATGAATCAGACACAGAATATGTTAGAACCTTATTTAATCTTTACATCGCTGGAATGACTATCTTGAAATTTCAATTTGTTCAAGACAATTTGGGCATGGGGTTTACCAAGTTCAAGGAAAAAGAAGAAATCAAAGCATTTTTCGTAAAAAACAAAAAGGAAAAAGATGATGTCATCCAGAGTGTATTCCATAAATATTACAGGGAGAAGTATATAAAGAATATCGAACTTCGTATTACTCCGCAAGGTTCTACTTCTGAGTATATTGAATTTATTGAGAAACTAAACAGCATGAATGAACAAGAGTACGATAAAGTAAAAAAAAAGTTGGGACCCAATGATCCCTCACTACAGAAAATCAAATATGGATTGATTGTCCATTTTATCAAACCATTAAGATCTAAGCGTATGACTATGATAGAAGATCAGGGAAACAAAAGAACAAAAATAAATCGAGATTCGGACATCTTACTTGAAGCACTGGAAAGAATAGAAAAGTATACGGGTGATTTAGGGAATGCGATATATGATAAAAAAGAAATTGCTCATAAGATAGTAGGGATTGATACAGCAAACTTTGAGAAAAATAATCGACCTGAACTATTCGGTGCTGCTTATCGCAAAATTCGAGCAGGTACAACCAATGATTATGTTATAAACGCAACTTATCACGCGGGGGAAGAATTTCCAACATTGGCCAATGGGCTTAGAGCAATTGATGAAGTCTTAAATTTTCTTGGTTATCGTCAAAACGATCGTATAGGACATGCATTAGCTTTAGGCATAAATATTGAAGACTATTTTCATATAAAACGGAACAATATTTTTTGTTCTCTTGGTGACTACTTAGACGATATTGTTTGGCTGTATTCAGTGCTAGTAAATTCCATTGAAAATAGTTCTTTGCTATTCTTTTTAAAAGATGAGTATGAAAAGTATAAATGGGATTTTTTTGAAAAGGTCTTATCATATGATGAAATTCCAAGTTTTGAAGATTATTTAAGTTCCTATCACTTACGGGGAGATTGTCCAGATACTCATCTTGAATTGAGTAAGCAGCCTGAGCTGTCTTATGAAAAGATTTGTTCTAGATATCCATATCAATTGAATTTTAAGTTTAACAAACATAAAAGCGCCTTTTCTAATCGCACTGCTCGAAAGTTATTTCTACGCTATTCTTTTGATAAAAATTATCGTGAATATGCAGAACAACCACTTCATGTAGAGATAAGCAAGAATTACATTTTTTGTTTGGAAAAGGCGCAAAGATTAATACAGCAAAAAGTGCTGAACTTAGGGGTGTTCATTGAAGCTAATCCATCTTCAAATAAGAAAATCTCTTACGTACAAAAGTATTCAGAAATTTCTGCATTGAATATTAGCGGTTCTGTTTTTGGAAATCCAGATTCATTGGAACTACCTATATCAATAAACACTGATGATAGTACGATTTTTTTAACAAATTTAGTAAATGAATATTCGGTATTAGCAGCTTCATTATTAAGAGAGGGATACGTTGATAAAGATGTTTATCAGTTTGTAGAGAAATTGGCAATTGCGTCTAATGTACATTCTTTTGTGCAACCATATTGACCAGTCTTACTGACAATATAAAGTCAAAATGCTAGAAATGTATACGTGACAAAGTAAGAAAGGTTAGAAATTACCATAAAAGAGTGGTTAGTGAATAGAAAAGTATTTTGGTAATGTGCATGCCGATTTGAAATAGGCAAACTCAATTGTTTTATTAATTTGCGTACCGCATAACTATTTTATAAGCGAATAATACAGATGAATCAAAATATTGATGAGTCATTATTTGATATAGAGTAATCTAGAAAACTCGAGGATAGAAATGACTATAAAGTTTTCAAAACTTTGTACAATTATTCGATTTACTAAAAGTATGGTTGAGAGAATATAGTTATTCAGTGCCCCAATTAAATAATTTTAGAATCAATAGAAAAATAGCTAAGAAATTGCGATTTTTTACAGCACAAAGTTGGATTTTACCACCGAGAAAATCCTTATTGGTTCTTTAGTGAGAATATATTAAATTTTTAATTTACTTATTTCATCTTATAAAAAAGCCTATAAACGCTGAATTATAGCGTTTATAGGCTTTTTTAGTCTATTCCCACTCCAATGCCACAGGTTTAGCTTGAAAGCTTGATACAACTGACTTTTTAGGGTCTGCATACCATTTTGGTGGTGACTTTGGTGGGGTGCCACTTTTAACTTTTTGTGTAACAGCTTGGTTGCCAGTAAATTGTACTTTTGATTTTTCTGCGGTCTCAATTTTGATATTTCCAGACATTTCTTCTGCAATGGCAACGTCAGCACCAGACCACATGTGGGAGTAATGTTTCAAGGTAATTTCTGGTGAAGAGTGTCCCATTCTTTGCGATAATACCAAAACTGATACATTAAACTCGTTTATCAAGTAGGAAGCGTGACTGTGACGTAATCCTTTAGCTTGAATTTTTTTGACTCCAGCGAATTTAGCATAACGAGCAATAATTCGAGCAATAGTTGACTTGACCATTGGAAGTCCATCATAAGTAAAAACAAAGTCATTTTTATTGCCAAGTCCCATTGTCTCTTGTCGTGTTTGCCATTTTCTCAAGATAGAGATGGTGTCATCATCCAATGCAATTGTTCGCTTTCCATCTTCGGTTTTTGTGTAAGCATTTCTTTTCCAGTCATTTTTGTTTTTTAAGACTAACATATGATGTACTCGCATCCGCTTTTTTGAAAAGTCTATATCTTCCCAACAAAGAGCAGCTCCCTCGTTAACACGTACACCTGTCATGTAATAAACCCAGAGCATCACGAAATTTAAGTGTTCATAAAAGTCACCAAGATAAATTTGGTTAACTACTTTTTCAAATTCATCTTTAGTCCAATAGGGAACAATGGATTTTCCTTTCGGAATTGCTTTTACTCTTTTAGAGATATTTTGTTCTAGATATTGCAATTCAACGGCTTTATCAAGACTTTTACGGAACATTCCAAAAACGAGACTTGCATATGATTGAGCATATCCAGCGCCACCATCTTCTTGAGAAGTAAGTAACCACGTTCTGAAATTTTGTACCGACTCAACCGTTATCGACCGCAAAGGACTAGTGGCAAAGCGATCACGGATTTTTTCCAGTGTTTTTTCACGAACTAAAAAGGTACTCTCTTCAACATCAGTTTTATAATATGGAATATAAACACTATCCATGAATTGTTGGTAAGTCATATTATAATTTGCATAACCTTGAGCTTGATGGTACTCACTTTTGATACGAATGAGTTCTTTATGAGCCTCGTAGGCTGAGGAAAAGGGATTACCATTTTGTGTAGTTCTACCTTTTTTTCTAATACGCTTACCACTGATTCTATCTATACCTAGTTCAGTTTGATAGAAAAATTTTCCAGTTTTCAAGTCTTTAAATACACCAGTATATTTAGTTGTTTGTTGCGTTTTATTACTCATTTTCAATCACGTCGCTTTCTTCAATGTGAAGATTCACGCCGAGGATTGATTCAACAACATGCGTTGGAACACGACCCAACCGTTTATTGTTGTAAAATGGATACCCTTTTTGTACCATAATTTTTTTGGCTTGGCAAATTAAATTTCGAGCAGTGTGTTCTTTGTAGCCTAATTCGATTAAGTCTTGCTTACAAATAGTTTGCATTCTTCATTTTCTCCGTTCTTTCTTTTTCGGAAAAAGCATGAGATACTAAAGAGTAGATTTTTTATCTACAATAGGAAATGGCTGTCCCAATACTGTGGAGGTGCGGGGGCAGTCTTTTTTCATACTTTTTTCGGATTGTACGCCATCAACCTTTATTGTATCGATTAATGGTCGCTTATTTTGATTATTAATAGTTTGTTGTATTAATGATTGAATTATTGGTGTACCCACATATTTTGTTTGTGTCGGTTCCTCAGATTCTGGCATTTCACTTGTTTCCAATTCGTCTTTTTTTACATAGATTTTAATCTTATCATAAGCCTGTTTTTTGAGATCGTCCCAGTCTTGAACGACCATTACTGGAGCGTCCGGCTCTGAAAAAGTAGTAAAATCTACCTCGCTATATTCTGTCTCGGGACGATTCAACCCTTGTGAACATAAATATCTATTTTTCCCGGGGGCAAGCTGGAACATGTCTTTCGTTATATATTTACTAATGTAACGACTCGCAGATTCTAAATTCTTTATTTTCGAGTATTCTCCAAAGCCATATTTTGATGACCACTCTTTACAGTCAAAGACTGTATGCTCATTTTCTACGATTGCTTCGCCTTTACTATTTAGTTTTGGAGTAAATGATAGGGGCAATTTATAGGTAAGACCATGACAGTGTGCACGACCACTTTTGTGTAGTTCCATAACGAAAATATAATCAAATTTGCCGTATTTTTTCCGCATAGATTCCAAAAACTTCATTAAAGCTTTCTTCACGGAATCATAGTCAAATGAATCAACAATTTTAGGATTGAACGTAAGCGTAAAAAATAGATCAAATTTATTTGCTAAACATAGATCAGTCAACCGTTTTTGACTTTTTCGGAGTTTCGCTTTTTCTTTGTCACTTAATAACGTCGCTTGATAATCATCCCAGTCAGTTGCAGTCATACCTGTGCCATACAGTTCTTGTAAATCATCCTTTGTAACTTCGCTAAAATCACTAGAATCAATAATCGTTTTTCTAAGTTCGGGGTCACGAATTTTAAGTAAAAATTTTACTAACCACGCGCATTGTACTTGCCTGAAGGAAAATTCTGTTTTCTTTTTGTGCTCATATACGATTGTTTTTTCACTTGCGAGATAGCGAGTCTTTTTAACGTTGTAAAAATTCTTTTCGCGATTCTCAGCAAGTTCTTTACTACGTTCTAAACCCTCAGGCGTGGCTAGATAATCTCTAGAAGTTTTTTTCAAAATTTCGATAATCTCTGTTGATGTGACTTGCTTAACCACTATTTCATCCTTTCCGCATCTGAATCGTCAATTTTCTTGATAGTGTTGTTGATCTTAGATAGAAGCTTTTTTTACTTTTTCCGTAATGTGGCACGTAAGACAAGAGCGTGCCACAACTAGTCTTATTTGAATATTTTGTTATGCTTCTTTATAAGAAGCGCAACTTCAGCTCTAGTTGTTCGTTCTGTTTTCGGCTCTTGCTTCTCTTTATGCTGGCTGTTTGGTAGTCAGCGTATATAGCGAAAAAGATATGTTCGCCCCGCACCGCAAGCGGCGGGTCGAACTTTCTCTTTTTCGCAATTCGCTGTTACCTGACTGCCAGCACTAAAAGTGAGCAAGAGCCAATTAGCAGAACGAACATTTTGAGCTTATTAGCTCTTTTTCTTAAAGGACATTGATAAAAATTTATCATCAACAACATAAGTGACCCAAGCGCCGTTTTGTGCCTGAACAGGTTGTGTAACATAGCCTTTAATATGCCAAATCTCAAGTTGTTGGTGTCCGGATTCGTCAGTGACAATTTGTGTTTTACCGCCTACATAAAAGATAATGTTCATTTTTTTTCTAATTTCCATGTCTTCAAACCTTTCTCGTAATTAACAAGCATTAACTAACCACTTAAAAAATAGTTCAATACGTGTCGTACATCTGTATTTCCACCAATTTTCGGAGTTAAAAATAACTTTGGTTTGCCTGTTTCACCTTTTGCATATCCATAGAATTTAGTATTCTTTGGAGGTCTTTGAAGATTGATCGCTGATCCGAACATCATGCGAGCATTTTCAGCGTCGATTTCCCGACCTTCTGTTGCAAGCGCAATATTAATCATCGTGGAACGGACTAAGCCCGGCAAATAAGCTGTGTCTGCCCGCATTGCTGTGATCCACAAAAAACACCCTAATTGACGCCCTTTAGTGACACAGCGAACAAGCAGTGATTGAATTTCATTTGCGAGCTGTTTGTCTTTGATTTTCGCCTGTTCGATTAAATCAACAAATTCATCAAAAAATAACCAGCAAGGAGGAAGATTAAGTGTGCGATAATCTGCATCCATGTCTAAATGTGGTGAATCAAGTAGTTTTCCGCGATAAGTAATCTCTTCATAGAAGTCTTGTAGTAGGACTAATGCTTTTTCAGGTGTGTCTGCAAAAGTTTCAGCGCCATCCAAAGCAACCGAATAGCGTAGGGAATAAAGAGAAGCACCCTTTGGATCAATCACACGAAGATTTCTATAAGCGTTAGGAACAGGATATTCGGCAATTTCACGAGCAGCGCTTAAGATTGCTAAAGTGGTAAGAGCTGTTTTTCCTGTTCCACTTGCACCTGTTAGGAAAATATGGAAATTCTCTAAATCGATTTCATCAGATAATTTAAACATCAAAGTTTACCTCGTTTCTGGTTAATTCCTTGTGTGTAAAAATCATTGTGATACTCGAACGTTCAGTGATAGTATCGGTGATGTGCCAAATTTTTCCAGTCTTTACTTCTAAAAACTGTGTTAGTTTTTCCGGTACATCAATTTCGATATTTGACATGCTTTTTGAAATTGAGCCAGTTGGCATGAACTTGATAATGTCTTTTTCTTCATCAGACGATATTTCCCATCTTGTTGGCTTATCTTCAGCAATAAGAGAGCTATATTCTGAGAATAGTTGCAATAATTTTTTCCATCTCAAGCAATTTATCGGCGAATGAGTAGAAAATAGATAGAGAATGAGTAAATGAATTGCTATTGCAATCAAACCCACATTCCACAGAATGAGTAAAGGAGCTATATTGCCTACTTTTGTAATCAATAGTAGTAACCAAAATAGAAAATCGACTAAAATGATGAAGTAGGGGGCTACCCACGCAGGGAGCCCTCTCTTCTTCTGACGATAGTTGCAAGTGATGCGCTTTGCTGTTTTCATAAATTATGCCTTGCTATGATTCGTAGCGATTTCTTTTAGTTCATCAGATAAGACTAATTTGAGAGCGCTGTATGAACCCTCATTCTTGCCACGACTTACCCAAAGTAAGGCGATTTCAGCATTTTCTAAACTGTATTCTTTTCCAATTACCTCTTTAATATTGATATTTGCTAAAAATTCGTCGGTACCTTCTACTTCGACTACAAAGCCCTTTAATTGTTTGATTTCAATGTTCAATTTCTCTAATTCATGTGCTGTGTTGGCATCAACTGCATTCAATACAACTTTTGCACGACTGCCTGAGATTGGGTCTTTTTTTTCATCACGCTTTTCAGTAATGCGAGCGGCAATGACCCTAATTGATTTAGGAAGTTTGATATTTGAGCCTTTCGCTAAAATTCGTAATTCTTTGAGTGTTGCTTCTGATAATGAAATGCTGTTTTTCATGGATAACCTCTTTCTTCCAGTTGTACCGGATTATTATTTATAAGCCGCGCGGCTTATGATTACATTATGTCAGATGAAATATTGAAACAAAATCCCGTGTTAAATTTGGTGTGTGGGTAGAAATCGTTTATAATAATTATAGAAAGTGTGATGGGGGATATATTTGAAATGAAATGTATAAAAGAAGGATGCAATGGAGTTGCCATTAAGCATGGACTGAGAGGGAAAAAATCACAGCAGTCTTTTCTGTGCAAAAAATGTGGGTATCGTTTTACTTTAGAAAGGAAAGCTAGATTAAGTAAGAAGGATAAATTTGAAATTCTTTATCTAGCTATGGTTGAACATATTTCTAAACCACTAATTGCAAAAAAATTTGGTGTGAGCAGACAAAGAGTGTTCCAAATAGTTGAAGAGTACAAAAAAAGTGCTGGAAATCTAACACTTGATGAAGTGAAAGCAGACTTGCTCAAAGAAATGGATTCGGATTGAAATTTACGAATAAAAAAACTGGCGATCGTTAAATAACTATAACTTTCGCCAGTGAAATCATTATTTTTTTAAGGGGTTTTCACAATAGATCTTTCGATTTATATATCGCAAAACATTCGCATAATTTTTATCGCCAAGGTGACTTAAAATATACATTTTTGCCAATTTAAGTTCGTGAGTAGTTGCTTCATTGAATATTAAGTTAAAACCAGCAGGGTTTAACTTAATAATGTTAGTAGCTTCCCAGAATCGAGTACGTTTATGTTTATTTAGTTCATTGAGAGTTAGGTCTATATCTGCTTCTGCATTTTTTTTGTAAAAACGTACACAATATTCTATATCTCCAAATCTAGATGGGCGTATAAAAAAACGACTGAATACTACAATTGTCTCATATCCCAAATGTTTTCTTATGTCTCCAATAGTATCAATAGAAAATATTTTTCTTGTTTCTTTTTTGTTTTCGATAAAAACTTCTTTGCTAAGATTCTTTTTCGTCATGGTAGATACCTCTTTTTTTTTTTTTTGGTGTGTGCCTGCGCAAATCTCTTTCTATATTTATGAAGGTTTCATTTTGAAAATCCCCTTTCTTTTTCAGTGAATTTTACTTTAGCGCGCAAACGAATACGTAAGAAAAAGTTAAAATCAACTGATTTTTATTGACAAAAATATTTTTTAAGGTAACTTTTATTTAGGGATAGGATTTGAGAATAAAAAATATTTTCATGAATTGTATGGGGTGTGGGGCGCAGCTTCACTTTTTTATTTTGCGTATGCAAAATAAAAGGCAAACTCTCAATTTTTAGAGGACTTTAGTTAACAAATACACAAGTAAAGACAAAAAACACGGAGCAGGGCGCTTCGTGTTTTTCCTATTTAATAAATAACTATTTAAACAAAAAAGAAACTCGATCTCAGAGAGAATCGAGTTAGTATCTACTATTGCCATTCCATGCCCACATTTCCGGCTGTATCCCACCCCCCTGGGCTATCGACGATTCCAGCTCCATTTGCTGTACCATTTCCGCCATTTGGGCCTGTTGGTTGAGATGGCGTGCTAGGTTTATTTGGTGTCTGTTGAGCGGGTTGTTGATTATTATTCGGCTGTGCTGACTGTTGATAATTCGGCTGTTCTGCGGGTGTTTGATAAACAGGTTGCTGATAGTTTTGTTGTGGCTGTTCTTGATAGACTGGTTGACCTGATGCCTGATTATTTTGTGCTGTAGTTGTATCTATGCTTGGTGCTTGTTGATCGGTTTGATTTTGCTGAGTTTGTTGTGCTTGCACCGTTTCTTTTAGTTTTGCTTCCTCAGCCGCTTTTGCATCGGCTTTCTTTTTTTCGACATCTTTCACAATTTGCGCTTTTAGAGCATCTAATTTGTTTTGTATTGCCTTTTTATCATTTTTAAGATAGTCATCAGTTACTTTGTCGAGTAATGTTTGTACTGATTTAATATCGGTATCCGTCTTTGATATATTAGCTTTTTCGAGCGCTGAGTTAATTTCAGATAGTTGCTTTATTAAGCCGTCAAGCTTACTCATTCTTTTAGAAAGCTTTGCTTTTTCTTCTTTTTGGCTGTCAGATAGCTTATCAATCGCTTTATTTGCAGCCTCAATATCTTTGCTGTCTCGTGTCTTATAAGCTTGATCGACAGCAGACTTAGCGGACTCAAGGTTTTCTTTTTCTTTCTTGATCAGAGCCTCTTGTTTCTGTTGTGCTTGTACTTCGTTGTTATGACGAACAACGCCATAGGATCCAATACAGACAACAAGAATAGCGATTATAGCTAAAATGATTTTCTTTTTCTTGTTCATGCTATTTATCCTCTTTCTCAAATTTTGTTCCATTTGTCAGTCCAACGAGCCCTTCTGCTGACTGTATTACAAATGATTTTTTATCTTTTGAAAGTTCGGCAGTTATGTTGTAATCACCTAATTTCATTTCTAACTTGCTTTCAGAGATTTCGTAGGTTCCTTTATTTTTCTCTTTTCCTTTGGATATTTCTGTAACAGTATTTCCTTCAAATGAGAGTGTGCTTGTTGATTCCATGAATAAAACATGTATTTTTGCGGTGTATTCGCCGTTCAATTTTTTTGAATTATTGTATAGTGAAAAGCCAATGATACTAACAATTACAATTACTGCAATAATGATTATGGGTTTCTTTTTCATCTTTATAGAGAGCCTCCTATTTTTTACGGGTATTTAAAAAAGTTCCGACGCTTGCGGCCGCTGATATAGAAGCTATTGTGTTTGTTGATTTTGCAACAGCAAGATTTTGTTGTTGCAAAGCTAATTGATCATTTTGAAAATCTTGATTTTCTGCAATATTAAAAGCTTCTTGAATGGTCAAAGCACGATTTTCTTTTATCAGATTGATTAGACGATCAATAGTCCAATATGAATAAAATTTTTGAGGAAAGTCATTCATACCAGCGAGATAGCTACTATCATTTTGTTTGTTATATAAATTTTGCGTTGCGAATTGAATATCTAACTTTGCTTGTTTCCCACCACGCACTCTCAAAATAATTAATGCGATTAACGCTATCAACCAAACTGCGCCCCAAATGTCTAACAGTGTCTCTTTAGATAGAAGTAATAAACCTACACAAAAGCGAACGATAATCATCAATGCAAAGTATTTTCTATATTTCCTTTTGAGTTCTATAAAACTATTTTTGGCAACAGATAACTCATACCTTGCATCCTGAACGGCAGCGGTAAGTTTCTGCTTTTTGTATAAATAGTTTAGAACTTCTTCTTTTCCCCAAACATACCCATTATTAGACTTCATTGTATGCACTCCCTTTTTAATTAGTAACCAATGTAATTATACCTTAAAAAGGACTTATTAGTCTATTTTATATCCGATTAAAGGATTAATAAATTCTAACTAAAATGATGAAATACCTTTAATCTTGATTGAGAGAGTTTAAAGGGGATAGTCATTATGAAATTAGAACAGGAAATAGCGAATCGTATTAGAGAACTCAGAACTGCTAAAAATATGACTCAAGAACAGTTAGCTGAGAAAATAGGCTTTGATGTTTCGTACTTGGGTAGGATTGAACGTGGGAAGTCTGCAAACATTCAAATAAGTACTCTGGAAAAAATTATCGAAGCGCTTGATGAAGATTATCCAGCTTTCTTTTCTTTTGGAACAACAACAAATAGAGAAGCTGCTGTTATTCACGCTCTATCTTTATCAAAGAACAAAGATGAACTGCTCAATATTATTGAAAGAATTATAAAACTGGAGCAAAAATAGATTGTAGAGACCGTCAATATTGGCGGTTTTTTATTTTGCATAAAACTGCAATTTCGTAAATTTCGTTTCCCATTCGTGCGGTTTGATGAAGGATTCCTTTCACTTTTTCGTATCGGCAGAAGCAATTTAGCAATAACCTTTTTTCATTGTAAGGGTCGGGCAAAGCCGCTCAAATGAATTTGTCCCTTTCCATTACAAAAGAACATTGCTGTGTCAATTGCGCCGACAGCGAAAAAGCAAAATGAACCATTCCACTCAAAATCGATACGAGGCTTTTTGAAAACTAAATCAAAAATCAAGTTCTTAAAGATGCCTCAGCTCGAAACAAAATGGATGGTCAAAAACAGAAGGGCGGAATTGACATGAAAAAAATTGTTGTAACACAAGAAATGATGCAAAAACAGGATGGAAAAAGAGCGGGTGGTTATAGTAAACATTGGCTGTATCTTACGAACTTAAGGGCATATCGTGAAGGAGTATTGTTGGGTGTGTATCTTCATTTTCCGTTTGATGAAAAAGACTTGGAAGCAGCGTATAAGACGATCTATGTTGGAAATGAGTTCATAGATGAAAATGGAGAATCTTATGAGGAATACTTCATTACTGATTATGATGCACCATTTTCGATAGGTGAATATGATTTTCCACAACGATTAGCTGAAAAATATGATGAATTGAGGGATTATATGAGTTATCCAGAAGAAGTGGTTCAGTATATCGCTGATTGTGATGGAAAAGAAGTGAACATTATTCATTTAGGTGGAAGTGAAAATCTAAGTAAATATGAGAAGGTAGGGCATTCCTTAGTGGCATTGGGCTATTATGAAGTGCCACGTAGTTTGTTAAGTTATATCGATTATGAAAAGCTGGGGAAAGATTTTTTGATTAATTCTAGTGGTGATGTTGTAGGTGACTATTTTATTGAAATTAATTGAGATAGAAAGCCGTCTCGCTGTGAGATGGCTTATTTATATAGTGTGTTATAAAAAAACTATTGAAAAGGCTAACAAGTTAAATGTATAGTTGGTTATAAAGAAATGAGGAGGTAGTTACATGTTTGATTACATTAGATACTTGAAAGAGGAAGACTCATTATCATTTGAAGATTCATTAGACATTTATAATTCAATCTTCAAGGTACTAGATAACCAAGATGATTATTTACACGAATTATGGGAAGAAGTTGTAAATTCAGCTTTAGCCTATTGTAAAATGAGAACCGATTGGAATTATTTTTCAAAGGAAGAAAAACAAGATAAGGATAAATTAAGAACTAGTCTTCATAATACATTCATTATTAATTTGAAGGCATTTTATAGACGAGGAGAACAAATGGGATTGAATGGGGAATGGATGGAAAAACTTAGGTTGCCAGAAGAAAGAAAACGCTGGGGTGATTTAGCGGGATACATTGTTTGTTTTGAGAATGTTAAGGCTAGATAAAGGCAATTTTTTTTATTTAGTAATAAGTTATCTATACTTACTAAACTTTTATCAAAAAATGAAATAGAATAGCAAGTACTAGATGAATTGCTTGATATGGTATAATAGATTGGATGTTTTAAAATACTTTCACTAATTATTGTTGGAGGAGACCAATGAATCCATCACCACTAAGATATCCTGGCGGGAAACATAAAATGTATAAATATATTAAGGCGTTAGTATCAGAAAATAATGTTGATACATATATTGAACCTTTTTGTGGAGGTGCGGGGCTTGCTTTGGAACTACTCTTAAGCAAGGATGTAAAAAAAATAATTATTAACGACTATGATTATAGTATTTATTGTTTTTGGGAGAGTGTTCTCTATCATACAGATGAATTAATAGCGAAAATTGAGTCAACAAATATTGATTTGAAAGAATGGCATAGACAAAAAAAAATAAGAGAAAATATCTATGATTATTCTGTAGCAGAAGTTGGTTTTTCAACATTATTTCTCAATAGGACTAATAGATCAGGAATTATT
This sequence comes from Enterococcus sp. DIV0756, assembly GCF_051710745.1. Lineage (NCBI taxonomy): Bacteria > Bacillati > Bacillota > Bacilli > Lactobacillales > Enterococcaceae > Enterococcus > Enterococcus sp. DIV0756. The sequence continues at coordinate 3,144,732 of NZ_JBIOLF010000001.1, read as the reverse complement.
GATAAAGCAGGTCCGATTGGAGGGTATCAGCAGACAGGTAACTATCTAATTGATTGTCGTTTTAATAAGGCAAAGATAATTGCTAAAATATTAAAGATAGCCTCTGTGAGAGATAGAATTAAAATCTACAACTTAGAAGCTCTAGATTTCATTGATGATGTAATAAAAAAGGAAAAAAAGGCATTTACTTTTTTTGATCCTCCTTATTTTGAAAAGGGGAAAGGTCTATATACTAATTTCTACAGTATGGGTGATCATTATACGTTATCAAAAAAAATTGTAGATGAACTAGATAAGAAAAAGTGGATTGTTACTTATGATTTGGCACCTGAAATTGATAGTATGTATTGCAATGTTGACAGTATAAAATTTACTCTATCATATACTTTGCAGACAAAAAAAAGAGGTGCTGAATTCCTATTCTTTTCAAATAAAGTTAAAAGGATAGAGGATAATGAGTACTTAAATTTTTTGGAGGTATAGGGTATGGGTATTGAAAAAATAAAGGTAGGGAAAATTGATAACTATTTTGAGAATCCAAGGCATGACGTTGCTACAACTGAGCAAGATACTTTAAAAAAACTTTTTGATGCTGCTGGACATCAAAATATGGTTAATCTCGCTCAAGATATTTATAATAATGGATTGGTTAATGCGAGTCTTATTACTGTCGTTAAACAGAAGGGAAATGACCGGTATACGGTTTATGAAGGGAACCGAAGGATAGCTTGTATAAAATTGATTTCGGCCCCAGAGACATTCACCTTTTTGTCAAAGAATCAAATTGACAGAATTAAGAAAATGAAAAAGGATAATTCTGCAAAGGTTTCTTTAGAAGAGATTGACTGTCTAGTTGCTAATGAGGAAGAAGCTTTCTTTATCATGCAACGACTACATTCTGGTGAAGATAAAGGTCGAGGTACTAAAGCTTGGAATCCAAAAGAGCAAGAAATTTTTCAATTACGTACGAATAAGAAAACTAATAGTTCAATTGCTAAAATTATAAGCGATAAATATGAGGAATATTTCAATGAAGATGTTAGAGATAAAATGGCCTATACTAACATTAATAGATTGTTTAGTAATATAGAAGTTAGAGACGCAATTGGCTTCGATAAGAAGAATCCGGATACTTTTACTAAAGAGAGAATGGAGATTATTAGAGTAGTAATAGTTAAAATTAATGAAATGTCTAAAATTGAAAATTTTTCAATTTCGCGAGAATTCAATAAAAGAAAAAGGATTGAAGAAGTATTATTACCTATAATAGGCGAGATAAATCAAGAGCCATCAAATGACAATATTGATGAAAATTCAAAATCTAATATTGAAGAATCTACAAAGGACACAAATGAAGATGTTCCCAAAAGCAATAATCTAAATCCAAATCAGTCAGGACAAGCAACTAGTCCTGATAAATCCAACGATGAAAAGAATAAAGAGGGAAAAAGTATAACTGAAAGTTCGCCATCTCAAACGCCAGCCAAACCATTTAAGCCAAAACCTAAAACTAATCTAAATCCAATTGATCAGACTATTTATGACAGTATGAAACCAAGTAAATGTAAAGACCTTTTGAAAGAAATACAATCTATCAGAATTAAAGAATATCCATACGCAACAGGATATTTATTAAGAGCAACAATCGAATCCCTCATAAATGAATTTTTGTTATCGAATTTACATGGAAATGAAAGTAGCTTTCCGAAGTATATAATTACAAACGATAAAAAGTTAAAAATAAAACATGCTGAAAATAAAATAGATGATATTTCAAATAGAAAGAAAATATTAGATTTGAAACAATATTTGAAAAAGAATAAGGTATTTGAGGAACGTTCTTTAAGGCATCTAGATAAATTAGCTGATTTTATTGATGAGTTAAATTTGTCTATACACTGGATAGACAAAGCTGTTTCTATAAATACAATAGAAACTCATTGGACTAACTCCTCGTTTTTTATTGAATATTTGATTCAAAATATTTAAGATCAATCTACTAAACTTGAATAGGATAATAAATTATGTACCGTCCCCCAAAGATCTAACTTCTGGAGGTCGGTATTTTTATGGTCTTTTTTTATATCGTAATAGGACAATTTTTTATAAAGGAAACAGAACCATAAAATGTGTAAGAAAAAATATCTAAAAAAGTCGAAATACCGAAGTATTTCGACTCATCGAGCTAATTATATAGCTAGTTATTGATTAAGTTGGTGGTGGGGCTGGTGGGGAACGTATTTAAATTTCCTCTTTTTTATCCATTTTACAACTTCAAAAACATTGTTAAATCAGTATTGCAGCGCCAACTTCACTTACTCTTTTATTCCCACTCCACAGTAGCTGGCGGCTTAGACGTAATATCATACACAATCCGATTGACATGAGCGACTTCATTCACGATTCGAACGGAAATCTTTTGCAAGACATCCCATGGGATACGTGCGAAGTCTGCGGTCATACCATCGATTGAGGTAACCGCGCGGATACCGACTGTGTAGTCGTAGGTACGGCCATCACCCATAACACCGACTGAACGGATGCCTGGTAGGACAGTGAAGTATTGCCAGATGTCGCGGTCAAGACCGGCGTTGGCGATTTCTTCACGCAGGATGGCGTCTGATTCCCGTACGATTTCTAGTTTTTCTTCGGTGATTTCACCAAGGACACGGATACCTAGACCTGGTCCTGGGAATGGTTGGCGCCATACGATTGAGTCTGGCATGCCAAGCTGTGTTCCTAATTCCCGTACTTCGTCTTTGAATAGGGTATTTAATGGTTCGATCAATTCGAACTGCATGTCTTCTGGTAATCCACCAACGTTATGGTGAGATTTGATTGTTTGAGCTGTTTCGGTACCAGATTCGATGACGTCGGTATAAAGCGTACCTTGGGCTAAGAAAGAAATGCCTTCTTGGCCGGCAAGTTTAGTGGCTTCATCGTCGAATAGGTAAACGAATTCGTTTCCGATGATTTTACGTTTTTTCTCTGGATCAGAAACGCCAGCTAATTTATCTAGGAAACGGTCTTTGGCATCGACTTTGATGATGTTCAAGCCGAATTTTCCGCCAAGTGCTTCCATGACTTGTTCGCCTTCGTTTTTACGTAATAGACCGTGGTCAACGAAGATCGATGTTAATTGGTCACCGATGGCTTTTTGTAAAAGTACCCCTACGACAGAGGAGTCTACACCGCCGGATAGGCCAAGTAGAACTTTTTTGTCGCCGACTTGTTCACGAATTTTTGCGATTTGCATGTCGATGAAGTTGCTCATCGTCCAGTCGCCTTTACATTGACAGACATCTAGGGCAAAGTGACGTAATAGTTCGTTACCGTATTCTGAATGGCGCACTTCTGCGTGGAATTGAATCCCGTAGATATTGCGTTCAGTATTTTGAATCGCTGCGATTGGGCAGTCTTTGCTGGTACCGACTTTTTCAAAGCCTTCGGGAACTTGAGTTACTAGGTCTCCGTGACTCATCAAGACTGTTTGTTCTTTTGGCGTTCCTTCAAATAGTACCGCGTGATCAGAAACGACTTCTAAGGTTGCTTGACCGTATTCACGGTTTTTTGCGGGTTCAACTTTTCCGCCTAGGTTATATGTGATCAGCTGCATGCCGTAACAGATTCCTAAGATGGGAATACCTAATTCAAAGATTTTTGGATCGATGGAGAAGGCTCCTTCGTCATAGACACTATTTGGGCCACCAGATAAGATGATCCCTTTTGGATTCATGGCTTTGACTTCTTCAGCAGTGATGCGGTGGCTCATAAGTTCTGAGAAGACACCGAATTCACGGATACGACGAGTGATTAATTGGTTGTACTGACTACCGTAGTCGAGTACGATGATTTTTTCTACGTTTGTCATTTCGGCAGAAACGTTTGTCACAATTATTACCCCTTTTCAAGTTTTATTATAAAAGAAAGCACGCTTTCTTTATAAGCTAGTATTTACGCAAATAGATTTCATCAATGATATGATGTTTTGCCTTGTGCAAGATAATATCAGCTCGACCTCTCGTTGGCAAGATATACTCTTCCAAATTCTTCAAGTTGACATTTTTCCAGACATCCTCCGCCATAGCGATCGCTTCTTTGCGATCCCCAATAGCATAGTCATAATAGTAGTTATCTGGATCTTTAAAGGCGGTGTCCAGCAAGGATTCAAAACGCTCGATATACCAGCGCTCCACCATTTTCGGATCGGCATCGACATAGATCGACAGGTCGAAAAAGTCGCTGACGTAGATTTGCTGATTGGCTGGCAGTTGCAAGGTATTGATCCCTTCAACAATCAAAATATCTGGCGAATCGATCGTTTCATATTCACCTTCTACGATATCGTAGACGTCGTGGGAATATTTTGGGATAGGAATATTTTCTTTGCCTGATTTCACTTCATTCAGCACATCAATCAGGTTCTCCATGTCGTAACTTTCGGGAAATCCCTTGCGATCCATGATTCCGCGTTCTTCTAAGACAGCGTTTGGATATAAAAAACCGTCAGTGGTGATCAATTGGACTGTTTGATGTTTGAATAGGCGATCTAATAAGGTTTGCAATAAACGAGCGGTGGTACTTTTTCCGACAGCGACGCTTCCAGCGATTCCGATGATAAACGGCGGCATCTTCACATAACGGTGCAGAAACAACCCTTTGCTTAACGTGAGCGACTCAAAATCCTTCATATAAAGATGGATCAGGTGACATAAGGGTACATAAACATCGGCCACATCCTTCATCGAGATTTGGTCGTTCAAGCTTTTGATATTATCAAGCTCTGCTTGCGTCAACGGTGTATTTCCCGGTGTGTAGAAATCCTGCCACTGATCGCGGGCGATCCGGAAATAGTTCCCTCTTTCGTTCATAAGAACCTCCTTATTCATACTAAAGTAATCATTTTTCAAAATCGAAAAATGAATCCTATCTTCATGCCGTATACCATTCAACTAATCATCAAAACAAGGCTAACTCCTATTTAGGAAATTATTTTCCAAAACCTCGAAAATAATTCTGATAGTCGTTGCGCATACGATTCTACTAATCGTACTAAAAGTACGAAGTGGAACTCGCAAACTGGCATCCTTATTCCTATTAAGGTATTCATGCGCATTCCAGTCAATTTCAAGTAAAAAGCTGAACTGGCAACTGCGCTTATTCTACCATAAAAATGGTGGAAGAAATTGCTCTGCTTCTAAGAAATCCGAATAATTTCCTGACACAAAACGTTATATGCCATTTTAGCCGAAAAAAAGCGGAAAAAGCTATCATAATGGTAGGAGTTTCATCGTTTTTTTAGTTGCGGAGGGAAAAACTAGGTAGATGTTAAGAAAAGCTGAGAAGCATTCTGAAAAAGTGTATGATAGATGCAAGAGATTCAAGAAGGCGGGGTAAAATGAAGAAACTGGAAGAAATGACGCTGGCGGAATTGTGGGAACTATTTCCAATCATTTTGAAGGAACATCGCTCGGAATATAAAAGATGGTACGAGGAGGAAGCGCAGCAGTTAACGAAGTTGTTCGCAGATTTTCCGATTCAACGAATCAATCACATTGGCAGTACCTCAGTCGAGGGCTTGATCGCGAAACCGATCGTGGATATATTGCTGGAATTTCCTGACGGGTATGATATGGAAGATGCTTCAGCGAGGTTGCAAAAAGCCGGCTGGATCTTGATGATTGAAGATCAGAAAAAACAAACACTAGATTTGAATAAGGGCTATACACCGGAAGGATTTGCGGAAAAGGTGTATCATCTGCATGTTCGTGCTATAGGAGATTGGGATGAGCTCTATTTTCGTGATTATCTACGGAAGTATCCAGAAGTTGCGCGGCAATATGAAGAATTAAAGCTTGCGTTAAAAGAAAAGTATGAGCACAATCGTGATGCCTATACGGATGAGAAATCAGAATTTGTGCAGAAATATAGTCAAAAGGCTCGTGAGGAATTTGGTTCGCGCTATTTGCCTAAATAATTTTCGCATTTCGTGCTATGATAAGGAAGAAAATGGTAAGAGGGAGTGCGTAGGATGAAAAAAATCGTTTTATTCGGAGACAGTTTATTGGCTGGTGTGATGAATGGTGAAACCAGTGATATTTTAGATAAGTATATTCTTGATGAGCTGACGGAGATGGGCTTTCCTGGCTACACTTTAGTTCAGTTAGGCAATCGTGGCGAGACTTCATCTGATGGATTGGCTCGTGTGGAAGAAGCTGTGGATGCTGAAGGTGACTTTGTGGTCATTTCATTCGGCACCAACGATTCGCTGAAACATGCGGATTCATTGGCTACCTTCGGCGAAAATATGAAAGAAATCATTGAATCCTTTGATGCGTCAAAAGTGATTTTATTGACGACTGGGTATATCAATACAGAGATTTATCCAAAGGGTGACAACGAACAACAACAGCTTTTCGCCCAAAAAGCGAAGATGGTGGCAGCAGAATCGGGCGTCAATGTGATTGATCTATACCATCACATGACGGTGTATCCAAAACCAAATGAGTTCGTGCAAACATTCGATGGCATCCATCCATCAGATGAAGGCTATCATTTCCTAGGTGCTTTGATCGCCCGTGATATCAAAGAAATTTTATTAGCAGAAGGGTAAGTTTATGGCAAATCATTATTATTCGGAAAATCCTGAGACGGCGCACGATCTGCATCAATGGTCGTTTGAGTTAGCAGGCAAAAATTTTCAATTTGTGACGGATAGCGGGGTCTTTTCTCGTGACACCGTTGATTATGGTTCACGTGCCTTGATCGAACATTTCGATGCGGAGGAATTACCGGAAGGAACATTGTTAGATGTGGGCTGCGGCTATGGACCAATCGGCATGGCTTTGGCGTATCAAACGGGGCATCCAGTTGAAATGATCGATGTGAATAACCGTGCGGTGGAACTAGCACAGGGGAATGCGAAGCGCAACGGGATCGAGGCAGATATTCATCAATCGAATATCTATGAGACCTTGCATCAGCAAGAATACGCCGCAATCATCAGTAACCCCCCGATCCGTGCTGGGAAAAAAGTCGTGCACCAGATTTTAAGTGAAGCAGAACCGCTGCTAAAAGTCGGCGGGACGTTGACGATCGTGATCCAGAAGAAACAAGGAGCACCTAGTGCAAAAAACAAGATGGAAGAAGTTTTTGGCAACGCTGAAATTGTGGCGAAGGACAAAGGCTATTACATTATTCGCAGTGTGAAGGAATAAAGTTGATCCTGTTCATTCATTTTTGAATGAGTGGGATTTTTTTGCGTTTAGGGAAAAGGCTTGCAAGTACAGTCAAAGAAAGGGTACAATCACATTGACTCATGTTTTTCACAAATGTGATAAGGAGGCAAGTTCATGCAAAAAGAAGAAGATAAATTATTGGTTCGCATTGCTGAAATGTACTACCAAGAAGATAAAAATCAAAGTCAGATCGCTAAAGAGCTGAATATTCACCGCAGCACGATTAGTCGTTTATTGAAGCGCTCACGAAATGAGGGCATCGTGAATATCTCGATCAATTATGATAAGGCCGGAACCTACAGTATCGAAAAGGAATTGCAGGAAAAATTCGACTTGGAGAAGGCAATCATCGTACAGGCGGGGACAGATCTGAGTCGTACGCAAAAGGACAAGTTGTTAGCACAAGGGGTCGGTGAATACCTGACAGAAATTATCAAAGACGATATGATCTTTGGCTTTTCGTGGGGCGAAACCATGTCGGCGATTCCTGAGGGTTTGACCGATTATGCTGTAGAGAATATTCTCTGTGTACCGATGATCGGCGGTCCTTCTGGACGTTTGATCAGTGATTATCACGTCAACACGATTACCTATGAAGCTTCAAAGAAACTGAATGGTCGTGCGTTGTTGATTGATTCGCCTGCTTTTCCCGAAACGGTCGCGTTGAAAAAAGCCTTGATGGAAAATGAATTTAATCAAGAATTGATCGATTATTGGCGCAAAATTGATATCGCGATTTTAGGGATCGGCTCGCCAACCTTGAAGGCAAGTGAAAGCTGGAAGCAGTTCTATGGCGAAGATGTACTGGCTTATCTGGAAGGGAAAAAAGTGGTAGGTGATGTGGTGTCGCGCTTTTATAACATTGAGGGAGAGCATATTGATAACACCTTAGATGATCGGTTAATCGGGATCGATATCGCTGATTTGAAGCGAACACCGTATCGAATCGGTGTAGCAGAAGCAGTCGATAAAGCCGACGCGATCGCCAGCGCACTAAAAGGCCGTTATATTAATGTATTAGTGACAACAGAAGAAACCGCACGAGAAGTATTGAAAAGATAGGTGAGTCCTGTCTTTTTCTATTTAAGGAGGGGCCATGCAAGTTATTCGTTTGCTTCAAACAACCTTAATTTTATTGAGCCGCAAGCATGTCACCGCAAAGGAATTAGCGGAGCGATTCCAGGTTTCGGTTCGAACGATCTATCGTGATGTCGATGCGCTGAGTTTAGCGGGAGTCCCCGTCTATGCCAATAAAGGTCGGAATGGCGGAATTTTTTTGGATGATTCCTATCATGTCAGCAATGCCTTGATCGATAAGGCGGAGCAGGATGATTTGTTTTTAGCCCTGCACTTATTGCAATCCGTGGGGTTAGCTGATACAGAAGAGCTGCTGAAGAAAATGGGCACGGTCTATGATTGGAGCGAATGGCTGGAGGTCGATTTGAGTCAGACGGAGATTACCAGCCAAACCTTTGAGCAAATCAAAGAGGCGTTGTTCAATCATTTTGCGATCGAGTGTGTTTACCACACTGAGTATGGTCAAACCCGACTTTTATCTCTGGCACCAAAACGGGTGCTGTACAAGTATCAAACGTGGTATTTGCTGGCGTGGGAATTAAGTAAGCGAGAATGGGAATTATTCCCCCTCAAACAAATCAGAAATGTTTTTTTAAAAGAGCCGATCAACTATCCGTTTCCAGAAGAAGTGCTGAATTTTCCGCAGCTATCTGTTCATCTGCGTTTCAGCAAGCGGATCGCTTATAAAAAATATGCTGAGTTTGCGGATTTTGCTTGGACGGACAATCCTGATAGTAGCTTTGATGCGACTTTGACCTTTGCGGAATTTGATGATCTCTATCGCTTTTTAATTCCGCTGGGTAAAAATGTCGAAATTCTTGGACCGGATTGGATTCGCGAGAAGGTGTTAAATTATGTGGCTGCTTTTTACGAAAATCATTTTTAATATGACAGGTTCTGGCACTTTTATTCGTTACACTTAAGAAAAAGGAGGCGACATCAATGAAATTTGAACAAATCGTTAAACCCGATCAATGGATTCTTTCTCAAACCTTTACGGTGAAGGTCGAAGAAATTCCTCAAGTCATTGGACCAACGTTTATGAAGCAAGGCGGGTTTATTCAAGAACAGGGAATCCAAATCTTGAGCACACCCTTCGTATCTTTCAAAAATATGGATGAAAACGGCGGACTAGATGAATCAGCTGTCGAAATGGAGGTTGGCTTTCCCGTGGCAGAAGAAGTCAAAAATGCTGCGGAGATCGAAAGTGACAGCTATTTTCTTCCGTCCTACAAGGCGTTATCTGCACTTTATGTCGGGCGATATGATGATATGACGGAGCCCTATTTCGCTATGATGGCTGAGATTAAAAAAATTGGTGGGAAATTTAGCGGGATTTCTTATGAGTATTATTTGAGTGATGAGGAAATACCTGAAGAACAGCAGGAAACAATTATGGAATTGGTTTATGAATAGTAGTTTATCTGGACGAGTTGAGAGACTCGTCTTAAAGGGAATATAAAAAGTGCTCAAAAGGTTGATTTCATCAACCTTTTGAGCACTTTTTATTGATTCAGGAACAAGTTAATATTGTTTACCAACCTATACTTGATCCCCAAAGATTATTTCCCAACTGTCTCATAGAAAAAAGCTCTTCCCATAGAGAGTTTTCTAAATCATTAAAATTGATAGTAGATTCAGATTTAACTATAGGCGCCTTATTGAGGAATTGTTGGAAAGCTCCAGTGAAAGCAACTCCTTCACTTTTACGCAAAATTTCTAAAGTTTGATTAATATACAACGATAGTTCAGAAGATTCACCAGATATTTTTAACGCAATATCTAATTTTTGCATGGTTCCGATAATAGTAGATTTAGACACCATAAAGAATAGCCCCTTTCTTTAATCGAAAACTTTCAATACAAGTTTTAACCCCCACATCCTTGAGGACCGCGAAGACCTGATAATCCCCAAGCAATGCACTGTCCGATTTGATTATTAAAACCTTGTCCAATTGCAGAAGAACCTCCGGAAGATTTCTTACCTCCTTGACCCAAACCATTAATCCAATTCGATGTACCTGGATTACCAGAATTTCCTCCGCTAATTTTTTGCATTTCTTGAATATTTAATTTTTTACCTTTTGCATTACGAACACTTCTTAAAATTATTTTTGAAGCAATTCGAATGTAGCACACAATAAATTTCAAAAGGGAAATACTTCCTGAAACAAGGGAAATTGTTCCTGAAATGGATAATTTCGCAGTAACTTAACTATCTTTAATCTTTATGTACTCCTCATCTAACTCTTGACCCTTGAATACTAACATCCGTAAATGTGATTCAACCCCAGCTGTCTTACGACCTAAGGAGTGAGCGAAAAACACGCTCACATTATACTTACAGCGTTCACTCGCTAAGGTCAAAAGCAATAAACGGTTGTTCTACTTTTTTTGCACTTTTGTGATTTCGTTTTAAAAAAGTTGCAAAAAGTTATTGACAACGTTTTCCTGTGCGGTTACTATAAAGGTGCAACAAATGTTAAAAAGAAATCACAAATGTTAAAAGGAGCGTTTGCAATGGATTGGTTAGGCGTAGAAGGAAAGACGGTCATTGTTACGGGAGGCTCATCAGGAATTGGAGCGGCCATTGTTAAGGAGTTATGTGAATTAGGGATCAATGTTGTTAACGCGGATTTACGCGAAGGATCATTTACACACGAGAAGCTATTTTTCAGTCAAACGGATGTGACGTCACCTGAATCGGTAGAAGAAACGGTAGAAGCAGCAGTGGCGAAGTATCAATCGATCGATGCGGTAGTGAATAATGCCGGCATCAACATTCCAGCCTTGCTGGTCGATGAAAAAATGACCGAAGACGGGAAATTCCAAATCAACGAACAGATTTTTAATAAGATGATCGCGATTAATCAAAAGGGTGTCTACTTAATGGGGCAAGCAGTTGGTCGTGTAATGGTTGAACAAGGCTATGGTGTCATCATCAATATGTCTTCGGAATGTGGATTAGAAGGTTCGGAAGGCCAAAGTGTCTATGCGGCGACGAAAGCCGCGGTGAACAGCTTCACTCGTTCTTGGGCAAAGGAGTTAGGGAAAAAAGGGGTTCGCGTTGTGGGAATCGCGCCTGGGATTATGGAGGAAACGGGCCTACGCACGATCGAGTATGAAACAGCCTTGGCTTATACGCGAGGGATTTCAGTGGAGCAATTACGCGCCGGCTACACCAATACTAAAACAATTCCTTTGGGACGCGATGGCAAATTAAGGGAAGTAGCAGACTTAGTAGCATACTTCATTTCTAACCGCTCTAGCTATGTGGATGGCGTAACTGTCAACGTTGCTGGCGGCAAAACACGAGGGTAATTTTTGATTCTGCCTATCGTGAAAATGCGCGGTCGGCAGAATTATCAATCAATACAGAACTGGGAGGGACTTATGAACAAAGTAATTTTAGTGGCTCATGGCAAGCTGGCTCATGAGATGAAGAATTCCGCGGAAATGATTTTTGGCGCACTGCCTGATTTTGAATCAGTGGAATTTTTGAAGGAAGAGGGCTTGGACACGATTCAAGAAAAGATTTCTGCGGCAATGTGTGAGGAAACAGCGTCTTATCTGGTGTTAACGGATTTATTTTGCGGGACCCCTTACAATGCCAGCTGTGCAGTGGCACTAAAAAATCCTGAGCGGGAGATTGAAGTGGTATCGGGGATGTCGCTGCCGATTGTCTTAGAGGTAGCCAGTATGTTAGGAAACAATCTGCAGGATATTGTGAATCATGCTACAAGTATTCCCTGCGATACAGTGAAAGCGTTTAAACAACAGGTGATTGAAGAAGAGGAGGAGTTTTAAGATGAAAATCAATTTAGCAAGGATTGATGATCGCTTGATTCACGGTCAGGTCGCAACGGTTTGGGCGAAGGAAGCGGGCGCAAAACGGATTATTGTCGTTAGCGAAGAAGTCGCCAATGACGAAATTCGTAAAACATTGGTGAAACAAGCGGCACCGCCAGGAATCAAGGTGAATATCGTTGATCCAGAAAAAGCGGTGAAGGTCTACAACAATCCAAAATATGCAGATGAAACCGTCTTTTATCTATTCACGAATCCAATGGAAGTATTGGAGTTAGTCGAAATGCAGATTCCAATCAAATCCATCAACATTGGCGGAATGCAATTCAAAACAGGTCGCACACAGATCACCAAGGCAGTCTCAGTCGATCAAACAGAAGCAGATGCGTTTCGTAAGTTAGAAGCAGCGGGAGTGGAGCTGGACTTGCGGGTAGTCGCGACTGATCCAAAGGGAAATTTTGAAGAAAAACTGAAAGAAGCAGGCTTCTAAGCGGCTATATAACGAGGAGGACACAAAAATGGAATTATCAGCAGTACAAATTGTCTTTATTTTTCTTTTTTCTTGTGTATGCGGAATGGGCAGCGTGTTGGATGAATTTCAAACGCATCGACCGTTGATTGCTTGTACGATGGTTGGGTTGATTTTAGGCGATGTGCAGACTGGAATTATCTTAGGTGGAACGCTAGAGTTGATCGCTTTGGGTTGGATGAATATTGGTGCGGCGCAATCCCCGGATTCGGCGTTGGCGAGTGTCATTTCGACGATTTTAGTTGTGGTTGGTCAACAGGATATTCAATCAGGGATCGCGATTGCGTTGCCTGTTGCGGCAGCGGGGCAAGTATTGACGGTTATCGCACGGACAATTACGGTAGCTTTCCAGCATGCGGCAGATCGTGAAGCGGAAAAAGCCAATTTCAATAAAATTATCTTCCTGCATTTTAGTGCTTTGTTCATTCAGGCGTTGCGAGTGGCAATCCCAGCGACGATTGTGGCGGCTTTTGTCAGCGCAGAGATGGTGACGAATATGTTGAACATGATTCCCGATGTGATTACTGGTGGGTTGGCGGTTGCCGGCGGCTTTATCGTTGTGGTCGGGTATGCGATGGTGCTGAACATGATGAGTGTCGCTTACCTGATGCCATTCTTCTATCTTGGATTCGTTATGGGCGGCTACTTAGAGTTTAGCTTATTGGCTTTCGGGATTATTGGCTTGATCACTGCCTTAATCTATGTACAGCTGAATCCGAATTTTAAGAAAAATGAGGTTCAGGGGAATCAAGTAGCGGCGGTCGTTGCGGGCGAATTAGCCGACGATGAGTTAGAAGATTAGGAGGAATTCTTAAATGGAAAATACTTCAGTGGTAGAAACAAAAAAAGATATCTATGCGCAATCGCAATTAACCAAAAAAGATTTAATGACGACATTTGTCTTTTCGAATTTTCAGCAGGCATCCTTTAACTTTGAACGGATTCACGCCTTGGCTTTTTGTGTAGACATGATTCCAACGATTCGCCGCGTGTATAAAACTAAAGAAGAACAAGCGGAAGCCTTGAAACGTCACCTGACTTTTTTCAATACAACACCAGCCGTTTGTGGGCCGGTGATTGGCGTAACAATGGCGATGGAGGAAGCGCGGGCAAGTGGTGCGGATATCGATGATGGAACGATCAATAGTTTGAAGGTTGGTTTGATGGGACCTTTAGCTGGTGTCGGCGATCCGTTGGTTTGGGGAACCTTACGACCGATCACCGCAGCATTAGGTGCTTCCTTGGCTTTATCTGGAAATGTGATGGGACCAATTTTATTCTTTGTGGCCTTTAACGCGATTCGTTTAGCGATGAAGTGGTTTGGGTTAACTTACGGTTTCAGTAAAGGGATGGACATTGTTAAAGATCTATCTGGTAATTTATTACAAAAATTGACTGAAGGCGCGACAATTTTAGGATTATTCATCATGGGGGTCTTGGTAACGAAATGGACGACTGTCAATATTCCATTAGTTGTATCGGAAACACCAGGTGCGGATGGAAAAACAGTCATCACAACGGTGCAAAATGTCTTGGATGATTTGGTGCCGGGATTGCCAGCGTTAGGTTTAACACTATTGATGATGTATTTATTGAAGAAAAAGGTCAGTCCGATTGTTTTAATCTTTGTTTTATTCGCAGTCGGAATCATTGGGTATTGGTTAGGTATTTTAGCTTAGCATTATTATAGAAGAAACTAGGGGGAACAGCAGTGAAAACGAAAGCAGTGCGTTTATATGGTAAGAAGGATTTGCGCTTGGAGGAATTTGAATTACCTGAAATCAAAGAAAATGAAATCTTGGCTTCAGTCATCACCGACAGCATTTGTATGTCGACATGGAAATTAGCCAATCAAGGGGCGGACCATAAAAAAGCACCCAATGATTTAGCCGAAAATCCGATTATCATCGGTCATGAATTTTGCGGCGAACTGCTTGAGGTTGGTGGAAAATGGGCACATAAGTATAAAAAAGGGGAGCGTTATGTTCTGCAAGCCAATCTGCAATTGCCGGATCGGCCGGACTGTCCCGGGTATTCTTACCCCTATACAGGCGGCGACGCAACCTATATTGTGATCTCGGAAGATGTTATGAATCAGGATTGCTTGATTCCTTATAAGGGCGATACGTATTTTGAAGGCTCATTGATTGAACCGCTATCTTGTGTGATCGGTGCTTTTGAAGCCAATTATCATTTAAAAGAAGGTTCTTATGAACATAAGATGGGGATTAAGCCTGAAGGTAATTTACTGATTATGGGCGGTACGGGTCCGATGGGGTTACTAGCGATCGATTATGCTCTGCATGGTCCGATTAAACCCAAGAAACTAGTAGTAACCGATCGTGACGCAGAAAAATTAGCACGCGCGGCAAAGCTTTATCCAAGTCAAAACGGGATCGAGGTTTCTTATGTAAATGTCGCAGATGTTGACGATCAAGTTAGTCTGTTAAAGGAAACGGTTGGCGGCGGCTTCGACGATATCTTCGTGATGATTCCAGTCGCAGCGGTCGTGACAGAGGCTGCAGAAATGTTGAATCCGGATGGTTGCCTAAACTTCTTTGCTGGTCCGCAGGATAAAGAATTTTCAGCACCAGTCAATTTCTATGATGTTCATTATTCCTTTACACACTTTGTCGGAACCTCTGGTGGAAATACCGAGGACATGCGTAAAGCCGTAAAATTAATTGAAGAAAAACAGGTCAAAGTGGCCAATGTCGTGACCCACATCCTAGGTTTGGATGCCGTAGGGGAAACTACCTTGGAGCAGCCAGCAATCGGCGGTGGAAAAAAATTGGTGTACACCCACAAGCAATCAGAATTGAAAAAAATCTCAGAGATTGCTGAGGATTCAGAATTGGGTAAGATTTTGGTTGAAACCGACGGTATATGGAGTCAAAAGGCCGAAAATTATGTTCTGAATAATTACCCAAATATTTAAAATTAAATTAAGCAAATGAATTGGTTGGTTGTTTTCAGTAGTTCAGCTTTTTTAATGTTCGTATTTTAGAGTTGAATTAACCTAAATATAAAAAGAGAACTACCGCAGAAAAGAACTGTTTCTGCGGTAGTTTCTTTTTTATAAATTCTCTTTTAGAAACTGCACGGTTGCTTGATAGGCGATGTCTGAGTAGCCCTCACCATGAACCGTTCCAGTGATCAATTTTACTTCACTGGGGACACCTTTTTCAGCTAGAGCACTTTGTAATTTATAAACGCCAGACAGAGGAACCAATTCATCCAATGAATTGGCAATGAAAATTGGTCCACTGTTATTTGAAACGCGGGATAAAGGATCTGCTTGTTTTAAAAGCGCCAGATCTTGATTCACGTAATTCAAGATAAACCATTTGTAAAAGGCATCGTTTGTGCCGTCCTGATCGATTTTTCCGCTAGCTTGTTTGTCAAAATCAGGTTTTTGATTCATCGCCGGTACGACTTCTGGGTGCTGATTTACCCAATCATAAAGATCGATAATCCCTGACCAAGAAGCAGCCGGGATTCCCTTTTGCAGAGCTAACTCGATCGATAAGTTTCCGCCAGCAGAAGAACCAAGGGTAGTGATCTTTCCTTTCACTGGATACGTACTATTTGCTAGCCAGTCATAGACCTTCAGCAGGTCGTCCATAGCAGCGGGAAAAATATGCTCTGGTGCTAAACGATAGTTGGGTGCGACAACGAGGAAGCCATCATTCATCAGTCTTTCTGCTAAAGCTGTTTCTTTGGCTTTGTCGCCACGGAACCAACCGCCGCCATGAATTAAAATAATCGCGGCTTCGATTGTTTGTGGTTCGTAAATATCTAAAGTTAATTGATTTTTTTCGTCGTATACATAATCTTTGATCATCGTAGCTCACTTCTTTTACTGTATTTAAATCAAATCGTTTTCTGCGGTTACTTGCGGCTGTTGCTGTAATAATTCATCTAGGATGGCTAATAACCTTTGCTGAGCGTCGCCATAGGCCTCGATTTGGTTGCCGAACTGCTGGTTGAAGCCTTCAAGTCCACCTTTCACGAATTCATATTCGTATTGATAGACTGCGTCATAGGCTTTTGTAAAGCGTTGCAGCAATGCCGTTTGCTTATCTAATTGCAGCGCCATTTGGATCACACGAAAATCAGTATAAGCGAGTTCAAATTGAACTGCCCAGATGCGCATAAATTCGTGCTGATTTTTGATGTGCAGAAAATGGTGCTCTGTTGTCCAGCGTAGATTGTTGATTGCTCCTAAAACGTCTAACATTTTCTCACCTGCTTTCTGATTCTTACAGTCTTTAATGTACGCTCTTTTTTCTACAGAGCAAGCAAGAAGTCTTGTGTTTTGATGAAAAAGACTTTCTTTCTAATTTTTCCTTTGCTACACTTAAAAAAAACGCAGAGAGAAGGACCATGATGAAGATCACCATCAAAGAAATCGCTGAGATGGCAGGCGTTTCCGTAACGACTGTTTCGCAGATTTTAAATAATAAGGGCAGTCGCTTCAGCGAACAGACCCGTAAAAAAGTATTAGCGATCGTTGAAGAATATCAGTATAAACCAGATTTTTTCGCGGCGAATTTGATTAACCGGCATTCGAAAACAATCGGGATGATTGTGCCCGATGTAACGGACTTTTTTTTCTCAAAGGTGATCGAAGGGGTAGAGAGTTATTTAAATCCTTTAGGCTATATGATTATTTTATGTAATTCCCGCCATGACATTGAGCAAGAAAAACGTTATTTAAATGAATTGTCCCATCGCTCGGTAGATGGAATCTTGTTGGCGACACCGAATCATCTAGAGGGTGAACATAAGCTGGGCAGTGATTTTTACCGTAAACACCCGATTGTATTGATTGACCGGGGCTTAAATGATCGCGACTGGGGTCAGTTGCTAGTTGAGGAATATGCTGGGGCCCAGGAAGTTCTGCGAGTGCTAGTCGAGATGGGGCACCGTCATATCGGCATGCTTAAGGAGAGTAAAGGGTATTATCAATTGACGGAGCGTGTGAAGGCTTATCGGCAGGTGGTTTTTGAGTATCAATTGCCTTTTGAAGAAAGCTATATTTGTTCTGGGGAATTAACAATTTCGGGCGGCTATCATGCTGCAAAAGAAGTATTAAAAAATAAGGAAATTACAGCAATATTTTGCGGAAATGACGAGATGGCTTTAGGGTGCTATCAGGCGATTTATGAAGCGGGATTAAAAATTCCTGAGGATATTTCAGTCGTTGGATTTGATGGGTTGGAAGTCAGTAAATATATGGTTCCACCGCTAACCACAGTCTTTCAACCGAGTAGTGAGATCGGCTTTTCAGCAGCTAAATTTTTAGTTGATGCGATTAATTTCCCTTCTCAGCGAATTCCGAATAAAATCTTCCAAACTAAATTAATTATTCGTGAGAGTGTAAAAAAAGTAGGTCAGGGTTGACAACGGGCTGAGTACCCGTTATAGTAACGATGGCAGCGCTAACAGAAAGCGCTTCTGTATTTAGTAAACTGTTTTACTAAAGTGGTTTACCTTTCGCCATTTTATTGTATAATATCTTTTGAAGCTTGGAGGAAAACCTATGAGAATGGTAGATTTGATTGAGAAAAAGAGAGACGGTAAAGCCCTATCAAAAGATGAACTTGATTTCATCATTGATGGCTATACAGACGGAAGTATTCCAGACTATCAGATGAGCGCATTGCTAATGGCGATTTTTTATCAGGATATGACAGATGAGGAAATTTCTCATTTGACCTTGGCTATGGCAAATTCGGGAGACATCATTGATTTGTCTTCTATTGACGGTGTCAAAGTGGATAAGCATTCAACTGGCGGAGTCGGTGACACGACAACCTTGGTTCTAGCACCTCTGGTAGCAAGTGTCGGTGTCCCTGTAGCAAAAATGTCTGGACGTGGTCTTGGGTTTACCGGCGGTACCTTAGATAAATTCGAATCGATCCCCGGCTTTAAAATCGAATTATCCGATCAAGAATTTGTTGATATCGTGAACAAGAGCAAAGTTGCTGTGATCGGTCAGTCAGGAAATCTGGCTCCGGCAGATAAAAAGCTATATGCGTTGCGGGATGTAACTGCAACAGTGGATTCAATCCCATTGATTGCCAGCTCAATTATGAGTAAAAAAATCGCGGCAGGCGCGGATGCGATCGTCTTAGATGTGACTACGGGCGAAGGGGCCTTCATGAAGAACATTGAGGATGCCAAGCGCTTAGCGAAAACCATGGTCCGCATCGGAAAACTTGCCGGACGTCAAACGATGGCAGTGATTTCGGATATGTCTGAGCCGTTAGGCGAGGCAATTGGAAATAGTTTGGAAATCGTTGAAGCGATCGATACCTTGAAGGGCGAGGGCCCAGCAGATCTCACGGAGATGTGTTATGTGCTAGGAAGTCAAATGGTTGTTCTGGCAGGTAAAGCGGCGACCTTGGATGAAGCTAGAGGAATGTTAGAGGAAGCTTTGCATTCAGGAAAAGCATTAGAAAAATTCCGTGAAATGGTTAAGGATCAAGGCGGTGACGTCTCTGTGATCGATCATACGGAGAAAATCCTGACAGCTAAATATGAAATCGAACTTCCTGCTAAGGCATCAGGCTATGTGACTGAGCTAGTGGCTAACGAAATCGGGATCGCGGCGATGCTATTAGGTGCAGGACGTAAAACGAAAGAAGAAGATATCGACCATGCAGTTGGTATCAAGCTGCATAAAAAAATTGGCGACAAAGTTACAGAGGGCGAATCGTTGTTAACGATTTATGCGAATACCAATGAAATTGCCGACGTTGAAAAATTACTTTATCAAAATATTTCGATTGGTGAAGCACCAAAAGAGCCTATTTTAATTCACGATATTATTACAGAATAAGTATTTAAAACTTTTTTGTAACAATAAAAAGTATATTATAATGAAAGAAGCGAGGGTCAGAAATGGAAATAAATCGAATGATCGACCACACAATTTTAAAAGCAGATGCTAGCAAAGAAGAGGTTATGAAGATTATTGAAGAAGCAAAGAAATACCGCTTCTACTCTGTCTGTATTAATCCAACTTGGGTATCACTTGCGGCGAAAGAATTGCAGGGCGAACCCGTTGCGGTTTGTACCGTGATCGGATTCCCATTGGGGGCAAATACTACCGAAACTAAGGCGTTCGAGGCAGCAAATGCGATTCAAAATGGTGCTGATGAAGTAGATATGGTTATCAACATTGGCGAATTGAAGGATGGCAACGACGAAAAAGTTCAAAAAGATATCGAAGCGGTGGTAGCAGCTGCGAAAGATAAAGCATTGGTCAAAGTGATCATCGAAACCTCGTTATTAACGAATGAAGAAAAAATCAAAGCCTGTGAATTAGCGAAAGCAGCCGGCGCAGATTTTGTTAAAACTTCTACTGGCTTCTCAACTGGCGGTGCGACGGTCGAAGATGTACGTTTGATGCGTGAAACGGTTGGACCAGAAATGGGTGTTAAGGCTTCTGGCGGTATCCACAATGCGAAAGAAGCAGCAGCAATGATCGAAGCAGGAGCAACTCGTTTGGGTGCCAGCTCAGGTGTTGCTATCATGAACGGCCTATCTGGTACGGGGTACTAAGAGCGGAGGCAGTATACATGAGTAAACAAGAATGGATCGATATCGCAGTTGAAGCACTCGACAAAGCGTACGTCCCATATTCAAAATTTCCTGTTGGCGCGTGTCTTGTGACCAAGGAAGGGAAAACCTATCAAGGAATCAATATTGAAAATGCTTCTTACGGCTTAACGAATTGCGCGGAACGAACAGCTATTTTTAAAGCTGTTTCGGAAGGCGAAAAAGCCTTTAGTCATTTAGTAGTCGCTGGTCACACACCAGAACCGATTTCTCCATGTGGCGCTTGTCGTCAAGTTATGGCGGAATTTTGCGATCCAGCGATGCCAGTAACCTTAGTCGGTGACAACGGAGTAACAAAAGAAATGACCGTTGGAGAGTTACTGCCGTATACCTTTACTGACAAAGATTTATAAACCATGTTCATTCAGTCGCAGGACTGTTGAAAAAAACATATTTAGGGGGCTTTACAGAAATGAAAAAAGCAAAATTATTTGGCCTAGGTACCGTGGCAATGGCAGCATTGCTGACTCTAGGAGCTTGCGGCGGCGGTAGTGGCGGCGGTTCAACTGATTCTTCCGGCGGAGCGGCTAAAGAAGATGCGAAACACAGCGTAGCAATCGTAACAGACATTGGTGGGGTGGACGACCGTTCATTTAACCAAAGTGCTTGGGAAGGTCTTCAAGCATGGGGTAAAGAACACGATATCAAAAAAGGTACTGGCGGATATAACTATATCCAATCAAACGATGCTTCTGAATATGAACAAAATATTTCACAAGCTGTTACTAACGGATTCAAAACAGTTTTCGGGATTGGTTACTTACTAGCTGACCCAATCTCAGCAGCAGCAGATCAAAATCCAGATACAAACTTCGTTATCATTGACTCAGTGATTGATGGCAAAGACAACGTTGCATCAGCAACATTTAAAGACCAAGAAGCAGCTTACCTTGCAGGTGTAGCAGCAGCTGAAACAACGAAATCAAACAAATTAGGATTCGTTGGTGGTGAAGAAGGTGCCGTAATCGACCGCTTTGAAGCTGGTTTTGTTCAAGGTGTGAAGGATACTGCTAAAAAATTAGACAAAGATATTTCTGTAGACGTACAATATGCGGCTTCATTCGGTGATCCAGCCAAAGGTAAAGCCTTAGCAGCAAATATGTACAACGGTGGAATCGATATTATCTATCATGCTTCAGGTGGTACAGGTCAAGGGGTCTTCTCCGAAGCGAAAGCGCGTAACGAAAAAGCCGACGAAGCAGACAAAGTTTGGGTTATCGGTGTCGATAGCGACCAAGATAAAGAAGGCGAATACAAATCTAAAGACGGTAAAGAAAGCAACTTCTGTTTAACTTCAACACTTAAAGGCGTGGGCGCAGCGGTTCAATCAATCTCTACGGATGCATTGAATGATAAATTCCCTGGCGGCAAGCATCTAACCTTTGGTTTGAAAGACGGCGGTGTTGATTTAACCAAAGGCTACCTTTCAGACGATGCGAAAGCAGCTGTTAAAGAAGCGAAAACAAAAATTTCTGATGGCGATGTTAAAGTTCCAGAAACTCCTGAGAAATAATTATCAGGCGACCATAGTCTCCAACTTGAGAGGCTATGGTCCTCTTTTAAAAAAAGTCTTCTTTTAGACAAGTCACAGCCTGTGCTTGATTTGTCTAAGGGAAGAACGCCCTTAGCGTTGCAATGTTTTGTCAGGTTTTAAAAAGCGATAGGATGTGAAAAGAAAGTGACAGAAGAACAAATTGTCATTGAGATGCGCAATATCACCAAGCAATTTGGCACGTTTAAAGCGAATGACAACATCAATTTACAGATTCGAAAAGGCGAGATTCATGCGCTTTTAGGTGAAAATGGTGCTGGGAAATCAACATTGATGAATGTCTTGTCCGGGCTATTACAGCCAACTTCTGGTGAGATTCTAATGGACGGACAGCCCGTCGATATCTCAAGTCCAACGAGAGCGAATCAATTAGGAATCGGAATGGTCCATCAGCATTTCATGTTAGTGGATGCTTTTACCGTCACAGAGAACATTATTTTAGGTAGCGAGCCGAAGAAAAACGGGATGCTGGATAAAAAGAAAGCTAAGGCCGAAATCGTTCGTCTATCTGAAGAATATGGATTGAAGGTTGATCCGGATGCGTATATTCGCGATATTTCAGTTGGGATGCAGCAACGGGTTGAAATTTTGAAAACCTTGTATCGTGGCGCCAATGTTTTGATTTTTGATGAACCAACGGCAGTATTAACACCGCAAGAAATTGATGAGCTGATTACGATTATGGAAGGCCTGATCAATGAGGGCAAATCAATTATTCTAATTACTCATAAGCTAGATGAAATTAAAAAAGTTGCGGATCGCTGTTCAGTCATTCGTCGGGGACAATACATAGGAACGGTCGACGTCAAAGATGTCAGCTCGCAACAATTAGCCGATATGATGGTGGGGCGTTCTGTTTCATTCAAAACAGATAAGGTACCAGCAACGCCGGGCGAAGTCGTTCTTTCAATTAAGAATCTTGTTGTGAAAGAAAGTCGCGGCTTAGAAGCTGTGAAGAATCTTTCACTGGATGTCCATCGCGGCGAAGTTGTCGGGATCGCCGGAATCGACGGCAATGGTCAGACAGAGCTGATTCAAGCGTTAACTGGTTTGCGCAAAGTCGAAAGCGGAACTGTCACAATTAGCGGAAAAGACGTCACAGGAAAAGCACCGCGTCATATTACTGAAACGGGTGTCGGACATGTGCCGGAAGACCGGCATAAATATGGTTTGATTCTACCATTGCCATTATCAGAGAATATTGCACTGCAATCGTATTATCATGAACCATTCAGTAAAACAGGTATCTTGAACTATGGGGAAATCGACCGTTACGCAAAACGCTTGATTGAAGAATACGATGTACGAACGACCAGTGAAAAAGCACCAGCGGCGTCATTATCAGGCGGGAACCAGCAAAAAGCGATTATTGCGCGGGAAGTGGATCGTGATCCAGATCTGTTGATCGTATCACAGCCAACTCGTGGACTGGACGTTGGGGCGATTGAATATATCCACAAACGTTTGGTTGAACAGCGCGACAAACAAAAAGGCGTGCTATTAGTAAGTTTTGAGTTAGATGAAATTTTGAATGTCTCTGACCGTATCGCGGTTATTCATGCAGGGGAGATCGTTGGTATCGTAGATCCGAAAGAAACTTCTGAAAACGAGCTTGGGCTATTGATGGCCGGCTATAGTTTAGAAGAAGCGCGAGCAGAATTAGCAAAGGCTGGTGAGACAAATGAATGATCGCTCAGAAAGAATTAGAAATATTTTAGTACCGATTATTTCAGTTATTTTAGGATTTGTTCTTGGTGCTGTTTTAATGTTAGTGTTTGGGTTTAACCCAATTGAAGGTTATAACGCGATGTTCAGTTCCGCGTTCCAAAGCAAAATGTCTATCGGAGAAATTTTGGTGGGTGCAGGTCCGTTGATCTTTACCGCTCTTGGGTTC
Organism: Enterococcus sp. DIV0756; assembly: GCF_051710745.1. Lineage (NCBI taxonomy): Bacteria > Bacillati > Bacillota > Bacilli > Lactobacillales > Enterococcaceae > Enterococcus > Enterococcus sp. DIV0756. The sequence goes on along the minus strand of NZ_JBIOLF010000001.1, from coordinate 3,121,006 downwards.
TCCGTTGCCAACTCGGCAGGATTCTTTAACGTCGGGTTATCTGGGCAAGCGCTCTGTGGCTGGGTCGCAAGTATCTGGGTCGCATTAAGCATGCCGGATTCACCGAAATTCGTTGTTTTACCATTAGCGATCATCGCTGGTGCTTTGGCCGGAGCTGCGGCTGCAGCGATTCCTGGATTGTTGCGAGCATTCTTCGGAACCAGTGAAGTGATCGTAACGATCATGATGAACTATGTGATCCTGTATGTAGCGAATCATATCGTTAACCATGTAATGTCACCAGATATCATTTCCAATAAAGGTGTGACAAAAGGTGTCGGCTTGAATGCCTCATTACGCGAACCTTGGTTAACGAATTTATTCGGCGGGTCACGGGTTAACATGGGAATTATTTTAGCGTTAGTCTTCTTAGTACTTGTATGGTTCTTAATGAAACGAACAACACTAGGTTTTGAAATTCGTTCCGTTGGTTTGAATCCTTTTGCTTCTGAATATGCTGGGATGAGCAGTAAACGCACGATCGTAATCTCAATGATCATTTCAGGTACCTTAGCTGGTCTTGGCGGTGTGGTTTATGGACTAGGAACATTTATGAATTACTTTGTTCAAGGAACATCTGTCAGCATCGGGTTTGACGGAATGGCCGTTTCGCTGTTAGGAAACGGAAGCTCAGTGGGGATTTTACTCTCCGCATTGCTGTTCAGTATCTTGAAGCTCGGCGGACAAGGGATGCAGTTCTCAGGTATTCCAAGTGAATTGGCCAATAGTGTAATTCCGTTGATCATCTTCTTCGTAGCCATCAACTACATCGTACGTGTTGGTTTAGCAAAAGTCATGGGCGGTAAAAAAGAAGTCGCAACTGTCCAAGAAATAGAAAGTGCTCCGAATGAAGAATCTGAAAAAGGGGGCAAAGTCTGATGAATATGGATTTAGTAGCTTCAATTATTGCTCAGACACTTGTGTATTCAGCACCGTTGATTTTAACAGCTTTAGGTGGCGTCTTTTCTGAACGCAGCGGGATCGTTAACGTTGGTTTGGAAGGGATCATGGTTGCTGGGGCGTTTAGCTCAGTGGTCTTTAACTTAGCTTTTGCCGATCAATTTGGCGCAATGACGCCTTGGTTGGGTGTTTTAGTCGGCGGCTTAGCAGGGATGGCATTCTCTTTACTGCATGCGGTAGCGACAGTCAGCTTCCGTGCGGATCATATTATCAGTGGGACTGTAATGAATCTATTGGCACCGCCATTAGCGATTTTCCTAATTAAGGTTATTTATGGTAAAGGCCAAACAGATACAATTCAACAGCAATTTGGTTACTTTGATTTTCCTGTATTAAGCAAGATTCCTGTACTTGGTGATCTTTTCTTTAAAAATACAAGTTTACCAGCGTACTTTGCGATTTTAGTCGCGGTAATTTCTTGGTTCGTGATTTTTAAAACACGTTTTGGCTTACGCTTACGTTCTGTCGGTGAAAATCCACAGGCAGCGGATACTTTGGGAATCAATGTTTACGCCTTGCGTTACTCAGGTGTCTTGATTTCTGGTTTCCTTGGCGGAATGGGCGGAGCAGTCTTTGCACAATCCATCGCTGGACGTTTTGCGCAAACAACCATCGCTGGTCAAGGCTTCATTTCACTAGCAGCGATGATCTTTGGTAAATGGAATCCGTTAGGTGCGATGGGGGCTGCGATCTTCTTCGGATTCGCACAAAACTTGAGTATCGCAGGATCAAACTTACCGATCATTTCACAAATTCCAGACGTGTATCTACAATCAGCACCATACGTCTTAACCATCGTGGTACTGGTCATTTTCCTAGGGAAAGCAGCAGCACCAAAAGCAGACGGTGTCAATTACATCAAATCAAAATAATTCTTTCGTTTTTAAAGGGTGGGACTATGGGACAATGTTCTTAGTCACGCCCTTTTTGCCAGTCCAACTTTCGCAGTTGCTCAAGGTTGGACTGGCAAAAATAAAATCTTTAAACCAGACATAAATATGCGAGGTTTAGTTGGATGGTATGCGTGATGAGGATCAAACTAACTTTTTCGTTTTTTGAAAAAGTTAATCCCTTAATGCGAATTAGCTGCGAATCAATTGTTCAAACGTATTATATTAGTGAAATCGTATGCGTACGAAGATGAAATCATTTTTCGCGGTTTTCGAAAAATGAATTCCGCTAAACTGAGCTAGCTGCCAGTCCAACTATTTTACAGCAGTTCAAGGTGGGGCTGATATACGTGATAAGAGTCAGACAAACTTTCTCGATTTTGAAGAAGTTGATCATTCAATGCGAGTTCCACAATTCTTGCACAGAATAGCTTTTATTTTACGGAACAGCAAGAACCCAATATACTGGAGCTGTGTCAGTTAGTTTAGCAGCACAAAAGTTTTGTTAAATATATAAGTAGGTTTCGCCTTACTTATTTTGATATAAATAAATAGAAAGAGGGAATAGAAATGTTTAAGCGCATTCACTTAGTCGTAATGGATTCAGTCGGTATCGGAGAAGCACCGGATGCTGAAAAATTTGGAGATGTCGGTTCAGATACATTAGGTCATATTGCAGAAGAAGCTGGATTGAACATTCCGCATTTGGAACAGCTTGGTCTTGGAACGATTCGTCCACTGAAAGGTGTGAAGGATGTTGCCGATCATGATGGCTATGCGACAAAATTAGAAGAAATCTCTGTCGGCAAGGATACCATGACTGGTCATTGGGAAATTGCTGGATTGAATATTCAAACCCCTTTCCGCGTTTTTCCAGAAGGCTTCCCACAAGAGTTGCTTGATCAAATCTCTGAGTTTTCTGGTCGCGGAATTATCATGGGTGCGAACAAGCCTTATAGCGGAACTGAAGTTATCAAGGACTTTGGCGAAGAACAAATGAAGACTGGCGATTTGATTATCTACACGTCTGCTGACCCTGTATTGCAGATTGCCGCCCATGAAGAAATCATTCCGTTAGAAGAATTGTACAAAATTTGTCAATATGTTCGTGATATTACGAAGGATGATCCTTACATGATTGGTCGAATTATTGCACGTCCTTATGTTGGTGAACCTGGCAACTTTACTCGAACAAGCAACCGTCATGACTATGCCCTTGATCCATTTGGTAAAACCGTTTTAGATTCATTGAAAGATAATGGTAAAGATGTGATTGCGGTTGGTAAAATTAACGATATTTTCAATGGTCAAGGCATCACTGATGCGGTTCGTACGAAGAGCAACATGGACGGCGTTGACAAGTTGCTAGATGTCATGAAAAATGATTTTACGGGCTTGAGCTTTACGAATCTCGTTGATTTTGATGCCTTGTTCGGTCATCGTCGGGATGTTGTCGGCTATGCTCATGCGATTGAAGAATTTGATTTACGAATTCCAGAAATTTTGGACGCAATGCAGGACGATGATTTACTGATGATCACAGCCGATCACGGAAATGACCCAACCTTTACTGGAACCGATCATACCCGTGAATATGTACCTTTCTTGGTTTACAGCAAGAAAATGGCGGCACAAGGGAAATTACCGCAAGGGTACTATTCAGATATCGCAGCGACCATTGCCGAAAACTTTAACGTTCCAGCAACAGAAAATGGCGAAAGCTTCCTAAAATTATTGAAATAAAAAATATTTTATATAAGGAGACCTTTATGACAGACTTACAAGATAAAATTCAACAAACGGCCAGCTATATCCAAGAAAAAGGAGTAGCTGAGGTTGCATTTGGATTGATCCTAGGTTCAGGGCTAGGTGAATTAGCAGAAGAAATCGAAAATCCTGTAGTAATCCCGTACAACGAGATTCCGCATTTCCCTGTTTCCACAGTGGTTGGTCATGCTGGGCAATTGGTTTACGGCAGTTTAGCCGGAAAAAATGTATTGGCGATGCAAGGTCGTTTCCATTATTATGAAGGAAATCCGATGGACACGGTGACTTATCCTGTTCGCGTCATGGCAGCATTAGGTATTCATTCAGTAGTGGTGACAAATGCAGCAGGTGGTGTGAACGAAGGCTTCCAACCAGGGAATTTGATGCTGATCACTGACCATATCAATTTCATGGGAACCAATCCGTTAATCGGACCAAATGATGAAAACATGGGTCCACGCTTCCCGGACATGAGTGCAGCTTACACGAAGGAATACCAAGAAAAAGCGCGTGAAGTCGCAAATAAATTGGCTATCGATTTGCAAGAAGGCGTTTATATGGGATTCACTGGACCAACCTATGAAACACCCGCGGAAATTCGGATGGCTCGTACAATCGGCGCAGATGCTGTTGGAATGTCAACCGTACCGGAAGTCATCGTAGCGGCACACAGCGGCATGAAGGTTCTAGGTGTTTCATGTATTACCAACTTAGCGGCGGGCATGCAGGCGAATTTAAACCACGCTGAAGTTGTGGAAACAACAGAACGTGTCAAAGAAGACTTCAAGAAATTAATCAAAGAAACTTTAGCGGTGTTATAATCGTATAGAAGTAAGTATATTATTGGGAGGAATACAATGAGCGTTCATATTGAAGCGAAACAAGGGGAGATCGCGGATAAAATTTTGTTACCGGGAGATCCATTACGGGCGAAATTTATCGCGGAGAATTTTTTAGAGTATGCGAAATGCTATAACAATGTGCGAGGCATGTTAGGCTACACTGGGACTTATAAAGGTGAGCGGGTGTCTGTACAAGGTACTGGGATGGGCATGCCGTCTGCTGGTATTTACGCACAAGAATTGATCCAATCTTATGGCGTGAAAAAATTGATTCGCGTGGGAACCTGTGGTGCGTTGTCCAAAGACGTTCACGTTCGTGACTTGATCATTGCTCAAGGTGCTGTAACCAGTTCTTCAATGGTTGAGAAGCATTTTCCTGGCTTCCACTTCGCACCGATTGCTGATTTTGATCTGATGATGAAATCTTATAAAGTAGCGATGGAAAAAGGCTTTACTACTCATGTTGGGAATGTATTGTCAGAAGATACCTTCTATAAAGATGATTTGGCACCAACCTTCAAATTAGCCGAATACGGTGTGCTAGGTGTTGAGATGGAAGCGGCGATCTTATATTACTTAGGCGCAAAATTCCATGTTCAAACCTTAGGTATTATGACCGTTAGCGATCACATGTTGACAGGTGAAGAAACTACTTCAGAAGAACGTCAAAATACCTTTAAAGATATGATGTATGTTGGCTTGGAAACGTTGATTGCAAAATAAGATCTTAATCGCTCTTCATTCGTGAAGGGCGTTTTTTTTGAACCCTAAACCAAATTATCCGAGACTTATCAAGTATAATGCGATCCCTATAATATTATTTATATAATGAACTATCAATGGATACCATAAATTTTTTTTCCATAAATATAGAGCACTTAGCAGTAACCCAAAAATAAAAATTGAAAGGGAGACACCGTGAAAAAGTGAAAAAAGAATCGAGGAAGAAAGTATCAGCATTCCCGTGATCCAAACATTCTTATGTAAAGGAATAAAACAATAACGGAAAATAATTTCTTCTACGAATGGAACAATGGTCACAGATTCAATCAAAGTAATCAATGGTACTTTTTCAATAGGTATACTATTTTGATCCATAGATGAAAATAGAGTATCGTTAATTATCAAAAAAATTAAGCTCAAAATTGTAATAAGAACGATTTGTTTAATTATTATCTTTTTTCTTTGCAAGTTCAAAAATTTTCTAAACAGAAAGAAAAATAGTATAAAAAAGAATAAATTACTGTATTCAAATAAAAAATAATGTTGAGTTGAGACACCTAAAGCGGGTATAAAAAATGTGAAGAGAGTATAAAAGACAACTATTCCTATTTTTAAGCGCATAACATCTTTCTCCTCAGATTTTAAATGTGTTCAGCGTAAATCTTTTGTCCATCTTACTACAGAGCAGTTACATAAAAAAGGGGAAAATTTTTGTAGCTACAATTATATTGTACTAGGCAAAGATGGATAAACAGGTTCCATTCATCTTTTGAGCGGTAAGATAGCTGTATTTCTAAGTTGTTCTGTATAATAGGAGTAATTACTTGTACTTGGAGGAGCATGATGAAAGTAGTAGTACGCAAACGCACAGTCGGCAATATTCCTTTGCTTGAAGTTGTTGCAGAGGATAAAATTTACGAGCCTTTGCCGCTGGTTATTTATTACCATGGCTGGCAAACGGCAAAGGAGTTGGTGTTGACGCAAGGGCGAAAGTTAGCAGCGCAAAATTTTCGAGTATTGCTGCCAGATGCCGCGAATCATGGTGAGCGCAAGACGAAAACTTCGGAGATTCCTTCCCTGACTTTTTGGGATAGCATCCAAACGAATTTATACGAGTTCGGTTTTTTGGTGGATTATTTTGAAAACCTTGGATTAGTAATGGGGAAAATTGGTGTTGGCGGAATTTCAATGGGGGGAATTACTACCTGCATGCTGCTGACTCAGCATCCAGAGATCAATGTAGCTGCCTGTGTAATGGGCTCACCTGCTCCAATCAAGTATCGCGAACGAATTGCTATGCATGCTGGCGAATTAGGATTCTATTTACCGAAGGATTATCGGCAACTGACTTCGTGGTTAGAAGCATATGATTTATCCTTAGCTCCGGAAAAAGTTGCGGGGCGTCCTGTATTCTTTTGGCATGGAACAGAAGATGAAAAGGTGCCTTATCAGCATACCGCTGATTTTATTAAAGCGAATCCGCAAGACAATATTACCTTTGTCAGCGCAGAGGAACGGCACTTTGTTCAGATTGCCACGATGGATCAGATTACGGAATTTTTTGCGGATAACTTAGGTATATCTGAGCGAACTTAGTTCCATTCTGGAAAACTTTGGTTTATGCTTATTGAATAGAAGTGAACAGTAGGAGGAAAGTTAAATGGAGAATTTTGATTTTCATGTAACGACGGATATTCGTTTTGGTAAGGATCGCTTGGCTGAATTGCCGGAAGTATTAAACCAATACGGCAAAAGAGTGTTGATCGTTTATGGTGGAGGCAGCATTAAAAAGATCGGCTTATACGATAAAGTGATGGAGCAGCTGAAGGCGAACGGCAACGAAGTTTTTGAATTAGCCGGTGTAGAACCAAACCCACGAGTAGAAACAGTGCGTCGTGGTGCAGAGATCTGTCGGAAGGAAAAGGTTGACGTGATTTTAGCAGTCGGCGGTGGATCAACGATCGACTGTGCGAAGGTTGTCGCAGCAGCAACGAAATTTGACGGAGATGCATGGGATCTGGTCTTGCAGCGTCGCAAATATCAAGGCGGGGCATTGCCATTAGTGACGATTCTGACCTTAGCGGCAACCGGTAGTGAAATGAACAGCGGGGCGGTTATCTCAAATCTTTCTACCCATCAAAAACTAGGAACTGGAAGCAGAGCGATGTTACCGAAGGTTTCTTTCTTAGATCCGCAAAATACCTTTAGTGTGAACAAGTATCAAACCGCAGCAGGCTCGGCTGATATCATGAGTCACTTAATTGAAAATTATTTCAAACGGACAGAAGGAACGGATGTCCAAGATTCGGTTTCTGAAGGCTTGATGCGTTCGGTAATCAAAAATTGTCCGATTGCGTTGAAATATCCGGATGATTATGATGCACGTGCGAACCTGATGTGGGCAAGTACCTTGGCGTTGAATGGCTTAACGGGCAGTGGTAAATCAGGAGCTTGGTCCTGTCATCCAATGGAACACGAGTTGAGCGCCTTTTACGACATTACTCATGGCGTTGGTCTAGCGATCTTAACACCGCGTTGGATGGAATATGCCTTGAATGATGAAACAGTTGATAAATTTGCGAAATTTGCATGGAATGTTTGGGACGTTGAAGAAAGAGTGCCCATGCTAGCCGCTCGAATTGGTATCCAAAAATTGTATGACTACTTCAAGGCTTGCGGGATTCCAATGACTCTGCCTGAAGTGGGCATTAATGAAGAAAAATTTGATGAAATGGCAAAACAAGCGGTTGATCACAGCATGATCAAGACGGATGCGTATGTGCCAATGGACGAAGAAGCAGTGAAGGAAATCTTTACAGCCTGCTTAACAGAAAGCAGTTTTGAATAATTTCATTAGACTGAAAAACGGCAACTCATGACGAGTCGCCGTTTTTATTTGGCATGATAAAATGTAGAATTCGTGAAAGTGTTTTTCGCAGGATTTCTGTCACTTTAGGATGAGACAGCAGATACGTGATAAAGCCGCTGCCTGCCACTAAGAGAAGTAAATGAAGGACAGGGTTATCTTCAAATTGAGTAAATTCTACTAATGGCGCCACTAGGTAAACGTGAAGTAGGTAAATAGCCAATGTTCGCTGTCCCCAGGCTGTGAAAAAATGCGGCTTATTATTGACGAGAGCCAAAAAGACGAAGATAAAGGCAAAGCCGATTCCGTATAAAAAGACGATCGTCAATAAGTTTTGCAGTAAAGGAACGGGAAAGAACGCGTACGCGCGATCTCGCCATAAAAGCTCTGGTGGTAAATTGTTTTTTGTCCAAAAATAGGCAGTAATTAAGCCAAAAAGAATAATTCCAAGACTGGCTAATTTCCTAAAAGGAATTTTCCGAATTCGGGTAACATGTTCGGATGTCGTATAATAGCCGGCTAAGAAATAGGGGAGAAAGCCCAAGGTTCGTGCCATTGCCATATAGGTTCCGAATTCGGTCAGAAAACCAGAGAAAATCCCGATAATAAAACTTAAAATTAAGATTCTTCGTACTTTTACGAGGTCTGGTAGCAATAAACGCCAGATAAACATACAATATAAATACCAAAGGGTCCAGCCTGGACTTAAGATCATGAACTGATCAATCTTACCGATGGCTAACATGATCAGGGTCAAAATCAAATTTAATAAAAGGTACGGAACAAGAAAGGTTTCCACTGCGGTGGAGCGGCCTTTTTTCAGATTTTTTGAGAAATAACCGGAAATAAAGATAAAAACCGGCATATGGAACAGGTAGATGAAGACGTAGAGAAACTCACCGACCTTGTTATCTAAACGAAAATATTCCAATGCGTGTCCTAAGACCACGAGCAAAATCAGGATGCCACGAATATTGTCGTAAAGGTATTCGCGATTAGTTTTTGTGATTGTGGACACCTCCTTCAGATTCCGTTATGCTTAAGAAGCAGACTGCAATAGTCCACCGTGTCTATTGTAGCATGAAAAGTCGGATTCTATGCGATTATGTGGGAATTATTTGGAGGATATAGCGATGCGCTATTCAGCAAAATTTGTAAAAAATGTTTTTAAAGTCATTAATATGAAAAAGCTCGTGGGAGCAACAATGGTTGATCCGCCGAAGCGTCGGCGATTGATTAGTCGTCAACTTTCGCAAACAGATATTCCGCAAAAGGTTGTAGAAGTGGATGGGCACCAGATGATCACGTTATTTCCAGCCCATCCTACAAGACGTCACGTATTTTACTTGCATGGTGGCGGATATGCGTTGGAAGCTTCGCCGTTTCATAAAGAAATTCAAGAGCGTTTCGTCAAACGCTATAATTTAAAGGTTAGTTATTTCGATTATCCTTTAGCGCCAGAAAACACGGCGGAAAAGACAGTGCCGTTAACAGAGATGGCCTTTCGCCAATTAGCGTATTTGTATCCAGATGATTGTTTTTTCCTATTCGGTGATTCGGCTGGTGGCGGTTTGGCTATGAGTCTAGCGCAGCATTTACGAAATATTGAGCTGCCGAAGCGACCAAAGAAAATCGCCTTGGCATCCCCGTGGCTGGACGCGTCTTTAAGCGATCCACGTTCTCAGGAGTTGCAGAAAAAGGATGTTTTATTGGAAAAGGATTTACTGGCAGAAGCTGGGGAAAACTATGCAGGAGAATTATCATTAACTGATCCAATGGTTTCACCGATCTATGGAAATTTTGATCAGCTAGGAAAGTTGCTAGTAGTAGCTGGCACGGATGAAATCTTATATCCAGATGTACTGCGTCTGCAAGATCGAATCAAACGCAGTACAGGAACCACGATGCGTTTGGAGGTCGTGGAAGGGATGATGCATGATTTCGTCGTTTATCCGTTAAAAGAATCACTTCCCTATGTTGATCAAATCGGTGAGTTTTATCAATAAGCATTTAACGAAGCAATTCTAGATTATAAAGGAGGGGAAGGATGGCACAAAAAACAAAGCAACGTGCCCCGTGGCAGCAAAAAGTGATCCAAGTGGCGCCAGCTATCGGTCTGGCTGCGTTTATTCTTATATTAATCTATATTAGACATTCTGGTATGTTCAGTTCAGTGGCAGATTTGCAGCGTTTTATCAAAAACTTTGGGAATTTTGCGATTACCGCTTTTATCGTCGTGCAGGCGATCCAGCCAATCATTCCCTTTCTACCGGGTGGATTTGCGACGATTGTAGGAATGCTGATGTTTGGCAATATTCCAGGTATTTTGTATAGTTATATTGGGCTAGTGATTGGAGAAATCGGCTTGTTCTTATTGGTTCGTCGTTTTGGTCCACGCTTTGCCCAGCTGGTATTGTCTGAAAAAAATTTTGAGAAATTTGAAACGACTTTGCAGGATCATACTCAAGACATCAAAAAACTCTTGATCGTTTGCTTCATCTTTCCCTTCTTACCAGACGATCTAACCTGTCTGGTTGCGGGAATGACGGATCTGACTTTTCGCGAGTATTTGAAGATCGTCTTGATTTTTAAGATTTGGTCGGTAGCTACTTATGGGTATTTCTGCCTATTCGTTTTAAATAAAACATTCGCTGGTCTTTAAAAAAAGAATAGAAAAAATAAGGAACTGATTTGGTCGAATCAGTTCCTTCATTTTTCGCTTGTGAGAGGTCAGTTGCGAGAGCCAATCTGCATGTTTAAGACAAAAGGAAACGTGTCTTCGGACGAAGGTCTTTTAATTTTTTTCACTTAAAAAAAATTACTGTAACCACGAATAAGGGGGAAATAACATGATTCGTTATGGCATTTTAAGTACAGCCCAAGTTGTGCCGCGTTTTGTAGCAGGGGTGAAGGAAAGTCAAGGAGGAACGGTCACTGCGATTGCTTCTCGCGGGATCGAAAAAGCGCAAAAAATGGCACAGGAATTAGCAATTCCACAAGCATTCGGCAGCTACGAAGCGCTCTGTCAAAGCGACGATGTCGATATCGTCTATGTGGCTGTTTACAATAAAGGACATTACGATGCTGCCAAGCTGGCCTTGTTGAATAATAAGCACGTCTTATTGGAAAAGCCCTTTACTATGACTCTTGCACAGGCGGAGGAATTATTTGCATTAGCGGAAGAACGCAACTTGTTTCTGATGGAAGCGCAAAAGGCACTTTTTCTACCAATTACGAAACAAATTCAGCAAGTGATTCAATCAGGAAAAATTGGGGCTCTTCGCTGGCTAGATTCTGTAACAGCGTATCCTAATATTGATCACATTTCTTGGTTCCGTGATTTGAGTGCGGGCGGCGGTGTTCTTCGAGGAGCCGGAACGTATCCATTAGAGTATATGCAGCATTTATTGAATGCTTCTCCAGAAGAGTTCAAAGGAACGTTAACTTTTCCAGCGGGCCAATCGGATGCTCAAGCACAGGTGACTCTTAATTTTCCGAACGGCGTGATCGGTACGATCTTTTTGACCGTTGATCTGGATTTGTCAAAGCGGATGATTATTTATGGAGAGAAGGGAAAGATTATCGTCCCTGATTTTTGGAAGACAGATACGGCTGAAATTTATTATGCAGATGGGCAAAAGGAAACACTCCACAGCAATCAACAGAGTGAGTTTGTTTTTGAAGTCGATCATGTGAATGCCTGTCTAGAGCAAGGACGTTTAGAAAGTCCAATTGTTACCAAAGAATTAACCTTGAAAACCGTAGAAATCACGGAAACAATTTATAAGAACTACCAAAAATGATTGTCAAAGACTAAGCGGATGTGCTATAGTTTGTCTCATGCGACGAGTCGAGTGGATCTGAAAGATTGATCCTTCGATACCAGAGGCACACGACGTAAGTCACCTGTCGGATTTCAGGGTGTCGGAAAGAAGCTTAGTGGACGAAGAACCTTTCTATCAAATTTTGATACTGGTCAAAAAACTCTTAGAATTTATGTTCTAGGAGTTTTTTTTTGTATGTTCGATTAAGTTGAAAAAGTACTTGACCTTTACGTTACGTTAAGGTGTAAGCTATTTTTGTCAGGAGGTGCAGGATGAATTATACAGTCAAACAAATGGCGGAAATCTCAGGTGTTAGTGCACGGACACTGCGATTTTATGATGAGCGCGCATTATTAAAACCGGCTTTCTTAAGTGAGGCAGGCTACCGCATGTATACTGAAAAAGAAATTGATCGGCTGCAGCAGATCCTTTTGTATCGCTCAATGGGCATTCCTTTAAAAACGATCAAAGAATTAGTGGACCGACCTGACGAAAAAATCGAGGACACATTGATTCAGCAAAAGATTCAATTAGAGCAGAAGCGTCAAGAATTGGATCAGCTGCTGGAAACAATTGATAAGACCTTGCGTTACTATAAGGGAGAATTAAAAATGACAAATAAAGAAAAATTTGACGCTTTCAAACGAGAAAAAATCGTAGAAAATGAAGCGAACTATGGATCAGAAATCCGTGAAAAGTATGGTGAAGACGCAGTCGAAGCGTCGAATCAAAAATGGCAGAACATGAGGGAAGCCGACTATCAAAAAATGCAGGCAGTAGAGGCCGAGTTAATAGAAAAGTTGCGTCACTATTTAACGGATGAAACGCCTTCGTTGGCAGAAGCGATTTATCAGCTGCATAAAGAGTGGATCAGTTTCAGTTGGGGGAAATACTCTGGTGAAGCTCATAAAGGTCTAAGCGAGATGTATTTGGCTGATGAACGCTTCACTCAGTATTACGATGAAAAAAGTGGTCCAGGTGCGACGGAAGCCTTGGTTCAGATTATTCAAAAATATGCGTAAATAAGTAAATGAAAAGGGGAAGAAGACCGCTAATGTTGTCTTCTTCCCCTTTTCATCTTCCCATTGTATCGGTAGAATGAGGGGATAAAAGCAATTATCCTTGAAGTCGTTTGCCGATAAGGGATTTTCTAATCGGTTTATATTGTTGGAAAAATGAATAATTAAGTGTAAAAGGAAGGGGAAATGATTGGTGAGAACAGTTTTAGCAAATAAGGAAATGAAGGCAATCGAGAAAAGGAAAGCTATTATCGAAATGATAGCGGCGAATGATTTAACAGTAAAAGAACTAGAGGCAGAGAGTGTTGCTTTGGATAGTAAGCAGCAAGGAATACTCTTTGAAGCGATAGAAGCAATGACTAAGGAGGACCCGGCAAGATTTGATTCGAGTATTGTAGAATTCATGAACGCGTATCTTTCAAGTGAATCGAATTCGATTAAGAGAGAGACCTCAAGGATTATTGGGAATGTAGCAGTTGCTTATCCCAATGAATTAGAAAGAAGTATTGAACGATTAATCCAGAATACTACGAATCCTGGGACGGTTGTTCGCTGGGGGAGTGCTTACGCGTTAAGTCGTATTTTGTTGCTTCCTAATTATGTGAACACTACGCTTTATGAGACGTTAAGAGAGCTCAGTGATCGTGAAGAAGAGAATGGTGTGAAAAAGCAATATTTAAATGCTTTGAAAAAGGCGGATAAAAAGCGCAAATAAAAAATAGAAACAACATAGGTTGGAGGGTGCATTCTTGCGAGAGAATGCTCTTTTTTAGTTTAATCACATTACGCATACGATTTTACTGATCTACTAAAAAGTAGGAAGTGGAACTCGCAGCTAACTCGTATTAAAGGGATAAACTTTTTCAAAAAGCGAAAAAGTTTAGTTGATGCTCGTACGCCTACCATTTTACTAATCTACTAAAGTAGAAAGTAAAACTGGCAACTAACTCGTATTAAAGGATAAACTTTTTCAAAAAGCGAAAAAGTTTAGTTGATTCTCGTCACGCCTACGATTCTACTAACCTACTAAAGTAGGAAGTAGAACTCGCAAAGACGATCGAATATGTCGGTCGATCGTCTTTGATTGTTCGTTTTATTTTAGGAAAGAGAAACGAACTGTGGTCAGTATAGCACTGAAATAATTATTTTGCATGGCGGTGTCTTGGGAATGTCGCTTTGCAAAGATGAGAACTTTCTCAAAAAAGGCTAAAAGTCAAATTTATGTTTGGAAAGTGTTCATCATTTTGTTTTGTTTGCAGCAGTTTGTCTTTTCCATCATGATCTTGCGGACCATTGCTTGAACATTTTTCAGATCTTCGTATTTGTCTTTGCATTCGATAAACAGGATAGGTTTGTTTTGGCTGTTCTTAATTGGGAAAAATCTATTGGTGCTAATAATTAAATCAACAGATTCATCTGCTAGTAAAAAGCGATTAGGATCGACAAAGTTTAGTTTGACTAATCCTTTCGTACTTTTCATAAAGAATTTTTTTAACCAAATGGAATTAAATTCCCCTTTTGAATCATCGATAAAAATCGATAATTCGCATTCTGTCATAAATTCATTGGCAAGACTCAACGCAGCGTAAAGAAAAAGGGCATAGTCAAGCTGTGAGTAGATCAGGGCATTTCGGGGACAAATGTTTTCGAACCGAACTCTGAGATTTTCTTGAACGATCGCCATATCCTCAGGATACAAATTGTAATGCTCACCAATAGGTACATAGTTGTAAAAACTTTTGAACAACAACCGCGTGTGAATCACGTAAAGTTCTTTTTCCAGTTCATCATAGTCAAAGGTGAACTGATTAAAAAGCAGTCCAATATTTTGGAAGAAGAACTGGTTAGCTTGATAAATATTCGAATCAATCTCTTTATGATAGTTCTTTAGTTCACGGAAAAAGGCTGCATTGCGATAAAAAACCATTTTTGATTGTAGAAATAGCAGCATAAAGTAAAGTTCGTCTTTAAAATTCGCGTAGGCGGAGACGTTTTCTTCCGTAATAAAATGAAAATGCTGAACGAATTTATTTCCAATTAAAATGGATTCAACCGGCAATTCATTGTTTTCAATCTTGTGATTGGATAAATAGCGGATCAACGTAATATCCACTAAGTAATCGTATTGAATCTTGGTGATGGGGTCAATTTGATCCGAAAGTAAAAAACTAAGCTTCTCAAAAATAAAATTTTTTTCGGTCGAGTTTTCAATGTTGAAGGGATGACCATAGCCGCCATATAACTGCCAAAAGAAGCTTAAAAAGAATAATCGAATCGTTGGCTCCAACCCTGTTAATACGATTTCGCCGTTTCTAATATGAAGCTCAATAGTGGCTTCTTTGAGAAAATCCCTTACTTCGTACACATCTTTTTTCAAGGTAGAATAACTCAGATTGTATTTGTCTGTCAGTGAGTCCATCGTATTGTCATCATTTAGCAATAATCCTTCAAGTAAGTCGATCTTGATCGAGATGTGATAGATTGCTAAGCACAATTCCTTATTTTCTGAGTAATGTTGCGGAATGATTTGGTAATTTCGTTCCGAGATGATAAGCGGAGCAGCGTCGGTACGTTCCTTGACTTCGTTAGATAGGGCAGCTAGCCGCTCTAAATATTTTACGGTTGTTCGTTTCTCAAACCCAATCTGTTCTGAAATGTCATTGATATCGTGAAAACCAGGATGTTCCTTCAGATAAGTAAAAATAGAGAATAATGCCTGACTCTCAAAATCTAATAGTAGATCGATGCTCATGAATTAACACTCCTTCAATGCATAAGTATAATCTGCAATGATTAAAGGAAGGGTAAGCACGATGTGAAAGTTGATTTAAAGATACCTGCGAGGATTCTTTTTTGCAGCCGCTTTCTTTGTGAGGACTATCATTTGATACGCAAAAACGCGGGTTGCGTTCTAAAAATTTGCGTTCATTTTTTACATAATTTGAACCTTGTGCTTTTTTTCTCAAAAAGTCCTTTTTATTTCCTTCGACAGTAAAAGCAAGGGGTGATCAGTACGGGGTTTCTACCATAATAATGTCAGAATGATTTTTAATATTTGTTCTAATTTGCTGTTCTCTCGTGGTTTGACTTTGTTTTCGTAAAGTCTATGATGATGGCTGTAGTTCGAAACGTGCGCACTTCGATTGCAATGAATTTAAAGGATGTGTCACAAATGAATAACGAAGAGAAGAGCACTTCGATAACTGAGCATAATCAGCTCACGGGTGTTCAACTATTCTCAATGACCACTTCAATGGTCATGACAGTCTACGGCTTTGCGGCTTTCGCTAAACAAGGACCGACCGCGTTGTTTTTCCTATTTTTAGCAGGTATTTTATGGTTCATTCCCGTCACTCGTTCGGCTGGTGAAATGGCGTCAGTCGATGGTTGGAGTAAAGGCGGAATCTTTACTTGGGGTCGTCACATGTTAGGCGAACGTCTAGGTTGGTCGGCTTTATTTTATCAATGGATTCATATCACTGTTGGTATGTGTACCATGATGTATTTCATCATTGGCTGTTTATCGATCACCTTCAATGTTCCAGTGATTAATACAAACCCATTGTTCAAATTCATCATTATGATGGTCATCTTGTGGGGCTTAATCTTCGCACAACAACGAGGAACAAAAATCACAGGGAAAATTGCCCAATGGAGTTTTACAATTGGTGTCATCATTCCAGTCTTTCTATTGTTGTTCTTAACAATTACTTATTTGGTTAAAGGGAATCCGATGTTGATTAAAATCAATCCGCATACGATTTTGCCATCAAGCTGGAGCGGCAATGTGTTAGTCGGATTTGTGCCATTTATTCTAGCCTTTGCCGGTGCTGAAGGTTCAGCCACTCACGTTAAAGACTTAAAGAAACCATCTATTTATCCAAAAGTTATGATGGCTTTAGCGATTTGTGCGATTGCTTCAGATATTATCGGAACGATCTCAATCGGCGCAACGATTCCAAATGCCAAAATTCAATTAAGTACAGGAATCGTTTATGCCTATGGTGCGTTAGTTCAGCAATTTCCATGGGTGAATGTTGTCTTTATTGAACGTCTAATTGGTCTGCTGTTAGCTATTGGGATCATTGGTGAAATCAGCAGCTGGGTTGTAGGTCCAAATGCTGGGATGTATGAAGCCGCAAAAGAGGGCTATTTACCTGAACGTTTCGCTAAAACCAATAATTATGGGGTTGAAACCAATGTCATGATTCTGCAAGGGATCATTGTATCGATCATGGCTGCATTATTAACCTTTGGTGCTGGGGGAGACAAATCAAACCTTTCATTCCAAACAGCGATGAGTTTGACGGTAGCACTGTATACCTTAATGTATATGCTGATGTTCGTTACTTATTTGATCTTAGTGTTCAAACACGATGACCTAAATCGGACATTCCGTGCGGCAAAATCAAAAGTAATGCGTGTCATCATGGGTATTCTAGGTTTTGTATTATCGGCTTTCGGTTTTATCGTAACCTTCTTCCCGCCCGCTGCTTATACAGCACAACAAAAGCATACGTATATGACATTGTTATTAACCGCGTTTATTATCGTTTTCTTCATTCCATTCATCATGTATCTATTCCATGGGAATTGGACACTGCATCATCATGATAAAACAGGAAGCGATTTGCACCACCAAGCACACTAGAAAAAATACGAAAAAGGATTTCAGTTCCGCTTTTTGCAGTTTATCTAGGTAACAAGAAAATAATAAGGAGATCTTTTAAATGCATACAGATTATTTAGAAAGTTCATTTTTAGGAAGTAAAGAGGCTGCCCGCAGCATGCCTAAAGAAGTATTACCTTATGAGGGAATGAACCCCGACACAGCCGAGACGCTCGTCAATCATATTCGGTTGAATGAAGCGAAAGCAGATCAAAATTTGGCTACATTCTGTACCACTCAAATGGAACCACAAGCAGATCGTTTGATGCTTGGTTCACTTGAAACGAATGCGATTGACAAATCAGAATATCCAAAAACTACTGCGATGGAAAATTATACAATCAGTATGATTGCTCATCTATGGAATATCGGTGAAGGCAAAAAATTGTTCCAAGACTTCATCGGAACGTCAACAGTAGGTTCTTCTGAAGGGTGTATGCTAGGCGGTCTGGCTTTATTGCATAGCTGGAAACATCGGGCAAAAGCAGCTGGACTAGATGTCGACAACTTACATGAACACAAACCCAACTTAGTTATCATGTCGGCTTTCCAAGTTGTATGGGAAAAATTCTGTACGTACTGGAACGTCGAGATGCGGGAAGTTCCAATGGATGAAACCCATATGTCATTAAACACTGACACCGTCATGGATTATGTAGACGAAAATACCATTGGTATCGTAGGTATCCAAGGGATTACTTACACTGGCCGCGTAGATGATATTCAAAAACTAGATGAACTTGTTTCGGAATACAATAAAACGGCAAAATTACCAATTAAGATCCATGTCGACGCAGCATTTGGCGGCTTCTTTGCACCATTTGTTGATGGGTTCAAACCATGGGACTTCCGTTTGAAAAATGTAGCATCAATCAATGTTTCAGGGCATAAATACGGGATGGTCTATCCTGGGATTGGCTGGATTGTTTGGCGCGAAAATACGGAAGAATATTTACCAGCAGAAATGCGGTTCTCAGTTCCTTATCTTGGCAGCAGCGTAGATTCAATTGCTATCAACTTCTCCCATAGCGGGGCACATATCGTGGCGCAATATTACAACATGATTCGTTTCGGTCGGGAAGGATTTACGGCGATTATGAACAATGTTCGCAGCGTGTCACAACGAATTAACCAAGAATTGAAGGACTTAGGTATTTTTGAAATCATCAATGATGGTTCACAATTACCTATTAACTGCTGGAAGATCGCAGATAATGTTGAATTAACTTGGAATCTTTATGATTTAGAGGACAAGCTAAAAGAATACGGGTGGCAAGTACCTGCTTACCCACTTCCTGTAAATCTTGATGATGTAACCATCAGTCGGATTGTCGTTCGCCCATCCATGACAATGGCCATTTGTGATGATTTTATTGATGATTTAACTCGAGCAATTGACGATTTAAATCGTAATCATTTGATTCATCACGCATCTTAACATATAATAGCATCTGTTATTGAAGCCCTAATAATCTTGTCATTTATTAGGGCTTTTAAACTGGAGGGAATCAAATTGAAAAAAGATAAAGTAGAAGTTACCGGCGACGTACGAGTTCGATACGCACCAAGTCCAACAGGTTTTTTACATTTAGGGAATGCGCAATCTGCGTTATTCAACTACCTGTTTGCTAAACATTATAAAGGTACTTGGGTCTTACGAATTGAAGATACCGACTTGAAACGCAATGTTCCACATGGTGAAGAAAGTCAAATGGAAAATCTTCATTGGTTAGGTATTGACTGGGACGAAGGTCCGGATAAACCGAAAGTCGAATTTGCCCCTTACCACCAAAAAGATCGTGTGAATTTATACCACAAATATGTACAACAATTGTTAGACGCTGGTTTAGCTTATAAAGACTATGCCACCGAAGAAGAATTAAAAGAATTACATGAACAACAAATCGAAGCCAAAATCGCGCCTCATTATGATGGCCGCTGGTATGGCGCAACAGAAGAACAAATCAAACAAGCCGAAGCAGAAGGCCGCAAGCCGACCGTTCGCCTTCATTTACCTGAAGACCATGTTTATGGCTGGGATGACATGATCAAAGGCCGAGTGGAATTCAATTCAGACAACATCGGCGGAGATTTCATTATTGAAAAAAGTAATGGCATGGCGACGTATAATTTTGCGGTAGTTATTGATGACTATTTGATGAAGATGACTCATGTTTTACGTGGGGATGACCATATTGCGAATACACCAAAACAAATCGCAGTATACGAAGCACTAGGTATCCCACAACCACTATTTGGTCATATCACCCTGATCTATAGCTTGGATACTCATAAAAAATTGAGTAAACGGGATAAAAATACCCTGCAATTCATCAGTCAATATCGTAAATATGGTTATCTGAGTGAAGCATTGTTGAACTTTATCGCCTTTCTTGGCTGGTCACCAGTGGGAGAAAAAGAATTGTTCACCCGCGAAGAATTGATCGAAGCTTATGATATCAATCGGATGTCCGCTTCGCCTGCTTATTTTGATCAAAAGAAATTAGACTGGACCAATGCGGAATACATTAAAAAAACTTCTGTCGATGAATTAACGAGACGAATTATGCTATTAGTTGATGCTGCAGAAACCGATGTAGCGGAACAATTAAAAGCAATCGAAATTGAAAAGGATCTTGATTTTGTTAAAAAAGTCGTAGATATCTATCACACAGAAGCGAAGACCTTGATGACATTCATGGAAAAAATCTTGTTTATCAAGAATGCCAACCAAGTGACCTTCACTTATACCGACTTGGCAGAATTTGATAGCGAAGGCGTTAAACAAATTTTGACCACGATGTCAGAAAAATTAAAGGATGATTCAGAACCAGTGGATTATCCTGCCATCTTGTCAGCTGTTCAAACAGAAACAGGACAAAAAGGACGGAAGCTGTATATGCCGTTGAACGTTGTCTTTACCGATAGTAAATCTGCTCCTCAAATCACGGATATCTTATCGGTTATGCCGAAAGAAACGGTTCAGCACTTGATTGCCAATGCGTTGGCGTTTCTAAATAAATAAATGAAAAACTGCGATTCTCGATGAGAGTCGCAGTTTTTTAGTTAATCATTGTGCTTGGTCTTTTAAAATTTCAGATGCATTTGTTTCTGTTTAAAAATTTTTACAATTAGAACTGAATAATTCTCTTCATCGATTCGGTAAAAGATTGCATAACTTTGACCAATCAAGATTCGATAAGTCGGAATGTCAAAACCATATAATGGAGAAACATCTTCATGCATTTTAGGAAATAGTTTTAATAATTCTAGTGAGCGATAAATTAATTGAACGAAATGTTTGATTTTTTCTTCTGAAAGAAAAAGTTCATTCTCCCATTCCGATATAAGCTGGAGCAGACTATTTCTAAAAGAGACGGAATAAATGAGCTGATAAGATTTCATTACTCACCCCAACCATATTTGCTAAAGAGCGTAGTCATTTCTTTTTCAGAAACAGTCTGATTCGTTTCAAACTCCGTAAAACTCTCTTCGATTAACTCACGATCTTTCTTTTTTGCGACTTCTTGGGCATCTAATATGAAGTAATTTCCCTCTTTTTTAACCTCCAAGATATCTCCCTCGTGTAATCCCCATTCTTTAGGGAAAATTCCCCCAACGGAGTTACCAATCTTTCGTACTTTGATTTGTCCCATTCAAATCCCCTCTTTTTTATAGAATTATAACATGTTATAACTATTTAAGGAAGTTATGAATATCTAGGAGCAACTAAAAAAGGCTTGATATGATGATAGAATTGAGTCATTAATAGGAATGAGGTTGACAGTTTTACTTTTTACTTCAGTAGATTAGTAAAATGGTATCCGGAATGAAAATCAATCAATTTTAACCAAAATTGAACCATTAATATAAATGAGGTTGCCAGTTTTACTTTCTACTTCAGTAGATTAGTAAAATGGTATCCGAAATGAAAATCAAACAATTTTGACCAAAATTAAACCATTAATAGGAATGAGGTGAGAGAATGATCGATCAAAAGGCGCTGTTATTGTATCCGCAAACTCAGAGGATTATTTTTCGGAATCAAGAGTGTCTGTATGTGAGGCCACATGCGGCATTGCTGCCTTATATTTCGAATTACACGTTGACTTTTCCGACGAAACAAGCGATTTCTGAGAACTACACGGTCATTCCTCATGGCTGCGGGACGTTGGTATGTGGGTTTAAGGAGCATCAAATTGATAACCAGCTACTTGGACCAATGACTGTGGCTGCTAATGTAGGTGAGCAAGCTGCGACTTTCAATCAGATATTCATCGTTGAATTTCAACCGGCTGGACTTCATGCGTTTCTAAGCCTTAAACAAAATGAATTGGCTGATCAGCATTTTTCTTTTCAATTGCTTCATGCCAAATTGAATCAGGTGCTGCTGGAAGTGTTGGAGGCAGCGGAAAGCGTGGAAGAGCTACTCGCTGGAGTTGATCGTCTATTTGTCCATGCTCTCTTAAAAGACTGTCCGCCAGAGTTGGCTACTGCGAGAAAAACGATCGTTCAACAATCAGGAAATGTCTCTTTAAAAAAGTTATCTAATGAAGTGTTTTATAGTGAACGCCATCTTACGCGGCTGTTCAATGAATATCTGGGAATGAGCACCAAAACGTTTGCTCGTTTAGTCCGAGTCAATCAAGTGATTCGCTCATTGACTCATTCGCAGAGTATTACAGAAATAGTTGAAGCAGCTGGTTATTACGATTTCTCTCATTTTAATCGGGATTTTAAGCAGGTGACGGGTAATACACCGCAAGTTTATCAGCGGAAGATGTCCGATTTTTACAGTGAAATTGCCAAATTCTAAGGGTATAGTTGGTAAAAAAGAAGGGGAGTCGAGCATCGGCTCTGTGGGTGATAAGGATGAATTTTGGCGGCGTATTATTGGCAGTGAAGGATATGACGAAGGCGAAACAGTTTTATGTAGAGGTTATGGAACAAAAAATAGAAATGGATCTGGATAATGTCCATGTTGCTTTTGAGAGCGGCTTTTCATTACAGGCTGATTATCAAGGGTTGTTGGGTGTTCCATTAAATTCAAAGGAGCAGTCGGATAATTTTCAACTGTATTTTGAGGTTGAGGATTTAGACAGGTGGGAGGACAAGCTTTCAAAAGTTGAAGGAATCGAGTTTCTTCATCACAGCAAGGAATATCCTTGGGGACAACGGGTGATGCGTTTTTACGACTATGATAAGTTTATTGTGGAAGTCTCTGAAAGTATGGCAAGTGTAGCCAAACGCTATTTAGCTCAAGGGATGTCAGTAGAAGAAACGGCTGAGAAAACAATGTTTCCAATCGAGTTTGTTAAAGGATTGGTTTAATAGAAATGAGGAAAGGGGGCTTAATCAAGCCCTCTTTTTTACGTGTTTTTCTATACACTCCAGTGCTTAGAAAAATTGTATATGTAGTGAGAATAAAACTAGCTTTTTATCGATAAGGTAAATACCACACAACAGTTACTCAAGAGATGTCCATTGAAGCTCGCCAGCAAAACGCGGGTATCCAAAGGAGCAAGAATAACCGAGAAGAAGATGTTTTGGTCGTGAAGGTCGAGCCAAATCCAATCATTAATGATCCTAAACCGGTTACGATTGAACTTGAAAGAGATCCGGCGATCGGGAAGAAGAAAACGGAAGAGTAATTCAAAGATAGAAAAAAGGCATTCACAAAATTTTGCAAATGCCTTTTTAAATTAGATAAACAATGCTTTATATAATGCGATTGCTACGATTGAAGCGATGATTGGGGCAAGTACGGGTACCCAAGAATAACTCCATTGTGAATCGCCTTTGTGTTTCAATGGTAAGATGGCGTGCATGATACGAGGACCTAAGTCACGAGCCGGGTTCAACCCTGGGCCAGTTGGTCCGCCGAAGGATGCGACTAATGTCCAAACTAAGAAACCTAATGCTAAGTGAGCTGTTCCTAAATTGTTTTGGAAGAATGGGGCTTTGGTAATTCCAAGTGCGCCGAAGAATAAAATGAATGAACCAAAGAACTCATTCACGAATCCGTTAAATTTAGAACCAACACTATTGATCGTTGAGAAGGTACCTAAGACGTGTAGTTTGTCTTCTGTTTGATCATAATAAGGTTTATAGCTGGCTACTACGACTAATTGTCCGACCATCGCGCCAAGAATTTGAACGACGATGTAAGGAAGAACTTCTGCCCAAGGGAACATCCCGCTAACTGCTAAACCAATTGTAAACGCTGGGTTAATGTGGTTGCCGCTGATACCACCAAAAATCATTGCAGGAATCATAACCCCGCAGCCGTAACCTACCGCAATCAACATCCAGTCACTGCCGTAACCTTTTGTACCTCTTAAATCAACATTGGCAACTGCACCGTTTCCTAGCATTACTAGCAAAGCAGTTCCCAAGAACTCAGCCGCTAACCGAGTAGTCAGTGAATAATCCATAAAAACCTCCTAGAAAATTTGAAATGAAAATGTAAATGAAAATTCCATTTTATATCTTAATCCCATTCTTTGTAATTAGCAAATGTTAACATCATAAATACATGAAATTTCTTTGAGAATTGACAACATACGTTATGAAAGAGACGAAAACAGGGTTTTTTATAAAAAAAATAGGCAAAACAAAAAAATCTCGTTCATTTGAACGAGATTTGATTAGTTGATTAACACTAGGTGACGAAAGTTTGGATTGTTTTCAATCAGTTTGTGTGCACCGTAGAAATTTTTATCAGAAAAACCGTTTAGCTGTGCAGTCAAAATGGATGTCAATTGCTTTTTTTCCCATAAGTAGACTAAAAGCTCCATAACGTTATGTGAGTAAGCTACGCCTTCTTCGGTAGAAAAAGAAGACTCTAAGAAATCCTCGCAATAAAAGTTTAGATAGTCCGGATCAAACTGTTTGTTTTTCTTTTTGATGAAGTGCAGTAGTAAAACTTGGGCGGTGTCTTTGAATTCTGCTAGGTGTTCAAAGCTCTTTTCTTTTTCAGTATCTAGATTGATAACATAGTCAACGGGTAGCATCTCTGCGTTAGATAGTTCTTTCGACAACTGCGTGGATTGAGAAAAGACGACATCAGCCCCCATGTTTTTGATCCAAATCTCTGAATTGTTTTTATTGATCGTAGCAGCGACTTTTAATCCTGCCCACTTGGCTAATTGAATAATTGTTGCACCTAATCCATCCGAAGTATTTAAGATCAACAAATTCCCTTGGTTCTTCCCTGGCTTAGGTGTTAATTTCAGCTGTTTAAATAAGACTTCAAAAGCTAAGAAGAAACTGTAAGAAAAAGCCGCGGCCTCATCGGTTGGGAAAGAATCGGGCAGTTTGACGATGGAGTGGACATCAACGATCTGGAAATTACTATAGCTGCCGTATTTTCCTACTTTATTCACGTAAAGGACACGGTCACCGACATTCAAATGTGGATTGCTGCTGCCTAGACGAGTGATGATTCCAACCCCGCCGAAGCCTAAAATATAGGGTTTTTTCGCTCCTTTAATCGTCTGGCGAATCTGCGTATCCAAGGTACTGATCGAAATGGCGGAAATTTTTATCATGACATCATTTTCCCGTAATTTTGGAAGCATGATTTTATAATGTTCAAATTTTTTATCTTCTTTTAAACGAAATTTTTTTTCGAACCCAATTGCGTCTGAAATCATTCGTTTTACCCTCCTCAGAAATAACTTTCTGAATCTCCAATAATAAAATGGCTACTTATAATATACTTGATTTAACAAAGAGAAGGAAATATTTTCTTTAAATTCGCAAAAGAATCGGTGGGTTTTATCAAAATTATGAATTGATGTTTGTCGGAACCATCATTTGGTTGGAATTTTTCTCAACGCGAAGAATGCTTCTTAACTTGTGAGTCCGTGCCAAGATAGGTAGAATTACAGTAATAGGAATAAGGGGGAAGACAATGTTCACTGAAAAGAGTTTTGACGTTTTTGCAGTCGAGGGATTGGATGAGCGAATGGCAGCAATTCGCCAAGAGATTCAACCGACTTTTCAACAATTAGATGAAGTTTTTCAACAAGTATTAGAACCGCTGCTGGGGGAAGAATTATTTATCCACATTGCCCAGCATCGGCGTCGAACAACATACCCGCCAGAAAATACCTGGTCAGCTTTAAGTCGACAAAAGCGCGGCTATAAGATGGAGCCGCATTTTCAGCTAGGAATTTGGCCGGACTATGTCTTTATGTGGTTATCGTGTATCGATCAGCCCAAAAATGAAAAAGCGATTGCTCAAGCATTATTGGATCATCAAGAGCTTTTTGAGCACTTATCCCCAAATTTTGTGTTATCTGGTGACCATACGAAACCAAAAGTGGAAGAGTTGTCACCAGAACGCACAGAAAAACTGTTGATAAGGTTCCGCGATGTGAAAAAAGGGGAGTTTCAAATTGGTCGAATCATTAAAAAAGAGGACCCAATGTGGAAAAAGCCTGAAGCGGCGCAAGAATTTATGGTAGAAACCTATAAACAATTGGTCCCAATTTATCAATTGGCCAATCAGGCGAGTTTTGCACAGGTGGAAAACTAACCTATTTTTGGATTAGAACCTTCAAGGGAAGAGTTATTTCGGAAAATGGATGTGAAAGAAGAATTCTTTTATTGGAAGCCACTCGTTAGACAGCGATTTTTTCGCTGTTTTTTTTAACATTAAAGGGAGTATAACATTTTAAGCGGTCAAAGGATTGATACATCAATCTTTTGACCGCTTTTCATCTGGTCTTTTTCCTATTAAACTAGAGACATGAAACCCAATATTTTACACGCCATTTTCTTTGATGAATATCAGAACTGGGAGAAGTTCAATCAAAGGTACACGAGAAGGATTCGATCCGTTGTGAAAAGAGAAGTGAAGAAGTTTCGCGATTGTGGCGACCTTAAAAAAGGTTACCGCCTATTTGTCTGTGAAGGATGCCATGATGTAAAGAAAGTTGCTTTTCGCTGTAAAGGGAAATTTTGTCCAACTTGTGCAACAGGGGAAAGTCAACGGTGGGCAGAGGTTGCGGCGAATGATCTGTTTACAGTGACACATCGGCACGTCATCTTCACGATCGATGAAGGTTTACGTGAGATTTTTCTGAAGGAGAAGTATCGTAGGGAGCTTTTAAAAGGATTAATGGACGAAGCTGCACGGATACTATTAGATTTTTTTAGAAAACACCATATACAAGCTGGGGTTGTGGCAACACTCCACACCTTCGGTTCTCAGCTAGAATACAATCCGCATGTTCATTTAGTCGTCACCATGGGTGGACTGACGAAGGATGGAAAATGGAAGGACTATGACTATTTTCCGTTCGCAATGTTGAGGAAATATTGGCAGAATGCGGTCCTAAAGCTTATTCGAAGAACCTTATCCCAATGGGATAAGGCACGAGTCCAGCCGCTTTTACAAGCGGCGTACACGAAAAATGCAGAGGGCTTTTACGTGCATGCACCCAAAAGGAGCCGAACTTCTCTCAAAAAAATATTAGAATATATCAGTCGTTATATGAAACGTGGTCCCATTGCTTTAAATCGTATCCTTTTGTACGATGGGAAAATAGTGATGTTTCAGTATCACGATAAACGAACTAACACGGATAAGATAAAGACGATGTCGGCAGAGGAATTTATTGGTGCACTGATTCGTCATATTCCAGAGAACCAGTTCAAAACAATTCGTAGATACGGCATTTATAGTCGGCGGATCAAGACAATCATGAAAAAAGTAGTAAGTAATTACCAGAAAGAGATTCAACGAATGCTTGTGAATGTGAAGAAAGCACTTAAACCAAAATCATGGTGTGAACGAATAGCCGAAGAATTCGGAGTAAATCCATTGGAATGTACTAGATGTGGCGAATATTATGAATTTAGTGGAGTTAGTGTGTCTAAAAATGGACGACTTGTAGTGAAATATGCGAAGAATAAAGAATCGGAACGATTCATGCGAGAGGAGAATAAAAAAATTGGGGAAGAAGCATCGAAACGTAAGTATGAAAAAGAAAAAGAAGCAGCTTTTAAAAGCCTTCGATTCCAATGGAGTGGTTCATTACATTTGTCTTGAATGTGGGATAAAGGAAAAAATTCCAAAGGAAGTGGTTCAATTTTTGGATGCAGGAGATGTTGCATTTGATCCTGAGAACGCTCCGCAATTTGATTGCGAAAAATGCGGTGGAGAGATGTATCCAGAATATTATAAGAACGTACTTGGATACGAATTTAGAATCAGTGATCGACAATAAAATGATTCATCTAAACAAAAAGTCCTCAGGAGCGGTTTTCTCCTGAGGTTTTCTTATCTATTCAGAAAAAATCGAAAGGGGTGAGTGAATTGGTCAATCCGAAGCATTTCTTAGAAGGAACAGTATTTTCTGTTTCTTTGAGAATCCAGTTATTTTCAAACGTACTTCAATTCAGTTATTGAAAGCGTTTTATGAATATGTCCATTTCAATGGACATAAGAAAAAATGCACACGAATAAAAAAAGGCTATATTAATGACAAGGAGGTTGACAACATGCAGCTAAGCAAACGTGAAACACAATTGATCGAACTGTTTATCAAACATGGGATGACACTCACCGCTCAAGAGTTAGCTGAATTTGCCAATGTTTCCACGAAGACGATTTACCGGACAATCAAAAAAATCAATGAAGCCTCCGATGTTGGAGAGCTCATTTCAGCCGAAGTTGGAAAAGGTTTTCGGTTGGATTATGACAATTATTTAAAAGAAAGTGTGCGTAAACGAGGCAGCGATACTGTGAAAGGCCCCTCTGAAAGAAGAAACACGATCTTGCTGACTTTGTTATTCAAATCACCTAAGAAGGTTCTGATCAATGATTTGTTCGATGACTATTACGTTAGCAATACCGTGATCACGAATGATTTGGTACGGATGAATGAATTTTTGCTAAAGTACCAATTATCTCTGATTCGCAAGGGTCAGCGAGTCTCGATTGAAGGAACAGAAAAGCATATTCGCAAAGCAGTCAATCATTTGATCAGTGCGAATCGTGTGTGGGAGGAAGACTTTTCCACACAACAAGAAAAGATTAGTTCCTATGATATCAACTTTATCACTTCCTTATTGGAGTATATCGAGAGAAAGCTGCAAAATGGGATCGCGTATCCCTATAACAGCAATATCTTTTCCCATATTTATATTTTGATCAAACGGGTGAGAGAAGGGGAGATTCACGCAGATACTTGTGCAGAACTGTTAGACCCTGATGAAGAAGAGCTGATCAGGCAATATGATCAGTTATATCAGCTTTCTAAGATGGTGATTACGAAGCTGAATCATTATCTGAATATTGTTCTACCAGAAAGTGAGACGTTTTATTTATTTCAATATCTGATTTCTTCGCGAATGGAAAAGGAACCGATTAAGCTGAATCGAAAATCGAAGGAAGCTTTAGCGATTACTGATTTTTTTGCAACTGAAATGAGTCGCTTGATGGGGATGAAGGTCGATCATCAACCGAATCGCCAAGATCTTTATGAACATATTGATCCATTATTGTACCGTTTGAAGAATGAGATCATCGTCAAAAATGATCTGCTGGGGGATATCAAACTAGAATATCCAGAGGTTTTTCAACAGGTTCAGCAGGTGAGTCAAGCCGCTGAAGAGAAGTATCAATTAAATGAGATTTCTGAAGATGAGATCGGCTTTTTGACCTTGTATTTTGTGAAATATAAAGAAATGATCCATTCGAAAAAACGTGTACTGATTATGTGCAGCAGCGGAGTGGGAACCTCGGAGCTGTTGAAGGTGAAGGTTCGCAAAGCTTTTCCTGAATTAGAGATCGTAGATGTGTTGTCGGCACGAAAATTCTCTAAAGCACCAGAAAAATACCAGAACATTGATCTGATTTTGACCACGGTCAATTTGACGATCGAGATGATGATCCCGACGATTTTAGTGAATTCCGTATTTACCAAACAAGACGAAAAAAGAGTAAAACAGATGTTAGGAGAGATATGAGATGACAGCAGAGCAAATGATGGACGATTTTAGTATCGCAGATGTGATTACCGAAGAGTTGATTCAGTTAGAAATGAAAGCGAAAACAAAGGAAGAAGCCATTCGTGAATTGACACGATTGCTAATGGCAAATGGGGACATTGTTGACGAGGACGACTTTATGGCAGATGTGTTCGAACGCGAAGCAGAAGGCATGACAGGGATCGGAAATAGTATTGCGATTCCTCATGGAAAATCGGATAGCGTGATCAAGACCTCGTTAGTTGTCGGCAAAGCCGCCACACCGATCCCATGGGAATCGTTGGACGAAGAACCGGTTCGGGTGATTATTCTATTCGCGGTGAAAAATACCGATGCCAATACGATGCATATCAAGCTATTACAAAAAGTCGCGATGCTTTTAGCAGACGAAGACTTTATTGAAAATATGGTCAACGCCCAGACAAAAGCAGAAATGATGGAATTATTATCACGGGATCCAATGGAAGAAGATTAAAAAAGAAAATGGAGGAATAGATGATGAAAATTGTTGGAATCGCTGCATGTACATCGGGCATCGCCCATACGTACATCGCCAAACAAAAGCTGGAAAAAGCCGCGAAAGCGCTGGGGCACACGTGCCATATCGAGACCCAAGGCACGATCGGGACGGAAGATGAGTTAAGCATGGAAGAGATCCAGGCAGCCGATGTGGTGATTATCGCCGCAGATATCAAAGTCGGCGGCAAAGATCGCTTTGAAGGGAAAAAGGTGGTGGAAATCCCGACTAGCATGGTAATCAAAGCACCAAAGGGTTTGATTAATAAGATCGAAGAAGAAATCGTAAAGGCGTAGTAAGTGTACTATTTCTTAATAAAAATGAAGGAGATGAACTAAATGTTTAAGCAGCTTCAATTGAAAAAGCATGCTCTGACGGCAATCTCGTACATGTTACCGGTTGTTGTTACAGCAGGGTTGTTGATCGCAATTGGGAATTTGACAGGTGGCGGAGTGATTGAGGATTACAAGGCAGCCTATTCGGTTCCAGACGCTTTGGTTTCACTTGGCGTGTTGGGGATGGGACTGTTGGCACCCGTTATCGCTGCCGCTATCGCGTATTCAATTGCGGATCGTCCTGGTATCGGACCTGGTTTGTTTATGGGGTTGATCGCGAATGCCATCGGTGCTGGTTTCTTAGGCGGGATGCTCGGCGGTTACTTGGTTGGTTTCTTCGTACTATTCTTAGTGAAAAATCTAAAGGTTCCGAAATGGGCGCAAGGTTTGATGCCGATGATGATCGTACCGCTCTTATCTACATTGATCATTGGATTATTGATGTTCTTTGTCATCGGGTTGCCAATTGTTTGGGCAACAGAAGCTCTGACAGAATTCTTGGAAGGCTTGCAGGGGTCGGGTAAATTCTTATTTGGATCGATCGTTGGCGGAATGGCGGCCTTTGACTTCGGTGGTCCAGTCAACAAGGTTGCTTCACTATTTGCCGATGGCTTGCTACTAGAAGGCGTGCAGGGACCAGAAGCAGTGAAAGTATTGGCTTCCATGGTACCGCCATTTGGTGTAACGATTTCTTGGGTCCTATCTAAGATTGTCCGCAAACGCAAATATTCTAAAGAAGAGGAAGACAATATCAAGATTGCTTTCCCAATGGGACTTTGTATGATCACAGAGGGCGTCATTCCAATCGCGGCAGTTGATCCGTTACGAGTGATCTTCTCTTGTACAGTTGGTGCAGCGATCGGCGGCGGTTTGAGCATGTCATGGGGCGTTGGGTCACCAGTTCCTTCAGGTGGAGTCTTCATTATTCCCGCGATGACTGATCCGTTGAAATTCACGTTAGCCTTGTTAATTGGTTCCGCGATTACTGGTATTCTGTTGTTCGCCTTGAAGAAAGAGCCTGTTGAAAATGACATCAAAGACGATGAAGAAGAGGAAGAAGTCGATTTTTCTTCGATCAAGATTTCGTAGGAAGGGTGTCAGTTCCACTTTTCGCAGTTAGATTCGTTGAAAAAACTTAAATCAACAGCAACACAGAATCACAGGTAATGAACCTAGTGGAATGGTATACGGCTTGAAAATCGAACTAATTTTTCAGAGAAAAATTAATTCTTTAGTATGAAAAAGGAGTTTTGTCACATGTATGTTTCGATGAAAGAAATGCTGCAAAAGGCCAATCGTGAGAACTATGCCGTAATGGCGATCAATTGCTTCAATTTGGAAACAGCCAAAGCCGTGATCGAAGCGGCGGAGGAAATGCGCTCGCCAATTATTGTCGATTTATTGCAGGATCATTTAAAAGAGCATTTGGATATTCGCTATTTAACACAACCGATTATTCGGATGGCAAACAATGCCAAAGTCGAAGTGGCGATCAATCTGGATCATGGACAGGATGTCGCGTTTGTAAAGCAGTGTCTGCATGAAGGTTTTTCCAGTGTCATGATGGATGCTTCCATGTACCCGCTAGAAGAAAATATTCGAATCACGAAAGCGATGGTGGAACTGGCGCAGGTATACAATGCCAGTGTTGAAGCTGAAGTTGGCGACATGGGTGCCGTAGCCGGCGATCATTTTACCAATGATGAGATGTACACCGATCCTGATGATGCGATTCGTTTTATCAATGAGACAGGCGTTGATTGTTTGGCACTGTCCTATGGTTCTAGTCACGGAGATTATCCAGAAGGTTATGTGCCGGATTTTCGGTTTGATATCGTCGAAAAAATCAAAACGGCGACGAACCTCCCGTTAGTGTTACATGGCGGATCAGGCGCGGGTGAGAAAAATATCCTGCGTTCGATCGAATTAGGGATCAATAAAATAAACGTAGGTTCCGATTTTATGAAGGCGCAAAAAGCCGAAGTTCAAAAGCAATTAGCAGAAAATCCTGAGGTGGATTATCCGACGCTTGTTCATCAAACGATGGCAGCCGGAAAAGAAGTGGTGAAACGGTACATCGAACTTTCGGGTTCAAAAAATAAATCTTAAAATGAGAATGGAGACAAAGTCAAATGTTAATCAATATGAAGCAAATGCTAGAAGTCGCAAAAGAAAATAAATTCGCCGTAGGAGCCTTTAACGTCGCAGACAGTAATTTCTTACGGGTGGTCATTGAAGCAGCAGAAGAAAATGATGCGCCAGCGATCATCGCGGTTCATCCAACCGAATTGGATTTTACCAAAGATGAATTTTTCCAATATGCGGTATCACGTGCTAAAAATAGTTCGGTACCATTCGTTATCCACATGGATCATGGGGATAACTTAGCCAGCATCATGCGGGCTGTCCACTGTGGATTCAGTTCAGTGATGATCGACGGTTCATTACTACCATTTGAAGAAAATATCGCTATCACGAAGGAAGTCGTTGATGTTTGTCATAAGATCGGTGTTTCTGTAGAAGGTGAATTAGGCACAATCGGGAATACGGGAACTTCTGTTGAAGGCGGCGTATCCGAGGTTATCTACACAAAACCAGAGGATGCGGAAGAATTTATTGAAAAAACCGGAATCGATACCTTGGCAGTGGCAATCGGTACGGCTCATGGAATTTATCCAAAAGACATCAAGCCGGAATTGAAGATGGATGTACTGGAAGACATCAAGAGCAGAGTCGATATTCCATTGGTGCTTCATGGCGGATCAGCC
Organism: Enterococcus sp. DIV0756; assembly: GCF_051710745.1. NCBI lineage: Bacteria > Bacillati > Bacillota > Bacilli > Lactobacillales > Enterococcaceae > Enterococcus > Enterococcus sp. DIV0756. The sequence continues at coordinate 3,087,784 of NZ_JBIOLF010000001.1, read as the reverse complement.
AATCCAGATGAAGAGATCGCCAAAGCGGTACAAATTGGGATTCAAAAGGTCAATATCTCATCTGACTACAAATATGCTTTCTATAAGAAATGTCGTGAGATTCTTTCAACCACTGAATTATGGGACCCAAATGCGATCTATCCTGAATGTATTGATGCAGCCAAAGCCGTTGTGAAGCAAAAAATGGAATTGTTCAACTCGATTGGGCAAGCAGCGGTGTATCGTAAAGATAATGTGCAGCCTTGGAGACAGGAGCAAAACTAAACAGAGATGGAGCTGACCCGAAAGTCTTTTAGACTTTCGGGTCAGCTTCTTTTCACGAATAAACGGCGACTTATAAGTAGCATCTATGGAAATAAGCCGAAATTTCACAAAAATTTGGACAGCACCGAGTAGGTACCATCCAACGTCAGTTCCAATGTTGTGTTCCTGTGTTTCTTGGCAATTTTTGGAATTACCTTCTTATCTCTTGACGCTGACCACTTATTAAACGTCCTCATGTGTCTGGATAAAATTGCTCGGAAAATGTCTGTCGAATAGTCCAAAAAGGGCCTTAATTATTATAATAAGCATAAAGTTTAATCAGCGAAATTGACGTACTTAATTCCGTACGTTATCATGATTGTGATAACAACAGAGGAGGGATAAGAGATGGCTGAAACGACAGTAAATCCCAGCACTGCCCGTCAAAACTTCTACAAGCTATTAAAAGAAGTGAATGTGAATCACAGAGAGATAGAAATCATTAGTGATAAGAGTGAAAACAATGCTGTATTGATTGGCTTGTCAGATTGGAGAGCGATTCAAGAGACCTTGTATCTTGAACAGACAGGAACGCTAGATGTTATTAAAGAGCGTGAAAAAGACGAATCTGGATTTACCGATATTGATGAGATTGACTGGGATAACTTGTAATGGAAAAGGGAGAATATCGAGTAGAGATCAAAAATTCGGCTAAAGCTGATCTAAAGAAAATTAAACAGTCAAATTTGAAAGATCAATTTATGCTAGTGGTAGAGACGTTAAAAAATGATCCTTATTCCCCAACGCAATCGTTTGAGAAGCTAGTCCCAAAAAGTGAAGGTCGCTATTCTAGACGATTAAATCGACAACATAGAGTCGTTTATAAAATTGATGAAAAAAATAAAATCGTTGAGATTTATTCAGCATGGTCACATTATGAGTAAAACACCCGCAGTCTTTCGTAAGTAGAGAGACTGCGGGTGTTTGTTTAGACTAGATAATCGTAAATCGCATCCGCCGCTTTTTTATACCCTCCTGCATCAAGGAAAGACTGTTTAATGGCTTTCAAATTGTTTAAATATTCAGGTTCGACTTGCACTTTTTCCACAGCGTCTTTTAATTCATCACTATCCACATGTTGATAATCTAAACGGATGCCTGCGTTCAACTCGACTAAACGATCAGCAAGGGCGGGTTGATCGGAGCCCATTGGTAATGAAACGAAGGGGACTTCATTTAAGATCAAATCGTTCATACTGTTTAGTTTGTTATGGGTGATGGCGACATCGGCGTATTTTAAGACTTCATTTTGTGGAATATAGTCCTTCACGATGAAATTATCAGGAACAGTCAGCTTTTCCAAACCAACGTGATGGGCGGCCATTACAACTAGATAATCGGAATTGCCAAACGCCTCAAAGACTTTTTGATAGATATCCTTCGCATAATCACCAAAGATCGTGCCAAAGGAAATGTACAAGACATTTTTGGCACTCTGCAAACGTTCGATCGGAAAGTCTGTAGTATCTTCTAGGCGTTGATAGAAATCGGCGCCGACTAAAAGGTATTTGTTATCGAAGAGTTCGCGATCACTTTCTGGTAAGAAATAGTCAGAGGTGAAGACAAGATTCAACGGTTCAATATTAAAAATCAAATCAAAAAAGCGGGTAGGCATCTGAACTGAAAGTGTCTGCTCGATTTTTTTTGCTTCCAACAGATAGGTATCATTCAGCGTTTTAAACTTTCCGGCTAAGGGTGTTTTGTTGGGTTGCGTGAAATCGCTCATTCCCATAAAGACTGCCAACATGGACACTGCTGGTAAGTGTAAGTACTCGGCGATCTGTTTACTGAAGGGCATCGCGATGGAGTGGATGACCGCATCGAAGGTTTCGCCCTCAATTTGTTGCAAGACGTCCTGCATGATATCTAACCCGTGATCCAACAGCACATCAAAGCCATTTTTAAAAATATTTAAATCATAATGATAAGGACGATAGACAGCTCCTGCCGCTTCGATTTTTTCGCGGAATTCTTCATTTGAAAAATAAACAATCTCCACGCCACGATGGCTTAATTCATTGACTAAACCTAGCGAGGGATTTACATGTCCGTGGGTAGTCACATTTAAAAATAAAACTTTTGTCATAGGTATTCGCTTCTTTCATAGCTTTTGTTAAGGGTACCTTACGAATTGATATAATACGGTACCCTGATTAATAAGTCAAGAAAAAAAGTTTCCAGAATTGGAAACTTAACGATACACCAATTTCGTAAAGGGTAATCTTCTGCCAAGCAAAACACCCAGATACCCAGCTGCAACAGCTTTGATTGCACCTGGCAGAATAAAGGGAATCATTCCGGCAGAAAAAGCGGTATCCCATGGTAAACTTCCGCTAAATTTCAGCCAAAGCGAACCGAAGAACAGAGTAATAAAAGCCCCAACTAAATTAGCGGTGATTGACCAAAAATAATTGAAGGTTAATTTTTCTAAAATCAGACCAGTAACATAGGCTTGAAAAATAAATCCAACTAAAAAGCCCCCGGTCGGTCCGAAATAATGAGCGATCCCCGCTGATCCGCCTGCTAACACAGGTAAACCAATCATACCCATCAATAGATAGATCGCTACGGCGATAGAACCGGTTTTTTTTCCTAAAATAGTTACCACAAACCCAACAGCAAAGGTCTGTAAGGTTAATGGAATCGGGCCAAAAGGAATAGTGAATTGGGCTAAAATACTAATGACTGCTGCAAATAATCCGGCTAAAACTATTTCTCGACTGCTTAATTTCATACACTCACTCTTTCGTTAACTATATAATTTTGATTGGTTAACGAAAGTATAATAGAGGATTAACCAGATGTAAAGGAAAATTTTTAGTACTTAGTAGAACAAAGTAGTTGACAAATCCAGTACATAGTTATACATTATACCTGTACTTAATATTACAAAGTACTGAGGAATGAATAAGGAGTGAGTAGAATGCAGAAAGCAATTAACGTTGTTGAACTGGAAAAATCTTTTTCTGAGCACAAGGTTTTAGATAGAATTAGTTTTAGTGTATCAAAGGGAAGTATTTTTGCTTTATTGGGAACGAATGGTTCTGGAAAAACAACAACAGTCAAAATGATGACCACTTTGCTGAAACCGGATAATGGCTACATTACGATCGATGGAATGAATGTTTTGGAGCAGTCATTAAACGTTCAAAAGGAATTTAGCTTAACAGGACAATTCGCTGCGGTAGATGAGGTATTAACGGGACGGGAAAATTTAGTTTTGATCGCAAAGCTTCGTCATATGAAAAATTATACAGAAAAGGCTGATGCGCTGCTAAAAGAGTTTGATTTGCATGAAGCAGCGGATCGACCGACGCAAACGTATTCTGGCGGAATGCGGCGAAAACTTGATTTGGCGATGAGTTTGATTGATCCGCCTAAGATCCTTTTCTTGGATGAACCAACGACTGGATTAGATCCACAGGCGCGGGCAGTTCTGTGGCAAATGATTCGTTCACTGAAAAAAGCGGGGGTGACGATTTTTCTAACTACGCAGTATTTGGAGGAAGCGGAGCAATTAGCTGATACTGTAGCGATTTTGAATCGTGGAAAAATTGCGTTGCAGGGAAGCATCGCTGAAGTGAAGAAGCATTTACCAAAGGAGACCTTGGAATTGACCTTTGCGGACGAGGAAACCTTGGAAGCAGCGGAACAGCTTGTCGGCGGAAAAATGAACAAGGAATTATTGGCTTTGAACGTTGTGACTAATAATGAAGTTGAACGAATCACAACGGTTTTGAATCAGTTACAAGCGGCGAAGATTGAAATTTTAACCTTTACTCAAAAACAATCGTCATTAGATGATGTCTTCTTTATGATTGTCGAAAACCGAGGGGAGAGAGAAAAATGAACGTATTTGCAGATACGATGGTATTGACCGGCCGGATGATGAAACATATGACCCGCAGCGTGGATACGATCATGACCGTGGTCCTGATGCCGATCATGTTGATGCTGGCCTTTATCTATATTTTCGGCGGAGCGATGACGATTCCGCAAGAAACGTATAAAGGCTTTATCGTGCCAGCAATTTTGTTGTTTACTGTTGCCAGCGGTGTCGGTTACACGGCTTTTCGATTAAATACCGACGTCCAAAATGGTATTTTTGAACGGTTCCATTCGATGCCGATCGCAAAGTCCGCGATTTTGAATAGTCACGTGATGACCAGTGTCATTTTCAATTTTATCTCCGCGCTGATTGTTCTGATCAGCAGTATTCTAATTGGATTTCGCCCAAAGGCAGATGTCTTGGATTGGGCTGTAGGGCTGCTGCTTTTACTGGTTGTGACTTACGCACTTTCTTGGATCGCCGTCCTCTTTGGATTGATCGCGAAGAATAATGAAACAGCGATCGCCTTTTCTTATTTGCTGATTGGTCTATTATTTATTAGCTCAGGTTTTGTTCCAACTGAGACGCTGCCCAAGGTTTTGCGCGGATTTGCGGATCATCAACCAATGACGCCAATCATTAATTCGTTACGGTCAATCTTGACTGATGGCAGAATCCCCTCAGATATCTGGATAGCACTGGCATGGAGTATTGGCGCAATTGTGATTTTCCAAGTATTATCTATATATGTCTATCGGAAAAAATTACGTTAGCGCAGCAGCTGGGAAGGATGATAATAGTGAACGGGATTACAGGGATGCTGAAGGGCGTGCTTGAAGGGATGATCTTGGAGATCATCAATCAACACGAAACCTATGGCTATGAAATCACGAATAATTTACAAAAATATGGCTTTGAAGATATTGTTGAGGGAACGGTTTATACCGTTTTGTTAAGACTAGAAAAGAAAAAATTAGTGACCGTTACAAAGAAAAAATCGACACTTGGTCCGATGCGGAAGTTTTATTCATTAAATGACGATGGCAGAAAAGAGCTGGATTTGTTTTGGCAGCGTTGGGCCTTCATTTCCGGTCAGATTGATAAATTGAAAGGAAGCAAGGACAATGGCTGAAAAGAATCTATTTAACTACTTCAAACAAATGCGTATCGATAAAGTAGAATACAATGAACATATGGCCGAAGTAAAACATTTACCTCATGACTATCAAGTTGTTTATAAAGAAGTGCAAAAATTTTTGTGGGAATTTACGGCAGGTGATGGCATGGACATGCTGACGCCAATGTACGAGTTGTTGGCATTCTTCCAAGAAGGTGCCAGCAATCATGTTCCAGTGTTAGAATTAGTCGGTGAAGATGTCGGCGAGTTCGCAGAAAACATGCTCCACGAGATCCAAGCAAAAACGCGAATTAATGAACTGAAACGTAAAATGAATGAACGGGTCGCTAAAGAGATCAATAAGGAAAAATAAATGAGAGCATCGTTGGAAGGAATTCTGATGATGCTTTTTACTATGGAATAAGTCCTTAGCGTCAACGAGTTCCTTGCTAGTACTCCATCCATTAAAAAAACAAACGTTCTTCGGTCTAAAGTCTTATTTTGATTTTGTACTTTCGTTGGAAGTCTCGATCCGATCTTTCCTCTAAAATTTAAAGAGTAATCAACAAGTACGCGAATTTTGGAATGGAAGGAATGGAGTAAAGAATGAAAAAAATAATTATTGGTATCGGCGTGTTAGTGGCGGCGGGGGCTGGCTTTTTTCTCTATCAAAATACCCAGGCAAATGCAAAAGATGATACCGCAGTGGAGATGTATCAAGTCAGCAAGCAAACACCGCTGCATTTAAAAGGGCAGGTACAATCAACGAAGAAACAAACGGTTCTAGTCAATTCAGAAAAAGGACCCGTTCAAACGATTCATGTAAGTGAAGGCGACCATGTGACGAAGGATCAGATTTTGGTGACGTATCGTTGGGGTGAAGTGATTCGAGCAGCGAACGATTCAGTGGTAACGGCTTTAAATGAAGATGCAAAAAATGATCCGCAGCAAGCTTTGATGGTCTTGAAGAGCGAAGAATCTGCGATCAAAGGAACCGTAACAGAATATGATCGTTCGAAGGTTACCTTGAATGAACCGATTGAGATTAAGTATGCAAATAATGAAAAAACGGTCAAAGGCAAGGTGATATCTTTAGCGGAAATGAACAATGAACCAACGAAAGAAGATACAAATAGTTTAGTGACCTATAACTTTACAGCAGTTCCTGATGAAGCGATTCCTGTCGGTTACTCGGTTGAATTATTGATCCCGCGCAATGAGATTCATTTACCGCTTAAGAGCGTAGCGGAAAAAGATGGGGAACATGTTGCTTATACAGTTGTTAAAGGAAAAGCCAAGAAGCAAGCGCTCTCTGTTGAAAAAGGCAATGGCTATTATATTTTGCGTGAAGGCTTGAATGAAAATGACAAAATTATCAAAGATGCAAAAGGCATCAAGGATGGGATGGATGTGACCGTTGAATGATCGTGATGGAGAATATCAACAAATTGTATACAGCAGATCAGGAACGCATCCATGTCTTAAAGGATATTAGTCTGACGATTGAAGAGCACGAGTTTGTTGCGGTAATGGGGCCATCCGGCTCAGGAAAATCAACGCTGATCAATACGATCAGCTTTTTAGATGGTGATTTTGAAGGCAGCTATCGTTTTGAAGGGGAGGATGCGTACCGGTTCAATGATGAGAAGCTCTCGGCTTTGCGGAATAAATCAGTAGGCTTTGTATTTCAAGCCTTCCAGTTGATCGATAATAATACGGTGATGGAAAATGTGGCGTTGCCGCTGTTATATGGCGGGATGAAGCAAAAACAAACCAAGCCGTTGGTGATGGAGGCTTTGCGAAAAGTCGGGATCGCGGATAAATACAATAAATTACCGAAGCAGCTTTCTGGTGGTCAGCAGCAGCGAGTAGCGATCGCTCGTGCCATCGTCGGCAATCCTAAATTTATCGTGGCGGATGAACCAACGGGCGCATTAGACAGCCATACTTCTGAAGAGATTATGCAATTATTTAAACGGTTGAATGAAGAGGAGAAGGTCACAATTTTGATGGTGACTCACGATCCAGATGCCGCTGCTTATTGTCAGCGGATCATTACAGTAAAGGATGGCGAAATCCTGGAAGAAGGTGTTGCACATGCGGTTTAGTGAAGTATGGAAAACCTCTTTCAGAGCAATTGGAAAGAATAAGCGGCGGAGTTTTTTGACCATGATTGGTTTGATCATCGGAGTTTCCGCGGTAATCACCGTCTTTTCAATTGGTCGTGCTTTTGAAAATTACGCGTCTGAATTTATTGGCTTGGATCAATTTGACGGCAGTGTCGGTTATACCTATACGCCGAAAAATGGGGATTTCTATGAAAATGGCCTAGATGCGTTTACTGAAGAGGATATTAGTAAGATCGAGAGCATCCCTGGGGTGCAATCGGTGAGCTATTATGACAATTCCCGCAATGGCATCAAGTACGCGGATCAAACCTTTGATGATGTCGGTAATGACGGTCGTTGGAATTGCTTTAAATTATTGAAGAATAAAGGCAGTGATGTCTTGTATGGTCGTCCGCTTCAATCCAGCGATTATTACAATGAAAATCCAGTTGTCGTGATTGATCAAACAGCGGCTAAAGCGATTCAAAAGGAAGAACCGGCTTCATTAGTGGGGCAAAGTGTCAAGATCGGCGGTCATTTGTTTGAAGTAGTCGGCATCATGGCCGATCGCAATGCAGGTTCGATTGTGTCAACACAGGAGGATTATGTGGTGGCAGAGGTGCCTGAAAATGTCTTCGAAAACTATTTCAATTCAGAAGATCGCAGCATGATTCAGGTAAAAATGAAGCAAACAGCCAATGTAAAAAATGTTTCGAAGGAAGCCGAAGAAACCTTAAAAAAATATGGGACTTGGAAAGAACTGGGAAGTTATAAGACCGAGGATTTGGCTGGACAGGTCGATCAATTACGGATGCTGTTAACAAGTATTACCTTGTTAATCTCAGTGATCGGCGGTATCTCCCTCTTCATCTCAGGTATCGGGGTCATGAACATGATTTACATCTCTGTCTCCGAACGGACCAAAGAAATCGGTGTCCGCCGAGCAATGGGCGGCACAAAGGGCAACATCATGATGCAATTCTTGCTAGAAGGGATTTCGTTGACTTTAGTCGGTGGAACGATCGGGTATTTGATTGCGATGCTTCTGGGATTTGCCATCAGTATGTTCACTCCGTTGTCTGTACGGCCAGATCTGTTTACGGTGACGCTGGCCTTTGGGTTATCAGTTGTGATCGGGATTGTCTTTAGCTGGTTGCCAGCGAAAAGTGCGGCGAAGAAAGATATTGTTTCATTGTTGCGTTAATAAATAGAAAGCCAGTGACAGAATGATTTTATCGTTCTGTCACTGGCCATTTTTGGCTATGAAAATCTAAACTCATGAAGAATTTAATGATTAATTTCGACGTCTTATTCTTTTTCAAAACCATTACGGCGATAAACGACTAAAAATAGTATCATAAAAATCACGCAGCTGGCAATCATTACCAGCCAGTCAATCATCTTCAATGGCTGGTTGTTTCCAGTGGCAAAACCAGTAACCATTTTTGCAACGATCCCCGTGAAAATAAAGTTATTGATTTTTTCAAAAATATCGATCATGTCAGAAAACAAGGGTACCATCATCAGCACCATCATCAAGCCTACCATATTATTAGAAGCGGCCATTTGATTTTTCGAAAAAATCCCAACAATCATGCCTAGAATACTAGCAGCGACTGCAGATAGTGTTGTGGCTAGGAAAAACTGAATCAATGCGCTGGTAGCTAATGAGACACCGCTGACAATTAGTACAAACAAATTCAAGACAATCGTTACTAAGAGAATTGGCAGGATGCAGCTAATGAAATAATCAATCCCTGTTACCGATGAAGTCATCAATGTCCGCAACGTATTCTTTTCCTTGTCTTTTGCCAGCAATGTTGCTGGCATCATCAAACTCACCATGACTGTTGAAAACAGCGTGCCCATCCGCAAGATTAAGGATAGCAACATCTCGCGACCGTCACCTTTCATCATGCTGGAAAATCCATAACGATACAAAATGATAAAAGCCGGCACCATTAATACACTCACAAGAAATGTTTTGTTTTTGAATAACTCTTTGACTTTGAATTGCGTCAATGCGCTTATTTTTGAAATTGAGATAATCATTGTAATCCCCTCCCAGTCACTGTTAAAAAGACGCTTTCCAAGGTTGGCTCGCAAGAATGGATGGCTTCGATCTTGTCTTCCACCAGCCAATCTTGAATTTTCGCTGCACTTGCTGGACAGTGATTCAACGTGATGCGTTCGTTGTTGTTTAATAAGATACGGTATTTTTTGTTTTCGTTGTAGCGCAGACAAATATCCTGCGGCGCACCAAATTCCACGATGTGTCCTTCATTCAGCAATGCGACCTGATCACACAATTTTGTCGCCTCCTCCATATTGTGAGTCGTCAAAAATATGCCCATGCCTTCATCTCGGAGGTCCATCAGTAGACGATGAATCTCAAGCGCGGTTGACGGATCGAGCCCAGAGGTTGGTTCGTCCAAGAATAACAATTTTGGTTTATGCAAAACTGCCCGTGCTAAGATCAAACGCTGGCTTTGTCCTTTCGATAATTTTCCCGCGTGTTGTTTTTTTTGCTCATGCAAATTGACACGTTTCAATAGCACATCGATTTCCTTTGGCTCGACCTTCAATAGCTTCGCGAATAATAATAAATTGTCATAAACGCTGAATTCTTCGTAAATCCCGCTAGCATCAGTTACGATCCCAATCTGTTCATAGATTTTCTCGTTGATTTTTCGTGTGTCCGTTCCTAAAATAAGCGCATCGCCTGACGATTGCTTCAACTGACCGGTCACGATCTTGATCGTTGTTGTTTTTCCCGACCCTGATGGCCCCAAAAATCCCAGAATCTCACCGCGCCGAATCGTCATGCTGATATCCTTCAATGCTTCGATGTTTTTAAACGTTTTTGAGATATGCTTTAATTTCAATAATTCCATCATGATTTCACTCCTTTATTGCGTCCATCATACAAAACTGATCGGCAGTAAAATGGATTTTGTCTTAAAATGTCGTTCAAGTGTCATGATTGGTCAGCTAATTCGTGCTGAGGAATTAATTAAATTAGTTTGGTTCTCACTTCGGATACAATTCTGCTATACAGGTCGTTCGATAACTTATTCAGATTTACGAACAACGCTCGTATTTTTTATGAACTGTGAAAAGCAGAACTCGCAAAAAAAGAACTGCAATTTCTCGCAGTTCTTAACTCAATTCGTTTAAAGGCTCTTTCCTATAATAGAAAGTCATTGTATTTTCTGCTTCATGTAGTTCAAATTTCCCATCGGTTTCAAGCGACAAAATTCGCTGGAGATTGATAAAATCTTTTTCCGGCAGGATTTCTTTTGGCAGATCAATCGATACAGCATCAGTTGCTTGTTCTACAGTCATTAAAAAATCTAAGAAACGCTTCCGCAATTCCAACGAAGAAATTTCCCCTAGTATGTCTAGACGTTCCAAATAGTGCGCCATTTTTTGCTGAGTGATCGTCACGTTTTGTTCTATATACTTTTTCGCCGTCACAGAATCATTCTCTTGGGCGTAGGCATAAATCGCCGTAAGCAGGTTTTTGTAATCGTGTTGCGTTTTCCGCAATTCTTTTTGGATCTGCTCCAGATAATAGGTGTAAGCTTTTTGTTCAGCCAATTGTTTTGCGAATTGTTCCGCCTGATGATACTCTCGAATTTCGATCGTGATAAACAGTAAACATAGAAGAAACAAGAGAATAAACAAGCAGATCAACCAAATAGCATTTCCTTTCAATAGGCGATATAAAAAATAACTACCGATGATTGCTATTTGCTCTAAAATAAATAATGCGATCACGATCTTCGGGTGTTCACTTACTCGTAGCAATCCAGTGATCAATTCGCTATCTCTCATTTTCTTCAGCCAATAAATCAAGGCCAACGAAGTAATGATCATTACGCCGAAATTGATCAGCCATAGGTAAAATGCTTCCCCTGTTGCACTACTATAAAAAAATGGTTCAGTAAACTCTAGCATAGTAACAAGTAACCACTGCCAAAAATGAAACAGCGCGGACGAAAATGTCACGCTTAACAGTAGTAAGATTTTTCGCGTTCGTGAAAAAATCATGCACATCGTTAAAAACTGGAGGAGACTATCTGCTAGTACCATTACGATCATTGTCATTGGAGCAATGTGGTGAAACTTTTGAATATCGTTGATCGTCAAGAAACTGGCTCCAATAGAAAAAATCGTCGTATAGACGAATAAGCAACCAAACATTTTTTTCTTTGTTGGGGCTTCGTGAGAAAAAGTATTAGCGAAATAAAGTGGTAAGAGACTGATGGTAAGTGTTGACCAGAAGTTTTCAATTAAAAGCTCACGCAAATTCATAAGCAGCCTCCTTCTCAATAATCAGCACCTGCACGAACTGATCTTGTTCAATTCGTGTGTCCTGCAAAATATTGTCATATCCGCTGACAATCTGTCGCAGATTACTCAAGCCAAATCCACGCTCTGAACCTTTCGTTGAATAGCTTTCATGCCAAATTTTTTGCAGATCCGGTGTGCCGTCAAAAGAATTTTTTACCACTATCGTTAAATGCTTTTCTTGTAGGAGAATCAACGTCAATTCGCTATCGTCAGCAGTGGCTTCAATCGCATTGTCTAATAAAATGCCCACACATCTCAATAGATCGGTTATCGTCATCGAAATCTGTGTGATGGGCGTTTGGACTTCGACCAATAAACGACAGCCGCGCTTTTCTGCCTCCAAAATTTTGCTCAAAACCAATCCCTTTAACTCCACAACCTCGATCAAAACAAGCTGATTCATTTGTTTGATGTGTTCGTCAACCGACTGATCGATTTGAAAGACTTCTTTTTGCAAGAAATTCAACATTCCTATAGAATCGTCAACTTCTGCATAGTTAGTGAGAGAAGATAAAATTGCTTGATAATTATGCTGTACCGTATGCAATTCTTTTTGCGCCAATTCTAAATGACGTGAATAGATTTCTTGTTGTGTTAACAGCTCCTGAGCTAGACGAGTGCGCTGGCGGCGACTCAGCTTGATCGCGAAATAACTGGCGATGAAAAACAAGGCGAGATAAAACAGGCCATAATAAAAGACTGTTTTATCAGCGTAAGCTTCACGCAGAATAAAGACTGCGTCATAAATAAAGAATCCGATGATCATCAGCCAAATCGCTCTTCGATGCTTCAGCAGCTCATCAAACTGCTGAAATAAACCAAATTTATCAAAAAATTTAATCAGTAATATGGTAAATATGAGGGTACTACCATCAATAGCTAGGGAAGAAACAAGTACTGACTGGTTCAAAAGCAGTTGATCCAAACCCGATGAATATAACAAGCCTGAAATCATATAGTTTATGGCAGCCATAAGTAAAGTAGTAAAAACATAGACAAACATTCGTTGATAAATAAACACTTTTTTTAATAGTAGGTGTGTATAGATCAAATAAAAAACTATATTATAAACATTCTGCACGTATAATAACCATTTTTCATAATGCCCCGCAGTCACTATCTGCTGATACGTAATACAGGTCCCTAAAAAAGCAGCGCTTCCCCAAATAGCAAAGGTTAGTATGATCAGCTTTTTCGTGTCTAAACCTTTATTGAATATTAAACTGTTTGCCCATGCTAAAAGCACAAAAGCGGTGCTGATATTTGCAAAATTAATCCCCAAAAGCATCCAAAACACGTGATCCTCACCTTTCAAAAATTGCTGGGTTACCGCTTCTCTAGTCGCTCCTTCAGCAATCGTTTTCCTTTCCTTGAAATGAAACATGTTGCACCATTTATCATTTCAAGCTCTGCCTTTTTATAATCTGCGTATTTGATCTTTGCAAGATTCACCAAAAAAGAACGATGCACTTTACAAAAGTCTGGTGTCAGTTCTTCCTCGATTTCTTGCAAATTGCCCCGAAATTCTATGATCCGATCTTTCCCGTAAACGCGAAGAAAATGCGAACGTTCCGATGTCTCGAAGTAATAAATCTCTGATAGGGGGAGTTGATAAACGCGCTCTCCCGCTTGAATCGTGTAATAAGTTTCCGTCGAGCCTCGTTCTTGCGAAATCAGGCGGTAGATTTCATCCAGATTTTCTTGAATCTGTTCTGTTAAGTGGGCCGGATTTTCCTTCGTTAAATAGCTCATAGCCTCCAAGCGATATTTGAAGGTTTCAAATATCAATTCTTCATGGGTCGTCACAAAAATAAAAAAACCACGTGTATCGATCTTCCTAAGCGCTTTTGCCAAAGTAAATCCGTCAAACTCGGTGTGCGCAAGATCGACATCTAAAAAATAAATACTGCGTAAATCCTCTTGCGTTCGTTGATTTAACAGCGTATTTGGATCGCTAGTCGCCAACGTCACGTGCATATCGTAATCTTTGATCATCAAGTAGCGTTCGATCGTGCTCTTGATAAAGGCTAATGTCTGTCCGTTATCATCACATATATAAATCGGAACCATAGTGATTCTCCCTTTTAAAAAATGATAAAACAATTATAACATTCTTTTTTTAATATAATCTTTGTTTATTAAAAAAGGACCATCTAATGCTAGTATTTAGTCTACTAAGTTGCATAGATTTTAAAAGAAAAAACGAAAATTTCTGATCAAAAGCAACTTTTTAGTCCGTTTTTTTCGTTATCTTTAAAGCGGCTCGAAATCTGTCAATGCTCCTTTTATTGCATAAAAACGTGTTTTAAACCCAAATTTTTTTAAGGAAATAACGTCGAAAGGGTTCGGAAAGCCTAGCATTTTTCGTTGTTAAGAGTTATTTTTAAATCATAAATTCAATCATGAAAAAAATGTAAGCGGTATAAATGGTATTAGGGTTGAAAAGGACGAGGAGTGGAAATGTATGCAGACAAAACGCTTGGAAAAAAGACAGTTGTTCCATATGCTTGGAAGCAATCTTGAAAAACGAATCATTCATTTTTACAGGGAGACAAAGGATAGCTCATTGACGATTGAGTACGTGGTCGCGGTCTTAGTGAGACAGGCTTTGACGGTAAGCGTTACTGATTTTTCTTGTCGGGAGTTAATCAAAGAGCTCTTCCTAAACGCAGCGCCGAACAACACGTTGCGGCGTTTCAGTGTGCTTTTTGAAAGCTATTTTGACCAACGGGAATGGGAAACGATTGTTGCTCGTCTGTATCGTGACAATACTGATTTTCTTTCTGCGACGGAGGAAGCTTGTTTGTATAGGGAGTACCTAAAAGAAAAAGACGCGACTAGAACCGATGATTTGGCGGATCATGAGTTTACGCTTAAAGCGATCTTCAAAGGCGCGAATGGGCGCAAACATACGTGGACATTGAAGAATGCTCACCCAACGAAGAATCGTGAAGAAATTTCTGGCGCCTTAAAAATTCTAACCATGCTGACTATATTTGAGACAAATGGGGTAAGAAAGTTCACTGAATTCGTCGATTTTAATCGAGATGCGACGAAACTTGATTTGCAATATATTGAAGAACAACCTGAACCCAACAAAGCTATTTCTGAAAAGCCAAAACGTGATAAGAACGTATCAGGCAAAATGAAAAATAGCCAACCGGAGAAGCAGTCAATCGAAAGTTCTGAAGACCGCAAGAGTGTGCCGGACAAAGGGAAGTACAAAGATCCAGCGGTCAAACAAAGTATTTTAAGTGGACGAGATCCGAATGAGTCAACCGGTCAGACAAAGGCGAAGCAAGCGATAAATGCTGAAGGTGCTATGGCGCACGATTTATCGCAAGAAGAACCACCAAACGCTCCATCTTCAAGCGACAACAAGCAGAAAGACTCTGATACTGGAAATCCTAAAAAAGAACAAAAAAATGGAAAAAATAAAGAGCAGAAAGAGGAGAAAAAGTTTCGAAATCGAGTCGCGAAGTATCTCAAAAAAAGAGGAAAAAAGTAGGGAAGGAAGCGGAGCAAATGGATATTGAGGCACTGTTTACAAATGGTGTGGGCCAAACCCACAAATGGCGAATCAAAGAGGATGATACTTCTCAATCGGATACAGGTATCTATCAGGCATTGCAACGATTGACGACTACGCATCTTTTTGATGAAACTGGAGTGGAGATTTTCAAAACAGTCCTATCTGCAGCTTTTGTCGAAACAACGGAGACAGTGATCTTTGGGTTTTCGAGTGAGAGCGATCCAGAAGAGGAACCAGAAAAAACAATTCAATCCTTTGAAATGCTTTTACCACAGGAGGCGCAGCAGTTCTCACTAGTAGAGAAAGTCGACTTTCTAGTGGATCAAAATCCAGTTGGAACAGTCTTAAAAGACTTTCGGTTTGAAGCCTTGGAAGAACAGGAAGAAGCTACAGAGCCGCAGGTCATTTTACGAGCAATTGATAAATGACTGGTTGTAAAACAATAAAGCGTTTTATATACTTTCATTAGGGGCAAAATCGAGAAAGAAGGGAGGGAGTATTTTGAATTTTCATCAGTGATTATGAGTAACACTTTGCCTTAGAGTCTCTAAGAATGTGAATTTAAAGTTCTCCTTCCCAGCGGACGCTCTTTTACTATGAATGAGAACCATTCAGCAAAAGAAGTCGTTTGGAAACATACGGGGGTATGTTTCTTTGTTGTGGGATTAATTAAATGATCCCTGCAACGAAGATGGAGATTCCTGGGCTTCGATTGGAAGATTGAGGTAAAAACGACAAATGAATGGAGAAAATGATGAAAAAAACAATGATTGGTTTGTTGGCACTAGTTTCTTTAGGATTAGCTGGATGCGGCGGCGGTGATGACAAAGCCGATACAGCTAAATCAACGGAAAAGGAAGCCGCGGCTTTTACCGGCGAATACATCGTGGATGCAGCGTATGTTAAGAAAAATATGGATGATATCATTCTGATTGATGCTCGCGGCGAGGAAGAAGCCAACAAAGGGACCATCAAGGGTGCTACAGCAATTGGCTGGCAAAATTTGGCTTCTGTCGAAGAAGGCGCGTCAGGCGATGAAAACTGGGGATTGGTTTTAGAACCGGCTGAACTAAGCAAACGTCTAGGTGAAAAGGGTATCGCGAAGGACAAAGAAGTGGTGCTGTTTGCCGGTGCGCAAAAAGGTTGGGGCGACGATGGCCGGATTGCTTGGGAATTACTGGCGGCTGGCTATCAGGATGTTAAAATGGTGGATGGCGGCTTTGCGGCATTGAAAAAAGCAGGACTTAAAACAGATATAGAGAGCACGAAATTAGATCCTGTTGACGTTAAAATTGATTCAATTGATCAGGAACATATTATTCGGACAGATGAATTGAAAAAGGATTACGATGACTACAAAGTTGTAGATGTTCGAGAAAAGAAAGAATACGACGGCGATGTTTTATATGGAGAGGCTAAGGGTGGACACTTGCCTGATGCGATTCATATACCATTTACAGAACTATTCCAAAAAAATGGCAAGCTAAAGAGTAATGAAAATCTAACGAAACTATTCGAAGACGCGGGCTTAACCAAAGATGACAAGATCGTTACGTATTGTACTGCTGGAATTCGTTCGGCGTATATGGAACTAGTCATGGAGATGTGCGGCTTCAAGCAAGTAAAAAATTATGACGGTTCATACTATCGTTGGGCAAAAGTTGAGGATGTAGAAAAATAATGTCTAAAATAAAAAAACGTTCGCTTGCTCGGATTTTATTGATCCTGTTCATTTTACTGGCAGTGATTGGCTTTTATTTTGTTCCGGGTATTCGTTCGAAGGTCACCCAAGTATTGATGCTGTTTCGTTCTATGAGTGTAGAAAGTATTGTGGGATATTTGCGCTCCTTTGGGGTTTGGGCGGTAGTCATCTCGTTCCTGCTAATGATGTTCCAATCCATCATTGCCCCGTTACCGGCATTCTTGATTACGTTTGCGAATGCTGCAGTTTTTGGTTGGTGGCAAGGCGCCTTGCTTTCATGGACGAGCGCGATGGCGGGAGCATTGGTGTGCTTTTATATCGCACGAATTGCCGGACGAGATCTCGTTGAACGCTTGAACAAGAATTTTTCATTGGACAAGCTAGATGAGTACTTTGATCGCTATGGAAAACATACGATTCTCATTTGTCGTTTGTTGCCATTTATTTCTTTTGACTTTATCAGTTATGCAGCTGGTTTAACAGCAATCAAGCCGCTGCCATTTCTGATTGCAACAGGGATCGGGCAACTTCCGGCAACGATTGTTTATTCCTATGTCGGCAGCAATTTAACCGGCAGTACCAAGACAATATTGTTTGGCCTGTTGAGTATGTTCGCGTTGTTTATTGCGATCTATGTTTTCAAGCAGATGTATCAAAGTCGACAGACAAAGACCCATAAATAATCAAGTGAATAAAACGAAAATCGTCTGCACAATTTTGTGCAGACGATTTTCGTTTTATTTCAGTCGATCCAAGAGCCAATCAATTCCATAGGTACAAGTTTTCTGAGCTTCATTATTCCCACAATGGACATTGCCGGAAATCTCATAGTATTCCTTATCCTTGCTAGAACAGTTCTGATAAATAGTTTTTGCTCCTACTGTGCCAATTACGGGATCTTCTTCTGTGTGCTGGACTAAAACAGGACAGGTGATATTTTTAAGAACGTCATCAAGTGTCATTTTGTGGGAAATCGCTTCAGCTTCTTCTAAGGTCTCTACATTAAATTTATTTAGGAAATTGTACATATAAAATTTATCAATCCCCGCAAAGCTGTGCATAGTTAACTGATCCAACTGTGAACAGCCTCCTCTAACAACTAAACCTGAAAACTCTTCTGGATAACGACAAGCTGCACTAGTTGCTAGATACCCGCCAAAGCTTACCCCGGCAAGTCCAATTTTATTCCCCAAATCTGACCGATTTTTTATATACTTAACAATCGCTAGAACGGCATCATCATAATTATTTTCAGTCAAATACAACTCGCGATTCAAATTGCATTCCCCCTGACCAGGACCATCAAATATGATCGCTGCTGCTCCACGATTAAAGACGGTCTCCGCAATAATGAAATTCTCTTCTTTGAAGCCAGTTGCACCAACAACGCAAATGACTACGGGAACATCCTTTGGTGCATTTTCAGGCAGTAATAAATAAGCGGGCATCTCTTTGCCTTCAAAGGGAATTTCAATATAGTGAACTTCCTGCTTCTCCATTAATTGCTTGCTGCGTTTAAAGCTGTCAACAAGTTTTCCGTAGATGCGATATTTTTCTTCATCAATGGATTTGATGCCATAGTCTCCTAATCGATAAAGAGCATTTGCATTGAAGTAGTACTCACTAGCCGTTTCTAGGTGTCCTTCTTGTTCATTCTTCTCAGCATAAGTAAAAGCTGCATCACCCAAACTTTCGCAAACGGTTACAAAATCTTCTGCTTCATCTTCGCCTATTTTCTCTAATGTATCGCAATTGAGCTCAGTAACATTCATCATCTTAATAAAATCTTCTGGTGCCATTTTACCGCCTAAAATTCTACCAATATCTTGTGCGGGTGGTCTTTTTCTTATTGTCATCTTGTTCTCTCCCTTTTTAAATTAGTTCTCCAGTACAGTGTACTATACACGAATAGTACACTGTACTGGAGATGTTGTCAATTTCTTTTTTACTTTTTTTCAAGATTCGCTTATGATAAATGAAATAGAAAAATCGAGGGTGCTTATGCTAGACAAAAAAACGGCTATTTACGAAAGTGCAAAAGAATTATTTTTTCAAGAAGGATATAAAAATGTCTCATTGCGAGATATAGCGGAGGCTGCGGGGACAACCATCGGCAATTTGACCTATCATTTTCCTAAAAAAGAGGATTTACTTTTGCGAATTCAAAAGGAACTTTATGAAGAATTTTTTGCTGTGTTTGATAGTGAAATTACGCAGGAAAATGCCATGAGTGTTTTATTGAAATCTTTTTATGAGATTCAGGAGATTCGTGAAAAAAATAGATTCTACTATGAATACATCATAAATATTCATGAGGAATTCCCTAGTATGAAAGAGGAACTGCTACTATTCAGAAAACGACTAAAGAATTTTTATCAAACTATTTTTCAAGTATTAGTTGAAGATGGCGTCATGCGAGAGGATTTATCCGCTTCGGCGTATAAACATCTAGTTACGACGATTTCGTATCTTACTTATACTTGGTATCAAGTAACTACGCCTTATTATGATGACACTGATAATTTATCCTTATCAGAAACATTGACGTCGTTAGTTCAGCCCTATCTGACTAAGAAAGGCCAAAAAAGTCTTGAATTCTCATAAGAGAGAGTTCAAGACTTTTTCTAATGCTTATTAAGCAGCCAAAGTTTCTTTGTTTTGCTCGATGTAATGTTCATAGAGCATATCTAGGAAAAGAATTTCGGTCACGTTTTGGTAAGGCATTACATAAAAATTCGTGAACTGGAAGATCGCTGTGAGATTCCAGAAGAAGAAAGAAAAACGCAGGATCAAAAATTCTAGTTTATAGCCATGCATAATCTGGCGACTTAATAAGATGGTATCTGAGGCATTTAAGTTGTCATCCTTTTCCAATAAATAGTTGGTCATGGCGTAGGAGGCACTTTTTACGATGCCCGGGATAACGAACAGCAGCGACCAAAAGAAGGTATAAACGGCGATTAACACATTCGCTTTTAAGACACGATTTTTTTGTGCCTTGATGAAGTAAGCAAAAATTTGTACCCCATCTGCACGATTGCCTCTTAAGGTATGGATCGCACACCATTGTAAGACAGCGGTCGATAAAGCGCCAATCAAAAAGATCAGAATTAAGGCAGCAATCATTATTAGAAACCAGACAAATAGAGAAAGCCCCGATGAATAGGGAGCGCCGTATTCATAACCATAGTTATAATCATACCCGTAATCATAACTGTCGTAATAGCTATAAGGGCTAAGTATACTCAAAAGCCCGTGAGTAAAGAAACGAACATAGGCAATTTGAAAAACTAATCCTACAAAGAAGTTTACACCAATCAATAAAATAATTGTTTTTGCCCATTCGCCATATCTGCCAGATAATTTTTCTTGAACTTGTTTCTTGATTTCAGCGCGAGTAATATTTAAGCCTTCTACTTTTTCCAGTTCAAGCTTCAGTGGTTCTTCTACTTTAGGTTGATACATGGGTTTGTTGTTTTCTGATTCTGTTTGAGGACCAACCGCTGGTCTTATTTGTTGTTCCAAATGATAGCCGCACGACGGACAAAAATTCGCTTCTTGGCGGACCTCCGCACCGCAATTAGGACAGTATCTCATTTTTTCACTCTTTTCTTTTTTCGTTCAATACCATCTAACAATTATCAGTGATAAGGAGGGGCTCGTCAACAGGCCTTTTAAAAATAGCGTTTTCAATAAGTGCTATACTAATGACATCAGAAAAAAGAAAGAGGAGCTGGACAAATTGGCAAATATCCGTACTAATGATGAACTACTTGAAGTCACGAATGTTGCTGAGCTGAGACAAAGGGTTAAAGAGCAGAAGGAAGAGTTCATTATCAAAGGGGATTTTCGTGGATTAATGATGGACATCAAGCAAAGTCAAGTATCTGAAACCGCTGAAATAGGCTTTGAGCTAGGCTCTGGAGGATTAGGAACACTGATAGCTCAAGGTGTTCTGCGTGTAATGAATTTTTTTGAAGAGGATACGAAATTGGAAAATTTAAAGCAGGATATCGCTCGTTTATATACGATTGATTTTATCAATAATAATGAGATAAAACTAAGATTGAAGCAGTTGGATTATTGATCTGTTGAATAGAGAGCGTCGTATTAATCCGCACATAGTCTGCCGTTACTAATTAGATTACTGCTAATTATCCTATCAGTACTCCATTTAGGTTGGTGACTTTTGAATGCTGGTTCGACCATTACAAAAACACCCAAGTCTTGGTATCAAGAAAATGAGTGTCAGAAAGATCGTTTATGTCTTCTTATAAAATTTTAAACATTCATTTATTCAATGTCGATACTACAGCAAAAAGTAGTTAAAGAAGTATGTTGAGTTTTTAACTAAGAAGCATCCTACTTATCCGATTGGAAACAACTGATCCAACGTAACGAGGACCCCATCATCATCATTTGAAGGGCAGACATAATCTGCAACTTCCTTCACATTATCTGACGCGTTTTCCATCGCGTAGCCGAAACCACAATACGCCAGCATCTCAAGGTCATTCCCACCATCACCAAAAGCGGCACATTGTTTAGGCGTGATTCCCCAACGCTGAACGAGCTTCTTCAATCCGGAGGCCTTATGACAATTCGGAATGATTAAATCCACTGAACCGTGACCGCTGCTGGTAGGCACCAATAACTCAGCTAATTTCTCACGAAATAAATCACAATAGTACGCAGTTTTTTCCACCGGAACGGTTGGCGCAAACTTCAATATCTGATCTTCTACTTGTTCGAAATCATCTACCCATTGCAGTTTGTGGTAATAGATATTCGTCAATTCAAAAAATTCTTCACTTACAGTTCCCCGTTGGCAATAGGCACTCTTGAGACCGCACATGACATTTTGGACTTCCGGATGTTTTTTACATAAATCTAAAACGGATGTAATCGCCTCTTTCGAAATATTTGCTGAAAAAACCAGCTCCTCTTTGTCTTTTACTAGAGCCCCATTTTCAGCAATAAAGCTGAGCTCGTTATAATAGCCGGGAAAATGAGAACGTAGTTGATAATACTGATTCCCACTAGCCACGACAAATTGGCAGCCTGCCTTTTTCATCCTAGATAAAGCCGCCTTGAATCGGGGGATGTCATAGGTATAATCACTTCGCGCAAAGGTTCCATCCATATCTACTGCAACTAACTTAATATTGTTCGGGTTAGGGTTCATAAGAATCGCTCCAATCGAATATACTACTATCATTCTAGGGCTTAATTCTTTAGTGAGCAAACGCTCGGACAGCTCCTTCATTCTTTAAAATTAGACATTTCTCATTTTAAGGAAAGAAAAGTATTTTTTTCTCACTTTTTCCGTCTGTATAGCTGCCAACAAGTTGCTAAAAGACCCCACAAGAGCCTGCTTAAAGTTGTGTTTTATAAGATTTCTATCATAGTTTCAAACGAAAGAGTTAAAACAGTTTTTTTAGATAATAAAAAAACACCCAAATCCCTGCTGCCAAGGACTTGAGTGTCTGTAAGAAGTCTTACATTAATTTGTTGTAGAATTCAACGACTAATGATTCGTCGATTTCTGGGTTGATTTCATCACGTTCTGGTAAACGAGATAATGAACCTTCTAATTTTTCATCGTCAAAGCTTACGAAAGCTGGACGACCAACAGCTGATTCAACTGCTTCTTTTACTGTAACCATGTTTTTAGATTTTTCACGGATACCGATAACTTGGCCAACTTCAACTTCATAAGAAGCGATGTCAACACGTTTGCCATCGACAGTTACGTGACCGTGGTTTACTAATTGACGAGCTTGGCGACGAGTTGAAGCCAAACCTAAACGGTAAACAACGTTATCTAGACGACGTTCTAGTAAGATCATGAAGTTAACACCGTGTTTACCTTCTTTGATTTTGCTAGCGCGTACGAATAAGTTACGGAATTGACGTTCGTTTAATCCGTAGATGAAACGTAATTTTTGTTTTTCTGACATTTGCAAGCCGTATTCAGATTTCTTTCCACGGCTGTTTGGTCCATGTTGACCTGGAGCGTATGGACGACGTGCTAATTCTTTCCCTGTTCCTGATAATGAGATACCAAGACGACGAGATTGTTTCCATGATGGTCCTGTATAACGTGACATTAAAAATTCCTCCAATAAATTGTTTTGGAGTAAAATAATCCGTTGAAAAATTCATATCCGTGTAGTTCGTTCTTCAATCTTCACCTTCGCAGCCGCGGTTACACAATTGAACCAATACTGGCAACGAACTGGGGACGGGCTATTATTCTTCTGCTGCATTATTTTACACAAATGTCAGTATAACGGAAAAGGGCAAGCAGAGTCAAGTTCAGGTGTTGCTTTTTTGAAAAAAATGTGTTAATTGTTGGGTGCTGGCAAAAAACGATTACTTTTTTTCAAAGACAGCGAAAAGATTGAAGTGGAATTGCGTAAGAAGCTTTTGCAAATTCTCTGAAACTTCTCTACAATGAAGGAGGTTAAGGATGGACGCGTTGGTTTTTCCGAATCAGCCAGAGGTTGCGGCACCAATGGCACGGTACATGAAGGATCTTTTTCCCTTTTGCGGGGTCAAAAAGCCGCAACGAGCACTATTGGAACGGCCTTTTTTAAAAGAAAGTACCACCTTATCAACGGAAGAGCTGATACAAGAAATTTTTCGCAACTATCGTAAAGAAGAGCGGGAATATCAGTATTATGCGATTGATTTAGCCCAAAAGAACATCACGCGGTTTTCATTGGAGGAACTAAAGGGATTACTTCCATTATTGGGTGAAAAAACTTGGTGGGACAGTATTGATGCGTGGCGTAAGGTGTTTTCAACGTGGGTTCTGGCGCATCCGGCAGAGATTAAACAGGTGTATCATTTTTTCTATCAACATGAGAATTTTTGGTACCGGCGGGTGGCGATTAATCTGCAGCTGATGTTTAAAGAACAAACGGATACAGAATTGTTGACGCAAGCGATCTTGGCGGATCTGACGACGGATGAGTTTTTCATCCAGAAGGCGATTGGCTGGTCATTGCGTGATTATAGTAAGGTGAATCCTGATTGGGTAAGAGCGTTTATGCAGCAGCATTCATTCAGTAAGTTAGCCCTACGTGAGGGCAGCAAATACATATAAATGGAGAGAGATATTTTGGAAAGAAAATTAATCGCACTAGACATTGACGGTACCTTGTTAAGTAGTCAAAGAAAACCTTTAGACAGCACGATGAAGGCGTTGAAGGTTTTGCGTGAGGCTGGACATTTAGTGACTATTGCGACGGGACGTTCCCGCTTGTTGGCTGGCGATGTGATTCATCAGTTAGGTTGTACGAATTACATTATTTGTAATGGTTCCGCTGGATTCTTAGATCATGAGCAGGTGTATAAGCATACCTTAGATCGTGAAGCACTGAGTCGTATGATTGATTTTGCCAGTGAACGGAAAATCGACATTATGCTCTTTGGGTTAGATTCCTTCGGTCGTGTGACCGACTTTGATGGAGAGAAAGTCCGTAATGCGATGTCTTCTTTCGGTCAGCAAGCACCAGAGTATGAACCAGAGTATTTTTCTCAACATGAAGTATACCAAGGCTGTGCTTTTTATGATCAGTCGATGGATGCCGAGTTTGAAGCGGCTTTTCCTGAATTTCGTTTGGTTCGCTGGCATGAAAACAGCGTTGATATCATTCCAAATCCTGGGTCTAAGGCGCAAACGATTTTAGCCTTGGCGAAGAAAGTCGGAATAAAACCAGAAAACATTGTGACCTTTGGTGATGGCAACAACGATATCGAGATGTTGGACTTGGCCGGAACAGGTGTAGCGATGGGAAATGCGGCAAACCACGTCAAAGAAGCTGCCAATCTTGTGACCGATACAAACGATCAGGATGGGATTTACAAAGCTTTACGTCAATTAGAATTGGTACATTAATAGTTAGCCGGCTGAAGAACCGAGAGAACACTGTCTCTCGGTTCTTTATTTTGCGTGTTTCGATCGTAGCAGTCTATGTAAACGTATGATGGATAAATTGTACATGCTGCGGAGAATAGGTAAAATTGATTTCCTTTTTTAAAAACACTACTTATACTAAAACCACTTTAATGTTGTTTATTACTTAATAAAAAAGAATTGAAAATGACAAATTAAATAGATATAAATATTTATTAGACTTTTATTTTACATTTTTATCCATTAATTTAATTTGTTTTTTTAAGTTCTGTCTGTTTCTTGTTAATTTCTTTAACTGTGTTGACGGAAGCGATATTTTCCGTATATCATGTAGGAGATAAGCGTTTTTTTATCAACATTAATATAAAAGGAATTAGGAGGGCGAAACGTGAAAAAGTTTAAAGTGTTTAGCGGGGTAATTTTACTGAGTAGTTTGTTATTAACAATGACTGCCTGCTCTGGCGGCGGGGATGCCGAAAAGACAGAAAAAAAGGAAAATGTTGCACAATCATCAAAGGTTGAAATGAGTGTAGAAAATGGTAGTTACATTATACCCGATGGAAAAAAGGTGGATGATGAGACTGGCTTCTTGGCATTAGATATTAAAGTGAAAAACAAATCAAAAGACAAATTAGATGTCTCCTCGAATGATTTTTCTTTATACGACGAAGAAGGGAAAAAAGTATCGTCAGAGCATGTTTATGATTCCAATGATAATTTTAAAACAATGAGCAGTGAGAGTTTGTCAGAGGACAAGAGTTTTACAGAACCATTGGTATTTGAAGTGAAGAAAGATGCGAAATATGAGTTGCATTATAAGCCAATGTATTATTCAGAGGATGAAAAAGACGACGGAATAGAACTTGAACTGAATACGAAAAAATATAGCGATGACACAAAAGCGGTCCAAGCCTTGGTGGGTCAGTATATCACAAGCGTCTTTTATGGTTCTGACGAAGTGAAAGAAGAGGACAAGAAAGCTGCTGGAAAGCTTGAATTAGCAAATGACTTAGAGACGGAACGTAAGACCTTTAAGGAAGAAAGTATTAATAATTTGAAGGATGATTTCTCAAGGTATGACCCTTCGACAGCTGAGCTGGAAAAAGTCATTACTCAACTGCAGCAAACAAATGCTGAAAAAGGCAAAGTGACTTACAGCTTTAAGGAATTCTTCCCAGAGACGGCAGTTATCTACGTACGCCCAGAAATGGTCTTTTTAGATGATGTCGATACTAAATCAATCACAGATAAGTTCGTAGAGGAAAACAAAGGGAAATACACCGATTACACTAGTGTACGTCGGGATGCTGAGAAATATCTATTACAGGAATTGCCTGGAAAAATCAATGAAGCACCAATCAATACGGATGACAATATGAACGGTGAAGGCTATCAAGTCAAGCTGGAGAAAAAAGATGACAAGTGGGAAATCAATTCCGCAAATGAAAGCCGCAACTATTATTTCAAATCCTTGAAAGCAGCCTTCAGAGGCGGACTTAATGACTAGAAAAAAAGGAATATTGGCACTCTTCGTAGTAGTCGTAGTGATTATTTTCGGATTTGTCAGCTATTCTACGTACAATAATAGTGTGGATGCAACTGTGGATCGTCTTGCGAAGGCATTGCTTAAAAAGGATAACGCAACAATCAAACAGTATATGCCTAGCTATTCAAACAAGAAAAAAATTAGCACAGAGGCACGAACTATTTTTTATCAGCAGCTAAAGAAGCTGAAGAAGGAGCAGGTTGTCGAGCTTTTAAAAAAAGAGGAGAACTTTTTGGTTGAAGAAGGAGCTTCCTTTTTGAAACCCGCCCAAATTTATCCAAAGGCCCGTTTTCTCGTTATTGAACTGCCTAAGGAAACGGAGCTGCGAGCAACGATCCAAAAGCAGGAGATCTCTGGAGATTATGCTGAGGAGTGGAATAAGTATACTTTTGGTCCTTTTCTACCAGGAACGTACAAGGTGTCTTCTGAAATGGCGCATCCAAAATTTGGTTTGAAAAAAACCAAGGAAACAGTCCATCTCGAAGCGGAAGACCAGCGGCTGACAGTGAAAGAAACGAGTTTGTATGAGAACAATCAACCATTTCAAAAGCACCTGTTGGCATCAGTGGTCAATTATTTTGATTCCTTCAATAAAGGCATTCGCGAAGGCTTGAATGTTTCTCAGTTGGCAGCCTCTAAATCCCACAGGGAAACAATGCAACGGAGCTTTACGGAGCTAAAACCCTATTTGAAAAGCTTTGATCAGCAGTTTCAATCGGTCAAGCTCAATTGTGATTCAATCTCGGTGAATGCTGGACAAACCAAGGTTCAACTAGATGTATTTATTGATCTTAAACGTTCGATGCAGTTAGTTGAGGAGGTTGGAATCGATGAAGCGCTGACCACGGATAAGCAAAATGCCATCGCCAATCTGGTTTATGATGAAGAACAGAAAAAATGGCTGGTGGATGAGTTGGATTTCAACACCTATCAGCAAGATCCTGAAAACTGGGAGCACATCCAAAGCTATCGTGCGAAAAGTGAACAGAAGGCGCATTGGAATAAAGAAGAGGCGGCTGAAATAGTTTAAAAGCAAAGAATTGCAGGTGAATGTTGCCTGCAATTTTTTTAATTTTAAAGTTCATTACGTACGATGAATGGAATCTTTTATTTTCAAGCAAAAACAACTATAATAAGACAAGATGCTTAACTAGAGAAGGGGAAAAAAAGTGCGCTTACTATTCATCGGGGATGTTGTTGGTTCGTTAGGTCGGCAGATGTTGAGTGATTATTTACCGCGATTAAAGAAAAAATACCATCCACAGTTGACAATCGTCAACGGCGAAAATGCGGCGGCAGGCCGTGGCATTACGGAAAAAATCTACAAGAAGTTTTTGCAAGACGGGGTTGACGTTGTTACAATGGGAAACCATACATGGGATAATAAAGCGATTTTTGACTTTATTTCTGATGCGAAAAAAATGATCCGACCAGCAAACTTTCCAGCAGGCGTACCAGGCAAAGGTCATTTGTTTGTAAAGGTGAATGAGTTGGAGTTAGCGATCATCAACTTGCAGGCGCGTTCATTTATGACCGATTTGGATGATCCTTTTCGCATCGCTGATCAGCTGATTACGGAAGCGCAAAAACGCACACCGTATATCTTTGTCGATTTTCATGGCGAAACTACCAGCGAAAAACAAGCGATGGGCTGGTTCGCGGATGGCCGCGTCTCAGCGGTAGTGGGGACCCATACCCATGTCCAAACCAATGATGGCCGTATTTTACCAAAGGGCACCGCTTATTTGACCGATGTTGGGATGACTGGGCCGTATGACGGGATTTTAGGCATGAAAAAAGAACCGATCATTGAAAAATTTTTAACGGCATTGCCGCAGCGGTTTGAAGTGATTGAAGAAGGTCGCACGGTGTTATCCGCTTGTGTGATCGACATTGACAAAAATGGCCACGGACAAAAAATTGAAACGATCCTGATCAATGAGGATCGCCCATTTAGAGAATAGAAGCAGAGGGATAAAATGAATCTAGCAAATGAAGCCGCCGTCGAAGCGGCTTTATCTCATTTAACAGCATTATTAGGTGAAAATGAAGTGATCGTACGCTACCAGCAGCTCCAAAAGCGAGTGGCAGAAAACGACACACTTCAGCAATTAGAAGAAGGCATCAAAGCTGCGCAAAAAGACGCGGTCCAGTTTGCCCATTACGGCAAACCAGAAGCCGAGCGTGAAGCGTTGAAAGAAGCAGATCGCCTGACTAAGGAATTCGATCAACATCCATTGGTTGTCGCGTATCGCGAACAGTTATATGAAGCCAATGACCTGCTTCAGCATTTGACCACGATGATCCAAAAAGAAGTGAATGCGGCCATAGAAGCAGATGAAGCTACGAGGGAGGGAGAGCACTAATGCCTCAAAAGACGAAAAATACGCCAATGATGGAACAATACTTGGCGATCAAAGAACAATATAAAGATGCTTTTTTATTCTACCGATTAGGGGACTTTTACGAGCTTTTTAATGAAGACGCGATCAAGGTTTCGCAGTTATTAGAGCTGACTCTGACCAGTCGTAATCGGAATGCGGATGATCCAATCCCTATGTGCGGCGTCCCGCATCATTCTGCCCAAGGCTATATCGACACATTAGTTGAACAAGGCTATAAGGTTGCCATTTGTGAACAAATGGAAGACCCGAAGCAGGCAAAAGGCATGGTCAAACGGGAAGTTGTCCAATTGATCACACCGGGAACACTGATGGAAGGCAAGGGCATCGAAGCCAAAGCCAATAACTTTTTGACTGCTGTCACTCAAGTCAAAGATAAATTCGGTTTCGCCTATGTGGATCTTTCAACTGGTGAATTAAAAACAGCGTTACTGCATGATGAAGAAGCCGTAATGAATGAAGCGACAGCTTTACAAACAAAAGAAATTGTTTTAGGTAGCGAGATACCCGAAGGCCTACAGAAAAACTTAGCTGAACGTCTGGGCTTAGTCTTTTCTAAGCAGGAGACGATCGAAGACAACGCAGAATTCAGCTTCTTGACCGCTGATATCACAGACGAACTAGAAAAAGAAGCGACCGGCAAATTACTGACGTACTTATCTGTCACACAAAAACGCAGCTTAGGTCATATCCAAAAAGCAGAAGAATACCAGCCGGAGCATTTCTTGAAGCTGGACTATTTCTCAAAAACCAACTTGGAATTAACTCGTTCGATTCGGACCGGCAAAAAACAAGGCACTCTTTTATGGCTGTTGGATGAAACGAAAACCGCGATGGGCGGCCGATTATTGAAGCAATGGATCGATCGTCCATTGATCCAGAAGCGTCAGATCAATGCCCGTCAAGCGATGGTTTCTTCCTTATTGAACGCTTATTTTGAACGAATGGACCTGAACGAAACATTGACGAAGGTTTATGATCTGGAACGTTTAGCGGGTCGAGTGGCCTTTGGTAATGTCAATGGCCGTGATCTGGTTCAATTAAAAACATCTCTGATGCAAGTGCCCCAGATCCGTCAATTATTGACTGGCATCAATCAAGGGGAATGGAATGATTTATTGGTAGACATGGAACCAATGGATGATTTAGTGAACTTGATCGAAAAAGCGATCAAGGACGAAGCGCCACTGCAAATCACTGAAGGCAATGTCATTAAAGATGGCTATAGTGAACAGCTAGATCAATACCGTGAAGCGATGACTAATGGAAAAACATGGCTGGCAGAATTAGAAGCGCGCGAACGTGAAGCCACCGGGATCAAAACGTTGAAGGTCGGTTATAACCGCGTATTCGGCTACTATATCGAAATCACGAAGTCGAATCTTGCCAACCTAGAAGAGGGCAAGTACGAGCGGAAGCAAACGTTAGCAAATGCGGAACGGTTTATTACACCGGAGCTGAAAAAATTAGAGACCTTGATTTTGGAAGCGGAGGAAAAATCCGTTGCGCTTGAGTACAATCTTTTCTTAGAAGTCCGAAATGAAGTCAAAAAAGCCATTACTCGCTTGCAGAAACTTGCGAAAAGCTTGAGTGCGACAGATGTCTTGCAAAGCTTCGCGACTGTCAGTGAACGTTATCAGTATGTACAGCCAACGATGGAGGTTGGGACGCATAACCTGCAAATCAAAGAAGGACGTCATCCAGTCGTGGAGAAGGTTTTGGGACATCAGGAATATATTCCTAACAGTGTTCACATGAGTCCTGATGAGATGCTGCTGCTGATCACTGGACCGAATATGTCCGGTAAAAGTACCTACATGCGTCAGCTCGCTTTAACGGTGATCATGGCACAAATGGGCTGCTTTGTCCCAGCGGAAAGTGCTGAGCTGCCGATTTTTGATCAAATCTTTACCCGCATCGGTGCCAGTGATGACTTAATTGCCGGCCAATCAACCTTTATGGTGGAAATGATGGAGGCCAATCAAGCCTTGCGTCACGCGACACCAAATAGCTTGATTTTATTCGATGAATTAGGTCGCGGAACAGCAACCTATGATGGAATGGCGTTAGCACAAGCGATTATTGAGTACATCCACAAAAATGTGAAGGCCAAAACACTATTTTCAACCCACTATCATGAGTTGACGGTGTTGGAAGAAAGTCTGCCTCAGTTGAAGAATGTTCATGTTGGCGCGGTCGAACAAAACGGCGAAGTCGTCTTCCTGCACAAGCTGATGGATGGTCCCGCAGATAAAAGCTATGGGATTCACGTTGCGAAAATTGCCGGGATGCCAACTGAACTGCTTTCACGTGCAGCAACAATTTTATCTGCGTTAGAATCAGATGCGCCTATGCAAAAAAATGTGGAGGTCATTGAAGAAACCGAACAGCTTTCGCTATTTAGCGAAGTGTCAACTGCTGAACTTGGTGTAGTCGACAGTATCAAAAAAGCCAATCTACTTGAAATGAACCCGATGGAAGCATTAAACTTCCTATACGAGTTACAAAAACGGATTTAAACAAGGGGGAATTCGATGGGAAAGATCCAAGAATTATCCGAACGCTTAGCCAATCAAATCGCTGCCGGGGAAGTCGTTGAACGTCCAGCCTCGGTCGTCAAAGAACTGGTTGAGAACGCGATTGATGCGAAGGCCACACAAATTGATATCCTAATCGAAGAGGCGGGTCTGAAAAAAATTCAGATCGTAGACAACGGCGAGGGTATCAGTCAAGACGATGTTGAGAATGCTTTTAAACGTCATGCGACCAGTAAAATCCATAACCGCGATGATCTGTTTCGTATTCGAACATTAGGGTTCCGCGGTGAAGCCTTACCGTCGATCGCCTCTGTTTCTGAGATGACTTTGGAGACGGCGACTGCCGATGAAACACAGGGTTCCTACCTTTTCTTAAAAGGCGGAAAAATTGAAGAACACCGTCCAGCTTCCTTGCGGACAGGAACAAAAATCACCGTAGAAAACCTGTTTTTCAATACGCCTGCGCGTTTAAAATATGTGAAGTCGCTGCAAACGGAACTGTCGAATATTGGGGATATCGTCAATCGGATGGCCTTGAGTCATCCAAACATCGCCTTTCGTCTGGTCCATGACGGTCACAAGATGCTGAGCACCAGCGGCACAGGGGATTTGAAGCAAACCTTGGCTGGAATTTATGGCGTAGCCACGGCGAAAAAAATGCTGAAGGTCGAAGCGAAAGATTTAGATTTCACGTTGAATGGCTATGTGTCATTACCAGAAGTCACGCGGGCCAGCCGCAATTATTTATCGGTGATCATCAATGGTCGCTATATCAAAAACTATGCACTGAACAAGGCAATCATCAACGGCTACCAGTCGAAGTTGATGGTGGGTCGGTACCCAATTGCGGTACTTGAGATTACGATGGACCCGCTACTCGTCGATGTAAATGTGCATCCAACGAAACAAGAAGTTCGTTTGTCTAAAGAAAAAGAATTGATGGAGCTGATCAGTCGCGGAATCGCTGAGAGTCTGCGCCAGATCAATTTGATTCCTGATGTCGGTGAAAATCCCAGCTTCAAACGTAAGGTCGAAAAAATCCAAACGGAACAATTGGACCTGCCGTTAGAGGAGCAGCCGAAGAAAAAGAGTGATTTGAACTATGATCCTAAAACGGGGATTTTTTACGTCGAACCGAAACCAGCAGAGCCCGTCGAAACACCGGTACCATTAAAGGAAGAAATCGTTAAGAAAACGATGGTTGTTCCACTTGAAACAGAACAAGAGAAAGCGACGATCGTGGAAGAAACACCGGAACCGCTGATTGAAGAAGTGGTCTCGGAAGAAGAGCAAGTTTATGAGGAAGCGGCTAATGCCGATCATCCTGAATTTGATCTAAGTACTCAATCAGGTGAAAAGGTGATTGAACAGGCCATCACGAAACTGGAAAATGAACAGCCAAAGGAACGCTTCCCGATGCTGGAATATTTCGGTCAAATGCATGGGACATATTTGTTTGCCCAGAGTAAAGACGGCTTATATATCATCGATCAGCACGCGGCACAAGAGCGGATCAAATACGAATACTTCCGCGAAAAAATTGGCGACGTTTCTGATGATCTGCAGGAGTTGCTGGTGCCATTTGTTCTGGATTATCCCAACAATGATGCTATCAAACTGAAAGAGAAAACCGAATTACTGCAGGAAGTCGGTATTTATTTAGAAGAGTTTGGTCCTAACAGCTTTATCGTACGGGCCCACCCGACGTGGTATCCGGCAGGACAAGAGGAAAGCATTATTCGGGAAATGATCGATATGCTTTTAATCACTGGTTCTGTCAGTGTCAAAAAATTCCGAGAAGCGACAGCGATCATGATGAGCTGTAAACGATCCATCAAAGCCAATCATCATTTGAACGAAGCACAAGCGCGCGTCTTGTTGACGGATTTGGCTCAATGCGAAAATCCCTTTAATTGCCCCCATGGTCGTCCGGTATTGATTCATTTCAGCAACAGCGATATGGAGCATATGTTCAAACGAATTCAAGACCCACACTAGTCTAAAGAGGAGCAGATGTATGACCGTTATTTTAGCTTCACAATCACCAAGAAGACAAGAATTACTCCACTGGCTGATGGCTGATTTCAGCATTCAGCCTGCTGATATTAATGAAGAAGTTAAAGATCAGTATGCACCAAAGGATTACGTGATGGAGATGGCGCGGCAAAAAGCGGCCGTGGTTGCTGCTGAGCACCCAGAAGCGTTAGTAATCGCCAGTGATACTGTTGTTGTACTAGACGAACAGATCTTAGGCAAACCCAAAAGCCGAGAAGAAGCATTCGGCATGCTGAAAAGTATGAGCGGCGGCAGTCATTTGGTTTATACTTCTGTGGTAATTCGTCAGGGGGATCAACTAGAGAAAAAGTTAACTTCCGCTACCGTGACCTTTTATTCGTTGACCGATGCGGAAATCAATCGCTATCTCGATAGTGATGACTACAAGGATAAAGCGGGTGCCTACGGTATTCAAAACGGCGCTGGTGTCTTTGTTGAAAAAATCGAAGGCGATTATTACAGCATTGTCGGTTTTCCCGTTGGTGCAGTGAATCAAATGCTGAAAAAGTTTACTTACTAGAAAAATGACGAAGAACACCGAAACAGAATGGTTCGGTGTTCTTTAGCTTTTCGCAGTAAATCGGATAAACTATGAGCATATTCTTCGAAACTTTTTCTCAACGGGTGTATGCTCAGCGTGTTCCAAGTAAGCTTGAAAGAGGGGAAGAATCATGGAGCAAGAAGAATTGAAAAAGAAACTCTCACCAATGGAATACGCAGTGACGCAGGAGAATGCGACAGAACGTCCATTTTCTGGAAAATATGACGACTTCTATCAAAAAGGTATTTATGTTGATGTCGTCAGTGGCGAACCGTTGTTTTCTTCTAGTGACAAATATGACGCTGGATGTGGTTGGCCAGCTTTTAGCCGTCCAATCGAAAAGCGCGGAGTAGCTGAGAAGGCAGATTTCTCTCATGGCATGCATCGAGTAGAGGTCCGCAGCAAGGAAGCTGATTCCCATTTAGGCCATGTCTTTAACGATGGTCCTCAAGATCAAGGCGGCTTGCGCTATTGCATCAACTCCGCAGCGTTGCGTTTCATTCCAGTCGAAGAGATGGAAGCAGCCGGCTACGGTCAATATAAAGAGCTTGTGAAATAAAGTGTGCCGAGAGATCGGCGCACTTTTTTTAGTGCTTGTCTAGTTGTATTCAGTCGCTAGCGATAATCCCTTTTCAGAAAATGCATGAAATTACAACAAAACTTGGAGAGAGTCGCTTGCTTTTTTCGCTATACTAGAACTATCCTATTTTTAGAAAAGGCGATATGTGTGAAACTATTTAAAGAATTAAGCTTGTTGTTCCTCTATTCTATTGTTGGAGAAGGTGTACGGCTATTTTTTCAGTTGCCGGTTCCGGGAAGTATCATCGGTATTTTACTGTTATTCCTATCCTTTCAGTCAAAACTTTTGAAGCCCTCGGCGATTGAGGATACCGCAAACTTTCTATTGAATCATTTAACGATTCTATTTGTGCCGGCTGGTGTCGGGTTGATGCAATATTATGGAGCAATTAAATATACATGGCCGATTTTGTTAGGCACAGTAGTTGTCTGTTCATTACTCTCTCTCATTGCTGTTGGGAAAACGGCCGAGTTAGTCGAAAAATTCAGTATGAAGAGCGATGAAAAAAAATCACGGCTAATTGAGAAGGTCGAGAATTTGAGAGGTGAAGCGGATGATTTCAGCGCTGGCGAGTAATCCACTTTTTGGTTTAGCTCTTACGTTG
The DNA here is from genome assembly GCF_051710745.1 of Enterococcus sp. DIV0756. Lineage (NCBI taxonomy): Bacteria > Bacillati > Bacillota > Bacilli > Lactobacillales > Enterococcaceae > Enterococcus > Enterococcus sp. DIV0756. Next base: position 3,052,648 of record NZ_JBIOLF010000001.1, on the reverse strand, counting down.
TTGATTTATGTGGCAATGGATAAGCTATTAAGCAAAATTACCATTCCTTTCATTAACCCTTTGATTGCAAGTGTAGTCATTATTATCATTTTATTGAAATTTAGTGGGATCAGCTATCAGGAGTACAACAAAGGCGGCAATTTATTTACCATGATGATCACACCGGCGACAGTCGCTTTAGCACTGCCACTTTATCAAAATTTCGATAAGCTGAAGAAATATTTTTTGCCGGTAATTTTGGGAACCTTAGTTGGTGTTGTTCTAAATTGCTTAGTAAGTGTTGGAATTGGTCGTTTGTTCTCGCTGAAACAGGGAATCATTGTTTCGCTGTTGCCAAAATCAGTGACAACGGCGATCTCTGTTGATCTTTCAAATCAGATGGGCGGCATTTCGCCAGTGACTTTGGCGATCGTTGTTTCGACTGGAATCTTCGGTGCTTTAGTCGGAACGAAGATTTTTCAGCTCTTCAATATTCAGAGTCCTGTAGCCAAAGGGATTGCTTTAGGTAGCACCTCTCATGCGATTGGTACGGGTCGAGCGATCGAGATCGGTGAGCTGGAAGGCATTCTTGCTGGACTGTGCATTTGTGTGAATGGCGTGGTGACAGTGATGTTACTGCCGATTTTGTTTCGTTTGTTCGAAGGTCTTTAGTACCAACTCCTTGCGCTCTTTTGCTAAAATGAAGCGTGAAGGAGTTTTTTTATGTACATCAAAGCGCAGGAATTAGAAAATTACGAAAAAGAGGTCTATTTTAGTGTCCGAGTATTGGAGTTGCTGGATAACGGGCAATGGTATAAGAAAAATGATTTGGCTGAAATGCTCAAGTTGGATGTTCGCAGTTTGCAGCGTTTATTAGAGGCTTTGGGTAAACAATATCGTCGTTTTACCGAGACCGATTTACCTTTATTTGAAAGAAAGAGCAACAGTTATCGTCTAGTCATCGCCAATCAAATCATGGAAGAGAATCAGTTTATCGTTGATGTGATTCGACATTCCTTTACCTATCGTTTGCTCAACTTGTTGATCATCGAAAATGCTCGAACGATCAAGGAGCTAAGTGCTAAATTATACCGTAGTGAGTCTACGATCCGTCGCAGATTGAAGGAATTAACCAAAGAATTAGGCCCATTAAACTTAACGATTGAGCGGGGAGAAGTTCTTTTTCAAGCGCCGGAGCCAACCGTGCGAATGTATTTGTCGGTCTATTATTGGCGTTTATTTCGAGGGAAAAGTTGGCCGTTCACCTTGCTGCAGCATGAGTTGGTGGAGAAACTCAGCCTTGAAATCCAACGTTTTTTTCAAGTCGAATTGAATCCGATTAAAGCCCAGCGTTTGGAATATTTAGTCGCGGCGCATTTACTACGTGAGGTCCAGCACCATGCTTTAAAAAAGTCCTTAAAGACGCAGCGAGCCTTGAACGACGATCCACTCTTCAATGATTTTTATCGTCAGTTAAAACCTGTTATGCCCGTTTATTTTCGTAAACAAGTTTCGCTAGGAAATCTTTTCTTAAATTTATTAACACGGGAAGAATATTATCGCGTGCCGGTTATTGCCCAAAAAATTCGCAGCTTATTAGCAAAAGAACCTTTTTCAGTAATCGATGAAGTGGCAGCGATGTCTCTACTTATGGAAAAGAAAATTAATGACAGCACCACATGGGAAAATTTTCAACAATTACACGCTGAAAATTATTTGATTAGCGGCCATTTGTATCACCACCTATTTCCCACGATTCATTTTAATATCAATGGAAAAGCCTTTTGGACACGGATCACACAGCAACAACCCAAGCTTGCGGCCTTCGTTGCTGAGATTTTAGCGGATCAGGGTGGAAGTGAATCAATTTTATTTGGTCGTTACTTATCAGTCTTGCGCCGCTTACCCGAATTGACCGTTCAGCCCGAATTACGAATTTGTCTTCAGACTGATTTGCCGGAGTTTGAGGAAACGATCTTGAAGGAGGATTTACGCCGTTTTCTAGCAAATGATTTTCAAGTAATGTTTACGAATCTATTGCCAGAAAGTGACCTCTGTCTGACTACTAGCTTGCTTTATGAGGAGATAGAGGTTCCAACTTTAACGATTACGCAGGAATTACGAATGACGGATTATTTTGCCTTATTAAGGTTATTACAAGGATTCGGCGGTAAGAGTTTTTAACCGTCGAATTTTGTGCTAGAATAATGAGAACATATGTGCAGTTTATCGGCAGCCTCCGAGACGTGAAAAGAAGGTCTACCTACGGCGGCTTACCTGTCGAAAATTAATTTTCTTATCCAAAGAAAGGAACAATTATGTACGAGTATATTACAGGTCGTTTGACCTTCATCAGTCCCAGTTATGTGGTGCTAGATGTAAATGGGATCGGCTATCAAATCGCGACGGGCAATCCTTATCGTTACAGCAGTAAAATGGAGCAATCTGTGACGATCTATGTCCAGCAGATCATTCGTGAGGATGCGCATTTACTATACGGCTTTGAAACGTTAGCTGAAAAAGAATTGTTTTTACGCCTGCTTTCGGTGTCTGGTATCGGACCAAAAAGCGGGTTGGCGATCATGGCAAACGATGATCATCAAGGCTTGATTCAAGCGATTGAAGCCGGAGATGTGACCTATTTGACGAAATTCCCAGGCGTCGGCAAGAAAACAGCGCAACAAATGGTCTTGGATCTCAAAGGCAAATTGACCGAATTAGTCGAAGACCCAATGTCGCTATTTTATGAAGGCAACGACGACACCGCACTTGCTGAAGCGATGGAAGCCTTGCAAGCGTTGGGTTATAGTCCTAAAGAAATCAAGAAGGTCGAAAAGGTACTGGAAAAAGAAAGTCTGCAAAATACCGACGACTATTTGCGAGCAGCCTTGAAATTAATGATGAAGAAGTAGGAGGACGACTTAGATGGATGAAGAACGTTTGCTTTCACCAGATGCAGATGAGAGTGATAAAAGTTTAGAAAAATCATTGCGTCCTCGTTATCTTGCACAATACATCGGTCAGGATAAGGTTAAGCAAGAGCTTTCGATTTATATCGAAGCGGCAAAAAACCGTCAAGAAGCACTAGATCATGTGCTGCTTTATGGACCGCCTGGTTTAGGAAAAACGACGATGGCAATGGTGATTGCCAATGAAATGGATGTTCAGATTCGCTCTACCAGCGGACCAGCGATCGAACGACCAGGTGATTTAGTGGCGATTTTGAATGAATTAGAACCCGGCGATGTGCTGTTTATCGATGAAATTCATCGTTTGCCGCGGGTAGCTGAAGAGACTTTGTATTCAGCAATGGAAGATTATTATGTCGATATCATGGTAGGCCAAGGACCAACGGCGCATCCGGTACATTTCCCATTGCCGCCATTCACTTTAGTTGGCGCGACGACACGTGCAGGGATGCTGTCGGCGCCATTACGGGATCGTTTTGGCATCATTTCTCATATGGAATATTATGAGGAAGAGGATTTGCGAGAGATCGTGCTGCGGTCAGCCGATATTTTTCAAACGGAAATCGTGGAGGAAGGAGCGGTGGAGATCGCTCGTCGTTCACGAGGAACGCCGCGAATCGCCAATCGTTTGCTGAAGCGTATCCGTGATTTCGCGCAGGTTCAATCTGATGGCGTGATTGATCGCAATGTGGCAGATCAGGCGTTGGGACTGCTGCAAGTTGATGGAGCGGGATTAGATTATGTCGATCAGAAGCTATTGAAGACGATGATTGAACTCTATCATGGCGGACCGATCGGCTTAAGTACATTAGCAGTTAACATCGGGGAAGAGCGTGAAACTGTGGAGGATATGTACGAACCGTATTTGATCCAAAAGGGATTCATCAAGCGAACGCCGCGGGGGCGGATGGCGACACCGTTAGCGTATGAACATTTTAATTACCCTTATCAAGCATAGAAGGTGGAAAAATGGCGGAAGGAAAAGCGACCAAAGAAACATTTGTTCAGGCACTGGTTACTGCGTGCCAAGAAAAAAGTTATGACAAAATTACCGTTCAAGATATCAGTCAAAAGGCCAGCTTGAACCGCCAAACATTTTATTATCATTTTAAGGACAAGGCCGATCTGCTCCATTACGCGTATTATCAGCGAGGGCTACAGTACTTAGTTTCCGATGAGGTGGCTTTAACAAATTGGGAAGAATCCGTTCTTAAAATGTTAAAAGAGATGCAGATTTGTCATCAATTCTATTTGAATACTGTGGAGTCGAAGCCAGAAGTATTAACAAAAGAATTCAATGAATTGGCTCAACGGCTGTTTGTTCGACTGTTTGATGAAGTCGATCAAGAAGGGGAGCTCTCTCAGACAGATAAAGAATTTTATGCCCGCTTTTTAGCCCATGGCTGCGGCGGTATTTTAACTGACTGGTTATTAGCCGGTGCGAATCAACCGCCCATCACTATTGCGGCGCAATTGTTTCGTTTTGCGAAGGATATCGAATTTTTCGCCTATCGGTTGTATGAAAAAGACTGGCATGAGCGTTAAGCTCAGTCCAGTCCATTAACGATATGTTTGATTGGTTCATGATTTTCGAGGGCAATCGCATTTTTTGCGACAATCTCAGCCATTTGGTTACGAGCTTCTACACTGGCATTGCCGATATGCGGGGTTAGGATCACATTCGATAACTCTTTTAACCCTTCGGTGACTTGCGGTTCGAATTCGTAGACATCTAAAGCAGCACCAGCGATTTGTCCGGTTTTTAAGGCTTGAAGCAACGCGGCTTCGTCAATCAGCGGACCACGAGCGGCGTTGATCAGGAAAGCACTGTCCTTCATTTGTTTAAAGGTTTCGCTTGTCAGCAGATGATGTGTTTCTGCTGTTAGCGGTGCATGCAGGGTTAAGATATCTGCTTGCTGAATCAAATCTTCCTGCGAGCAGTAGGTTACCTGTAATTTTTTCGCAAGTTCAGCACTTAAGGCATGGCGCTGGTGATAGAGAATCTTCATTCCAAAGGCGTTCATCATTTGAGCTAAGGCTTGACCAATCTGCCCCATGCCGATGATGCCTAACGTTTTATCCTTTAATTCGTGGCCTAAGAAAAAGAGCGGTGCCCAGCCGTCAAAGCCTTGATCATGCATCAAGCGGTCTCCTTCGACGATTCGGCGAGATAGGCTGATAATCAATCCAGCTGTCAATTCGGCCGTCGCATTGGTAGAGACAACTGGCGTATTCGTTACATAGATTTTTTTCTCTTTCGCATAAGCAATGTCGATATTGTTGAAGCCGGCACCAAAATTGGCGATTAATTTTAAGTTCGACGCAGCATCAATAACGTCGCGGTCGACTTGTGTTGATAGGGGACAAATCAATATTTCACAATCAGCGATGGCTTCAATCAAATCTTTTTTGGAGATTAGCCCCTCGCCCTCATAGACCCGATAATCAAGTCCGGCATCTTCTAATAATTTAGTGCCAAGCTCTGGCAGTTTGGCGGAAAGATAAATTTTACTCATTTACAATCCCTCGTTTCATTTCAATAAATTGACTATAGCACAGGAGGAATGACATGAAAAAGATTCTATTCGTTTGTATGGGAAATATTTGCCGCTCGCCCATGGCAGAGGCGATTTTTCGCGATGCCTTTGAGAAAAAACAGGAGAACAACTTCGACGTCGATTCAGCAGCTACGAGTCGCTGGGAAGTCGGAAATCCACCTCATCGCGGCACGCAAAAAATATTAGCGGAGCATCATATCTCAGCAAAGGGCATGCGGGCTCGACAAGTGACAACTGAAGATTTTTATGAGGCTGATTACATTATCGGGATGGATCAAGAAAATGTCAGCGATCTTCAAGCGATGGCACCAGAAGGAACAGAAAACAAGATTTGTCTTTACTTGGATCGTGTCTCTGAACATACAGGGGAGGGAATTCCTGACCCTTGGTATACCGGAGATTTTGAGGAAACTTATGAATTAATTCAGAAAGGTTTAAACGAATGGTTAACTTTTTTTGAAATGGACTAGATTCCTTGTTTTTTCTTCAAAATTTAAGTAAAATCAAACTACGTAACCATGCTCTTGATAGGAGGAAGCTGAATGACTAAAAACGAGAAGCCTAAGAAGAATTTAATCAAGCTATTTTCGAATTCGTCGTATCGTTTCATCTCGGATTTTTTGAATGATTCTGCTGAAAAACGCGCCCAAGAGCAAGCCAATGAGAATATTTTTCTCAAACTGAAGATGGCCTCTCTACAGAATAGTTTAGTAGTCATTCAAGTTCAGGATGAACATAACGAAGAAAAGTTCCAAACGATCTCAGGCTGGTTGCCCAAAGTAGTCACGAATGATTCGATTGTTATTCGTACCCAGGACAATCAATTGGTGATGTTGACGATTGATCGGATTAAAAAGGTGACAACCTTATCACCAAGCGGCGATCAGGAAAGTATTTCACGATAAAAGTATTTTATACATTTACGAGCAAACAGACATCTGTTATACTCTGAATGTACTAGAAAATAGAATAATACTGTCGCAAAGGGGAGCCCTCGGGCTGAGATTGAGATTACTCTAAACCCTAGTACCTGTTTCGGTTATTCGAGCGTAGGAATTGTGATGAAGTAAAGATATTTACTTCTCCTTTGTGGACTGTATGTTCAAAAGGAGGAGTTTTTTTATGTATAAAACAAGAATTTTAGTGGAAGGAACCGTCGTGGCGGCGTTAGCGTTGGTATTGTCATTCATCCCAACGACTATCGGCAGCAGCTTCACGATTTCATTGGGGATGATTCCGCTAACATTGTTTGCCTTACGTCGGGGATTGAAGCCCGCGCTAATGTCAGCCTTCATTTGGGGCATCTTGCATTTTCCTGCAAGCCAAGTGGTTTATCTTAGCGTCATTCAAGTATTGATCGAATATCCGATTGCCTTTACCTTTGCCGGTTTTGCAGGTCTCTATGCTAAGAAGGTTCAAAAAGCGTTAAGTGAGCAGGATATGGCAAGTGCTCGGAAAAATATTATTTTTGGCACATTCATTGGTACGGGAGCAAGGTTTTTCTGGCATTTTATCGCTGGAGTCGTTTTCTGGGGAAGTTATGCTTTGTGGGGCATGAATCCATGGATTTTTTCATTGGTTATGAATGGTGTCAGCGGAGTTGCAACTGCTGTTGTAACTGCCATTGTGGCGATTATAGTTGCAGAAAAAGCGCCGCAATTGTACTTGCCGAAGGACGGCAATTTGATTCACAAACAAAGTCATCAATAAACAAAAAAAGCATTTGTCCTAAGTTGGCAAATGCTTTTCTTATCGGAATGAAAAGACCGGATCATCATTTTCGACTTCCAAGGACCAAAGTTGCTTGGCACTGTCGTAAGTGATTTCCGCAATCTGTTGTTCTTTTTTAAAATTTTTAGGACTACGCCGCCACCCTTTTTCATCTGATAAAAAGATCGGAATACTGTAAACACGATTTTTTAATTCAGATTGACTGAGGCAAAAAATTGCGCCTTCCTGCAAGATCGGATATAATTCCTTCAATAACTCACCTTCTAAAGGAGCGACTGAAGAGCCTTTGCGGAAAAAAGATCGGCGATCGTTGACTTTTTCCAAGACGATTCGAGTCAATTTGCTAGCTAGGATACGATAGAATTCATCGAGGTAACGATAATACACGCGCATCGTTTCATTCCCTAAGTTGAAGTAGACAAAATTGTTTTGTAACTTATAAAAAAAAGGTGAATGCAGATGAGTCCGCATATGCCCAAAATAGAGCAATTCAGAAATTTCTAATGGAGTTAGTTCCTTCAGCATCGCATAATCATTAAAATCGATCCACTTGCTTCCTTTTGAATGGGTAAAGGCCTTATTATTAAAAAATTGTTGGACTTGATCTGGACTATTAACGATTTTCAAACCTGTATGGGGTTCGTATTCTCCCGCTTCTGCAACTGGATCTAGCAATAACAAATGTTTTGGCTGATGGACGATTCCATCAACAAAATCGCTGGGTGAAAAACCTTTTGAGAGCACAGCATTACTTGTGGAATCAATATATGCAAATAACGTTTCTGGCACAAATTTTCACCCTTTCTAATAGTTGTCACAATTATTTTAACTCAATAATAAAAAAAAAGCTCGTATCTTTTATTTTAAAATTTGATTACAAACCCCTTAAAAACTGCAACATTGAGGCGCTTTTTTAACATTTAAAATCATTTTAATAAATAACGACTTTCTCATCTAATTATTTCTTTTTTTAAATTTTTTTCTATTAAGTGAAAGTAGTATCACAGAGTTTAATAGAATATGATATGATTAGCGGGAGAATGCAGGAGGCTTGAGATGAAGAAAAAAAGAAATTGGCTAATAAATATTTTTCTTTTCTTATTATTGCTAGTAGGTTTGGCTTTGATTTTTAACAATCAGATCAAATATTTTTTGATGCAATATAATGGTGAACGCTATGCCGTAGCGAAAATGGATCGAGCAGAACTCGATAAAAATATGCAAAAAGAAGCGTCATTTGATTTTGATGCGGTTGAGCCAGCAAGTACAGAAGCAGTATTGCAAGCACAATTGAGTAACAAACGACTACCAGTGATCGGTGGGATCGCGATCCCATCCGTAGAGATCAATTTACCGATTTTTAAGGGGTTATCCAATGAGGTGCTGCTTTATGGAGCGGGGACGTTGTCACCCGATCAAAAACTCGGTGAAGGCAACTATGCATTGGCTAGCCATCGAGCAGATCGACCAGGTTTACTATTTACACCGCTTGAAAATGTTAAAGAGGGTGACTTGATCTATTTAACTGATCTGCATAATATTTATACATATAAGACGACACTGAAAGTCCGAGTGCAGCCGACAGAAGTGAAATATTTGGATGTTCAACCAGACAAACAACAGGTAACGTTAATTACCTGTGGTGAGATTGAAGGCGTGACCCGAATTATCGTTCAGGGAGATCTTATAGCCATGACACCTGTCAACAACGCTACCGATCCGATGCGCAAGGCATTTGAGATGGAGCAGCGTACGTATTAAATTATCAAATTTTGAAACAGACCTTTTTCAGAAAGCTTCAAGGCTTGCCTTGAGGCTTTTTGTTGCAACAGGATTTCTGCTATACTGAAATAAATATGCGAAATGAACATACGGTAAAAATCAAGGGAGGAAGCGATGGCGTTAAAGCAAATGTACATGTCAGATGTCTTGGCTTTTTGGGAGAAATTCCAACAGACACAGCTGCTTTTTCCATTTTTTGCCTCTCATGGTCAAGGGCGATCAGCGTTTTTAGCAGCTGTAAAACATGGGGAAGGCTATTGGATACAACGTAAATCCCAATGGCTGCTGGTAGATAAAACCGATGCAGGCGAAGCATGGCATATTAGAAATTTATTGATCTCAATAGATCTTAACTGGCAAACAGCTTTCACGTTATTGGAGAATGCTGCGCGGCAACAATTCAAACGAGTATTGCAGTTAAAACTTGATGCCAACCAAATCCTGCAACAGTGGTTGACTACTCAAGGCTATCAGCTGTACGAGGGTGTTTGGCGAAAGGAACTGATCTATCATACTGGTTTGGTGTTAGGCGGAGGCGGTGCTCGTGGGGCCTATCAAATTGGCGTTTGGAAGGCATTGCTAGAAAAGGACATTCAATTTGAAGTGATTACGGGCACCTCAGTTGGGGGCTTGAATGGTGCATTAATTGCCCAAGGAGATTATAATCAAGCGTTAGCTTTGTGGGAGGAGATCGAAACTGATAAGGTTTTAGATATCACCTTTAAGGAAGTAGAGGAATTAGATTTTTCGGCACAAATGGATCAGTTACGGACATTTGTGCGTACGTCATTCCGCCAACGCGGGATTTCTTCAGCCCCTCTTAGGCGTCTATTAGAGCAACATTTGGATGCCGAAAGGGTTCAAGGAGGTTGCCCCTTTTATGTCGTTGCGACAAAGGTTCCAGCCTTTCAAGAAGTAATTGTTTCACTGAATGAGTGCCGCGACGAGGAGATTATTGATTGGTTGCTGGCGTCTGCATCCTTTTTCCCGATGATGGCAATGGCTAAAATCAAGAATGAGCTGTATGTCGACGGCGGCTATCGCAATAATTTGCCAGTTGATATCGCTTTGCGAAAACCGATTACGGAAGTGATTATTGTCGATGTTCATGGTCCTGGAATAGACAAAAAGTATCGCTTACCAGACGAGGTTGCAGGTCTAGTGTTGGCAAGTCCATGGAGTTTAGGGGATCTTCTGCTATTCCATAGTGCCCGTTCCTCGGAAAATATTGACTTGGGCTATTTGGAGACGAAACGGGCATTAGGCGAGCTGAAAGGCTATCGCTACTTCTTCAGTTGTAAAGTAGATTTTGAAGCGATAACGAGAAATTTTTTACGGTACCTTAAAACCGAGGTTTCAATTGATTTTGGGGCTCTCTATCTAGAGCTGAAAAAGTTTTTTCGTCAAGACATACCGATAGAACGGGTAAGTTTAGCATTCATGGAATTTTTTGCCTATTGGGTGAATGTTTCGCCAGTCCGTGTTTTTACACCGCAGGAATTTATTGAAACGATCCTACGGCAATTTGAGATGCCAATCAAGTTGAATGGAAATTATTCAGTCCAGGAGCAAATTGAAGATTTTATTGAGAATCATAATATTTTTTCGGATTATTATCAGGTTTTACAGATTTATCAGCTGGAGGGACCTTTGGAGACGATGTACCGTCGTTGGCCGATACCGACCATGCTGGCACTCTTTTTTAAATACATGCGAAACGGCTATCTCATTAATGACCTGTATAATGAGAAGTAGCTGATAGTTACATACTAGGAGGAACAAGAATGGCAGAGTTTAATTATGAAATCGTAGAAGAAATCGCAGTTTTATCGGAAAATCCAAAAGGTTGGCGTAAGGAACTGAATTTAGTGAGCTGGAATGAACGTCCGCCAAAATTTGATTTACGGGATTGGGCACCAAACCATGAGAAGATGGGAAAAGGTGTAACGTTAAGCAACGAAGAATTTGCGGTATTGAAGGAAACGCTAAGCAAGATGTAGTCTGTACAGAAAGGATCAGAGATAATGAAAAGTATGACTGGTTATGGGCAGGCTGCATTAGCTAATGATGCCTATGAATTAAATATTGAGTTAAAGAGCGTTAACAATCGCTTTTTAGATTTACAGATTCGAATGCCCAAGGAACTAAATCCTTTCGAGTCCTTGATTCGCAAGATTGCGAAGGAAAAAATCCAGCGTGGACGTGTGGATGTTTTTATTAACTTGACCCCGTTAAAAAGTGGAAATAAACAGGTTTCAGTTGATTGGTCGCTGTTACAGCAATTGGTTAATGAGCTGAAAAATGGCGGAAAAGAGCATTTTGGTATTGTTGATTTCCCTGTGGAGCAGGTTCTAGTCAAGGCGATGGAACAAAGTGATTTTGTGACGCTGGTTGACCAACCCACAGAAGAAGAGACACTAGAGGAATTAGTCCAAGCAGTAGCTAATGAAGCATTTACTCAGTTAGCAGCTAGTCGTGAATCCGAAGGGGCGGGGATTCGTAAAGTTTTAGTGGACTACGGTAGCAAAGTTCAAGCTCTAGTGACTCAGTTAAATGGCTTTGTAACTGAGTATGAAGCAGATTTTCAACAACGATATCAAACGAAATTAGAAGACTATTTAGGAAATACTGTCGACCAAGATCGCTTACTAACTGAACTGGCGATTTTATTGGAACGTGGCGACATCCATGAAGAATTAGACCGTCTAAGTATTCATTTGGAAAAATTAGCAAAACTTTTGGAAACCAACGAACCTGTTGGCCGTGAGTTGGATTTCTTATTACAGGAAATGAATCGTGAAGTTAATACAATTGGGTCAAAATCTAGTCCAATTCAGATAAAAGATATCGTAGTTCAATTAAAAACAATTTTGGAAAAAATCCGTGAACAAATTCAAAATGTTGAATAGTTTGGTTGATTTTCGTAAGAAATAGCAAGTAGCTTACGGATGCCTCTTGAAATATTCACAAAAAAAGTGCACAATAGGCGTTAGCTAAAAAGAGCATGAAAGGGCGTTAGTATGTCTGAACGAGGACTGTTGATTGTATTGTCGGGACCTTCCGGAGTTGGAAAAGGAACGGTTAGAAAAGCTATTTTTGAAAGAGACGATAATGAGTTCCAATACTCCGTCTCAATGACCACCCGTCCGATGCGGGAAGGGGAAGTAGACGGCGTTGATTATTATTTCCGTACGAAGGAAGAGTTTGAAGCGATGATTGAAGCGGGCGAGATGCTGGAGTATGCTGAATATGTCGGAAATTATTACGGTACGCCGCTTACTTATGTAAACAAAACATTGGATGAAGGCAAAGATGTCTTTTTAGAGATCGAAGTCCAAGGTGCCCAGCAAGTAAAAGAAAAAGTGCCTGATGGTGTCTTCATTTTCTTAACACCACCAGATCTGGCCGAATTAAAGGCGCGGATCGTCGGACGAGGTACTGACAGTCCTGAAGTGATTGATGAACGGATGCGCGTTGCGCGCCAAGAAATCGAGATGATGGCCCTTTATGATTATGCTGTTGTCAATGATCAAGTACCAAAAGCTGTCGATCGAATCAAAGATATCATCGTCAGTGAACATTATCGAGTTGACCGAGTGATTGGTAAATATATTAAAATGTTAAAGGAGATATAAGCTTATGATGTTAAAACCTTCAATTGATACGTTGTTAGACCATGTGAATTCAAAATATTCTTTAGTTATCTTAGCTAGTAAACGCGCCCATGAACTAGATGCAGGTGCACAACCGACCTTAGATTCATTTGAATCAGTGAAAAGTGTTGGACAAGCTTTAGAAGAAATTGATGCTGGAACAGTCATCAATGATCCGCATCCAGAAATCAAACGGGAACGTTTAAAAATGGAAGAGGAAGAACGCCATTTGCAACGGGAACGTGATCAACGTGATTTAGAAGCACGGATTCGCAACGAACAAAATTAAGCAACGTTTTTTGCTGATGAAGCGTAAATGGGATTGTACCAATAATTTGGCGCAGTCCCTTCTTTTTTGCGTCAAAGTTTTCCTTACATAGTTTCATTAATTTAGGTGTTTATAGCAAAAATCGAGTACAATATTTAAGAATGGAGGCGGAAGAAATGAAATTAGCACAAGTGATCGTAGATGTTCCAGCGATGCAGACGGATCAGCCGTTTAGCTACTTGATCCCGCCTCAACTAGCGGTAGAAATCGGAATGCGAGTAGAGGTCGGTTTTGGTCCGCGGCATGTCCAAGGTTTTGTTGTTGGTTTTGAAACTGCGCCAGAACCGCTGCCGGATAATTTAAAACCGATTATTCGTGTGTTGGACTTAACGCCAGTTTTGAATCAGGAATTATTGGCGTTGGCGGATTATATGAAAGAGACGACGTTTGCGTTTAAAGTAACTTGTTTGCAGACGATGCTGCCTAGCGTTATGAAGGCGGACTATCAAAAACGTTTGTATCTTGTTGCGGAAAATGCTGCTGTTCAAGCAAAGTATTTCGGTGAATCTGATTCGTTGACTTGGGAAGAAGCCGAAACGCAGGGCTGGCTGAAAGAATTAGCTATATTGCGTGAACAAGGGATCGTTGAACTACGCTATGAGGTACATACTAAAAACAAAGTGAAGACGGAGCGCTATATTAAGCGGAGCTTCGCACCAGAAAATTTAGAAGGGTTAAAAGCAGACTTACGCAAAAATTCCTATAAGCAAGAACAACTGCTAGATTATTTAACGGCACTTGCTGATGAAGAATTGATCGCCGTCAAACAAATGAAGGCGGAGGATTTTTCTTTAGCCAATCTGAATCAGGCGGAGAAAAAAGGCTGGCTGGAATTTGTTGCGGTTGAGAAATATCGAGATCCTTATGCCGAAAGAGAAATTAGCCAAACTTCGGCACTAGAGTTGAACGACGAACAAAGAGCCGCTTATGAGGCGATTAGCAAAAAAAATGCTAACCATGAACACCAGGTCTTCTTATTGGAGGGAATAACCGGTAGCGGCAAGACGGAAGTCTACCTGCAGGTTATTCAAGATGTACTGGCAAATGGGCAGACTGCTATGATGCTAGTACCAGAGATTTCATTGACCCCGCAAATGGCGACTCGTTTTAAAGCACGTTTTGGTAGTGAAGTAGCTGTTTTACACAGTGGCTTGTCGCAAGGGGAAAAATACGACGAATGGCGTAAGTTAGAGCGTGGGGAAGCTCATGTGGTTGTAGGAGCTCGTTCAGCCATTTTTGCTCCATTAGAAAATTTAGGTGTGATCATCATTGATGAAGAACACGAAACTAGCTACAAACAAGATGAATCCCCACGCTATCATGCCCGTGATCTAGCAATTTGGCGTGGAAAATACCATCATTGTCCTGTAGTGCTAGGCAGTGCGACGCCATCGTTGGAATCACGCGCGCGAGGTCAGAAGGGTGTTTACCAGTTATTAAAGCTGAATGAACGCGCCAATTCTCAGGCAGCCTTGCCGACAGTCGAAATTGTCGATATGCGGGAAGAAATGCAACGTCGTTTGAATTCTTCTTTTTCGGAAAAATTAGAAGAAAAATTACGCGACCGTTTAGCCAGAGGAGAACAAAGCGTATTACTTTTGAATCGTCGCGGCTATTCTTCATTTGTAATGTGTCGCGATTGCGGCTTTGTATTACCTTGTCCCAATTGCGACATCTCTTTGACCTTACATATGGATACGAAGACGATGCGTTGCCATTACTGCGGACATGAAGAGGGGATTCCTCGTCGTTGTCCAGAGTGCGGCAAGGATAAGATTCGTTATTTTGGAACTGGAACAGAAAAAGTACAAGAAGAGCTAGCGGAATTGATTCCGGAGGCTCGTGTGTTACGGATGGATGTGGATACGACCCGACGTAAAGGGGCCCACGAAAAGATCTTAACGGCCTTCGGAGATCACGAAGCGGATATTTTGCTAGGTACGCAGATGATCGCAAAAGGGTTAGATTTTCCAAATGTGACATTGGTTGGCGTGTTGAATGCCGATACGGCATTGAATCTACCGGATTTCCGCTCTAGTGAACGAACCTTTCAATTGTTGACCCAGGTTAGCGGCCGAGCAGGGCGTGGAGAAAAAGCTGGTGAGGTTGTTATTCAGACCTTCAATCCAGAGCACTACACGATCAAGCTAGCACAGCATCATGATTACGAAAGCTTTTTCCAACAAGAAATGCGAATTCGTCATCAGACGGATTACCCGCCTTATTATTACACGGTCAAAGTAACGATTTCTCATCAAGAAGAGATGCGGGCGGCTCAAAAAGCCTTTCAACTAGCAGAACAATTACGTAAGCAATTAAGTCCACAAAGCATTCTGTTAGGACCGACACCTGGCGCAATCTTACGAATTAAAAATCGGTATTACTACCAATTGATTATCAAATATAAAAACGAACCGAAGCTACAGGCAACTTTAGAAGATATTTTACAAGTAAGCCAAAAAGATCAGCGCCAAGGCTTATTGATCGCTATTGACAACGAACCGATGTACTTTATCTAAAAAATCTCATCAATGGAGGAATGACATGCGTTACCCTATTATTATCCACCCTGACGAACGCTTAAACAAAAAGACCGAGCCGATCGAATACATCACTGACGAGATTATTACGCTGTTAGACGATATGTATGAAACAATGGTGGCTCACGATGGCATTGGGCTTGCAGCCCCGCAAATTGGCAAGAATTTGCGTATCGCGGTTGTTGAAGTGGAAGAAGGCGATCGCTTTGATTTTATCAACCCTGAAATTATCGAAAGCAAAGGAACTAGCATCGATGTTGAGGGATGTCTTTCGATTCCAGAAACATACGGAACCGTTGAACGCGCTGATGAAGTAATGGTCCGTTATTATGACCGCGAAGGATCAGAAATGGAAGTCACAGCTTACGGCTATTTAGCTCGAGCATTTCAACATGAAATTGATCACCTAGAAGGAAAATTGTTTATCGACCAAGTGATCGAAATCATCAAACCAGAAGATTTAGAACGTTATATGGAGGAACATGTCGATGACTAAAATTATATTTATGGGAACACCCGCTTTTTCTGTCCCTATTTTAGAGAGCTTGATCGAAGCTGGTTATGAAGTAGCGGCGGTAGTCACACAACCTGACCGCCCTGTTGGAAGAAAAAAGATTATCACTCCTACACCAGTAAAGGAAGCAGCATTGAAGCATGACTTAATCGTTTTGCAGCCAGAAAAAATCAGTGGATCTCCTGAAATGGAGAAAATCAAAGAATTGGCACCTGATTTATTGATCACAGCAGCTTTCGGGCAATTTTTACCTGAGAAGCTATTGCAAGTTCCTAGACTAGGAGCAATCAATGTTCATGCATCATTATTGCCGAAATATCGCGGTGGTGCCCCAGTGCATTATGCAATCATGGAAGGCGAAGATGAAACCGGTGTAACAATCATGGAAATGATCAAAAAAATGGATGCAGGCGGCATTTTCAGTCAGAAAAAAATTGCCATCACGAAACAAGATGATGTCGGTACGATGTTTGAAAAACTTAGCCAAGTTGGTAAAGACTTGTTATTAGAAACGCTGCCTAAGATTATTTCTGGTGAGTTAAAGCCAACACCGCAAAACGAAGAGGAAGCCACGTTTTCGCCAAATATCAGTCGTGAACAAGAAGCGATTGATTGGCAAAAGACCGCGGAAGAAGTCGACAATCAGGTTCGCGGAATGCATCCATGGCCTGTAGCGTTTACAACCTATGGAGGGGTACGGTGGAAAATTTTTCATACGACCCCATTAGAAGAAACCACTACTGCTGCCCCAGGGACAATTGTTGCTCGTACAAAAAAAGCCTTACATATCGCGTGTGGCCAAGGAACGATGCTAGCAATTGATGAATTGCAACCAGCGGGCAAAGCTAAACAAACAATCCAAGCCTTTTTAAATGGCAGTGGTCAAGCTATTGCTGAAGGACAGCAGGTGGGCTAATGGCAAAAATACCAAAGAAACTATTACGTTCTGTTCGTTTTACTGCGTTAGAAGCAATCGAGCGGATCAATCGCGGCGGTGCTTATTCTAATTTATTGCTGAATGAGCTAATCCAAAAGAATCAAGTCGATGGCAAGGATACAGCACTCTTAACAGAGCTTGTTTATGGTACGATTAGTCGGCAGCTTTTATTAGCGTATAATATTGAGCCTTTTATCAAGAAAGCGAAGAAAGTTGATCCATGGGTGAAAAGCTTATTGCAACTATCCATTTATCAAATGCTCTATTTAGATCGGGTACCGGATCATGCGATTATCAATGAAGCGGTGGAAATCGCTAAAGCCAAGGGAAACCCTGGCACAGGGAAATTTGTCAACGGTGTCTTACGCTCATTTCAACGTGAAGGTGCCCCTTCGTTGGAACTGATTAAAGATCCGATCGAACGGTTAGCAACTGAAATTAGTTTGCCTAGATTTCTAACAGAAAAATTTGTGGCAGAAGTTGGTGAAGAAGAGACCCGTAAATTGGGCTTGTCTTTATTGGAACCTAGCCGGGTAAGCGCTCGGATTGATACGCGGTTCTTAACACGTGCAGAGGCGATCGAAGCTTTGGAAGAAGACGGAATTGAAGCGCGTGACAGCGAACTTTCACCTTACGGGATTGTAGCCGATAAAGGGTTTTTAGCCGGTAGTGAATTGTTTCAAAATGGCTGGTTGACGATTCAAGATGAGAGCTCGATGCTGGTTGCTCAAGCGATGCAGATCAAACCAGGTCAAAAAGTTTTGGACGCCTGTGCAGCCCCAGGAGGGAAAACCACTCATATCGCGGCATTGTTGCAAGATGAGGGGTCAGTAACGGCATTGGATATCCACGATCACAAGCTAAAGCTGGTTCGTGAAAATGCGGAGCGATTACGCGTAGCGGATACTGTTGTGACCAAGAAAATGGACGCGCGTGAAGCAGCGGAAAATTTTGCCTCTGAAACCTTTGACCGTATTTTAGTGGATGCTCCTTGTTCAGGATTAGGCTTAATGCGTCGAAAACCAGACATCAAATATCAGAAACAACCACAAGATTTTGTTCAATTGCCCAAAATTCAGCTAGAAATTTTAAAGAATTGCGCTCCCACATTGAAATCTGGTGGGATTATGGTATACAGTACATGTACAATTGCTAAAGAAGAGAATCAACAGGTGGTGGATGAGTTTTTAGCTAACCACTCTGAATTTGAAAAAATTGAGTTAAATTTAGAAATGAAATTACAGCCAGCGATTCATGAGCAAATGTTGGTTTTATATCCAGAAATGTTTATGACAGACGGCTTCTTTATTTGTGCAATGCGAAAAAAATAGAAAAATGAGGTGGACAAAAGGATGGAGATCCAATTTCAATCAGACATCGGCAAGCGGCGCAATATGAATCAAGACTACGCAAATGTTTTTACCAATCAAGCAGGAATGTATTTGGCGATATTAGCTGATGGTATGGGCGGTCATTTAGCTGGTGATGTTGCTAGTAAAATGGCGGTGGACGGTTTAGGCGCTGCTTGGTCGGCCTCAACTATTGAACAACCTGAAGAAGCCGCTAAATGGTTTTCAGATGAAATTCAAAATATCAATGAAGCAATCTATCAAGAAGGGATTGCTCATCCTGAAATGCAAGGAATGGGGACAACAATTGTTAGTACGGCCTTATTAGATGAAAAATTCGTTCTAGCTCACGTTGGTGACAGCCGGGCCTATTTGATCCAAAATAATCAACTACAACAGTTAACAGATGATCATTCCTTAGTCAATGAGCTACTGAAATCTGGGGAAATTACTGCAGAAATGGCAGCAATCCACCCACAAAAGAATGTACTAACTCGTTCAGTGGGTATCGCTGGAACGATCAAAACAGATATTTCAGAGCATCAATGCCATCAGAACGATTATTTGCTATTGTGTTCAGACGGCCTGACTAACATGGTAAGTGAAGAAGCTATTTTAGCAATCGTGGAAAGTGATCAAACATTGGAAGCAAAGACAAAACAATTGATCAATGCGGCCAATGATGCCGGTGGTGCGGACAACATCACTGTCTTGCTGATCCATTTTGAAGGGGAGGCTCGTCCATGATTGAAATAGGCAAATTGGTCAATGGACGTTATAAAGTCATCGCCAATATCGGCAGTGGCGGTATGGCGAACGTCTTATTGGCTCACGATTTGATTTTGGATCGTGATGTTGCCATCAAAATATTACGCTTCGATTTTCAAAATGATCAAACTGCGATTCGTCGTTTTCAACGGGAAGCTTTAGCAGCTACTGAAATGGTTCATCCTAATATCGTCGGCGTTTACGATGTGGATGAAGAAAGCGGGATGCAGTATTTGGTTATGGAATATGTGAAGGGGATGGATTTGAAACGCTACATTCAAATGCATCAGCACATTCCGTACGGCAAAATAGTAGATATCATGGAACAAATTCTTTCTGCGGTGAGTTTAGCTCATGCACATGGAATTATCCATCGCGACTTGAAGCCGCAAAATATTTTGATGGATCAGGCAGGCGTGGTAAAAATCGCGGATTTTGGTATTGCGATCGCCTTATCTGAAACTTCTCTGACCCAAACTAATTCTATGTTAGGATCTGTACATTATCTTTCACCAGAGCAAGCCCGAGGCAGCATGGCAACAAAGCAATCGGATATTTACGCTCTGGGGATTATTTTGTATGAAATGATCACCGGAAGCGTTCCTTTTGATGGGGAATCAGCTGTAACGATCGCCTTGAAGCACTTTCAAGATGAAATGCCATCGGTAAAAGGGTTTGACCCTGAAGTACCACAGGCATTGGAAAATATCGTCATGCACGCAACCGCGAAAGAACCAGCAGATCGTTATAAAACGGCAGAGGAAATGGCAGCAGATCTTTCAACAGCATTGACACCAGCACGTGCAAACGAGTTGCCTTGGCGTCCAACGGCAATGCTGGATGAAACAAAAGTGTTGACCCCGATTCAGCCAGAAGAGAACCAAGAGGAAAAGCCGAAAGAAGAGCAACCTGCTCCTGAAGAAAAGCCGAAAAAGAAAAAAGGTAAGAAACGATTTATTTTCCTTTTCTTATTGCTAATGTTGGGAATCGGCGGAGTTGTCGGCTATTTGATGACCAGCTCGGCAGAGATTTCAATTCCGCAAGTTCAAAATATGACGGAGGCAGAAGCACGAACGACGTTAAAAGCTGCAAAGTTAACTGTAGATAGCAAAACATCCGAAGTGCCGAGCGATACAATAAAAAAAGGACTTGTGGTTAAAACCAATCCCGAAGCAGGTACGATGATTAAAAAAAGTCGTTCTGTGCATTTATTTATTAGCTCAGGGACAAAAAAGGTCACGCTAAAAAGTTATGAAGGCCAGACGATTGACGCTGCGACAGAAGAGCTAACAGAAATTGGTTTTTTAGAAAAGAACATTGTTTCTGAAAAAGTCAACGATGATAACGTACCAGTAGGCCAGATTTTAAGTCAGTCTCCTAAAAGCGGGACAAAACTTGATCCTAAAGAAGATGAAGTCACGTTTAAGGTTTCTAATGGACCTAAGAAAATCAAAATTGGGGATTATTCTCAAATGACCTATGAAGAGGCTCGGGAAAGTCTATTACAACTTGGTATTACATTAGATCAAATCAAGCGAGTGGATGAGTTTAGCGAGACGGTTGAAACGGGCGAGGTCATCAGTCAAGATCCTGTAAGTGGAACAGGATTGACTTCAAAAGATACAATTACTTTAAAAGTCAGTTCAGGATCAGAATACGCTACCCTAAATGATTTATCTGGTCAAGATAAGACAACAGCGGAAAGTACCCTTACAAATTTAGGGTTAAAATATTCTGAGCAGCAAGAGTTTTCGGATGAGGTTGAAAAGGATAAAGTTATTCGTACAGATCCCGGAGCAGGGTCAATTAAACTTGGTAGTACGGTAACAGTTTATGTTTCAAAAGGTCCCGAAAATGAAGAAACAAGTTTTGATGTGACTATATCAGCTAAATATACTGGATCTGGCGACCAGCCCGATACGATTACAGTGATGCTAAAAGATGCTAAAAATACCAGTCTAACGCAGGTGTTAGATTTCAAAGTAGATAAAAATACAACTCCAATGGGACAGACAGTCTCTGTAACGCTAAAAAAAGGAGACTCTGCCACTATTCAGGTTCAACGTAATGGCAATCCAGCAGTTACTAAAAATGTTCAAAAAGCTGAAACGATCACAGTATCGTAAAAAAACCTTTCCTAATTTATTAGGAAAGGTTTTTTAGGTCATTTGTACTGAAATTGATTTTGAAGTATGCTACAATAAAGTTGAAATTGAAGAATACTCATTTTGCTAATGATCAGTAGGTTACTTGTAAAAATACTGATAAGAAAGAATCTGAATAGATTTGAAGATGAGAGACGGTTTGGAGAGTTTTAAGTAAAAGGAGATGAGACGGATCGAAGGACAGATTCGTAAAGCCTTAAGTGGTTTTTATTATGTTGCCAGTGGAGGAAAGATTCATCAGACACGTGCACGTGGAAATTTTCGCAAAAAGAAATTAACCCCGTTGGTTGGAGATGAAGTTGTCTTTAGTAGTGAAGAAAATAGTGAAGGCTATATTCTTGAATTGTTGCCGCGAAAAAATGAATTGGTTCGTCCGCCAGTCGCCAATGTTGATCAAGGTGTAATCGTGACGAGCCTTGTTGAACCTAATTTTTCTTATAATTTATTAGATCGTTTCTTAGTGACCTTGGAAAATAAATATATCCATCCAATCATCTATTTATCGAAGACAGACTTAGCGGCGGATCAAGCGCTAGTAAATGAAATACGGTCCGTGTATGAACCCCTTGGTTACCCTGTAATTGATGGGGAACAAGATAAACAAAAATTAACGGATCTGTTTGTGGATCAGTTGACTGTTTTTATGGGTCAGTCTGGAGCAGGAAAATCAACATTACTGAATGATGTCTCGCCGGACTTAAATCTAGAGACTGGGGAAATTTCGGATTCACTCGGACGTGGTCGCCATACTACTCGTCATGTTGAATTATTAGATTTATTTGGTGGATTGGTAGCGGACACTCCTGGATTCAGTTCAATTGAATTTCTAGAAATTTCTGCTGAAGAGCTCCCAAAAGAATTTCCAGAATTTCGCGAAGCCGCACCAAATTGTCGTTTCCGTGAGTGTCGTCATGTGAAAGAACCGGGCTGTGAAGTGAAGCATCGATTAGAAGAAGGTACGATTGCACAGACTCGTTACGATAATTATTTGCAGTTTTTACAAGAAATCGAGAAACGTCGTCCTATTTACAAAAAGAGTAAATAGCTTCAAAAACGTTCAGTGAATAAATACCTTTAAATGAAAAAGGATTTCAGTCCAACTTTTCGCAGTCTAATCGATAAGGGAAACTAAATCATATCATTAAGCAAGACAATCCTGAATGCTGCTAGTTGGATGATATACGGCTTGAAAATCAGACTTATTTTTTCTGCAAGGGAAAATAAATACATTAAAATGAAAAAGGATTTCAGTCCAACTTTTCGCAGTGTAATCGATAAGGAAAACTAAATCAGATCATTAAGCAAGACAATCCTGAATGCTACTAGTTGGATGATATACGGCTTGAAAATCAGACTTATTTTTTCTGCAAGGAAAAATAAATACATTAAAATGAAAAAGGATTTCAGTCCAACTTTTCGCAGTGTAATCGATAAGGGAAACTAAATCATATCATTAAGCAAGACAATCCTGAATGCTGCTAGTTGGATGATATACGGCTTGAAAATCAGACTTATTTTTTCTGCAAGGAAAAATAAATACATTAAAATGAAAAAGGATTTCAGTCCAACTTTTCGCAGTGTAATCGATAAGGGAAACCAAATCATATCATTAAGCAAGACAATCCTGAATGCTACTAGTTGGATGATATACGGCTTGAAAATCAGACTTATTTTTTCTGCAAGGAAAAATAAATACATTAAAATGAAAAAGGAGTAAGGATTATGAAAATTGCCCCATCAATTTTAAGTGCGGATTTTGCACGTCTAGGTGAAGAAGTAAAAATGGTAGAAGATGCAGGTGTGGACTATATCCACATTGATGTGATGGATGGAAACTTTGTACCAAATATTTCTTTTGGTCAAGTTGTCGTGAGTGCGTTGCGCCCAGTGACGAAATTACCATTGGATGTTCACTTGATGATCGCTAACCCAGAAAACTACATCAATGATTTTGCGAAAGCTGGAGCGGACATCATTATGGCTCATGTGGAGGCTACGCCGCACATTCATCGCGTGATTCAAATGATAAAAGCAGCTGGCGTGAAGCCAGGGGTTGTCTTGAATCCAGGCACACCAGTTGAATCAATCAAATATGTATTAGACGATGTTGATCAAGTTCTAGTAATGACGGTTAATCCAGGTTTCGGCGGTCAGTCATTCATTGAGAGTCAAGTTGAAAAAATCGCAGAGTTGGATCGTTTGCGTAAAGAACATGGCTATCATTACGAAATTGAAGTTGATGGTGGCATTCAACCAGAATCAGCAAGAAAATGTGCCAAGGCAGGCGCAGACGTCTTTGTTGCTGGATCGTATATCTACGACGCAGAAAATCCGCAAGAAAAGATCAATGCGCTACGGGCAGCTATGGACTAATGAAAATTTTACTTGTTGCAGGCGGTGATCCTAATCACTGGCCTGCTTTTTCGAATAATTTTGATAAAATCATCGGAATTGATCGTGGGAACTTGTTTCTTTTGCGTCGAGGGATTATTCCTGATTTAGCGATTGGTGACTTTGATTCGTTGAATGAAGCTGAAAAAAAAGAAGTCTTTAGTCAGGTAAAAGAAACACAGACTTCGCCTGCTGAAAAAGATGATACTGATACGCAATTGGCACTGGTTCGTACCTTTGAGTGCTATCCTAAAGCGGATATCACCTTGATTGGTGCGACAGGGGGACGGCTAGATCACTTATTAGCCAACCTATGGTTAGGACTAGAACCACGATTTGAGCCATTTTTGACTCAGATTAAGATAGCGGATAAAGGAAATATAGTAAGCTATATTGCTTCAGGAAATCATACTATCAAGAAAATCCCAACCATGAAATATCTAGCATTTTGTTGCTTGACTCCTGTAAAGCAATTGACCTTGAAAAATGTGAAATATGAGCTTTCTGCAGTTGATTTTTTACAACCGACCAGTCTAGCTAGCAACGAGTTTTTGACAGGAGACGCTGAAGTAAATTTTTCAGATGGTTTAATCGCTGTGATCCAGAGTAAAGATATTTAGTTAAGAGTATCGATTCGTTTTTTTTGAAACGAATTGTCTACTCTTTTTTTTATTTATGAGAGATACTAAAATTCTCTAAAATCAACCGTCCTTGCTTTTTAATCCCTTCATTTAGTGGTAAAATTCATTCTATATTATAGCGTTCAGAGGTGCCTAAGTGAGAAAGTTTAATCCAAATAAGAATATTATTATTATATTAATTGTTGTTATTATTGTTGTAGCTACTGTCTCAATTACCGCAGCAAATCGTGCGAAGGACAGTGATACAAATATTGTTCAGTCGACCATCAACGATACTATTAGTGTGGTTGATAAAGTAATTACTGCACCAGGACGTTGGCTAAGTAGTGGTGTTGAATCCGTTTCAAACTTGATCAACACGTATGAAGAAAATCAAAAATTAAAAAATGAAGTAGATCAATATGATGAAGTGAAACAGCAAACAAAGAATCAAGCGCAAGAAATTGAACGTTTAAAAGACGAACTTGAATTGAACCAAACATTGACTAGCTATGAGAAGGTAACTGCCAATGTTATTACACGTTCCCCTGATACATGGCAAGATATGCTGATTGTTGATAAGGGCAGTAGCGATGGAGTCGAAGGGAACATGGCCGTCATGTCAAAAAAAGGTCTGATCGGTCGAGTAATGGAAGTAAATGCCCACTCCTCTAAAATTCAATTATTAACGTCAGATAACAAAAGCAGCAATCATTTTCCTGTAAGAATAAGTTCGGAAAAAGGAAATTCATTTGGAGTTCTAAATAAATATGATGTGAAGGCGCAGCAGCTGATTGCCTCAGAAATTACGGGTGATCAAGATATCAAAGAAGGAGACGTCGTACAAACTTCAGGACTAGGCGGAAATTCACCGGCGGACTTGGCAATTGGTACGGTGGTTAAAGTTAAGCCGGACAGTTATGGCTTGAATCGCGAAGTGTACATTAAACCTTATGCTCAGATGTATGATATATCAGTCGTGACGATTATTCAGAGAATGGCAGGAGCGACAGAATGATTAGTAGAACAACTTTAAAATATATTACACCGTTCTTATTATTTTTCTTATTTTTAATAGACGCTCATGTAACGAGAATTATTGCAACTTGGACGGACAATATCTATGTTGCAAATGCGCATTTAGCATTATTGGTTCTTTTGATTGTTTCTCGTGTTGTTAATGAACGCTTTCTTTTAGGAACTTCTTTGATTTTAGGAATCCTGTATGATCTGTATTTTATTGGTGTTATTGGTATTTATGCAGTAATTTTTCCTTTGCTAGTTATGGGGTTTTATTTCTTCAAAAAAATAATTCAACAAAACATTTTAACGCTTTTTTTTACGGTAGTCATCAGTGTAACATTCTTTGAATTAATCAGTTTGTTATTGCAAACTATTTTTGGTCTTACAGGAGTCAGCGGGGACTTTTTTGTTCCGCGATACTTAGGTCCGACCTTACTTTTTAATATTCTAACGTTTGTAATTTTAATCTTTCCATTAGAAAAAATATTGATTGGATCGTCAGAAGAAGAGCTTGGTATATAAAGGTTTATTGACTATTTTAAGAGCTACAAAAAAACAGAAGAAATTTTCTTCTGTTTTTTTGTAGCTCTCGTTTGTAACTAAAAAATAGTGAAATGAAATGTTTTTGTAACAAAGCTATTATCTGCATGACACACAGCTGTGGTAAACTCATCAATGTGTTAGAAAAAAGTCTAATAAAATTCAAAAATAAATTTTAAGTAGTCGGAGGACAATAGAGTGAAAAAAAGTTTGTTATCAGCATTAATGGTATGTTCAGTAACATTAAGCGCATTAGCAGCTCCAGCCGCAGCTTCTGCCGATGAATTTGATAGTAAAATTGCTGACCAGGATGCAAAAATTTCAAGTTTACAAAACCAACAAACTGATGCACAATCACAAATTAATGCATTAGAAGGTGAAGTTGCTTCAATTAACGATAAAGCACAAGGTTTATTGAACGAACAAGCATCATTAAGACAACAATCACAAGAATTACAAAAACAAATTGATACATTACAAAAACGTATCGAAAAACGTTCAGAAGCAATCAAGGAACAAGCGCGTGATACCCAAGTTAAACAAGCTTCTGGTACGAATGTTATTGATGTAGTGTTAAATGCTGAATCATTCACTGACGCTGTTAGCCGAGTTCAAGCAATGACAACAATTGTCAAGGCCAACAATGACCTTGTTGAACAACAAAAAGCGGATAAAGCAGAAGTTGAACAAAAACAAGCTGAAAACAAAAAGCAACAAGAACAAATCACTGCTAATCAAGCGGCTCTTGAAAGTCAAAAAGGCGATTTAATTGCTAAACAAGCTGATTTAAATGTTCAAACAACAACATTAGCTGCTGAACAAGCAACTGCGGAAAGCGATAAAGCAAGCTTGAAAGAAAAACAAGAAGCAGCTGTTAAAGAGCAACAACGTGTTCAAGAAGAAGCTCGTAAAGCTGCAGAAGCACAAGAAGCTGCTAAAAAAGCAGAGGCTGATGCGAAGGCAGAAGCAGATCGTAAAGCACAAGAAGAAGCTGCCAATACAACTACGACTGAAAGCTCAACTGTTGAGTCTTCAACTTCAGTAGAATCTTCTTCAACTGAACAAACACAATCAAGTACGGTTGAATCATCATCAACTGAATCTTCAAGTGAGGATAATTTCCAAGGTGGAGGCGCAACACCAACAACACCTTCTAACACTGAAAGTTCAAGCTCAAATGATCAAGGTTCAACTTCTTCATCAACAAATAACCAAACACCATCAACTCCAGCACCAACGCCTACACCAAGTCCAGCGCCAGCACCTTCTGGTAATGGTTCAAGCGTAGTTGCTGAAGCAATGAAGTACATTGGTACACCATATGTATGGGGTGGAAAAACACCAGCAGGATTTGACTGCTCTGGGTTTACTTCTTATGTTTTCCGTCAAGCAACTGGTCGAGAAATTGGTGGTTGGACAGTCCCTCAAGAATCCGCTGGAGCTCGCATCTCAGTTGGCGAAGCACAAGCTGGAGATTTATACTTCTGGGGTAGCCCTGGTGGAACTTACCACGTAGCCATTGCAATGGGCGGTGGACAATACATCCATGCACCACAACCAGGTGAGACTGTTACAGTAAGTTCTGTAAGTTACTACGCACCAAGTTTTGCAGTTCGTATGTAATTAAATTTAATTAATCATGACCGGTACGAATGTCGTACCGGTTTTTTTATGGAGGAAAGGCAATGCAGAAACAATTGAAAAATGGGAACGCTTATTTAGGTATAGCTGTTTTAATGATGGTCATTCTATTTATTAGTTCATCGATGACGTATCAACAACAAAGTCAAGTTGGGTTGATTCAAAGAATTCTAGCAAATGAACCGTTAAAGGAATTCTTTGATAAAATTTCCTTCGATTACGCAGGTAGTGAAGTAAGTATTTCTGCAAAAGGATATGTAAAATTTGTTGAATTTTTTATTCGTAAGGGTGCACATTTTATGACCTATTTCATTCTGGGTGGTAGCTTATATTTAGGATTATCGCCTAAACTGAAACAAAAATCATCGGTCTTAAGTCTGTTTTTCGCATGGTTAGCTGCAACTGGTTACGCTGCTACCGATGAATTTCATCAAATGTTGACTGGTGGACGAACACCATTATTTCAGGACGTGATGCTAGATTCTTTTGGAGCACTTACTGCCTGTATAATTATTATTGTTTATCGTGTTATTCGTAAAAAATAGTAATAGCGTTTATTCTTGACGAAAAAAAGTTTCAGGTGGACAATAATAGAGATCAAATAATAGGAGGAATAGACCATGTCAGGACATAGTAAATGGCACAATATCCAGGGACGTAAAAATGCTCAAGACGCGAAAAGAGGAAAAATCTTTCAAAAAATGTCGCGGGAAATTTATATGGCTGCTAAAGCGGGAGGTCCTGACCCGAACACGAACCCTGCGCTTCGTTTGGTAATTGATAAAGCAAAATCTGCCAATATGCCTAATGACAATGTTGATCGCGCAATTAAGAAGGCGACATCAGCAGGCGAGGGTGAACATTACGATGAAATTACTTATGAAGGTTATGGTCCTGGCGGCGTGGCTATTCTAGTTCATGCGTTGACGGATAACCGAAATCGAACAGCTACTAATGTCCGAGTTGCCTTTACAAGAAATGGTGGAAACTTGGGTGAAACTGGTTCCGTGAATTACATGTTTGATCGTAAAGGATACATCGCGATTGAACGTGAGGCCTTATCAGTTGATGAAGACACAATGTTAGAAGATGTGTTGGAAGCTGGAGCTGAGGACATGGAAATCTCGCCAGAGGTCTTTGAGATTTATACAGCAGCTGAGGATTTCACCAGTGTACGTGATCAACTCGAAGCTGATGGATTTACTCTAGCACAGGCTGAGTTGACCATGATACCGCAGACAACAGTTCGTTTAGATGAAGAGCAGCAAGAAAAGCTTGATCGTCTAGTTGAGAAATTGGAAGACGATGACGATGTTTCGGAGGTATTTACTTCAGCAGAATAACTCCCATATTTAATAAACAGTTTATTGTCGATAAGATGATTTTAAAAATTGAAACAAAAAAACCAGCGAATTTTTCGCTGGTTTTGCATTTCTAAAAAACTAATACTGGTGTACCAACTTCGACCATATCGAAAAGTCTGGTCATTACATCAGGAGGTGTATTTACACAGCCGTGAGATCCGCGGGTTTTCCAAAGCTCTCCTCCGTATTCAGGTTGCCAGTCAGAATCATGAAGTCCGACACCGGTCCAATCGATCGGCATCCAGTATTTCACGGGACTTGCATAATCTGTACCGTCATCATTTTTCCCTCGCAGGGTTTTATTTGTTTCTTTTGACCAAACATAATTAACACCTGGAGGAGTTGGTGAACTTGGTTTTCCACTGACAATATCCGTCTCTAATGCTACTTTACCATCTTTGTAATACCACATATGCTGATTTTGTAAATCTACTTCAATGTAGGTTTTATCGATTAATGGTTTATCTGCTGTTGTTGCACCGGTAACAATTGGAGAACGAGTAAAATCTTTACCTTCTAAAATTTGTTTCGTTAAAGCTTCAACTTCCGCTGAGGTGTTGATAGTCCAACTGTATGTACCTGCCGGAACAGAAACCTTTCCGCGACGAGTACTATTGAAATCGGTTGGTTTTGAACTAGTATTGTATTTTTCGCCTAATCCAGTGACATAGGCAGTTACTTTTTCTTGATCGAGGGACATCTTACCATTCTCATCAATTAACCAGTTATTGATATCAGACGTAGGGATTTGGAAGTTTTCTCCATTGATGTTGTAGTTCGCTTTGATTTTTGCTACAGCATTCATTTTGTCCATAGTCTTTTTCAACTCAGGATCATCTTTGGTAATCGTAGGTTTCGAGAGATAGTTATCAAAATTGATATTATGTTTGCCGTCTTTCGCGGCTTCTTTAAAGGCGTCAACGGCTGCATTGACGTCGATCGTATTACCCTGTTTTTCAGGTGTGATCTCAAAACCTTCATTTGTTCGAGTCACTTTTGCATTTTCCGTAGCTGTTCGATTCGTGTTTGTCTGATTAAGTTCTGCTCTTACTGCTTCGCCGACAGCATTTAGTTTATCTTCATCTAAGGTGTTGCCATCAACATCTTTTTTCTCTGCTGCGGAAACTAATTGCATTCCCCAGCTAAATGGGTTTTGTTTTTTTTGCATCGCTTTTAAACCCGGCAGATAATCATTTTGCCATCCTAAATCTTTGCGATTGATCTCTTTCCAATCTTTGCTATCAATCTTAATTAGGAAAGGTGAGTCTGATAGCTCGCGGGTAATCTTTCGATTTGCTTCGCTTACCGTTAGATTATTGATCTTCACTCCATTAACCACAGTGTTTGGAAGGAACCTTTGAGCATAATATGTACTGCGAATAGCGTATCCGCCAACTAAAACTACCAATAAACCTAAAACAACAATCAAACCGATCCGTGTTCGGCTACGAGAATTTCTTCTTTCATTTCTTGTCATCGAAATAACTCCTCATTGCTTTTTATATTTGGTCTTCATTAATCATCGAAGCAATTTTATCAATATAATAGCTACTAATTAAAATGATATACCGAGTTTAAATATACCATAGAATACATGAATTACGAGTGATTTGTCTTGAAACGTTAGCAAATATTAAAAAAGCCGCAAAGAATACAAAGATTCTTTGCGGTAGAGAAAAATTTTATTTTCCTTCAGCTTCTAGATCAGCGAAAGCTTTGTCCATAACTTCTTTAAGTTGTGAAGCGGAGGCATCCATACGATCTTTTTCAGCATCGCTTAATGGGATTTCAATAATATTTTGGATCCCTTTAGCGTTGATAACTGCGGGAGCACCGATATAAATATCGTTTTGTCCGTATTGACCTTCTAAGTATACAGATAATGGGAATACGGCACTTTCATCATTTAAGATTGCGCGAGTAATACGCGCTAAAGCAACAGCGATTCCGTAGAATGTTGCGCCTTTTTTCTCGATGATTTCGTAAGCGGCATCACGTACACCGAAGAATAAGTTAACTAAAGCTTCTTCATCGACTTCTGGATTGTCTTTCACCCATTCGTAAATTTGTAAGCCAGCAACGTTTGCGTGTGACCAAACTGGGAATTCTGAGTCCCCATGTTCACCTAAGATGTATGCATGGACGTTACGTGCGTCAACGTCGACTAATTCAGCGATTGCTTGACGGAAACGAGCGGTATCTAGAGAAGTACCAGAACCAATAACACGTTCTTTAGGGAAGCCAGAGAATTTCCATGTAGAATAAGTCAAAATATCTACTGGGTTAGCAGCAACTAAGAAGATTCCGTCGAAGCCAGAAGCGACAACTTGTTCTACGATACTTTTGTTGATGCGTAGGTTTTTACCCACTAGGTCTAAACGAGTTTCGCCTGGTTTTTGTGGTGCACCAGCGGTAATAACAACTAAGTCAGCATCATGACAATCTTCGTAAGAAGCAGAATAGATTTTTTTAGGTGATGTAAAGGCTAAAGCATGAGACAAGTCGATTGCGTCACCTTGCGTACGGTTGGTATCGATATCGATAATACCGATTTCTTGAGCGATATTTTGATTGACTAGAGCGAAGGCATAACTTGAACCTACTGCACCGTCTCCGATTAACATTACTTTTTGATGGGTTTTACTAGCTGCTGTTGCAGTCATGTGTACCAATCCCTTCTTATATTTGTTTTCCAGTGGAATGATAACACTAATTAATGAAACTTGTCACGTGTTTTACTCATTAATAATACAGTTATTTTAGCTGTTTCAGAAGAAAACGCTTCATGTGTTAATAGTTCAAGAAGCTGGTACTATTAACTTTTTTCAAAAATAACAGAAACTTATGAGAGACTTAAAACACTGAAAACGGTCACTACAGGCTAGTTTGTGTTATACTGTATAAAGAAAATTTTGGACTGGGTAGTCATTTGACTATCCAGCATTTTGTCATGCAAATAAAAAAAGCAATTCTAGTATAAAAATGAATTGTTTATCTAAGAGAATGAGGCGAAACAAGATGAAAATGATAGTAGGTCTGGGAAATCCAGGAAAAAAATATGAAAATACAAAACACAATGTCGGCTTTATGGTTGTAGATCGACTGGCAGCAGAGCATGGAGCTGTCTTCAAAAAAAATACTTTTGAAGCAGAAGTGGCAGATTATTTCGTCGAAGGGGAGAAAGTGTTATTAGTAAAGCCTATGACCTTCATGAATGAGTCCGGTCGAGCAGTTGGCCCACTGATGACGTATTTCGGTGTTTATTTGGAAGAGCTAGTAGTGATCGCTGACGATTTAGACATGGAACTTGGAAAACTGCGTTTAAGGCAAAAAGGCAGTGCTGGCGGTCATAATGGCTTGAAAAGTATTATTTCACATATTGGTACGCAAGAGTTTAATCGGATTAAGATTGGCATAGGACGTCCGAATGGAAAAACAGTTGTGAACCATGTGTTAAGTACGTTTAGCAAAGAGGATGAAGTGAGAATCACCGACAGCATTGTTCGAGCGGCTGATGCGGTGAATGATTTTGTTATAGGTAATGACTTTTTGAAAACAATGAATCGCTTTAATTAGGGCGGATTCATTTATCCTGTTACTCATTTTGTAAATTAGAAAGAATATATAAGGAGTAAGAAAAAATGAATTTGATTGAATTTATGAATCAGCTTCCATTAGTAAAAGAATGGCAATCTAATTTAGAAAATAAAGCAAAACGGCAATTGTTGATTGGTCTTTCGGGATCAGCAAAGGCTTTAGTGATGGCGGCTACACATCAGGCTATTGAAAAACAAACAATTGTGGTTGTGCCAAATCTCTATTATAGTAATCAACTTGCTGAGGAGTTACGACAGATTGTTGACGATGTTAATTTGTTTCCAGTGGATGAAGTACTTTCTGCTGAAATGGCTTTTGCTTCCCCGGAAGCACGAGCCGAACGTGTTTCAACTCTCCAGGCTCTATCGCAAGGAGAAAAGGGAATCTACGTTGTACCCGCTGCGGCATTAAGGAAATATCTGCCGACAACTGAGACGTGGAAATCCAACCAACTGCACTGGAAAATTGGTAGCGAGGTTGATTTAGAGACCTTAGCGCAGCGTTTGGTTCTAATGGGATATGAACGTCAAACCATGGTAGGGAAACCTGGTGAGTTTAGTATGCGCGGAAGCATCATCGATATTTATCCATTGACGACAGAATTTCCTGTTCGAATCGAATTGTTTGATATTGAAATTGATTCTCTACGCTATTTTGAACCAGAAACGCAACGTTCGGTTGAAAATTTGAATGAAATTTGGATCACACCAACGACCGATCTAGTTTTTTCTGCAGAAGATTTAGCACAAGGCGCGTTAAAAGTGAATCAACTCTTGCAAAACCGTTTGGCAGTTACGAAGGAAAAAGAAGAGTATAATTTTTTGAACGACTATTTTGGTCAACTGATTGCTTCTTGGGAAGATGGGATTCCAACGGATCAGGCTAAATATTATACTGATTTATTATATGAAGAAAGAATTTCGTTACTGGACCACTTTGCTAAAGACGCCCAGCTGTTTGTCGACGATTATCCACGTATGATGGAAACGCAACGAGAAATGGAACGAGAAGAAGCTGAATGGCATACGCAAAAAATTGAAGAATTGCGTGTTTTTTCGGATCAATCCTTTGGTATGAACGCTCATGAGTTAATCAAAAAGAGTAAACTAGTAACTAGCTTCTTCTCGCTATTTCAAAAAGGGATGGGAAATCTGCGCTTTGAAGCGATTCATAATTTCCAGTATCGATCAATGCAACAATTTTTCGGACAAATGCCTTTATTAAAAACGGAAGTTGATCGTTGGCAGAAACAGGGACAAACCGTTTTATTCCTAGTATCTGATCAAGAACGTCAGGAGAAACTGACGCAGGAATTTCATGATGTGGAGATCAAAGCGGTTCAAACAACACCTGATCAATTATTGACAGGACAAACACAGATTGTTACTGGAAACCTTACAAATGGATTTGAGCTGCCGCAAGACAAATTGGTTATTGTAACAGAACGGGAAATCTTCCAAAAAGTAACGAAAAAACGTGCTCGACGACAAACAATTTCCAATGCAGAACGTTTAAAAAGCTATAATGAGTTAAAGGCTGGAGACTATGTTGTTCATGCTAATCATGGTATTGGGAAATATATGGGGATGGAAACAATCGAGATCGATGGTGTCCATCAAGACTATATGTCGATCTTATATCAAAAAGACGATAAATTATTCATTCCGGTGACGCAATTAAATCTGATCCAAAAATATGTTTCTTCGGAAGCAAAACCGCCGAAAATTAATAAATTAGGTGGCAGTGAATGGACGAAAACAAAGAGGAAAGTTTCGAAAAAAATTGAAGATATTGCGGACGATTTGATTGAACTTTATGCTAAACGTGAAGCCGAACGCGGCTATGCATTTGGACCAGATGATGAGTACCAAAAAGAATTTGAAGATGCCTTTCCTTATAGCGAAACAGATGACCAGCTACGGAGCACCGCTGAGATTAAGCACGATATGGAAAAAGCTCGGCCTATGGATCGCTTACTCGTTGGCGATGTTGGATTTGGTAAAACAGAGGTGGCCTTAAGAGCAGCATTTAAAGCAATCAAAGAAAATAAGCAAGTGGCGTTTCTTGTACCCACGACGATTTTGGCACAGCAGCATTTTGACACTATGACGGAACGTTTCGAAAATTTTCCAGTTAATGTAGCGATGCTAAGCCGTTTTCGTACAAAAAAACAACAGAACGAAACGATTGAACAAATTCGCACTGGACAAGTCGATATCGTAGTTGGCACGCATCGTCTCTTGTCACAGGATTTACAATTCGCGGATTTAGGTTTGTTAATTATTGACGAGGAACAACGTTTTGGGGTGAAACATAAAGAACGTTTGAAGCAACTGCGGTCACAAGTCGATGTGTTGACATTGACAGCGACGCCGATCCCTCGAACATTACACATGTCGATGCTCGGCGTTCGTGACTTGTCTGTGATCGAAACACCACCAGAAAATCGTTATCCAATCCAAACCTATGTGATGGAGACGAATCCAGGAGCAATTCGTGAAGCGATTGAGCGAGAGATGGCTCGAGGCGGGCAAGCGTTCTATCTATATAATCGAGTAGAAACGATTGAACGGAAAGTAGAAGAATTACAAATGTTAGTCCCTGATGCAAAAATTGGTTTTGCTCATGGGCAAATGACGGAAGTGCAGTTGGAAAATACGTTAATGGATTTCATTGATGGGCAATATGATATTTTGGTTACTACAACAATTATCGAGACAGGCGTGGATATCCCAAATGTAAATACGTTGTTTGTGGAAAATGCTGATTACATGGGCTTGTCTACACTGTACCAATTACGTGGAAGAGTCGGTCGTAGTAATCGTATTGCCTATGCTTATTTCATGTATGAACCACAAAAAATCTTGAATGAGGTTAGTGAAAAACGACTACAAGCGATCAAGGATTTTACTGAATTAGGTTCGGGCTTTAAAATCGCGATGCGGGATTTATCTATTCGTGGAGCAGGAAATCTGCTAGGGGCGCAACAACATGGCTTTATCGATGCAGTCGGTTTTGACATGTATTCACAAATGTTGTCTGAGGCTGTTGATCGCAAACAAGGAAAAAATACCCAAGTGGAACGTACTTCAGTAGAGATTAACCTAGGAATTGATGCCTATATTCCAGGGACTTATATTGAAGATGAACGACAAAAAATTGAAATTTATAAACGGATTCGCGAGTTAGAAAGTACTGAAATGCTGGATGAAGTAGAAGCGGATCTAGTGGATCGTTTCGGTGATTATCCAGACGAGGTAGCGAACTTACTGAATGTTGGTCAAATCAAGATGGACGGCGATCGTGCATTGGTGGAAAGCATCCAAAAACGCCAGCAACAGATTGTCTTCACTTTAAGCAAAGTTGGAACAAAAGCTTATAAAGTTGAGCAGCTTTTTGAAGCATTGAGCGCAACGAAGATGAAAGCAACTTTAGGCGTTGAAAAGGATCAGATGGTTATTAAATTAGTTATTGCAAAATCGATGGATGAAGCGATTTGGATTCGAGAAATCAGTAAGTTTGTCCGTGCATTACGAGAACAGAAGTACAAAGAATAGGTGGTGGAGACACTGGCGAATAAAGAAATGCGCGTGATGATGCAAGGCGCCTTCGTCTTGACTGCCGCATCATTTATAGCAAAACTATTGAGCGCCGTTTATCGAGTTCCATATCAAAATTTTGCGGGAGATGAAGGCTTTTATGTCTACCAGCAAGTGTATCCGATTTATGGCATCGCCATGACTCTAGCCTTGTCCGGGTTACCGCAGTTCATTTCAAAATATGTAGCGGAAAAAAAAGAACCTAGAGAGCAACGACAAGCGTTGGAAGAACTATTTCCTCTAATTAGCGGTTTTGGGCTATTGCTATGGGCCTTATGTTTCTTTTCCGCACAGCCATTAGCTAATTGGATGGGGGATGGCAACTTGTCTCCTCTTATTCAGGTAGTTTC
Organism: Enterococcus sp. DIV0756; assembly: GCF_051710745.1. NCBI lineage: Bacteria > Bacillati > Bacillota > Bacilli > Lactobacillales > Enterococcaceae > Enterococcus > Enterococcus sp. DIV0756. The sequence goes on along the minus strand of NZ_JBIOLF010000001.1, from coordinate 3,016,250 downwards.
CTTTACATTTATCATTATGCCGTTTCTTTCGATTACTCGTGGAGAATTTCAAGGGAAGCTGTTGATGGTACCAACTGCTGTTTCACAAGTGGTGGAGCAATTGATCCGTGTCTGCGTGATCATTGTTGCTGCTTGGTCATTTAAGCAGTTTGGCTGGGACGTTTATTATACGGGAAAAGTAGCGATGTCGGGTGCTCTAGTTGGTGGGGTGGCGGCGGTTCTAGTTTTGTGGTATTACCGACGAAAGGTTTTAGGAACGAATTTCCTACGAAGAGTACCGATTTTTGATACAAAGACGGTCGCGTTAGGTAAAAGAGTAGTACTTGAAGGCGGCCTGATGACAGTTTACAGTGGTCTGTTAATTTTATTTCAATTAATCGATTCTTTTACCGTTAAAAAAGCCCTAGTTGATTTTGGTTTAAACGAACACGGAGCGAAGCTAGCCAAAGGGGTGTATGACCGAGGCCAACCGTTGGTTCAATTAGGATTAGTCGTGGCTTTAGCTCTGAGTTCTAGTTTTTTACCGCTGTTAACAAGATATTTGATCAGTCAAGATAGAGGAATGTTTATTAAGACAAGCCAGATTTTTTTAAGGCTGACTTGTGCGATTGGTGCAGCCGCTTCAATTGGATTAGCTATGCTGCTTCCTTATGTAAATTATGCACTATTCAAAGATTATCAAGGAAATGGTCCGCTAGTACTATTTGTCTTTTCTATTTTTTTGATGGCAATGGTCCAAGCGTATCAAAGCATTTCTCAAAGTCAAAATGAATATCGTAGTTCATTACAAGCTGCGGGAGCAGGTTTATTAATGAAAGTAGTAATCACTGGGGGATTAACAAAACACTTTGGAACGGTGGGTGCTAGTCTTTCGACCTTGATCGGATTACTTATAGCCTTATTTATCTTACATTTGTCCTGTGACCGTGAAACACGAAGCTATGGCACGCAACGGGGCTTTATGCGAAACCTTTTTATTTGTTTGATCGGTATGGTAGTCGTACTTTTATGTTATTATGGCGGTATCAGTCTTGTTTTTGGGATCATCCATAAAAGAAGTCTTGCGTTAATAGCGGCTGTTTTTGGTGTATTAATTGGTGGAAGTACCTTTTTAATTTTGGCAATTCAGCTACGCTTATTCACGATTCGCGAATGGTTAATGTTGCCATTTGGAAGTAAATTATTGAGAATAAATTGGAAAAGAGGATAATTCATGCGATTAGATAAATTTTTAAAAATTTCACGGATCATTAAGCGCCGAACAGTGGCAAAAGAAGTTGCTGATAAAGGTCGAATCCAAGTAAATGGAAAATTAGCAAAATCTTCAACAGATATAAAAATCGGCGATGAACTGCGTATCCAATTCGGGAATAAAGTCCTAGAAGTTGCAGTAGAAGCGTTGCATGAGTCAACAAAAAAAGAAGATGCAGCTCAAATGTATCGTATTATTAGTGAGACACGCGGGGAAAATAACGGGAATTGAGGATAATTCAAATAGACAATTATATCTTGAATTGATATAATAGTAAAGAATTTCATGTAAGGAGCGAGCAAGAATGAATGAAAACGAGACGCAAAAAATTGCTTCGTTAGATACGCCATATGCAAAAGAGCAATATCTTAAATTTCAAAAGCAACATCGTCAACTGATTTTTAAACGTCGTCGTTTAGCAGCGTTAATAGCCGTTGCTGCTTTTGCCGCTATTGTCATGGGAGTCCAAATCTTCAATGAGCAACGTCACTTAAGTGAACTGAAAGAGATCAAAGTAAAAACAGTTGCCGAGTCTGCTAAGGTAGATGATCGGGTGGATGGTTTAAAACAAGATGTAAAACTATTGAAGGATGACAATTATGTGGCAAAGCTAGCCCGTAGTCGTTTCTATTATTCAAAAGATGGTGAGTTGATTTTTGTTTTACCAGATTCAGCAAACACAGCTAAAAAGGACAAACCAGCTGCTGACGAAGTTGTAAAATCCGAAACTGCTAAATAATTGAATCGCAGTTTTAAATAAATTGGAAAAAAAATTAGGAGGAACATTTTTTTTATGTCAATCGAAGTAGGAGCTAAGCTGCAAGGAAAAGTATCAGGGATCACCAATTTCGGTGCCTTTATCGACTTGGGAGAGGGTAAAACGGGCTTGGTCCATATTAGTGAAATATCTAATGGTTTTGTCAAAGACATTCATGACGTATTGACTGTCGGCGATGAAGTAACAGTGAAAGTGACCTCAGTTGGGGATGATGGCAAAGTTGGACTTTCGATTCGTAAAGCCCAAGATCAACCACAACAACAACCAGAAAAGAAACCTTTCAAACGTGAGTTTCGCGATAATAATCGTTCAAAACCTGCACCTAAAGGAAAACCTCAAAATAGCGGCAAACAAGACTTCGATTCATTGATGAGTTCCTTTTTAAAGGATAGCGATGATCGCTTGTCATCGATCAAACGTAATACCGAAGGAAAACGCGGAGGTCGCGGAGGCCGCCGTAGTTAAAAATAAAGGAGCTGAAATTCTTTTAGGATTTCAGCTTTTTTTATGGGAAATTAGGCTTGCTCAGTTTCTTACTGGCAGGCTGAAATGAGTTCATATTGATTTAATAATCGGAACGTATAATTGGAGGGTAACTGGTGGAAAATTGCTCCCTCTACATAAAATCGAGGAGTTTAACATGAAACAAGAATTTTTTCGTGAAAATCCTGAACTAGCTGCAGGTAAAAAAATTCTGCTAGCAGTCTCTACGGGTGTTGATTCAATGGTTCTTTTACATCTAATGGAGAGACAAGGTCTAACTATTGGGGTAGCTCATGTAGATCATCAATTACGGACTGAATCAAAAGTGGAAGCAGATTTTTTGCGCGATTATTGTCAAAAGCAAAACGTACCTTTCTATCTAAAGGTTTGGCAACATCCCGCAAAGAAGAACGTTGAAGCTGAGGCACGCCGTGTTCGATACACTTTTTTTAAAGAAATCATGGAACAAGAAAATTATGATTTGCTTCTCACGGCCCATCACGGGGATGATCAGTTGGAAACACTTTTAATGCGCTTAACTCGCGGTGGCTCGTTTTCAGGGCATAGTGGAATTATACGACAGCAATCATTTGGGAACGGGACTTTATTGCGTCCACTCCTATCTTTTTCAAAAAAGTCATTGTATAACTACGCTGTAGAAAAGCAATTGATTTATTTTGAAGATGCTACAAATACGTCACAGAACTATTTTCGTAATCGAATCCGTCAAAACGTCGTGCCCGAGCTAAAAAAAGAAAACCCGCAACTATTAGAGCAGGCGCAGCAATTTCATCAACAGTTGCTATGGGCGGATCAGTTAATCACACAGAGGCTAAAAGAAAATTTAAGAAATATTAGATTTGATGGACAACGATGGGTCTTCTCCTATGAAACTCTACCGATTGAGAAGGGGGCTCGTTATTATTTTCTTTCCATCTTCTTTCAGCAAGAAACCGTACAGACAAAACTGACAGTTTCACAGCGCCAACTATTTTCGTTGCTGGACCAAATTCAGCGTCCCGTTAGTCAGTGGGCTGTAGATTTAGGAAATGAGTGGCAGTTTTCACGACGCTATCAGCAATTTTATTTGGAAAAAAAGGCAAGTATTCATCAAGAAAATTACTATTTAGGAGAAAACGACCACTGCCGCTTATCAAATAATGCCATGGTTGCTTTAAGGAAAAGTGATACGACCATAAAAGAAGGGGGCTATCAAGTTCCACTTCCACTGACAGTTAAGCTGCCTTTAACAATCCGGCATCGTCAATCGGGTGATCGAATTCGTTTAACAGACACATTAACAAAACGTATTAGTCGTTATTTTATCGATAAAAAAATCCCGATGGATGCGCGTGATAATGCTTGGGTGGTCGAAGATTCTGCAGGAGAAATCCTAGCACTTCTACCTTTTGTCAATTCCTATTTGAGTATTACAACTGAAACTGATAGAATACACTACATACTTGACTATACGCTTCAAGTAGCGAAATGAAAGGAGTTTCTACATGCTAGCAAAAGATATTGAAAAAGTATTGATTACTAGAGAAGATATTCAAAAACGTTGTGTCGAATTAGGGGCACAATTAACAGAAGATTATACCGATAAAAATCCATTAGTGGTTGGTATTTTAAAAGGAGCCGTACCTTTTATGGCTGATATCGTTCGCGAGATCGATGCTCATTTAGAATTAGACTTTATGGATGTCTCAAGTTATGGGAATCAAACGGTCTCTTCAGGTGAGGTAAAAATCATCAAGGATTTAGACACAAATGTGGAAGGCCGCGACTTGTTAATCGTTGAAGATATCATTGACAGTGGTCGGACATTAGGCTATTTAGTGGATTTATTCAAATATCGGAAAGCTAAATCAGTGAAAATTGTCACATTGTTGGATAAACCAGAAGGTCGTGTAGTAGACATCCATGCCGACTATGTTGGTTTTGACGTCCCAAATGAGTTTGTTGTTGGGTATGGCTTGGATTACGCGGAAGCATATCGGAACCTGCCATATGTGGGTGTCTTGAAGCCAGAAATTTATCAATCAAATTAGTGACCGAAAAAATCACAGTATGATATACTTAAAAGGTCAAAATTGATAAAACTTTTTTTAACAAGCTAATAAGCTAACAAGTGCGAGGAGGACGCAGATGAACAAAAACAATAAGGGAGTAAAAAATGCTCTCTATTATATTCTCGTCATCTTGGCTATGGTCATGGTTGTTTATTTCCTTTTTGGAGATAACAAATCAGCTTCGCCAGATATCGAGTATTCAACCTTTACTGAACAAATGCAAGATGGCAAAATCAAGAACCTTAAGATTCAGCCTGCCGGTGGTGTCTATAAGATCACTGGTGAGTATAAGGCAAAACAAGAAGTGGCTAATTCAGGTGGCTTGAGTATCATTGGTGGAGGAACAGAGTCAAAAACGACTCATTTTTCAACCATTGTATTGCCAAATGATTCAACCTTAAGCCAAGTCAATGACTTAGCTAAAGAGAACAAAGTGAAGACAACAATTGAAGAAGAATCAAGCAGCGGTATGTGGGTTACTTTATTAGTAAGCTTCTTACCAATCTTGATTATGATTTTCTTCTTCTATATGATGTTAGGACAACAAGGCGGCGGTGGCGGCGGCAATGGCCGGGTCATGAACTTTGGTAAATCGAAAGCCAAAGAAGCCGACAAAAAAGCGAACCGTGTTCGTTTTTCCGACGTAGCCGGAGCTGAAGAAGAAAAACAAGAGCTAGTTGAAGTTGTAGAATTCTTAAAAGATCCACGTCGTTTCGTTGAACTGGGGGCTCGTATCCCAGCTGGTGTTCTTCTTGAAGGACCTCCCGGAACAGGTAAAACATTGCTTGCTAAAGCGGTAGCTGGTGAAGCAGGCGTACCATTCTATTCAATTTCAGGTTCAGATTTCGTGGAAATGTTCGTCGGTGTCGGTGCTTCTCGTGTCCGTGACTTATTCGAAACAGCCAAGAAAAATGCACCTGCGATCATCTTTATCGATGAAATTGATGCAGTAGGTCGTCAACGTGGTGCTGGTATGGGCGGCGGTCACGATGAACGTGAACAAACCTTAAACCAATTGCTTGTCGAAATGGATGGATTTGATGGGAACGAGGGCGTTATCGTCATTGCTGCCACAAACCGTTCAGATGTGTTGGACCCAGCATTGTTACGTCCAGGGCGTTTTGACCGTCAGATTTTAGTTGGCCGCCCAGATGTTAAGGGACGTGAAGCGATCCTTAGGGTACATGCTCGGAACAAGCCGTTAGCAGACGATGTCGATTTGAAAGTCGTTGCTCAACAAACACCAGGTTTTGCTGGTGCCGATTTAGAAAATGTTTTAAATGAAGCGGCACTTGTTGCTGCTCGTCGTAATAAGAAGAAAATTGATGCCTCAGATGTGGATGAAGCAGAGGATCGCGTAATCGCAGGACCTGCTAAGAAAGATCGTGTGATCAGCAAACGAGAACGTGAAATGGTGGCTTACCATGAAGCGGGGCATACAATCATTGGGATGGTCTTGAATCGTGCGCGTGTCGTGCATAAAGTAACGATTATTCCACGTGGACGTGCTGGCGGATATATGATCGCTCTACCAAAAGAAGATCAAATGTTAATGTCGAAAGATGACATGTTTGAACAAATTGTTGGATTATTGGGTGGACGTACTGCAGAGGAAATCGTCTTCAATGCTCAAACTACTGGAGCTTCCAATGACTTTGAGCAAGCTACTGGTTTAGCTCGAAGCATGGTTACCGAGTATGGGATGAGCGATAAGCTTGGTCCGGTTCAATATGAAGGGAATCACCAAGTCTTTGTTGGACGTGACTATGGACAGACGAAAGCTTACTCTGAACAAGTTGCTTTTGAAATTGATGAAGAAGTTCGCAGCATCTTGATGCAGGCTCATGAAAAAGCTCGTGAGATTATTGAAACCCATAAAGAACAACATAAACTGATTGCTGAGAAGTTATTGGAATTCGAAACACTGGATGCTAAAGCAATCAAGTCGTTGTTTGAAACGGGTGAAATGCCAGCCGGTTCTGAAAGTCTTTATCCAAGTGAAAAAGCTCAAGCTCAAACTTTCGAAGAAGCAAAACGTGCTTTGGAAGAAAAAGACGCTGAGAAGCAAGCAGAAGATAAAGCGCCTGAACATCAAAATTCAGACGATAAGATTGAACCAGACGATACAAACGATAATCAAGAATAATAAGAAACGGCATGTCTTTGGACATGCCGTTTCTTTATACTTAAAGGGAGTATAAAATTTTCGCATAAATAAATCGCTTTACAGCAGGAATATCCATGTCCGGCTTCACGAACTAGCTTTATCGGCAATAAGCAAAAATATTTCGAAATTTGAGAAACAATTTAGAAATATTTTGGTCTTATTGCTCAAAAGCTGAGCGAGTTCGCGAAGCCTTTCTTAGATGATTATCAGAATTGTCTATAGTGTTAGATTTTATAGAAACTTATTATGCAGACTAACAACCAACCAAGCTGCTTTTTGTAGATGCCAAAAAATAGGAGGAAAAAATGAAAGGAAAAATTCGTGTATGTACGCTTGATGACCTAGATAAATTGCAAGAAATTAGTATAGGGACCTTCAGCGATACTTTTGCAGTTCAAAATGATCCGACAGATTTAGAGGAATATCTAGTTTCAGCTTATGCAATAGAAAAATTGAAACAGGAACTGGGAAATTCAGATTCACATTTCTCTTTTATCTATTTAGCTGATGAACTTGCAGGATATTTGAAATTAAATACTGGTGCGGCACAGACAGAACAGATAGCTATGAATGGATTAGAGGTTGAAAGAATATATATTCGCAAGGAGTTTAAACGATGCGGCTTAGGACGGCAGTTGATAGATTTTGCGATTAATCATGCTCGTAAAGATAATCGTGAGCTTATTTGGCTAGGTGTATGGGAAAAGAATGAACAGGCGTTATCCTTTTATCAAACATTTGGATTTAAAGAAATCGGGAAGCATACTTTTTATGTTGGTAGAGATCAACAAACCGATTTGATTTTGGCGAAAGAGCTCATTTGTTAGAAAAGAAAATGATTGTTTGCTCGTAAAACAATTTAAGGAGCGATGTTTCAATTGGAAAAGATTGTTAAACTTTTCCATTGACAATGAACGGAGAAGTTGAAAAAAGTTGGAACACCTAGTATGATGCAATCACGAGTGGAAAAAAATGGATAAACTCCATTAGAATATTGAGGAGCAAAGTAATGAGTGATTATTTAGTTAAGGCGTTAGCCTATGAAGGTTTTGTTAGAGCGTACGCAGTGGATGCGACAGAAACGATTGCTGAGGCGCAGCGACGACACGATACATGGAATACATCTTCTGCAGCGTTGGGCCGTACGATGATTGGTGCATTGATGCTAGGCGCAACTTTAAAAGGTGAAGACAAAATGACGGTGAAAGTTGAGGGGAATGGGCCTGCAGGAGCTATCGTTGTTGATAGCAATGGCAAAGGTGACGTAAAGGGATACATTAAAAATCCACATATCAGCTTACCTTTAAACGAAATCGGAAAGATTGATGTGCGTGGTGCAGTTGGCACAGAGGGAATGTTTACGGTTATTAAAGATTTGGGGTTGAAGGAACCATTTTCCGGCCAGACACCAATCGTATCAGGTGAGATTGGAGAAGATTTTACCTACTACTTAGCAGTTTCAGAACAAATTCCTTCAGCAGTGGGTGTTTCAGTTTTAGTTGATACAGACGACTCTATCAAAACGGCTGGCGGTTTTATGATCCAAATTATGCCGGGAGCTAGTGAGGAAATTATTGACCAAATCGAGGAGCGCTTGAAGGAAACAACTCGGATTTCTACATTATTAGATGACGGTCAAACGCCAGAAGAGATTCTGCGGAACTTATTAGCAACAGATGATGTGGAATTTTTGGAAGAACTGCCTGTTCAATTTAAATGTGATTGCTCAAAAGAAAAATTTGCATCAGCGATCATTACATTGGGTGCAGAGCAAATACAAGAATTAATTGATCAGGATCATGGTGCGGAAGCTGTCTGTGCCTTCTGCAATAATAAATATGAATACAGTGAAGCGGATCTTTACGAGTTGAAACAGGAGATTTTGGGGGAATAGTAGTGAAACCATTGAATGGCACATGGAAAATTGGAGATGTGGAGGTTCCAAACCGGGTTGTAGTAGCCCCGATGGCAGGGATAACGAATGCAGCTTTTCGAGTGACGGTGAAAGAATTTGGTGCTGGATTAGTCGTCTGTGAGATGATCAGCGATCAAGGAATTCATTTCAGAAACAAAAAGACACTGGAGATGCTTTACATTGACGAACGGGAGCATCCATTAAGTGTACAAATTTTTGGTGGGAATAAAGAATCATTAGTAGAAGCAGCTCAATTTGTGCAGGAAAATACGGAAGCAGACATCATTGATATTAATATGGGGTGCCCTGTCAACAAAGTCATTAAGGCAGAGGCAGGTGCGAAATGGCTTTTGGACCCCAATAAAGTCTACGAAATGGTAGAGGCAGTTTCTTCTGCTGTAGATATTCCCGTGACTGTCAAAATGCGAATTGGTTGGGATGAACAACATATTTTTGCCGTTGAGAATGCATTAGCTGCTCAAAGCGCAGGTGCTGCGGCAATTGCTATGCATGGTAGGACTAGGGTTCAAATGTATGAAGGAAAAGCGGATTGGACTATATTAAAACAAGTTGCAGATCAATTAACTGTTCCATTTATGGGCAACGGGGACGTTCGTACGCCAGAAGATGCCAAACGAATGATTGAAGACGTCGGTGTTGATGCAGTAATGATCGGACGTGCAGCGCTAGGTAATCCGTGGATGATTCACCAAACACAGCACTATTTGGAGACAGGTGAATTGATTCCTGAACCAACGGCACGAGAGAAAATTGAAACAGCTAAATTACATTTAGAACGCTTGATCAACCTGAAGGGTGAAAAAATTGCAAGTCGCGAATTTCGACAACATGCTAGTTATTACCTCAAGGGAATTCCGCGCTCTGCTAAAACAAAAGTGGCCATCAATCAAACGGAAGAAAAACAGGTAATCTTAGATTTATTAGATCAACTTGTCGAAAAGACCGAAACAAAGGTGGAAATTAGCTAAACTTCAAGCCGAATGAGGAATTCGGCTTGATTTTTTGTCTATTCATTGGCATTATAAGAAAGAGTAATTACATACTGAGGAGGAACATTCGTGACTGAGGAACAAACTAATTTGACAGAAATGAACGATCAAATGCGTGTCCGCCGCGAAAAAATGGATATTCTTCGTGAAGAAGGTATTGATCCATTTGGCGCACGTTTTGAACGTACAACAAATTCAAAAGAGCTACATGAAACATATGATGCAAATACCAAAGAAGAGCTTCTTGAAAAACAATTAACCGCAAGTATCGCTGGTCGAATGATGACAAAGCGTGGAAAAGGAAAAGTTGGTTTTGCACATTTACAAGATCGTGAAGGGCAAATCCAAATTTACGTTCGTAAAGATGAAGTTGGAGAAGAAGCGTATGCGATTTTCAAAAAGGGAGATTTAGGAGATTTCTTTGGTGTAACTGGTGAAATCATGAAGACTGATACAGGTGAAGTATCAATCAAAGCCAAAGAAATTACTCTGCTATCGAAAGCATTACGACCATTACCAGAAAAATATCATGGCTTAACGAATGTGGAACAACGCTATCGTCAACGTTACTTGGATTTGATCAGCAATCGTGAAAGCTTTGATCGTTTTACTAAGCGCAGTCAAATTATCAGCCAAATTCGTCGTTATTTAGATGGTTTGGGTTATATTGAAGTAGAAACACCTGTCTTGCATAATGAAGCTGGTGGCGCAACTGCTCGCCCATTTATCACGCATCATAATGCCTTAGATATGGATCTTTACTTGCGTATAGCGCTTGAGCTGCATTTAAAACGTCTAATTGTTGGTGGAATGGAAAAGGTATATGAAATTGGTCGTGTTTTCCGTAACGAAGGGATCGATACAACTCATAATCCAGAATTTACAATGATGGAAGTTTATACAGCGTATCATGATTATCTAGATGTCATGAATTTGACTGAAGGAATCATTCGTAATGTTGCAGAAAATGTTCTTGGTGAGACGACGCTTACTTATGATGGAAAAACTATTAATTTAGGTTCTGAATTCAAACGTGTTCACATGGTTGATGCAATCAAAGAACAAACCGGTGTTGATTTTTGGCCTGAAATGACGATTGAAGACGCACGTTCATTAGCAAAAGAACACAACGTTGAGATTAATGACAATATGGAAATTGGACATATTATCAATGAATTTTTTGAAACCTTCGTTGAAGAGACGCTGGAACAACCGACGTTTGTTTATGGTCATCCAGTAGAAGTCTCGCCACTTGCGAAGAAAAATGCAGAGGATGGACGTTTTACTGACCGCTTTGAATTATTTATTGTAGGGCGTGAATTTGCAAATGCCTTTACTGAATTGAATGATCCAATCGATCAACGGTCTCGTTTCGAAGCACAAGAAAAAGAACGTGAACAAGGAAACGATGAAGCGCATGGTGTGGATGAAGATTTCTTAGAAGCGTTAGAATATGGGATGCCGCCAACTGGTGGATTGGGAATTGGAATTGATCGTCTGGTCATGTTGCTAACAGACGTGCAGTCAATTCGTGACGTTCTATTGTTCCCAACAATGCGTTAAGAATTGAAAATTTTTAGACGTTCAGTGAAGCTGAGCGTCTTTTTTTTGATATGACCAATGAATTATTAGAATTTGATGTCATCTTATAATGCTAAAATGCGATTGAGTTTTTTGTGAAAAGGGAATTTTCAGTCAGCTTTCATGTTATTTGCGAACATTTACACGAACAACAAAGAACATCGGTCAGTAATGAAAAAAAAGTTGAAAAAAACAATAATTTTAATTGACCGAAGAAGATTATGTTGGTATATTATTTAATGTTCCAAAGCGAGCGAGTACCGCTCAAAAAAACTTAAAATTGTTATTGACAGATGACTGACTTTCAGTTATTCTAACAAAGTCGCATAAAGCGATGGCAATAATTTCTTCGAAAAAAACTTTGAAAAAGTTGTTGACATCAAAACGGCAATCTGTTATGATTTAAAAGTTGCTGAAACAAAGCGACAAACAATGTAGACCTTTGAAAACTGAACGAATAAAACAAACCAAATGTGTGGGGCGCTTCTGTTATAGAAGCAAACAACATAGCAAGCAATATGCTAGCAAGTCAATTATTACAATTGAGCTTAACAGTCGCAAGACTGTTTCAAACACTTTTTATGAGAGTTTGATCCTGGCTCAGGACGAACGCTGGCGGCGTGCCTAATACATGCAAGTCGAACGCTTTTTCTTTCACCGGAGCTTGCTCCACCGAAAGAAAAGGAGTGGCGAACGGGTGAGTAACACGTGGGTAACCTGCCCATCAGAAGGGGATAACACTTGGAAACAGGTGCTAATACCGTATAACAATCGAAACCGCATGGTTTCGGTTTGAAAGGCGCTTTTGCGTCACTGATGGATGGACCCGCGGTGCATTAGCTAGTTGGTGAGGTAACGGCTCACCAAGGCAACGATGCATAGCCGACCTGAGAGGGTGATCGGCCACATTGGGACTGAGACACGGCCCAAACTCCTACGGGAGGCAGCAGTAGGGAATCTTCGGCAATGGACGAAAGTCTGACCGAGCAACGCCGCGTGAGTGAAGAAGGTTTTCGGATCGTAAAACTCTGTTGTTAGAGAAGAACAAGGATGAGAGTAAAATGTTCATCCCTTGACGGTATCTAACCAGAAAGCCACGGCTAACTACGTGCCAGCAGCCGCGGTAATACGTAGGTGGCAAGCGTTGTCCGGATTTATTGGGCGTAAAGCGAGCGCAGGCGGTTTCTTAAGTCTGATGTGAAAGCCCCCGGCTCAACCGGGGAGGGTCATTGGAAACTGGGAAACTTGAGTGCAGAAGAGGAGAGTGGAATTCCATGTGTAGCGGTGAAATGCGTAGATATATGGAGGAACACCAGTGGCGAAGGCGGCTCTCTGGTCTGTAACTGACGCTGAGGCTCGAAAGCGTGGGGAGCAAACAGGATTAGATACCCTGGTAGTCCACGCCGTAAACGATGAGTGCTAAGTGTTGGAGGGTTTCCGCCCTTCAGTGCTGCAGCTAACGCATTAAGCACTCCGCCTGGGGAGTACGACCGCAAGGTTGAAACTCAAAGGAATTGACGGGGGCCCGCACAAGCGGTGGAGCATGTGGTTTAATTCGAAGCAACGCGAAGAACCTTACCAGGTCTTGACATCCTTTGACCACTCTAGAGATAGAGCTTCCCCTTCGGGGGCAAAGTGACAGGTGGTGCATGGTTGTCGTCAGCTCGTGTCGTGAGATGTTGGGTTAAGTCCCGCAACGAGCGCAACCCTTATTGTTAGTTGCCATCATTTAGTTGGGCACTCTAGCGAGACTGCCGGTGACAAACCGGAGGAAGGTGGGGATGACGTCAAATCATCATGCCCCTTATGACCTGGGCTACACACGTGCTACAATGGGAAGTACAACGAGTCGCGAAGTCGCGAGGCTAAGCTAATCTCTTAAAGCTTCTCTCAGTTCGGATTGTAGGCTGCAACTCGCCTACATGAAGCCGGAATCGCTAGTAATCGCGGATCAGCACGCCGCGGTGAATACGTTCCCGGGCCTTGTACACACCGCCCGTCACACCACGAGAGTTTGTAACACCCGAAGTCGGTGAGGTAACCTTTTGGAGCCAGCCGCCTAAGGTGGGATAGATGATTGGGGTGAAGTCGTAACAAGGTAGCCGTATCGGAAGGTGCGGCTGGATCACCTCCTTTCTAAGGAATCAGTTCATCTAAGATGAACGTTACGGAAACTACACAGGCTTGCTTTTATTCGTTCAGTTTTGAGAGGTTTACTCTCAAATCGTTCATTGAAAACTGGATACAGAAACAATAATTTAAACAAACCGAGAACACCGCGTTGAATGAGTTTTTTAATAAGTTCAATTGCTTATTTATTACTAAGGAACATGATCGCTCATGGAAATTAGTAAGACCCTTGACGAAAGTCAAGATAAGGTTAAGTGAATAAGGGCGCACGGTGGATGCCTTGGCACTAGGAGCCGATGAAGGACGGGACTAACACCGATATGCTTCGGGGAGCTGTAAGTAAGCTTTGATCCGGAGATTTC
>NZ_JBIOLF010000001.1:1967500-3000000 GCF_051710745.1 Enterococcus sp. DIV0756 | reverse complement strand
GTTCGGTCCCTATCCGTCGCGGGCGTTGGAAATTTGAGAGGATCTGTCCTTAGTACGAGAGGACCGGGATGGACTTACCGCTGGTGTACCAGTTGTCTCGCCAGAGGCATCGCTGGGTAGCTATGTAGGGAAGGGATAAACGCTGAAAGCATCTAAGTGTGAAGCCCACCTCAAGATGAGATTTCCCATTTCTTTAAGAAAGTAAGATCCCTGAGAGATGATCAGGTAGATAGGTCAGGAGTGGAAGTGCAGTGATGTACGGAGCGGACTGATACTAATCGATCGAGGACTTAACCAATAAAATTGATTCACGGTTGTTTAACTGTTTCTGATCCAGTTTTGAGTGAACGACGTTTACTCAAAAAAACATAGTGTGGTGGCGATAGCGAGAAGGATACACCTGTTCCCATGTCGAACACAGAAGTTAAGCTTCTTAGCGCCGATTGTAGTGAGGGGTTGCCCCTTGTGAGATTAGGACGTCGCCACGCGAACTCATGGAGGTTTAGCTCAGCTGGGAGAGCATCTGCCTTACAAGCAGAGGGTCAGCGGTTCGATCCCGTTAACCTCCATTTGAGCCGTTAGCTCAGTTGGTAGAGCATCTGACTTTTAATCAGAGGGTCACTGGTTCGAGCCCAGTACGGCTCATAAGTATATGCGGGTGTGGCGGAATTGGCAGACGCACTAGATTTAGGATCTAGCGCCTTACGGCGTGGGGGTTCAAGTCCCTTCACCCGCATTTTATTTTTTTGTAGTTGCCGGCTTAGCTCAGTTGGTAGAGCATCTGATTTGTAATCAGAGGGTCGAGGGTTCAAGTCCTTTAGCCGGCATCGTGCGGAAATAGCTCAGTGGTAGAGCACCACCTTGCCAAGGTGGGGGTCGCGGGTTCGAACCCCGTTTTCCGCTTTCCTGAAGACCAGGGAAAAACGCCGGGGTGGCGGAACTGGCAGACGCACAGGACTTAAAATCCTGCGGTGAGTGATCACCGTACCGGTTCGATTCCGGTCCTCGGCATTAACTAAATAACGCACCCGTAGCTCAATTGGATAGAGTACTTGACTACGAATCAAGGGGTTAGAGGTTCGAGTCCTCTCGGGTGCATTTCGGGAAGTAGCTCAGCTTGGTAGAGCACTTGGTTTGGGACCAAGGGGTCGCAGGTTCGAATCCTGTCTTCCCGATAGCAATAAAATTTTGGGGCCTTAGCTCAGCTGGGAGAGCGCCTGCTTTGCACGCAGGAGGTCAGCGGTTCGATCCCGCTAGGCTCCATTTTTTATTAATAACGCGGTGTAGCTCAGCTGGCTAGAGCGTCCGGTTCATACCCGGGAGGTCGGGGGTTCGATCCCCTCCGCCGCGATTTTATTCGAGCCAGGACCTTTAGCTCAGTTGGTTAGAGCAGACGGCTCATAACCGTCCGGTCGTAGGTTCGAGTCCTACAAGGTCCATAGTGACTCTTTCATGGAGGATTACCCAAGTCCGGCTGAAGGGAACGGTCTTGAAAACCGTCAGGCGGGTAAAACCGTGCAAGGGTTCGAATCCCTTATCCTCCTTTTTAATATTATTATCGCGGGATGGAGCAGTCTGGTAGCTCGTCGGGCTCATAACCCGAAGGTCGTAGGTTCAAATCCTGCTCCCGCAATTAAAAACTAAAAATTACGGTTCCGTGGTGTAGGGGTTAACATGCCTGCCTGTCACGCAGGAGATCGCGGGTTCAAATCCCGTCGGGACCGTTTCTGGCTCGGTAGCTCAGTTGGTAGAGCAATGGATTGAAGCTCCATGTGTCGGCAGTTCGATTCTGTCCCGCGCCATCAGAGTTGCGGGTGTAGTTTAGTGGTAAAACCACAGCCTTCCAAGCTGTTGTCGCGAGTTCGATTCTCGTCACCCGCTTTAGTTTTTATGAAGGGCCTATAGCTCAGCTGGTTAGAGCGCACGCCTGATAAGCGTGAGGTCGATGGTTCGAGTCCATTTAGGCCCATTAAAATTATGGCCCGTTGGTCAAGCGGTTAAGACACCGCCCTTTCACGGCGGTAACACGGGTTCGAGTCCCGTACGGGTCATTATTTTTATTCGGAGGATTACCCAAGTCCGGCTGAAGGGAACGGTCTTGAAAACCGTCAGGCGGGTAAAACCGTGCAAGGGTTCGAATCCCTTATCCTCCTTTTTAATATTATTATCGCGGGATGGAGCAGTCTGGTAGCTCGTCGGGCTCATAACCCGAAGGTCGTAGGTTCAAATCCTGCTCCCGCAATTAAAAACTAAAAATTACGGTTCCGTGGTGTAGGGGTTAACATGCCTGCCTGTCACGCAGGAGATCGCGGGTTCAAATCCCGTCGGGACCGCCATGCGGGTGTAGTTTAGTGGTAAAACCACAGCCTTCCAAGCTGTTGTCGCGAGTTCGATTCTCGTCACCCGCTTTAGTTTTTATGAAGGGCCTATAGCTCAGCTGGTTAGAGCGCACGCCTGATAAGCGTGAGGTCGATGGTTCGAGTCCATTTAGGCCCATTAAAATCTTTTTGGTTTTTGGGGAAGTACTCAAGTGGCTGAAGAGGCGCCCCTGCTAAGGGTGTAGGTCGGGAAACCGGCGCGAGGGTTCAAATCCCTCCTTCTCCGTTTTTTAATTTATGGCCCGTTGGTCAAGCGGTTAAGACACCGCCCTTTCACGGCGGTAACACGGGTTCGAGTCCCGTACGGGTCATTCTGAGACGTTTTATACGTCTCTTTTTTTTGTTTTGGAACGATTTTCTATAAGTTTTCAGGTTTATTGCTGGTTTATTAGTGACAGGAGCTATTTTTCTGTTATAATCGAGTCGTTGCAAGTTCCCGATAGGCTCTGAAAAAGCTCAGAGATTCCTTGTAACCGAATAAAAATTAGGGGGAATAGTTATAATGGAAGAACGTCGTTTATTTACATCTGAATCAGTTTCAGAAGGACATCCAGATAAGGTTGCTGATCAAATCAGTGATGCTATTTTGGATGCAATTTTAGAAAAGGATCCGAA
Source organism: Enterococcus sp. DIV0756 (assembly GCF_051710745.1). Lineage (NCBI taxonomy): Bacteria > Bacillati > Bacillota > Bacilli > Lactobacillales > Enterococcaceae > Enterococcus > Enterococcus sp. DIV0756. The sequence goes on along the minus strand of NZ_JBIOLF010000001.1, from coordinate 2,997,007 downwards.
AGCCAGAGTTGCATGTGAAACGTCTGTAACGACTGGGCTTGTTTTAGTTTTTGGAGAAATCTCTACTTCGGCATATGTAGATATCCAAAAAGTAGTACGTGAAACGATCAAACGCATTGGTTATACAGAATCAAGATTTGGGTTTGATGGAGACAATGTAGCGGTTTTGGTCGCAATTGATGAACAATCACCGGACATCGCTCAAGGTGTGGATGATGCGTTAGAAACACGCGGTAAGGAAGAGTTATTGGATGATATCGGTGCTGGAGACCAAGGTTTAATGTTTGGTTTTGCGGTGAACGAAACGCCTGAATTGATGCCGTTACCTATTTCATTGAGTCATCATTTAGTGAAACGCTTGGCGGATTTGCGTAAATCTGGTGAAGTAGCATACTTTGGACCGGATGCAAAATCTCAGGTAACAGTTGAATACGATGAAAACGGGAAACCATTACGCGTAGATACGGTTGTTATCAGTACGCAACATAGTGATGCTGTTGATAATGAGACGATTCAAAAAGATGTAATGGAAAAAGTGATCAGACACGAAATTCCTGCTGAATTATTAGATGAGAAAACAAAGTACTTTATCAATCCGACCGGCCGTTTTGTAATTGGCGGACCTCAAGGGGATGCTGGATTGACAGGACGTAAAATTATCGTTGATACGTATGGCGGTTATTCACGTCATGGCGGTGGTGCCTTCTCTGGGAAGGATGCAACCAAAGTTGACCGTTCTGCTTCTTATGCAGTGCGATATATCGCGAAAAACATTGTCGCTGCTGGTTTAGCTGATAAAGTTGAAGTACAGCTTGCTTATGCGATTGGTGTAGCCCAACCTGTTTCTATTTCAGTAAATACTTTTGGCACAGCGAAGGTAACAGAAGAAGCATTGATTGGTGCAATTCGTGAAAACTTTGATCTGCGTCCTGCGGGAATTATTGAGATGCTTGATCTATTGCGTCCAATTTATAGTGATACAGCTGCTTATGGTCATTTTGGACGGACAGATGTCGATTTGCCATGGGAGCATACTGATAAAGTAGATGCATTGAAAAAAACTTTGAATTTGGAATAAAAATCGTACAGACATAATTTTTTTATGGAGTTCACGAGGCGGTTTCTATTGATCATTGATCGATAGGACCGTCTCTTTTTCTAAGCGATTTTGCTTAGTGTTTTGATAAACTAGGCAACTTTGAGTAGTATAGAAAAATTTTAGAGAAGAAATAGGAGGAAAAAATGAATAGAAAAACAAATGTGAAGGTTGTGACGGCAGGAATATTTATTGCGACGTTTATGTCGGCGATTGAAGGAACGATTGTGACTACTGCAATGCCCACGATCGTGGGTAGTTTGCACGGAATTGAGATTATGAATTGGGTATTCTCTATTTACTTATTAACTAATGCAATGATTACACCGATTTATGGAAAGTTAGCAGATAAAATTGGTAGAAAACCGATTTTTATTGTTGGAATCCTGTTATTTGTCTTAGGTTCTGCCTTATGCGGGATGTCTAATGAGATGTTGACATTGATCATTGCTCGAGGAATTCAAGGTATTGGTGCTGGTGCGATCATGCCAGTATCCTTAACGATTATTGCGGATCTTTATGATATTGAAAAGCGGGCCAAAGTTTTAGGGTTAACGAGTGCGGCTTGGGGTGTTGCTAGTGTGTTTGGGCCTTTAGCTGGTGGCTTGATTGTGGATACGGTCGGTTGGCATTGGATTTTCTTTATTAATGTGCCAATTGGCTTGGCTTTGATCGGCTTGCTGCAATATTTCTTTATTGAAGAGAAAAAGGAACATCAAGCGAAGAAAATGGATATTTTGGGCAGTTTATTCTTAGTAGTAACGCTCTTAAGCCTATTACTTGGTTTTCAGTTATTGGGAGACGAAGGCTTGTCATTATCTGTTGTTGCATTATTTGCAGTAAGTATTTTTTCACTGATCTTCTTTATTCGAACAGAAAAGCGTGCTGAAGATCCTGTAATCAATTTGAAGTTATTCAATAATAAAACCTTTGCGAGTGTGAATATTGTTGCTGCTCTGATTAGCGGATTTTTGATGGGCTTGGATGTGTATATTCCAATGTGGATGCAGGGTGTTTTAGGTAAGCCAGCAGGTATTGGTGGTTTAGTCTTAGCCCCGATGTCAATCGTGTGGATGTATGGCTCCTTTTTGTCAGGCCAGCTATTGCGTAAATATGCAGCCAAAAGGATTATCGCTGTCGGTTTGCTCATCATTCTTGCAGGGGGTGGAACATTAGTAGTACTGCCTCAACAAAGTCCTTTTTGGGTATTTTTCATTATTATGGGTATTTTAGGAATCGGCTACGGATTGTCTGTTACAACAACAACGGTAGAAGCTCAAGCTAGTGTACCAAAAGAAGAAATCGGTGTGGCTACCTCATTTAATACGTTGTCGCGTACGATTGGTCAGACCGTTATGGTTTCGCTTTTTGGAATTATCTTGAATGTTGCAAATGGCCAACAATTAGCGAAAGCTGGAATCACTGATTTAGATATTATGAATCGCTTGATTAATCCTCACACGGCTTTACAGATTGAGGCAGGATTGCGAAGAGAATTACGCAAGATTCTTTTTGACAGTCTCCATTGGGTTTATTTTGCCGGATTGCTACTGGTTATTTTTGCATTGATTTTTAGCTTTATGGTTGGCAAACAATCAAGAAGTGTTAAACTGAATGGAGAATAAAGAACTGGAGGCTCTAGCTGAATGGCTTTTTTACAAGTGAATGTTTATTCGAATGTTTTACAAATGGAAGTAGCAATGAACGTGATTTTGCCGCAAACAACACACAAGAAAATTGGAACAGAAACCACTGGTGTAACAGAAGATGTTCCTGTTTTATATTTACTACACGGAATGGGTGGAAACCATAGTGTTTGGGAACGGAGAACGTCGATTGAACGTTATGTGGCCGACTATCAAATGGCTGTAGTGATGCCTTCGACCGATTTAGGATTTTATACAGATACAACGTATGATATGAATTATTGGACGTTTGTTTCAGAGGAATTACCAACGATTGTGCACGAACTTTTTCCTCAATTGACTCATAAACGTGAGAGAACTTTTGCAGCTGGTTTGTCGATGGGAGGATATGGTGCCTTGAAGCTAGGCTTAGCGAAGCCAGAAAATTTCGCAGCGGTGGCTTCTTTATCAGGTGCGGTTGTTTTGTCCGATGTAGAAAGTTTATTATTGGTGCGAAATGAAGCTTACTGGCAAGGGATTTTTGGACCGCTGGATCAGCTACAGGGTTCGAAAAATGACCCGCTTCGTTTATTAGATGAACTAGTAGAAAGCGGGAAAGCTACACCGCGCTTCTTCTTAGCTTGTGGCACAGAGGATGATTTGTATCCAGCGAGTCAATACATGGCCCATAAGATGGAACAAAAGAATCTAGATGTCACCTTCGAAGAGGGGCCAGGTAAACATGATTGGGTATTCTGGGATACTTGGATTAAACGTGTGCTAGAATGGTTGAATGAAAAGAGTGACTGATCGTTTTTTGATCAGTCACTCTTTTCATTATCTATTTTGCGTAGCAATTAATCAGAAATAGCTTCTACACACAATAAAATCGGTGGATTATTCTTTTGATTGATAAATTGATAGTTCAGAACGCTAAATTTTTCTTGGGATAAAGCTTGGCAATAGCGAAGAACCTCATTTTTTTCAGCTTCTCCACCTTCATGACCATAGTAAATGACAATAATCATCCGTCCACCAATGGTCAATCGTTTTAGAATGGCCGACATAGCTTGCTTGGTAGTTTCGGGCAAGGTGACGATTTGCTTATCACTTTTTGGCAGATAACCAAGATTAAAAATTGCAGCCTTAATGGGTTGATCAGGGGAAATTTTTTCTTCAATCGTTTCATGTCCAGCAAGATATAGCGTTGTACGTTCGCTATAGTCAGAAGTTTTATCACGGGTATTTTGTAACGCCTGCTCTTGAATATCAAAAGCATAAACATGGCCAGTTGATCCAACTAATTCAGCTAAAAAAAACGTGTCGTTGCCATTGCCCATGGTTGCGTCGATCACGTGATCGCCTTCAGTTACTATTTCCTTTAGCAATTGATGACTATACCTCAGAGCAGTTAGCAGCATGCTTGAACGCTCCTCTCAAAGCAAATTTTCCTTGATAAGAATCACGACGAATCAATTCTTGATCGATCGCGTTTAAGACTTCCCATTTTTTTAAACTCCACATGGGACCGATTAATGAATCCCATGGAGCATCACCAGTCAAACGATGAATGATAATTTCTTGAGGAATCATCTCCAATTGATCGCAAATGACAGAGACATAATCGTCTTTACTCATCAGCTGTAAACGTCCTTCTGCATAGTCTCTAAGCATTTTAGTATTGCGCATCAAATGCAGGAGATGCAACTTGATCCCTTGGATATCGGAATCTAAAATCGTCCGGCGAACATTTTCCCGCATCATCTCTAAAGACTCACCAGGCAAGCCGTTGATTAAATGGGTGCAGACATTGATATTATGTTTGCGCAAACGTGCTACTGCATCTACGTAGGTTGGATAATCATGAGCGCGATTGATTGTCTCACTAGTGCTTTCATAAGTTGTTTGCAGCCCTAATTCAACCCATAAATACAAGCGTTGATTCAATTCTGCTAAATAGTCCACCACTTCTGGCGGCAAACAGTCGGGACGAGTACCGACCGAGAGACCGACTACACCGGGAAGATTGACAACTTGTTCAAAACGTTCACGGATGATTTCTACAGGTGCGTGGGTATTAGTAAAATTCTGAAAATAGACGATGTATTGATCGACGTGCGGCCATTTTTGATGCATCATGTCGATTTCTTTATGGAACTGTTGAGGCAGCGGATCGCTTGGCGCAACAATCATATCGCCAGAACCAGATACGCTGCAGAAGGTACAGCCGCCATGGGCAACCGTACCATCACGATTGGGACAATCAAAACCGCCGTCGACTGGAACTTTAAAAATTTTTCCGCCAAATTGCTGGCGTAAGGCGTAATTCCATGAATGGTAACGTTTGGTTGGGTCATCAGTATATTGAAAGGTCATTTAATTTCTCCTAATCGCTTTTAAATCATAAACGATTTTTTTCTCTTTGTAGTAAGGATAGGTGAATAACAGCCAGCTGCTCCCTAAAAGTACACCAGCAAGAACATCACTAGGATAATGAACTCCGAGATAGACGCGACTGATTACAATACTTAAGATCAATATGCCAACAATGATCTGAGCAATCAAGCAGGATTTTTTTTCTTTAAAGAATAAAGCCATGACAAAAATTAATGTGCCATATAATAAAGTGCTTGCTGTTGCGTGTCCACTAGGAAAACTAAAACTGTGTTCCGTCACCATATGAGGTAAGAGTGTCGGACGCGCACGATGGAAGAAAAGTTTCAATAAATGATTGCCAATGCCACTAATTAACGCCATATTAACAGCCAGCCAAAGAGCAGTAATTTTTTGCTTATTGAAATAAAATAAACCGACAAAGACAACTGATAGAATGACAACAGTAATTGGATTAGCAAATTTTGTCACCCATAAAAAGTAGCCGTTCATTTGCGGATAGAGTTGATGGACCGCATAGATGATGCCGCGGTCAAAACCATTTAACGTTTCTGGATAAAAACGGACGATGTAACACAGTGCCGCAAAAAACAGCAGGGTAAAGCTGCCGATTAATTGATAGATTGATTTATTTTTCATTGTTTTCTCTGATTCATCCTTTCTAAACAGAAGTATTATATCATGTTTCGACTAATGGACAATTTTTTCAGTGATTTCTTAAGGGGAATTCAATTGAATATTGTTTTGGAATCTGCTAAGATGAAACTACTTTGAATATTGTTGCTTGGAAGAGGAGTAGTAGAAACGAACGCATTTCAGAGAGCGCACGGTGCTGAGAGTGTGTATGCGAGACATTCGAACTTACCTCGGAGCATGATCGAATGATCCGGTTAAAGACCGTTATTTCTTTTGAGGTCTGTCGTTGGACAGATAAAAATAGGTGGTACCACGTTGATAACGTCCTATGAGAGTTTTGAGAACTTTCATGGGATTTTTTTGTATCTAAAACGAATAATTCAATTTAGGAGGAACAACATGAGTTACGATCACAAAGCGATTGAGAAAAAATGGCAAAAATATTGGGCGAAGCACAATGTTTTTAATACCACAGATGATCCTGAAAAACCAAAATTTTATGCCTTAGATATGTTTCCTTATCCATCTGGACAAGGCTTACACGTAGGACATCCGGAGGGCTATACAGCGACGGATGTCATTTCACGGATGAAAAGGGCGCAAGGCTACAATGTGTTGCACCCAATGGGCTGGGATGCCTTTGGTCTGCCGGCGGAACAATACGCGCTAGATACAGGAAATGACCCTGCAGAATTTACCAAGAAAAATATCGAGACATTCAAACGTCAAATTAATGCGTTGGGCTTCAGTTATGACTGGAATCGGGAATTAAATACCACAGATCCTGATTACTATAAATGGACACAATGGATTTTTGAACAAATGTATGAAAAAGGATTGGCTTATGAAGCGGAAGTGCCAGTCAACTGGGTACCAGAATTAGGTACGGTTATTTCTAATGAAGAAGTTATTGATGGGAAAAGTGAACGTGGCGGCTATGATGTCATCCGTAAACCAATGCGTCAATGGATGCTGAAAATCACCGCCTACGCGGATCGCTTGCTGGATGATTTGGAAGAACTTGATTGGCCAGAAAGTATCAAAGAGATGCAGCGTAACTGGATCGGTCGTTCAATTGGTGCAAATGTACGTTTTAAAATTGAAAATAGCGAGGAAACATTTACTGTCTTCACTACGCGTCCGGATACGTTGTTTGGAGCAACCTATGCAGTGCTGGCTCCAGAATTAGATTTGGTACAAAAAATTACGACACCTGAACAAAAAGCCGCAGTGGATGCTTATATTGAAGAAGCGTCTAAAAAATCAGAATTGAATCGAACCGATTTAGCGAAAGAAAAAACCGGAGTTTTCACAGGCGCTTATGCCATTAATCCAGCAAACGAGGAAAAAATGCCGATCTGGATTGGAGATTATGTCTTAGCTTCTTACGGAACTGGTGCGATTATGGCGGTTCCGGCTCACGATGAACGAGATTATGAATTCGCGAAAACGTTTGGTTTGCCGATCATTCCTGTACTTGAAGGTGGCGACGTAGATAATGAAGCGTTCACCGGCGATGGTCCGCATATTAATTCTGAATTCCTGGATGGACTAAACAAACAGGATGCGATCGATCAAATGGTGGCTTGGCTAGAAGAACATGAATGCGGGAAAAAAGAAATCAGCTATCGATTGCGTGACTGGTTGTTCTCACGTCAACGCTATTGGGGCGAGCCGATTCCTGTTATCCATTGGGAAGACGGGACAACTGGCTTAGTTCCTGATTATGAATTGCCATTGGAATTACCGAAAACGACAGATATCAAACCAAGTGGAACGGGTGAATCTCCACTAGCAAATATTGAAGAGTGGGTCAATGTCGTTGATCCAATCACTGGTAAAAAAGGACGTCGTGAAACTAATACAATGCCGCAATGGGCAGGAAGCTCTTGGTATTACTTGCGCTTTATTGATCCTCATAATAAAGAAGCGCTGGCGGATTACGATAAATTAAAACGTTGGATGCCCGTGGATCTTTATATTGGTGGTGCCGAGCATGCAGTATTGCATTTGTTGTATGTTCGTTTCTGGCATAAATTCTTGTACGATATCGGTGTTGTACCAACCAACGAACCATTCCAAAAATTGTATAATCAAGGGATGATCTTGGGCCAAAGCTTCCGTGATAGTCGTGGTGCGCTGGTACCAACAAATATGGTAGAAAAACGTGATGGTAAATGGTTTAGCATTGAAAGTGGCGAAGAGCTAGAAGAAGCACCTGCAAAAATGAGTAAATCATTGAAAAATGTTGTAAATCCTGATGATGTCGTAGATAAATATGGTGCTGATACCTTACGGATGTATGAAATGTTCATGGGGCCATTGGACGCTCAGATTCCTTGGAGTGAAAATGGACTTGAGGGTTCTCGTAAATTCTTGGATCGCGTCTGGCGTTTGATTGTGGATGAAGAAGGGAAGATGCGTGATCATATTACGACTCTTAACGATGGCTCATTGACAAAAGTTTACAATCAAACGGTCAAAAAAGTGACAGAAGACATGGAGAATCTGCATTTGAACACCGCAATTTCTCAATTGATGGTCTTCGTAAACGACGCCTATAAAGCGGAAGCTTTGACGTATGAATATGTCGAAGGCTTTGTGCAATTATTAGCACCGATCGCACCGCATATCGCAGAAGAACTTTGGGCGATCTTGGGACACGAAGGCGGTATTTCTCACGTAGCTTGGCCGGTATATGATGAAGAAGCGTTGATCGAAAATGAGATCGAAGTCATCCTGCAAGTCAATGGGAAGGTCCGTTCTAAAGTGATGGTAGCTGTTGATTTAGCGAAAGATGAACTAGAGAAATTGGCGATAGAGGATGAACATATCCAACGCAACATCGAAGGGAAAACGGTTCGCAAAGTGATTGTTGTACCGAATAAGTTAGTCAATATTGTAGCAAATTAATTTTTGATGCTCCGCATGTAATTGCGGAGTATTTTTTTGTATGCAGATAAAGAAATAATGAGCTGACATGAGAACTATGCTAGGATAAGGTAAAAAAGGAAATGAGGGGCTTAAATGAACGCAATCGCTGAACTGTTAGATATCCAGTATCCGATTTTTCAAGGAGCAATGGCCCATATTGCTCGCTATCCATTAGCTAGTGCAGTCTCAGAAGCTGGAGGTTTGGGAATCCTCGCTGCTGGCGGGTTAAGCAGCGAGGAATTGCGGGAACAAATTCGTAGGACTAAAGAACGAACAAAGAAACCGTTCGCCGTTAATTTGATGTTGCAGATGGACAATATTCCAGAGCAAGTTGAGGTGTTGATTGAAGAAGGGGTTAAGATCGTGACCACTGGAGCTGGAACACCTAAGCCTTATTTGAAACGTTTGAAGCAGGCCGAAATCAAAGTGTTTCCTGTGGTTCCTTCAGTGAAGCTGGCACAAAAAATGGAGCAGTTAGGTGTAGATGGTATTATCGCAGAAGGGATGGAAGCAGGCGGACATATTGGTGAAACGACTTCTATGGCATTGATACCACAAGTCTCTCAAGCGGTGGCTATTCCTGTAATTGCGGCTGGAGGAATCGGTGATGGTCGTGGAATGGCAGCAGCTTTTGCATTAGGGGCACAGGGTGTCCAAATGGGGACGGCCTTTTTAACAGTTGCGGAGTGTCCAATTCATGAAAATTATCAGCAAGCGATTCTACAAGCAGATGATACAGCAACCGTAGTGCTGCATAAAACTAAGGGTGGTGCGATCCGTGGGCTAAAAAATAAATTGACTGAGAGGGAAAAACCAAATGAAGTGTTCTCTCTAGAAGTCTTGAAACGTGCTACAGATATCGGCGATACAGAAAACGGGGCTGTGATGGCTGGACAAATTGCGGGGCTATTTTCGGAGGTGAAGACAGCTAAAGCGTTGATTGAAGAGGTATATATGAAGGCAGCAACGATCTGTCAGAACATAAAAATAGACTAACGGGAATGTTCCGTTAGTCTTTAATAAACTCTTCTGCTAAATGATAATCACCTTCATAAGGGAGATCTTCGCCGTTAACCGTCATATATTTGTCGGTTCCTTTACCTGCTAAAACGATGGCATCATTTGGTCCGGCTTGTTGAATCGCATCTTTGATCGCTTTTTTGCGATCAATTTCAAACTGTACACGTACATGATCATTTTTAATGCTTTCTTTGATCTCGTCTGCGATTTTTTTAGGATCCTCAAAGTTGGGATCGTCACTGGTCAAAATCGCCACATCGGCATATTCACCAATTGCTTGACCTAAGCCTTCACGGCGTGATTCTGCTTTATTGCCAGTTGAACCGGTAATGACAAGGAGTTTACCATCTGGATGCTGTTCTTTAGCAAAAGCGAGCAATGATTTCATACTTAAATAATTATGTGCATAGTCTACATAAATGTGGGCGCCATTTGATTTCAATAAAAGATTCATGCGTCCCGGAACTAATGCTTCAGCGAGCCCTTGACGTCCGGCTTCTTGGTCAGAACCAACGAGCGCACTGGCAAGTAAAGCAGCAGCAGCATTTTCTTTATTAAAATCGCCAGCTAACAAAATAGAGTAGTTACCATTTAAGCCAAAAATATCCTGCGCGCCGATTAAGTCAAAGGCTAGCGGATGTTCAGCTGGCTGTACGTGATAATCTGCTTGTTTATTCCCATATGTAATGATGGGAATATTTTGTTTTTCGGCTAATTCTTGTAAAAGATCAAAGTGATCAATCTCGTGCTGTAGGATGACTTGACGAGAATTAGCAACTAATTGCCGTTTACAATAGAAGTAATCTTCAAATGTCGGATGCTCAATCGGTCCGATATGGTCGGGAGAGATATTGAGAAAAATCCCTACATCAAAGGTTAAACCATAAACACGCGCTACTTTATACGCTTGAGAAGAGACTTCCATTACCAGATGTGTCATACCATTGGCTACAGCTTCTGCCATCATCCGATATAAATCCAATGATTCTGGCGTCGTAAGTTTTGATTTAAAGAAACTCACGCCATCTAATGTGGTATTTAAAGTAGATAGAAGAGCGGTCTTTTTATTCGTCGTAATGTCTAAGATTTTTTTCGTGAAATAGGCGACGGTTGTTTTGCCCTTTGTTCCGGTGATCCCCACTAGCTTTAATTTTTCTTGCGGATAATCATAAAAGGCCATACTTAAAACGGCCAAAGCTTTCCGGATATCCGTTACGATGATTGCCAGCTCTGCTGGAACTTCATAGGGCTGTTCGGCGATGTAGCAAGTTAACCCTTCTGATAAGGCCTGTTCTAAAAACCGTTGTTGAAAGTTATTTCCTTTACAGAAAAAAAGGGTATCCGCATCGACTTCACGTGAGTCATAAGAAATTTTTTGAAAGCTTTTGTCAAAAGGAGCAGTCAGCGACCAACGTGTGGGCGTAATGAACTCTCTTAAAAGGTTTTCTTGTTCAAGTATTTGTTGAATTTGGGTAAGTGTCAGCATGTTGAGACCTCCAATTTATAGTCTAGGCTATTATAGCATAGCTTAGTAAGAGAAAAAGTAAAGAGTGATTGTCAGGAGCGCGATTTAGCTTTACTATAAGGGTAGCGATTTTTTGAAGGAGGAGACCATGAAAGAGACACGACCGAGTGATCTGACTTATCAGGAAAAAATGATCCAAGGGTCAGCTTGGCTGTCAGTGGGGAATATTTTTTCACGGCTGTTAGGAGCGATCTACATTATTCCATGGTACGCCTGGATGGGAGAAAATGCCCGCGCGGCCAACGGATTATTTAATATGGGTTACACGTTTTATGCATTGTTTATGATGATCTCAACAGCTGGGTTACCAGGTGCGATTGCCAAGCAGATTGCTCGGTATAATTCGATGGGGGAATACCGGACGAGTCGTCGTCTATTTATCAAGGCCTTGCAGGCTACGGCAATTTTAGGCATTTTCTTCGGCGGTTTGATGTTTTTCATGGCACCGCTATTAGCTGGAATATCAGGTGGCGGGCGGTCGTTGATTCCAGTGATTCAAGCGTTAAGCATTGCGGTTATTGCTTTTCCTTGTATGAGTGTCTTACGGGGCTATTTTCAAGGCCAGCAGGATATGCGACCTTCTGCCGTCTCACAACTGGTTGAACAGGCGCTACGTGTTTTGTATATGCTCTTAAGTGTCTTTATTATTATGAAGGTCATGAAGGGTGACTATTTGAATGCGGTGATCCAATCAACCTTCGCAGCATCTGTCGGAATGATTGGTTCCTATGGAGTCTTGCTTTTTTATTGGTTTAAGGATCGTAAAAAGAGTGATCTGCAACTTGAACGCAGTTTAAACAAAGTGACGATTGATACGAAAAAATTATTACTAGAAACCATTAGACAAGCGATTCCGTTTATTTTACTTGGTGCTGGAATCACTTTTTATAAATTGATTGATCAAGTGACCTTCATCCATACAATGAATGCCAATACAAATTACAGCCATGATCAGCTGGTGGATTTGTACGCCTTATTCAGTGCGAATCCAGATAAACTGACGATGGTCGTAGTTGCTCTAGGAACCTCGCTAGCATTAACCAGCCTGCCGATGCTGACGGAACTTTTTACTCAAAAACGTCGTCCAGAGCTAGCAAAACTAGTAAATACGAATATCCAGCTTTTTGCTTTCATCATGCTGCCAGCTGTTTTTGGGATGATTTTACTAGCTTATCCTTTGAATACGGTTTTTTATTCAGCCGATGTTTTAGGCAGTCGTGTGCTTGTTGCCGCCTGTTGGGCGGGGCTAGTTTCAGCATTGTCTATGATGCTTTCAACAACACTGCAAGGAATTTCTCATAGCCGTGTTGCAGTGAAATATTGGTTCGTAGGACTGGTACTAAAAGGGCTTATTCAAGTACCGCTAATTGAACTGTTGGAGGTTTACGGACCACTAGCAGCTACTTTTATCGGATTAAGCTTAACCTGTGGTTTGTGCCTCTGGAAGTTGCGAAGAGTGGTTCATGCAAATTATCAGTTGGCCTTTCGCCGGTGTGTTTTGATTTTACTTTTAACGCTGATAATGCTGATTGTAGCTGTGATCGTAAGACAATTGAGCTATCTTGCATTTGATCCAGATTCACGATTTTCTGCTCTAGTTATTTGTTTATTAACAGCAGGGACGGGCGGATTCGTGTATTTTTATCTTAGCTTGAAAATTCGTTTAGTTGATAAATTAGTCGGACCGCAAGCAAGAAAATGGCGGCGGCATCTAAGAATTAAGTGAAAAATACTTCTACTCTTTATCGATAGAGTAGAAGTATTTTTTTGTTATAAACTATAATTAAAATTCAAAATCTATAAAAATTATTTTCAAAGTAATTCAAAAAGAATAAAAATATGAATACGACTTTCTTTACAAAAAGATGTCAATGTTTCTAAAGATAATTTTTGTAATACAAGAATAAAACAGTTACATTCTTGGAATTAGCTCTATAGCAAGGGATTTTCTTGATAAGAATAAAAGTGATATATTTCAAAGTGACACACTGATGGAGGTTTTGTTACATAGTTTTATGTTATTGTAATGAACTGTTACATTAATATTACCCATGAAACACAAAAGGATGGTAAAGTATCTCTCGTAGTCAATAAGACAGAAGAAAAAACACATAAGAAAAATCGGAGGAAGTTACATAATGAAATTAGGGAAAACAGTTCTTTTTAGTACAGTATTAGCAGCAGGTGCAGGTTTGGCGATGGGAGCTACAGATGCGCATGCGTCAGAAACTTATACTGTAGAATCAGGAGATACTTTATCAAAAATTTCTCATAAGTTTGCTGGTAACGATAGTTTAGTAGAATCAATTGCGAAAGCAAATAAAATTTCTAACGTAGATATGATTTTTGCAGGTCAAGAATTAACAATTGACGGCGATGCAAAAGCTGAAAAAACAGCAGAACCTGCTTCGACTCAAGCAGCAGCTCCAGCACAACAAGCACAAGCTGCTCCGGTTCAACAACAAGCAGCTCCTGCAGTACAAGAAGCGGCTCCAGTTCAACAACAAGCAGCTCCAGTTGCACAAGCAGCAGCTCCTGCAGCAGCGACAGGTACTTCTTCAGCGAAAGAATGGATTGCACAACGTGAATCAGGCGGTTCATACTCAGCAACAAACGGTCAATACATTGGACGTTACCAATTATCCGCTTCATATTTAAACGGTGACTACTCTGCAGAAAACCAAGAACGTGTTGCGGACCAATATGTAACTTCTCGTTACGGTTCATGGGAAGGCGCACAATCATTCTGGCAAGCAAACGGCTGGTACTAAGAGTTAAGATAGTAATAACAGAGAGGATCGAAACCAAGGTCCTCTCTTTTTTTCGAACTAATTTTCTAAGTTTAGTAAAAAACCAGTCAAAACAGGTTTCGCTTTGTTTTGACTGGTTTTTGTTTTATTTCCATAATCCAGGTAATGCTTGAACAGATATTTCCTGATTGGTAAATGGATGATGGAGATGAAGTTCATAAGCATGTAACATCAAGCGACCGCTGGGATTTCTGCTATACAGAGGATCGCCAACTAATGGGTGTCCAATACTGGCTAGGTGTACTCGAATTTGATGAGTTCTGCCTGTATCTAGTTGGCAATAGACGGATGTTTGTTTGCCAGTCTGTTTTGCAACGGTTATATGAGTAATCGCGGGTTTACCACCTTTGGGATCAATCCGTCGTTTTCGACGATCATGACGATCACGCCCAATTTTTTGATTGATTGTCAGATCTTTTTTTAACGTACCATGAACGACTGCCTGATAGCGGCGATAGATTTTCTTCTGTTCTAACAGACGACCTAAAATTGGCAAGACAAAAGGGTTCTTTGCAAACAGGATCGCACCGCTGGTTTCTTTATCTAAACGATGGACGACATGAGGTTGAAAATCAGGTGCTAAATAAGCAGCTAAATGATTAACTAAAGTGTCTTTTTCGTCTGGCTGGTTGGGATGCGTCTTCATGCCATAAGGTTTATTCACAATGATTATATGCTCGTCTTCATACAGAACATGGATCATTTTTTCGTCGCCGAGTAAGATATTTCGTTCGGGATAATCGCTTGCTTCGAGCATAAGGGTGATGACATCTCCAGACTGGACGAATGTTTGAAAATGACAGTTTTCTCCATTGATTAAGATTCCTTTACGCGTTCGAATAAAATGACGGACTTTTCGTGGAACTAGCCACTCTTGCTCTAACAAATCTTTGACCGTCATTTTCGTCGTTTGCTCGGGCAAAGTCATAGTGAATTTCATTTCATTGCTCCTTTTTTTTCAATATCTTCATTTTCGAGCCGGATATTATTTTGGTCGGGCTATAAATCGTAAATCGTTTAATTTATCGAATTATCGGCTTTCGAAAAGGAATGATCTGGCTAATTGTATCACTTTTAAAGGATATTTAAGAAAAAAATCAGCTTTTCCTTGGGATCCCATGCTAGAATACATCCAAGTGTGTATCAGTCTCAAGACCCAAGCATTAGGTAGGAGCTTTATGATACACTGTGTCTGAATTTTGTATAGAATGGAGATCAAAAAATGGATTTTCAGGAAATTTGGCGCAAATTTAAAGATGGTGCAAAAGTTTTTTGGCAAAAGTTTCGAAGTGGTACAAAGACTTTTTGGCAATGGATCAAGCCCTACTTGATTCGTTTTCATCATTGGCGCAAACGTATTTGGAAAAAATATCATATCAATAAAATCTTGCTCTTATTAACGCTTGTCGTTGTTTTAGTTATGAGTGTCTATCTATTTTTCTTAGCAAAGTCGGTCAATGTAGAGACATTGCAATCTAGTTTGAAACAGTCGACAGTCATTTATGATGAAAAAAATGAACAGGCGGGTTCTCTTTACGGACAGAAAGGAACCTATGTTGAGAGTGATCAGATTTCTCCGTACCTAAAAGATGCGGTGGTCTCGACAGAGGATCGAAATTTTTATAAACATCATGGATTTGATATTAAAGGGATCGCACGGGCGGTTGTAGGTCGAATAACTGCTGGTCACATCACTGGTGGAGGAAGTACCTTAACGCAGCAATTAGCCAAAAATGCGTATTTAACGCTCGATCAGACGCTAGAGCGAAAAGCCAAAGAAATCTTTATGGCGATTGAAATTGAAAAGAAATATAGCAAAGATCAGATTTTGACGATGTACTTGAATAATGCCTATTTTGGTAATGGTGTTTGGGGAGTGCAAGATGCTGCAAGAAAATATTTTGGTGTCGATGCTAATCAACTAACGATTGGCGAAGCAGCAACGATCGTTGGAATGTTGAAGGGGCCAAGCATCTATAATCCGATCGATAATTTAGAAAATGCGGTGAATCGCCGTAATACTGTGCTTTCTGTGATGGTGGAAAATGGGAAGCTTTCTAAAGAACAAGAAGCTCAAGAAAAAGCGATTGACTTGGGATCAGAGTTGAATGACACGTATTCTTCAGCAGATGCAGGTTATCGCTACCCATCCTATTTTGATGCGGTGATCGATGAGGCAGTGGAACGGTATGGCATGTCTGAAAAAGACTTACTAAATAAAGGATACAAAATTTATACTTCATTGGATCAAGACTATCAAAAACAAATGGAAGCTGTTTATGAGAATAATGCGAACTTCCCTGCAAATGCAGCGGATGGAGCGATGCCTCAATCAGCATCAGTTGCTCTGGATCCAAAGACGGGTGGGGTTCAAGCGTTAGTAGGAAGACGCGGCGAACATATTTTCCGGAGCTATAACTTTGCAACACAAATGCAACGGTCCCCAGGATCGACGATGAAACCATTAAGTGTCTATTCCTCTGCTTTAGAATCTGGGTACAAACCGGATAGTATTCTAAAAGATGAACCGCAAACATATTACAAAGCGAAGAATTATGATGGAACCTACCAAGGTGAAGTACCAATGTATCAGGCTGTAGCACAAAGCTTGAATTTGCCCGCAGTTTGGTTATTGCATGAGATGGGCTTGAGTAAGGGCTATAATAAAGCTGAAGAATTTGGAATTCCTTTGAGCAAGTCAGATAAATATTACGGATTGGCGCTAGGTGGTTTAGAAAAAGGGACGTCACCATTGAGGATGGCGGCAGCTTATGGCGCATTTGCAAACGAAGGAAAAGTTTACGATCCTCATTTAATTACGAAAATTATTGATTCCACAGGTGCTGTGGTAGAGGATAATAGTTCGCCTAAGTATGACCAAGTAATCTCAAAAGAAGTAGCCAATGAAATGACCAGTATGCTATTAGGAACATTTTCTAACGGAACGGCGGCGCAAGCAGCTCCAGCAGGATTTACCGTTGCTGGTAAAACAGGAACGACAGAAACCAATTTCGATGCGAATAAAGTAAATGATCAATGGATCATTGGCTATACGCCGAATGTCGTAATTTCTACTTGGCTAGGTTTCGAAAAAGTGAGTGAAACACATTACTTAAGCGGGACAAGTGGATCAGAGGTCGGACAGGTCTTTAAAGCAGAGGCTGAGTCGATCTTACCTTATGCTGGGCAGTACTCGTTTGATGTTGCAGATGCCTATGCGACGGGTGGAAAAGTCGTGGCAGCGGATCAAGTCAACCAAGGAGAAGCAAATGGTGATGCAAGTAAATGGCGAGATGAGCTAAAAGACATCGGCGGCAAGGCTAGCGAAGGAGCAGCGAACTTCTTTGAGAAGGCCAAAGAAGGTGCAAATAAGTTGAAGGATAAAGCCCAAGAATTGTGGCAACAGTATCAACCAGGAAATTAGGGTGTGAACCCGTTTCCATTCATGTTACAATAGAAAAGTAACTTTTATAGAAAATGAGGGAATACAAAATGGCAAACATTTATGATTCAGCAAACGGGCTAGAACGCGAAATTCGTGAGCTACCGGAATTTAAATCTTTAGAAGCAGCTTTTGCAGAATTGAAGAAAAACGAAACAGCATACGCAGCATTTAAGGATTTCCAAGCATTCCAACAAAGTTTACAGGAGAAACAAATGCGCGGCGAAGACTTCAGCGATGAAGATGCAGAAAAGGCGCAAGCACTAGCTGAAAAGGTTCAACAAGAAGAATTGATTAATGAATTAATGGTGAAAGAACAAGCTTTCAGCGTAATTATCAATGACTTGAACCGCATCATTATGACACCAATTCGTGAATTGTACGAAGGTTAATCAGAAATAGAAGTTGCGACGTGAATCTGCGTCGCAACTTTTTTTATAGAGAGGAAGCATCTTACAGTCATCTTACAAGAAACGAATAAAATTGATAGATGAGAGCAAATGAACGTTTTTTTTCTAGAAAATTGCTATACTTTAAGTCATAAGGATGGCGAGAATAGAATGAAAAAGATTGTTATTGGAGGCAGCGCAATACTGTTTTTAGTTGTAGGTTGCCTATTGGCTTGGCAGGCACACTCTCTAGATTTTCATGCTACTAAAACAAAAGAATCAAAAATCGAATCAACTGGAACTTCTACGATGTCATCTAAGGAAGAAATCAAAGTAAAACCTGAAGAGAAAGCAGCCGTTGTTTTACCAGTGACCGCGAATCAGGAACTAGATAACTATTTAACTAGTCAACGTTTTTCAGGAACCGCTTTAGTAGTTCGCAAGGGAAAAGTGATTTTAAACCAATCCTATGGTTTGGCAAATCAGGAAAAGCAGATCAAAAATACACCGACTACACGGTATTACATTGGTTCAGCACAAAAAGCAATTATTGCAACAGCGATACTACAGTTGGAACAATCAGGAAAATTGAAAATTGAAGATCCAGTTGCTAAATATATCAAAGATTTCCCTAATGGACAGCAGATAACAGTGAAAAATTTGCTTAATCACACAAGTGGATTAACTGGACGAACAGAAGGTAGTAAGGAAATCTTACCGCAGCAGATCATTCAGGAAATTGAGGCAGCTAGCAGTGATTCAGCAGTAGGAACGTGGCATTATTCAGATAGTAATTATGCAGTACTAGCCTACATCCTACAATTGATTAGTGGGCAAAAGGCGCAAGAGTATATTAAGGAAAAGATTTTCAAACCCGCAAATATGCAAAATACAGGGTTTTATCAAAGCAAAACGGCAATAACCGATTTAGCTGAAAGCTATAAGGAGAAGAATGGACAAGTTGAAAAGGCCCAGTTGCCGAATCTTTCCCAATTATTTGGAGCTGGTGATATCTATACTACAGCGACCGATTTTTATCTATTTGATCAAGCGTTGATGCAGGGAAAACTGATTAACGACAATGAAAAAATGAAGATGTTTACCAGTGGTAGTTCATCTACGTATGGAATGGGCTTTTACGTTAATCCGGGAAGCTATTCGAGTCATGGTGTTTTGGGCGGTTTTAATACAATCAATACCTTTACACATACTGGTTTAACTTATATCATTTTATTGGCAAATACGAATCAAGTACAATCGTTGGGACAAACGGCTGATTATATTTATGGACTATTGAACCAGATGGAATAGAAAAAGTTAGAAATGCCGACTTGAAAAAGCAGCATTTCTAACTTTTTTTGCTAAAAAAACTTTTTGAGTCGTTCTTTTAAATCATCAATCTTTTCAGACGTTACTAAAATTTTTGCTTTCTCATAGTAGTCTCCCAGATCATCTTTGTGCTCATCAATAAAAGTTTTCGCCTTTTCAATATTTCCTTCATGCAAGAGCTCTTTCGCTTTTTTGATCAGTTCCTCTTTGGTCATTTGTAGCAGCCTCCTTATTTACAGCTATAGTTTAAACGTTTCACGCTGTTTTGACGAGAAATACTGCTTGCTTCAATGTTCATTTTAAAGCTCCAAATAGTCCATCAAACCGTCCAACATGATATGGATGGTTTCGGTCAAATACGTTTCGATCATTACCTCTTGGTGAAACATACCAAAGCCTAGAACGTGGACATAATTTTGAACAATTTCCGGCTGCTTGTCTTTAATGTCTAAAATATCAAAGAACTCACGATAATTTTGTGCCTCAAAAGCTTCTAATTCTGCCATTTTTTCTTTTGAATAGCGAAAGAGAAAGTTTTGAACTTCTTGCTGCTCCTTAACGAAAAAGAACATGTCTTTAGAAGCAAAAAAGTGATCGGAAAATTCCTTAATCATTTTTCGACGTTCGTTTGAAGCTAAAGGTTTTATACGTTCGGCAATGATTTTCAGCCCACCAAATAATTCACGATGGATCTGGTAGACAATTTCATAAATAAAGTCGTCCTTAGAAGAAAAATAGTGGTAAAATGATCCCTTTGCTATACCAGCGGAAGCGACTACATCATCTACGCTGACTTTTCTAATACCATATTGATAAACTAAAGTCCGTCCTTTATCTAACAGCACTTGTTTATTTCGCGCTTTTTCATCTGATGTTAATTCTCGTGGCAACTGCTAACACCCCTTCACTAAAGAACCATAATAGGTATTCTACTGAAGTCAATTATATACAAAAAAACAGGAATGGGCTATTCATCTTGGATTTTTAAGCCTTCAACAATTTCTAGTCGATCAATAAATCGATTGGCCATCAGTAGGCGTAAACTGCTGATAAAGATGACAATTCCAGCAGTGATAACAAATGATTCTATTGTAATACGAGGTTGCATTGCAAAACTATTTTGCGAGAATTGTTCCTTGATAATTTCCAATAATTGGCTGCCGATTACAAAACCTAATGGAAGTGCCAAAAAGAGTTGCAGTAGATTTTCTATATTGATAGTTCTTAGGAGCATTTTTTTAGAATAGCCCATGATGTTCATGAACATATACTCAAACTCTCGAATCGTTAAGTTCATTAAATTCAGACAGAAAATCACCGTTGCTCCTAAAGTAACGGAACAAATCACTAGCAAGAGAATCAATACCCCCATGTTTTCCAATAGTGATTGAAAGGATTGGCGATCTTCCTTAACTGTCGTATAAAAAAGATTTTTTTCATTTAATTGTTCAATAACCTTATTTGGCTGATTAGAGGTCAAATAAATCATGTTGTAGACTGCTGGCAAATCTTTAAACAGGGAATGAGCATAGTCATAAGAGGTATAAACAGCTAACCCCATACTCAGAGGAAGAATCGCTGAAATTGTCGCTTTGCGATCGTTGATGGTTAACGAATCCCCCACACTTACTTGCCATTTCTTTGCGTAATATTCGGGAATCACTAGTCCTTGTTCCATTTTTTTTGCGGGCAAAGCTAAAGTGGAAATCGTTGGATTTGTGAGAACCAATGGATACTCATCTCCCTTAACTTTTCCAGTCAATTGAAGAGTAGGATCCTGTTCTTTAATGTCACTAATATTCTTTAGGACTTTTTGTTCGGAGGGCACAGGTTCGGCGAGTTGGACAGCTATATCATAATCGGCGAATGTTTTAAAATAACTATCTGCTACTCCATTGATGGAGTCATTAAATCCCAGTGAAAAGAGTAGCAAACCTGTTGAAGCAGCCATTCCTAGAACCATTAGAACGAATCTCCCTTTATTTCTTAAAGAGGTTGCAAACGCATAGCGAGTGTTAAAAGATAAGAACTGAAGGACACGAGATTTCTTTCTTTTCTTTTTGACCTTCGGGACGCGTTGCTTCATAGAAATTGCTGGATATTCCTTTAAAATATCAAGCACTGAACTTAAAGCAAATACTCCGCAACCAATAGTTGAGATTAAGATCGTAATAGCCCAATAACGAAATTCAAAATGATAGGTTAATGTCGGCAATTCAATCATTGAACTGAAGACACGAAAAAGTAGTTCAGTAATGGGATAGCTGAATAAGCAGCCGATCAATGAGCTGAAGAAGCCTAACAGGACAAACTGCCGAGTGTAGATTGAAATGATAGAAAAATTATTAGTTCCTAAAGCTTTCAAAATACCGATTTGTTTATGTTCTTTCAGTAACGTTCGTCTTAGGATGATAAAAATGATTCCAAAAGACAGCAACCAAAAGATGGTAGGAAAGATATAGGCAAAAGAAACGAACTGGTCTAAGTCGCCTTCATACATTTGATAATTGATTTGATCTTTTTGATCCGTGAATGCTTGATAATTTAACAACTTTTGAAGGTGTTTTTCTTCTATCTTTTTCGGGCTAGACAGCAAAAGTTGATTCATGAAAGGAAAGAACTCTCGAGGGACAAAAGCCACTGCAAACTTCTTAGCATCTGCGGAAAAAGAACGTTCATTTTGAGCGTAATAAACATATTCTGGAGAGCGGACAATGCCGACGATTTTCAATTTTTGCTGATTGACGGTCAAGGTATCATTCAATTGCACATTTTTTTTACGAGCGTATTGACTGATTAGTACACATTCTGTCTTGTTTTTTGGTAGGCGTCCTTTTTCTAAAATGACTCGATTTAGTTTTTGGGAAATAGAAATCAACCGAACGGTATTTTCCCCACTTCTAAAGTCCTGAACGGTCCGTCCTTCGACGCTAGAAAAGTGTCGATCATTCGTCAGACGGTCTTCCATCTCTTCTGTAAAATGACCCGTTAGCGTAACATCCGCATAGTTCTGTTGATGAAAAAGGGTGGTCATTTCTTTTTCATAGCTTGTTTTAAAGGTAAACAGAGTAGTAAAGAACATCGCTGCTATGGCAATCAGTAACCCCATTCCCACCATTTGCGCAACATTCCTTTTCATTTTACGCAATGAAAAGACTGTCAGTAACTTCATTACCATTCCACCTCCTTAGGAGCCAAAGGTGAAAGATTTTCCTCAACGGATAAAATTTTTCCGCTCCGTAATCGGATAATCCTATCTGCAATTTTTGCGATTTCTTTATTATGAGTAATAAAGATGACGGTGTTTTCAGTGGTTACTTGAATTTCTTTTAAGACTTCTAGAATTTTGATTCCTGTCTCAAAGTCCAAGGCTCCGGTCGGTTCATCGCAGAGTAAAATTTCTGGTTTTTTGGCAATCGCACGTGCAATCGAGACCCGTTGTTGTTCCCCACCAGAAAGTTCGCCGGGAAAGTGAGTGGCTCGATCTTTTAAACCAACCGCGCTTAAAGCCTGCTCTGCTCCTTCTGGAGATTGATGAATTAGTTCAGTCGAAAATTTCACATTTTCTAAGGCACTCAAGTCTGGGAGCAAATTGTAACTTTGAAAAACAAAACCAATTTTATTTTTTCGAAATTCAGTCATTTGAGCTTTAGAAAGCTTCGTCAGATCTTGTCCTTCGAATAAAATTTTTCCCGTACTGGGTTTATCCATGCAGCCGATCATATTCAAGAGTGTTGATTTTCCTGATCCGCTTTCTCCCAAGATCACTACAAATTGATTTTTGGGAATCGTTAATGTGACATCATCCAATGCAACAACTTTTGAATTATCTGTTCCATAGATTTTTGATAAATTCCTAATTTGAAACGTGGTCATGATTATCCCTCCATTTTATATTTTGACTAAAAATGTATTAATAGTCATTATGCGATCAAAAAAAGAAATACTTGTTTAAATATACTTTTGTCCATAATGACTATTTTATGTATTACAGTCATAATACTATGGTTTTAGAAATCTGCATAGTATTTTTTTGAACAGTGATTAGTAGATTTGATGTAATACGAACAAGTTTTCGTTTTTTTATGGTAAAATAAATAAGATTAAATTGTATGGTAGTTCATCCGATTCTAGGATGAGGAGGGGAAAAATGAAATTTTTACACACAGCTGATCTTCACTTAGATCGTTCTTTTGAAGGCTTAACAAGTGTGCCAGAATATTTTCAAGAACAATTGGCGATGGCTAACCAAAAAGTACTGAAAAAGATTGTTGATACAGCGATTGATCATTCGGTGGACTTTGTTTTGTTAGCTGGAGATACGTTTCATCAACATCGACCTACTTTAAAAACACAGAGGTATTTTTTCCAAGAAATGGAACGTCTAGCGGCTGCGGCTATTCCGGTTTTTATGAATTTTGGCAATCATGATTTTTATCAAGCAGACCGTTATTGGTTTGCTTTTCCAGAGAATATCCAGTTATTTGACAAAGAGCAAGTCGAAACAAAAGAATTTTCGACAAATGCTGGTGAGAAGGTCGCCATCACAAGTTTTAGTTATCAGCATCCTACGATTAATGCAGCGATGATCGAGGGCTTTCCTCGCAAAGGAACAGCAGATTATCAAATTGGTATGTATCATGGAGGACAGATGCCCTATGCCCCTTTTCAATTAACAGAATTGACAACAAAGGGATATGATTATTGGGCCCTTGGTCACATTCATGTACCGCAAATTTTATCAGAACAGCCTTATGTAATCTATCCAGGTACTCCTCAAGGACATACTCAAAAAGAAATGAATCTAGCTGGTGTTGTTCTAGTGGAGAGTCAAGGGAATCAATTGGTTCCCAAAGCGATCCCAGTTGAAGAAATTCGGTGGGAAAAACGAACACTTTCTTTGGCGTCCGTTCGCCAGCCACGAGAGCTATTTCCGTTGGTTCGAAGATTAACGGTGAATGTGCCGACACTCATGCAGTTGGAGTTCTGCGATACGGAGAATTTAGGGGAAGAGTTGGCGTATCAACTCTTTTCAGGAGAGTTGTTGGAGGCTCTACAAGAAGAAGTGCCGAAAGAAATTTGTTTATGGCAGCTATTGTTAGCTGATTCACCACAAGAAAAACCGTATCTCGCTGTTGAGGAAAAGCTGGTGGATCAGCTTATTATGACCTACCAAACATCCGAAGTTTTTGAGGATTTGCTGAGCGAACTAGCACAAAATCCACAGCTTCATTCGTTAATGAATCAAGAATTTCGAGTTGATACGGTAGCATCGTTAAAGGAAAAAATGCGACAAAGTTATCGTTTTAGGGGGCATGCCGATGTGGATTAAAAAAGCAGAAATTACTAGCTTTGGGAAATGGCGTCAGCAAACATTTCTGTTTGAGGCGAAAAATCAGCTAGTCTATGGGTTGAATGAAGCAGGTAAATCAACTTTATACCAATTTATTCAAGCGGTTCTTTTTGGCTTTCCTGCAAAGCGTAAAAAAGGCCAAGATTATACTCCCAACGATGGCAGTGGATTTGGTGGGCGCTTATTAATTATTCATCCAACCTATGGGACAGTGACGATTGAGCGTTATAAGGCAAAAAATAAAGGGAAGGCCAAGGTTTTGCTAGAAGATGGACAGCAAGGAGAAGAAGATTTGTTGGAAAAACTTCTTTATCCCTTGAACCAACAGCTGTTTCGTCAAGTATTCACCTTCCAACAGGAACAGCTTCAGCAATTAGATACATTAAGTGAAGAAAATTTACATGAGGCGTTGATTTCTTTAGGACTATCCGGCAGTAATGAATTATTCGAGCAAAGAATCCAACTGAAAAATCAATACGAGAATATTTATCGTCCCCGCGGGCGTAAACAACCGTTGAATCAAGCGCTTGAGAAGTATCAGAATCTGCAGCAAAAGATCAAAGAAAAAGAAGCGCAAGAAGCAGGTTTTCAGCAGCTTGTGCGTCAAGCCGATGAGGAGAGACAACAGGTCACGCAACAGACGGTGAGAAACCGCAAGCTGCAAGAGCGTCAATTAGTCATAGAGCAGCAGCGGATGAATTGGTCTAGCTATGCCGAATTTTTAGAATTGCAAAAAATGTCTCTTGAGTCCTCAGCTACTGAAGCAGAGCAGACCGAGCTTCAAACCTTCTATCAGGAATATCAGCAATTAATGAAAGAACAAGAAAAATTACATGCAGCGTTGCAGCAGCATAGCGGAAATCAGGAAACCGCTCGTTATTACTTCTATTTGGAGAATGAAACACGTATCCAGCAACTGCTTGAGGAAAAAATTATGATTACTCGCATGCTGGATGAAGAGCAGCGAATCGCAGTTAAGCTAGCTCGAGCCGATACCATTTCAGCACAGTGGCAAGAACAACCGCCACAACCGTTTGATGAGGAGACTGAAATTCATCAGCTTTTTGCTCCGTTGCAGACTCAGCAGAAAGAACTGGAAGAACAAAAAATCCGCCTAGGATTAGTTAAAGAACAACGGAATCAGGCAGAGGCTAGTTTGAATGATTACGAACAGAAACACCCTGAACTGTTCAATAAGAAGAAAAATCCACCTTGGTTGTTTATTGTCGCTGGGGTAGGTCTTGCTCTAGCGTTCTTCTTGCCGACACCATTGCGATACATGGTGATTGCAGCTGCGGCAATATCCGGAATAGCTGGTGTCCTGAAACAAAATAAACCAGCTAATAAAGATACGTGGCAGGAAAAATTAGGACAACTCGATATATATGAAGGTCAAGTAGCCGAAATGGGAGAAAAAGTCCTTCAGAATCAGCAAAAAATCCAACGTTTGTTTGACCGTATTCATCATGAATTGCGTCAAAGAAATTTGTCCAGTGAAGAGAATGTGTTTGCAGTTATTCAAGAAAATCAACAGGCACAAAATTATTTGAAGCAGCTTCAAACAAGTAAAGAATTACAGCAACGACAATCAATTTTACGACAACAGTTGCTGCAGCAAGAACAACGTTTCGAGTTTTTGACTGAATGGCTGCCATTACACGAGAAAAATTTAACAGAAAAGCTATCAGTATTGGAACAATTTGCGAAGGAAATGGAGCAGATTCGTTTTGCTCAAACCTACCAAGAAAATACTGTCTTGCAGCAACGCATACACGAAACGCAAAAACAGCAGCAGCAACTTTTAGATCAGTATCAGTCCTTGTTAAGCCATTTAGATTTGGCATATCCTTCAGAGATTCCTGCCTTTTTACAACGTGAGGCAGAAATACTCCAAAAGCGAACCCGGTTAAAAGAATTAACGAAGAGCGTTGCGCCATTGTTTAAACAGGAGACGACACGTGCAGAAATTGAGGATTCTTTGCGTATGTTACAGCAAGAGATTCAGACTGGTGAACAGCAGCTTCATCAGCTACAAGAGCAGGAACAGCGTTCACGTTTGCAGATTCAACAAATGCAAGCGGATGGCACATTGGATAGTTTATATCAGCAGGCGAGCCAACAACGAGCATTGGTAGAGCGATTAACGACCGAGTATGCGACAGCAAAATTAGAGAATCAGCTATTACAAGATCTTGCGACAGAATTATCAGAACAACAATTGCCGGAGTTATTAAAGCAAGCAACCGATTATTTCCAATTATTGACGAACAATGCCCATAGTCGTTTGAATTTTTCAGAGGGTCTTCTAACGGTCGATCAATTGAGCCTATACAATCTTTCGACTGGAACGAAAGATCAGGTGATGATGGCCTTTCGTTTTGCCTATTTGGCTTTGCAGCAAAAGCATCCATTATGTCCAGTAATCATTGATGATGGCTGGCTGCATTACGATCACCAGCGAAAATACCAATTTGCCAAATTATTACGGCAATTCAGTGAAAAATATCAAGTCATTTGTTTGTCATCTGATCAAGAAATGGTAAGCTATTACCAAGAGCTTCACCAGCCAGTCTGGGAATTGAAGGGAGTCCAACGATGAAAAAAATCAAAGAATTAACAGTCGATGAGCAGTTTGAAATGTATGTATTGATCAAAAATGCCGATGTTCGTTTAGCAAAAAACGGGAAAAAATTTATCGCTTTTACCTTTCAGGATACTTCTGGAACGGTTGATGGGAAATTTTGGGATGCGTCGGAAGAGGAAATCAAGCGCTATAAAGCTGGACAAGTCGTTTTTCTTAACGGCAAACGAGAAATCTATCAAGGGAATCCACAGGTAAAAATTATGCACCTGCGTACAACAAAACCAGAGGAACCTAATGATCCTGCTCTTTATATGGAACGTGCTCCAATCAAGCGTGAGGAAATGGAAGAAGAGATCAACAAAACGTTGTTTGAGATCACGAACGCTCATTGGAATCGAATCGTTCGCTTCTTATTAAATAAATATCAAAAGGAATTTTTTGAATTTCCGGCAGCCAAACGAAATCACCATGCTTTTGCCGGTGGATTAGCCTTCCATACGTTGACGATGTTGCGTTTAGGCAAGGCGATTGTTAAGGAATATCCGCAGTTGAATGCCTCATTGCTATACGCGGGAATCATTATTCATGACTTGGGGAAAGTGATCGAGCTGACGGGACCTTCTTCAACTGAATATACGGTTGTAGGCAATTTGGTAGGGCATTTGGTGCTAGTTGATGAAGAAATTACTAAAGCCTGTGCGGAGTTGAAAATCAATGACGCCGATGAAGATATCGTGGTTTTGCGTCACATGGTGCTTTCCCATCACGGACTGTTAGAGTATGGGTCGCCTGTGCGGCCAAGAATTATGGAAGCTGAGATTCTGCACCAAATTGATAACATTGATGCCTCGATGCAGATGATGTCCAGTGCTGTGAAAAATGCAGAACCAGGAACCTATACGGAACGGCTTTTTGGAATGGATAACCGCAGTTTTTATGTACCTAAGGATATTTAATAAACAAGCCGCGATGATTCGCGGCTTGTTGCAGTTTGAGGTTAGTGCGCTTAAAAGTAGGAATGGGAAAATTTAGTGCGAAGATAATTTTTTAACCGGAGTTTGTTACGAAGGGAGAAACGATGATAATCGAAACGAAAAGGCTCTATCTGCGTGAATTACGGTTATCAGATATGAGTGCATTAAGTAAGATTTTACAAGATGAACAGACGATGTATGCATATGAAGGAGCCTTTGATGATCACGAAGTTCAAAACTGGCTTGAAAAGCAAATCGATAACTATCGGCGTGATGGATTCGGCTTGTGGGCGGTTGTATTGAAAGAAACCGGTGAAATGATTGGTCAATGTGGATTAACTCGGCAAGATTTTTCTGGACAGCAAGTTTTAGAGATTGGCTATTTATTCCAACGATTATTTTGGAAGAATGGGTATGCCATCGAAGCTGCTATGGCTTGTAGAGACTATGCGTTTGCACAGTTAAAGGCTGATGAGGTCTTTTCAATCATTCGTGATACAAATTTGGCTTCCCAAAAAGTGGCTAAAAGAAACGGCATGATACGATGTGGTAAGTTCACTAAACATTACCGCGGGATAGATATGCCCCATTACGTTTATTCGATACGAAGATAAGTCGCAGATTACTGCGGCTTTTTTTTGACTATCAGAAAAGGTTAAAGACAGTAGGGATAGCTATATCCGGCTTCACGAACGAGCTTTTCTACGCATACAATGACTGCTTGCGGAGCTAAGGTGGAACAAGTATCCACCTGATGTTCAAAAGCTATGAGAATTCATGAAACCTTTCTTATATTCTGGTTCTCATTAATTATGAGTTGTTTAAGGGAAATGCTCAGTCCCGATTAAAAATGGAAGTCGTGGTAAGATAAATACAGAAAAAGAAATTAATTGCTTTAAATGAGATGAGGTGAAACCGGATGAAGAAAAAGGAAGAAATTCAAACGGTGGAAGAAAATTTTGATGACGTTGAAATTCCAACAGAGCTATATGGGCTATCAAATTCTGAGGTCCAAACGAAAATTGAACAAGGTCAAACGAACCAAGTGGAAGAGAATTTACTAAAGTCAGACAAGGAGATTATCAAAGAAAATACAATCAATATCTTTAATATTCTTAATCTTGTCTTAGCTTTATTCGTATTATTGGTTGGATCGCCGAAGAATACATTGTTTTTTGGTGTAGTGATTATCAACACTTTGATTGGAATTATTCAAGAATTACGAGCAAAACATACAATCGATAAATTATCGGTTTTAGCAAAGACAAAAGCAGTCGTTTTACGGGAGGGAAAATTAAAGCAGATCGACCAAGAAATGATTGTTTTGGGAGATATTCTCTATTTACGTAATGGTGATCAAGTCCCGGTAGATGGTCAATTGTTAGCTGGCGAAGGTATAGAAGTGGATGAATCATTACTTACCGGAGAAGCTGATCGCGTCCAAAAAGAGACGCACGATAAATTGTTTAGCGGTAGTTTTGTAACAGCTGGCGAATGTTTTTATCAAGGGACAGCGGTCGGAAAAGACAATTTTGCCGAGCAGTTAACGAGTGAGGCAAAAATGAAAAAAACGGGTAGCTCCGAATTGACCAAAGTTTTAAGCAGAATGATTACTGTTTTAACGATTGTTATCATTCCGGTAGGATTAGGATTGTTTTATAGTCAATACCAAGCCTCAGCTTCAATCAAGCAAGCAGTTTTAGGAACGGTAGCGGCATTAGTCAGTATGATTCCTGAAGGGCTGATGCTGTTGACGAGTGTTGCGTTTGCTGTAGGTGCGGCAAACCTAGCACGAAAAAAGGTGTTGGTTCAAGCCCTTCCCTCCATTGAAACGTTAGCACGGGTAGATGTCATTTGCTTGGATAAAACAGGGACGATTACGGATGGAACATTAAAGTTTGAAACAGCTTTGTTAGAAGAGATTTCTGACCATCGCTTAAACACCATTATGGGGGCATTGCTGGCTCAATTAAAAGATCAAAATGCGACTGCCAAAGCGTTGCGCGAGGCTTTTCCAATTGTGGACGATTGGCAAGCAGAAAAGATTATTCCCTTCTCTTCTGCTCGAAAATGGAGTGGTGTCACCTTTAAAGACGAAGGAAGTTTTGCTTTTGGAGCACCAGAATTTATTTTTAGCAATATGTCTTCTGATATGCAACATAAGATTCAGCCTTATTTAGAAGAAGGACAACGTGTTTTAGTCCTAGTCGAATATCCTGGAGTATTAGCAGAGGAAATGATGTATGAACCGCATTTGTTAGCAACGTTGATCATTTCTGATAATTTGCGAGAAAATGCACGGGAGACTTTTGGCTACTTTGCTAAGCAAGAGGTACAATTAAAAGTCATCTCGGGAGATCATCCGGTGACTGTTTCGAAAATCGCTCAAAAAGCTGGCATCCAAAACGCGGAAGCATTTATTGATATGTCCAGTTTAACCGAACCGATTGATTATAAAGCCTTAGTAAATAATACTACTGTTTTTGGACGGGTGACCCCAAAGCAAAAACAATCATTGATTCGAGCACTGAAAGAGACCCATACTGTTTGTATGACAGGTGATGGAGTTAATGATGTGCTGGCTTTACGTGAAGCGGATATTGGCGTTGCGATGGCAAAGGGAAGCAGTGCGGCACGAGCTGCTTCAGATGTAATACTATTAGATTCGGATTTTGCGCGAATGCAGAACGTATTAAATGAAGGCCGACGTGTAATCAACAATATCGAGCGAGTCGCGTCAATGTATTTGGTAAAAACAATCTATTCTTTGATTTTGGCCGTAATCTTTATGATTCTATCAAATCCATACCCCTTCGAGCCAGTCCAGTTAACACCGATCAATGCACTGACCGTAGGAATCCCGTCCTTCTTTTTAGCCTTAAAACCAAGCTATGAACGGATAAAAGGGGATTTTTTAAACAATATTTTACGAGTTTCTCTGCCAGGCGCTTTGACAGTGATTAGTGCGGTGATGGTTATCCAGCTGGCCAATGTGTTGTTTGAACTGGACTATCAAGCAACCTCAACGATGTCCGTCTTTCTAACAGGCTGCGTGGGACTCTTGGTCTTGTACAAAGTCTCTTTTCCATTGGATAAGAAGAAAATTGCTTTGATTGCAATTTTGAGCACTGCTTATTTAAGTTGTTATCTATTTTTAAGAGAATTTTTTGATTTTGATAAACTATGGAATCGAAATCTCTTCTTTGTGATTCCCTTGACCTTCGGTATTTATTGGTTGTTTAAAGGGTTAACTTTCATAATGGACAAATTAGTTAGTTGGCGTATTCATTGGCAAGAGAAACGTCAAGCCAAAAAGAATCCTAAATCTCGTGTCATTTAAAAGAGTAGGAATTACTTAAATTGATAAAATTTCCCGGAAAAGGCTTTCTTTTTCGGGATTTTTGGTATAATAAACTAAAAGTAGCGTAATAAGCTATTAATTGAGTATGTCGATTTAGCCTAATTAGGAAACGCAACTATTTTATATTGGATGATAGACAGCATGAAAAGGCACTTCTTTTTTTAGCTGGTAAAAGGAATACATAAGTAGAAATGAGGAGGAGTACATCAATGGAGTTGGCAAAATTGCAAAATGGTTCAGACATTCGTGGAATCGCTATCAATGCTGAGGACAAAATTAAAAACTTGGGTGTAGAAGAAGCGCGTTTGATAGCCAATGGGATTCTTAATTGGTTATCGGAAAAAGGGAAAAAGAAACCTTTTAAAATTGGGATCGGTCATGATAGTAGATTGACAGGACCAGAGCTAAAGGACGCAATGAATGCAGTCTTTGAGGCAGCAGGTTGTGAGGTGTTGGATTTTGGTTTAGCCACCACACCAGCCTTGTTTATGGCGACGCAATTTGAAGAATTTACATGTGATGCAGGGATCATGCTGACAGCGAGTCATCTGCCATTCTATTTTAATGGCATTAAGATCTTCAGCCAATCAGGCGGGGCAGAGAAAAGCGACATCGCCTACATTTTGACGCATACCGAAGCTAGTGAAGTAGCGGTAGGGAGCGTGAAGCAGGCGGATTTGCTCTCGCGTTATGCGGCTGACTTAGTTGAAAAGATTCAACGCGGCAGTGGCAGTGAACGGCCATTGCAGGGGTTGAAAATCATTGTTGATGCTGGCAATGGTGCTGGTGGTTACTTTGCGGATAAAGTTTTAGCGGTACTCGGTGCTGATACTAGCGGTTCTCAATTCTTGGACCCTGATGGTAATTTTCCAAATCATATTCCAAATCCCGATAATAAAGAAGCGATGGCAAGCATTAAACAGGCGGTGTTGGATAATAATGCCGATCTGGGTGTGATCTTTGATACGGATGTTGATCGTTCTGCGATTGTTTCGAAAGATGGACAAATGATCAATCGCAATAACTTGATCGCTGTGCTGTCTGCGATTGTTTTACAGGAACATCCTGGCAGCACAATCGTAACTAATTCCCCTACATCGGACCATTTGAAAAAATTCATTGAAGAAAATGGTGGCAAACAATACCGCTATATTTCTGGCTACCGAAATGTCATCAATAAAGCAATCGAGTTGAATGAAGAAGGAATTGATTGCCAATTGGCAATCGAAACTAGTTCCCATGCCGCATTTAAAGAAAACTACTTTTTAGATGATGGTGCTTATGTCATTGCCAAGGTGTTAATGCTACTGCCAAAATTGCAGAAAGAACATCGCGAGCTGACTGATTTGATGGCTGAGTTAGAACAGCCAGTAGAAACATTGGAAATTCGTTATACTATCAGTGGTGAAAATTATAAAGAGGTCGGTCAGCAAATGATCGAGAAATTTCGCAGTGAGCTTCCAAAACAGGAAGGATTTGCAGAAAATTCAGAAAATCAAGAGGGTGTTCGTTTTTCAGTTTCAGCCCCCTTTGGAAAAGGCTGGATGCTGCTGCGCTTAAGCTTACATGAACCATTATTAGTCATGCAAGTTGAAAATGACAACGCCGGTCAAATCAACAAACAATTGCCGATTTTCCGTGAAATTCTTTCTCAAAATCCACAAATTGATTTAACAAAACTCGATCAACAATTAAATTAAGTAAGAATCCTTGCAAAATAAGCCCCTTCGTCTGATGATAAGAGTCAGATAAAGGGGCTTTATTGTTAAATAGAAAAAGAGGAGAGAAGACACTATGAAAATCACACTTGATGAAGCAGCTAAAGAAAAACTTTCAGTATATTTAGGAGCAAACAAACAATTGTTGTTAACATTCGAGGATGGAGTTGGGCCTTATTCCCAACATGCAATGATTCATATGCAAACACAATTTTCAATCAATATTATTTCGACAGAGATGGACAAGTCTGATTATGATGAAAAAATTACATCTGAGATTGGTGATTTTTGGATCAAAGGGTACTCAAAAGAGGATTTGCAAGAGGAGATGAAAATTAAATTTAATTCCCGTCTCAGCACGTTTAGCTTGTCAGGTGAAGGCGGCATGATCGATGACAATTTAGGCTTTAAGGATTTTACTAAAAATTAATCTTAGATGGATCGTCTTTCATTTTTTTTTGTTTCTTTGATATGATGATAAAAAGCGTTCAGGAAAATCAGACAGTATCAAGAAGTGAGGGAATAGAATGGCAAAAATCATGATCGTTGAAGATGAGGCTGTAATTCGTCAATTGATCGGTGAAGAATTAACAAAATGGAGATTCGAAGTTTACCAGACAACCGATTTTAATCAAGTTTTTGAAGAATTTGAAGAGATTGCACCGCAACTTGTTTTATTGGATATTAACCTGCCAGTTTATGATGGCTACTATTGGTGTCAAAAAATCCGTGAAGTTTCTAAGGTGCCGATTATTTTCATTTCCTCTAGAAATACGAATATGGATCAAATTATGGCGATGAATATGGGGGCAGATGATTACATTACGAAACCTTTTCAGGTGGATATTTTGGTGGCTAAAATTAATGCTTTATTGCGTCGGTCATATAATTACACTGAAAGCGGTGAAGAACTGGAACACAATGGAATTATCTTAAATATCGATAATAGCAGTATGACAATCAATGATGAAGTGGTTGATCTTAGTAAAAATGAATACCGACTGCTATTTATTTTAATGAAACAACATGGAAAAATTCTGAGTCGTGATAAATTATTGCGTGCTCTCTGGGACGATGAACGATTTGTTGATGATAATACATTGACAGTTAATATCAACCGCCTACGTCGCAAGATCGAACAAGCGGGGATTGACGATTATATTCAAACGAAAGTCGGGCAAGGGTATATCGTCCCGTAAATAAGGAGCAGTTATGACATTTACAAAGTATTTAAAAGATCGCCTGCTGATTTTAGCGGGTTGGGGTGTATTAAGTTTACTGCTGATTTTTATGGTGTGGTTAACACCAGACTTGCGAGGTTTTTGGGATAATCTTAGTTATTTACTGGTTTTACAATTATTTTTAGTTTTTCTTTTTTTCACGATTGATTTTTATCGGAGAAAAAAATGGTTTAAATCTTTTGATAAAGAGGAAAACTCTCATCTTCAGCATTTTGTGGAATCGGCTTCTAGTAATGAAGAACAGCTGATTCAGGAATATGTGAACCAGCAAGTACGTGAACATCATTTGATGGTGGAACAGTTATTAGCCAGTCAAAAAGATCAGAAAGATTACATGGATTCTTGGATTCATGAAATCAAAGTTCCATTAGCAGCTGTAGATTTGATTTTGAATTCGATTGAATTTGATATCCCTGATGATAAGTTTGTTTTGCTGCAAAATGAGATTCAACAGATCGATGAATATGTTGAGCAAATTTTATATTATTCGCGTTCAGATGAATTTGTAAATGATTATTTGATCCAAGAGTATTCATTAAAAAAGATTATTCAACCAATCATACGTAGCCAAGCCAATTACTTTATTCAGAAAAATCTACAGTTATCTTTGTCCGAAGAGGATGCCAAAGTACTAACAGATGCAAAGTGGATCGAATTTATTTTCCGGCAGCTTTTAAGCAATGCAATCAAGTATACTCCTGACCATGGCCAAATCAATATTAAGATTGAAGTGAGAAATGGGGGAGTTGCCTTGATCCTGCAAGATAGCGGTATCGGTATTCCACCAGAAGATGTAGGAAGAATATTTGATAAAGGTTTTACCGGAGAAAATGGACGGAAAGCACAGCAGCATTCTACAGGGCTTGGCTTGTATCTTGCCAAAACGTTAGCTAGTAAACTTGGTGTCGATTTAACTGCGGAATCCACAATGAATGAAGGAACGACAATGACCTTGTTTTTCCCACGATTAGATTATTATCATGAAGAACGTTAAATTTTTTGTTTTTGATTGCTAAATTTCCTTTTTTTCGCTAAACTGTTTCAGTTGTGAATTGAAGGGAGTAAGTTTATGAGTTTTTTAATTGCCCTAATACCAATGGTAGCATGGGGAAGTATTGGTTTGGTGAGCGGAAAGCTAGGCGGGGACGCCAACCAGCAAACCTTAGGAATGACGCTGGGTGCTTTTGTTTTTGCATTAGTGACTTTTTTCATTGTTCAACCAGCGATGAATAGTTGGATACTGTTAATTGGTTTCTTGTCAGGTCTCTTTTGGTCAATTGGTCAGAACGGTCAGTTTCATGGGATGAAATTCATGGGTGTTTCTGTCGGTTTGCCGATTTCAACAGGGTTTCAATTGATTCTGAATACCCTTGCCGGTGCAGTATTCTTTCATGAATGGACCAAGACGAAGGATTTTGTTTTAGGATTCATCGCGTTGGCGTTACTTGTCTTTGGTGCCTATTTAACGGCGCGCAAAGATGACGAAAGTGGCGTCCAATCAGACGACAGCATGCTTAATTTTGGGAAGGGATTTCGTTCATTAATTTTCTCAACGCTGGGATACGGTGTCTATACGATTATTATTACATGGGCGGGTCTGGATCCATTAGCAATTATCTTACCGCAAAGTGTCGGGATGCTAATTGGTGCGAGCTTCTTCGCTTTTCGTAAAGCAAAGGTTGATCGCTATGTGTGGCGTAATATGGCTTCAGGTCTTTTGTGGGGTATTGGGAATATCTGTATGTTGTTAACTGTTCAAAATCTTGGTTTAGCAATAGGTTTTTCGTTGTCGCAAATGGGAATTATCATTTCGACACTTGGTGGGATTTTCCTTTTAGGCGAACGCAAAACCAAGAAAGAAATGTACTACGTTATTATCGGCTGTCTGTTGATTATTGTCGGTGGTGTCGTGTTAGGATATATGAAATCATAGTTTTACAGCGAATTTTTTCCTGTAAATCAAAAGCTTACTCATTGACATGGGTAAGCTTCAGACTGTAGACAAAGTCCATTTTATGGATGCTGTCTACAGTCTTTTCTTTTATAATAGATTTATGAAATCGAATACAAGGAGTGATAGTTATGATGTCTAAAAACAATACGAATGGTAGAAATCAATTTGCGATGCTCACGATTGATGATCTGGTTCCTCAAGATCACCTCGTTCGAAAGATTGATGCCGCACTTGATTTTGACTTTATTTATCCAATCGTCGAAGCCGCTTACTCCGATTTAGGTCGACCAAGTATCGATCCAGTCATTCTGATTAAATTAGTGTTTATCCAGTATTTATTCGGCATCCGTTCCATGCGCCAAACCATTAAGGAAGTCGACACCAATGTCGCTTACCGCTGGTTTTTAGGCTATTCCTTCGAGGAGAAAATCCCCCATTTCTCAACTTTTGGAAAGAATTATGTCCGCCGATTTAGAGAAACGACGTTGTTTGAGGATATCTTTGCCTATATTTTAGAACAAGCAGTTAAAGCAGGTTTCGTAACAGAGGATAATTTGTATCTGGATTCTACCCACATCAAAGCCAACGCCAATAAACATAAGTTTACGAAGGAAATGACCCATGATGAAGCGAAAGCCTATCAAGATGAATTAGAAGATGAGATCAATCGTCAACGAATAGAGGCCGGAAAACGCCCTTTTACTTTGGACCTAGAAAAGGAAGTGAAGCTGAAAGAAAGAAAAATAAGTAAGACTGATCCGGAAAGTGGCTACTACGTCAAAGGTGAACGAGAAAAACAATTTGCTTATTCTGCCCATACTTCATGCGACGACAACGGATTTGTTCTCAGCACCATCATAACTCCTGGAAATATTCATGACAGTCAAGTCGCCTTTCAACTCGTCAAACAATCGAAGAGACTTTTTCCTGAAATCAATTGTGTTGTCGCTGATGCCGGGTATAAGACACCTAAGTTTGTTCACTTTTTGACTCATTTGAACCTTCGACCTTGTTTGCCTTATTCAAGGCCCAAAGGGAAAAAGGGACTATTATCAAAAAACGAGTTTCTCTATGACGAGTATTATGATTGTTACATTTGTCCGCAGGATCAAATGCTCGATTTTTCAACAGTCACTCGAGACGGGTATCGTGAATACAAATCTGATCCAAAAGAGTGTGTCCACTGCCCTCTGCTAAACCAATGTACCAAAAGTAAAAATCATCAACGAGTCATCACGAGACATGTTTGGGGAGACTTAATGGATGAAGCGGAACATCTTCGTTTAACGGATCGGAATAAATCGATTTATAAAAAACGAAAACAAACGATTGAACGAATATTTGCGGATGCAAAAGAGAAGCATGGGATGCGTTGGACCAAGTATCGAGGCTTGGAAAAAGTCGCGACGCATACGATGCTGGTGTTTGCTGCAATGAATTTAAAGAAATTAGCCACTTGGCTATGGAAAGGCAAGAAGCCTTTATTTTTTTGTCCTGAATGTCGAAAGAAATCAGATAAAAAGACGTCCCAAACTCAAATTTCGAGTTTGGAACGTCTTTTGTCTACAGTCTGAAGCTTACTCATTGACATGGGTAAGCTTTTTTATTCGAAAAGACAAAAAAATCGGATACCTCAGAAGAAGTATCCGATAACGTTTTTATTGTCCAGAATTCAATTCCATTAATTTTTGTTTTAAGTCGCTTTCCATATGACCAATCTCGATTTCGGCTGCTTGCCGGCGTTCGCGTCCTTCTTTTTGGATGCGTAAGGTTTCTTCTAAGGTTTCGACTAAATCGTTTTGTGTCTGTTGCAACGTATCTAGATCGACGATACCGCGTTCGTTTTCTTTGGCGGTTTCGATGGTTGAAATCTTCAGCATCTCTGAATTTTTCTTCAATAGATCGTTGGTTGTTTCAGAAACTTGACGTTGTGCAGTAGCGGCATCTTTTTGGCGTAATAATGTCAAAGCGATCGCTACTTGATTTTTCCATAATGGAATAGCGGTATTGATCGAAGCCTGAATTTTTTCTGCTAATGCTTGGTTCGTATTTTGAATCAAACGAATTTGTGGCGCTTGTTGAATCGTGATTTGACGGGCAAGTTTTAAATCATAAGTACGTTTGTCTAAACGATCTAAAAATTGTGTATAGTCATTAACGACTTGGACATCCATTTGATCGCCAGAAGCTTGCGCCTTTTCGGTTGCGGCAGGAATGGTGGTAAGCTTCATTTCTTCCATCTTCAATTCAGCCGCAGCAATATAAATATTTAACGCATCAAAGTAATCTTTATTTTTATTGTAAAGAGTTTCTAGCATTTGGTTGTCTCTCAACAGGCCATCTTTTTCCACGTTTAATTTCGTTGCAATCTTATCAATCTGAGCACCGATTTTTTGGTACTTTGTTGTAATTTCGTAAATCGATTGTTTGACTTTACCAAACATTTTTTGGAAAATATTGCCTTCACCGACACGTAATTCATCAGGATTGGCTTCGTTTAAGCGATACATTAATTGGTTCAATGAATCACCGATCGGGCCGATGTCTTGTGAAGAAACAGTGTTCAACATGGATTGCGAGAATTCACTCAATTTTGTTTGCGCTGTAGCACCATAACTAATTACGGCCTGTGAGTCATTTACATCAATTTTTTTGGCAAGTTCTTGTGCTTGTACCTGACGTTCTTTGGGTAATTTATCAACTAAGCGGTCTGCTTGTTCTTGAGACTGCAAATGAGAAATTTCTTGTTGTTGAACGGGGGTTAAAGCATCGGTGCCAAAGGGATTACTAAGTAGATCATCTAAAGTGCTGTCGACCGATTGGGTCTCTGGTTTATTTTCCGGTTCCATTTTGTGTCCTCCTGTTCGAAAAAAATCTAGCTTAAGCTAGATTTTTTTGTCTGGTTTCACGAACTAGCTTTCTCGACAATAAGCAAAAATATCTCGAAATTTGAAAAGCAATTTAGAAATATGTTGGTCTTATTGCTCAAAAGCTGAGTGAGTTCGTTTAACCGTTCCTATTTAGCTTTTTTTTTTATTTTGTGGTCAAATCAGGATCTTGGTCAAGATTTTTTCTTGCGATCGAGAGCTCAACATCCATGTCCTCTAAGTCTTCGGCAACGAATTGTTGGTAGTCTTTCACGATTAAATCTGCCATCTGATCAATGATTTGAGCGCTTTCCTCTAGTTTACCATAAACTTCTTTTGACTTGACCTCATGTCCGTTGATTTCAACATAATTGTCGGTCAAATCTACGATATTTGGTAAGTGTGTATAAAGAAATTGACTCGCTTCAGGCAAACGTTTTGGATCTTTCACCAATTCTTTAAACAAAGCCTTCGCTGCCTTCAATGTTTCATGACGTAAGTCAATCGCTTTGAGCTTGGCATTTTTTTGGATATTTTGTTGCAAACGTAAAACTTGTTGTTTAGAGAGATTCATCGTTTCACGGAACAATTCGATCTCACGTTCGCTCATACCCAGTTTTTTATAGTAAGCTTCTTTTTCTTTCGTTAGAAATGGTAATTCCTCTTTTTGGGGCTTAATCTTTCGTCCCTTAAATCCACGATAGATTAGCCAAAAACCAACGACCAGCATTAAAAAGACGATATAGTCGCCAAAATCTCCTTCAAAAAAGGAGAGAATACCGATTGCCGCGATGATGATAGGGAATATTTTCCTTCGCATAATAATCCTCCTAGTCTAGTAATAACCCTTCACATTATTTATTCAAATTACTTGATTTCTTTACACGCTCATCATAGCATGAATTTCTATAGAAATAGTATCGGACTAAAGATGGATTTTTCAGATTTAGAAAAAACATAAGAATTTTCTGTGATACAATAAAGCAGAACCGTTGGATTGAAGCTATTCGGAGGAAAGGTGTCGCTATGTTAGAGTATAAAGATTTTGAAGAGAAGACGATAAAACGTAAAGAATTGTTTAAGGGAAAGATCATTGATGTCTATTTAGATGAGGTTGCTTTACCGATGGGTGGAACAGCAAAACGGGAACTAGTTTTCCATCATGGTGGCGTAGGAATTATTCCAATCACAAAAGAAAACAAAATCATTATGGTCAAACAATTCCGTAAACCATTAGAAAAAGTTGTTCTGGAAATTCCGGCTGGGAAAATAGATCCCGGTGAAGGACAGCATCCAGAAAA
Source organism: Enterococcus sp. DIV0756 (assembly GCF_051710745.1). Lineage (NCBI taxonomy): Bacteria > Bacillati > Bacillota > Bacilli > Lactobacillales > Enterococcaceae > Enterococcus > Enterococcus sp. DIV0756. Next base: position 2,956,454 of record NZ_JBIOLF010000001.1, on the reverse strand, counting down.
AACGGCTTTAAGAGAGTTAGAAGAAGAGACTGGGTATCACACTGAAAAACTATCGTACATAAATGAAATGTATCTATCCCCTGGCTTTTCTAACGAGAAATTGTATATCTACGCTGCAACTGATCTGGTCAAGGTTGAAAATCCACTACCGCAGGACGAAGATGAAGTTTTAGAACTTTATGAACTAACGATGGAAGAAGCAAAACAAGCGATCCAAGACGGATCAATTTGTGATGCGAAAACAATTTTTGCAGTCAATTATTGGGAGTTGCTGCAACTTAGAAGGAGAGATCACGCATGAGCCAATCACCCTTGGTGACGCGCAGCGAATTAAGGAAGCGAAAAGAAGAGCAGGAACGTTTGGCAGAAGAACAGCGTAAGGCTGCTGAACGGGCCTATGAGAAAAGAGAAAAAGAAATCAGCAATGTTTATCGTAAGGAATTAAAAAAGAATAAGCCAGTCACGAAATCTCGAAGTAGTGAGCGGGTAAAACAGAAAGAGCGCAGCAGCTTTTTGAATAAAGCGATTATTATAGTATTATTACTATTGATCGTGGTCATGCTGTTAGTATTTTTTGTTTAACAGATTGAAGAAAAAATTCTTAAGAAATAGAGGAATGATTATGAAAATCGGTATTATCGGTGCAATGGAACCAGAAGTAAAAGCATTACGAGAAAGTCTTGAACATCCATTATCTTGGGAGCAATCAGGAGCATTGTTTATTTCGGGGAGTCTAGGAAACCATGAAGTAATCGTTGTTCAATCAGGAATCGGTAAAGTTTTAGCGTCGATTACAACATCGGTTTTGATTCAACAATATAAAGTCAATATGGTGATCAATACCGGTACTGCAGGCGGAATCGGTGCTGGCTTAGCAATTGGTGATTTGGTTATTGCGGATAATGTTGCCTACTTCGATGTTGATGCGACTACTTTTGGCTACAAAATTGGTCAAGTACCTGGAATGCCATTGTATTTTGAAAGCTCGACGTATCTAAAAAGTGAAATGCTGGAAGCTAGTAAAAAAATGAATCAAACGGCACATGTTGGTTTGATTGTTTCAGGGGATACTTTTGTCAGCAGCCCTTCAAAAATTTATGAGATCAAAGCGGCTTTTCCTGATGCTTTAGCGGTGGAAATGGAAGGTGCTGCGATTGGACACACAGCGGCTCAATTTGGTATTCCTTTCTTGATTGTCCGAGCTATCAGTGATACTGCTGATAGTGAAGCAACAGAAACACACGAAGAGTTTGTAAACCGAACAGGAACATTGTCAGCGAAATTAGTGATTGAATTTGTAAATCATTTAGTTTAACAAGAAAATGAGACTATAAGAACGATATAAATGAATTGAACTACCAGGATTAAAGGGGGAACGTTCTATGCGTGCATTACTTTCGATTGATTATACGAATGATTTTGTTGCCACTGACGGGAAATTAACGACTGGAAAAGCTGGTCAGGTGATTGAAAAAGAGTTAGTGTCTGTAACAAAAGATTATTTTGATCAAGGCGACTTTATTGTTTTTGCTATTGATGGTCATGACCCGAGTGATCAGTACCATCCTGAAAACCAGCTTTTTCCACCTCATAATGTGATTGGTACAAGTGGTCGTGATTTATATGGATCGTTAGCAGATTTTTATCAAGCAAATAAAGCAGAAAAAAATGTCTATTGGATCGACAAACGACATTATTCAGCCTTCAGCGGTACCGATTTGGATATTCGTCTGCGGGAACGTGGGATTACGGAGCTTTGTTTAACAGGTGTCTGCACGGATATTTGTGTCCTGCATACCGCGGTAGATGCTTATAATCTGGGGTATCAGTTAGTGATCCCAGAAAAAGCCGTTGCCAGCTTCGATGCAACGGGGCATACATGGGCGCTGAGCCATTTCAAAAATACCTTGGGCGCAAAAATCGTTTAATAAAAGCCGCAAGAGTTCGATTTTGTAATCTTACTCTTACGGCTTTTTTCTATTTTAAATAATCTGCTATAAAGGTGGTGAAATCCTCAATGATCCCATCCTGTGCTAAAGCCTCTGCTTCAAAGACCCCACGGTTTTTCCTATCTGGATCAATCGCTATGATCGTGCCGATCTTGGCATTATGAGCTGCCTGCAAGCCTGAATAAGAATCTTCGATCACGAGACAATTTTCTGGCTTCGTATTGATTTTTTCTGCCGCAATCAAGAACATATCCGGCGCAGGTTTGCCTGGAAATTCTCCATTAAAGTAAACGATTTTTTCATAATCAAACCATCTCCCTAAGTCCAGATAGTCATAGTAGAAATCCAGATTGACCTTTGGCGATGCTGTCGCGATCGTCGTTGGGATTTTTTCCACCTTCAAATAGTCCAAGACTTCCTCGAGGCCTTTCGTAAAATGCTTACGATCGGGAGTCGCTATGAGCGCTTCGCGATAATAGCTCTCTTTCTCATCCGATAATTTTTGAACCTCTTCGTTTGTCAGCTCCGACGAGACGAACTTACGCAAAATTACATCGTTGGTTTTGCCATGGAAATTTTTCATAATTTCTTCTTCAGTCACTTCTTTATTCGCATATTTCTGGATCAATTTCAGCCAAGCGGCTTCATGTAAATCGGAATCCAAGAACATCGTCCCGTTAAAATCAAAAATAATGCCTTTCATAAATAACCCTCACTTTTTCCAAGATAACCTTAGTTTAGCATGTTTTGCAAATTGTGGATGAAAAAGATAGGTTTATTTGCAACTTCAAATCAATCGTTTTATAGTAGGTAAGAATAAAAAGATGGAGATGAAAAGCATGTTGGACTACTTAGTCATTGCACTCTTTGCTTTTATCGGCGGAACAGCGCGCTATTGGTTAGGCGTGTGGATTCCTGCTGTAAGTGGTTTTCCATTAGGGACGCTGCTGGTAAATTTATTGGGGTGCTTTATTTTTAGCTGGATTGTCAAGCATATCCTAAGTGATATTGATGTTTCTGCGCGTTTGGTTTTAGGGATAGGTGTTGGTTTTTGTGGTGCTTTGACGACCTTTTCATCATTTGCCTTGGATACGATGAAATTAGTGCAGTCAGGAAAAATCGGATTGGCTTTTCTTTATTTGATACTATCGTTTATCGGCGGATTAGCTATGACCGTACTAGGTGAAGCGATCTACCACAGAAAGGTGGCCGATCAATGATCGAAACACTATTAGTCGGCAGCGGTGCAGCGATCGGTGCGATGCTGCGTTTTACTCTGAATAATTATTTTGAACCGCAAACTAAACGGCTGCCAAGATCGACTTTCTTTATTAATTTAACAGGTAGTCTTCTATTAGGAATTTTTTTCGGAGTGCACTTATCTGATCCAGTCTATTTATTTTTAGGTACAGGAATCATGGGCGGCTATACCACATTTTCTACCTACAATTTTGAATTGTTTGTCTTATGGAAAAATGACCGCTCCATGTTTTACCGCTATTTTTTTGGTTCCTACGGATTAGGCTTGCTGTTAAGTTTTATCGGCATCGTGATTGGTTCAAAATTATAGAAAAGAAGCAACGCAAAAGTCTTTTAGACTTTTGGTGCTGCTTCTTTTTTGTTTTTTCTGAAAGCATTCGGCAGAGCATCGTATGCTTCTTTAAATTGCTTATAGAAATGACTGCGGTTTTTCAGGCCGACCATTTCAATAATGGAACTGATCGAAAGCGTGGAACCTTCAATCAAAAATTTCGCTTGCTTCATGCGCTGTTTGGTTAGTAGCTCCGAAAACGTCTCATTGGTCTTTTTCTTGATGATATTGCTTAGATAATTTTTATTGTAGCCAAGCTGTTGAGCGGCACTTTCCAGAGACAGATTTGCATAATCCCTCTCAATTAGTTTTAAGGTATCAATCACGACCTGATGGTTGGTCTTATCTTTTTTCTCCTCATAGAAGTCATATTTACAGTTGCCGATCAGCTCCGTAAATAGAATTGGAATGTATAAGGAGATGATCTCATTAGCGAAGACGGGTTCGATGAAATATTTATCGATCATTTGATCGAGGATCATTTGTACATGCTCGTTTTCGGAGCAGCGGAAAATCAGATATTCTTTGCGGGAACGTGTGGCCATCGTTTGGGCTAAGAAGTTAAAGAGCACGCTATTCTTATCATTCAGACTAGAGAGCCAATCAATATCGACTTTGTCATTCGGAAAAATAATATTAATGAGGATATCATCTTCACCATGCTCGCCTAAACTATGGGAAGAACCACGATCCATTAGTAATACTTCGCCTTGACGAATGATCTCGCGGCGGCCATTTATATATTGGATAGATTTTCCAGAGTAAACATAATTCAATTCTAAGAAATGATGACTGTGTTCTGGGTAAGATGCAAACCTAGGATGCTTACTGATGTAAATAGAATTATTTTTTAGAAAATACTCTTTGAGTAAGATCATACTTTCTTCAGCAGTCTGAAAAGAGATGGATGGGATATCCATTACGAATTCTTTTTTGTTTAATTGCGCTTCTTCGATTTGGTTATGATGGCGAAGATACTCTTCGACAATTTTATGCATAATCACACATCCCTGTAAATTCGTTACAATCATTCTATCTTCCCGTCATTGAGAACGCAACCAAAAATTACGATAATAGGTCTGTAAACAAAAAAAGCAGCGGTTTCCAGCTATGATATAGCCAAAAAAGTCTGCTGCATAAAGAGTCAATATTTATAATGGCAGTCCTTATACCTATTAGCGATTTATTTGAATGGGGGACCATCTTCGTTCTTTTTGCTAGATGTAATTTTGGCACAATAATGATTGATAAATTTGTTTGGTAGCAATTGGAGTATTTTCAAAGACAAGGAGCTTGAACATGACGGAAACATACATTGCAGTAGACATTGGCGCGTCAAGCGGCCGATTGATTCTCTCCGAAAAGGATTCTAGCGGTAAAATCGGATTGGAAGAAATTCATCGCTTTAAAAATGGTTTTACAAATATGGATGGGACGGATTATTGGAATGCGGATCATCTAATCAAAGAAATATTGATTGGTTTAGAGAAAATCAAACAAAGCGGCGTAGAAGAATGCTTTGTTGGGATTGATACTTGGGGAGTAGATTATTGTTTGATCGACGAACAAGGCCAGCCATTGAGTCAGCCGGTTAGTTATCGAGATAATCGAACAGAGCAGGCGATGGAAGAATTTGACCAACTCTTTTCATTGCAACAGTTATATGAAAAGACTGGGATCCAACTTCAACCATTCAACACGGTTTTCCAATTACTAAGAGAGAATCGTGAGAAATTAGCTAAAGCCAAGCAATTGTTACTAATACCAGATTACCTAGGCTATGTTCTTACAGGAAAGGCTGTCTTAGAAAAAACCAACGCTTCAACTATGCAATTGATGAATTTGGAGACACGAAAAATTGATGAAGCTGTGTTGGCGGCGATTGATGTGGATAAAGACCTGTTTCAAAAATCTGTTGAACCGGGGACGATTTTAGGTCCGATTCTTAAATCGAAATTCTCTGAATATGATCTGCCGAATGCCACAGTTATTGCAGTTGCGTCTCACGATACTGCTTCGGCTGTCGTGGGAACACCCGGGGAAGGCGATCATTGGGCATACATTAGTTCAGGAACTTGGTCATTGATGGGTGTGGAGATTGAGAGAGGCATCTCAACTTCAGAGGCCTATGATGCCAATTTCACTAATGAGTGGGGCGTTCAAGGAACGATCCGTTTCTTGAAGAACATCATGGGCATGTGGTTGATCCAAGAAGTCGCTCGAATGCAGGATTATCAATACTCTTATCCTGAGCTTGCTGAATTGGCAAGTCAGGAAGAAGCCTTTGTCAGTCTGATCGATGTAAATGAGCAACGTTTTATGAATCCAGAGAATATGATTACAGAAATTCAAAATTATTGTCGTGAGACAACTCAGAAAGTGCCGGAGACGCCAGGAGAAATAGCTCGCTGCATATACGACAGCTTGGCATTATGCTACGCAGTGGAGCTTGAGAAGCTTGAGAGAATCACTGGACGCACGATCACACAGCTTCACATTGTTGGCGGGGGATCTAACAACGATTTATTGAACCAACTAACCGCTGATGCATGCGGCATCAATGTTCTGGCTGGACCAGGCGAAGCGACAGCGATCGGCAATATCATCGTTCAGATGGTGGCGACAAAGGGCTTCGGAACACTTGCAGAAGGACGTGAAGGAATCAAGAAATCCTTCTCCTTGAAAGCGTTCCATCCGCAAACAAACACTCATGGGGCAATTGAAAAGTATCAAGCATTGACCAAATTATTTGTATGAAAAAGGAGATAACTAAAATGACAAAAACAGTTGAGGAACGCTACGCAGAAGCAAAAGCACGCTACGCAGCGATTGGTGTCGATACCGATGCGGCTTTGAAGAAATTACAGGATGTAAAAATCTCGATGCATTGCTGGCAAGGTGATGATGTAAAAGGCTTCTTAAATCCAGATGGAGAATTGACCGGCGGGATCATGGCTACTGGCGATTATCCTGGAGCTGCTCAGACACCAGATCAATTACGTCAAGACATTGAAAAAGCCTTGTCATTGATTCCAGGGAGTCACAAAATTAATCTGCATGCGATCTATCTTGATACGGATGAAGCAGTTGATTTGAATGAAATAGAACCTAAACACTTTGAAAAATGGGCTAGCTGGGCAAATGAACAAGGAGTTGGTCTGGACTTCAACCCAACCTTCTTCTCTCATCCAATGATGAAAGACGGCATGACTTTGGCTCATCCAGATCAAGCTGTACGCGACTTCTGGATCGAACATGGCAAACGCAGCCGCAAGATTGCTGAATATCTAGGAAAAGAAACAGGTCAAACATGTATCAACAATTTCTGGATGCCAGATGGCATGAAGGACAATCCCATCGATCGTTACAGTCCGCGTAAACGTATGCTGGAGTCATTAGATGCGATTTTTGCGGAGGATTTAAACGAAGAATATACCCAAGAAGCAGTTGAAAGTAAGTTATTCGGTCTAGGTGCAGAAGCTTACACCGTTGGTTCCCATGAGTTTTATATGGGTTATGGGCTAACGCGCGACAAATTGATTTGTTTAGATGCGGGACATTTTCATCCAACGGAAGTCATTTCGAACAAACTGTCTTCATTAGCGCTATTTTCTAAAGGCATCATGCTGCATGTTTCACGCCCTGTTCGTTGGGATTCTGACCATGTAGTGATTATGGACGATGAATTGCAGGAAATCGGCAAAGAAATCGTTCGGAATGATCTATTAGGTAAAACCAATATTGGCTTAGACTTTTTTGATGCAACCATTAACCGGATAGCGGCTTGGGTCGTTGGTACGCGCAATACACAAAAAGCTTTATTGAAAGCGATGCTTGAACCAATCACTGACCTAAAAGAAATGGAATTGGCGTCCGATTATACGAAACGCTTAGCACTGACCGAAGAATTGAAGGATTTCCCATATGCCGATGTGTGGAACTACTTCTGTGAACAAAACAACACGCCCGTGGGTATGAACTGGTATGACGAAGTAATGAATTATGAAAGAGACGTACTTTCTACTCGTGAAAAAGAATTGATCGCATCAATCGGCTAATGATTTGGCGGGATATTTCCCGCCTTGCTAGATAAAACTTTGGAGGAATCAATCGTGAAAAATATTTTAGAAGCTTCATTTGTAGAAGAAATGGTGGAAGTAACCAGCAATCTTTATCGTTTAGGCTGGGATGAAAGAAATGGCGGCAACATCTCTTATTTATTAGATGAAGCAGACGTCAGTGAATATTTGGACACGACAAACGTGTTGCGGAATATTCCCATGGCTTTCGATGGGACGGCTTTGAAGGGGAGATATTTCATTGTTACTGGGTCGGGAAAATATTTTAAAAATGTTGCAAAAGCCCCTGCCAATAATTTAGGTGTGCTACGAGTGGCGGATGATGGTCAAAGTGTGGATTTGTTATGGGGCTATACGGATGGCGGCGTGCCAACGAGTGAATTACCTGCCCATTTAATGAGTCACATCTCTCGATTGACGGTCGACCCTGAGAATCGTGTCGTGATGCATTGTCATGCCACTCATTTACTAGCGATGACTTTCAGCCACGAACTGACCTCAAAGGCAATCACACGGACGCTATGGGAAATGTGTACAGAATGTCTGGTCGTTTTCCCTGAAGGGGTGCAGGTCTTGCCTTGGCTGATTCCTGGGTCCAATGAGATCGGTGAAGCAACAGCGGAAAAAATGCGAGAAGCTCGTTTGGTTCTTTGGTCTTTCCATGGCGTTTATGGGGCAGGCCGCACCATGGATGAAACCTTTGGCTTGATCGAAACGGCTGAAAAAGCAGCACAGGTCTATACTTATGTGCAGGCCCAAGGCGGTATCAGACAAACGATTAGCGATGAAAACTTCATCGCTTTAGCAAAACAATTTGGCATCACACCAAATCCAGAATTTTTTGAAGCGCAGGTGCCAACTGTATGATAAAAAAGGCTATACGAATGAAACTTTATTCAGGATTAAAAGAGGATTATGCAAAGCGCCATAATGAACTTTGGCCAGAGATGCGTGAGATGTTAAAAGAGAATGGTGCGATCAGCTATTCGATCTTCTTTGATCCAGAAACAGATTATCTATTTGGTTATCTAGAGATCGAAGATGAAGAAAAGTGGGCACAAACGGCGGATACAGAAATCAACCGCAAATGGTGGGATTTTATGGCAGATCTGATGGAAACTAATTCTGATAATTCACCGGTGACGTTTGATTTGGAACAAGTATTTGAGCTATAAAAGAAACGCGCTGTCGTTTCTTTTTAAATACAATAGGTGAACATAAACACTTTTGCGGATAAGTGATAATAAAGATACCAAGCTGTACAAACTTGAAGAGGTACGCAGTCATCATTTAGTAAAGAATGGTTTGACAAGGCTAAATTATCAAGGGTTTCAAGTTTTAAGACGAAAGAGGGATGATTCTGAACGCAGTGATTCATAGTTGCTGTTTTAGAGCAAAAAATTTGTATAACATGTCATAGAAAGCGTTTTATTGATATGAGATAATTTAATGTGAAATAAAACACAATAAGAGGAGAGATACTATGGTAGTGAATCGAATGATTTTGAATGAGACGTCTTATTTTGGAAAAGGCGCGATTCAAGAAGTAGCCAATGAAGCAAAAAAACGTGGATTCAAAAAAGCATTAGTTGTGACAGATAAAGATTTATTGAAATTTGAAGTAGCAACGAGAGTCACAACGATTTTAGACAAAGCAGGGTTAAGCTATGAGATTTTTGATGGGATCGTTCCGAATCCTTCCATTGAGGACGTTCAGGCTGGGGTCAAGGCTTGTCGAGCAGCTGGAGCAGATTATATTGTAGCCATTGGCGGGGGTTCACCGATCGATACGGCTAAAGCAATCGGAATTATTACTACAAATCCTGAATTCTCAGACGTCATCAGTCTTGAAGGAGTAGCGGAGACGAAAAAGCCATCTCTACCAATTTTAGCAGTACCGACCACTTCGGGAACAGCTGCCGAGGTAACAATCAATTATGTCATCACTGACAAAGCCAATTCACGTAAATTTGTTTGTGTCGATCCCCATGATATTCCAGTCGTAGCATTTGTTGACAGCGACATGATGATGGGAATGCCGACCGCATTATGTGCCGCAACAGGTATGGATGCTTTGACGCATGCGATCGAAGGGTTTATTACCAAAGGCGCTTGGGAAATGACCGATATGCTTCACATCAAAGCAATCGGAATTATCAGCCATGCTTTACGGGACTCGGTTGCTGGTAATCAAGAAGCGCGCGAAAAAATGGCGTTGGGTCAATATATCGCCGGTATGGGCTTCTCAAATGTTGGATTAGGTTTAGTTCATGGAATGGCGCACCCATTATCAGCTTGGTATGATACGCCTCATGGAGTGGCTTGCGCGACATTGCTGCCAATGATCATGGATTTCAATAAGGATCATACTGGCGAAAAATACCGTGAAATAGCCGTTGCTATGGGTGTAGAAGGGGCAGCGGATATGCCGTTGGCAGAAGTCCGCGATGCAGCCGTTCAAGCAGTGAAGCAATTAGGAATCGATGTTGGTATTCCACAAAGTCTGACTGAGATCGGTATGAAGGAAGAAGATGTACAAAAAATCGCAGAAGATGCTTTCCGGGATGTATGTTCACCAGGGAATCCGCGAGATGCTACAGTGGAAGAGATTGTTGGACTTTACAAATCAATGCTGGATTAAATTTAAATGAAAGCAAAAGAGGGTGTGCCGTGCGGCACACCCTCTTTGATAGTTTTTTAACCTAGTCTTCCTCTTCAGGAACCTTGTTGTCTAAGTCTGTCCGGACGATCAATACGTCACAGTCTGCATTGCGAATAACATATTCAGAGACTGAACCGATGAACAAGCGTTCAACAGCATTCAAACCAGTTGCACCCAGCATAATCAGATCGATTTGATTGCTTTCAGGGATTTGATTGGCGATCATTACTTTTGGCGCACCATATTCAATGACTTTACTGATATTTTTGACACCAGCCTTCTTCGCTTCCGCTTCGTAATCAGCCAACGTTTGCTTTGCCATGTCTGTGGCTTGTTCAGCAAGTACATTATCAAAAGAAGAAACTGTTTGAAACGCACGTGTATCAATGACATGAGCAAGTAATAATTCCGCTTGGTTTCGTTTTGCGACATTGACCGCTTTTCTAAATGCCAATTCCGCTTCATTTGAACCGTCGACTGCCACCATGATTTTACTGTATTCTTGATCCATCGTTTCCAACTCCTTTTTCTTTTCAGAGTATTTGTTTTTCCGTTTAGAAAAATAAATCTCATTTTTAAGATGCGTATCACTCAACTTTTTACCAAGTACATATAAAAAATGTAAACAGTTGTCTGATATTCTTTTCACATCTTCATTTTAAATCAAATTTCTTGAAAATGGTACTGTTACCCTTTTTTTGTTTTTGAACCCATCAACAAGGCGAAGACAGCTGCGACCACTAAAAGCAGAACCAAATACATCATTGAGTAAGAGCGGTTATTGATTATGCCGACCAAAAACGCCATGATTCCTAAGACGGCATAAATAATTCCAAATTGGCGTAAAAAGCTGCGGGCTTCCGTTTGCATCTCTTTGCTGAAGAGAAGGAGCAATCCTTGTGGCTTTTTGATCAAATAATAACTACAGAATAATAAAATAAGTGCTAGTAAAAATAATAAAATACGGATCATCTTTTTCCTCCTATACAACAAAAAGCAATTTGCAGTACGCAAATTGCTTTCATTCCATAAAAATGGAAAATTCCGTCGATGCCGTTATTCACCCGATAGTATTGATCCCGCAAAATCTAGCAGGTGGGTTCCATGGTCTAAGCATTGAACTACCAAATGTAAAGGCATGTTACCAACTTTGACACAAGACAGATCCCAAGATATCAATAAAAATGTTCGGTCAACACTGAAATAGGCAACGCGCACATCACAGAATTTCCATCTCAATCATAGCACAGTCATTATTGAGACGCAACGAAGTGGCTTATATCTAAAAATGTGAAGCAATCCAAAAACACTTACGTCTTCTATAGGTACATTGTATAAAAAAAGAAGCGAATCTGTCAAAGCAAAATACTTATTTTTCGCTTTGGATACAAATCTTTCTATTCGTTTTTTTTTGAGGCGAATAGAAAGGGAAAAATTTACCTACTTGCGTCACTACTACACGCTATTATATAGAGCGATGCTGGAGAATAGTGAATAATTTTGTTGAAAAAGAAACAAAAACAATCTAGAATGGTCTTGCGCTTAATCGAGAAACAAAACGGATAAATGTTCGTTTGTTCTTTTTAGAGAAATAAATTCATTATTATATTCTAGGAGAAAAATTATGAATAAAAAAGAGGAAGTCCTAGCCGGTTTTGCCGAGGTGTTCAATAAGCGAGCGTGGCTGGATAAGGTCAAGATGGAGAAGGAATTAGCCGGATATGCGGTCTCCGAGGTTCATTGCATTGAGTTTATTGGGAAGCATAAAGACCCGAACGTCACAAAAATGGCGGAATCGATGTATATGACTCGTGGAGCTATCAGCAAATTAACGAAAAAAATGTTAAAAAAGCAGTATATCGAAAGCTATCAAAAAGCGGACAATAAAAAAGAAATCTATTTTAAGCTGACAGCTGAAGGAAAAACGGTTTTTGATATCCATGAACGACTACATAAAGAATTTGAAGATCGTGATCAAGTCGTTTTTGAACCCATCAAAGATGAACAATACGAGGCCTTTCTAAAATTTCTTGAACGTTACAATCAGCATCTGGACCAAGAAATCAAAAAACAACATTTGACGATCAAATAGCAATTGCGACAGTCTCAAAAGGAGGCTGTCTTTTTTCTAAAAAAATATTGTTGACTAGGAAACAAAACAGTTGTATAGTTTCCTGGGAAACAAAAAGACTCTTCGGCTGCAGCGAAGAGGGCCTCGAGAATCTGTTTTACGTTAAAAACAGAATATACATCCAATAATTATACGAAAGGAGTCCCTTATGACTCAATCAACTAAATTACCAAAAGAAGTTTTATCGGCTGCCTGGGCGATCGCTCTTGGCGCCATTGCACCAATGCTCGATTCTACGATGGTGAATATCGCCATCGATCAATTAACTAAAAATTTTCACACGACACTATCGATGATCCAGTGGGCGATCACTGGCTATGTCCTAGCTTTGGCGATTGCCGTGCCGATCGCAGGTTGGCTGATGAATCGTTTTGACGGCAAAAAAATCTTCATCGGCGCCGTGATTTTCTTTGGTATCACCTCTGTTCTTGCCGGTATCAGCTGGAATGTCACCAGCTTTATTACGTTTCGCTTACTTCAAGGCTTTACTGCTGGAATCATCACGCCTCTGATGTCCACTCTGCTAGTGAAGACGGCAGGATCAGAAAATATTGGTCGTGTGATGGCGATTGTCAGTACACCGATGATCTTCGGTCCGATCCTTGGTCCAGTACTAGGCGGTTTCATCGTTCAGGCAGCTTCATGGCGCTGGATCTTTTTCATCAATGTTTTCATCGCCCTAATTTCTGCACCGTTGATGGCGCGCACTTTGCCCAGCTTCGAACCATTTAATCGTGCAAGCAAACTGGACGTTTTTGGTATCCTTGACCTATCCGTGATGAGCGCGGCCTTGATCTATGGGATTACAAAGGCGGCGGATCACGCGACCTTCCATAATAGCGAATCATTGATCTGGACAGGAATCGGTATTTCGCTGCTAATTGTTTATATTCTTTACGACCGCAGAAAGAATCATCAGACGGTTCTGCCGCTGACGATCTTCTCTCATAGAAGCTTCAAGGCGTCGAGTATCGGGCTGTTTTTCGCGAACATCGCCATCATGGGTCCAATGTTGATCCTGCCGCTGTTCTTCCAAAACTTCCGTCACTATTCTGCGATGGAGACAGCGATCGCTTTGATTCCCCAGGGGATCGGTATGTTGGTTACACGTCCATTGATCGGGAAGCTGATCGATAAACTTGGCGCGAAATATGTCGTTATTGTGAGCCTAATCATTTCTTTAGCAGGTACGATTCCGTTAGTGTTTGTCACAGATAAGACAAGTATGATTTGGATCGCGTTGATCTTATTCATTCGCGGAACCAGCTTTGGCGGAATCAATCTGCCATTGACTAGTGATGCCTATACAGGACTTGCTGATGAAGAGCTGCCGGATGCTGGCGTTGGTATCAATATTATCGAAAATCTAGGTTCAAGCTTTGGAACAGCGATGATCGCAACAGTTGTCGCGACCGTTTTGCAGGGGGCACAACCGACTATTGCCCATGAACTATCTGCTTATCATGCCGGTTTTCTCGTTTCAGTCGTTGTTCTAGCGTTGATCTTTATTCCCAGTATCTTTCTGACGAATAAAGCCAAAAGTATCAACGAATAATCGTAATGTATTCAAATGTAGAGATGAGCAGAACAAAAAAGGTCCCTAAGAGAAAATAGAAAATTCTTTAGTGATCATCTTTCTTACGGATGATCACTTTTTTTGCGAAAAAATTATAACTATTCCAATTACTTAGCTATTAGTGTAAATTTGAAAAAATCAAATGAACATGCTGACGATATTCATCGCGATAAGCGAAAATGGCTAATTACAGTTATTTTTTGTTCTCTATTTAGTATTTTGTAATTGTGTTGATAGGTGATAATTACTTGTATTACCCAAATCATTTAATTTTTCTAAAAATGTTTGCCAATCCAGCCTATTTACACACCAGTTATTTAACTGGTACTCTATCAATATAAAAAAGTATGTAATCATATTCTGTTAAAGTGAAAAATGAAAGGGTGTTCAGCATGGAACTAGTCAAATTGGATTTTATTCAGATTTTTGGAAGAATGACCAAGGAAAATCTTATGAAAAGAGTTCGGCAGTATTTCGAACAAACCCAAAATGCTTCAAAGGTCGTGGAAGCACTTGTTGCTATCCTGCTGAGGAACGCTTTGTGCCGTAATGATTACTCTGTTGATCTGCTGACGGACCTTATTCGCCAAATATTCCTTACAACAGAACCAAATGATACCTTGCGGAAGCATTGCGTGTATTTTGAAAAATTCTTCTCGGGGAAAAAGGCGGATGGTAAAAAGGAATGGATGACTGTTATCGACCGGCTTTTCATGAATGAGACAGAATACCGCGAATTTACCAAGGAAACACGTAGATATAAAGAACTTTTAGAGAAGATGACCAGCGAAGAGCCTGAAATTTCTGAATTTACCTTTGATATCGTATCAACTTTTACAGACGCCAGTGGAAAAAAGAGTAAATGGACCCTGCGCGATACGAAGGGAATTTCCGAAGATTCACCGAATAAAGCTGATGAAGTTGCTGAGTTATTGCCTATTATGACAACTTTGACGATTTTCCAGAACGCTAAAGGAATTCGTCGTTTTACAGAATTTTTAGAATATGAAAGTCCTCTAAGACGCAGCGGTGTGAAGCGCAAAGCTAAGAAGACTCAACAAAATCAGAAGGAGGAGTCTGCCCAAACATCTTTGACTCCACCCCCAACAAACAGCACACATTTAACACTTGATTCTACTATTGATAGCAGCACCCCCAAAAAAAACGTCAACCCCGTTCCTGTAGTAAGTGGCGCCGGTACAAACAAGCTGTCCTATGAGAAGTACATGGATAAAGAAGAGGCGAAGTACCAGCTGACGCAAGCCGCGCTGCAGACGGAGCCAAAAGGATGTTCCGCCGCACCTAATCCCGTCGTTCCAGAGCAGCCTCCTACCTCAAAAGTCGCCAACAAGCCACAGAATAAAGCTTCCTCTTCCCCGAATAAGGGTAAAAGTAAAGGACAGATTCAGCTAGAGACTAAGAAGAAAAAGAAGAAAAAGAAAAGTGGAAAGAATAAGAAGGGCAAGAAATGGAAGTGACACCTAGGTGCTTGTATTTCTATAGGTGAGTATTCAGAGCGTTCGATGAAAAAATTCGTAGAATGATCACGCTTATTTAGTATGGGGAAAAGTTCGAATATGGCAGGTTTATTTGTGATGCTCAAAAGCAGATATGATTTGAATAACGAAAAAAGTGAGTACCCCAGTACCCACTTTTCGTAGTGTATTCAATTCTTAAAAGGGAACCTTACTTAATTGAAGTCCCTTACTTTTTCTTCTTCCATTCTTCAATGCGCTGGTATTGCTGACCAAGTGCTTGTTCATATTTACCAGTGGACTTTGGTTCGTAGTAATGGGCATCCTTGATCTTATCAGGTAGATATTGCTGATCGACCCAAGCATTTTCAAAGCTATGGGGATATTGATAACCGATGCCGCGATCCAAAGCTTTGGCTCCTTTGTAATGACTGTCGCGCAAATGATCCGGCACCTCACCAGCATTGCCCATGCGAATATCTGTGATCGCTGCATCCAAGGCTGCGTAGGCCGAATTGGACTTGGGCGAAAGACAGAGGTCAACGACGGCGTTTGCCAGAGGAATCCGTGCTTCGGGAAAGCCTAATTTTTCGGCGGCTTGGACTGCTTGCACCGTTCGAGCGGCAGCAGGCGGATTTCCTAAGCCGATATCTTCATAGCCAATGACCATTAAGCGACGACAAATAATCGGGAGGTCGCCGGCTTCGACCAATCGTCCAAGATAATGGAGCGCCGCGTTAACATCACTGCCGCGAATCGACTTTTGAAAGGCTGAGATCACATCATAATGGGCATCGCCATCTTTATCGTGGGTCAGGGCTTTTCGCTGTACACACTCTTCAATGATTGAAAGAGTTAAATGGATCTTCCCCTCATCATTTTTCGGCGTGGATTTCGTAGCTAATTCCAAGCCGTTCAAGGCACTTCTCAAGTCACCATTGGTCGCACGTGCTAAATGCTTCAATGCCTCTTCATCCAGTTCAACTGGGTATTCTCCGAGTCCGCGTTCTTCATCTTCCAATGCCGACTTTACGGCTGTGATAATATCATCCTCGTCTAAGGGCTTTACTTCAAAAATCTGTGTCCGGCTGCGAATCGCAGGATTAATCGTGATATAGGGATTTTCCGTTGTGGCACCGATCATAATGATCCGACCACTTTCTAAATGAGGCAGCAGGAAATCTTGTTTGGTTTTGTCTAAACGATGAACTTCATCTAGTAATAAAATGACTGTGCCGCTCATTTTTGCTTCTTCGGCGACAATCTGCAAATCTTTCTTGGTATCGGTTGCCGCATTCAGCATCCGAAAAGCGTAGTTGGTTGAACCAGCGATCGCGCTGGCGATACTGGTTTTTCCTGTGCCCGGTGGTCCATATAAAATCATCGAAGAAAGCATCCGTGCTTCGACCATCCGGCGAATGATTTTCCCCGATCCAACTAACTGCTGCTGTCCGACAACTTCATCTAAGTTGCGAGGACGCATGCGATAGGCTAAAGGCTGTTGCATAAGGAACCTCCTTTTTTGAAATTGATTTATTATAGTGGTATACAAGCCCACTTTCAATTAACAATAGAGAATAGGACTATTAATGAGCAAATGTATGTTCTCATTATAGCATTATTCCTTTGTGTTTGCTGAGTTTTGATCGCTGGGCGTAGCGTGTGGCAGGATTATTGTGTATCATGTAGAAGGTGAGGAAAATGGAGCAAGTAATCAATTATTTTAATACGGAATCAACGGAGAATATCGCCAAATACTTACTAGGTATGTATTTAGAGCACGAGACATCCGAGGGGAAATTAGGCGGTTATATTGTCGATTGTGAAGCCTATCTTGGCCCTGATGATGAGGCGGCCCATAGCTACGGCATGCGTGATACGCCCCGAGTTCGAGCGATGTATGAAAAACCGGGAACAATCTATTTATATACGATGCATACGCATTTGATATTGAACATGATCACACAGCCTGTGGGAATGCCGCAGGGAGTGATGATTCGGGGATTCGAACCAGTGGAAGGCATGGAGCAAATGATTCTGAATCGTCATGGCAGAATGGGTGCTGCCGTTTCGGATGGCCCGGGAAAATTGGTTGAAGCGCTGGGAATCACTCGTGACTTATATGGCGAATCGATTTTTTCTAGTTCGCTGCATCTTGTTCCAGAAAAAAGACGAATCCCTAAACAGATCGACGCACTTCCCCGCATTGGTATTCCTAATAAGGGCGTTTGGACAGAAAAACCGCTGCGCTTTGTTGTTCGTGGTAACCCATACATAACCAATCAACGAAAGAATTTAATAGAAGAAAATAATGGCTGGAGGAATTAAAAATGGCAAAAGAAACCATGGTGACTTATTTAGACAATTATTTAAACAAGAAAATCCCTGATTATGAGCTAGCACTGGATTGGGATACGCGTAATCATAGTTTCGAGATCGCATTTCGGATTTATGGTGAAAATAAAGGACAAGTTGAGATCGATGATGTGGATGGCGTGGCTTCCGAAGAAGAGATTATTGAATTTGAAGATGCGATTTTATTGGTTGATCCTGATAAATCGAGCTACGATCCAGATGACTTTTTAGCGGTAATCCCTTATGAAGGCAAAAAAGGCATGAAGAAAAATGAATTGACGGCAGTTGTTGACTATTTAAAAGAGGTGATCGAAGAAGGACAAAGTGATTTGCTGGACTTCTTGGCAGATGATAGTGACGATGCGATTTTTGAAATGACATGGGACGATGCTGTATTTAAAGCATTAATCAAACCAACTGACAGCAGCTATTTGCCGTATCCAAGTTATTAAGGGGAGAAAATAATGAAGTGGAATGAAGTGAAAGTAACAACAGAAAGTGAGGCAGTCGAGGCTGTTTCGAATATTTTAATGGAAGCTGGCGCATCGGGTGTCGCGATCGAAGATGCGTTGGACTTTGAGAATTATCAAGAAGACCAGTACGGAGAGCTTTTGGATAAGAAAACATTTTCTAGTTTAACGGAGGGTGCCATTGTGATGGCTTATTTCCCAGAAACGATTTTCTTGCCGGAAATCTTGCCTTTCATTAAAACGAAGATCGAAAAATTACCAGAGTACGGATTGAATATTGGTAAAAATATCGTGGAAGTCAGCGAAGTGGAAGAAAGTGATTGGGCAACGGCTTGGAAAAAGTATTATCATCCTGTACGCGTGACGCGTTATTTGACGATTGTACCAAGTTGGGAAAATTATGAAGCCCAACATGAAGATGAGAAAATTATTACGCTAGATCCTGGCATGGCTTTCGGAACAGGGACGCATCCAACCACAAATCTGACCTTACAAGCATTAGAAACAGTGCTTCGTGGTGGGGAAACAGTTTTGGATGTCGGAACTGGCTCTGGTGTACTGAGTATCGCCAGCTCACTTTATGGAGCGAAGACTATTTATGCCTATGACTTAGATGAAGTAGCTGTTCGTTCGGCACAGGAAAATGTGGATCTAAATGCGAATACGGAAAATATCCATGTATCAGCAAACGATCTATTGGTGGGCGTAGAGCAAGAGGCCGATGTCATTGTGGCGAATATCTTAGCGGATATCATTGTTTTGATGATTGAAGATGCATGGCGTTTATTGAAACCAGATGGCACATTCATCGTTTCAGGTATCATCGAAGATAAAAAAGACATGGTACTGGAAGAGATGTATGCACAAGGGTTTGAAGTGGATCGAATCTTCCAACAGAAGGATTGGTTCGCGCTCATTTTGAAGAAACCAGAGGAAGACTAACATGCAGCGCTATTTTATTGATCAAGCTTATCAGCCAACTATAGAAGTTAGCGGGGAGCCGCATCATCATATGTCTCGGGTGATGCGCATGTCTGTGGACGATCACGTTTTTCTCGTTTTTAATGATCAAACGGCCATTAAAGCCAAAATCACTGCAATCGATAGTGACAAGGTGACCTTAATAGAAGTAGAAAAAGAGAGTTTGCAGCGAGAGTTACCGATTCATATTACGATCGCCAGTGGTTTTCCAAAAGGAGAAAAATTGGAATTGATCGTGCAAAAAGGGACGGAACTTGGGGCGTATGATTTTATCGCCTTTCCTGGAGAAAGTTCCGTAGCAAAATGGGATGCCAAGAAGCAGAAAAAGAAGCAGCAACGCTTGAATAAAATCGCTCTGGAAGCAGCAGAACAATCCCATCGCCAAGCACTTCCGACAGTCAACTTCACTTCAGAAAAAGAGTTGATCGCAGGATTTTCTGACTATGATGCGGTGCTGATCGCTTATGAAGAATCTGCGAAACAGGGCGAGCAAGCACAATTAGTACAAACCTTTCAGGTGCTTGAGGCAGGTCAGAAGCTATTGGTGGTGTTTGGTCCAGAAGGTGGGCTAACGCCAAGCGAAATTGAAAAATTCCAGGCTGCTGGCGCGAAGCTTTGCGGTTTAGGACCGCGAATTTTGCGGACAGAAACGGCGCCGTTTTATCTTTTAAGTGCGGCTAGTTTTTATTATGAGCTACAGCACTGATTTGATTGAAAAAGCTTACGAGAGTCTGTATAATAAGAACAATCATTTTCAGAAAACAAGGGGGAACGTCACATGGCAAAAGAAGTTGAATTGACCGGTCCTGACGTCATCAGGATGGTTAGTACGTACATGGGAAAAGAGCACGTGGCGTTTGTACAAAAGGCTTACGACTTTGCATATGAAGCCCATAAGCCTCAGATTCGAAAATCAGGGGAGCCTTACATTATTCATCCAATTCAAGTTGCAGGGATTTTAGCAGACTTACATATGGATCCTCACACGGTTGCAACAGGTTTCTTACACGATGTTGTTGAAGATACGCCTGTAACATTAGAGGATTTGAAAGTTGAATTTGGTGATGACGTGGCTTCGCTAGTTGATGGCGTAACCAAATTAGGGAAAATCAAATACAAGTCTCATGAAGAACAATTAGCGGAAAATCACCGAAAAATGCTCTTAGCGATGGCCCAAGATTTACGGGTGATTATGGTTAAATTGGCCGATCGTTTACACAATATGCGGACACTGAAATACCTACGTGACGATAAGCAACGAAGAATTGCCCGCGAGACACTGGAAATCTATGCTCCGTTAGCTGATCGACTAGGGATGAGCCGGATTAAATGGGAGCTTGAAGATACGGCTTTGCGCTATTTAAATCCGAAACAGTATTACCGAATTGTTCACTTGATGCGCAGCAAACGTGACGAGCGTGAAGGATTTGTCGCAGAAGCTGTGGATGAAATTAAAGAAGCAACGAAAGAATTAGGAATTGAAGGGGATATTTACGGACGGCCCAAGCATATCTATTCAATTTATCGCAAAATGCGTGATCAAAAGAAACAATTCGATGAAATTTATGATTTATTAGCAATTCGTGTAATCGTAGATTCAATTAAGGATTGTTATGCTGTTTTAGGTGCGATTCATACAAAATGGAAACCAATGCCAGGACGCTTCAAAGACTACATCGCGATGCCAAAGGCCAACATGTATCAGTCGCTTCATACGACGATCATCGGACCAAGCGGAAATCCTGTCGAGGTTCAAATTCGGACGCATGAAATGCATCAAATCGCTGAGTTCGGGGTTGCCGCTCACTGGGCTTATAAAGAAGGCAAGACGGATAAGCAGGAAACAACGCAAGATAACAAGCAGTTAGATTGGTTCCGTGAGATCATTGAGCTTCAAGATGAAAGCTACGATGCGTCTGAATTTATGGAAAGCGTCAAGGGCGATATCTTTAGCGATAAGGTTTATGTGTTTACGCCAAAAGGCGATGTGACGGAGTTGCCGAAGGGCTCGGGACCTTTGGATTTTGCCTACAGTATCCATACCGATGTCGGTAATAAAACCACTGGAGCCAAGGTCAATGGCAAAATGGTACAGTTGGATTATAAACTGAAAAATGGCGATATCATTGAGATCATGACTTCTGCCAATTCCTTTGGACCAAGTCGTGACTGGCTAAATTTAGTAAAAACCAGTAAAGCTAAAAATAAAATCAAACGGTTCTTCAAGACACAGGATCGGGAAGAAAATGTTACAAAAGGTCACGATGCAGTTGTTAAATGTATTAATGATCTGGGATTTGTACCAAAAGAAATGCTGACGAAAGACAAACTTTCAGAAGTGTTGGATAAGTTCAATTTCCATAGTGAAGAAGATTTATATGCAGCGATTGGATTTGGTGAGATAAGTGCGTTGACATTTGCTAATCGTTTGACTGAAAAAGAACGTCGGGAACAAATGAAGCAAAAGCAGCGTGATGCTGTGGATGAGATGGTCAATAATCCTAAAGAACCTGAAAAAATCAAGGTTCGTCATGAAGGCGGCATTGTTATTCAAGGGATTGACAATCTATTGATTCGCATCAGTCACTGTTGCAATCCTGTTCCAGGTGATAATATCGTCGGATATATCACAAAGGGGCGTGGGATCTCGATCCACCGTACGGACTGTCCGAATATTACGAAGCAAAAAGATATCCAACAACGCTTGATTGAAGTGGAATGGGAAGATACTACAAATTCTGTTCAAGAGTATAATGCAGATTTGGAAATCTATGGCTTCAATCGCGATGGCCTATTAAACGATGTATTGAACATTGTCAGTGGTATGACAAAAAAACTAGTCAGTGTTGAAGCGAAACCCACAAAAGATCGCTTAGCAGTCATTAATTTGACATTCAAAATTCAAAACTTAAATCATTTGTATTCGATTGTTGATAAGGTGAAGACCGTTCCGGATGTTTACAGCGTAAAACGGACGAAAGGGTAGGAGATTTTTTATGCGAGCAGTTATTCAACGAGTGAGTGAAGCAAGCGTGACGATTGATAATGAAGTTATCGGTAAGATCGATCGCGGTTTTATGATTCTTTTGGGGATTCATGAAGAGGACACAAAAGCAGATGCAGATTATTTAATTCGCAAGATTCCTTTACTACGTATCTTTGAAGATGCGGAAGGAAAAATGAATCAGTCTCTTCAGGATGTTGAGGGGAGCGTCTTAAGTGTTTCGCAATTTACTTTGTACGCCGATACCAAAAAGGGCAATCGCCCAAGTTTTGTGAAGGCGGCACGTCCTGAAACAGCGATCCCTTTATATGAATATTTTAACGAAGGACTGCGTCAAGCAGGTCTGACAGTCGAGACTGGGGAATTCGGTGGCGATATGGATGTTGCATTAGTCAATGATGGACCAGTTACGATTCTTTTTGATACAAGAGATAAATAACGAACGAAGTACAAAAGTTTAATCGCTTTTGTACTTTTTTTGTATCCATTTCCGTATAAATAAGAGATAATTGTACAAAATAGGAGAATAAGTCTTTCAGTTCCTCCTAATATAAACAAGGAGTCGAATGTATGAAAACACGAACAGAATATGATTCAATGGGTCCAATTGAAGTGCCAAAAGAGGCTTGGTGGGGAGCGCAAACCGAGCGGAGCCGCCAAAATTTTAAGATTGGCGGTGAAAAGATGCCGCCAGAATTATTGCGTGCACTTGTATTAGTCAAAAAAATGGCAGCCGTTGCCAATCAAAGAACGGGAAAATTGGCTGCTGAAAAATCATTGGCTATTCAACATGCGGCTGATCTATTATTAAAGGGTGAAAACTGGGATGAATTTCCTTTGGTAGTTTGGCAAACGGGTAGTGGTACTCAAAGTAACATGAATGCCAATGAAGTGATTGCCCACTTGGCAAGTCAAAAGGATCTAATCATTCATCCAAACGATGATGTGAATATGTCTCAAAGCTCAAACGACGTCTTTCCAACGGCGCTGCACATTGCAGGTACATTTGTAATCGAGCAAAATTTACTACCAGCAATCCATGAAATGATTGGTGTGTTGGAGGAATTAGAAGAGAAGAATCAACAGGTGATCAAGATCGGTCGGACCCATTTGCAGGATGCAACGCCAGTGACTTTTGCGCAGGAAGTTAGCGGTTGGCGCTCTGCTTTGGAACATAATGAAAATATGCTGATCAATAGTTTAGCTGAATTGCGTCAGCTGGCAATTGGCGGAACGGCTGTTGGAACAGGTTTAAATGCTTCAAAAGCTTATGAAAGAGCATTTATTGAGGCATTAAATGAAGAAACTGGCATCCATTTTATTGGAGAAACCAATAAATTTCATGCGCTAGCCAATCGCGATGCGGTTGTCTATGTTAGCGGTGCGTTAAAAGCATTAGCGGCGAATTGCATGAAAATGGCCAATGATATTCGGTGGTTAGCAAGTGGTCCTCGTAGTGGCTTAGGGGAAATTACGCTCCCAGCGAACGAGCCTGGCAGCTCGATTATGCCTGGTAAGGTAAATCCGACACAATGCGAAGCGTTGGCGATGGTTGCGGTACAAGTAATGGGGAATGATACAGCCATTGGTATTGCTGCTTCACAAGGAAATTTTGAGTTAAATGTTTATTTACCGCTAATCGCTTTCGATCTTTTACAGAGTGTTCGCCTATTGACCGATGCGCTTCATTCCTTTAGTGATAACTGCTTAAAAGGCTTGGTTGTAAATAAGGAGCGGATGGCTGACTTATTGGAACAGTCTTTGATGTTGGTAACAGCTTTGAATACGCATATCGGCTATGACAAAGGTGCCGAGATTGCGAAGAAAGCTTTTAATGAAGGAACAACGCTGAAGAAAGCCGCATTATCATTAGGATATGTGACAGAGGAAGAATATCAGAACTGGGTTCGTCCGGAAAAAATGATTGGAGAGAATTTTGATGACTATTTATGATGAAGCCTTAACTGCACATGAAAAATGGCATGGAAAGATTGAAGTAACTAGCAGGGCTAAAGTACGTAATAAACAGGATCTCTCTTTAGCCTATACTCCCGGTGTAGCTGAACCATGTCGAAAAATTGCTGAAGATAAAAATAAAGCGTATGACTATACTTGGAAACGTAATAGTGTCGCTGTGGTAACAGATGGTACGGCGGTTTTGGGCTTAGGGGATATCGGGCCGGAGGCAGCGTTACCAGTGATGGAAGGGAAAGCGCTGCTGTTCAAAGAGTTTGCGGATATTGATGCCGTACCGATTTGTTTAGACACAAAAGATCCGCAGGAAATCATTCAGATTGTTAAAGCGATTGCGCCTACTTTTGGTGGAATCAACTTAGAAGATATTAGTGCGCCACGTTGTGTTGAGATTGAACGTGCGTTGATCGAAGCATTGGACATCCCAGTTTTTCACGATGATCAGCATGGAACGGCTGTTGTCGTAACTGCTGCCTTGATCAATGCGCTGAAGCTGGTTAAAAAGGAAGCGAAAGATTTGAAGGTCGTGATATCGGGAACAGGCGCGGCCGGCAGTGCAATTATCCATATGTTGGTTGATCTTGGGGTAAAAACTATTATCGCCTTTAATAAAGATAGCGCTTTGAATGAAAAAATGGCAAATGCGACCTTTGTAGAAAAAGAAATACTAGAATTGATTACGCCAAAAGATTTTTCTGGTACGATGGCGGAAGCCTTTGTTGATGCCGATGTTTTCATTGGTGTTTCTGCTCCGAATCTAGTTACTAAAGAAATGATCGCATCGATGAATGAAGGAAACATTGTCTTTCCGATGGCCAACCCCGAACCAGAGATTACTTATGCCGAAGCGATCGCTGGCGGTGCTTCAGTTGTGGGAACGGGTCGTTCAGATTTTCCAAATCAAATTAATAATGTTTTAGCTTTTCCAGGCTTATTCCGAGGAGCGTTTACTGCTGAGGCGAAAAAAATTACCTCGCGGATGAAATTAGCTTGCGCACATGCAATAGCAGACTCGATTCCAAACAGCGAACTGAATTCAGACTACATCATTCCTTCTGCTTTTGATGAAAATGTGGTGGATTTGATTACCATGAAGGTCGCCGAGGCAGCTAGGAAAGATGGCGTAACACGTTAATACAAATGCTGTTAGATCAAGGGAGGAAAGAACTTTCTATCGACATTCTTGTGCTGTTACCGTAGTTTAAAATTATTAAATCCAACTTTTGAAGGTGAGCAGATGGAAATTAGTCAACGGATCAAAGTAGAACGTCAAACAGCAAAATGGACACAGGAAGATTTAGCAGATAAGATCTTTGTATCGAAACGAACCATTTCAAATTGGGAAACCGGGAAGACCGTGCCTGATATTGAAAGTATCTTGCTTCTGGCAAAAGTATTTCATGTCTCGTTAGATGATCTTTTGTTTAAAAATTCAGTCGTGGTGAAAGAAATCAAGCGGAAAGAAGAAATTGTAAACTTATCATGGGTGTACTTTATAGGCCCAGTCTTAACCGCGGTTCTTTTGATCATAATGATGTATTCACTATCAGAAATGAGTAATACTGGAGTCGTGGCTTTTATCGGTGCGGCTTCACTATCAAATCTTTTTACGTTATGCGTATTTAAAGGCAAACTTGCCCAGTTAAAAGGCAATGAAGAGAAATTCAAAAAAGAGCTTAAACAAATGAAAATGGTTGGAATAGTTACGCTTATACTCGCCTGTTTGTTTACGATCGCTTTGCATTTTATTTAGAGAAGAGGTCCTTAAATGAGTAAGATATTCAAAATGAGCTTTGGTTCGATCTATCCACTGTATCTTCAAAAGATCGAAAAAAAGGGTCGCAGTAAGGAAGAATTAGATCAAGTTATTTATTGGTTAACCGGATATGATGAAAAAGGACTGCAAAAGCAAATTGATTCAGGGAATGATATGGAAACTTTTTTTGCGGAAGTTCCAGAATTGAATGAAAACGTCTCTTTGATCAAAGGCGTAATCTGCGGCTATCGAGTGGAGGATATTGAAGATCCTTTGATGCAGAAAATCCGTTATATGGACAAATTAGTGGATGAATTAGCTAAAGGGAAAAAGATGGAAAAGATTTTACGAAAATAATTTTGGCAGCGAGTCTTCTTGGATTCGCTGTTTTTTTATAACCTTCTTTATTGAATGCTGTCGTGTTAAACTAGGTGCAGTTAAATAAGAAATGAGGATTTGTGATGGGTCGAAAGTGGCGAGTGATCAATAGACTGGGAAGTATCATTTTTGTGATAGTTGGAATCGCGATGTTCTATATTTCTTACGATAATTGGCAAATGGATCAAGAATTTCTTGCAAGTGCTAAGGGGCGTTCTTTAGGAACGGTCCATATTGAACAAGGCGTTCAGACTGTCAATTTTCCTGAGAATAGTTATGGAGTATCAATTGATGGGAAACGCAAAGAGGGGGAGCAGGTTTACATTTACTATCAAAAAAATAAGCCTTATCGTATCTCAACCTCACCTAACGAATATCAGACAAAACAAGATATTATTAAACCGGTATTAGGTGGTATTTTCTTTATAGGTTACGTCGTGTTGACTCAAGGTTTCTCAAAAAAATATAAAAAACAAGCAAAATTTCAATGAATCCGTTCAGAGTTCTAGATTCTTATATAAAGGATCGATAAGTAAGCTTTCTTTTTTATAGGTGTAAATAGAAAAAAGCCTATTTAATGGTAGGAATTTTAAAACCCCATATGGTTTTGTGGTATACTACGTAGGAATCTATTTTTAAAGGAGGAGCCTCATGGCAGAGAAAGATACATTTTATATTACCACGCCAATTTATTATCCAAGTGGCAAGCTGCACATTGGGAATTCTTATACAACGATTGCCTGTGATGCGATTGCTCGCTACAAACGCATGATGGGTTTTGACGTGTTTTACTTGACTGGGGTCGATGAACACGGACAAAAAATTGAAAAGAAAGCTGAAGAACTTGGCGTAAATCCACAGGAGTACGTGGATAAGATGGCAACGGATATCAAGAAATTATGGAAGACGTTGGACATCAGTTACGACAAATTTATTCGGACAACGGATGATTACCATCAAGCAGCGGTCAAGAAAATCTTTGATCAATTGTTGGAGCAAGGGGATATTTATCTAGGAGAATACGAAGGCTGGTATTCGGTATCAGATGAAGAATACTTCACTGAAACTCAACTAGATGAAGTTTATCGCGATGAAGAAGGCAACGTGATTGGTGGGAAAGCACCGAGCGGACACGAAGTTGAATTGGTTCGTGAAGAATCTTACTTCTTCAGAATGAGCAAATATGCGGATCGTTTATTGGAATATTATGAAGAACATCCCGAATTTATCCAACCGGAATCGCGTAAAAATGAAATGATCAATAATTTCATTAAACCAGGTTTGGAAGATTTAGCGGTATCACGGACGACCTTCAAATGGGGAATTCCAGTAAATGCGAATCCTGAACACGTGGTTTATGTGTGGATCGACGCATTATCAAACTATATCACAGCATTAGGTTACGGCTCAGATGATGACAGCTTATTCCAAAAGTATTGGCCAGCAAATGTTCAGATGGTTGGTAAGGAAATCGTACGTTTCCACACGATTTATTGGCCAATCATGTTGATGGCCTTAGATTTGCCATTACCAAAGAAAATTTACGGTCATGGTTGGTTAATGATGAAAGACGGGAAAATGTCTAAATCAAAAGGAAACGTCGTTTATCCTGAAATGTTAGTTGAACGTTACGGCTTAGATGCAGTACGTTACTATTTATTAAGAGCGATCCCGTTTGGCTCAGATGGCGTATTTACACCAGAGGATTTTGTTTCTCGAGTAAATTATGATTTAGCCAATGACCTTGGGAACTTGTTGAATCGTACAGTGGCTATGATCAATAAATATTGTGACGGTGCTGTACCGGCTTATAAATCATTAGTCACAGACTTTGATAGCGAGCTATCAACAACGGCCGCAAATGTCGTGAGTCGTTACCGTGAAGCAATGGATAAAATGGAGTTCAACAACGCGTTGGCAGAAGTTTGGACATTGGTTTCTCGTGCGAACAAATATATCGATGAAACAGAACCTTGGGTTTTAGCGAAGGATGAAGAACGCAAAGCGGAACTAGACAGCGTAATGGTTCACTTGGCAGAAAGTTTGAGAATCGTAGCGATTCTTTTACAGCCGATTATGACGCAAACACCAAAACGTATTTTTGAACAATTAGGCCTAAATTCTGACATGATGAATTTAGAAACGATTCATTTCGGTGAATTCCCAGAAAATACGAAGGTAACACCAAAAGGCAAACCAATCTTCCCACGTTTGGATATGGATGAAGAAGTTGCTTATATCAAAGAAAAAATGTCTGAAGGCAGTCAGCCGGAAGAAGAAAAAATCAAATGGAATCCTGAAGAGACAGAACTTGTTTCAGTCAAAGAGAAGGAAATCAAATTTGATGTTTTCGATAAAGTTGAATTAAAAGTCGCAGAAGTCATGGAATGTAAGAAAGTCGAAGGTGCCGACAAATTATTGCAATTCCGCTTAGATGCTGGCGACAAGCAAGATCGTCAAATTTTGTCTGGGATTGCAGAATTTTATGCTGATCCAGAAAGCTTGGTAGGTAAAAAACTAATCATCGTGGCGAACTTGAAACCACGTAAAATGCGTGGCGAAATCAGTCAAGGGATGATTCTTTCAGCAGAAGCACCAGATGGTACGTTGAAAGTCGTAGAAGCACCAGCTGATATGCCTAATGGCGCGATTGTTGGCTAATAATGTCGGAAAGTCCTCGAAACTTCGAGGGCTTTTTGTTTTTGAGATAAAAAAATTAGATATACTCAAGATCATTCGATAGAAGGGTGATTTTATACCGCTTATCGCCATCTTAATTGATTTACTCACACTGGGTGGATACTTTATACAATTAAGCAATGCTCGTTCTGAATTTTATTTGCTTGGATTGATTTTTCAAGGAATCATGACGCTTCTTCTGCTAGTTATTATGATTGGTTATCATGGAAAGAAGTATACCAGTTATCGACCAGAAGGCTATGCCTATTTTACCTTGCGTTATGCGATCCTCATGGTCTCTTTTCTAATTAATGGTGTCGTCTTGCTTCTTATGGACTCAATTATTTCGGCATCAACGATGTTGTTTTTTCGAGTTTTTGATCAACTGAGTATCAAGCTACTAATCTACTAATGTTAGAATAAAAGAAACATAAAACGCATGTGTACTGAGCAATTTCGAATGATTGATCGTCATTTTACGATAGTTTAACTACCTAATTTTCCCAAAATAAGGACACTTCAATCATTAGTAAAAAGAAATATTTTATTCGATAAAGTTATTAAATTAGTGAAAAGAATTGAATTATCGTTCATTTAAACACCTTTAATTCGCGGAAAGTGTGCTATAATAAACAAATACGAAAAATATTTTTATGCGACACTTTAACTCATTTTGATGAAATTTAATCAAACTGGCGTAACTATAGGGTTACAAGGATGTATTAGAAGGATTTGGGAATACATCGTTTAAACGAGAAATAGTTAATTTTTAGTAATAGTCAACACCCTCAACTTTAGAATAACAAATATTGATTAGTTAGATAGCCCGCTCTTGATAGAGCGGGCTATCGTTCATTTTCGGGAACATTAGCGACCTTTATTCTGTAAAGGTTGCTAATGTTCTTTTTTTGACCAATTTAATAATTATTTTTAAAAAAAGTGGGAAAATGATTTTTTTTTAAATTACAGACGAAAATCTAAAAAAATACTATGAATAAAAGGGGAAATACCTTAACTTGTGGATTTGGTTCATATTGTTACTTGATAAATGGGAATAGTGACTTATTCAATTAGAAAAAGAACGTTTCATAACATTACATGCGATTTATCTCTAAGATAAGCATGCTTTTTCAAACGTAAAATTACATATAAATAATTTTTCTGTGTGTTTTAGAACTATAATGAAGCTATTTGATGGCACCTATAATTACTGATAGGATTTAATTAAAGTATATTTTGTTATATTTCGACTTTAGAATTATTATAATTAGTTTTTGGTTAATTATTTGTGAGGCGTTTTTAACGGATATCTTAGAGGGGGGATGAGGAATATGCGGAAGGTAAGTTGTCTAACCAGTGTAGCATTGACAATAGGCTTATTGTTAAGTTTAATTCCGTTCAATGCAGGTAGTCGAGCAGAAAATTTAACGAATCAAAGCGGGGTTTTAGTTACCAATGCAACTATTTTAGATGTCAATGGAGTAGACAATACTAGTGAGCATCTGGTAAGAGAACAGGAACCAGTGACAATCGAAATTGATTGGCAAATGAGTAATACCACGTTGATTGAAGAAGGAGCGAGTTTTCAATTAAATTTGCCGAAAGAATTAACTTATGCCAATCAAAATGGGCAATTGTCAGATGGAATGGGCAGCTTCCAAGTAAGTGAGGGAATGGTTCATTTTACTTTCGCTCGAAATTATCAAATGGAAGTAGATGAGAGGTTACCGGATTATAGCTCTGTGAAGCACTACCAAGGAAGTTTGTCACTGGAAGCAGAAGTACCTAAAACAGATAGTTCAGAAATATCACTTGATTTTGGGAACCAAGTGGTAAGACAGTTGGTTGTTGAGAGTGAAAGCAAGGAAGCTAAAGATGAAGCGCCAATAGGTGAACGTAATTCTGAGGAAGCACCACTTTCTGATGGACGAAGTTTGAATGATCTGGGTATTTGGGTGATGCGTAGTTGGCAAGTGCTAGATGGAAATGATAAAGAATTTACTGAAGAAAATCCACCTACGCGAAATGACAACATCACGATCAATTTTAATTGGAAACTAGAGAATGAAGTAGAGATCTTAGATAAGGACTTTTATACCTTTCAGTTAGAGGATTATTTTGCAGTCCATAAGAGCGTTAGAGATGAGCCTTTAGAAAATGAAAACGGCCCGAGTCTTGGAACCTTCGATTTGACAACGGATGGATTATTAACAATCAAATTCAATGAGAATGTGGAAAAGTATAGTAATCGTCAAGGAACCATTCATATTTCTACCCAATTAGATGTGGATGAGCAGGAGACTGAGATAATAACAGAAAAAGAAATTGATGATGAGGGAAATGCGACTGAAGAAACAAGAATTCCGATTCTGAAAGCTGCGATCCAAAAAAATGGATCGATCACAGAAGGAAAAGAGATCGTCTGGGAAGTAATCATCAATGATGATTGGCGTGAACTTTCAAATGTGAAAGTGACCGATTTTGTGGGAGCAAATCATGAATATAGAAGCTATGCTTGTCAGATTCAAGAGGAAAAAGACGGCGAATGGAAGAATGCTCCTTCGGGATTTTGTTTTCGAAATTATGATGAAAAAAACGATCAGCATGTCTTCAATTTCTCAGGGTTAGAAAGAGAAGGAAAGAAACTAACCCATCCTGTAAAGTTTATCATTCGGACTCAGATTACGAATGCAGAATCAGAGACTGTCTCATATAGCAATTCTGCTGCGATCGAAGGATCAAATTTTAGAGTGCACAGAGTAGATGCTTCGGTGGATCTCGTAAATATAAAAAACTACAAATTTTTATATGATTCAGATTTTGATAAGGGAATTCTGAACTGGCGGATTAAGGCAACAGTGAAAAATGATAATGGAATCATCGTTGATCAGATGTGTCAAGACGAAAATTATCCACGTGGAGCATTACACTATTTGGATGAGGATAGCTTAAAAATTAGTGATGCCAAAGGAGAGCCGCTTAACAATGATGATTGGGATTTTGTACAGGATAAAAAAATAACACATGATGGTAAAATTGTTCGTTTTGGGATTCAATTTAAAAAGAAAGGCGTGTATTATCTCGATTACACGACCAAAGCTTTTACGATTCCGCTACCAGTTAATCAGAAAATTATCAATAAATTGTGGATTGAAGATGAGTTCTATGACGGTAGTAGCGGTATCACTGATGATGATCTGTTAGGTGTAATCAAAACACATGATGACGCAAAAGTGGATTATACGAAGCGTGAAATTCCTTGGACGACTACCATAAATGTGAATAAGATCCTCATGAAAAATGCGGAAATCACAGATTTATATGGAACAGTAGATGGTGGAAGTAAAACGGCACATTGTTTAGTGGAAGATTCACTAAAAATCTACCCATATGACGATGAGGGAAATGTTGATGAAACGAAACCTTTAAAAAATGGGACCGATTATGAACTGAAGTTCATGGAGGAAAATACAGATTATAAAGCAGGATTTGTAATCAAATTAAAGGGGGAAACCTACGGAAGTACAAATGAAACACTAGAACTTCGTTATAATACCCGCTTTTTTATGGAGGATCAGAATAATACTGGAGCAAATCCAACCAAAAAGAGCAACTATTTCCGCAATTCAGCACGTGTGAAGTATTGGAATGAGCAAGAGGAGATTTGCTACGATTCTGATGAAGATGAGATGTGGATCAATAATAATTTTAGTCAAAACGGCTGGAAGTATGGCACGTTTGTCGTAGAGGGTGCCCAGTATAAAGGTCAGACCAGCCCTTTTGAAAAAGAAACCCCCAATAAGGATACTGTCTATTGGTCAGTACCATTAAATATTTGGCAAACAGGAATGAAGCGAGGAACGGTCATAAACGAAACACTAACAGGCGATCAATCAAACCCTGAAGTAAAGATATACAAAATAAAAAATATCATCAATGTCGATGGGGGGAACAAGCTAGGTGATTTGGGTGATGAATTGAAAGTGGATACTGACTATCGAATCGGTAAAAATACCGATGATCCAAGCAAATTTGACATTGAACTATTAAAGGATATTGATGAGATGTTTGCTGTTTTTATAAAAGTAGATGCCGGAGATGAAACGCATAAATATCAGAATCGGGCCTTTATCGATCTTGGCGATGATGCAGTAGATGTTGATTTATCAGCCTCAGTAGACAAGAGCTCGGCTTTCAATTGGATAAATAAAACCGGGGAGCAAGTAAAAGAGGGTCAGAATTTCGAGCTTGAAGCGAAATACACGATTGTTCTTAACAGAGATGGACGTACGGTAAAAGATACCGTGGTTACCGATACAGTGGTATCAAATCAACAAACCTTCCAACGGGAAAATGAGGATCAACCAAAAGTTAAAGCATGGACTTCTTATAATAACCAAGGCACATATGTAAAGGATAAACCCATCGATCTAACAGGTGAAAAGTCAAAAATAACCAATGACATAGCAGGCGGTACGCAGACGATGACCTTGTCATTAGGAACGATCAAAAGCCCTATTTTGATTGAGTATTATACAGATATTTCTCCAGCGATTCCAAATGATACAAGTATCACGAATTCTGCCCAACTAAAGGGCAAGGAACAGGAAATCAGTACATCGAAAAAGAATATCATCGTTAAAAATACACGAGGATCTGGAACGTCCACTGGTGTCGACGGTTCGTTAAGGATTCTTAAAAAGGACGAGAGCGATGAGCTGATAAAAGACGGTGCAGCGATATTTGATCTCTTCACAGTGGATAATACTACTAAAGAAAAAACGCCTTATTATACAGGTATTCAGGTACAAGGAGACAAGATTCTCCAAATTGGAAACGATGTCCAGACCCCGCCGTTAGATAAGATTGGAAACTTACGTTACGGCACATATGCCATAAAAGAAACAAAAGCCCCAGATGGTTATGATTTAGATGATACTCTGCGTGAATTTACGATCGATGAGAATACTTCTGATCATGAATACGTTTATGAGCACATAAACAAAAAAACGAAACCCTTCGAGTTATCGATCTTGAAGCAAAATGAGGATGGTGACCAAGGGTTAGAAGGCGGTGAATTTAGCCTGTATGAATCTGCTCCAGAGAAGCCGTTAGCAACAGCGAAGACAGAAGACAACGGGATCGGAAAATTTGTCGATAGTCAGGAAGCCCCGTATGTATTGCAATTAGGGAAAACCTATAAAGTAAAAGAAACAAAGGCCCCAGAAGGGTTCGTCAAACTGAAAGGTGAGTTCACTGTTTCGATCTCTTCGAAAGGAGACGTTACCGTCAAATACGATGGTGACGATCTTAAGGATGCTGATGTGATCGTCAAAAAGAGTACAGACGATAAAAATTCTCAAATCCAATTTACAGCTAGAAATAATCCACGGACACCATTACCGAAAACGGGCGGGGCTGGCGGAGCATTGCTTGTCACGTTAGGTCTGGTTGGTTTAATTGTGGGATTATGGTATCACTTCCCATTGAAGAAAAAGGAGGGTTTGTCATGAAGAGGCTCGTGAAATTCACAATGATGCTCCTATTTCTCCTTCCAATCATTTGCGGGATGGGACAGCAAGTCGCTGCGGAAGCAGATACGCTAACATTTACGTTACACAAGTTGGTTTTTCCAGAAAATGAAATGCCAGATAAGAGTCAAAATGATGGCGATGAGCGTTTGAAGGACTATGATGGTCTGAATGGTGTGACCTATGATGTGTATGATGTGACGACAGATTTTTATCGTTTGCTGGAGGCATCACAAGATAAGACAGCAGAAGAGGTTCAATCAGAATTACAGAATATGAATCTCTCAGATCGACAGGCTGTTGGGCAACAGCTCACAGCGACAGTCGGGGACAAGGATGGGATAGCTAACTTCCATTTGCCTAAGGTGTCTGGCGGTAAAGATGCGGTTTATCTTTTTCGAGAGAGTGCCGTGCCAAGTGATGTAAAGAGCAAAGCAGAGGATATGATCGTGG
Organism: Enterococcus sp. DIV0756; assembly: GCF_051710745.1. Lineage (NCBI taxonomy): Bacteria > Bacillati > Bacillota > Bacilli > Lactobacillales > Enterococcaceae > Enterococcus > Enterococcus sp. DIV0756. The sequence continues at coordinate 2,921,410 of NZ_JBIOLF010000001.1, read as the reverse complement.
CCTTACCGGTACTGGATTCTGCGGGAAATAGTCATCAAGGGCCGATCCACCTGTATCCAAAAAATGAACTCAACCAGCCTAGCTTTGAAAAAATGATTCTGGATCAGCAGCCGAGCTATCAAGTGGGAGATCAAATCAAGTATGAGCTGACGACCGTTCTACCATCTAGCTTGTCGATGTATAGCAAGTATTTGATTTCAGATCAGGCAGATGAAAGTTTAAAACTTGATGATACCTCTATCAAAGCTCAAATAGAAACAGATTCCTTCACTAATTATCAGTTGGCAACCTCTGAGCATGGCTTTAAACTGAATTTTGATCTGACAAAACTGAAACCTTACGCAGGGAAAAAGATCACGATAACATACACGATGGTCTTGGTTGATGCCAGTAAGATTGATCAGGACATTATTAACCGCGCGGAGTTAGAGACAGACTTCGATAAGATCACCCGCGAAAGAAAGATAAAAACAGGCGGCAAGAAATTTATGAAGGTTGATGCATTAGCGAAAGAGCAGACTTTGGCTGGAGCCGCTTTTGTTGTTAAAAATTCACAGGGAGAATACTTGCAAGAGGATAAGGGATATCAGTGGACCAAGAATAAAGCAGATGTTGGGGTAGTCAAATTAACATCCAACAAGGAGGGCTTCTTTGAAGTTAAAGGGTTACGATACGGCAGTTACCTACTGGAAGAAACGAAGGCCCCCGATGGGTATCAATTAAGTACTAAGGATGTTCCTTTTGAGGTTTCAGAAAACAGCTATACGTTCTCTAAAGGGATCCTGCAGGTTGTTAATCAGAAGGAACCATCAACAAGTAAGCCTGGCACACCGATAGCTACAAAAAAAGCTGCCGCAGGCTCGGTTTCTCACTATCCAAAAGCAAATGATCAGAAAAATCTGTGGTTTATCGTAATAGGTGGAATCTTAGTCGTTATAGTCGTCGTACTTGCATTTCAGCGTAAAGCTAGAAGGAGTGAATAAGAAAATGAAAAGAAATATGTTTCTCTTACTTAGTTTAGTAGCGACAATCGTGTTTCAGGGAGTGTTCGGCTTTGCTGGTGCAGCAGAGGCAAGTACCCCCGATACTCAGAAAATTGTGATCCATAATCTGAAATATGAAGAATTACCAAATGAACTTCAAAATACCGGAGATGAAATGAAGGATTTTACGGGCGAACCATTGGCAGGCTCGGTTTTCACCGCGTATGATGTGACGACGACCTATTGGAACACCTATAATTCTACAAGTGGTAATCATGAGGCGAAAGAAGCGGCGGGAATCGCAGCAGCTAAAAAAGTTGACACTTCGAAAATGAATGGAAACGCGTTTCCTAAGACTGACAGTGATGGGATCGCCGAACTGTCATTACCGATAAAATCCGGGGCAGATAATGCGATCTATCTAATCAAACAAACGACCTTCCCGGCAGGAATCATTCCTGCTAAGTCAGAACCTTTTGTCATCGGCTTGCCTTCTCATGATGCGAATGGAAATCTAAGAGAGGAAGTCCATGTCTACCCTAAAAATGAAATACCAACAAATGATCTGAAATTTATCAAATACGGCATTGATTCGGATGGGAAAAAAGATATTCTAAAAGGTGCACAATTTATTTTGCGGCAAAAGGGTGGCAAGTACTACAACTCAACTAGTAATACATTCGATATTCTCGAAGCCAATAAAGAAAATGCCGCCGTATTTACTTCGGATGCAAAAGGAATCGTGGAAGCAAAAGGACTAGTATTGTCTCCAGGTGTCTACGAGTTTTACGAAATTGAAAGTGATGTAGCGACCTCCGAAAAACAAGATGAGAATCAAACAGGAGATTATAAGTATCATTTTAGAATCAATCCTAAGGTGTCCGTTACTGTATCAGATGAGTGGGAAGTGGAAAAATATGACTATTATGATCAAAAGTTGCAGCCAAAAAATCTTACTGCACCTTTTGATGAGGATGAAATCGCCGAAGCCTATAATTTCAAGGTGCCGAATGTAGATAAAGAGGTCGATGATGAGGAGGTCCGCAACGGACAAGAAGTCACCTATACTATCTCGAAAAAAATCCCAGAAGATGTTAGGAATTATAGCTTCTATAAACTGATCGATACGTTTGATCAACGACTGGAACTTTGCTGTAGTGAGGAGAAAATTCTTAGTAGTATTAAGATAGACGGTGGAGAGCCAGCAGGATTGTCACCGCAATTCGAAATGACTTCTGGATCAAACCAATTTACCATCACCTTTACTCCGGCTAACTTAGCAAAACATGCGACGAAAACCTTGACCTTCCAGGCAACGATGAAAGTCAAAGCAGGAACAGATCTGAAAGCCATTAATAATGATGTGGTCTTTGAGAATTGCTTCCGTGACTCGAAAGACTTCCAGCGTGTAGAAACCTATGCCAAACGCTTTGTCAAAGTCGATAGCAAAACGGACAAAAAGTTACAAGGTGCCGAATTTGTGATAAAAAATAAAGCTGGCGACTTCATGAATTTAACAGAGGAAAGTACTGGAGACTTTGTCCAATCAGTATCAGGTTATGCTCAAAACTATGTGGTGAACTGGGTTACTGATGAAACAGACGCAACCAAACTCGTTTCAGACGATGCTGGAAACTTTGGCGTTTATGGTCTAGGCTCAAAAGAAGCTGATTATTATACGTTAATTGAAACCAAAGCACCGGAAGGGTACGTGAAGCTAAAGGATATGACATTTACGGCAGATGGCGGCTCGGAAGGAGAAATTCTACGAGTGGGTAACAAGACAAAAGGCATTCTGCCAATGACTGGAGGAATGGGGATTGCGGGGCTGATTGTACTTGGACTGATTGGGCTAGTCAGCGGGATTACCTATTTTAAGCAACGACATCAATTAACTAAAAATTAAGAAAATTGGTGGTTCGATGAAGAAAAAAAAGGTTTTAGATATTCTTATGTTCATAGTAATGATCGGTGGATTGGGCGCGTTGCTCTATCCTCTTGTGGGAGATACGATGAATCATTATTGGAACCAACAGGTCATCAACTACTATCAAGAAAAAGCCAACACAGAAAACCAGCAGGCGATCCAGCAGGAACAAGCACGTATCAAGGAAGAGAATAAAAGGATTGCCAAAGCCGGTGTTCCCGGCAATGATCCCTTTACAAAAAAAGAACAGCAGCCCACTAAAAATGAAAAAAGCTACTATCAAAAACATACGATTGCGGTTATCCGAATCCCTAAGATTGGTGTTTCGTTGCCAGTGTTTGATCAAACAGATGGACTGTTTTTGAAACGTGGAGCTGCTTTACTAGAAGGCACCTCTTATCCTAGCGGTGGAAAAGACACGCATACAGTGATTACGTCTCATCGAGGACTGAAGGAGGCCAAGTTGTTTAGTGATCTGCCAAAATTAAAAAAAGGGGATCATTTTTACCTGGAGCATAATAAGCAAACCCTTGCTTATAAGGTAGATCTAATTCAGACGATCGAACCGACCGAAGTTGAAACATTGAATATTGTCGAAGGAAAAGAGTATGTCACCTTGATGACCTGTACGCCGTATGGAGTGAATAGTCATCGGTTGTTGGTTCGAGGGGTACGTGTTCCTTTCGATGATGAGATGAAAAAGAACCTTGATGAAGCAAATCAGGCCCAACAGAAAAAGTATCTCGGAGTGACACTTTTTAGTCTTTTGTTAACCATCGGAGTAAGCGGTATAGCCTTCAAACGAGTCCGGAACAGGAGAAAAGGGTCATTCTGATACATCTAAATAAATGATTCGACTATCTGACTCTCGTTCATTGGAGTTAGATAGTTTTTTTGACTCATAAGGCCCCCTGATACCGCAGTTTCAATGAACATTTTTGCGTGAGACCATTTTTAATGAATATTTTGAAAAAATTGGTACAGCCCTCTCATGTCTGAAAGGATGATTTAAAAAACGATCGGCTCATGATCATCGGCAGGTCCTTATTGATTATTATTGCAGTTATATGAGCTATCCGTGGTTAGAGAAAAAGAAGGAATTGATCAAAAAAGAATGGGGATCGCCTGTTCCAATTGAATTCTTATTTTAAGGTATCAAGCAGTAAGAAGTAATTTCATCCTCTCTTCTCAAGCTTACTGAATCTAAAGAAAATCCCCTAATTTACTTTAGACTCAGAAATATTTTTGATGTTGTTTACACGAGTAGGAGCTAGTTGCTAAAATAATTAGTAAACCTAAACGAATGGAGGAACATCATGAAATTTAAGCGGATCATTGTTTTTTCAGTGAAGGATTTCAACAAGAATAAAGAGAAGGATGGTTATCTGCCGCAAAATGGCACAATCATCAATGCCTTTGTAGGTTCAAACGGCGTAAATTGTGTAGCAGTAGGGTACGATTGCTAAGTAGAATCAGGGAACAGCTAGTTACCGGCTATTTTTTACTGTAAAGATTTACTGACTTCAATAAATTCATGGCTGGTGGTAGACTGGGGGGGAGAGGGGAGTCGTCGTAAGAACCAAACGTATGAATCCAAATTATATCGGACTTTTCCTAGTAGGACTTTTTATTGTGTGCTGTTTATTTTCAATCGTTTTTTTAATGCGATCATTTAGTGAAAGCGGGGGACTTTTTTGGATAATTATCTGATTAAGGAAATTGCGATTGCAGGTATTTTTTGTACGGGTCTATTCCTATGCATTGCTTTGATTACTCGCTTGACGAATGGTCTCTTTTTTTCAAGATTTCCGTGGGATTTTGTTAAGCATAGAGAAGATTTGCGGTTTGAAGCGGAGCGCAGAGCAGGAAAAGCCTATAGTCAGTTCGTATTTACATACGTTCCCCCATTTTTTATCGGTTTTGTGCTGATATTTTTGATGTCGTATCTTTTCAGGTGAGTGTAAAGTAAAAATCTGCTTAAATGGGAGCTAATTATGAACTATCGAGAGAAAAAAGCTTTTCTAAAGAAACAATTGGCTGACTATGAAAAAGGGAATCCGATGACTAAAAAGGAACGAAAAGAGCTGCGTGAATGGGTTGGGCTTGGAAACAGTCCGTACACAAACCCATTGTCCTTCATTGCTGAGAATTATCTACAAGAAATGGATTTTCTCGCGTATTTACGTACAGAATCAGAGCGGAATAAGGAGACAGATAGAAGTGGGGAAAGTGAGGCTAGTTTTGACGACCTTCCGTTCTGAAAGAACAAAAACGAAGCGAATGATTCGCTTCGTTTTTTGTTATGAAAATTACGCGTGTAGAACCTCGACGATTTTCTCATTGAAATCGGGGAGATCATCGGGTGTTCGGCTAGTTACTAGCTTGTTGTCTACTACAACAGCTTCGTCCTTGACGATCGCGCCAGCGTAGCCTACATCTGGACGGACTGTCGTATAGGCAGTCATTGTGCGCCCCTTAGTGAGTCCGGTCTGTATGAATAGTTGCGGACCGTGGCAAATAGCAAATAATGGTTGATCCTTATCTAAGAAATAGGAAACGAAAGACACAAAACGTGCGTCTCCACGTAATTGATCAGGTGAAAAACCGCCAGGAATGAGTAGTGCATCGAAGTCCTCAGGTTTTACTTCGTCGATTCCTTTGTCACTCTTGAAGGTCGTTCCTTTTTTTCCTGTAATTTCTTGGTCGGCTTCAAAGCTAATGATCGTAACTTCATTGCCGTCTTTTTCAAGTGCTTCTTTTGGAGAGGATAGTTCAACATCCTCTACCAGATCCGTAACAATTGCTGCAATTTTCTTAGTCATTGAATGTTCATCCTTTCTTTTAAGTACTCTTTCACCCTAAAGGATAATTGCTGAGAGTTCAACTAATCTGTTTGGGATGATTGATACTGCTTTATTCTTTAATGACTTTTTTTAGAGTATAATTATTTTATAACGTACGGAAAATGAAAAAGGAGCTAGGATAATGCTAATCGGAATGGTCTTTTTGGTTTTAGGAATCTGGCAGCTATGGATGACAAAGCGCTCTTTTTCTAATTTGATGAATAAAGGGAACGCCGGCACGTCTCCCTTCATTATGGTCAGCTTGTGGAGCAGTTATGTAATGGCGATTCTATTCTTGGGTATCGCCTATCAATTTATTGTTGGTGATTTCGATTTTTAATCGAGTAAAGACAAGGATTGTAGGCTTATTGAAGTGAGAGCGATAATTGTTGTTGGCGATTCACAAATTTCGTTATAAAAAAAATTCTTTTTGTAAAACCTGTTGACAGCGCTTTCTGTGTTTGTTAAGCTAATTTTGAATTAAATAGACCAATTGATGGATAGTGATTGTTTAAATACAAGCTAAACCTGATGAGATGTGTGCGATTATTTGTCGTGCCCTCATTGGGTTTTTTTGTTGCTCTAAAATGGGAGGTGACTTTACAAAAAAGAACAAACTTGGGTTTGACAATAACTACATAGCTATCTATCATTTTAAGTGAACGAAGTCGTTGAAAATGGTTTTTAGTAGCGAATGTCACAGAACGGAGGAGCATTGGATGCAGATTCAAAAAATTTTGAATAACAATGTGGTGATTACGACAGATCAAAAAAATAACGAGATCATCGTAATGGGGCGTGGTCTAGCCTTTCAGAAAAAAGTGGGGGATGAGATTGATGAAGTAGCTGTCGATAAAACCTATCGATTGACAAATAGTGACTTGCTACACAAGTTTCAAGAGTTGTTAGAAGATATGCCGATTACGTATGTAGAAATTGCGAACGACATTATTGATGAAGCAAAAGTCACATTGAAGAATCCGTTAAATGATTCACTCTATATCTCAATTACTGATCACTTGTATGCTGCAATCCAGCGTGTAAAAGAAGGTGTCCGCGTTCGGAATTTATTGTTATGGGATGTTAAACGTTTCTTTCCGGATGAATTTTCAGTTGGGTTGGATGCGGTGAGACGGATCAAGGATAAATTTGGGATTGATTTGGGGGAAGATGAGGCTGGCAACATTGCCTTGCATCTGGTGAATGCGCAGACGGAAAGTGATAATGAAGATGCCTATATGGTGGCAGAATTGATGCAGGAGATTATTCAAATTACCAGCTATTATTTTAAAGTTCAACTGGATGAAGAATCTGTCTATTTCTATCGTTTTACGACCCATCTACGTTTCTTTGCTTCTCGAATCATGAATCGCCGACAGTTGTCGGATGAAACGGATGACGAACTGCTACTGATCATTCAAAAAAAATATCAAAATGCGTATCAATGTGTTGAACGAATCGCGGATTTTATTCGCAAGCAATATCATTATGAAATGTCCAATGATGAGAAATTATACTTAACGATTCATATTGCACGATTAGTACAAAAAGTAATTCAATAACAGTTGAACCCGCCCGCTTCTCACGTTATCCCGGGTTGTTGATTAGTGGAAGGGTATACATTGAAATGAAATAGGAGGAAAAACAGTGGGTAAATATCGTGATTTAGCGGAAAAAATTGTTGAAAATGTCGGTGGTAAAGAAAATATCAATAGTTTAACGCATTGTATTACACGTCTGCGTTTTAAATTAAAGGATGAAAGCAAAGCAAATGATGACGTGCTGAAAAATATGGATGGTGTTGTGACAATTATGCATAGTGCCGGACAATACCAAGTCGTTATTGGTAATCACGTGGGGCAAGTCTACGAAGATGTGGTAGATATGACTGGTCTTGGCGGTGAAAGTAGTGAGCCCGAGGAGGCTTCTGGCAGTCTTTTTGATCGTTTGATTGATGTGATTAGTGGTATTTTCCAACCCTTCTTAGGTGCATTGAGTGCTGGCGGGATGATCAAAGGGCTGAATGCGATACTGGTTGCGACTGGTTTACTAACTGCTGAAAGCGGTACCTACATTGTTTTGAATGCGATTGGTGATGCGATCTTCCAGTTCTTGCCAATTGCAGTAGCAGTAGCCGCTGCAAAAAAATTCAAAGTCAATCAGTATGTCGGGCTAGTTATTGGAGGGGCACTATGTTATCCGACGATTCAATTATCCGCGATAGCTGTTGAAGGTGCGAAACCACTGTATACGTTATTTGCAGGTAGTTTATTTGAAAGTCCAGTTTACATGACGTTTATGGGACTTCCTTTCGTAGCGAATAATTACACCAGCAGTGTGATTCCATCAATTTTAATTGTTTGGCTAGCAAGTAAATTACAACGGCCGTTACGTAAGATCATTCCAGAAGTGATTCAGAACTTCTTTGTACCATTTTTCTTATTGTTAATTGCTTTGCCGATTGGTTTTCTAGTAATTGGTCCAGTTATCACAATTTTGACGAACATGTTGGCGACTGGTTTTGATAGTTTATTGGCCTTCTCTCCAATCCTATTTGGTTTAATCGTTGGTTTCTTCTGGCAAGTATTAGTTATGTTCGGTCTGCATTGGAGCTTGATTCCGATCGCGATCCTACAGTTAGGCACGATGGGCTACGCAACAGCTCTAACTGGGATGTTCGGTGCCAGCTTCGCACAAACAGCGGCAGTAGCAGCGATGTATTTCCGCTTAAAGAATCCAAAAGAAAAAGCATTAGTATTACCAGCAGTTGTCTCAGGAATCTGTGGTGTAACCGAGCCGGCGATTTACGGATTATCGCTGCCTAAGAAAAAACCATTTGTTTTCTCAATGATCGGTGGTGCCGTTTCTGGTGCCTTCATGACAGCTATGGGCGTTCGTTCATATGTAATGGGAGGACTTGGCGTTTTTGGTATCCCTAGTTATATCAATCAACAAACAGGAGATTCTTCAGGGGCAATCTACTCTGTCATTGCTATCGCGATTGCATCAGTGATTGGATTTGTGTTGACTTTCTTCTTCTGGAAAGACGATGCAGTAGTAGAGGAAACCCCAGAAGGACAAAAAGCGATGGAAGTTCGCAAAGAAATCGTGACTTCACCTGTTCAAGGTCAAATGATGCCGTTGTCAACAGCAAGTGATCAAGCGTTCGCGCAAGGTGCATTAGGTAAAGGTGTCGTAATTCATCCTACAGTTGGCGAAGTCGTGGCACCATTTGACGGTACGGTTATGACGATGTTCCCGACGAAACATGCGATTGGTTTGATTTCAGATAACGGATTGGAACTACTGATTCATATTGGCTTGGATACGGTTCAATTAGATGGAAAATATTTTGAAGCGCATGTGGAGCAAGGCGCGAAAGTCAAACGCGGTGATAAGCTGGTAACCTTTGATATCAGAGCCATCGAAGCGGCTGGTTACAGTGTGGAAACACCAGTGATTGTAACGAACTCAGCGGATTACTTAGACATTATCGAGTCCGATCAAAAAGACGGTGTTTGTAACAGTGATGAGTTATTGACCGTATTAGTTTAAATAGGGAATAAAAAAAAGAGTTCGAGGCGTCTGCCTCGAACTTTAATTTGGTCGAAAGGACTCCGTAAAGCGGATCATTGATTCTGGCGATTCAGCCATAATCGCTGAACTTGTTTTACGATTATCTGCCAGTTCGCCAATTTCGATTAAATGGTTGAGATTTTTTTGGTAATCCTCCGCAAAAACACAACTATATAAAACATCCAGCAAATAGCAAATTGATGAATTAATGGTAAAGTTGGCAATCTTGGAATAAAGACGTTCCCGCGTTGTGACTCGCAGGACCGCCTGACTGACGGAAGCCAACGTGTTCTCGCCAATGCTGGTTAAAGCGATAATGGGGATATTCTGTTTTCGCAAAATTTTTGCGATCTGAAGAATAAATTTATTTTCACCAGTGTAAGAGATCAAGATGGCACAGGTGTCCGCTTGACTATTAAAGGCTTCATAAGCATCTTCACCCATCGTTTGACTCGTTACGACGTTTTTTTGGATGCGTCGCATTTTTAAAGCAAAATCTTGAGAGATCAATAAGTTGGCGTTACTTCCAAAAATTTTGATTTGTTTTGCATTTAATAAAAGCTGCTTTGCCTGTTGCAGGTCATCGTGATTCAACAAACTCAGAGTGTCATCAATGGTTGTTCGTTCTAAGGAAGCAATTTTATTTGCAATCGTCATGATACCGTCATTGGTTTGAAAAGGGAAATTGGCATCCACATCTTCAAAGTAGGTTTGGAGATAGGTTTGCTCGGCCAAAAATTCTGTGCGTAATTCTAGCCAGCCCTTATAGCCTAGTTTTTTCGCAACACGAATCAAGGTTGATGGATGAACGAAATTGGCCTCCGCGATTTCTTTAATGGTCATCGGTTCAATCGCTGTTCCCTTTTCTAGAATATAATTGACCAAAGCCGTCTCTGCGTTGGAAAAGTCTGTTTGTTTCATTTTCTCTGATAGTAGCATTACGAGCGCACCTCCTATTTACGTTTATTTTAAATCATTTGTAAACGAATAGGGGCTTTTTTGATAAAAAATAGAGAAATATCCACCAAAATTTACAAAATAAACCGTTTTCATCCGATAGTTTGTAAATGCTAATGGAATAACTTGTGAACAGATTGAATAGAAGTTTTACATCGTAGATAATTGATTTGTAAATAAAAACAGAAGGAGTCGATTGAATGTCAGCAGGAGTAAAAATCGCCACAATTGGCGGAGGAAGCAGCTACACACCGGAGTTAATGGAAGGTTTTATCAAACGCTACGATGAATTACCAGTGCGTGAAATCTGGTTAGTCGATATTGAAGCAGGTCGTGAAAAACTAGAGATCGTTGGAGCGATGGCTCAACGGATGTGGGATGCGTCTCCTTATGATGTGAAGGTCCATCTGACGTTAGATCGTGAAGAAGCCTTGAAGGATGCGGACTTTGTAACAACGCAATTTCGTGTGGGATTATTAGAAGCGCGAATCAAAGATGAACGTATTCCTGCTTATTATGGCATGCTAGGTCAAGAAACCAACGGTGCCGGCGGGATGTTTAAAGCGTTCCGAACTGTTCCGATCATTTTAGAAATTGTGGAAGATATGAAACGTTTATGTCCAGATGCATGGCTGATCAACTTTGCGAATCCGAGCGGCATGGTGACTGAAGCGGTTGTTCGCTATGGTAAATGGGACAAAGTCATCGGCTTATGTAACGTACCAGTAATGGCGCAAATGGTGGAGCCTGAGATGTTAGGCAAACAACCAGATGAATTGATCTACAAATTTGCCGGCTTGAATCATTTCCACTGGCATAAAGTAACGGATACTCATGGCAAAGATGTGACACAAGAGATCATTAATAAAATGTATGAAGGCGACGAAACAGGGATGCCGAAAAATATTCATGACATTCCATTCCCAAGAGAAATTCTGGAACAAATGCAGATGATTCCTTGTGGCTACCACCATTATTACTACCAAGAAGAAGAAACGCTGGCTCATGCATTAGAAGAATACAAAACAGTCGGTACACGTGCGCAGCAGGTCAAACAAACCGAAACGGAATTGTTTGAATTGTACAAAGATCCTAATTTGGACTACAAACCAGAACAATTAGGACAACGTGGCGGTGCTTACTATTCTGATGCAGCATGTGAATCAATCGCGTCAATTTATGCGAACAAAAATACGCAATTGGTTGTCTCAACGAAAAACGACGGTGCCGTACCAGATCTGCCAGCAGATTGCGTTGTTGAAGTCTCTGCTTATATTGGTGGACAAGGCGCTCGCAATGTTGCTTTTGGTGAATTGCCAACAGCAGAACGTGGCTGGCTGCAAGTGATGAAAGCCATGGAACTGTTAACGATCGAAGCAGCGGTAACAGGCGATTACAATACCGCATTACAAGCATTTACCATCAACCCAATGGTGCGTTCTGGTAAAACAGCGCAACGGATTATGGATGAATTATTTATTGCACACAAAGATTACTTGCCAAACTTCAAAGAAACCATCGAACGTCTAGAAAAAGCAGGCATCGAAGTGCAAGATGAAGTGGCACGCGAATTAGATATGGAAAAAGTATAGAAAGTAGGAATCAATCAATGGGATTTAGAAAAGACTTTTTATGGGGCGGCGCAACGGCTGCCAATCAATGTGAAGGCGGCTATAATGAAGGTGGACGCGGACTAGCAAATGTCGATTTGGCACCAGTGGGTGAAGATCGTTTCGGCGTCATTGCTGGGAAAACGAAAATGTTCGATTTTGACGATGAACATTTCTATCCTGCTAAAGAAGCGATTGATATGTACCATCATTGGAAAGAAGACATCGCACTATTTGCAGAAATGGGCTTTAAAACGTACCGCTTATCTTTAGCTTGGAGCCGTATCTTCCCTAAAGGCGATGAAACAGAGCCGAATGAAGAAGGTCTAAAATTCTACGAGGATCTCTTCAAGGAATGTAAAAAATATGGCATCGAACCTTTAGTAACGATTACGCACTTTGACTGTCCAATGCACTTAGTGGAAAAATATGGCGCATGGCGCAGCCGCGAATTAGTCGGCTTCTACGAAAACTTATGTAACGTGATCTTCAATCGTTACAAAGGCTTAGTCAAATACTGGCTGACCTTCAATGAAATCAACATGATCTTACATGCACCGTTCATGGGGGCTGGTCTGTACTTTGAAGAAGGCGAAAACGAAGAACAAATCAAATACCAAGCAGCTCATCATGAATTAGTCGCTTCAGCGATCGCGACAAAGATCGCTCATGAAGTCGATCCAGAAAACCAAGTTGGTTGTATGTTAGCGGCAGGCTCTTACTATCCTTACACACCAAAACCAGAGGATGTCTGGGAAGGCCGTCAAGAAGAACGTCAAAACTATTTCTTCATTGACGTTCAATCTCGTGGGGAATACCCTGCTTACGCTTTGAAGGAAATGGCACGCAAAGGAATCGAAGTGAAGATGGAAGAAGGCGACGAGGAGCTGTTGAAGGCTCACACTGTTGACTTTATCTCGTTCTCTTACTATTCTTCTCGTGTCGCAACGACTGATCCTGAATTGTTAGAACAAACCAGCGGCAATATCTTTGCCTCTGTCAAAAATCCATACTTGGATTCAAGTGAATGGGGCTGGCAAATTGATCCACTTGGACTACGTATTACCATGAATGACTTATACGATCGTTACCAAAAACCATTATTCGTCGTAGAAAACGGCTTAGGTGCCATTGATACGCCAGACGAAAATGGCTATGTCGTAGATGATTACCGGATCGATTATCTTGCGAAGCACATCCAAGCGATGAAGGATGCGGTTGAGTTAGACGGTGTGGATCTACTAGGCTACACGACTTGGGGCTGTATCGACCTCGTGTCTGCCGGAACAGGTGAAATGAAGAAACGTTATGGCTTCATTTACGTGGATCGCGATAATGAAGGCAATGGAACGCTGAAACGCAGCAAGAAAAAATCCTTTGATTGGTACAAGAAAGTGATCGAAACCAATGGGGAAGATTTAAGTAATTAATAAAGAGTAGAAACGAGGTTGGCTTAATGAGCTGACCTCGTTTTTTTGGTGTTTTAGTTAGCGTTAATGATTTCCTATTATTAAGCTATTTCAATACAGGTTATCTTTTGAAAATGAGGGAGGAATTGCGACTTTTCTGTGCTGGATTACTCAATTTGATTATTTTTTTTAAACAGAAAGGGTATTGAAAAAGTTAATTTTAATTTAAAAAAAAGAGTAGTAATCGTGCAATAGGCTTTATTTTCTTTGTTATAGCAATATTTGTTCAAAATTCGTTAACTTAGAGAGCCGATATGCAGAAAAATGACGAATTTATTTATTCTGTTAAGCTGAGTATAGATAAAAAATAAGTATAAATCATAAAAAATAATTACTTGATTTTGCTATTTTATATAGAAGCGAACAGGGGATTAATTACATGCGAAAGATAAATATATTATTAGTAGTACTGATGATTGCTTCAGCTTTAACAAGCTTGGCAACGTCAATTAGTACCGTCCAGGCTGAAACAAATGAGACCGAATTAACGAACATCATTGATGAAAACTACATAACCCTTTCCTACCAAACTGAAGTGAGTAAAAACAGAGGACACTGGCTGTTGAAATTTAACCATCAGGCGCAAGAAAAGACAAACACTCAACGGTTAAAATTTAAAATTACAGATGAAAAGGAACAGACAATTGCTTATCCGGTAAGGGAAAACCTGCTTGAAAAGGCGGGGTGGTTGATTGAGAGGAATTTTTCTCGTCAGTCTGACGGGCAACTAGCGTTTGACTTGCCGGAAACGACGGAAAGGCTCTATTTATCCGTTCAGCTGGAACAGCAATCGGCAGAGGGAATAAAGGAATTAATCAAACAAAAGGAGCCTTATGTACTAGAGCTTAAGAATACGATGCGAACCGAAACGTCCACATCTGAAAAGCAAAAGACGCAAAGAAGCACTGGGATCACTAAGATAAGTAGTACAGAGTTTGTAGGACCAAAGCAGGCGGAAATACAGGCAACCAGTGTTGGCACAGCGAAGCAAATGTACAGTCCTTTGTACACAAATAAGGTGCCACAGTATAAAACCGATAACAGCGGAACGTATCCAGAGTTTTCATGGAAGCCAGAGGGACAAGACAATGTTTTGAATCATCAAGGGGGAAATTCAAATCAACTAGATTGGGATAATGTGAAGAGTTGGGATGTTACAGCGGATGATCATACGCAATCGTACATAAAATACGGAGAAGATAGCACGAATCCAAACATTCGTATTCGAAAATATGCCCAACAAACAGACAAACCAGATGAATTTAAGATTAAGCTGAACGTAAAAGGCAATATTTCCTATGAACCAGGAGTTGATCTAGTTTTTCTATTAGATAACTCGTTTTCAATGCTTAATTTGGGAAGTGGTTCTATATTATCTAGAAAAGAAAATACAGAGAAGGCCTTCAAAAAAATTATTGATAAGCTACAGGAAGATTATCCTGATAACCAAGGAGGCATACGGATCGGGTCACATACCTTTTCCGATTATGAACCTGGGTATTGGGGAGAAACAGCAAGTGAAAAAATGACTTTTCCCCTTACTTCAAATCATACGGAGTGGGATAAGATGGTGTCAGAATATGACAGAGCCATTTCTGTCGGGAGTACGTTTACACAACGAGGATTGAGAGAAGCGGCAGATATTTTTTTGGATGCACCGGATATTGGCAATCGCTACAAATTACTTTTTGTCTTAACAGATGGGGCGCCCAATAGAAGCTGGATACCTAAGGAAGCGATTCCTGATTCAACGATGTATTATGATCCTTATGATATTACTAGTTTTACTAATACCGGTTCTAAAGGGGAGTACAATTATGGAAGTAAATTGGGAGCGGATGCGAATCTAACAAAATTTCCCTTGTATAAGGGATTTGCTAGCAGTCATATCACGACAACAAATTCAACAGCAAAAAGAATTAAAGAGAATGAAGGAATCGAGATTCATACAATTGGTGTAGATATTAAAGGGACCACTGGTGATCATCCGACAGATGAATTAAAAAAGGGACTTTATCGAATGTCTACAAAGAAAGCAAATACTGGAGACGAAGATGAACCAGAAAATTATTTCTATTATGATGTAAGCAATTCAGATGAATTGTCGGAAGTTTTTAACAATTGGTATGAAACAATTATTCGCACCGTGGATGGTGGAATAATCACAGATCCTTTGGGTGATATGGTAGATATGATTGAAATGGATTCGCCAGATCAAACAGTAAAAATCACACAGGTTAATAATGGTGCAGCGGAAATAGACAATAAAAATATGCCCATTGCCCAGTTGAAAGACAACAAACGTACAATCGATATTAGCAACATAAATTTGACAAGTGGCCAAGAAATTGAAATCGAGTATACGGTCAAATTAAGAACGAACGATCCTGATTTTGTCTCGAGCCAATGGTATCCTACGAATAAAACAACTACCTTGAAACCGACACCTGAACGAACCAACGATAGTATTGAATTTGGTAGCCCCTCAATTCGATTCAAGAAATTGGATTTTGTTATTCCGGTCAAAAAGCTTTGGGTAGATGCATTTCAAGAAACAGAAAATTACTGGGAAATGAGAAATGAAAAAGTCACCACTACTTTACAAGAATTAAATGGATCTGATTGGAAAGAACTAGAGTCAATTGATTTGGATGAAGCGAATAAATGGGAAGGGAAATTTTCTCCAGTTGAAGGCGGAAAAGAAAATGTATACCGTGTCATTGAGCCAGAGAGAACACTTGGGTACAAGGCCCCCACGATAAATCAAGAAAGTTTCACCTCTGAGACGATCGCTACTGAAGGGATAGAAATGACTAATGAATTGTTAAAGACGGGGTATTCCTTTAATAAATTTATGGAAGATGGACGGACACCCTTTCTCGAAGATCTCCCTAGATTTCAAATCGTACGAAAGGATGGAAAGGTCCTTGCCCAAAACATAACACCTACCAATGAAGGAAACGTTCTTCTTCCAGCGATGCCGCTTGGAGAATACACGGTTGAAGAAACGTACGTCCCAAAAGGATTTCAAAAGATGGCTGATTTTGTACTCAAGGTCACAGAAAATGCAGCAGCAGAGGGGCTCGTCGTTAAAGTCAACAACCAAACAGATTCCCATACCGCTATCAATAAATTAAAGGACTTTTCTCTCAAGTTAAAAAAAGTCGATCCCACAGAAACACCACTAGCAGGAGCAAGCTTCACTTTGACCGGTCCAAATTACGAAATGACTAAAACAGATGGACCAGAATTCACCTTCATGGAAT
This sequence comes from Enterococcus sp. DIV0756, assembly GCF_051710745.1. Lineage (NCBI taxonomy): Bacteria > Bacillati > Bacillota > Bacilli > Lactobacillales > Enterococcaceae > Enterococcus > Enterococcus sp. DIV0756. Next base: position 2,904,779 of record NZ_JBIOLF010000001.1, on the reverse strand, counting down.
TACGTCCAGGAAGTTATACACTGACAGAAGTAGAAAGTCCTGAGGGGTATCAACGGATAAAAGAGCCTATCCAGTTTGACATTTCAATTAATGGGAAAGTTACAATCGTGCCGCATTCTGAGGCCAGCGGTTCAGAAAGTATGGATGGCGAAGTCAATACAATCAATCTAAAAGTCATAAATAAACGGGTTAGACCCGGAGTATTACCAAATACGGGACGATCTGGTATCCATAAATTTTACATCGCAGCGGCCTTTTTTATGAGTGTCGGGATTCTTTTAAGTGGTGCGTATGTGTATCACGATAAAAGGAAATAAATCATTCGTCTGGGAGAACTTCTTCCAGATTTTTTTGTCGTACGGGTAATTAACTGCTGCTGATAGTCCGCCACCGTGAGAGTTTATTTGCAAATAAAACCTACAAACATATGACACTTTTTTCAAGGGTGCGATAAATAAGAATCTATGTACACGAAAGTAGTTCTTAAATAATTGTTTATAAGTTTCCTAATCGTCAGTTTTAATATGTTTAATTCATTTAATTGATTAAAAATATTAGAAGAAAGCCGTCTTATTAATACTATTTGCAACATAAGTTAATGATTATTGATAGGCTAAATGCAACAAATAGTATATTTGAGTGTTTTTTTGAAGGTTTAACAAACGATAGAAAGAATTCAAATTTTTTAATTGATATTTCCAAATTGAGTACTATTATTTTTTAATCATTCTAAAAAAAATGGAGTAAATAACGAACTATTATCTATAAATTAATTGTTTACTGGGTTTTTGAATAATTTAATAACTATAAATAAATAAATAATAAAAAAGCGAGAAAAAATAAGATTCGATATGATAGTTATAGAAAAAGAATTCATAAAGAAATTGGGTTAGATGTTTGGTAAATGTAGAGTCAGTTATATTTTTGTTAGTTATTAATAGATAGTTCAATTAAAAAAATAATACATAATTTTCTTGAATTGATTTGAAAAATATTAACGGAAAGGGTGAAAGGGATTAGATATAAATAAGTCCAATGGCTATTTTTATATATGAAAAGAGACGCTTTTTATTCGGGGATCAGTGAAGGTTGATGAATCACATACATTATGGTCGGTCACTGTTGGTTGAAGATTGATGGGAGTTGCAGATTCATACGACTGAGCCTCCGATTTTTTTTCATATCAAAGAATAGTCATTTGTTACGTTCTAAAAGGGGAAGAACAAAGGGGATGATGAAATGGATTTCAGAGAGGTTTTGGGGACAAGTAGTTTAAGGCGATTACGCTTTGTTGAATTGCTGTATGCGAGTCAGGTTGGGCTGCCAAGTGATCAATTACTTGAAGAATTAGAATGTTCGTTACCTATTTTATTGAAGGATGTCAAATTGATTAATGACGAGCAGGAGGATTTCCATATTGAGAAATTCAAAGGGCTCTATCAAATTAATGTCAAACCACATGTAAGCATCACTCGGCTGTATGCAGACGTTCTTCAGACGGCACCTGAGTTTCAGATTATTGAAGAACTACTGTATGAAAAATGTTCAAGTATCAGTGATTTAGCAGAGAAACTGTATCTCAGTGCCTCGAATACCCAACGCTACTTAAAGAAAATTGAAACAGCATTAAAAAAGGCAGGAATTAAGCTAGATTACCGACCATTACGGATCGAGGGAAAAGAGAGCGTCATCAGACATTTTTACTACCGGTACTTTTTAGAAAAATCGGATCATATGGATTCACTATTTTCCAATTTAAAAGAATATCAGATCAAAGCGATAACGGATTTGGTGGATCAATTCATTCAAGTCAATCATTTGGAGAATCGCCACATTTTTCGCAAGAGGTTAAGCTACAACATTTATATCAGTCTGTGGCGAATAAAAAATAGTCGATTTTATCCCGCAGATGAATTAGTGAGTCCGTTAAGCTTACCGGATGAAGAAACCTTAGAAGCGTTTGAAAGGATCGTTTTAGAAGTTTTTCGTGTTCGGTTGACGAAGGAAGATATCAAGGATTGCTTGTGGCTGTCGTATGCGGACATGTTGATATTTAGTGAAGATCAATGGAAATCGGTGATGAAGCAAAGCAGAAGTTATCGCGATCTGTATCAAAAGCATTATGAACTAGTAGAAAATTTCAATCGTTTGTTGGGTCACTCTCTGGAAGATCTTGAAATGAGTGAACTAACGATTGTGCTGGTAAATGATCAACGCATGTATTCACCTAAAGGTCGTTACATTGATATTCTCTATCGTCAACGAGGGATTTTTTTAGAAAAGATGATGGAAACGCACTACCAAGCGGTAAAGAAGGTATTGAAAATCGCGGAGTCTTTTGTGAAGAAATACCGTATTTATCAAGAAAATGATTTTGTGTGGAATTACACCTATTTGCTGATCACCATGGTTCCTCAAAGTTTAAATCTGTTAGCGAGTGCAGATCAGCCCTTGAAGATTTTACTACTTTCTGAATTATCACCGACGGAAGAAACCTTCTTAGCTGAACAAATTGAGGAACGGATTTACGGAAACTTTAAAGTCCATTTTGTAGAGGAGCGTTCTCGGGATTCACGAATCACAATCAGTGAATTGAAGAAATACGACGCGTTAATCACTTCGAGTAGTGTGGAGGAAGTACCGTTTGACTATCCTACGGTGATCATAGATCCGTTTTTGACCAATCAAAATATTGTCCAATTGCAGCAGTTGATCAGTGATCTTTCGGGGTAATGATAAGAATGGGAAGAACTCATTTAGATCCAACTTCATCCATCCAAATGAGTTCTTTTTTTTTAAACAAATGAGTTTTACTATTTGCAAAATAATATTAAAAAAATGAATGGAATAACTCTATTAACTAATGGAAACAAAGAAATAACTAGTTTCGCAGGAAATATAATAACTTAAAAATACAAAAAAGCAAAAAAACACGAAGAAATAATATCGGGTACTATGGTGGTGGATGAAGAAACAGTAGAAAACGTTGGAGGGAGGAGTAATCGACATGTGAATGTATTGAAACGTACAAAGCATATCAATACTGATAAGCGGATTGCTCAAAAGTCCATCCAAGGTCTAGGATCTTGGTTGCTTATCAGTAGCTCACTAATTCCGTGACAGAAGGGGGGCTGGAAATGGGAAAAAGGATTTCCTTCATAGTATGTCTGCTTCTAGGAATTTGTTGTTTTGGTATGACGGGTTTTGCAGCAGATGAGCAGAGCGAAGAAAAAAATGAAGAGCAAAGTAATGAGTTGGTAGAGTTGTGGATACATACGTGGGGAGAGGATGGAAAAAGAGTCGAAGGAACCGAAAAGCTAACGTTTGATGTCTATGATCTGACGAGTTGGCGAGAAGAACATGGAGGGGATGAAAAGGAAGCAAAGGAGTTTCTATTAAACACGTATTCAACGAAGGAAAAGATGGCTGAGTTCGTTCAAGAAAAGCAATTAACCAAGTGGAATCAAGAGGAACTAGGAGTTGACGGCGGTGGAAATGTCTCATTTGATGTTCCACGCTTCAGCGGCGGGAAGGATGCTGCCTATCTGATTCTGGCAGGCGGCGAAACAGGAAAGTTCCATATGCTGCCGGTCGTTCTTTATTTACCGCAAAAACATCCGGAGACAGAAGAGGAAGCAAAACGTCTCCTGATCTATGGTAAATACAAGGATATCAGTACACCACCACCCATCTCCTCTTCGACAATCGATTCGGAGGAGGAATACACCTACAGTGATGAGCCCGGACCTTCTGACTTTGCCGGCTCAAGCACTTCAGGAAAAAATTATCCTTCAACTAATGATTTGATTCGGAACTACACGGTTTTAGGCGTATTACTCATTTTTATTGGGCTTTTAGGATTCAAAAAAATACAAAAGAAGAAATAGGGGGAAAAATAATGAAAGCAAGAGGGAGACTTGTCAGTTTGTTGATGGCACTTGTTTGTTTGCTGCCAATAGGCGTGGGTTTATTAGGTTTTGGGGAGAGCGCTTCGGCGGCTGATCCACAAGATATCACAGTAACGTTGCATAAGAAAAAGATGGATGAATTTCCAACAGGTGGAGTAGAGAATGATGGAGAAATAAATACTGATTTTGAACGCTATGAGCCAATGCCAGGTGTAGAATTTACAGCATATGATGTAACAGAAGATTTTTATAGATTATTGAATGTAACAGGAAATGAAGACGAAGACACTTATAAAGAAAAAGTTGAGACTTTGTTGAAGGCATTCAAATTAAGCGATGTAAATAATCCTGACTCTAAAATAAAAGGACAAGATGTGACTAGCGATCCTAAAGGGGAAGTTACATTTAATCTAAAAGATAGAGATGCGGATGGTACGTACAAAGTTTATCTATTCCAAGAAACTGCTGGAACTGGCGGAAATGAATTTCCTCAACCAGTCGTTATGATGTTACCTGTTTATAAAGTAGGCTCACCGGATGTAGCAAACACAGATATTCACTTGTATCCGAAAAATCAGGTAGATAATGAACCAGAGAAGGAACTTGTAGATGATAGAACAATTCCTGATGGCGAAACTCACTCTTATGATGTTGGTAAGGAAATTACTTATAAAGCCTCATTCACTATCCCAAGTCAAATTGGTGAAATGATCAAAGACGCTCAAGATAACGAAGTACAAACTCGTTACAGCAAATTGGTTTTCCGCGATGAAGTGGATAAAGAAGGAGTGAAATTTGGCGAACTTAAAAGGATCGTCATTGGTGGATCTGAAGTTCCAATTTCTGAATTTACTCGAGCACTTTATGCAAATGCTGAATATTTTAACCAAGGTACTAATTATCTTCCAACTGGTGTGAAAGCCGGATTCCAAATTTCAATGAACTTGAGTGACGCTAAAGCCAGTACAAATAGAGCAGAATTTGACAACTCCAGAACAACTGCGAAGTACTTAGAGACACATGCTGGAAAGAAAATTGAATTTTACTACACTATCATTCTTACAGAAGATACAAAGGTTGACATGGATATTAACAATAACTTCACTGTTACGTTGAAACAACATGATTCTGAAGAGGATAAGAGAGAAGTTGAAGATAAACCAATCGTAACTACCGGTGGTAAGAAATTCAAAAAACACGAAAAAGACCATGAGAATCAAGCACTAAAGGGTGCGGAATTCATTGTTACTAGAAAAGACCCTAGCGATCCTAACAAGAAACAATACTTAAAAGAGGGCGCTAACAAGCGTGAATGGGTAGCTGTTGCAACTGATTATCCAAATGCACACAAAATTATTTCCGATGACGAAGGGTTGTTTGAGATTACTGGCCTTGAGTATGGTCAATATGAATTAGTTGAAGTTAAAGCACCAAATGGCTTCCAAAAACTAGCTCAACCGTTCCCATTTGAAATCACTACAGGTTCTTATGCTGGAACAGATGCATTATTGGGAGGTATGGTTGCCAATACCACTAAAGGCGGCTTCCTACCATCTACCGGTGGTAAAGGGATCATCGCATTCCTAGTAATTGGGCTTTCGTTGATGGGAATCGCAATCGTTCGTTACCGCAAGACACAACACGCAGCATAGTCAAACCAATTGAATAATCACTTAAGATGAGGCGAATCTTTGCCTCATCTTTTTTAGTATTAGATGGCTTGTCTAGTTCATTCTTCATATTTAACTATTCTATGAACAAATAAGTAGAAATCTCTTGATCATAAGATTAGTTACATGGTGATTTTGTGTACTTTTTATATAGGAGAATCTTAGAAGCCTCGGAAATTGATATTTCCGAGGCTTTTTTTGCGTGTTTTTAATGAATAATTCAAAAGGCAAATTTTTTATGCGACATTCAAACTTTATTATTCTTTAATCCAAATTAAAAAAATGGGTGTAATAACACTAAAGATTATAAAAATCAATAAAACAACGTGAAAATACTCTATTTGAATAACAAAAAAATATAAAAAAACACATAAAGCGAATAAAAATGATATCAGTTATCATATTGTTACGCGGAAGGGAGAGTGGGTGAAAAAAGGAGTGGAAGGAGGAAATCATGAAATGAAAAAGAAGCACTTACTCATGTTGGTTGTTCTATTATTTTCTTTTATTACAGAAACACTGCCATCACTAGTTACCGCGCATGCCGAAACGACGAAAACGGAATTGATCGATGAGAAGTATTTAAAGGTCTCCTATGAGTATGAAGCGCAAGAAGACACCAATCGTTGGCGAATTACGTTTAGCAGGCAAAGCGAAGAAAGTGATAAAGAACACCGTCTCAAATTGAAAGTAACAGATGAAAAAGGAAAAGTGATCACTTATCCAACGATAAAGAACATGATCGAGAAGGATGATTGGCTGATCGAAAAAAGCTATTCCTCAACGATGGAAGGGCAACTTGTTTTTGAACTGCCGAAAACAATCGAGAAACTGTATTTGGATGTTCAATTAGACGAGCAGACTCTTTCTGATGGAAAAGATGCGAAGGTACAAGAAAATATTCTTGATATCAAGGAACCTTTTGAGCTGAATGTAAAAAAAGTATCAAAAAATGCGGCAAGTAAAAAAACGGATGCCCCTGCTGGTGTAGATATTGTGTACGCTGACCCAGCAGATGCTATTGGACCAAAAGACGATGGAAAAGTAGTTCCAGCAACAGCCGTACCTACAAATGGTTTGCTGAGAATGGATCCACCGAAATATTCCAATAAATCACCAGTTTACACAACGAATAATGGTATCTATCCAACGTGTTACTGGACGCCAACAGGACAATCTAATGTTCGAAATCATCAAGGTGGTTACGAGAAAGATTCCGGCTGGGATGGTAATACAGGCTGGGATGTTTCGAATGATGATCATACGAAATCGTATATCAAATATGGGGAAAATAAATCGAAGCCCAATATTGAGCTTCGCAAATATGCGAGTGAAACATCTAAAGCAGATGAATTCGATGTGAAGTTAAATGTTCGTGGAAGAACGATTCCTAAACCTGGCGTAGATGTTTGTTTTGTTTTGGACAATTCTTCTTCTATGGAAATGTCAAAAGGGAATATCGGTGGAATGACTAGAAAAGCATTATCCTTAAAGTCATTGCAAAAATTAATCGATAAGTTTGAAGCAGCTGATCCAGATACAGATAGTCTAAGGATCGGAGGAGTTATTTATTCTTCTTCAGATTATCCGTCGGCAAACCGAACGGTTCCTATGTCAAATAGCTCGTCTGGTTGGCAAAATATAATTAATACGTATAAAGGAACCCAAGCATACGGAAACACTTATACGCAAAAAGCATTAATGGATGCGCAGAAGATGCTGAATAGTGCAAGTGGGACGAATCGTCGAAAAGTGATTTTTCTTTTGACAGATGGCGCTCCTAACATGAGTGCAACACCAGTATCTGCATACTCAGATTCAAGTATTTACTATGATGGACTTCGAATTACAGATTACAGTTCAATAACATCTGGAGATTACTTTGGAGCTGCTCTTTCAGAGAGTTGGCTAGGGAATTCATACCATACAACCTATAAGCCAAAGGGGAAAACAGTAACAAAAACTAAGCAATGTTTATATAGTCACTTGACACCTGCCAATTCTACAGCTGCTGATATCAAAGAGCAAGGAATGGAAATTAACACTATTGCGATCAATATCAAAGCAGATGTTGTACCTGTAGAAAGACATACCACTAATCAATTAGTCACAGGCTTGTATCGAATGGCTTCTAAAAAAGCTAATGCAACTGGAGACACACAAAGTGATTATCAATTCTATCACGCAAGTACTACTGGTGACTTTGATATTTCATTCGATGATTGGTTCAACTCAGTCATTCAAACGGTGGATAAGGGTGTGATTGAAGATCCAATCGGCGATATGTTTGAGCTAGTGGGAACACCAACTGTTAAGGAAATCAAGAAGAGCGGTGTCCCTGCAATTGAAAGTAGCAAACTGCCGAGCAATCCAGTTGTGACGAACAATACGATCAAGGTTGGCAACATTAACCTTTACGGTCAGCAAGAAATTGAAGTGAACTACAAACTGCGTCTGAAAACCGATCATAAAGATTACGAAGGCGACACATGGTATCAAACGAACGGAAGGACAACACTTACACCGACACCAGAACGTACGACAGATAAGCTGGATTTTGGCGTACCGTCAGTTAAGGGCAAATCCAAGAAGTTCGAAATTCCAGTTGAAAAGAAATGGTCAGATTCGCATAAGAACACGGAGAACTATTGGGGACTTCGTGCAACTAGTGTCAAAGTTGTTTTACAAAGAAAAAGTGGCAGTTCATGGGTAGACGTTGAAACGAAGACGTTGAATGCGGCGAATCAGTGGAAAGACACGTTCACAGCAGATGGCGGCAGTAATGTCTATCGGGTCGTTGAGCCAGAAAGGACAACGGGATATGCCAAGCCGGATTCCAATGTGAATGAATTTACCGCGAAAACCGTACCGAGCAAAGGAGTTCAAATCACAAATAAATTGCTGACGGGGAAGGCGATTATTTGTAAGTACAAAGAAGATGGCAAAACACCATTTAGCGGCGACAAACCGAAATTCTCAGTAAGAAGAAAATCAGATGGCAAGGTACTGGCGACAGACCTTGAACCAGATGCGAGCGGTCAAGTCACGATTTCTGATATTCCGCTAGGGGATTTCATCATTGAAGAGTCCTATGTGCCACAGGGCTACGCCAAGATGGAGGATATTGACCTCAAAGCGGTGGAAAATGGAGCAGGAACAAGCTTGAACATCACAATGAATGGAAAATCATCACCATACAAAGTGATCAATAAATTGGCGAAGGATCTGGAGATTCCAGTGGAGAAGCTCTGGTCGGATAGTCATCGAGGAACAGAAAATTACTGGGGACTTCGGACAAACTACGTGAGAGTCACGTTGCAAAAGAGAGTAGGAAGTAGCTGGGAGAATGTTGAGACCTTAACGCTGACACCGATCGACAACTGGAAAGGGGTTTTCCAAAATGTCGAAGGTGGAGGGACTGTTTACCGCGTCGTTGAGGAGTTGCGGACCATCGGCTATGCCAAACCAACGTACAATTACGGCACGAGCTTTACTGCTGCGACGAAACCGACAGAAGGCATTAAGCTGACCAACAAATTATTGACTGGCAAGGCGATCATTTGCAAATACATGGATGATGGCAAGACGCCATTTAGTAAGGATAAACCAAAATTCACCATCACGCGTCGCTCCGATGGCAGAGTGTTAGCGACAGATATTGAGCCAGATAGTAATGGGCAGGTAGTTATCGAGAATATTCCAATGGGGGACTTCGTGATTGAAGAGTCCTATGTACCGACAGGCTATGAAAAGATGGCGAACATCGATCTCAAAGCAGTGGAAAATGCTGCAGGGACGGCCTTGAACATTACCTTGAATGGCAAATCTTCACCCTACAAAGTGACAAATAAGCTGGCTGATTTCAAGCTGAAGATCAAGAAAGTTGATCAAGACGGGAATGAACTTCGCGGAGCGAGCTTCCGGCTGATCGGAACAAGTTATGATCGAACCGAGACTGGCGGACCGAACTTTGAATTTACCGGCTTGCGACCAGGTGAATACAGTTTGTCTGAAACGGTCGTTCCAAATGGGTATCAGGGAATGAGCGGGACTGTCCGAATCAGTATTTCACGAGAAGGTGTCGTGAGCATTCAGTCCAATCAAAATGTGAGTGGATCTGGCGGAGTGGGGACTCCGAATCTGATTCAACTGACTGTCACAAATCGAAAACGCGGAGCGGGTCCATTGCCTAGCACAGGCGGATCGGGCACAGCGATGTTCTTCAAAGTAGCACTTGGGGTTATTTCTACAGCGGGAGGACTGCTGGGAAGCCTCTACTGGCTCCACACGAAGAGGAGGGGATCGTAATGAAAAAAATGATTCTGCTCTTGGGACTGATTCTGGGGATTTGTAACATGGGGGTTACTGCTTTTGCAGAGGAAAGTCTAGTGGAAGTACACATTGATACAAGGCCGACCGGGAAAATAATCGAAGGCACCGATTCGATCACTCTCGATGTTTATGATTTGACTGAATGGCGGTCTAAACAAACTGGTAATGAGAAGCAAGACAAAAAGAATATTTTAGATAACTATTCCACAAAAGAAAAATCTGCAAGCTTTGTTAAGAATGAAAACTTGACGAAAGTAAATCAGACACCACTTTTGCTAGATGATGCGGGAAAAACATCTGTTTCGCTTCCTCGTTATCAAAAGGATAAGGATGCCGCATATTTGATCCTCTCTTCAGGGGAAAAGGGCAAACAATACATGTTGCCGATCGTGGTGTATTTACCACAGCTGTTTGCAACGGATTCAACCAGAGAATATACGAGTTTGCTTTTTAATTGCAAATATGATGAGGTGCCGACCATACCGACGACAGAACCAACCACTACTACCACAACTAAATCGACAGAAACGCCGATAACAGATAGCTCAGGACCAAGGAAAGACTTGCCAAAAACGATTGGAACACCAAGTGGAGGGGAGGGACCAAGTTACTCAGGAAAAGAGCTTCCTTCTACAAACGAGTTGATACGTAATTATTGTTTTCTAGGGTTGTTGTTGATGATTGTTGGTTTAGTTGGATTGAACAAAAATAAGGGGGAAAAAAATTATGAAAAGTAAGAAGAAATGGGTTGCGTTGTTAACGACATTGCTATGCCTGATTCCTTTACTAGCAGGGGTGCTAGGTGGGGGAGACAGTGCTTATGCATCAGATTCAGTAAACGTTACGTTGCACAAGAAAAAAATGGATGAGTTTCCTAATGATAGCCAGATTAATACTGGTAAAGAAATGACAGAATTCGATCGCTATGAAGGATTACCTGGAATTACCTTTACAGCTTGGGATATTACGGAAGATTTCTATGCAGCATTAGATGCGATCTTAACTGGAAATGAAACAGATGCAGAATACAATACAAAAGCAAAACAAATCATGGATGCCTTTGATTTGAATGCAGCACCGAATGCAGTTGATGTTGGCGACCAAACAACTGATGCAAACGGAGAAGCAAATTTTGCGAATTTACCATCTAAAAACGCCGATGGTTCTTACAAAGTGTATTTCTTTGAAGAACATGCGTCACAAGGTGTAGAGATTGGTTCATACAAATTAGTGTTGATGTTGCCATTGAAAGACGGCAATACAGAAATTACGGACATTCATTTGTATCCGAAGAACAAAGTAGAAGGCGAAGATCCTGAAAAGGAATTAGTTGATGAAAATGGCAATCCATTGCCACCACGTCCAGCTGGCGCTTATGACTTTGAAGTTGGACAACAAATCCACTACCGTGCAAGCTTCATGATCCCGAACCAAATCGGCGATATCGTAAACGGGGCTCCTCGTTATACGAAATTAGAAATGAACGATGCGGTCGACACAGAAGGCGTGAGATTTGAAGGCATTGATCGAATTGTGATCAATGGTACGCAAATCAATGAAGCAACATTCTTGAGCAATGCAACTGCTACGTATACAAATACAGCAGCACCATTCTCTGGCTTTGCTGGTTTTAACATTGCAATGAATTTGACAGGGGCTGCTGGTCCTGCAACAGCGAACTACTTAAGTCAATATGCTGGTCAAACAATTGAAATTTTCTATACGGTGTCATTCACAGATGAAACACCGGTTGACCGCGACATCAACAATGAATTCTCAGTAACAATGAATCATGACGGCGGACAGGATGATAGTAAAGTCAATCCACCAATTGATCCAATTACAACAGGCGGTAAGAAATTCTTCAAATACGAAGCTGGTTCAAGCAAAGCACCATTGGGCGGCGCAGAATTCGTAGTAATCAAACGTGTAAACGGAGTGGATTACTACTTGACTGCTGGCGCAACAACAATGACTTGGACAGCCGTTGGTCCGAATGAAGATTTCGCAACAGCAACGAAATATGTTTCTGGCGCAGATGGGAAATTCGAAGTAACTGGACTTGAATATGGCACATACTACTTGCGAGAAACTAAAGCACCAAGCGGCTTCTCTAAATTAACAAGTGATGTTCAATTTGAAGTGGAAAAAGGTTCTTACGATGGCGCAGCGGATCAAGAAATCGAAAATATTACGAAAGGCGGAACCTTACCATCAACTGGTGGCATGGGGATCATCGCATTTATCGTAGTTGGACTTGGCTTGATGGCAGCAGCAATCGTTCGCTACCGTCGTGTACAATTTGAAGTATAATTAAAAAAATGAGCAGAAGGTTTGAGGACCTTTTGCTCATTTTTTTTGAGTAGGTAAAACATGTTGAAAGCATATCTTCTTGACTTCAGTTTATCTAACCAAAGAGGTTAACTATAACAAGAAATGCTCAGAAAAAAATACTAAAGTGGTGAGATAACCACCGGGAGAAGATAAAAAGTTCCGTTAACTCAGCCTATCAAACAATTATTTGTCTGATAGGCTGAGTTAAATGCGATCGATAACAAAGATCTTGTTATTACTTCTATAATTTCCCCGCCATAAGACCAATGCCGCCTAGTTTTTCGAAATCTAGAGTGGCCTCTTTGCATTTTTTTGCGCTCTTATACACTAGGGCAGCGGAAATGCTGTCAACTACCTGCGCTTCACAGTTTGGGCAGATAGAACTGGGTACATTCACCACTTCCACGGTACGTTCTTTACCGGGAGCCTCCATTTTTGTTGTCGAATCTTTCATCTCTTTTTTGCAGTTGGCACAGTACATAATAAAAACCTCCTAAGTTTGATTTGACTGATTTTTTGGTATCGCGTCAGTCTCGCAGCAATACATTTAATTTGTCGACCAGCCTTTCGAAACGCGGCAATCCAGACAGCCTAGAGAACACCGGATTTTCTAGCACCGCACTAACAATTTCACGCTTCATGGCCTGCTCATCGCGAGGCAATACTGGCATGATAATGGAACTTTCCGACATCTGTCTTTCTCTGGCTTCTTTGATTAATGGAAAAAAGTCGTCGGACTCTATGCCAAGTGGAAAAATTGCTTCCGAAGCAAGCAGGGTATAGTTTTCCAACATCGTAAGGGTATTTTCGGTGTCTTCAAGATTCAGATACCCTAATGCAGCCGTCATATAGAAAGATAAAACCGATAAAGGAAAAAGGAATCGTATCTTAAAAATATCCTCTAAAGCTAGCGTGCGTTGGCAAATAGTTTCAAATTCTTCGGCATCATCGCAGCAGATGGAAAGGTGTGCTGTAATCTCATAAAAAAGAGTGATCAAAGCATCAAAAACATTGCCTTGCGAGAGGGTCTTAGCCACCAATTGATTGCCAAGCATTTGGTGAGCCTGGGATAATAGTGTCCCGATGGATGGTTGCGGTTCATGCCTGTTTTCTTTTTCCAATAGTGCGACGATGTTTTGCGGATTGTCACACATCAATTCGCAAAAAGCTTCGCTTTGGAGGGCGAGCCGCCTCAGTTCGACATTTTCGGATAGTTCTTTTACGCGTACGAACAGGGCTTTTGCTTCAGCCATTATGGCGTTTTTTTGCGTATCATCTTCTGCTTCGGGGGCGTAATTGAGTAAAAGAATGGCGATTTGATAGAGCAGTGAAGAGCAAGCATAGTATTTCTTGACAATGACGCGGCAGCGTTCCAACATTTCATCCAGTGGTTTTGCCGCAAATTCGTCGATTAACTTGGTATAGAGTGTGCGAATTTCTTCATCCGTCAATTGCGGTTCATAGCCCATCAGTTCATCCAGACTGATATTAAAATAGGCCGCAAGCTGTGGCAGAAAATGTACATCGGGATAGCTGTTTCCCGTTTCCCACTTTGAGACAGAGGCTTTAGACACGCCCATGAAACGTGCCAATTCTTCCTGTGTAACGCCCTTTTCTTTCCGCTCGCGAGCAATGTTTTCAGCTATATGGATCTCTTTCGTAGCAATCATCCTCAATTCATTTAATGTCTTGAATTAATTATACTGAACATGCTGGAGCGTATTCAATGGATTTGTGGTTAACTTTGAGCTGATAAATCAACTTCTAGGAAACTTGAGGGAACATTCTTCTATGACATAGTTTGATATCTGCTGGGAAAGAAGTTCAGCGGGCGTATTGTAATAGAAGCTGATAGAACAGAGGAAGAAAACTACAAAGTTACCTCTATAAATGATGAAGAGGTTGATGGAAAATATGATGGATGTTGATTAGGAGTTATTTTGTTTTAGAAAGTAAAAAAAGCCCGCTAACCACGCCTATAAAGTAGTTTCAGAGCTTAAGTATTTGAAAAGTAACTGAATAAATGTTTAATGCATATCAAAAAATAAATCCTGAAAAAGGTAAGGTAGCAACAAGCCGAAATCTTATTATTGAAGAAAGATATTTTCATTTTTCGATAGAGTTCACATTACCATATTGACTGTTGTAAACATCTTGCGCCATATTTTCAGACCATTTCTTAATTCGCATTATCGCCCTGAGCCGCAAAAGCGTACTGTGCTTATCATGTAAGGATAGAAAAATTTTTACCATCCCATTGAATACAAAAAATATCGACATTTTTTATTTTAGGTTTCTTACGCAGCGTTTCTTTTGAAAACAAATACAGCAATGTTTTAATAGCAAAAGCATGAGTAACGATCAGGACGTTTGGATTATTCAAATGAATAAAATGATCACCTGTATCTTTGAGAAAACTTTCCAATCTATCTGCAATCATAGGAAACGGTTCAACCATACCTGTGATGTCGGATTTATAAATAATCTCATGAACCTCTGGCAAACGGTAGTTAAGTTCTGAAAAATCATTTTGTATTTGTAATTCATTCATCATACTGGAAATAAACGTTTGATTATTTTCTGCTTCCCAGCGGCCTAAACACCATTCACGGAGTCTTTTATCCGTAAGAACGTGCAGGTTAGTTTGCCCTTGTGCAGTTAAGATGGTTTCTCCAGTCTGTAAAGCTCTGGATGCATCACTGGAAAATGCAGCCGAAAATTGAACATCTTTCAGTTGCTCTCCTAATTGTGTGGCTGTTTGGATTCCTTTTTCAGTTAAGGGGGAATCTACCCAGCCTTGTGCTTTATGTAAATGGTTAAGTAATGTTTCCCCATGTCGAGTAACATAGAAAGTAACTGTTGAATTCATGCTTTATCCTCCGAAAGAATTCTATGGAATCGCTTCACCTTATCGGCAATAGTCGAACCAAGAAATTAATAGCAGTATAGCAGAACAATTCACCCAAAACAACGCTGGGGAAAAAGAGAAAAGAGATGGAAGAATCGGTTCAAAAGATCCGGTAACCGAAGGAATTATGTACGAGCAAAAATGGGCAAGCATCCATTGAACGTCTATACAATGAAAAGATTATCCATTCAAAAAGTAAGTCTATTGCTTGGGACTATGAGTTTAGATCCCGAGAATAGGCTTATTTCCTGTGTTCTTTTACGCGAATCCCAATTCAAAACGTGAATTTTTTTTGGCACAAATAAACTTTATTATTTTTAATTTAAATTTAAATTATTGAGTCTAATAACAATGGATGTAATATTAGATTAAGAAAAAATGTGAAAATGGTATGCAAGTTATAGTTTAGAATAACGTGAAAACATTAAAGAACACAATAAGCGGAATCAAATAATATAAGTTATCATATTGTTGCTTGGAAAGGAGCGTGGGTGAAAAAAAGGGACGAAAGGAGGAAATCATGAAATGAAAAAGAAGCACTTGCTCATGTTGATGGTTCTATTGTTTTCTTTCATTGCCGAAACAATGCCAACGCTGGTCGCCGTTCATGCCGAAACGACGAAAACCGAATTGATAAATGAGAAATTTTTGACGGTCTCCTATGTCTGCGAGCCGCAAGACGATACCAATCGATGGCGAATCCTGTTTAGCAGGCGAAGCGATGAAGAAAATGTTGAACAACGACTCAAGCTGAAAGTGACAGATGAGAAAGGGGAAATGCCGGATAATTTATCGATTGAGAAGCTGGAAAAGCAAGATGAGTGGTTCATTGAGAAACAGTTTTCTGATTTTATGGAAGATCAGATCGTATTTGACATGCCCAAATCGATCAAAACGCTGAATGTCGCTGTGCAGATGGATCAACGGAATATGGCCGATGAGTCCATTGAGAAAAATGTTCGAAAGCAGCAAAAAATCTTCACCTTAGTGTCTGAAATTTCTAATAAAAAGAAGGCTGAAAAAAACGAAAAGAAGCAAACGACCTCTGAAAAGCAAGCAGCTGAAACGACAGATACTAGTGACACAAAGGCGAGTTCGAAGGCGTTGATGAGTGATTCTGACGCGTTTATTGGTCCGAAAGCAACGAGTGTATACAGCAATCCGCAGGTCCTGAATAGCCGAATGTATCAACCTTTGTATGTGAACAAGCCCCCCCAATATACAACAGATGCAAATGGGATTTATCCGCACGATTCTTGGCAGCCAACCGGACAAAATGATGTTCGGAATCATCAAGGCGGCTATGAAAAGGATAATGGTTGGGATGGTCGAACGAGTTGGGATGTGGCACAAGACAATCATGAGTATTCTTATATTCAATATGGAAACGAGAAGAACAATCCGAATGTAGGAATGCGGAAATATGCTAGTGAAACCTCCGTTAAGGATGAATTCAAGATCAAATTAAATGTTCGCGGAAACACCACCTATAAACCAGGGGCTGATTTGGTCTTTTTACTAGATAATTCAAGTTCAATGACGAACACCGGTGGTGGTTCTAGACAAAACAGAAAGAAAAATACGGAAGAAGCGTTCAAATCGATCATTGATAATTTGAAAACCATGTATCCAAACAATCAAGACGGGATTCGAATTGGCGCACATATTTTTTCTGACTACGTGTCTGGCGCTTGGGGAACTGGGCGAAATGAGAAACAAAGCTTTCCACTATCAGATAAGCAGGCAAACTGGGACGATATGGTCGCTGAATACAAGCGGGCATTGCCTTTAGGACATACCTTTACGCAACGCGGAATCAGAGAAGCAGGCGATATTTTTGAAGATGCACCAGATGTTGGGGCACGCAATAAATTTCTATTTGTGTTGACAGATGGTGCGCCAAACAAAAGCTGGGAACCTTGCGGCGAAGTTTACGACGCGGAGATGTACTACAACCCGTATTACATTACGACGTTTACAAATGTGGGAAGCAAGGGAAACTATCGGCTGGGGAATTCATTAGGTTCAGTTGGTGGACAAACGATTTTTCCGGCAATCCGAGGTGGGAAAATCAATAGCCATATTACGACCACAAATTCGACTGCTAAAAATTTAAAAGATAGCGCTGGGATCGAGATTCATACGATCGCGGTAAATATTGCTAGCGTTGGAGCAGGCGATCATTCGACTGAGCAACTGAAACGCGGGTTATACAAGATGTCGACAAAGCGCGCGGATCGTACAGGAGATGGTGCGGCAGATTACTTCTTTTATGACGTTAATAATTCAGACGAATTGGTGGATGTGTTCAAGAATTGGTATCAGACTGTCATTCGAACAGTTGACAGCGGGAAAATCGAAGATCCGATCGGGGAGATGTTTGAGCTGGTTGGAACACCGACAGTTACAGAAGTAGTGAAGAACGGCGTGCCGGCGATTGATTCTTCTAAGCAACCACAGCTTGATTTATCAGATCGGCGAAAGATCAAAGTGGCGAATATCAATTTGTATGGCAACCAGGAAATCCAATTGGAATACACTGTACGTTTAAAAACCGATGATCCAAGTTATGAACCGAACAAATGGTATCAAACCAACGGAAAGACAACGTTGCAGCCGACACCGGAACGGACGACAGATACACTAGACTTTGGTGTTCCATCTGTACGCGGGAAAGCTGACAAGGTCAAGATTCCAGTCGCAAAAAAATGGTCCGATTCCTTTAAGAATACGGAGAATTATTGGGGGCATCGAGCGCGCGAAGTCACGGCTGTCTTACAAAAGAAAAGCGGGAATTCATGGGTAGAAGTGGCGACGAAGACCTTGACTAGTGCAAATAACTGGAAAGAAGCGTTTACCGTTGACGAAGGAAATACAGTCTACAGAGTGCGCGAGCTTTCACGAACTCGGGGATACGGAAAACCTGAATACAACGTGAATGAATTTACTGTAGGAAACCTGCCGAGTCAGGGTGTGGAAATCACGAATACCTTACTGACGGAAAGCGCACGTTTTTATAAGTACAAAGAGGATGGGAAAACACCGTTTACTACGGAGAAGCCCAAATTTACACTCACACGCAGATCAGATGGGCGGGTTTTAGCAACGGATATCGAACCAGATGACACGGGACAAGTTACCATCAATGCACTTCCGATGGGAGACTTCGTGATTGAAGAATCCTATGTGCCGACAGGGTATGAAAAGATGGCAGCTATCGATCTCAAGGCTGTGGAAAATGCTGCTGGAACGGGGCTAGAGATCACCATGAATGGTCAAACAGCCCTCTATAAAGCAACCAATAAGCTGGCTGATTTCAAGCTGAAGATCAAGAAAACCGATCAAGCTGGCAATGAACTTCGCGGCGCAAGCTTCCGATTGATTGGCACGAGCTATGATCAAACGAGTAATGATGGGCCATATTTTGAGTTTACGGGATTGCGACCAGGAGAATACAGCTTGTCTGAAACGGTTATACCAAACGGGTATCAAGGAATGAAAGGCAGCGTCCGAATCAGCATCTCGCAAACGGGAGAAGTCACGATTCAAGCGCATGCCAATGTCAGCGGATCTGGCGGAGTGGGGACTCCGAACCTGATTCAATTGACAGTCACAAATAAAAAACGGGTATCACAAGCACTGCCAAGCACCGGAGGATACGGAACGTCGCTGTTCTTTAAAGTAGCGATTGGGGTCATTTCTACAGCAGGAGGACTGCTGGGCAGCTTGTACTGGCTTCACATGAAGAGGAGGGGATCGTAATGAAAAAAATGATTCTGCTCTTAGGACTGATTCTGGGGATTTGTAACATGGGGGTTACTGCTTTTGCAGAGGAAAGTCTAGTGGAAGTACAGATCCATACGCGATCGGAGGATGGAACGGCTCTTGAAGGAACCGAATCAATCGCATTGGAAATCTATGATCTAACCGACTGGCGCATCCAACGTGCCAGTGATGAGAAGACGGACAAGGCGTTTATTCTAAACACCTATCCAACAAAAGCGGAATTGGCGGCCTTTGTTAAACAGGCAGAATTGCCGAAATACAGCCAAGCGCCACTTTTGACCGATAATGCTGGAAAAGTCACGGTTGAGTTGCCTCGCTATCAAAGGGAACAGGATGCGGCGTATCTCATTCTCGCTTCTGGCGAAAAGGGGAAGTATCAAATGCTGCCGATGATTATTTACTTGCCGCAGTATCAGCCGTCAACCGAAGTAGAGGTAACCAGTCTGCTCTACAGCAGCAAATATTCGGAAATCAAACCGACGAAACCAACGGAACCACCACTAGTAGAACGTTCGGAGCCGCAAAAGAGCTGGTCAGAAACAGAACAGCCAAAAACTTATCCAGAAAAACGGCTGCCTTCTACGAATGAGTTGATACGTAACTATTGCTTTTTAGGGCTGTTACTGATGGTTGTCGGAGGAATCGGGTTAAGAAAACAAGGAGGGAAAAAATGATGAACAATAAGAAAAAATGGATTGCGTTAATTACTGCATTCGTATGCATGATTCCATTACTAGCAGGGGTGCTAGGTGGAGGAGAAACGGCACATGCTTCAGATTCAGTGAATGTCACTTTACACAAAAAGAAAATGGACGAGTTTCCAAATAGCAGCATGGTCAATACTGGGGTAGAGATGCCAGAATTTGATCGCTATCAAGGGTTAGCAGACGTAACGTTCTCAGCCTGGGACATTTCAACGGATTTCTATACGCAATTAGATGCACTGCTTACTGGAAATGAAACAGATGCAGAGTATTCAGCCAAAGCAAAACAAGTGATGGATGGGTTCAATTTAAATAAAACAACAGCAACTCAGGTTGGTACGAGTCAAACAACCAATACGGATGGGGATGCAACGTTCGCGAATCTACCAGCGAAAAATGCGGACGGTTCTTATAAGGTTTATTTCTTTGAGGAGCATCCAAAAGCAGGCGTTCAAATTGGAACGTATCGCTTAATCTTGATTTTACCTATTAAGACAGGTGCGACTGAAGTGACGAATATTCATTTGTATCCAAAAAATAAAGTAGATGCGGACGTCCCTGAGAAGGAATTAGTCGATGAAAATGGGAACCCATTATTGCCGCGTCCGTCAGGCTCTTACGATTTTGAAGTAGGGCAAAAAATTCACTACCGCGCAAGCTTTATGATTCCAAACCAAATCGGCGATATCGTAAATGGCGCACCACGCTATACGAAATTGGAAATGAACGATGCGGTCAGCCAAACAGGTGTGAAATTTGAAGGGATCGATCGAATCGTTGTTGGTGGAACGACGGTGAATTCAGCCGACTTCTTGACAACACATGGGACGTACACACCACAAAATGTCAATGCACCGTGGGCAGGTTATGCTGGATTTAATCTTTCAATGAATTTAACGGGCGCAGCAGGTCCAGCCACAGCGAACTACTTAAGCCAATACGCAGGTCAAACAATGGAAATTTTCTACACCGTATCCTTCACAGAAAATACACCAATTGACCGCGACATCAACAATGAATTCTCTGTAACCATGAATCATGATGGTGGACAAGACGATTCCAAAGTGAATCCGCCGATTAACCCAATCACGACAGGCGGGAAGAAATTCTTCAAATACGAAGCAGGGGCAAGCAAAGCACCATTGGGTGGCGCGGAGTTCGTCGTTCTTAAAAAAGTCGGCGGAACGGATTACTACCTGACAGCTGGCGCAGACTCAATGACTTGGACAGCTGTTGGTCCGAACGAAGATTTCGCCACAGCAACGAAATATGTTTCTGGTACAAACGGTAAATTCGAAGTCAAAGGACTTGAATACGGTACGTACTACTTACGAGAAACCAAAGCACCAAGCGGCTTCCAAAAGCTAACAAGCGATGTCCAATTCGAAGTTGGAAAAGGCACATATGAAGGTGCGGCTGATCAAGAAATCGAAAATATTACAAAAGGCGGTACTTTGCCATCCACTGGTGGCATGGGAATCATTGCCTTCCTTGTAATCGGACTTGGGCTAATGGGCGTAGCAATTGCACGCTATCGTCGTGTTCGGTTTGATGTTTAATTGAAATAGCGAAATGAGCAAAAGGCTAATCAGTCTTTTGCTCATTTTTTATTTTCCACTAGGCATGATAAAAGTCCTTCACAAGCGTGCACTGAGTGAGTACATTAATATCTCATATATTAATAGTAGAAAAAATTTTTTTTTCATAAAAGAAATGGTTGCTATACCCAAATATTGGGAAAAGATAAAATAAACGGGTTTTCATTGAAAGCTATTTTCATTGAATCTTGTAGGAATAGCCATCATTTTCATAGAAAAACAATTTATTTCAATAGTTTATCATTTCCTCGTAACTATCACTGTTTTTTCATTTAATTAATCATAAACGAGTAGTATGAATAAAATGATTGACAAAAATTTCTATAAACCTTTTCATCTCGCTTTTTTTATTAGATTCAAAGACTAAATTTTTAATTCACAAAATGAACTTTAATTAACTTTATATGGAATTAAATTAATAGGTAAAATAACTCAGGTATTCCTTAAATAATCTATAATTATAGGAAATATCAATATAATAATAACGAATTATTTATTATACGCCTGAAAGCGGGAAAAATGGGAATCAAGTACTATTGGTATAGAAAGAAAACAGGAGTTATGGGGAAAGGGGAGATTATGAGATGAAAAAGATCAATTTACTTATATTAATCATGATGCTTTTTTCATTTATTGTTGAAAATATTGTACATACACAAATCAGCCATGCAGAAACTACCAAGATAGAATTAATGAACGAAGATAATTTAAAACTTGACTATGACTATAAAATGAAAGATGACTCAATCCAATGGAGGATTGGTTTCGAAAGAAATAGTCACTCTGAAAACCTTCTTCAACGGTTAAAAATAAAGGTGACAGACGAAAAAAATGATACCATCGACTACCCTGTTATTGAGAATATAAAGGAATCGAAAGGTTGGTTGGTTGAAGAGAAGTTTACTGAGAAAATGGAGGGGCAAATTGTTTTAGATTTACCTAAATCAAGTGATGTGCTTAACCTACACGTGGAAATGGATCAAAAAGGAACGGCAGAGGATGCTGAAGTCAAAGAAGATATTTTAGAGCTAGAGAAACCGTTTAAATTGGAAGCCAAAAAAACACAGAAAAGCCAAACACAGGAAAGCTCATCTAAAGAGGAAGTAACCAGCTCATCTAGCACGAACACCAAGGAGTCAGCAGGCTTTATTGGGCCTAAGCTTACTGCTCAGTCTACGCTTCGAAGTGGCGGAATGACCAGTGCCTATCAAAATCAATACGTGAATAAACAACCAATCTATACAGAGTCGCCACAGGAAGGAAAATATCCAACAAATTCATGGTCGCCAAATGGTCAATCAGAAACAATACGGAACCATCAAGGGGGGAACTCTGCTGATTCAGCGACTAGTTGGGATGGATTGACTAGTTGGGATGTTAGTCAGGATGATCGCTCGAAATCTTATATCAATTATGGGGATGACAGTTCAAATCCAAACTTAGCGATTCGAAAATTAGCCTATGCAACAGATAAGGAAGATGAGTTTAATATTCGTCTAAATGTTCGCGGGAATACTACTTATAAACCTGGGGTGGATATTGTATTTCTTATTGATCATACAGGGACGATGAGTGCTGAGACGAACAGAGTATCAAGAAGAGATAGAGCAAATGCAGCATTAAAGACAATGATCAATCAGCTAAAACTATCAAAGATCGATGAGAATATTCGCGTTGGAGCCTATTTTTTCAGTAGTGGACAATTCGAAAAGGGGTTTTCAGCTCCTTACAATTATGATTTAAGTAGTAATACGACTACCTGGGATACTATAGTGAAAAATCATAAATTAATTCCTCCAGAGGGGCCAACCTTTACTCAACGAGGTTTGGTACAAGCAAAAGGGATTTTTGATCGTGGTAACTCGGATGCGAAGGGGCGTAAAAAGCTTCTATTTGTGCTAACAGATGGTGCTCCTAATAGTAGTTATTTACCCGATCCGTATAACCGCGTAGCAACAAGAAATGACGCAATTTATCCAGATAAGGTTCACGTCGAAAATTGGTTAATGGCGGATGATCCTACACAAGAAAGACCTAATGGATATAAAGCAGCAAATGGTAGTAGTTTAGCTGCTACTGCGAATAAAACCAAATTCGATAGCCCGCTCTATTACGATGCGTTGCCGATCAGTACTCATTTATCAACGACCAACTCAACAGCTTATGACTTAAAACAAGAGGGAATTGAAATTCACACAGTAACAGCTGGGATGTCTAGAAACTCATCTTCGGATCATCCTGTATCAGAGTTGCAAAAAGGGCTATCAAGAATGGCAACACAACGGGCAAATACATCAGGGAATGATAGTTCAGATTATTTCTTCAAATCTGTTACGGATACGGAAAACCTAACTGAAGGGATCAAGGAATGGTATGACACGGTTATTTCCACTATTAACAAGGGAGTCATAACCGATCCAATCGGGGATATGTTTGAACTCGTTTCTGGACCGACGAAAAAAACATATGATAGGGATGGCAATCAAATTACGCTTGATCCACAGCCAAATGGACCAATAGTAAATAACTATAATGAGATTGTTGTAACAAACTTATCACTGAAACAAGGTGAACAGCTTCAAATCGATTACCGTGTTCGTCTCAAGACGAATGATAGTCGTTTCAAAAAAGGTGTTTGGTATCAAACAAATGGACCGACTACGTTGAAACCAACACCTGAACGGACAACCGACGTATTGAATTTTGGTGTTCCTTCTGTCCGTATTAAAGCCGATGAGATCATTTCAATTCCGGTCAAGAAAGTTTGGGCAAATGATAAAGTCAATAATGTTGAAGATTATTGGAAACGTCGTGAAGCTGTTACAGTTGAACTGCAAAAGCAAAATGGCTCGACTTGGACTAAAATCGGGCAAGAGAAAGTATTAAATGAAGCAAATAATTGGTCTAGCAGTTTTACGAATATTGCTGATATTCCTGGTTCAAGATACCGTGTGGTGGAAAAATCAGTACCTGCTGGTCATAGTGTTAGCTATAATCTAACCGATTTCACGAAAGATGAACTAGGCGGTAGAACTGTCGAAGTCACCAATACCTTGAAAAAAACGAATTTCCAATTCGATAAATTCAAGAACGATGGTCAGACACCATTCCCAACGTCAGGAAGTCGTCCCATTTTTGAGGTTGAGGATGCAAAGTCCCATAAAAAAATCTCGAATATCTCTCCTAATTTAGCAGGAACAGTCACTTTTGAGAATCTACCAGTCGGAATGTATGTCGTATCAGAAACTGATGTACCAACGGGATATGAAAAAATGACTGAATTCATTTTTACGATCGAAGAAAATGCAAATGGAGATTTAGTGACCAAAGTAGGTAACTCTACAGCTCGTCATACAGTCACGAATAAATTGAAGGGCTTCAGTCTAGAACTTACGAAAAAGGATACTACAGGAACTGAACTTTCTGGTGCCGCTTTCCGATTACGTGGAATGGATGGACTTTCATATGATCAGACAGTAGATATGGGACCTAAATTTACATTCAATCAATTGAAGCCTGGACGCTACCTTCTGACAGAAATAATGGCACCAAGTGGCTACGACGGTTTAGATAAGGATATCGAGATCACGATTTCCGAATTAGGTATTGTGACGATTGAAGATCATGATAGTGTGGAAGGCGCAGGTAGTATTACACCTGAAGGAAACAAAATTATGCTAGAAGTTAAAAATAAGAAATTAATGGGTTCAGCACCAAGTACAGGTGGGAAAGGTCGAAATAAGTTGATGATCGTTTCCGCTAGTTTAGTAGGTGTTTCTAGCATCGTCGGCTTGCTCTACTTCTTCTTAAATCGAAAAAATTGGTAAACCAGCAAAAAAGTGATTAGGGTTAAAACTCAGGAGGTGAAACATTGCCTGCCTGAGTTTTTGCTTGCTCATAAACAGATTTGCTTTTCTAGGCAGACTGAATTCCATGTTCAGTAATTAATCAAAGCTTTCAATCAAAACAGAGTTTGCCGAAAATCTGATTTTTTGACCACACTAAATAAGCTGAATAGTACATTTTTCAAAATTATTGATTAAGAGAATAAGTGAATGCTTGCTACCATTTCAGTAAATGTTTTAATTTCTCAAATGTCTGCCTACTTGGGTTCTTATGGGGTGACTGCTGGGAATTAATTGCATCGGATTTTGGTTGTTTGGTAATTATTGTTTCTTGGACAGTGGACACTACGGCAGACGGTTGTATGTTTGCATTTTTTGGTTCCTGATTGGATACAGTAGTGGTGTTGATTTTTTCTTTGGTACTCATTATCGTTTTAGGAGACTTTTCGACCGAGTCCGAGTTCTCAAAATCAAGACCGGGTAAACCTGTGAGAGTATTTTGGGCAGATTCCTGCTGTTGTTTTGCTGACTCAACGAGAGAAAGTGTCTTTGTTTCTTTTAACGCTTCTTCTTGATCAGTTGCTTCTCCTTCATCATCATCTTCTGGTTCCTCAAAATGCATCAGTGCTTTGGTTTCAAAAATATCAAACTTCACTAGCTTGGTGAACTTACGGACGCCGTCAATTTGGAAAATAGTCAGTGTGTTCAAGAGCTTCAGCAACGCACGAATCTCCTCTTGAGTTCTCGTGATGTCTACATCTCTCAAATTCCATGTATGTTTTTTTCCATTACTTGTGCGAAAAACCGAGACGAGAGTATAGTTTTCTTCGGCAGCTTCTTCTTCAGTAATTGTGTCCGCATGCAAATAATCACAGGTCTGCGCAGAGGCTTGGTTTAGGCGATGGTATTGGTTTGTTTTAGTGAATAGTCGTTTTATTAATGACTGCCATTCTTGATCATCGAAATAAGGGCGGAAGTATGGAAAGAATTGACGCAAAGTATTGTTAGGCGTGGTATTTAGGTAAATAGTTCTAACGAGATCCTCGCAAACCAACGAAAAATCTTTAATGGTCAGCGCATTACGAACTAAAATGGCGATAATATACTCAATAACAACAGACGTATCTTTTGTTTCATCAAAGTAAACGCTTACCTTTTTCTCGAGATTTTTACGCAGGGTGGTAAACAACTGTCTTTGGTTTAGTGGTTTAATGTTCATAAATAATCTCTCCTTAACTTTAGGTAGTGTATGTATTATTAGGTAAAAATAATTCGAATCGTATAAATACATCATACCTGAAAAGTTTAAGGTCGAGTTTGCCTACTTTTTTCGAAAAATTAAATAATTTGCGAACGAAATAATTAAAAAAAGGTGGATAAACATTGATAGAACAACGATTTTGAGGGTTTTAAGTTTTGTTTCCTAAGAAGAAAAAAGGTGTTTGACAAAAAAATAAGCATCTACCGTGAGCCACAGCAGATGCTTTCAGTACGAACAGTAATTGTCCATTAGAGAATTACACTCCTTATGCGATTTTTGCTAATTCTTGTACTGCATTTTCAATTGTCGTACCTGTCGCAAACTTGTTTTCATCTTTTTTGTCGAAAACAATAAATAGATTTAAGTTGGTATCTAATGTTACGCGGTACTCTAAATTGTTGTTAGTGAATGTCATAAAGCATTCTCCTTTCTCAATTAGTGACGAAAGGCAACTAATAACGTTCATAACGAAATTCCATGAGTTATCATACCACAATTTGAAGAATTTTGCGAATTAATTGTTTGGACGATTGAAGCGAAAGAAACTTTAGAGGAAAGCTTCAAAGTCAATAAGGCAAGCGTGGCATTATGAAAAGAGCCAGTAGGAATCCCAAAATAATTGCGATCAACACAGAATAAAGGAAGGGATATTTAATTTCTCTTTTTGTTAACAACCAGTAGCTTAGAATTAACGGAACCAAAAAGCAGAAAAGCAATACGAAAATAGGCAAAAAATTCAGTCTTATTGAATACGAAGAAACACTCACTTATAGTCACTCCTTTTTTTTAAAAGAAAGAGGCAGTTGATGTAGATATATCTGTACCCATTGTTAGTTCCTTTCCTTCAAGAATTATTACCGAGCGAAATCTATCTAGTTGTTAAACTGGTCTTCAAGCTCTCGAAATCTTCTTTTTCCGTAAGGCGTTAAACCATCAAGTGGGTCTGGAATTTTTCGATGTTCTAAGGGTGGAAATGCATAGCCCGAATCAAGAGCTCTAATTACGGCAAAATTAGTTTCGAAGTACGCTTGATGCTGCATAATAAAATTTTTATCTAGCTGATCTATGTATTCAGCATTCAATTGTTCATTTAGTTTTTTCCATAATACGTAATCATTCATTAAAGCATCCTCCTTATAGTAGTTTTAGTTATTCACTCATAAAAGTAGAACGGTTAAATCCCATAATGAATCATATATTTATTTTCCGCTTTAGCTTGAATGATTTTTTGGCTGAGATGAATGATATCTTCTCGGTGGCTGACATTTTTAGTCGATAAAACAATTTCTAAAAATGTAGATAAAGATTCGGGAGGAATAATTGTCGTCCCGTAGTAGGCTAAGCCATACTCTGGTCGACTTAAAGAATCAAAATACGTTTTTAGCAAAGACAAAGGGTTTAGCAACACTTGGATCGCTGCATCGTCAACTAAAATGCAATGAAATTTCTCTGGTGTATAGACTTCAGCAGAAATTTCAGTAAGATCATCGATGATTCCAAATTCATGTATTAAGGGCATGAGCGTTCTCCTTTTTGTTCCATATTATCATAGATGAAAAAGATTTTTTCAAAGGATATACGAGTTCTAAAGTTCGTAATTGAGAAGAATGCAATCATTCAGGTAAAAACAAGGAGCCTATCACGTTTATGTGGTAGGCTCCTTGTTTTGGGCTTAGCCCTCAAAATATTTCTGAGGATTAGCGGCCATTTTCTCAAAGGTATTGAAAAAATTGGCAGCATGAAAGCCATCGCAAACAGCGTGATGAACTTGAAGTGATACTGGAAGAAATACTTTATTATCTAGAAAAGTAAATTTTCCACCAGTGATAATCGGTAAAAGATAGGGTTCACTATTGCCTACATTCAAATTGAATCCAGTAAATGATGTCCAAGGAATCATTGAGATATTCAGGACATTTTCTGGCAAAATCTTTTGTGGGAATAGCTTTCCGGTGTTGCTGAATGTGGCCAAGTCAGATAAATAGTTGGCTTTAAAAACATTGAATTCTGATAAATACTCTGTCGCAAGAGCAGAAAACAGCTCTGTCTTCTTATCGAAGATCGTGTACATCGGAGAGAGTGTCTCCCAATAGCCGACCTGACCTTTACTGTTAAAGCTCATTTTGAAATGGGTGTCCTGATTGGCGATAGTGGTCACTAGATAGATAAAACCTAAGTAAAAAGAATGGTTTTGCTCCTTTAGATAACTATAAAGCTGCGTGATATCAATGTCCTTAGTCATGCTAAATGAAGTCTGTTGGGCAATATAATGATTGAAAATCTCAGCTCGTTCCCATTTTTCTAAATCGATTACTGTAAAGTTCATTTGAAGTCCTCCTAATTTTAACATGCGAATAATTAGGAGGAAAAATCATCTGTCTTTTTCACGTAAATCATTCCTTTACTTTCCTTTTATAAATCCATTTTAACATCTTTAAGAAGAGAAAAAATCATCCAAGTAGACTGGAGATAGCAATGTGGTAATGGGAAGTTAATTAAAGGCTCACTGAATATACCAAGCATGAAATTTATCTAAGCAAAAAATAGTATGCTATCTATTTTAGATCAAACTGTTGAATGATCTTCCTACACACCTCATCAGGTGTCAGTTTCGTATTGTTAATTTTCAGCTGTTTGACTGACGGAAATAGAGTGGGTAATTCATTTTCACGACTTTCTAAGCGATTTTTGATTGCGGAGGTTAGGAGCTCTTTTCTTGAAAAGTTGGTGTCTCGTTTAGACGGTTTCGCTTTTAAACGATCCTCATGAACATTCCGTTTTAGGCGTACCCTTAAGGAGGCAACGAGTTCAATGAAATACACTCCTTGATTCGCTTCTAAAAAGATCGAAGCGATCTCCTGTAAAAATCCAATATCATAGGGTGAATCGAAGTCGATGACTACGGTGAAGATGATTGTTTTAGTCGTATTTGTCTCCGGAGTACTGACGAAGGCTTTGAACAAATCTTTTCTGGTCCTATCAGAGAGCAGAAAAGCGTTTTTGCTATAGCCTAGGAAATCTGCGAAGAGGTCCAATGTTTGGTGATTAAACAATAGCTTTCCATCTATTCGTTTTTCCAGTTCTTTTCCAACGGTCATCTTTCCGACAGCTTGGGAGCCGATCAACACGATCAAAGCCATGGTCCTCACGTCCATTCTTTTTCTTACATAGTATCAAAGCAAATCGAGCTTGGAAATGTCTTATAACGGATGAATGAACAAAAAAAGAGCCAACGCAAGGTCAGCTCATCAAGTTATTCTGCATAAGAATCATACGGTGCATTATCGAACAGCGTAGTGCTCTCAGGGTTCATTTTATAAAGTTCATACCAAATAAGTGAGACATCCCCGTACCCAGTTTCTTCTAACCGTTGTTGTGCGCGATCTGCCGCAAGTTGATAGTCCGCTTGAGACAAGTTATCAACAAAGGTTGGATCGAATTTTCCACCTTCGATTAGTTCCGCTCTTCGTTCAGGTGTCATCCAATCAGTTGTCGCGGCTGGTTGATTTTGGACAGGCTGTTCAACTGCAGGTGCCTGAGGTGTCGGATTCGTTTGATTCGGAGCGACATAGTTTGCTTCTGGTGCTGCCTGGTTATTTTGACTGGCTTGTGGTTCTTGTGGTGTTTGCGTAGTTTGTGCTGAACTTGACTGCGTAGTTTCGGCGGTTTTCGACGAAGACTCTTTTTTCTTTTTTGCAGCCTTACTAACCGTTGTTTCCTTTGGTTTGCTGTCAGCAGCTTCCTTTTTATTATTGCAAGCGGACAAAGAAATAAATGATAACAACAACAATACGACCATAATCTTCTTTTTCATGATAGCCTCCCAGTTTATGTCTTGTAACACTATTGTAACAAATGAAATATTTTTGTAAAGTAGTTTGTAGGAAAAACTTATCAATTTGCAATTTATCACAAGAAAAGCTGATAAACAAACTCATTGCTATCTAAAAGGGGAACAAGACGATAAACCAACAGCTATAAATAAACAAATCAACGAGCAACGGCAACCAAATTTTTTTCTGCGATCGGGTTAAAAGCAAGGCATCTACGATAAAAAAGGCGATGAATACCACAGCGATGAAAAGGATACTTGGTCGAACAAGTGCCAAAATGAGGTACGTTACCAGTAGGCAAATCAGGTAACCGATATAGACGGGCTTGTATTTTTTAGGAAGATAGTTCAAATTCGCAAACATGGCAGTTCTCCTTTTTTAGTCAAGTATAGCAACTGTAAAACAATGAAACAATTGGCTTTATAAGTGCTGATTGCTTTTTTCGTCAAATATTTATAAGTTTTTTATTCTATAAGCCGATTTTTTGAGTTGTTTTTTTATCCGTGTTACGGTGAATAATGTAGTAAACAGCAAGAGTGAAACAAGTGCTGTTGATTGATTATAACCACTACTGCACATGATAAAACAGGAGGAAATTAGACATATGGCAAAAGAACAAGCTTTACCAGCAGTCGAAACACGTCTCTATATTAATGGCAAATGGGTGGAAGGCTCAGAAGGAACCAAACCGGTAACGAATCCGGCAACAGGCGAAACCTTGGCGGAGGTTCATGTCGGAGGCGAAAAAGAAGTTCATGCAGCAATCGAGGCTGCAAATAAGGCATTTCCTGAATGGTCGCAAACCTCTGCGGCTGAACGAGCAAAACGAATGAATAAAATGGCGGATCTTGTAGAAGAAGACGCGGATCGTTTAGCGACGATCATGACGATGGAGCAAGGAAAGCCCTTGACGCAAGCGAAAGGTGAGATTCAAACCAATGTGGAGAATCTACGTTGGAATGCAGCAGAAGGCCAACGACTATTGGGCGAAATCGTTCCCTCTCCTTCCACGCACCAGTGGCAAGTCCGCAAGCAGGCTGTTGGAGTGGTTGGCGCGATCACGCCATGGAACTTTCCATCAAATATGATTATTCGGAAAATTTCTCCAGCGATCGCTGCTGGTTGTACGGTGATTTTGAAGCCATCGAAGGAAACACCATTCTCTGCTTTAGCGTTGATGGAGTTATTTGATAAAGCAGGCTTTCCTGATGGCGTGGTGAATATTGTCTTAGGAGATTCTTCAACGATTGGATCAATCCTTTCAGAATCGGAAGACGTGCAAAAAATCACATTTACTGGTTCAACCGGAGTGGGGCAAAAGCTGAATGAACAAGCAGCACCAACGTTGAAGAACGTTTCGATGGAATTAGGCGGACATGCACCGTACATCATTTTCCCTGATGCGGACATTGAACGGGCAGTTGATACCTTGATCCAAACGAAATTTATTAATAACGGTCAAGTTTGTACATCGCCAAACCGAATCTTCGTTCATAAAGACATTAAGGAAGATGTGACGAATCGTATCGTGGAAGCGATCAAAGAGGTGACGGTCGGAAATGGACTGGAAGATCCAACGGTCGGGCCGTTGATCAATCAAGCTGGTGTCGAAAAAGTTGTTGAACAACTGAAGGATGCAACAGATAAGGGCGCGAAGATCTTAGCCGGCGGGCATAAGCTGGATGAGGGTGAGTACGCGAAGGGGAATTTCTTTGAGCCAACCGTCTTGGATGGTGTCACAAAAGAAATGGCTATCTTCTATAATGAAACCTTTGGTCCGATGATTCCTTTGATCACCTTTGAAGACGAGGAAAAAGTCATTCAAGATGCAAATGATACAGAATTTGGATTGGCATCTTATTTCTTTTCAACCAACATCCACACCGTGGAAAATGTGAGCAATAAATTACACTATGGGATGGTAGGCGTCAATGATACCGAGATCTCAAACTCAGCGACCCCATTTGGCGGAGTGAAACACTCTGGCTTCGGTCGCGAAAACGGCACTTACGGGGTCGAAGAATACGTGGACGTCAAATTTGTCACCATTCGTACGGCCAAATAGTAAAATAGTATGAAAAAGGGTGATCCTATCTATTGGATCACTCTTTTTCATTGTGAATTAAGTTATATAAAAATGAATAAACGAAAAATTATTACTAATCGACAAAAATAATAGTTATCAAATTTATTTTATATTATCAATAATTATCATTGATTCAAACGAAACAAAAAAAATTTAACTATTAGTTTCTAAAAAAATTTATTTTTATTTTAAAAAGTGAATTAAATAACGATCGTTTCTCTTCGTGTGGCTGATGTGGCAAAAGATTTACATCTTTGGATAACGGCATCATGTTTTTTCGAGTCGAAAGCAGAGATGTCTTTTATCAGTTACCATAAATATACAGTAAGACAATGGATAAACCGAAGCAATCATCCGATTTTGTGATATTGCTTGGCTTTTTCTTTTGTCGGATAAACGAGTGAAGGAGGGAAGTGCATTACGTTTATTGCTTTAAGGGTTATAGAACGGGTAATTCAGTATGGAACAAAAGGGGTTTTGTTTCATGCGCCAATGACTGCTAGATGTTAGGAGTCATAGTTGGTGGAGATAGGCATAGGAGTTAGTGAAAAGGGTGATAGTATGAATTTTAGAGAGATCTTAGGGGTGAGTAATCTGCGACATTTGCGGTTGGTTGAATTGTTGTACGCATGCCGCATCGGATTATCGAGTGATCAATTACTCGAAGAATTGGAATGCTCACTATCAGTATTATTGAAGGATGTTAAGCTGATTAATAGTCAGCAGGATGCGTTTCGCATCATCAAATACAAAGGTCTGTATCAGTTGCAGATTAAGTCGCACGTCAGTATCAATCGATTGTACGCGGACACGATCCAGCAATCGCCGGAGTTTCAAATTATCGAGGAACTGCTTTACGAAGAGTGCGAGAATATTATTGATTTATCGAAGAAGCTTTTTTTAAGTCCCTCTAAGACACAGCGGAATCTTAAGAAGATTGAAAGTGTCTTACAAAAAACGGGGATCAATTTACAATACCGTCCATTACGATTGGAAGGCAACGAAAGTGTGATTCGCCATATGTATTACCGCTATTTCATTGAGAAGTCAGATCGATTGGATTCGCTGTATCGGGATTTAAAGGAATTCCAAATCAAAGCGATCACGGAGCTGGTGAATCAGTTCATTCAAGTGAATCAATTAGAGGATAATTTTATTTCTCGCAAACGTTTAGGCTATAACATGTATATTAGCTTGTGGCGGATTAAGAACGGACATTATTATCCAAAATCGGAACTGAACAGTGATTTGATGCTGCCGGAACGGCAAATTTTAGATGCCTTTAAGCGCATGGCGCTGGAAGTTTTTCGCGTGAAGCTGTCTTCCGATAAAATTAAGGACTGTCTATGGTTGTCTTATGCGGATGTAGTAGTATCGAGCAAGGGGCAATTGCATAGTGCGTTGAAAAAAGAAGACGAGTATGCGAATTACTATTATCGTCATTTGGAGCTGGTGGAGGAGTTTGACAGCTTATTGAATTTCTCGCTAGGCAATGACAAGAAACAGGAATTGGCGATCGTTCTAATGAATGAGCATCGGATCTATGAACCGGATGGCCAATTGATTGATATTCTTTTCCGTCAGCGGAGAATTTTCCTTGAGAAATTGTCCGAGACACATGATCAAGCGGTCAAAAAGGTGAAGAAAATCGTTGATCACTTCGTTCGTCGGTACCAAATCTACCAGGAAGAAGATTTTATCTGGAATTACGTGTACATTTTGATTACGATGGTTCCGCAAAGTCTGACACTGTTGGCAAGCTGCGACCGACCGTTGAAGTTGTTGTTGTTGTCTGAGCTATCACCGACAGAAGAATTCTTCTTAGGCAGCCAAATTGAAAATCAAATTTATGGAAATTTTGAAGTTCATTATGTTGAGAAGAAATTGACTAATGTGAATATCAATCGTTCAGAGTTAGAAAAATATGACGCGCTGATTACTTCAAGCAGCGTGGAAGAAGTACCGGAGGAATACCCGACGGTTGTCATTGATCCATTCTTGACGAATCAAGATGTGTATCAATTGCAGCAGTTAGTCAGTAAATTAGCCGGATGAAAGGGTACGTTTCCACCCAATAGAGGGCGTGGCTTAGACAACCACAAAAGCCCTAAAAAAACAGGCAGCCAAGAAAGCGAGTAGCATTCTTGGCTGCCTATTCGTGATTCATTGAACGTCTTACTTTTACAATAAATCTTGGTTTCCTGCATCGTTTGTTGAGGACTGTAAGTAAGTCGATCCAACATTTTATACGCTTGGGTAAAATTCTTTGCATCGACTTTATCAAAGAACTGTCGGCCTAATTTTTCGAATTCTTTCGCCAATCGTTCTTCATTCGTGGGAAGATCGTATTTTGTACTCATAACAGTCACCTCTTTATTAGGACAGAACGTGTCAGGTCTACGCCTTCATCATAACATGGATAGGCCTGTTTACGCGTAAAAACCTGAATGCAAAAGAAAAATCGTTAAAGAAGGTTCCGCCCTCTTTAACGATATTTTTTTGCGCTTTTTAGTTTAGTTGCTGATGCGGTAGTCCGAAACGGTTTCTTGAAGCGCTTTGGTAACACAAGTGAAATTAATTCAAAGGGCGTGGCTAAAACAGTCCATGCGACTTGGCGAGCGCTTGGGTGGAAATAGTACACCTGCATTAATACAAAATGGAGCAGCAGTAACCCAGGCAATAGCTGAAGTCCAATCTGCCATACGGCATCCCACTGGGTAAAGTAGCGTAGGAGACTTAGCCCTAACGGATACAAGTAAAACAGCGAAGTCACGATATTCACGCGCCAACTTTTCGTCAATAAACGAATATTTAATAGGAAAAAAAGTGCTGAAAGAACGACTCCGATTGGCGGGAAAAAACTGACTAGCAAGGAATAGAGCGCACCGAAAAGTAAAATTCCCGGTCCTTTGATCAATGCGGCAACAAGAATTAAACCGCCAATTAATAGCAATTGCTGCTTAATCGTTGCGATACATAACAGCGCAAAAAGCGCCAATGTCGCCCAATGCCAAAAACTGCTTAAGGGCTCTTTATCAGGGTAACGTTGCTTCAGGTAACGAGCGGCATTTGGAAATTCCTTTTGAAAATTAGGCATATGCTCACCTCTTTCTAAATAGTGATTAACTACACTCATTATAGAGAGAATATTTGGATGAGACATCCGACTTTCGGCGGATTTTCTTTGGGCTATAGACTGAAATTTCCTAAAGTTTTCCTTGATCTGAAATGCGTCCCATCATTTATGGTACTCTTATGAGGATGAATAAATAGAGGGAGATGACTAAAATGAGTATCAAAATGATTGCAGTTGATATGGATGGAACTTTTTTAAATGACCAAAAAGAATACAATCGCGAACGATTTGATCAGATTTTCCAACAAATGAAGGAAAAGGATATAAAATTTGTTGTTGCCAGCGGCAATCAATACGATCAATTAAGAAGCTTTTTCCCAGAGAATCATACAGAGATGTCCTTCGTAGCTGAAAATGGCGCGAATATCGTTGTTGAAGGAAAGCCTTACTACAATGCGAAACTGGCGATGTCCAGCGTTTTGGCAACGATAGAAGGGATCAACGCACTCGATCCCATCGTCAACGTGGCATGCGGTAAAAAGAGTGCCTACGTTTCGCAAGCTATTTCAGAAGAGGTCTTCAAAAGTGTCAGCTTCTATTATCCAAGTATCAAAAAACTAAAACGATTAGAAGATGTCGTGCAGCAAGAGGATGAGATTTTCAAATTTGCACTGACCTTTCCCAATGTGGGCATTGAAGAGAAGCTAGCTGCTTTGGATGAGGTATTGGCTGGTGAAATGATTCCCGTCTCCAGTGGACATGGCGATATCGATTTGATTATCCCCGGTGTGCATAAAGCTAATGGTCTGGCGAAATTGTGTGAACAATGGGGGATCGCGCCTGATGAGATCGCAGCCTTTGGTGATAGCGGCAATGATATCGAAATGTTGGAATACGCGGGTGCAAGTTTTGCGATGGCTAATGCGCAGGCGAAGGTCAAGCAAGCCGCGAAGGAAGTCATCGAGTCAAATAATCAGGACGGTGTATTGACGACGATGGCGCGTTTATTATCATAGTAAGGAAAACTAGAGACTGCAAGGATCGCCTTGCGGTTTCTTTTTGTTTCCTTGTTGGATGAGTAGATTTTCGTTTGTTTGGTATGAATATGTTAAAATAGGTTGATTCTAAATGGATTTTGAAGATAAGAGTGAAGGATTTAGGAGGACAACACATGATTTTTGATTCTCACACGCATTTGAATGCGGAACAATTTGAAAATGAGATTCCTGAAATGGTCGAACGGGCGCGTGAACTTGGCGTGACGGAAATGGCTGTGGTAGGATTTGATACGCCGACGATTGAAAAAAGCTTAGAGCTGAACCAGCAATATGAAGGGATTTATTCCATCATTGGCTGGCATCCCACCGAAGCGGGCAGCTACACGAAAGCGATCGAAGAAGATTTGATTAAGAAATTGACGTTACCGAAGGTTGTAGCACTTGGTGAAATCGGTCTGGATTATTACTGGATGGAGGATCCAAAAGAAGTTCAAGATAAAGTTTTCCGTCGGCAGATCGCGATTGCAAAAGAAATGAACCTGCCGATCAGTATTCATACCCGCGATGCTCTGGAGGATACGTATAAAATTCTGAAGGAAGAAGATATTCGTGATATCGGCGGCATCATGCATAGCTTTAGCGGCAGCGGCGAATGGGCGAAACGCTTCTTAGATTTAGGCATGCACGTTTCCTTTTCGGGTGTCGTGACCTTTAAGAAGGCTTTGGACGTGCAGGAAGCGGCTACCATTGTACCAATGGATAAATTATTAGTGGAGACGGATGCGCCTTATTTGGCGCCAATGCCTTATCGCGGCAAACGCAATGAACCGGGCTATACCCGCTATGTTGTAGAAAAAATTGCGGAATTACGGAATTTACCAATGGAAGAAGTGGCCCGTCAAACGACGGAAAATGCACATCGCTTGTTTAGGATCAATGCCAATGGATAGTAAACAGAAGGAAAAAATTGAAGAAATCATCGTGGTTGAGGGCAAAGACGACACGAAGCGCTTGAAGGAAGTCTTTGATGTCGATACGATCGAGACACGTGGTTCTGCGATTAATGAAAACATTCTAGAACAAATCGAGCATGCCCAAGAAACCCGAGGAGTGATTGTGTTTACCGATCCTGATTTTTCCGGTGAAAAGATTCGGAAGACGATCATGGAAGTGATACCCGATGCCCAGCATGCCTTCTTATCGCGACGGATGGCGGCACCGCAAAAGCGCGGGGCAAGTCTTGGCGTGGAGCATGCCAGTGATGAAGCGATCATCGAAGCGCTGCATAAGGTCGTCACTCCTGCGGAGAGGAATGAACCAAAAATAGCTAGACAAACGCTGCTGGAGTATGGTTTAATAGCGGGAGCTCAGGCCCGTGAACGGCGTGAACGTTTAGGGGATGAGTTGAAGATTGGCTATACCAACGCCAAACAATTGGAAAAACGTTTAGCGATGTTTCGGATTACCGAAGCACAATTGCATGAGGCTATGAAGAAAGTCGAGGAAACCTCTTGAACAATTACAAAGATATTGCAACCCCATCGAGAACACGAGAAATTTTGCAGAAGCATGGCTTCTCCTTTAAGAAGAGTCTCGGTCAAAATTTTTTGACCGAACCAAACATTTTACAAAAAATTGTTGCCACTGCCGAGATTGACGAACACACGAATGTGATCGAAGTTGGACCGGGGATTGGCGCATTGACTGAACACTTGGCGCGAGCAGCTCACCAAGTCTTGGCATTTGAGATTGATGATCGTTTGATCCCCGTGTTAGAAGATACGTTAAGCCCCTATGACAATATTAGCGTCGTGCATAACGACATTTTGAAGGTTGATTTAAAAAAGGAGACCGCCTATTTTGATCAAAATGAACCGATCAAGGTTGTGGCGAATCTGCCATATTACATTACGACACCGATCATGATGCATATTTTGGCGTCGGATTTAGCTGTCGATGAGATGGTCGTCATGATGCAGCGAGAAGTTGCGGATCGAATCTCCGCTAAGCCGGGAACAAAAGCCTATGGTTCATTGTCGATCGCTGTTCAATACTATATGGAAGCAAGCACCGCCTTCATCGTTCCAAAAACAGTGTTTGTTCCGCAGCCGAATGTTGATTCGGCGATTTTACGACTGGTCCGTCGGGAAACACCTGCAGTCGAAGTAACAAACGAAGCGGAATTTTTCAAATTGACCAAAGCCGCTTTTAATATGCGCCGTAAAACATTATGGAACAATTTATTAAGCAGCTACGGCAAAGACGAAAACACGAAAGCTTGGTTGGAAACGAGTTTAGAACAAGCCGAAATCGATCCGAAGCGTCGCGGTGAGACCCTTTCTCTAGAGGAGTTTGCGCGGTTGTCCAATGCTCTGGAGGCGAATAAGGGAGAATAAAAAGAGCGCTCAGATTTTTTCTTCTGAGCGTTTTTTTACAACTTTTTTATTTTTCCTGAATTTTTCAAATAGGATGTGACATCTTCCTTCAGTAAATCAAATGCTTTGTCACTCGTTGTGATAGTCAAAATAAACTGAACAGCTTCTTCTTGGCTAAAGTTAGTTGAGTAGCCATTTGCGATTAAAAATGTCACCATGGCAACCAAAGCCGTTCGCTTATTGGCATTTTGAAAAGGATGTCTTTTAGCAAGATTAATAGCTAGTATTGCGGCCTTATCATGAATTTCAGGATAGATTTCTCTCTCGAAAACAACTTGCATCGGTTGCTTGACACACATATCTAAGGCAGAGGCATCTTTGACCCCGATCATTTCTCCTACGGAAGTTTTTGAGATCAGTTTGGCATTGATTCTGATAATGTCTTTGACGGTCAAATAAATCATAAATCTACCAAATCTCTGATTGCTTCTTCATACTGCGTCATAACAGAATCAACGATCGAATCAATGTCAGCCACCTCGGCTGCCTTTTCAATTTTAAAGCTGCCGTCAGGTAAAAGAATGTATTGAATCGAGTCGCCGGTAGTGATGCCAAGTTGGTCTTTTACTTCTTGAGGAATAGTCGTTACATCGCTATTACCTGATTTTCTGATTTTATAGGATCTTGTTGATCTAGCCATAATAATCCTCCTCATAACCACTTTAATTATATATCTACATTTTATCATGTGTATATACAGTGTCAATTGTAGATACTATTGATTGCCAATAATCACTCACTAATCCACATACAAAATCATTTCATAAGCTTTTCTAATTAAATCCACAGGGAATTTGTCAAACAAAACCCAACTGCCCTATAATGAGGTACATCAATTCTTTTTTTGGAGGACACAATGAAAAAATTCATTATTGGACTATTAGTAGTAGCTGTATTAGGAGTTGGCGGCTACTATGCCTATACAACCTTCTTTACGAGCGAAGAAGCACCGAAGCAAGAAACCCGTAAAACCACGATAAAAAAAGCCAAAGAACCAGAAAAAGCTGGTGAGACCATTAAAGCCAGTGACTATAGTAATGCAGATAATTGGTTAGCAAAGCCAACAGAAATCACGAGCCAAGCCGATGTCTTTATGTTGTATCCAACAGCCTATGCGCAAAAAAATGAAAACTCGTCACCAGTAGCGAAAATTGATAATGCGACGATGCGCGCTGGCGCACAGGTATTTTTAGCGACGCAAGGCTCCGCCTTTGATACGAGCGGCAACATTTATGCCCCCTATTATCGTCAGCTAGATGCGAAGTGGCTGCTGACAAAATCAAAAGAGGAACAGGCACAGTATACGGATGGTATTCCAAAAGCAGATGTTATAGCTGCCTTTGATTATTACATCAAACACGAAAACAATAACCGTCCCTTTATTTTAGTAGGTCACTCTCAGGGTGCTCGGATGCTAAAAGCCATCATGTATGACTATTTCAAAAATAATCCTGGTGTTAGCGACCGCATGATCGCGGCTTACGTTTTAGGCCAATCGGTGACCCAACAAGAAATGAACGACAATCCGCAGGTCAAATTTGCGACTGGTCCAGATGATACTGGCGTCGTCGTTTCATACAATACCGTTGCTCCAGATTTTACTGGTACATTACCCACTTGGGATGAAGGCGCGTTAGCGATCAATCCAATCAATTGGAGAACTGATGGCACGCCAGCAACAGCGGCAGAAAATCTAGGTTCTTATGTCCGAAATGACAATGGCGATTACGCGAAGGTCATGAATTTTGCGGATGCAACTCTTGATCCAACAAGAGGGTTAGTGGTGTCTTCAAGTGTAGATAAAGCGAAATATGAAATGCCGGAAAGTACACGGAAAATATTCCCAGCTGGCTCGTTCCATAATAACGACATCAGCTTCTATTATTACAATTTGCAGCAAAATGCTGAAAATCGTGAAGCGCAATATTTCGCGACCCATCCGCAGGGCACGCAAACAACGGATGACAATCAGCAACCGGCACAAGCCGTTGATCCAAACCAACAAACCGTACAATAAATCAAAAACTGCCTATCGAGAAAGATAGGCAGTTTTTGATTTTTGTAGTTTTAAAGATTGAGTGCAATTTAATAAATATTAGCTCCGCCAAATAGCATAAAATGATGGAGAAAAGAGTAGTATGATTCTATCTGTATACCTTTTGTGCAAAAGACATCTAGTATTTTCCAGAGCATCTTACGAAGAAAAAGCCGCTCACCCAAATTGTGTCTCAGGGGTGAGCGGTTTTTTAGCTTAAAAAATCAATCCAGACTTTTATCTAAGATAGAACGTAGGACGGTTTCTCTCAGTTCGATCGAATTGACATTATTCTCGATTTCGTAGCCTTGGACAAGTAAATCACACAAATATAATTGGGAGATTTTTCCTGCCAATGAAGCGCCATCTAAAAATTCTTCGATTGCTGTTTGTAAAACGACATCGGCCAGCTGTGCGATTGGTGATAATTGATAATTCGTAATCGCGATGATCTTCGCGTGATTTTTTTTGGCGATACTCAAAGAATCATGGGTATCTTTTGTGCGACCGGATAAGGAGAAGCCGATTACTAGATCTTTTTCAGTCAGCAAGGAAGCAATTTGTGCTTGGAAGTGGGGATCAACCACAGAGCGCGATTGCACACCGACACGTAAAAGCATCGCTTCTAAGTCATTGCCGGTATTGCCACTAGAACCCACGCCAAAGATGTAGATCTGATTGGCTTCGGTGATCATCTGGACAGCCTGTTTAATTTTTTCGTTATCCAAACGTTGATTCGTGGTCTTTAGGGCTTTATTTATAGTCTTTGAGCGTTTATCAAAAAAACCGGATTCCTGTGAGTCTTCCTGTTGTTTGCTGAAATCCTCTTTAGCGATGGCGATTTTCAAATCTGAAAAACCAGAAAAACCAATTTTTTGGCAAAAACGCATAATCGTTCCGTCACCAACATTCGTGGCTTCGCGGATGTCACTCATGGTACTGTGAACGATTTTTTCCCCGCTGGTCAAAATATAATCAGCGATTTTTTTTTCGGATTTTGTCAGGGTTACATATTTTTCTTGGATCGTATACGTAATGGTCATTTGTTCTCCCTTTTACCTCTCTATTGTCACATTCGATTATACGTCAAAAAAAATTTTTTTTCATTTCCTATTTACATTTGTGAAAGCGCATGCTATATTTTTGGAGTAATAATCCAAAATAATTTAAAAACGGAGTGAAAATGGAGCGTGAAGAAAAAAGAGTTTTTGAGTGCTGTGAAAGGCGGCTTGATTGTTTCTTGTCAAGCATTGCCAGGCGAACCGTTGTATACAGAAGAAGGAGGGGTGATGCCCTTGATGGCTCTGGCGGCAAAAGAAGCCGGGGCAGTGGGAATTCGAGCGAATACGGTAAGAGATATCCAGCAAATACAGGAAAAAGTTGATCTACCAATCATTGGAATTATTAAACAGACATACCCAGATTTTGACGTATTTATTACCCCGACGATGAAGGAGGTCGATGCGTTAGCGGAAACGGGCGTCGAAGTAATTGCCCTGGATTGTACCTTGCGTGAACGTCCAGACGGTCTGTCGACGAACCAATTGATTCAACAAATCAAAGAAAAGTACCCTACCCAGCTTTTGATGGCGGACATTGCAACATTCGAAGAAGGAATCAATGCTTGGCAAGCAGGAGTCGACTTTGTTGGTACGACGTTAAGAGGGTATACCCAAAAGGATTCCCCCTCAACGATTGATTTAGTGAAAGCCTTAATTGATGAGGGTGTGGAGGTTATCGCAGAAGGACAAATTCATACACCAGAGGAAGCCAGAAAGATTCAGGATTTAGGGGCTGCAGGGGTTGTTGTTGGCGGAGCGATCACACGACCGAAGGAGATTGCGACACGTTTTATTCAAGCGTTAATGAATGAAGAATAAGGAGGAGAAATCATGTTTAAAAAGTTTTCACAGTTAGGACGAGCGTTTATGCTGCCGATCGCGATTTTACCGGCGGCAGGTTTGTTGTTGGGATTAGGCGGCGCGTTAACAAATGAAAGTGCAGTGGCGGCCTATCCATTTTTGAATCAGCCATGGCTGCAAACGATTCTAAGTGTTATGAGTTTTGCCGGAAATGCCGTGTTTGCCAATCTTGCACTGATTTTTGCAATCGGGATCGCCGTTGGGTTAGCCAAAGGAGATAAAGGAACAGCCGGTTTAGCTGGCGGAGTAGCATTTTTAGTTTATACAGCGACAATCAGCGGATTATTGGAATTATTTTCTGCTAAAGATGCTAGCATCGATACGGGTGTGGTTGGTTCGATCGTGATTGGTGGAACAGTTGCTTTCCTCCACAATCGCTATCGGAAAATTGAGCTGCCGCAATTTTTAGGGTTCTTCGGTGGTTCACGCTTTATCCCGATTGTTTCTTCCTTTAGCGCGATTGCGATCGGCTGTGTCTTCTATCTGATTTGGCCGCCGATTCAAAATGGGATGGTGGGCATTGGTCAACAAGTTGCACAGATGGGCAGTATCGGGACCTTCTTTTACGGTTTCTTGCTGC
The DNA here is from genome assembly GCF_051710745.1 of Enterococcus sp. DIV0756. NCBI lineage: Bacteria > Bacillati > Bacillota > Bacilli > Lactobacillales > Enterococcaceae > Enterococcus > Enterococcus sp. DIV0756. Next base: position 2,861,468 of record NZ_JBIOLF010000001.1, on the reverse strand, counting down.
GTTTGACTGGCGCAGTAGGCTTGCATCATACGATTTATCCGATGTTTTGGTACACTTCTTTGGGCGGGGTAGAGACGGTTGCAGGTCAGTCGATTTCTGGCGCGCAAAATATTTTCTTCGCACAACTGGCGGATTCTAGCCATACGGGATTATTTACTTACGGTACGCGTTTCTTCGCTGGACGTTTTGCGACGATGATGTTTGGTTTGCCAGCGGCTTGTTATGCGATGTACCGTGCGATTCCAAAAGAAAATCGTAAGAAAAACGGCGGTTTGTATTTTAGTGGGGCGTTGACTTCGTTCTTAACCGGGATCACAGAGCCGATTGAGTATATGTTCTTGTTTGTTGCTCCTTGGCTTTACGTGATTCATGCCTTCTTAGACGGATTGTCCTTCTATTTTGCTGATATCTTGAATATTCGAATCGGAAACTCCTTTTCAGGCGGTCTAATTGATTATTTGCTATTCGGTGTGCTGCAGGGAAATGATAAGACCAATTGGATCAAAGTGATTCCGTTTGGGATAGCTTGGGCGCTGATTTATTTCTTCGTCTTCAGCTTCTGCATCAAGAAATTTAAAGTGGCGATTCCTGGTATGGAAAATGATGAGGACCTGCTTGAAGTAACCGATGATTCTGGTTCTGCGAGTTTGAAGGAGCAAGCGTGGCAGATCATTGAAGCACTTGGCGGGGATGAGAATATTGAAACCGTGACAGCCTGTGCGACACGTTTGCGCGTGGCGGTAAAACAAGGTGATAAGGTTCAAAAGCCAGTATTCAAGCGGCTTGGTGCAACGGCTGTGTTCGAAGTTCAAGGCGGTATCCAGGCAGTCTTTGGCGGGAAGGCCGACTTGTTCAGTCAAGAAATCAATCAATTATTAGGACGCGATGATTAGAACGATTGGAGAATAGAAAATGTTTGAACGTTTTAAAAAGAAAAAAACAGACGCCTTTTTCGCACCTGTAGATGGGACGTTTGTTCCATTAAATGAAGTAGCTGATCCGGTATTTTCACAAAAAATGATGGGTGAGGGCTTTGGGATTCAACCGGCTGCATCTGAAATTTATGCGCCAATCAAAGGGACGATTACCACGATTTTTCAAACCAAGCACGCGATTGGCTTGACGAGTTCGTCAGGTAGTGAAGTCTTGATTCATATTGGTTTAGACACGGTTGAATTAGCGGGGGAGCCCTTTGAAGTTCATGTTCAAGAAGGACAAGCAGTGGATGAAAATACGCTATTGGTCACGGCTGACTTTGACCGCATCCGTAAGTCCGGAAAATCCGAGGTTGTTTTAACGCTGGTTACCAATGGCGGGGAAAGTTTTGACTCACTGAGTAAAAATCAAGTACAGCATGGTGAGTTGTTGAGAAAATAGCAAAAAAAAGCCGTGCCACTCTATGAGAAATCTTGAGTGGCGCGGCTTTTATATCTAATTTAGTGGCTGCCAAAGGATCTTCAAAAATGTTTGCATTCGCTTTGTACGCTTCATTAGTTTAGCTGAAATAATCGATCAGAAAATTAGCGATGCCATCTTCAACATTGGCATCGGTGATGAACTTCGCATGTTTTTTCAATTCGTCGACGGCATTGCCCATCGCGACACCCACACCGGAAGCTTGCAGCATTTCCAGATCGTTCATTCCATCGCCGAAGCTGATGATATTTTTTTGCGGAATCAGCAAATTAGTTTGTACGGCTTGAATCGCTGTTGCTTTATTAACTCCTAAAGGAATCAACTCAATGTTATTGGGATGGGAAGAAGAGACCGATAGTAGCTGACTCTCTGCTAAAAGCGTACGGACCTGTTCAAGCTCCGCTTCACGTTCATCCGCAATGACGATCCCATTAACGATTCGCTGGCTGATGGCCATCAAGGTGTCCAACGAGTCGATAAAAAGAAAATCCTCTTCGCTGTTGCCAATCCGCGATTGGTCATTTTTTTGCAGGTAGCTTGGCAGCTGCTGGGTATAGAAAATCGTATGCTCACCAAAGAAAAACAGTGGCAGCTCATATTCTGCTAGTGTTTGATAAATAAATTCCAGTGCTGCGTCCGACAAACGCTTCTTATGCAACGTCTCATTAATCGAATACACGCTTCCGTTTGAGGCAATGACTTGTGTAGCGTCGGTCAATTTTTTCGCCATTTCATAGGCGGAGGAATATTTCCTGCCAGTAGCAACATAAAATTCATGACCTTCTTGTTGAAGTTCATTTACAACAGCTCTCGTGCGGGGGGAGATTTTCTGATCGCGGTCAACGAGCGTGCCGTCGATATCCATAAAAATCAAATGTTTTTCCATCTATTTTCTTTTCCTTCCATCACCATAGGATTCACGAATGCTCAAGGCTGGCGAATATCCTTGGAACTATTTTTCATGGGAATGCGTCTTCTAGAATAGTTTAGGGGAGGAATACCAAAAAAGCAAAATATTTTTGGTATCGTTACCAGATGTGAGGTGCCGAAATGACGCAAAAAAATCGTAACAGAAAGAGTCTTCTGTTACGATTTTTTTATTTCCTTCTTTTCCGAATCACGAAACTTAGCAGAATGAACAACAATCCACTGAAAAATAGAACGAGTTTAGAATGGGTATCTTTCTCTCCCAAAGTAAAGAGATAGAAAATCTGTAAATATTTTTCACCAACGAATAGACTAGCCACATAATAGCCCAACGGCAGAATCAAACCTGTGACCGATTGATTGGCGAAGGCGAAACCAATCGCGTATAGTCCCCCCATAAACAGGGCATTTGCTATTCCACTAAATAAAAACAAGTCAAATTCGATCGTTGCGTTGCTTAATTCAAAAAGCAATAAGCAGCCGCAAGTCAGTAATAGTAAGGTGATAAGAATCTGGAGAAAACGTAAGAGCAAAATGCCTACATAAGAAAAGCGTTTGGTTTTAATCAGTAACGTCGTTTCCTCTGAACTATCCGGCAGATAAAGAGGAATAAACACGATCAAACCGATCAAGGGAAAGAAGCGTTCATAGATTTCGGCACTTTGCAGAAATGATGCATTCTCGACCCCGAAAAAGGTGGGGAAGAGCATGGTTAACAAAATGGCTATAAATACAGCGGGATAAAAATGGAAACGCCAGAAAGCCAACGAAACCTTAGCGAGGACTTCCATAGTGCATCCGTCCTTTCCGTTTCCGATCAAAGATCACACAGCTGAGCAAGAAGCAAAGTAAACCAAGCGCTAGCCAAAAGACACGATTAACGACTAATTCAGAAAAAATCTGATCAAATACATCACGGGATCCGACACTATTGAATCGTGGAATCAGGTTTAGTCCGACACTACCAACAATAGTGCGACTGCCACTTAATAAGGATAAGAGCCAAAAACCTAGTTGGAAGATGACACTCACCAATCCATTGAAGACGGTCGTGATCAAGAAACTGATTCCGACTACTGCTACGATTGTTGGGAGGGTCCAGCCGAGAATGTATTGATAAAACAGAATCAAATCTCCGGTATGATGATACTTTTGAGCCACATAAACCGATTGGATGGCAGGCAGTAAACTAAACAACATGACTGGTAAGAGCACCAACAGAACAGTCGCCAAAAAGCGGATGCCGTATAACTTGAAGCTAGAGAGCTGTTTGCTATTGATTACTAACTGACTTTGGGCACGTTTGTCGCGCAGAACAACGGTGGCCGCGATAAAGACGGGAGCCAAAGCGAGAATCAAACCTAAACAGTCGCAAGCCATGCGGGCAAAGGCACCTGAGACACGGTCTTCGTTTAGTGTCGATTGAAATTCTTTCCTAGCTTCTTGATAGGTCATTTTTCTTCGCGATTGATTCCTATAGGCCGTCTTCGAAAAATCCGAACCATTGCCAATCAACTCCGCGACTTTTTCCATGTCTTTTTCGAAGGTGGAATAGGAATAGCCTTTGGTGATCGGCAACTTTTCTGCTAATCCAAATTGGTCCGTTTCAGGATTTTTTAGTGCCAACTCTGTTAAACGCTTGTTTAATTCGTCGATTGGTTCGCCTGTGGCTCGTTCCAAGATTTCTTTGACCGTTGCCTTGTCCGATTTTGACAACTTGACGATTTTTAGAAAACCAAAAGGGTAGGTGTTATACCCTCCGCTGTTGTACTGCTGTAGTAAGGAATAAATCGTTTGCCGTTGAATTTCCTTTTTGTCAGTTGTTTGGGTGATATCGTAATCATTCCTCCCAGGTTCCGGTTGCTTCAAGGAAATAAAATCTGAGCCCAACTGTGTAAAAAGAAAGGCACCAATGAATAGAACGACTAGCCAGTAAGTTAGGCTTTTTAAGGTGATTCCTAGTTCCTTTTTCAATAGCATGCTACTTCCCACCCTTCATTGATAGGAGGTAGAGATAAGCATCCTCCAATGTGGGACGTTCTTCGATCACTAGCGGATGTCGCATGATTGGCGCTTCTGGATTGCCAATGAAACGTAGATGCGAAGTACTGCCCTCTTGCTGCAAACTGATGATTTGAACTTGTTCTTTTGCCGCCTTCAATTCTGTTCGCGGCACTTGAACGCTGAAAATTTTTCCTTGGGCATTCAGCAGCAACTGTTCGATTGAATCGGAGAAGATGATTCGGCCTTGCTCTAAGATCGCGACATTTTCCGCAGCAGCTTCGATGTCGCCCGCGATGTGAGTAGATAGCAGAACGATTTTATCTTCACTGACCTCAGCCAACAAATTTCGGAAACGCAAGCGTTCCTCTGGGTCCAAGCCTGCCGTCGGTTCATCCACCACTAAAATTTTCGGATCGTTCAGTAATGCTTGGGCGATTCCTAAACGACGCTTCATCCCACCGGACATCGCTTTGACTTTGACATTTTTATGAATCGTCAGATTGACTTGTTCCAATAAGGCGTCGATCCGTGTTTGCCGCGTTCGTTTATCGAGTTCAGAAAGAACGGCTAAGTAATCCAACGCTTGATAGGCGGTCATATTGCCATACATGGAAAACTCCTGCGGTAAGAAACCGATGATCGAGCGGATTTTTTTCTGCTCATGGATGTCGATCCCATTCATACGGATCGTTCCTTCGTTTGCCGGAAGCAAAGTGACCAGCGTTTTTAATAGTGTTGTTTTGCCGGCACCGTTTCGTCCTAATAGTCCGAACATCCCCGTTGAAATGGATAGGTTGATATTATAGAGAACTTGTTTTTTGCCGTAGTATTGATTTAACTCTTTGATTTCGATCTGCATCAGCGATCCCTCCTAATTTTTGTTTCCTTACCTAAAGGATAATCAGCAAATCTCTATAAATTCTCTACAAATCGCCTTTTTCAATAAGTTATGGAGAAAACAGCGGAAACAATCGCACCACTATCAATACTATTAGCAATTTTCAAATTGCCGCCATGCTTTCGCGTCAAGGCTTCAGCAATCGTCAAGCCAAGTCCGAAATGCCCATTCTTATTTTGTGAATAGTAGGGCTCGGTCGCTGTTATTAATTCCTTTTTGGAAAAGCCGGGACCATCATCCTTGACGTACACGATCAATAGTTTCTCTTGTAGGGTGATCGTCATAGTTAATTGTTTTCGTGCGAAACGATAGGCATTATTCAACAGGTTTTCCACTACTTCATTGATCAAATCAAGATCATAACTTGCGGTGAGTTTTGGGTATTCTTTTGTAACCAAAAGTGCTTTGTCTGGATGCTGTCGACGAAGCTCCTGAATGTTTTCTTCAATCAGTGCTAGTGGCTGTTCTGTGATATGAAGCGGTCGATCCTCCAACTTTTGCAGCTGCTGCATCGTTTCCGAAAAGGTGCTTAGGCGGGTAATACTGTTTTTGATTTTTACCGCAGCTTTTTCGAAGGCTTCTGGACTCAGAAGATCTTGTTCGTAATAGGCCTCCAACAGCTCCAAATTATTTTGAATCGTTGCCAGTGGTGTGCGCAGATCATGAGAAAAGGCCGCATTGACCTTTTTTTGGTCGTGATACATCTCGTTGAGCTTCTGTTCATTGGCCTGTAAGGTTATTCGTAGGTGATCCAGTCCAAGCGAGGTTTTCTCAAATTCGTCGTAGGTGTTGTAGTAGACCGGCTGTTGATAATTTCCTTGCTCAATCTGCTGAATACTTTTTTCTAAGATCGTAATTGGCTGTAAAATCCGTTTGCGGTAAAACATTTTGGTCGCAAGAAAAATCCCTAAAAAGCCATAAATAAAAACAGCAAATTGCCGTACAAGTTCCAATAGCTGAATTATTGGTAGTGAGGTGGAAGACGGTGTCCAAGTCAAATAGGCCCAAAAATAAGTGGGCTCGGAATCAGGCATCAGAATCAAGCGTTCCCAGCTGACACAAATGGAGACCGTAATAAGTGTCGCAAAAGCAACGCCTAAGACGCCAATCAAAAGATAAAGAAATAAGCTTTGATCAAGACTGCTTCTTTTCGCAAACAACCGAGCAATTCCAGCGTCTAGCCAATCCATTTATAGCCCACCCCCCAGACGGTTTGAATAAACGCGACAGTTGAATAGTCAGCAAGCTTTTTCCGAATCCGGCGAACGTGCTCGGTGATAATCGCGGCATCACCCAATTTATCCCAATCCCAAAGGTGCTGATAGATTTCCTCTTTTGAAAAGGCTCTGCCAGGATGTTTGGACAGCAGTTCGACAATTGCGAACTCTACTTTGGTCAAATAAATCTCCTGCTTCTGATAAGCTAAAAGCTTCTGGTCATAATCGATCATCAGTGCATCAAAGTAGGTAATTTTACGGCTGATTTGTTTGCGTGTTTCACGTCTAAGATGGGCCTCGATACGCAGCCCAAGTTCCTTCAGACTAACGGGTTTGACCAAATAATCATCACCGCCGATCGTCAGGCCTTGAATCCGACTTTCCTCATCTTCTTTGGCCGATAGAAAAACAATCGGACAGCTGATCTGCTCACGAATCGCAGCACACAACTCAAAGCCGTCCATTTCCGGCATGTTAACATCTAAAATAATAATATCTGGCTGATGAGTAAGCTGCTTTAGTCCTTCATAGCCATTTTCAGCAGTATAGACGAGATAATTCATCAATTGAAAATAATCTTTGAATGTTTCTAGCAGATCACGTTCATCATCAATGATCAGTATTTTTTTCATACAGAACCTCCTGACATCGTCATATTCTATAGAATGATCGTATCATAAAATTGAACTAGGGCACCCAGAAGGTTAGAATCCATTTATTAATGATTGGAAATGTTTGTTGCAGAGCGATTAAGTTTGTATTTGTTTGTTTTTTCGTAATTCTGTGTTTACTTCTCTTAAAATTCATGCTATACTAACTGCAATAAATGAATATCTAGTGGATCGTTACTAATAAGATTAGGCGAGACTGCGAATAGTAGATTATGTTTCTTGGTGAAATCGTCTACTGTTTGCAGTCTCTTTTTGTTTGAAAGGAGGATAGAAATGTATCGAATCGTTAAAGTTTTAAACAATAATGTTGCTATCGTGAGAGACAATTCAGATCAGCAAGCGGTAATCATGGGAGCCGGGATTACTTATCAAAAAAAGAAGGGTGATTTAATAAATGAAGAGTCTGTTGAAAGAACCTTTACTTTGAGAAATGAAGAATCCCAGAATAACTTTTCCACGTTATTAAAGGATATTCCACTAGATTTTATTACCACTTCTTATGAAATAATCGAGCGAGCCATAAGCCATTACCAATATTCAGTTCAGGAGTATATCTATGTCACTTTGACGGACCATATTTATCTAAGTTATCAGAACCTGAATAAAGGAACCTATGAAACGGCAGCCTTGCCAAATATGAAAGCGGATTATCCAGTAGAATTCAGTATTGGAGAGAATGCTTTAGCATTGATTCAAGAAAAATTGGGAGTGACTTTTCCAACAGAAGAGATCGGTCGAATTGCACTGCATTTTATCAATGCCAAGGGAACATCATTATCGATAAAAACCGATGATGGTATCGAAAAGAAAATGATTGCATTGGTGCAAAATGAATTGTCTGCTGCTGGAATTCGCAGAACCAACAAAAATAAAAACTATTATGACCGCTTGATGATCCATTTGAATTATTTCTTGGAACGGATTACAAATGATCCAAATGAAACGGAACCTTTTTCTTTGAATTTTGAAGAGACCTTAAAAACAGATTATCCCCAGGCTTATCAAATAGGAGATCGAATTTATGAATTGATTGAGAGTCATCTGGGAAAATCATTGAATGAAAACGAACGAATCTATTTTACGATCCATATACAAAGACTTTTATAAAAGAGGAGAAGTGAAAATGACAGAATTAAGAAAGTTACCAGCAGATTTTTTAATGGGCGGAGCCACTGCGGCTTATCAAGTAGAAGGTGCCATCGATAAAGACGGGAAGGGACCTGTTGCTTGGGATACTTTTTTAGTAGAAAAAGGTCGTTACACGGCAGAGCCAGCAAGTGATTTTTATCATCAATACCCGGTCGATATCGAGTTGTGCAAAAAATTTAAAATTGATAGTTTACGTATGTCAATCGCCTGGAGCCGGATCTTTCCAAATGGATATGGAGAGGTGAATCAGAAGGGCGTCGACTATTATCACAAGGTTTTTGCCGAATGTAAAAAAAACGGGATCAAACCTTTTGTGACCATTCATCACTTTGACACACCAAAAGCATTGTTTGATGAAGGGGACTTTTTAAATCGTGAAACTATCGAGCATTTCGTAAATTACGCAAAATTCTGCTTTGACGAATTTAAGGAAGTGTATTACTGGAGCACCTTCAATGAAATTTATCCAGCAGCAACCAATCAATATTTAACCGGTGCTTTTCCTCCTGAGATTCAATTTGATCTACAAAAAACGATTACAGCTTTACACAATATGATGTATGCTCATGCGCGGGCTGTGAATATTTTTAAAGAAGGAAATTATGAAGGGGAAATTGGTGTCGTGCACTCATTGGAACCGAAATATCCTGCCTCTGACGCACCGGAAGATATTCATGCAGCAGAACTAGACGATGCTTTGTCCGTAAAATTTTTAATGGATGCTACCTATTTGGGGTATTACTCTGATCACACCATGGAATGTATCAACGAGATTTTAGAAGCAAATGAGACCAGTATTTCAATAGATGAAAGCGATTTTATCGAAATGAAGAAAGCAGCGAATCGCAATGATTATCTGGGAATCAATAATTACGTGAGTCATTGGGTAAAAGCTTATAACGATGAAAGCCAGATGTTTTACAACACGACGGGAGAAAAAGGAACGCAGGTTTATCGTATTAAAGGAATCGGTGAACGAATCCAACGAGATGATTTGCCTCGGACAGACTGGGACTGGTTGATTTATCCAGAAGGAATCTATGATTTACTAGTTCGCATAAAAGCAGATTATCCGAATTACCAAAAGATTTATATCACAGAAAATGGTTTGGGCTATAAGGATCATTTTGATGACGGCATTATTTTGGATGATGACCGGATCGATTATCTTAGAGGCTATTTCAACTACATCGCTAAAGCGATTGAAGCAGGTGTGAATGTAAAGGGCTATTTTATCTGGTCTTTGATGGATGTATTCTCTTGGGTGAACGGCTATAACAAACGTTACGGTCTATTCTATGTTGATTTTGAGACACAAAAACGGTATCCAAAAGAATCAGCCTATTGGTACAAATTAGTCAGCGAAACGAAAACGATTATATAGGAAAATCAGGAGGATTTGAAGATGAATAAAAATGACTTGCAAATGCTTGGTTTTGAAATCGTGGCCTATTCTGGTGATGCTCGCAGCTCACTACTTAGTCTACTAAAAGAAATTCGGAGTGGAGATTTTTCCAATGTAGAAAGCAAATTACAAGAAGCAGATGAAAATCTCAAATTGGCACATAATTCACAGACACAGGTACTTTCTAATGAAGCAAATGGAGAGGATTTAGAATTAGGATTTATCTTCATTCATGGACAGGACCATCTGATGACGACGTTATTACTAAGAGATCTTGTACAAGATTTCATTGAACTGTATCAGGAGAAATATCGTTAAGGCGATTTAGGGGGAGTATACTAATGAATGTGATTATCCAGCAAATCGAAAAAAGGCAAGCTCTTTTTCAAAAAGTTTCTAAGAATATCTATTTAATGGCGATCAAAGACGGCTTCTTGGCTGCTATGCCGGTCATCCTATTTTCAAGTATCTTCATTTTATGTGCGGCGATTCCACCAATTTTCGGGCTAGCAATTCCCAGCGGAATAGAAGCTTGGCTATGGAAAATTTATGATTTCACTATGGGGATTGTTGGGATGCTAGTGGCCGGAACAACCGCGCGCTGTTTAGCTGGGAGTATGAATCGCAAAATGCCTGATGGAAAAGTCATCAATGAAACCTCTGTGATGCTCGCAGCGACTTGTGGTTTTCTTCTATTAGCGATCACGAAAACAGATGGTGCATTCGCAGCTGATTACATGGGAACAAAAGGAATATTATCTGCGTTTATTTCGGCTTTTATTACTGTCAACATGTATAAATTTTGTGTCATTCGTGACATCACAATCAAGATGCCGAAGGAAGTTCCCGGCAGCATCGCTCAGAATTTTCGAGATGTTTTTCCATTTTCTTTTTCTGTCTTATCCTGTGCAATCATTGATATTGCCGCAAGATCAGCGCTTAATGTTCCGTTTGGAGAGGTCTTCTCCAAATTATTATCCCCACTATTTGAAGGGGCAGAAAGTTATTTTGGTTTAGCATTCATTTGGTTCTTGATCCCGCTATTTTGGTTTGTAGGTGTCCATGGGCCGTCAGTGGTTAAACCGGGATTATCAGCCGCGCTCTATGGAAATACAGAAGCCAATCTTAGAATTTTTACTGAAGGTGGACACCCAGACCATGCCTTAACCGAAAATTTTGGGAATTTTATCGGCGAGCTGGGCGGAACGGGAGCAACCTTTATCGTACCAATTATCTTTATTCTGTTCATGCGTTCGAAACAATTAAAAACGGTCGGCAAAGCATCGATCATTCCAGTAATGTTTGCGGTGAATGAGCCTCTGCTGTTTGCGGCACCGATCATTTTGAATCCTTATTTCTTTATTCCATTTTGCTTAGCACCGATGGCAAATGTACTGATTGGAAAATTCTTTATTAGTGTTTTAGGAATGAATGGATTTATGTATGTTCTTCCGTGGGCGACACCAGGTCCAATCGGAACTGTGATGAATACAGGGTTCCAACCGATTTCGATCGTTCTGTCGATTGTCCTCTTGCTTGTTGATTTTGCGATCTATTACCCATTCTGTAAAGCTTACGATAAAGTATTGGTAGCCCAAGAAGCAGAGCGTGTGGAAGAAATAGACGAGCTGGAGGAAATCGCGCCTGCGTTATCCGCAGCAAGTGCGGCAGAAATTATTGATAAGGGAGAAACAGCAATCCTTGAAGAGTCATCAGCTGATGCGACACTTACTGCTGAAAAAGGATTGAAGGTTCTTGTTTTATGTGCGGGAGCCGGAACAAGCGCTATGTTGGCTAATGCCCTAGAAGAAGGAGCCAAAGAGACTGGGGAAAATATTGTTGCCAAAGCAGGTGCGTACGGTTCGCACTATGATATTATGCCAAACTTCGATATGATCGTCTTAGCACCTCAAGTAAATTCGTATTACGACGACATAAAAAAAGATACAGACAAACTAGGGATAAAACTGATCGCGACTAAAGGAGCAGAATATATCAAATTGACCCGCAATCCAGCCGGTGCAATCAAATTTGTTATGGAACAAATTAATTGAGCGAGTATTTTTCTTACGTTAAGATTAGATATTTCATCAAAAAAATGGATAAATGATGGTGGCTACAACTTAAAATCAGATGATACAAGATGAGGACAACTGTCTGAACAGCACATCCAATAGAAATAAAACAAAGACGCCCCCTGCAATTGAAAAATTGTTTGGGGCGTCTTTCATCTGTCATCGTAATAGTCTTTAGAGTGATTGTATCATAGAATATTTTGACATTTTTATGAATCACGAATGGAACTTCTCATCCTATTCTGATAGGAAAAAGAGATTGACCAAACTCAAGTAGCATCCAAATTCCTGAAAAAAGTAAAAAGAGCATCAGTAGAATGATTAGAAAAATTGTAACGAGTGAAAGGATCGTTCGATACCCATCATGCACTAAAAGAATCTTTCCCTTAGAATCCTTCCAATATTTCAGCGGCCAGGGCTTTGTTGTTGAGGGAAATCTTCGAGGATAGTACCGCGACAGTCTATGATTAAGGCAAGGCACAATCCCGTTAGGATTAGCCGGGGATTGAAATACGCGTGATTTGAACTGGAGACGAGTAGTGTTATATCCTTTACGTCCTAAAAGGAAGTCATGTTCATACATTTTTTCTGTTGACTGTGAATAAGGAATCAAGAAAATCTTCTTTCCAAAAAATGACTGTTCTCAGTAGTTTAAAAAAAAGTGAGTATGAAAAGGGACAGCAGAACAATAGAAATCCCAATGACAATGATCGAGAAAAGCAAAACAATAAGGACTTCGTAAATAATTTTTTCCATCGTTTTCTCCTAATCGAATTCGTTCAAAACCAGAGAATAATTTATGTGAGAACAAATGTAGTGAACTATTGGTCGCATCTATATTTCGTCATCATTCTTTAGAATTTTTTTGAGTAGAAGGTGTTTTAAAATAGTATAACTCATTTATTTCATCATATGGCTGAGAATTATCATAATCAAGTAGTCCATTCTTGTTACGTGAATTGACATGAGGAAAGAGTGTATAGAGGGATGAAGGGAAATTCTGCTAATTAATTTTTAGTTATTATTAAGGTAGAAATCTCTTGTTTTTACGAACAACAAGAAACAAATGTTAACGTAATGTACTTTGTAGATAATTTTCTTGTTTCTTTACGTTGTATTTTAGTATATATTAAGATAACAATCAATAAAAATTAAGAAAAATCATGACAATATTTAATTTTAAAAATATTTTGTATTTTATTTGTGTGACTGTTGGATTCCTTGCTGGAGGGAAGAAGTGATTTTTTTGCCGTCAGATAAGCCGTCAGAAAAGGAGAAGCGTATGCGAAGAGGAGAAAATATTTATCACAGAAAAGATGGACGTTGGGAAGGACGATATGTCAAAGGGAGGACGTTGAATGGAAAGGTAAAATACGGCTATGTATATGGTCGAACGTTGAAGGAAGTACGGGAAAGACTCTATCCGTTGAAAATTCAATATCAAACGTATCAAGAAGTTCGCGGGATGGTGTCTATTTCTTTTGAAGAATGGTGTCATTACTGGTTGGATCTTATCCGAATGGACGTAAAGCCGACGACTTACTCTAATTACAAATACAAAATGACTGCTTATGTATTACCGATAATTGGGGAAACCTCTTTAAATGAACTCACAGAAAAATCAGGACAAAAATTACTCACCGCTTTGGCAGAAAAGAAGTTGAGACGATCGACCATCCGTGTAATCTTTCGAATTGTTTTACAATGTTTGAACGAAGCCAAAAGGAAATCATATATTACTGAAAATTGTTTCTCGAACATAAAATTACCGAAAGATAAAAAACGAAAAATACGCGCCTTGAATCGAAAGGAACAGCAATTTTTGGAAAAAACCGCGCTAGAAGATAAAAAAGGCAATGGTATCCCTACGATCTTATCTCTGCACACGGGGTTAAGAATTGGTGAAATCGCTGCTTTACGCTGGACCGATATTGATTTTGATCAACGGCTTATTCAGATCAATCATACGTACCAACGCATTCATCTGAAAAACGGGGAGCGAAGAACCCAATTAGTATTCGATAGTTCAAAGACCGCTGCTTCTGTACGGACGATCCCCATGTCAGACAAAGTAAAAAAACTATTATTGAAGCATAAAAAACGTTCGAAAGGACTATTTGTCTTTTCAAACAACAATAAACCAATCGAGCCACGTTTATTGACGTATCATTTTCACCGATTACGGGAAAAATGCCAGCTAGTAGATATTCATTTCCATCAACTGCGCCACACTTTCGCGACGCGCTGTTTGGAAGCACAAGGAGATATTCTCTCTGTTAGTGCACTACTAGGGCATACGTCTACCCAGCTGACTTTAGATACCTACGCAGATTCATTGATGGAAGCCCGCGTAAAAGTGATCTATCAGATGGAAAATAAACTGCGTTAAGAATTTAAAAAAAATCACTTTTCCTAGCAATAGGCCCCCTTTTTTTGCCTTTTTTCAAGTAACCGTTTTCCTGCTTCTCTCAAACTGAAAAATTATTTTCGTATAGAAAAATAAGAGAAGGTTTATCTATGAATCGTTCTTTAGCCGTCAAATCCCGTCATTCTCTCTCTAAAACCCTTGATAGAACAGGCATTATTCCTATTTACGTAGTTTTCGTAAAACCAAGAAAGTGATAGAGATGTAAAAATCGTTATTCTATCAGCAAGATAATATTTAAAGGATTAAAAATAATAGTTAATTGTGACTTTTCGGATACAATAGCCGATTAATTTGTAGCTTATCACTTTTTGCGTATCGTTCTTCCTAGAAAAGGCAATTCTAATTTTTTTATCGAGAAGTAAACATTAAAGAGAGTATTCAATTGCAAATAAGAAAGAATAAACAATAGTTATTAAATAATCTCTAAAAATATTTTTAAATTAGTCATATAAAACGCTTTGAGTAATAATTAAAACATGATAAGATTAAATATATATTAAAATATTGATATATTCAGTGCGTGCGCAACTATTTATTAATGAAAATAAAGAACGGCTAATAAAATAAGCGATGTTTTTTTAGAAGAACGATGAGTGATAGAGAAGAGGATAGAACTAAAAATGAGCATACTAATTCAACTCATACTAAATACATTCATTTATTTGGCAGTAATCTTGTTACTATTCAATTTATTATTGATTAGAAAACAAAGAGGCGGTTTTTCTTATGTGCTCTTCTTAGGCATATGCATTGCCGCAACCTGTATTAACTATATCTATGATTGGTTTTCAATCGTACGAACCTCCGTAATGATTCTTGGAGCGCTATTTTTTTTCTATCGGGGGACTGTACCGAATAAAATAATGGCGAGTGCATTATTGGTGCAATTAATGCTCATTCTAGATTTCCTCCATGGGATAGTACTGATGTTATCCATACCTAATCTAGAGTACATTGATTTAGCCGGTGGTATGCCAACTTGGGATTCCTTGCTTGAAATTTTAGTGATTTTCGCACTGATTGCTTTAAACTTCTTCTTCCGCCGAGAAAAAGAACCCTTAGTTCAGTATTTTGATAAGAAATATGTTTTGGTTTGGATTTTGATTACCCTAAACTTTTTCCTATTCGCAAGTGTCTTAACAAGCTTAGAATTCTCTAACCAAATGAAAGGCATCATTGCAGCGATATTGATTCTAACCAGTGGAATCAATATCTATTTCTGCTACTACTTAGAAAAAACCCGAAAAATTTTCGAAGAAAACTTAATTATCACCAAACAAGTAGAGTTTCAAGAAAACAAGCTAGCTCAAAACAAAGCTTATTTAGAGAAAAATAATCGCCTGATGCATGATATCAAAAAGCACTATTTAGAAATTGAACAAGCACTCTCGGAGAACCAACTCGTGTATGTCAAAGAATATATGAAGGGGGTGTATAAGCAATACTTTGAGAACGTTGAATCGGGCTTCACAGGGAATCAGGTGATCGACAGTATGTTCTTCTCATTGAAAGAGCAATGTGCGAAAGAGGAGATTGACTTAACGTGTGAGATACTGATCGATAAAAAAATTACTTTCCATGATCAGGATTTAGCAGTACTGCTAGGAAGCTTATTTGATCGTGCTATCAAAACGGTGAAGTCAAAAGAAAAAATAATGGTTACCTTAAAGACCGAAGCGTGGCACCTGCTAATAGCCATAGACTATCCAAGAAACCGCCAATTACCTAATACAGGAATTACGAAAAAGACGGTGGAGCAATGGGAAGATATACAAATTGTCCATCGCATCGTTGAAAAATACCATGGCATGTATGAAACAAAAAATGACTCAGAAAAAAGCGGGATAAAGATTTTGTTACCACTAAGGTAAAAGTTAAGTAAGTGGGGAGTACCATATGATAAACATATTGATTTGTGAAGATGAACAACGCTATCAAAATCAGCTGCGAGAAAGGCTGATCAAGCTGTCCTTTTTATTGGACATAGAAATACGGACACATAGCTTTTCTTCTGGAGAAGCGCTGTTGCGTATGTATGAAAAAAGAGACAAAGAGTATGAGCTTTTGTTCTTAGATATTGAGCTGCCAGGAATGAACGGCTTGCAGACGGCTAGATGTATGCGAGAGGACCATGACTATGAGGGACAGTTAGTCTTTTTAACCAATCATTCGGAGCTGATGCAGGATAGTTTCGAAGTAGGGACAAATCAATATTTGATTAAGCCAGTCACCGAGGAAGAATTCGAAAAGAAAATCCGGCGCGTAATGCAGACGATTATGAAGAGCAATCAACGAATCACCCTCGAGTTGGTTTCTGGTGGGTTCCAAATTCTTCCTGTGAACACGATCATCGCAATTCAATCGAATAGTTTAGGCAGAAAAGGCGGGGTGATCGTCAAGACCGCTGCCAAAGAATTTTCTGCATATGGGAAAATGAATGATTTTCTTGAGAAGTTGGAGAATCAACGCTTCTTTCGGATACATAAGCAAACCATTATCAATTTAGAACAGGTGACTTTCTTTGATGGAGAACATGTCGTAATGACGAATCAACTAAGGCTAAAAGTCAGTCGCAATGTCAAAAAAGAACTGAAGAATCGGATCATGAACACAATCTAAATAGTAATAAAAAGCCAAACAATTAAGTGTTTAGCTTTTTATTTTTTGGAAATTACACAATAATGATCAATTTAAACATGTTAGTGGCAAAAAATATTTAAAAACAGATTATATCTTATGATTAATAATATATTCCGCCTATTAAATATTTTATAAGCAGAGACAAAATAAAGGAGTGGAAATGATGGGACGTATTCTACTATTGACTAAAAATGTTCTAGCGGAAGAGGATTTTCAAAAGAAGTTGCAGCACTTGAATTATGAGGTTTTCAGCTCAAGCAGTTTGTTAGCCCGAAGCAATTTTCAAAATGGGTTTCTTCAATTTTTTAATTTGTTTTACTATACGATTCTTAGCGAGACAATTTCTGATATTGAGCTAGAGCATATTCTTCCTGTATTGAATCGATCATCAACGATCATCATTCGGAAAAATGATCATTTATCGGAGAAGCAAACACAGGACGTTCGTATGAATCTGTGGATATCCAATGAATCCAGCATTGAAGAATTACGTGAAACGTTAATGGAATCCTTTCACGAAGAAAGGGCTGCATCGGTCAACGAACGAATTACATCATACGGATTAGAAGATGCAAAGAAGAGCAACTGGAAGTATTCAACCTCCACCCTTTCGTTAAGTGGGATGGAAAAGAGAATATTGAAGGCACTATATCTAGCGAAAGGACAAGTTATTTCGCGAGAAGAGCTATGCACCCTGACTTGGGATGGCGAGATTACGGATTCTAAGATGGTCATGCTCTCAAACGCGATCCGCAAATTAAGGATCAAGCTAGATAAAGGCGGCTTACCAAAAGAAACGATCCGTACTCTTTGGGGAAAAGGGTATCAGTTGTCCACTCGTTTTTTCGAGTATTTTGAGTTCGAGGACCTGTTCGATGCCGAGGAATGTGATTCGTTACTACTACAGGAAAAGGAAAATGACTTGGCTTGAATGGTTAATGAAGGAAAGAATACGTAACTCATTATCAAATGGTTCAGACCATTTTTGATACAAATCGCTTATGGAAAAGAGGGAGTATATGGCGGAGAACATGACGTGACTCTTCAGTAATTAATCGAATCAACCGATAGAAAACCGCAAATCAATAGAGCAAGAGGGGGAATGCACGATAGGGGTGGTTAAAAAGCAAGACAAATCATTGAGTAAAAAAGAGGACCTAGGAGGAAAGAGGATGAAAAAATTTTTTCGAGGAAAACTATCCGCGAAACTGGCGTTAGTTGCGATATTAGCAAATACGCTGACGTCACCGGTTGGTGTGATCGCGGAGGAATTATCAGCAGATAATAACCCAGAGCCGAAAGTTGGTTTAAGTGGAAATAACCAAACTTTGGAAAGTACGACTATAGAAAGCAGTTTAGGAAAAAAAGAGGAACAGCCAAAGATTGAGCTACAAGAAATTGATACTGATGGAAAGGATACTTTAGAAGCAGGCGAATCCTTTACTGCTAATCTGAAAGGAACCTTCAGTAATCTACAAGAAAGCTCGGAGAAACTCATTACGTTTGATTTGAATAGTGAGTTTGTTTTGAACGACGATTTGAAAGCCACTAGCGAAGAAATACAAGTGATTAAACTTTCAGACAACAGATTTAAGATTGATTTCTCACAAGTAGAAGAGGGAGAGAAAGAATTTGAGATGAGCCTTCCGCTATCTGTGAAATCAACAAATGAAGAGGCTAAATTGGTGTTATCAAGTGATCACACACAAGATGTTTCGAAGACATTTAAAGTAAGTCAATCAGCAATCAAGACACAACAAGCGACGGCTGGAAAGTCGAAGAGTACAAAAGATGTCAAGGCTGCTGATGGATCAACTAAATCGAATAATATAACAGTTTATCATGGAGATAGGATAGAGTCAGAAAGTTGGTTCAAATATATACTAGACGATGGTTCATTTCGTTCGAATGGTAAGATTCATAAAATATATATTTTAGAAAATGGTGTTAAAAAATATGCATATTGTCTTGATGAATTTGCCGCAAATCCAGCTGATAGTGGAACAGACTATGATTTTGGATATAATGTTCCGAACCGTCTAGAAGGAAAAACTGATGATGGAATATTAGGCGCTGTTATGACTCTTGATACTGGGTTTCCAAAAGGATCTGATCAAGATTATCTAACAATGCAGATAGCTCTTTGGACAGCTCTTGGCAGTACTACTTATGTCGATGCTAATTTAGGAGTTAATGATCCTAGATTAAGTAGTCCATTGTTCGATACCTTGCCTTCAGCGAAGGAAATACTATTAAAAGTACTTTCGATGGTAGAACAAGCGAAAAAAATGGCCTACTTTAACGAATGGAAAGGAATAATAAATGTAGACCCAGAAGTTCAAAAATTTACTTATGTTGAAGGAGAAAATGGAGAGTCAGGTTATTATGAAACTGGCTATTATCAGGTAGATGGACCTAGTATTAATAATATAACGGAGTTGAAAATAAATACAACTTCACTAAGTACTCAAGCAAGAGATAGTATAACGTTATATGACAAGGACAATAATCTTATTGGAGGTTTATCTGATTATAATCAACTAGTTGATTTTAAAGTTCGAATTCCTGAAGAATATGTGCGTGGAAATCAAACGATAAAATTTAATTTTAAGGGGAAATATCTTTCGGAAACTTATATTCTATTAACCCCTACTACAGCGGGGCCTCCAACTTTTCAAACAATTGGAGTACCTAGTGTTGAAACCACAGAGCTTGGCGTGGAAGGTTCTTTTTCAGGTGAGTTAGAAAAAGAACATCTTGATAAAGGTAAAGTCCAAATCACCAAGATCGACAGCGAAGAAGAAAGCAAGAAACTAGCAGGTGCCACCTTCAAGATCACAAATTCAGAAACAAATGAAGTATGGCTAGCGGAAAGTGATCCAACCTCATCAAATGGTGAATTGACAATCACGGATATTCCAATCGGTAAATATACATTAGAAGAAGTATCTGCACCGACAGGTTACGATCTATCGAAAGAAAAACTACCCTTTGAAGTAACCGCGGAAAATGCGGCAACATTACAGACATTCAATTTCAAGAACAAGGAAAGTGAAAAGCCAAAAGGTAAAGTCCAAATCACCAAGATCGATAGCGAGGAAGAAAGCAAGAAACTAGCAGGTGCCACCTTCAAGATCACAAATTCAGAAACAAATAAAGTATGGTTAGCGGAAAGTGATCCAACGGCGTCGAACGGTGAATTAACAATTACAGATATTCCGATCGGTAAATATACATTAGAAGAAGTAAACGCACCAACAGGCTATGATGTCTCGAAAGAAAAACTACCCTTTGAAGTAACCGCGGAAAATGCTGCAACATTACAGACATTCAATTTCAAGAACAAGGAAAGTGAAAAGCCAAAAGGTAAAGTCCAAATCACCAAGATCGACAGCGCAGAAGAAAGCAAGAAACTAGCCGGCGCAACCTTTAAGATCACAAATTCAGAAACAAATGAAGTATGGCTAGCGGAAAGTGATCCAACCGCATCAAATGGTGAATTGACAATCACGGATATTCCAATCGGTAAATATACATTAGAAGAAGTAACTGCACCGACAGGTTACGATCTATCGAAAGAAAAACTACCCTTTGAAGTAACCGCAGAAAATGCGGCAAAACTTCAAACTTTCAATTTCAAGAATAAGGAAACAGAAAAACCAAAAGGCAAAGTCAAAATCACCAAGATCGACAGCGCAGAAGAAAGCAAGAAACTAGCCGGCGCAACCTTTAAGATCACAAATTCAGAAACAAATGAAGTATGGCTAGCGGAAAGTGATCCAACGGCGTCGAACGGTGAATTGACAATCACGGATATTCCAATCGGTAAATATACTTTAGAAGAAGTAACTGCACCGACAGGTTACGATCTATCGAAAGAAAAACTACCCTTTGAAGTAACCGCGGAAAATGCTGCAACATTACAGACATTCAATTTCAAGAATAAGGAAAGTGAAAAGCCAAAAGGTAAAGTTACCATCAAGAAATACAAAGATGGCGATACGACAGAAGCGTTGATCGCGGATGCGGAATTTACTTTATACGATTCTGAAGGCAAAAAGCTGGATACCAAAGTTACTGTTGAAGGCAAGGAGTTAGTCTTTGACAACTTAGAGTATGGTAACTATACGTTGAAGGAAACAAAAGCCCCAGCGGGTTACGATGAATCGACGGAAGAAAAACCAGTTTTTGTAAAAGATTTTGAAGTAACGGCAAAGGATTTAAGTTTTGAGTACAAAGTAGCGAACAAGCCAACAGCTAGTAGACAAAGCGGAAAAGTGACGATCAAGAAGCATACAGAAGGTGATGCAGACGAGAAATTGATCGGCGGTGCCGAATTTACACTAACGGATTCCACTGGTGCTGTAGTAGCGAAGCAAGAAAGCAAGGCAGGAGAAGAATTAGTCTTTTCAAACTTAGGTCTCGGAGAATACACTCTGGAAGAAACCTCAGCACCAGATGGCTACGAAAAACCCGACTTCAAAAAGACATTCGAAGTCACAACAGATACATTGAATTTTGAATACACAGTTTACAATAAAAAAGCACCAGAAATTTCCACTACGGCAAAAGATGGTGAAACAGGTACCCACGAAGGCTATGCGGATGAAAAAGTAACCATCATCGACAAAGTCGAATACAAGAATTTAGTTGTCGGCAACACTTATACAGTTAAGGGCACGTTGATGGACAAAGCAACGAACCTGCCATTCGTAACTAAAGATGGCAAGGAAGTTCACGCTGAAAAAGAATTTGAAGCAAAAACGAAAGATGGATCAGTGGAATTAGAATTTGTCATTACCAACGGCGACCTAGCTGGGAAGACAGTCGTAGTTTTCGAAACCTTATACCACGAAGACAAAGAAGTTGCGGCTCATACGGATATTGATGACAAGGATCAAAGCGTTGATTATCCGAAGGTTGGTACGAAAGCGTCAGATAGTATCGTTGGCGATAAGATCGTCGTAAAAGATATTGTCGCTTACGAAAAATTAACAGTCGGAAAAGAATACACCATCAAAGGAACACTGATGGACAAAGCGACAAGCGAAGCCTTTGAAGTAGACGGCAAAAAGGTAACCGCAGAAGCAACCTTCACGCCAACAGCAGAAAACGGTACGACGGAAGTCAGCTTTGAATTCGATAAGAAAGCGATCGAAGGCAAAGAAATTAGTTTAGTGGTCTTTGAAAAAGTCTTTAATGCCGATGGCAAAGTCATTGGAACGCACGAAGATATTAACGATCCGGACCAAACAGTGGAATTCACACCAGAAACACCAGAAATTTCCACTACGGCAAAAGACAAAGACACTGGCACCAACGAAGGCTATGCGGATGAAAAAGTAACCATCATCGATAAAGTCGAATACAAGAATTTAGTTGTAGGAAATACCTATACAGTTAAAGGGACCTTGATGGACAAAGCAACGAACCAGCCATTCTTAACTAGAGATGGTAAGGAAGTTCACGCTGAAAAAGAATTTGAAGCAACGACAAAAGATGGTTCGGTGGAATTAGAATTTGTCATTACCAATGGCGACTTAGCTGGTAAGACTGTGGTTGTCTTTGAAACTTTATACCACGAAGACAAAGAAGTTGCGGCGCATACGGATATTGAAGACAAGGATCAAAGCGTTGATTATCCAAAAGTTGGCACGAAAGCGTCAGACAGTGTTGTTGGCGATAAGATCATCGTGAAGGATATCGTTTCCTACGAAAAATTAACTGTAGGAAAAGAATACACCATCAAAGGAACATTGATGGACAAAGCCACAAGTGAAGCCTTTGAAGTAGATGGCAAAAAAGTAACCGCAGAAGCAACCTTCACGCCAACAGCAGAAAACGGTACGACAGAAGTAACCTTTGAATTTGCGAAATCAGCGATCGAAGGCAAAGAAATTAGTTTAGTGGTCTTTGAAAAAGTCTTTAATGCCGATGGGAAAGTCATCGGAACGCATGAAGATATTGATGATCCAGATCAAACAGTGGAATTCACACCAGAAACACCAGAAATTTCCACTACGGCAAAAGACAAAGATACTGGTACCAACGAAGGCTACGCAGATGAGAAAGTTACCATCATCGACAAGGTCGAATACAAGAATTTAGTTGTAGGAAATACCTATACAGTTAAGGGTACGTTGATGGACAAAGCAACGAACCAGCCATTCTTAACTAGAGATGGCAAGGAAGTTCACGCTGAAAAAGAATTTGAAGCAAAAACGAAAGATGGATCAGTGGAACTAGAATTTGTCATCACTAATGGTGACTTAGCTGGTAAGACAGTCGTAGTTTTCGAAACTTTATACCACGAAGACAAAGAAGTCGCAGCCCATACGGATATTGAAGACAAGGATCAAAGTGTCGATTATCCGAAGGTTGGTACGAAAGCGTCAGACAGTGTCGTTGGCGATAAGATTGTTGTGAAGGATATCGTTTCCTACGAAAAATTAACTGTAGGCAAAGAATACACCATCAAAGGAACACTGATGGACAAAGCGACAAGTGAAGCCTTTGAAGTAGACGGCAAGAAGGTAACCGCAGAAGCAACCTTCACGCCAACAGCAGAAAACGGCACGACAGAAGTCAGCTTTGAATTCGATAAGAAAGCGATCGAAGGCAAAGAAATCAGTTTAGTGGTCTTTGAAAAAGTCTTTAATGCAGAGGGCAAAGTCATCGGAACGCACGAAGATATTAACGATCCGGACCAAACAGTGGAATTCACACCAGAAACACCAGAAATTTCCACTACGGCAAAAGACAAAGACACTGGCACCAACGAAGGCTACGCAGATGAGAAAGTTACCATCATCGACAAAGTCGAATACAAGAACTTGGTCGTTGGAAATACCTACACGGTTAAAGGCACATTGATGGACAAAGCAACGAACCAGCCATTCTTAACTAGAGATGGCCAAGAAGTCCATGCTGAAAAAGAATTCAAAGCAACGACGAAAGATGGTTCGGTGGAATTAGAGTTTGTCATTACCAATGGCGACTTAGCTGGTAAGACTGTGGTTGTCTTTGAAACTTTATATCACGAAGATAAAGAAGTAGCGGCCCATACGGATATTGAAGACAAGGATCAAAGTGTCGATTATCCGAAGGTTGGTACGAAAGCGTCAGACAGTGTCGTTGGCGATAAGATTGTTGTGAAGGATATCGTTTCCTACGAAAAATTAACTGTAGGCAAAGAATACACCATCAAAGGAACACTGATGGACAAAGCGACAAGTGAAGCCTTTGAAGTAGACGGCAAGAAGGTAACCGCAGAAGCAACCTTCACGCCAGAAGCTGAGAACGGCACAACAGAGGTAACCTTTGAGTTTGCAAAAGAAGCAGTAGATGGTAAAGAGATTACATTAGTTGTCTTTGAAAAAATCTATAACGCGGATGGAAAAATCATTGGTAGTCATGAGGATCTAGAGGACCCAGACCAAACGGTTCATTTTGAAACCCCGTTAATTCCAGAAGAACCTGAAATTTCTACCACTGCAAAAGACAGTGAGACAGGAACCAACGAAGGGCACGCAGATGAAAAAGTATCAATCATCGATACGGTCACATACAAAAATCTGATAGTGGGGAACACCTATACTGTTAAAGGTGTGTTGATGGATAAAGCGACGAACAAACCATTCGTTACTCGTGATGGGCAAGAAGTCCGCGCTGAAAAAGAATTTATCGCAGACAAGGCCGATGGAACGATTGATTTAGAATTCGTCATTACGAACGGGGATCTTGCAGGTAAGACTGTGGTTGTCTTTGAAACCTTGTATCACGAGGACAAAGAAGTTGCGGCCCATACGGATATTGAAGACAAAAACCAAAGCGTTGATTATCCGAAAGTCGGCACAAAAGCATCTGAAAGTACTGTTGGCGATAAGATTGTCGTTAAAGATATCGTCTCTTACGAAAAATTAACCGTTGGTAAGGCGTATACCGTCAAGGGTGTGCTGATGGACAAAGCGACAAATCAACCATTTGCAGTGAATGGTCAAGCAGTTACAGCTGAAACGACCTTTACGCCTGAAAAAGCATCTGGTACGACAGAAGTAATCTTTGAATTTGATAAAGCGGCGGTTGCTGGACAAACGATCAGTTTAGTGGTCTTTGAAAAAGTCTACAACGCAGCTGGTCAATTGATCGGTAGCCACGAAGATATCAATGACAGTGATCAAACGGTTAAACTGACGCCTCCAGATGTTCCAGTGATTTCTACTAAAGCAAAAGACAAAGGCACTGCTGGAAACGAAGGCCAAGCGAAAAAAGAAGTGACGATCATCGATGAAGTTTCTTATAAGAACTTGATTGTTGGAAATGAATATACCGTTAAGGGTGTGTTGATGGACAAAGCGACGAACCAACCATTGTTGGTTAACGGCAAAGAAGTTCGCGCAGAGAAAACCTTCACTGCGAAGAAACCAAACGGTACGATCGATTTAGCCTTTACCTTTGATGGCAGTGCATTGGCTGGTAAAACAGTTGTTGTCTTCGAAACCTTGTACCACGAAGGAAAAGAGATCGCGACCCATACAGACATTGAAGACAAGGATCAAACAGTGACGTATCCGAAAGTCGGAACCAAAGCATCAGAAAGTACCGTTGATGACAAAGTGGTGATCAAAGACGTGGTGTCTTATGAAAACCTAATCGTTGGCAACGAGTATACCGTCAAAGGGGTCTTGATGGACAAATCAACCGGGCTAGCTTACCTAGTGGACGGCAAGAAAGTCCTAGGCGAAACGACCTTTATTGCGACGAATACTAGCGGAACAGTAGAAGTGGTCTTTGAGTTTGCCAAGAGTGCTTTAACGAAGAAAGAAACGCTGGTTGTCTTTGAACAATTATTCAATAGCAAAGGGTATCTGATCGGAACGCATGAAGATATCAATGACAAGGATCAGACGGTTGAAGTAGGCGATGATACACCAGGAAACCCTGATTTGCCAAACACAAAAACGGGCGGCAGAACCTACAGCTACGGCACATCAACCTCACGAGGGTCATTGCCTAGTACGGGTAGTCAAAACAATCCACTATTGTTTATCGTAGGGATCATTGTTGTTGCTTCGGCACTGGCACTAAGCTTCGTGTTCTATACAAGAAAAACAAAAAAGAATAGCTAATTGGTAAATGATCCACCAGGCCCCTTTCAGGTGGCTTGGTGGATTGTCTTGTTTAATGGAGAAAATGAATGAAGGAGTGGAGTAAATGAAGTGCACACGATTGGCCCTATTAGCAGCAGCACTCGTGGTATTTGCAGGGTGTGCAGCAAAAGAACAAGCAGTGGAGGAGTCGACGACTATCTCCTCAACTGAAACAAGTCAGGAAGAACGATCGTTTGAAAGTGAGGCGACTAGTGAAGAGAGCAGTGAGGAAAGTAGTGAAATTTTAGAATCAACAGAGGAATCGAAACGAGCCTCGAGTAGCAAAAGCAGCGATCTTTCGTGGGATACCATGGAAGCAGAATTAGAAGAGAAGACAGAAACAACATCCTTAGAAATGTTGTATGAAAATAGCGATCCGCTGATTTATGCTGAAAATGATGTAGAGGTTAAAATAGAGGGCTATCGCTATTATCAAATCAAAAATTTCACCCGAAATCTGCGCATTCCATTTGGCGATCAGAATGCAGATGGCGGTGTGATCGTCTTAGCGGTAACACTGAAAAATGAGACAGATAAGCCTGTCTACTACGGAAATGGCTTTTCCTTTTCGATCACCGGCTCACGATCCAGTTTGATGCGGACAAAAAATGTCCTTAATGAAGACATGGAAGGTGATCTGATTCAAAATGACAGTGAACTTGCTGCGGGAGAAGAATTGAGCGGCTTCATCCCATTTGCGGTGGAACCTGCTGAAATGGAGAAGCTGGCTGAAAATAAAGAAGCGATACTAGAGGTTCCTGGAATATTCACGAAAAAGGGCAGCTTCAAATCTTCTGATGCGTTGTTCTTAGGAACAAAGGAAACCGTTCCCTTCGATAGCAAAGGCGGCGCAACGACAGAAGCAGTATCAACGTTTTATCCAGATAAAGCCACAGCCGAGAACATGGGAACCAAACGACTGCTAGTAGAGAAGAAAGTTGCCGAGTCACAGGAATTTGAGGGGGTAAAAGTCACCTTAGATGGCTATCAACTCGCTGAATTTGAACCGAATGAAGAACAAGCTTCGCGTTTCCGTCGTTATGAAACAGGAATTGTTTTACTTACGGCAAAAGTGACAATCCAAAACAATGGCAAGGAAACACTGCAATTCAATGATACTTCTGGCAGCGTCAAGATTGGCAACAAAGGCAGTATCATCAGTCAAAGTGCTTTAGAAGTTCGTGTTGATCCGAATGAGCTGCCGATCGGCGATACCCAAACCAAATATATCGCGATTCCGATTGATAAAGAATCCTACGAAAAATTATATAAAGATCAAGAGTTCGTCTTGAACATCAACATTCATGATGAAGGGCACACACGAATGAACTCGGCAGGCGATATTGAGTTCCGTTTTAAGAATTAGAAGGGAGAACGAAATGAAAAAGAAAAAACTATGGGTAATTGCGGCGTTGGTCTTGCTGATAAGTAGTACCTTTTTGCCAATGCTCAGTACGGGGGCACAAGAAACGGATGGTTCAGCTATTGAAACAACAACGACCGGAAGCAGCGAGCAGGTCTTAGAAACTGAGATCCAACCACCTGAACAGACAACGGAACCAACACAAGCAGCTGCGCAAGCTCAGCCGATGGAACAATCTGAGGAACCTCAAGCAAATGCGCCACCTCAAGTGACCGAAGAAAGCCAGCCAGCAGAAGAAGCACCAGTCGTTTTAGCGGTAAATCAAACAGGGAAAATCACTATTCGACTGTTGGATCAGGACAACAACCAACTGCAATTAGGCAACGCGGCCTTTCAATTAACCGAAGTAAGTGGGAAATACCTCTCTGTCGCTTGGTCTGATTTGAATCGTGATTTGGTGTATGAAAATGTGCCGTTTGGAAATTATATCCTTGAACAAATCAATCCGCCTATTGGCTATCAGCTCTCTGGCTTTAAAGCAACACTGGAAATAAAAGAAGGAGCTACAAATTTTGAGTATACGGTTACGAACAAGAAGAATCCGACCTCTTTATCCTCGGGTGAGATTCATATAATTAGTGTTGATGACGCCGATCCGAATAAACGTCTAGCAGGAGCTTGCTACCAGCTTGAGAATACGGCAACGGGAGAAGTCATTATAGATAAGACAGAGCCAACCAATAGTAACGGCGAATTGACGATTAAAAATTTACCAGCCGGAAATTATCGTCTCACAAAAAACGGTTCTCCGGAAGGCTATACAGGACCGACCGTTTCCCATTCTTTCCCACTTACGGAAACAGAAATTGCTGAAAATAAGTTTCCAATCTATACGTTCAAGTATACAAAACAAACAGATATTGGTTATGCGACGATTGCCTATTTAGCAAAGGGAGAAACAACCTTTTTAGCAGGTGGCGAATTTACATTGTATGATGCAGATGGGAAAGTGTTAGAACAGCAAACAACAGAACAAGGAAAGCTACTTTATTTTAAAAAATTACAGCCAGGCCAACGCTACCGTATCAAACAAACGAAAGCGCCAGCAGGCTACGAGTTGTCAACCGCGGAGAACCCGCTTTTTGATGAAACCTTTGAAGTGACTTATCAAGCGTACGAATTTCGTTTTCAAGTGTATACTAGCAAGCTGCCTGATGAGTCTGCGGGAAAAGTCACTGTTAAGAAATATACAGAAGGCGACGAGTCTGTGATGATTGACGGGGCCGAGTTCACCCTTTACGATGCTGCAGGAAATCCGTTGGCTACACAAACGACTAAAGCAGGTCAAGTGTTGGTATTTAATGATTTAGCGGAAGGAACGTATCGAATAAAAGAAACCAAAGCACCGACCGGCTATCAGGAGCCGAACTTTTCGGAGAAATTTACCATTGATGATGCAAATTCATCGATAGAATACAAAGTCTTCAATCAACGAATTCCAACGGTTGCTAAAGGGAAGGTTCGTGTTCAGTTATATGCCGAAGGAGCAGAGGAATCCACTATTGGCGGTGCTGAATTTACATTGTACGACCAAAAAGGCCATGCGATCGAGCGAAAAGTCACCGTTGCCGGAAAAGAGCTTCTTTTTGAGAATCTAGAGCTGGGTGAGTATACTCTACGGGAAACTAAGATTCCAGCAGGCTACGAGCAGCAAGATATCCAACAATCCATCAGCCTTAATGCAGCTGATAGCGAAAAAACGATCAAGCTTACGAATAAGAAATTGTCAGTACCAAAAAAGATCTCGATTAGCGGGAAAGCTCGAGATAAGAGTACTGGAACGAATGAAGGCTACGCGCAAAAAGCAAGTACCATCCTTGAAGAGGTCAGCTATCAACATGCGGAAGTTGGTAAAGAGTACACGATCAAGACTGTTTTGATGGACCCAGCTACGAATCAGCCGTTGGTAGTTCATGGGAAAGAAGTTCGGATGGAAAAGACTTTCACTGCGAAAAAACCGAATGGTTCGATGGATGTAGCGATCAGCTTTGATAGCAGTAGTCTCGCAGGAAAACAAGCCTTTGTTTTTGTTAGTCTTTATCAAAGGGATGAAGAAGTAGCGAGTTCTTCGAATAGCGCTGGTTCAACACAAACGATTACCTACCCTGTCATCACCACCAAAGCAAGGGGCCAGGTAGTAGGCGAGAAGGTGCAGATCAAGGATACCGTCACATATGATCAACTTGTAGCGGGTCAAGTGTATACGGTTGAGGGTCAGCTGATGGATCAAGCAACAGGGCTGCCGTATCAAGTCAATGGCAAAAAAATCACCAGCAAAAGCACCTTCACCGCAGAGAAAACGAGCGGAACGATCGACGTTCTCTTTGAGTTTGAGAGAAGTATCATGACAAACGCTGTTACCTTAGTTGTCTTCGAGCAACTTTTCAATAACCAAGGGAGCCTCGTAGCGAGTCATCAAGACCTGTCAGATACAAATCAAACAGTTCGTTTAGAGGCAGAAGCAACAATACCCGCGCCAATCAAAACGGAGGACACAACTCGTTCTGACATAGTGAAATGGCACTACTCATGGCAGAAAGAACCGATCAAACGGACAGCTTCGAACAAGACATTGCCAAAAACAGGTAGCAGTCAGCAGATTGCTTGGAATGTGGCCGGAGGCTTACTCCTTGCAGCAGGAATGGTGATCGCTATTCGTCGAATGAAGCGACAACACTAACATTTAGTGAGTTCTTCAAAAATAGGAGCTGACCCAAAAGGGTAAAAACTTTTTGGGTCAGCTCTATCTTTGATACGAAATTAAGCAATCCGTGGCAGAGGATGCCCTAAAGTAATCTTCGATTTGTCAGCGGCATAAGAGAGAAATAGGGCAAATAGAATCAGAAAGAGAAGCTGCCATTTCCCAAAATAATGCCATTCTCCCTAGATAAGCCCATCGATGCTCCATATTTCTTGATCTGAAAAGGTAAAAGAATTCTCCGCTGTCTCAGCATGAATGACGTTGGATTTTACATATGAATAACAAGAGAGGCTTGAGAAGAGCCTGAAGTAAGGCTACTAGTTAATTTGGTGAAATTAATTAGTAGCCTTATTTTTTATCATAAATAATGGGTTTATCCGAAAAATAAAATTGATTTTCACTAATCGTTCGTTATGTATAGGTGGGTAAGTATCTATATTAGTGATATGTATAGTTAAAAAAACAATTATACTTTTAAAAAATCGTCATATTTTTAAAATAATGTAATAAAAATATTAAAATATGGTTATCATTTTGATATAATAGAATTCGGTTGATTAATTTTGTCTTCGTTTTTTTAATTATTTGGAAAAAATGGAGACTAGCACTTATTTTATTTAGAGGAAGTGGATGAGATAATTTTAATAATCAAGTAAATAAAAATATAAAGTTGTTTCATCTAAAAAAGAAAGGAGAGTTATGATAACAAGCGATTTACTTATGGAAGAAGAAAGATATCA
This sequence comes from Enterococcus sp. DIV0756, assembly GCF_051710745.1. Classification (NCBI taxonomy): domain Bacteria; kingdom Bacillati; phylum Bacillota; class Bacilli; order Lactobacillales; family Enterococcaceae; genus Enterococcus; species Enterococcus sp. DIV0756. The sequence continues at coordinate 2,830,625 of NZ_JBIOLF010000001.1, read as the reverse complement.
GCTCTATATTTTACAAATGCTTGAGATAAAAAAGTCAACATATTGTTCAATTGATCAACTATGTGATTTGCTAGAAATTTCAAAGTATAAAGTAGAAAAACACATTCAAATGTTACAAATCGAAATGAAACAAATAGAGCCTGACGCTTCTATCGTAGTAGAACCGACTGGAGAAGTGAATTTGACTGGTGTAACCAATTTAGTGCTTAAGAAAATTCAACTTCATTTCTTAGAAAGAAGTCCATACTATTTGATAATTCATAACTTTATTACACAAGAAGTAGGTGTGGAAACACAGCTTGAAGAGTTACACATTAGTCGCTCACTAGCATACAAGTACCAAAAGTATCTTAAACACTTATTAAGAGAAGAAGGATTCAACCTATCGAAAAATCAGGTTATTGGGACCGAATTTCATCTAAGAAGCTTTCTTTTTGGTTTTTATTATGATGTTTTCAATGGAATAAGTAATCCGTTCCCAGAACACTGTAAAGAATTAGCTTCAAACATTATCCATTATTTAGTTAGCTACCATGATATTGCGCTATCAAAAACGAAGGAACACAAGTTAAATTTTTTTATTGCTATTTGGTTAACTAGATTGATGCAGGGGCATACGGTTAGTGAGGAGTATGTGAAAGTTAAAAATAATTCTTTTAAAGAGTATCTGGTTAGGATGATTCAAACTCACTTTTCGATCGATAAACGGTTTTGTGATAAAGAAGTTTCTTACTTCTTTTTATTTTTGAGTTTGGAAGATATTAGTCATCAATTTATGGATGAGTTCTTATTAAAAGAAGTCGATCAGTCTGCTAAAACTCATACACAACTTTTTTTGCAGAAATTACTGCATGACTTTGGTTTTGACTATTTAAAATTGGAAAATTCAGAAGCGATTGTCGATGGACTACTTATGATTAACCGAAAATGGCTGACCTACCACTTTAGAGAAACGACTTTTGTCTCAAAGATCCAGCTTAAATATTTTCAAGAAATCAATCCTAAATTTGAAAATTTAGTAGGAACGTTTATTGACCGTTTAGACAATAAACTTTTTGTGGATTCTCGGGAAAAGAACAAGTTGTATTATGACTACCTCTTTTTTTTGATTACGAACATTCCAATTGAAAAACTAGAAGAACCGATTTTTGTTTATATTGATTTTTCACATGGTACTAGCTACAACGAGTACATTCGTTCGATGCTACTGACTTTGCGAAGTATGCATATCGTATATGAGGAAAAATTGAGCTCTAAAACGCAAATCTATCTTTCTGATTTTGCAATAGAAGGGCTATCTTGCGAACAGATCATTTGGAAGCGCCCTCCTACCCCCGATGATTGGGGTGAACTAGGGACACTCTTGATAAAGGTTAGAGGAGAAGGTCATGAATAAAAGAAAGTGGAAATATTTGGTTTTCCCAACAATTCTATTTTTTCCAACGAGTACTTTTTGGGTAGACAGTTATGAGTGGTTTGCAGAACAAACTTATTCAGATAGAACGGTTCAATATTTTAGTTCCGAATCTACCGACAATACTTTAGTAATTTCGAATCACAGTGAAAAAGAGATCAGAAAAAAATTTAAGAATATCGAGGACAAAATAATGACTTTGGAAGAAGAAATCTATTTACCAGAAGGGGAGGATTCCTTAGTATTGCCGCTATACCTTTCCAGAATGAGCGGCTCAATTCTTTTTGGTACTCATTTTGTTAAGGGGGTTAAATAAATGAAAAAGCAAGTGGTCAGTAAGTTTAATACAATTTTTGTATTAATAGGAATGTTTCTAAATATGTTGCCGATGCAGGTGTTCGCAGAAACAACGAACACGGTTGGAATAAAGATAAGTGAAGCAACGTTGCTAACTAAAGAAGGGCTTGAGATTTCTCAGGAAAATCGACTAGCTGCTGATACAGATATGTTGGTAAGGATTCATTGGGAACAGAGTGAAGAAGGCGCGATTGAGGATGGAACAATAGTATCCTATCAATTACCAGAGAATCTTACTTTTTTAAATGCAACGGGTGACTTAGAAGCGGGTCAAGGAAGTTATCAGGTTGAAGAAAATCACTTGCGACTTACGTTCACTAAGAATTATGCTTCGCAAGAAGAGGACAAAATGCCTGAGTCTGAAACAATGAAGTTTTATGAAGGCGATTTAGAACTTGCGGCAAAAACAAAACACTCAGAAGCTGAAGAAGAAGTCATTCAATTTGAGGAACATATTTCACCAACGTTGTATTACGAAATTGATCGTTCTGAAACGGAAGAAACGACCAATGTTGAAGTGACGCAAGAGAAGACAAAAGAAACGAAGAAAACAACAAGGGCTTTAGTCAATAATTTCGATGTTACCGGCTTAAAGCTTGAGAAGGCTTCAAGTACTGCACCAGGCGGATGGGTAGAAATTCAACCTGGCGACAAAACAAAGGTTGGAGATTTCATTCGATTAAAAATTGATTGGGAAATCTTAAACTCTTTATCGATTGCTAATGGCGATTATGCAGAAATCGATTTACCATCTATTTTCAAATTTGCACCAACCTCTAAAATGACATTGACAATCGTTGCGGATGGGAAAAGCTATAACATTGGTACCTATCAATTGATAACGGTCGGGGATCATTCGAAAATTCGAGTAGAGTTCAACGATACTATCGCACAAAATAATATTTCTTCTGTTAAAGATGGTCATTTTACTTTTCAAGGTTCTCTAAATGAAACGAAAAGTGAACAAGAGAAAGTTGATATTGGTTCCATTACCTTGCCGAATTTTGAAATTGGCGATCCTGTCTTAAATGAAGTGGGTCCTGGAAATTATCAAGATCTCAGTAAAGAAGGAACGCAAAGACAAAATGAGAATGCATTGAGTTGGAGAATCGTAACAAATTATACGGACTTGATGCGGGCGTATAAAGGTGACGCTTTACAAAATCGTTATGAAAATGCGGTGATGGTGGATGAACTCGCGGAAGGCTTAGAGTTTACGTCATTAAGTATTCAAATTCCTGTTTTAATGGCAGACGCTTCTGACCCATCTAAATTGTACACCCGTCAAATTGATTCTCTGACTGTAAAAACAACCCAAGTTCCATCAAAGAGTACCTATCAAGAAAGTTATGATTTCATCAAAACCTGTCCAGCAGGAACGTTTACGGTCTTTACAGAAAGTTCTGGAAAACAAAAAGTCATTATGAACATGGGAACTTTCCCTGTCACAAAAGCAGGCGATAAAAGTAATAGTTTGAGTTTAAGTCAATCTAAGGCGGATGCTATTCAAAAAATAAGCAATGCCTATGATTCTAACACAACATTACCATCAGCGAATAAAGAGAATACGTTAAAAGCATTGGAAAAATTATTTGATGCGAGTCAAGATACGGGGATTGTAGGATTCTTAGTGAATATTGTCACCAAAGTTGACGATGATCATTTAGGTCAAGCAACTTTTGATAATAAGGCTAGCATTGATTTCGATGGCGACCGTAATATTGACGCTGAAGCAACGAATGTTCATTTTCAAGATATAACTGGCGGTGGTACAGGGACGATTCCTAAAGGAACTGTCGAAGTCATTAAGAAAGATCAAGAGACGAAAGACAATTTGTCTGGGATTGTTTTTTCAGTTGTAAAATATGACGGAGATGTTGAAGGTGCAGAGGTTACTCAATTAACAACAGATGCTCAAGGAAAAGTGAAATTTGAGAACCTGGCGATTGGAAAGTATAAGATCAAAGAGATTTCAGGATTGGAAAATTATAATCCAAAAATGATCATTGAAAATCAAACAGGTTTGACCACTGATGGTGTTTTTGAAATAAAAGCTACAGATAAAGCAGGATTTCAATTTACGATTCTCAATAAAAAGATGAGTGTCAAGCAGCATTTGGAAGCAACGAAGACGTTAACCGGACGTGATTTACAAGCTGGCGAATTTGAATTTGAACTGCTAGATGACCAAGGAAAAGTACTAGATACAAAGAGTAATGATGCATCAGGGAAAGTAATTTTTGATGAGAGAATTTTCGATAAGGAAGGAACTTATACTTATAAGATCCGTGAAAAAGCAGGTAATGAAAGTACGATTACCTATGATAAAACTGAGTATACGGCAACTGTAACCGTTAAAAATACGAATGGAAAGCTAGAAGCCACAGTTTCCTATTCAGGCACAGTGAACTTCGCAAATACGTATACCCCAGCTGCTGGAAGTGCCGTTCTAGAAGCAACGAAAACCCTAACTGGTCGTGATTTACAAGCCAACGAGTTCGAGTTTGAGTTATTGGATGATCAAGGCAAAGTAGTAGATACGAAGAGCAATGATGCATCCGGCAAAATCTACTTTAAAGCAATTGATTACGCCAAAGAAGGCACTTACGAATATGTAATTCGTGAAAAAGCGGGAAATGACAGTACTATCGGTTACGACAAAACAGAGTACAAAGCGACAGTAACGGTAAAAGATATTGGTGGGAAACTAGAAGCGACGGTTGTCTATTCAGGCACAGTGAACTTCGCAAACACGTATACCCCAGCTGCTGGAAGTGCAGTGTTGGAAGCAACGAAGACGTTAACCGGTCGTGACTTGCAAGCCGGCGAGTTCGAATTTGAGTTACTGGATGATAAAGGCAAGGTAGTAGATACGAAGAGCAATGACGCATCCGGCAATATCTACTTTAAAGCAATTGATTACGATAAAGAAGGCACTTACGAATATGTAATTCGTGAAAAAGCGGGAAGTAACAGTACTATCGGTTACGACAAAACAGAGTACCAAGCGACAGTAACGGTAAAAGATATTGGCGGGAAACTAGAGGCTACAGTAGTCTATTCAGGCACAGTGAACTTCGCAAATACGTATAGGCCAGCTGCGGGTAGTGCAGTGTTGGAAGCAACGAAGACGTTAACCGGTCGTGATTTACAAGCTGGTGAATTCGAATTTGAGTTGTTGGATGATAAAGGCAAAGTAATGGATACGAAGAGCAATGACGCATCCGGCAATATCTACTTTAAAGCAATTGATTACGCCAAAGAAGGCACTTACGAATATACAATTCGTGAAAAAGCAGGCAACGATACTACCATTGGTTACGACAAAACAGAGTACAAAGCGACAGTGACCGTAAAAGATATTGGTGGGAAACTAGAGGCCACAGTAGTCTATTCAGGTACAGTAAACTTCGCAAATACGTATACCCCAGCTGCGGGCAGTGCCGTTCTAGAAGCAACAAAGACGTTAACCGGTCGTGATCTCCAAGCTGGTGAGTTTGAATTTGAGTTGGTTGACGATCAAGGCAAAGTGCTGGATACAAAGAGCAATGACGCAACAGGCAACATCTACTTTAAAGCAATTGATTACACCAAAGAAGGCACTTACGAATATACAATTCGTGAAAAAGCAGGCAACGATACTACCATTGGTTACGACAAAACAGAGTACAAAGCGACAGTGACCGTAAAAGATATTGGTGGGAAACTAGAGGCCACAGTAGTCTATTCAGGTACAGTAAACTTCGCAAATACGTATACCCCAGCTGCGGGAAGTGCAGTGTTGGAAGCAACGAAGACTCTAACCGGTCGTGATCTCCAAGCGGGTGAGTTTGAATTTGAACTGCTAGACGATCAAGGCAAGATAGTAGATACGAAGAGCAATGATGCATCCGGCAATATCTACTTTAAAGCAATTGATTACGCCAAAGAAGGCACATACGAGTACACAATTCGCGAAAAAGCAGGAAATGACAGTACTATCGGTTATGACAAAACAGAGTACAAAGCGACAGTAACCGTAAAAGACAATAACGGAAAACTAGAAGCGACGGTTGTCTATTCAGGTACAGTGAACTTCGCAAACACGTATACCCCAGCTGCGGGTAGTGCGGTTTTGGAAGCAACGAAGACGTTAACCGGACGTGATTTGCAAGCTGGTGAATTCGAATTTGAGTTGTTGGATGATAAAGGCAAAGTGCTGGATACGAAGAGCAATGATACATCCGGCAATATCTACTTTAAAGCAATTGATTACGCCAAAGAAGGCACTTACGAATATACAATTCGCGAAAAAGCAGGCAACGATACTACCATTGGTTACGACAAAACAGAGTACAAAGCGACAATAACGGTAAAAGATATTGGTGGGAAACTAGAAGCGACAGTTTCCTATTCAGGTACAGTAAACTTCGCAAACACGTATACCCCAGCTGCAGGTAGTGCAGTTCTAGAAGCAACGAAGACGTTAACCGGTCGTGATTTGCAAGCCGGCGAATTTGAATTTGAGTTGGTTGACGATCAAGGCAAAGTGCTGGATACAAAGAGCAATGACGCAACAGGCAACATCTACTTTGATGCAATTTCCTACGCCAAAGTAGGGACTTACGAATACACGATTCGTGAAAAAGCAGGAAGTAACAGCACGATCAGTTACGATAAAGTCAACTATACGGCAACAGTGACCGTAAAAGACAACAACGGAAAACTAGAAGCAACAGTTGCTTATTCAGGTACAGTGAACTTCGCAAACACGTATACCCCAGCTGCTGGAAGTGCCGTTCTAGAAGCAACGAAGAGTTTAACCGGTCGTGATTTGCAAGCTGGTGAGTTCGAATTTGAACTATTAGATGATCAAGGCAAGGTAGTAGATACGAAGAGCAATGACGCAACAGGCAACATCTACTTTAAAGCAATTGATTACGCCAAAGAAGGCACTTACGAATATACGATTCGTGAAAAAGTAGGCAACGATTCTACCATTGGTTACGACAAAACAGAGTACCAAGCGACAGTAACGGTAAAAGATATTGGTGGGAAACTAGAGGCCACAGTAGTCTATTCTGGTACAGTAAACTTCGCAAACACGTATACGCCAGCTGCTGGAAGTGCCGTTCTAGAAGCAACGAAGAGTCTAACCGGTCGTGATCTTCAAGCCGGCGAGTTCGAGTTTGAGTTATTGGATGATCAAGGAAAAGTACTGGATACGAAGAGCAATGATGTAACAGGCAACATCTATTTTGACGCAATTGCGTATGACAAAGCAGGTACTTACGAATACACGATTCGTGAAAAAGCAGGAAGTAACAGCACGATCAGCTACGACAAATCAGAATACAAAGCGGTAGTTGTAGTGGCAGACAAAGCTGGAAAATTGGAAGCCGTGGTATCGTATCCGGAGCCTGTTACATTTGAGAATAGGTATAACGAACCTGACAATGGGGAAGTAACCTTGAAGAAAATCGATAATAAAACGGGAGAGACACTTGCTGGTGCCGAATTCGAATTACAAAATGAAGCGGGTGAAGTAATCAAAGGGTTTGAGAAAATCGTTACCAATAATAAAGGTGAAGTGACGATCTCTAATCTTAAGGCAGGTAACTACCAAGTAGTTGAAACAAAAGCGCCATCGGGGTATGTGATTGATAAAACCCCAATTCCATTTGTAATCACAAAAGAAGACACTGCTAAAAAAGAATTAGTTAAGGAAAATAAAAAGCAAACGCAAGGAATTTTCCTTAAGAAGGCGGATAGTTCTAACCAAAAAGCTTTAGCTAATGCAGAGTTCAAATTACAAACGGATTCGAAGAAAATCATTCATGAGAATCTCACCACAGATGAGAATGGCTTGATTTACTTGGATGAGCTGGAACCTGGAACGTATCAATTCATAGAAACAAAAGCCCCACAAGGCTATAAAATTGACGAAAAACCAGTAACTTTTGAAGTTGTTGAAAATGAATCAAAAGTGATTGAATTAGTGAAAGAAAACGATCCGCTATTGCCGAATAGCAAGGGCTCAAGTAACACGTTCTCCAATAATCCTTCTAATAGTGCAGGTAGTAGTGATAAAGCTGGTCTTTTGCCGAGAACAGGTAGTGAGGTTCGAACAAGTCTTCTGTCTATCGGATGTGCTATTTTGCTTGTGGTTCTGTTAATCAGTTATAAAAGGTATAACAGACATAAAGCCGATTAATTAGTAAAAAATGTGTAAGCTTGTTATAAAGGATAAAAAAAGAGGAGTAAGTAGATCAAGGGAGGATTTTTCATGGGGAAAACCCCGCAATGGATTTTGGATTTTAACGAAGAAGAATTGGATTTTGTTAAAAATTTTGTTCTTACTTCAGGTTCTATTAAAGAGTTAGCAAGTATTTATAAGATAAGCTACCCGACAATTCGAAAAAAGATCGATAAATTGATTCAAAAAGTTCGAATTAGCGAGCGAAAAGAAAGTGACACGATTATCCTCTTGATGAACGAGTTGGAAAAAGATGGCAAGATTAATCAAGAGATTGCCCAAACTGTCGTCTCCGAATACAATAAATCTCTGAATTGTTTAATTAGTGGCAAGGATTAGCAAATAAATACTTGAAGTAGAAGTACTAGTATTTGAAACCCATTATTGGGTCGAATACTAGTACTTTTTGTCTATTCTTAATCAAAAAAACATGACTATAGTAAAAAAATCACAAGCATCAAGTTCGAAAAAACGATTTCCATCTCCTATAGTAATAAAGGATAACGAAACTGGAGGAATGATCATGGATTATCGCGTATTGCTTTACTATAACTACACAAAAATTGAAGACCCAGAAGCCTTTGCCAGCGAGCACTTGGCCTTTTGTCGTGATTTAGGTATCAAGGGACGGATTTTAGTCGCACCAGAAGGAATCAACGGTACACTGTCAGGAACAAAAGAGGCCACGGATCGTTACATGGAAGTCATGTTGGCAGATGAACGTTTTAAAGATACTTATTTCAAGATGGATGAAAGTGAAGAGCATGCGTTTAAAAAATTATTTGTCCGCCCGCGAACAGAATTAGTGGCATTGCATTTGGAGGAAGACGTAGATCCTCGACAATTGACGGGGGATTATTTGGAACCCCAGGCGTTTCGTCAAGCGTTGTTAGACGAAGACACGGTGGTTATTGATGCCCGCAATGATTATGAGTATGATTTAGGTCATTTCCGTGGGGCGATTCGTCCAGAAATTCATAATTTCCGCGAGCTCCCAGCGTGGATTCGCGAGAATAAGGAACAATTTATGGATAAGAAAATCGTTACATATTGTACTGGTGGAATTCGCTGCGAAAAATTTTCTGGCTGGCTATTGCGTGAAGGCTTCGAAGATGTGGCGCAGCTCCATGGTGGCATTGCCGCTTATGGTAAAGACGAAGCCACTCGAGGCGAATTATGGGACGGGAAAATGTATGTCTTTGATGAACGAATCAGTGTGGAAATCAATCAAGTTGACAAACAAGTGATCGGCAAAGAATGGTTTGATGGCACCCCCTGCGAACGCTATATCAATTGCAGCAATCCAGAATGCAATCGTCAGATATTAGTTTCCGAAGAAAATGAAGAAAAGTATTTAGGTGCTTGCTCCATTGCTTGTGCGAAGCATCCGAATAATCGCTATGTAAAAAAACATCAAATGACCACACAAGAACGAGATGAACAGTTAGCATTGGTAAAACAATAATGAAATTTTTCAAAAAATTCTCAAGCGAACTGTCTTGACACTTTGCGGCTTTTGAACTAAACTTAGGAGCGAATTAAGTGTCTTGACATATCGAGGAGGATAAAATGAAAACTCATTCTGTAAGAAATTTAACGATCTCGGCATTGTTGATCGGATTAGGTATTCTGATCCCAATGGTAATGCCTAAAATTGTGATTGGGCCAGCATCGTTCACGTTGGCAAGTCACGTGCCTGTGTTTATCGCCATGTTCTTTTCTCCATTAGTAGCAATTGCTGTTGTTTTGGGAACAACCCTGGGCTTCTTTATTTCAACAACACCGATCATTGCTTTACGGGCTTTTTCGCATTTAATTTTTGCGGTGATTGGAGCAAATTATCTTCAAAAACATCCGGAGCTTGTTTTGAAAAATGGCAAATTCACATTGGCAAACGGTCGCTTTCAAGTCTTTAACCTAGTCATTGGCATTATTCATGCTGCCGCCGAAATGATCGTTGTCTCAGCGTTTTATTTTATGGGAAATATGCCAGATACGTTTTACTCACAAGGCTATCTCTATACAGTCTTTATCCTAATGGGCGTCGGTGGACTGATTCATAGCTTAGTAGATTTCAATATTGCCTATTTTGTTGCTGGAGCATTGTACAAGCAATTTAATCTACCAATTTTTGAGAAAGCTATTAGACATATAAAAGAATTAAATAAGTTAACAGCTTAACCGTGATAATAAATCACGGTTTTTCTTTATTTAAATTTTAAAAAGTAGGAAAAGTTTAGAATGTTCAATATTTTATTTAGTATCATCTAAAAAAAGACCTTTTATTTCCTTAAATTTAAGTTATATTCTATTCATAAGTATTATGTGTAGAAAAAGAGGGCATATGAATGGTTCGAATTTTAGTTTTAACAAAGAATGTATTAGCAGAAGAAATGCTAACGAATAAATTGCAGCATTTAAATTATGAAGTATTTTGTTCCACCAGTATTCTCAATGAGATTCAAATGAATGGGCGGGTTTCAGACTTAGTCAATCATTTTCCAATTATTATTATTGGTGAGACGGTTTCAAGTTATGAAATGGATTTGATGTTGCCAAAATTGAAAGAGCACGGTCAAAATATCTTGCGAGAAGTGGATCATCCGCTTAGTGAAAAAGAACAGACATTATTAGAAGCGCAAGGGTTGAGAGGGGCCGTCCAAAATAGTGATTCGGTAGAGTCGTTGCGAGAGCAATTAGCTGAAGTCGCTACACAATATCAAAATAAGCCATTCGAACCTGTGGCGGTTGAAAAATGTCTCGATGCTGATGAACCAGATTCTGATTTTTCAGCAATGATGCTGATTAATCTGTCTTCATTGGAACTGCAGCTGTTAGAAAAATTACGGAGTCAACCAGGCGAGATTGTTTCTCGTGATGACCTATGTAAAAGTTTGTGGGGAAATGTTTCCCAGTCGCGTCTAGCACAGCTATCTTCTTTAGTGAAGAATATCAAGCTAAAGCTAGAAATAATGGAAGTGGATCAGGAAGTTATTCAAACCATTTGGGGGAAAGGCTATCGTATTCGTAAAGGGATTGCTTTCCAAAATAAGTAAATAATTGCTGAGAAAGGAAATTTGTTCTTTTCTCAGTATTTTTTTATGCTTGAATTCGAAATAATGCTTTATTTTTCTAAGCTATGCTAGAATATACCGTACTATTTAATAGAATGTCCGTTTCATCGCTGATTTTCTTTAAACCAAGAGGAAGCAGAAATGATTGGCATCTATTCAATCCATCACCCTCGCTTAGTAAGAATTTATTTTGTATTAGGAGCGTAAACACGTGAAAAAAAGTATTATATTAAGTTTGCTGATTTTTTCAGCCGTTTTTATTTTGGCTGCTTGTGGAAATTCGAATAAGAACTCTTCAGTAAACAGTGATTCAACCAAAGCAAGTGAATCCGTCAAACAAACAGAGCAAACTTCTGCAACTAAAAAAAAGGAATTAACCGTGGAGGAAAAGGTCGATAAACGTATGAATGAAATGACTTTGGAAGAAAAGGTTGGACAATTATTTCTAGCCCGTGTCCCAGAACAAAATCAGCTGGCAGATATCAAAAACTATCATTTGGGCGGCTACCTGCTTTTTGATCGTGACATGGAAGGCAAGGGGCAGGCAGACGTGAAGCAGGAGATTACGAGCTACCAAGAAGCCAGCAAAACACCGATGTTTATTGGGTCCGATGAAGAAGGTGGTCTAGTAAGTCGGTTGAGCAGAAATCAAATTGTGTCGCCGGCCTTTGAAAGTCCTCAGGAACTGTATCAAAAAAATGGCTGGGATGGGATTAAGCAAGACATCGATCGTAAAGCACACGTCTTTAGTGAATTAGGCATTCAATTAGGAATGTTTCCTGATGCCGATGTCTCAACCGATCCACAATCTTTCATCTATGATCGAACGATTGGAATGGATGCAGCTGGAACGAGTCACTATGTTAAATTAAGTGTTGAGGAAATGAAAAAGCAAAAGCTCGGTTCAACGATTAAGCATTTTCCTGGTTATGGGAATAATCGCGATTCCCACGTAGAAATCGTGACGGATAATCGTTCGCTGGAGGATTTACGAAAAAATGATTTCCTGCCGTTTGAAGCAGGGATCAAAGCGGGTGTCGACAGTATCATGGTTTCTCATAACATTGTTCCAGCGATTGATGGTGAACGACCCGCTTCTATCTCAAAACCAGTGCATGATTTGATTCGTAATGAATTAGGCTTCACGGGTGTGATCATGACAGATGATATGGACATGGCTGGTCTGGCTGACTTCACTTCTCAGGAAGAAGCTGGATTGCAGGCCTTACAAGCCGGAAATGATCTAATTTTATCCTCAAGCTATCACACACAGATTCCTTACATCATTGATGCGATCAAAAAAGGGGAGTACAGTGAAGAACAACTCAATCATTCTGTTGAACGTCTGTTGACGTGGAAAGTTGAATTAGGTTTAATGAAGTAAGAGAGAAAAAGGAGGAAATCTTATGTGTGCTTCAATGCGTTTGAAAATCGACCGCTTCGCCAAATAACTAACGTTTGACGAACTTCTTGTTTGTTCAAACGACAAACAAAGGAGCAATGATGGAAAAACAACAGTGGAGAAAAAAATATTTAACGATTTTATCTGGACAGACAGTCTCTTTGATTGGAAGTTCCGCCGTTCAGTTTGCCTTGATCTGGTGGCTGACCGATGAATCAAAATCGGCTATTATGCTGTCATTAGCCGGTTTATCTGCCTATCTGCCGCAACTATTCCTAGGACCATTTGTTGGTGTCTGGTTGGATCGGCTGAAGCGAAAATACGTGGTGATTGTCGCCGATTTATTTATGGGATTGGTAGCCCTGATTTTATCTTTATGGTTTCTATGGGGAAATCCTGGATATCTGGTTGTGATCGCGGCACTATTTTTACGGGCATTAGCGAATGTATTTCATACCCCTTCAATTCAAGCGATTGTACCGTTACTAGTACCAGAAGAAGAATTGGTGAAAGCCAATAGCTGGAATCAATTTTTACAGTCAGGGGCTTTTATGCTTGGTCCTGTAATTGGAGCAGCGATGTTTGCAATCATGCCGCTATGGTTGATTTTATTGACGGATTTGCTTGGTGCGTTGGCCGCTTGTCTAACTTTGTGGATTGTAGAAATACCGAATGTTCCTCGCAGCGAAGAGCGTATCCAGCATTATCTGGCAGAATTAAAAGCGGGTCTTAAGGTGTTCAAAGATGACCCGCCAATGCTGGTGGTAATGATCTTTTCATTTTTTATTATGGTCTTTTACCTGCCATTGGGCACGTTATTTCCGTTAATGACGAATGTTCATTTTGAATTATCTGCTTGGTTTGCCAGTGTCGTGGAGTTTTCCTATGCCGTTGGAATGATGATCAGTGCTTTCTTGATTGGCATGAAAAAGGAGTGGCGGGAAAAATTACTCGCTGCGCAGCTGTCCTGTGTCGGTTTAGCAATCACGTTTATCGGCAGCGGGCTAACGCCAGCGAATCAAAACGGCTACTGGATGTTTGTCTTTTTCTGTATTTTGATGGGTGGTGTAGGGAATTTATACAATATTCCATTTACTGCCTACTTACAAGAAACCGTACCAGCGGAAAAATTGGGCCGTGTCTTTTCGCTCTTTGGCAGCGTGATGTCAGGCGCCATGCCGATCGGATTGCTGCTGGCAGGTCCCGTTTCTGAAAAAATCGGAATTGCCAAGTGGTTTTTGATCTCAGGAGTGTTAACGCTGTTCTTTAGTCTTTTGTGCTTGGTGTTTTATCGCCGAGCGAAAATACGAAGCAACCAGCAAGCGAATTAATTCGCTTGCTTTTTTTTACTGTCTCTAACGTTGAATATTGGAGCGTAGCCAGTAACTGGTGATTATGCAGAAACGAGCAATCAAAAGGCCACGTCCGGTTCGTGAAGCGATTCTTGCAACCGCACAATCAATGATTGATTTAGGGATCGTCAAGAATTAACAAAAACTACGAATGATCAGGATACACGATCATTCGTAGTTTTTTATAGATTTAAGTCTACTAATACTTTATTAAAGGAGAATTCCCGATCCGCCATTTGCTGAATCGTTTTTGGCAATTCATCCAGTGTAATCGTATGGGTAATGAACGCGTTCATATCTAGTGACCCATTGCCAATGAAATCAATAATCGTTTGCCACTCCTGCCCGGGAAACGGCGCGGAGTAAGAATTCCATGACCCCGTCATCGTAATCTCGCCGCGAATGATGCGTTCAAAGGTCGCGGCTGGGAAGGTCACATCTTTGTGAGCTGTACCCAAAAGGAGAATTTTTCCGTGATTGCGAGTGATTTCTGCTGTTTGTACTTGCGTAAAAGGAACACCGGCAGTTTCGATGGCAATTTGGACGCCGCCGGTTAATTCGTTGATTTTTTCTGTCGCATTGACTTCGGCACTGTTAATCAAGATGGTGGCACCCAATTTCTTGGCGGTTTCCAGTTTTTCCTGTGCTAGATCCACAGCGATGATGCGTGTTGCGCCAAGTAATTTTGCTAAGCGAATGGCGAAGAGTCCAATCGTTCCGCAGCCTAATACAGCAACCGTATCGCCGGCTGTGATCTTGATCCGATTCAGGCCATGCAGAGTGACTGCGGCAGGTTCGATCAACGCGCCATATTTCAAAGGAACATGTTTAGGAAAGGGAATGACATTTTTTAGCGGGACTTTTAAGTATTGAGCGAACGCGCCATCATTTCGCGAGCCCATGAATTTATATCCGGTACATTGACCATAATTGCCTTGTTGGCAATTCTCGCAAGAAAAACATGGCTGCATCGGAGCAACGACGACAGGATTACCGACAGAGAAAGCTTCATGTTCACTGATTTTTTCGATCGTTCCCGAAAATTCATGACCAGGGATCGTGGGAAACGAATAGGTGCCGGTTTTCAAAATACGATCCAAGTCAGAACCACAGATTCCCGTATGGCTGATTTTAATGATCGCTTCCCCTTGATTAATTTGGTCGTCAAAATCTACTGATTCTACTCGAAGGTCTCCAGGTTGGTAAAGGATTGCTGCTTGCATCTTCATCTTACTCACCTGCTATCGTCAAATACGTCTTCATGCCTTCACCAGACTGAGCGAAAGCAAATGCGTCATTGATTTGTTCCAATGAGAAGGAGTGAGTAGCCAACTGCAGCAGATCCACCTTTTTTGAAGCCACGATATCTAATGATTCTTGATAATTTTCGATCGAAGAACCGGTTGTTCCTAGTACGAGTAATTCCTTATAATGAAGCAAATTAGTATTCAAAGTAACCAATTCCTTGCCCTTTGGCATACCGCCGAAGAAATTCACCCGACCATGAACAGCTGCGATTTCTAATGCTTGTTGTTGAACAGCAGGGACAGAGCAAGCAGTAATGACCACATCCGCGCCAGCCCCGTTAGTTTCTTCCATGACACGAGCATTCAAGTCTTCTTCTGAAGATAATACGGTGACATCTGCACCGATTTTTTTCATTTCTGTCAGTCGAGAAGCGGCAACATCGGCCACGATGATCTTTGTCGCACCGGCTAATTTATTGATTAACACGTGACAGGCGCCGATTGGACCCGCACCGATGATCACAACGGTATCGCCGGGTTTTGTATTCAGAGCCTTGTAGGAATTATAGGTACAAGAGAAGGGTTCGACTAAAGCTGCTTCTACATAAGAAAGATTTTCTGGAACCTTAAAAACATTGCCACGTTCAAGTGCTGCTTGCGGCACCTTCATGTATTCTTGAAAGCCGCCATCATAGCTGATTCCGAAAGCTTCATATTCAGAACAGAGTTGATTGTAGCCTTTCTTACACATCCGACAATGCCCACAGCCAACATTTGGCGCAACAGAGATCCGGTCGCCTAATGCAAAGTCCTTCACGTTTGCGCCAACTTCTACCACTTCGCCAGCCAACTCATGACCTAAAACCCGTTTTTGATCAATTTTAAAATGTCCAAATTTGAAAATCCGTAAATCAGTACCGCAGATCGAACCCACATGCACCTTGACCAATAATTCATTTTCATTAATAACGGGTTTCTCTACTTCTTCCACGTGAATATCCTGTGGGCCATAAAAGAAACTTGCTTTCATTTTAATTCCTCCTAAAATAAAATTTTATTCTATAGACCTAATATAAACCCGGAATTTAATTTTGTCAAACGGAAAAGCCAAAAGAATTTCGTTCTATAATAGATAAAAGCCGAACGCCTTTTTACTTTCATCAAGGAAAGTAAAAAGGGCATTCGGCTTTCTTTTAGTAAAGCAGATTAAAATAATACGTTAAGGCTGGGCTTGATTTTTTAACGCCGTGTCGACTTCAATGCCTCGTGGGTTTCTTCCAATGAGTGAATCGTTGAATCAAAATTGTCCAACCCATAACAAACATACAGAATATCGATCAGTAAAATTTGCGAGGTTTTCGAAGTTGTTGATTCCCAACTACGGGTCGATGGAGCATGCATCGGTGTTAACAGTGTTAAATCAGCAATCGTATGAATGGGGGACTTACTACTAGAAGTAATCGCTAGAGTAGCCGCCTTTTTTTTCTTGGCTACTTTTAAGCAATCCACCACACTCGCAGTCTTACCGGAATCACTGATGCCGATGAACAGATCATCTTCAGTCGCGGTCGCTGCTGAGATGGTCTGCATACTTGTGTCATTCCAAAGCACACACTTTTTCCCAGCACGTGAAAAACGCAGGGTTGCTTCATTAGCCGCAACATTCGAAGCACCTGTACAAACGAAATTCAGCGTCTTGGCTTTTTTAATCATTGCGACAGCTTCTTCGATTTGGCTGATTTGGATCAGGCTTTCTAGCTCTTTAATCCGTTGAATGTTTTGATAGATCACTTTTTTTATCGTCATCTCGGTGGAGTCCTCGCGCGAGATGTCATCATATAAAACTTCATTACTAGAATCATCCGAATGATTTTGTTGGGACAGCTCTTCAGCTAGACTGATTTTAAATTGGCTGAATTTTTCAAAACCGATTTCTTGGACAAATCGGGTGATCGAAGACTCAGCGACATCACATTCTTGAGCCAGCTTTTTCGTAGTAATTGTTTTGGCAATTTCAGGATTCTCGATGATATAAGTACACACGCGTTGCAGCGCAGGATTAAATGTAGGCTGTCGGGCAATCAATAGACTTAAAACACTCTGTTTCAAAGAAAGGCCTCCTAAAATAAAATTTTATTCAATTATATCATGAGTTGTGAAAAATTTCTTTGGGGAGGGATAAGACTTGATTTAGCAATGTCTATTGAAAAAGCTGGTGTGGTTTTATAGTGGGTCATTTTGTTATTGAAAAAAATTCTTTGCAAATTCCGTTGACTAGAATAAAATTTTATTCTATTATGTAGTCAAGTTAAGAAAATTAAATTTTAAGGAGCGATTTACATGAATAAGGTCTTAGATGGCAAGGTTGCAGTAATCACTGGCGGAGCTTCAGGAATTGGCGAAGCGATTGCTAAAAAGTTTTCTGAGAACGGTTGCAGATGTTTATTGGTAGATATTGATGCTGAGCGTTTAGCCACCGTTGCAAAAGAGGTGGAGGTAATGGGAAGTGAAACCCTCCCCGTTGTGGCAGATGTGGTAGATGAACAAGCCGTAATTGATTTCTTCAAACAGGCGTATGACAAATGGGGCAGTATTGACCTAGTCGTGAATAGTGCCGGCCGTGATTCATTGGCACCGCCGATTTCAGAAGTAACCATGGAAGAGTGGAATAAAACCATTGGGCCTAACATGACCGGCGTATTCCTCTGCTGCCGAGAAGCGTTCCGTTATATGGAAAAACAAGAATCTGGCGGCCGCATCATGAATATCGGTTCTTCCTCAGCTCGGATGGCCTCTTGTCCAGGACATAGTCCTTACCGCGCTTCAAAGCATGGTATGATGGGCTTGAGTAAGAATATTTTATTAGAAGGTGTGGGCAAAAATATCGGCGTGACGGTATTGAATCCTTCGCACGTGAAGACACCAATGACCGAAGTTATTGATTCTGGAATCTATGATGGCGATCTGGAAGCTTATACGGATGGCTGGTTGGATGAAAAAGAATTAAAAGAAGGCATCCACGCAAGCTGTATTGATGTTGAAAATGTTTCTGAGATTGCGCTATATGTCGCAACGCGTACCCCAGATGTGACTGTTCCATCAATTTCATTCTATCCAACACATAAAGCGCACCGCTATGGGATGGAAGTCTAATTAGTGAATGCAAGCTGTACTGATAATCATTAGGTGAATAGGAATTAATAGGAGGGAAACGAAGGATGCAAAAATATATGATGGCGTTTGATGCAGGAACGACAGGCTGTCGGACAATCATTTTTGATAAGACGGGGAAAGAAATTTCTTCGGCTTATCAGGAATTTTCGCAAATTTATCCGCAGCCAGGCTGGGTGGAGCATGATCCGCAGGAAATTTGGAATGCGCAATATGGCACCGCGTTACGAGCATTAAATCAAGCGAATATTGTGCCTGAGCAGATCGAAGGCATCGGAATCACGAATCAACGCGAAACCTGTGTAGTCTGGGATAAAATGACGGGCAAGCCGATTATGAACGCGCTTGTCTGGCAGGATCGTCGGACGGCAGATATTTGCGAAGAGCTGAAAGCGCAGGGGCATGAGGAGTATATTAAAGAAAATACAGGATTGATTATTGATGCGTATTTTTCTGGTACGAAGATCGCATGGATTTTGGATAATGTCGAGGGTGCCCGCGAACGTGCCGAAAACGGCGAATTGCTTTGTGGAACGATCGATTCTTGGCTGATTTGGAATTTAAGTGAAGGCGCAGTGCATGTCATTGATTATTCTAATGCTTCTAGGACGCAATTGTTCAACATCAAAGATATTCAGTGGGATGATCATTTGCTTGAGATCATCAAGGTACCAAAACAAATCCTCCCGCAGGCGATGCCATCCAGCAGTGTCTATGGCGTGACAGGGAAAAATATTTTCAATGGAGCTGAGATCAAAATTGCGGCTTCTGTCGGGGATCAACAGGGTGCCTTATTCGGCCAAGCTTGTTTCGATGCAGGGATGGTGAAAGCAACGTATGGTACAGGCGGTTCATTGATCATGAATACTGGCGAGAAAAGTATCAAATCAAAAAATGGTTTATTAACGACGATTGCTTGGGGGCTAGACGGCAAAGTCGAGTATGCCTTAGAAGGCTTATTGTATGTCGTTGGCGCTTCTGTTCAGTGGCTGCGGGATGAAATGCATCTCGTTTATGATTCCTGCGATACGGAATATTTAGCGGGAAAAGTACCTGATACCCATGGCGCCTATTTTGTTCCAGCCTTTACGGGTTTATCTGCGCCCTATTGGGATCAAAATGCTCGGGGAGCCATCATCGGTTTGACGCGTGGAGTGAATCGTAACCACATCATTCGCGCAACGTTAGAATCCATGGCTTATCAAATCAAAGATGTCGTGAATTGTATGGAAAGTGATTCAGGAATTAAGAATGTGGCGTTGAAGGTCGATGGCGGCGCGTGCAAAAATAATTTCGTGATGCAATTCCAAGCAGACCTATTAGATATTCCCGTAATGCGTCCAAAAGTTGTAGAGACGACCGCTCGTGGTGCGGCTTTCCTAGCAGGTCTAGCTGTGGGCTTTTGGAAAAACAAAGAAGAATTATTGGATACCTTTGAATTAGACGCGGAATTTACCCCGCAAATGACCGAAGAAACGCGAGAAAAATTATATGACGGCTGGAAACAAGCAGTTGGTTGTATATTGACTAAATAGATAATTAAAACAGGAGAGTGAAGATAAAAATGGTTAAGACATCTCAAGAGTTAGCGTTGTATTTTGATCATACGAATTTGAAAGCGTTTGCCACGGAAGTGGATTTTGCGAAGCTTTGTAAAGAGGCGGATGATTATGGCTTTAAAATGGTCGCCATCAATTCTTTTCCAGTAGCAACTTGTAAGGAAATTTTGAAAGACAGCCCGGTTCATGTCGGGGCGGCGATCTCGTTCCCGTTGGGACAAACAACGATTGCGGTGAAGGCGTATGAAACAGAGCAAGCCATTAAAGAAGGTGCGGACGAGATCGACTATGTCGTGAATGTTGGCAAAGTCAAAGAAGGAAACTTCGATTATATCAAAGAAGAAATGGAAACGATCGTGGCGATTTGCCGCAAAAATGATATTTTATCGAAGGTCATTTTTGAAAATTGCTATCTAACAAAGGACGAAATCAAAAAATTAGCGGAGATCGCATTAGAGGTTCTACCTGATTTTATCAAGACTTCGACTGGCTTTGGGACTGGCGGTGCTTTGCTGGAGGACGTCAAATTAATGAAATCAGTAGTCGGTGACAAAGTGAAGGTCAAAGCTTCTGGCGGAATCAAAACCTTAGAACAATGCTTAGCCTTGATCGAAGCCGGTGCCGAACGGATTGGCAGCTCCAGCAGTATCGCGATTGTCGAAGCCTTCAAAGAGACCTATGAAAAATAAGAGTCAATTTTTGGTGATGGATTTGGATGGAACGCTGTTGGATAGTTCGGAAGAAATTTCTGACGCGACCATTCAAGCGATCCGTCAAGCAAAGGCGTTAGGGGTGAAAACAGCAATCGCGACTGGTCGCATAGTTTCAGAAGCGCAATTTGCGATTGAGCTGGCTGGTGTCGAAGATTATTTGATTGAGATGAATGGTGCTAAAATCACGGATTTACGGACGCAGGAAGTTCTCTACGATCAACCAATGTCATCTAATTTTGCTGCAGACATCATTGATTATCTCGGTGAGGAATACGTGTATCAGCTATACACTGATCAGGGCGTTTTCTGCACAGAATACTCTTTTTCACGACTGGAGGATGCGGGGATGTCTAAGCACTATTTAGCGATGTTCGGGACGCAGATCCAGCAAGCAGATCGTGAAAGGCTGAAGTCATTACGGAGCTACAAATTTTTGGTGATTGAAAAGGATACTGAAAAAGAAGCAAGATTAGCAAAGAAAATCGCGACTATTCCGCAATTAACGTTCGTCAATAGTCTGCCAAACTATCACGAGGTAGTTCTGGCGGGGATGGATAAGCGGATCGCGTTAGAAAAATTAAGTCGGTTGTTAAACATCCCGCCTGAGAAAATGGTAGCCATAGGAGATAGTAATAACGATCGTGAAATGTTGAACTATGTGGGAGTTGGCGCTGTATTAGCTAATGGTAATCAACAGCTGAAGGAGGAAATCGGTGTGGTTTTTCCTTCAAATGATGAAGATGGTGTGAGACATGTAATTGAAGCAATGATTTTAAACAAACGGGGGTAAAAAAATGGAAGAAAAGCAATCGTTTTTTGATCACTTATTAGATGGACTGAACAAAATGATTCCTTTTGTTGTCGCTGGTGGGATTTTGATGGCGCTGGGTTTTGCCGTTTCAGGTGCGGGTGCCATGTCTTATCCTGAGGAAGGATTAGGAACGTTTGGGCAAGTCATCTATCAAATCGGGAACAAACATGCGATGGGGTTGATGTTTCTAATTGTTGGTGGCTTCATCGCCCAATCAGTCGGCGGCAGCAATGCTTTGCTTGCTGGAATGGTTGGCGGAAGTATCGCTTCTGTTAACGGCTCGACCTTCTTAGGCGCAGTGATCGGCGGCTTCTTTGCCGGCTATCTTGTGAAATACATGGAGAAGGTCGCGATTCCGAAATCACTAGAAACTGTCTATAATATCTTGTTATTACCGGTGATCAGTACCGCGGTGGTGGGACTCGTCAGTTATTATGTGATTGGAATTCCGGTAGCCTTTATTATGAATTCATTGACGAGTATCTTGGAAAGTATGCAAGGCGGAAATTTGATTTTGCTTTGTGCGATTTTAGGAGCCATGATGGCAGTCGACTTAGCCGGTCCGATTTTACGAGTGGCGTACTTCTTTGGCGTTGCTGCAGTAGTCGCAAATCCTGGTGTGCCGCAGGTCGTGATGGCAGCGGTAATTGTAGGCGGTATGATTCCGCCGCTAGGGATGGCTTTAGCCTCAACGATCCAAAAGAAAAAATTCACCCAAGAGGAACAGGAAGCAGGAAAAGCAGCGTGGATTTTAGGTTTGTCGTTGATTAGTGAGGGAGTAATTCCTTTTGCCATTCGTGATCCGAAACGAGTGATTCCAGCCTGTGCGATTGGTTCGGCTGTCGCCGGTGCGGTCATCGCCTATTTCAATACTGGAACGACCGTAGTTCATGGCGGGATCTTTATCCTGCCGATTCCTGGAGCGGTTCAAAATCCGCTAGGCTATGTTCTTGGCGTCGTCATTGGCACGATTGTCGCAGCGGGACTTGCCTTGATTCTTAAACGCGATGTGCCTGTTGAAACAGTAGAAAAATTGACTGAAGAAGCTTAAAAATACCGCTGCGATCGTGATTCGCAGCGGTATTTTTTAACTCTGAGAAAACTGAGCTTGATACAATTTCTTATAAAAACCATCTTTTTGCAATAACTCTTGATGACTGCCGATCTCGACGATTTGTCCATGATCCAGCACGAGAATCTGATCCGCATTTTGAATCGTTGACAGACGATGGGCGATCACAAAGCTGGTATGGTTCTTCATCATAGCAAGAAAGGCGCTTTGGATTTTCTGTTCAGTCAAGGTATCCACAGAACTGGTTGCTTCATCAAGGATTAACATGGATGGTTGGCTGATCATCGTGCGAGCGATCGTCAACAATTGACGCTGCCCATCGGAAAGCTTAATGCCTGCTTCGCCTACAATCGTATCTAGTTTATCAGGCAAGCGCATCACGAAATCATACATATAGGCATCATTCAATGCCCCATAGATTTCTTCATCTGTTGCTGATTTACGGCCATACCGCAGATTGGCACGTAAACTACTATCCATCAGCCAGGTTTCTTGTAAAACCATCCCGAATTGCTGGCGCAAGCTGTCGCGGGTCAAATGGCGGATATCTGTTCCATCAATCGTGATCGTTCCCTTATCCACTTCGTAAAAACGCATTAGGAGATTGACGAGCGTTGATTTTCCAGCACCGGTTTTTCCAACGATAGCGATGGTTTCCCCAGGTTCGACGGTCAAATTGAAATCTTCGATCAAGTGTTGATCTTTTTGGTAAGCAAAATCAACATGATCGAAAACGACGTTTCCCTTAGCTTCGGTCAGAGTCATTGCATCTGGATCATCGGCTTGTTCAACCGGTTCCTTCAATAATTCAAAGGAACGGTCAAGACCGGCGATTGCGGTTTGAATCTGAATCGTGATTCCCGATAATTCAATGAAGGGTTTGGTAAACTGACTGGAATAAATCGTGAAGCTGGAGATGATCCCAATCGTTACGCCACTATCGGTTCTTAAGGCTAATAGACCACCTACAAGTCCTACCATCAAATAAGCCAGATGATCGACAAAGCGAGAAGAAGGATTGGTCAAGGAAGACGCAAATTGTGCTTTTTGTCCCCGGACATACAGTTCCTGATTCAACGCTTCAAAGTTCGTTTGATTTTGGTTTTCTCGTTGGAACGCTTTGACGATTTTTTGATTCCCCACCATTTCGGTGATAAAACCAGAGATCGAACCAACGAGTTGCTGTTGACTCGTGAAATATTGCTGCGAAGTACGAGCCACGATATAGGTAATCAAAAAGATGATCGGCGTTGCCACTAACACAACGAGTGTCAGCATTGGACTAAGATACAGCATAAAGACTAAAGCAACTAAGACGACCGTCATACCTGAGAAGACCTGATTGAAGACGGCGGAGATAGCGGTAGAGATATTATCCATGTCATTGGTAAAGCGGCTGACGATATCGCCCTTTGAGCTTTGATCGTAATAGCTTAACGGCAGCTTGTTCAAATGAGTGAAGGTTTCTTCCCTTAATTTTGCAACTGAATCAAAGGCCACCGTGTTGCCCAAGCGTTGGATAAAATATTGACTAACGACTGTCACTAAAAAGATGCCGACAAATAATTGAAGAATCTGGAAGAGACGGGTGAAGTCAACTGCTCCTTGATTCACCATCTGATCGACAGCGACCCCAATATAATAGGTCATTAACACCGAAGTGATCCCGCTGGCGATCCCTAGAATAATCGCGGCGATCAATTCCTTCGGATAAGCAGCCAAGTAGGGAATGAACAATTTTAATGAACGGAAGAAATTCTTTTTCTTGATCATTGAACAGCGCCTCCTTCTGCTTGAGAGTTGACCAGTTCTTGATACAGCTTGGATTCTTGCAGCAGGACTTCATGTTTTCCTTGTGCAACGATTTGTCCATTGTCCATCAACAAAATCGTTTCCGCTTCTTGGATCGAACGTAGTCTTTGAGAAATAATAATCACGCCGCAGTCTAAGTCACGCTTCAACGCCTGACGCAAATCTAAATCAGTCTGATAATCCAGTGCAGATAAGGAATCATCTAAAATCAACAATTTTGGTTTGCGAATCAATGCGCGGGCGATTGTTAGCCGTTGCCGTTGACCACCAGAGAAGTTTTTCCCATTTTCCAAAATCATGGTATCTAGACCCTTCGGCAAGGTTTCAACAAACTCACTGGCTTGGGCAATGGCTAAAGCCTCCCAACAGTCTTCGTCCGTTGCATTTGGCTTGCCCCATTGGAGATTTTCCCGAATCGTTCCGCTGAATAGGACCGCTGTTTGTGGAACGAGCGCAATTTCAGAACGTAGTTGCTCCAGCGCCCAGTCTTTGACGTTGCTTCCGGCAAAGCTGACGGTTCCTTCTGACGCATCATAAAAACGAGGAATCAAACTAATCAGTGTCGATTTTCCACTACCAGTGGCACCAGTAATACCGAGAATTTTATTTTCCTGTAAGGTAAAAGAAACATCCTGTAAAGCCAAGCCAGATTTTTCTGTATAGCGGAAATCAACATGCTCAAAAGCGATTAATGGCGCTTGCTCATCGGCTGTTTGAATCGTACCGTCATCTATTAGGGTAGTATCCGTCGCAAAAACTTCATTGATTCGGTTGGCAGAGGCTGCCGCACGTGTAAATAATACGACTAGGTTAGAAACGACGATCAAGGCCAAAAGCATTTGATTCATGTAATTGATCAGGGCAAGCACCTGACCTTGTTCTAAATGACCAACATTGACTTTAAAACCGCCAAAATAAAGCAGCGCCACCACGCCTGCATTCATGATCAACGTCGTACTAGGTGAGAGTAGCGCTGAAATATTCGCCACTCGCTGATTTAAACGAGAAATTTCTTCTGTTTCTTCATTAAAATGAGCCGTTTCGGTCTTTGTTCGAGCAAAAGCCCGAATCACACGGACGCCGCTCAAATTCTGAGTCACCAATTGATTCAACTGATCCAGCTTTTGCTGGATATTTTTGTATAAGGGTACCGAATAATGAATGATTAAAAAGAGAATCAAACAGAAAAGCGGCAACAGGATCAAGAAGATCACACCCATTTGCCAATCAATGTAAAATGCCATGATGACCGAACCGATACTTAAAAATGGTGCACGAACAACCAAGCGAATCAGCATCGCTAAAGCGCCTTGCATTTGATTGATATCATTGGTCATCCGTGTGATTAGCGTATCTGTGCCGAAGCGGTTCAGCTCCTTATGGGAGAAGCTGTTGATTTTCTCCATCAACCGATTTCGCAAAACAGTCCCAAAGCCTTGGGAAGCAATCGAGGCATAATACTGACAAACTAAGGCACAGAGCAATCCAACAATGGACAGTCCCAACATGGCGACAGCCATCTCAATGACCTTGCCTTGATCGTGACGAGCGATCCCTTCGTCGACTAATCGCGCCATAAACAAGGGGAGGATCAGTTCGAAGACCGCCTCTAAAAATTTGAAAAAAGGGCCAAGGATAATTTGCTTTCGATAATCTTTGGCGTAACGTAAAAGCTGAAACATGCAAGTTCCTCCAATATATAAAGTAAATAATCTGCAAAATAGGATCGCTTCTATTGTATCGTACTTGTCAAACAAGTCCGAAGAATATACTTAGAAACGCAGAAAGAGGACAAAAAAAATGATAGAAAATTCGGTCGCTTCTCCTGTTTGAGGATGACGGCAAACTAAAAATTGGATCGAAATGACTCGATTTTAAAGTGGTGACTACTTTAATTTTTTATCTCAATTAGGAATAGAACTAGTGGGTTTGAGGCGTTGATTTCATTTAAAAAAATTTTTTTTTGAAGGGCTCAATGGTGATTCACAAACACTAATCCAACTATCTTTAGAATCGTATTCTGTCTTTCGTTGTTTTTTTAACTGGATAAATGCTTGCTTTAGAAGTGATATGGGAAGTTGCATTTGTGGTTTTAATTACTTTATAAAAGTACAAAGAAAAAGAATTTGAGTTTTTTTCTTTAGAGAATCGTTAAATTTTAGGATCGCTATTTTTTCCTTCTAGCGGTATGATTTTTTTGAGAAAACGCATACACATTTGGAGGGAGCAAACGACCATGAAAACAATTGAGCAGAAAAAACCGCTATTGCAGAGAAATTTGTTCGGCATGAAAAGAACGACACTTGAAGCTAAACTAATGAGCTATTTTGAATTTTCTCAAGATGTCACGACATTCATTAAATATCTGGTGATTGTTATGGTTCGAAATTCACTTGTCGTAAGCGACTATTCATTTTTATGTCAAGAGTTAGTGTGTGATCTGTTCCTAACGGCGGAGCCTAGTGATGTACTTCGTGAGTACTGCGCCTATTTTAAGGATTATTTCAAGAAAAGCGGGGATTGGGACAAGGTGGTCCACCGTTTGTTTGCCGATAAAAAAGACTATTACCGTTCAACCGAGGAAGCGCGCTCGAATAAACGGCTTATGGATACTAAGGGAACAGAAGCAGCTGAGAATCCAGATCTGACCCTTCGAATTGTCTCTACGTTTGAAGATGCCTCAGGTAAAAAGCATAGCTTGACGATTGCCGATGCAGACGAAACACGATCAAAAGCTGAACTCGATAACATTTTAGCAATCCTGACAACGATCCCCCTCTTTAAAACCGTTGACGGTGTAAGACGCTTTGCAAAACTCGTCCAGGCAAAGCGCCCAGGAACGAAAGAAACGCTGAAAGAAGTTGAGCAGCAAGAAGAGACGCAATGTCCAGAACCAGAGGTACAAGAAGCGAAAACGATTGAAATCGTTGCCCCAGAAGGCGTTGATCCTAGTATGCTGAATGAACAAGAAGTGTTGACGTTGGTCCGCGTAGGGCATCCAGATGTAGTTAGTTTAGAAAATGTGCGTGTTGTTTTTACCGAACAGGAGTCAGAGGAACAAATGAATGACTTGCTAGAACCCCAGGAGCCGCCGCATGTTCCTACGCTAGGGATGGATAACCAGCAAGTATTATCAAGTGAGCCCGTGGCAGTGGACGATTCGCTCGCCGTTTCTGATCCTCCGACTGCAAAACAGCAGAAACCCAAAAAACGAAAAATCCTTACACACAAAGAGGCATATGTTCAATCAGTGATTCAGAACGGCTCTAAGAAAACAAATACGAGTAAACGGAAAGGCAGCGGAAATAAAAAGAAGAAAAGAAAGTAAAGTGTCTATTTCTTATACAGGTATAGCTATCCGCTTTTCATTCAGCATCATAAAGAGGGCTCTTTCTCAAGTTTCGATAGAGTCCAAACTCGAGAAAGAACCAAAAATTCGTTTATTCTTTTGTCGTCTCCTCATTTTTTCCTTGTTCGTACTGGTTGGATAGCTCACTAATGGTTTCTTGAATGAACTGTCTGCTTTGACTAGTTATAAATGGGTCAATGACGATAACGGGGTACTCTTTTGGCAGCCCTACTGAAGAACCTGTCGTGATTAAGCAATCATACTTATTCAGTTCTTCTTTTAAATTAGGCAAGCCGCCGGATAGTTTTTCAAAATGGGTGATCGTGAAGTTTCCATAGACACTCTCGGAAATCTGTTTTGCTAAAAAGCTTTCTTCCGTTGGAGATAAATCTGACAATAGAAGGATCTTTAATGGATGATCCTGACTGGCTAACCAGTCCATGCTATTTACTTCCGTTGTGATCAACAAATACATATAATTCAGGATGAAGTCTTCTTCTTGATACATGTTGTATTTGGTTACAAAACGTTCGACTAGTTCTCGAACCTTTTGAATTCCACGACCGTACACCTTTGAAGCTTGCTCTACGAAGACAGAACGATTGCGCCATAATACGCCTAAAAACTTTCCGTTTGGATTACATAAATAGAAATCGTTGCATAGAACGGTCGCTATGTCTAAACGATTCAAGTTGCTGAGGCGATTTCCCAGCAGGTGATCAAACTCTACAGTCAAAGCATAATGCTGCATAAATAATCTTCGGTACTTAGGATTATCCAACAGCGCGACTTCGCGATGAAGCAAGCTAAATACAATGGCATCTGAAAAGGTCAGCCAGAGAGTGTCTCGAACCATCTCTAAGCTTAGCTCTAATCCCACGCCTTCTTTAACGGCCTGCTTCAATTTTTTATAGGGAAACCCTGTTGGTAGCAAAATGGCATTCGTTCGTAATTCTTCTTTAGGAAACGGATGGCCACTTTTTATCCGCCAAAAACTAATATACATGTTGTAAATCAAGCGCTTCTCATACACATACTTTTCATGAATGCAGTTCATATCAATAAATTCTCGAACATACTTTTCGATCGTGTGGTAGTGATCAGTGGGCAGTTTAGGAAGCGTACTTTCAAAGGCGCTCTGCCGTTCTGTGTAAAAGCGGTAATAGAAATTACGAATCTCACTTTCGTTTCCTTCGATTCGCAGTGGACGGTAACAAAGCTGCATCCCAGCTTCTGTCAAAGTGGTTTCAATTTTTTTTAAATAGCGTTGAGTATTTGAGGAGCTTAGATATAGTTTCTTCGAGAGTGCGGTAATATTTTCGCATTCTTCGTATAAAAGTTCTTCGATGATTTGAAATTCAGGACAGGCATTCAAAAAATCTGCGTAGATACTACCCAGACTGATCGACTTATCCATCACAATTCGAAATAAGCCTTTAGTTTTAATAATTTGGAGGACGTCTGGTTTCTCAGAATTGATCAAATCAATATCATTCAATAGGATGGGCAGGGAACAGTTCAGCATGCTTAATAATTGGTCGCTGGATAGACCATCTCGTCGATAATACAAATATTCCAATAGCAACAAGCGCCGTTTATTGCTGGTTCCTAAAGTTGTGCGAAAATCCATCGTCATTCCCTCCTATTTTTTTGAAGTAAGTGTCTGAGCTGTACCATTCTTCTGAATGAAATACGGTCTTTTTTGCAAAAATAATAAATCTATAATTTTTTATTTGGCGAAAGTGACGCTGGATCAAATAAATTCAAAGATATAGCTATTTTGTCATCGTGAATAAAACGTTTTCTATATAAAAATGATAAAGGGAGAAAGCGCTAAAAACAAGTCTTAATTGTGAATATGCTAAAAAAATAATTCCTTTTTAATGTGATTACGACGCTGTTATGGATAAGGTGATCTGTCTTTTTTGTCTAAAATGATGGGTGATTCGCTCATTTTGGATTCCCAATTTAAATAGAAGCTTTTAGTTACCTATTTGAGCTGCTACTCAAGTACTACCCATGAAACTAGCATTTTCTCACCATCCATGGAATAATGAAAACCAAGCATTCATTTAATGGAGGAAAAAAATGGAAAAAATAGTTACAATCGTCGTGCTCTTATTTTTTTGCTATTCATTTATCGGTTGGTTATGGGAGACGATCTATTGCTCGATCAAAGCCAAACATTTTGTGTACCGCGGCTTCTTATTAGGACCAATCACACCTATTTATGGTTTTGGTGTTGTTGGCGTGCTTTATTTGATCGAACCGTATCAGCAGAATATCGTGTTGCTGTTTTTCTTAGCGCTGATTCTTGTGACCGCGTTGGAATATCTTACGAGCTTTTTATTGGAGAAAATCTTCCATCTGACATTATGGGATTATAAAGAGGTTCCCTTGAATATCAATGGACGAGTCGCCGTACCAGTCTCTATCTTTTGGGGAATTGCTTGTGTGTTTATTGTTCGCGTTTTGAACCCCTATTTAATGAATTTAGTTACCGGCTGGCAGCAACGTTTCGGAATTTTTCTGCCAATGCTTCTATTAATGGTAATAAGTTTTGACTTAGGCTTTACGTTGGCAAACTTAGCGTCATTACGTCAGGCGTTAAACAAGATAAGTGCTACGATCCAAGACAAAAAGGAGCAGCTGCAAACAGATCTTGGAGAATTGAAGATCGCAGCAGAAGAACGTCGTCAAGGCTGGATAAACGAAATCAAAGAACAACCAGAATGGCGTAAACAGCTTCCAAAGCTGAATTTCCAAGAGCGTCGTTTCTTAAATAGCTTTCCCAATATGAAATCGAAAGAAATAAAAAGTCCTTTAGCTGAGATTCGACAGTTATCTAAAGAGCTTCGAAAAAAATAATATTACAAAAATATGACAAATAATTAGTCCTTTCAACGCTTGAAGGGACTATCTTTTTTGTGAAATTTGACAAAAATAAAACGAATGTTACTAAAACACGCGTCATTTTGTAATGAAATGTAATGTTAGTGAAACAAAAAGTCCGTCTTTTTTTCGTATAATAACTGAGGGTAAATAGAAAGGTGGACTTTTAAGTGAGAAAGCAAACGTTTGGGTTCGTTGCCACGCTATTGTTGGGTGCTAACGTACTTTTACCAGTCTTTGCACAGGCAGAGTCACTGAATGATTTAGATAAGAAAGAATCCGCAATCGCACGTCAAAGCGACAAGATTAGCGGAGAATTACAAATCGCACTGAATGATGTGAATGAAAAATACCAAGAGGTTAATACCATTCGCTCGAAAATCAGTGAAAACGAAGCAACTTTGGAGAAAACAAAAACAGAGATTGCAGAAACAGAGAAGAAGATTGAACAACGGAAAGAAGCGATTGCTGAACGGATGAAAACCGCTCAAGTCAATGGCACGACAGATCGTTCGATCAATGCATTATTAGAATCAAAGGATCTTGGTGAGTTTTTGAATCGCGCCTTTGCGATGTCTGTCATCCAAAACGCAGAGAAAACAAAAGTTGCCAGTCTCGGTGAAGCCAAGGATAAATTGACTGAGCTGAAGGCAACACAAGAAAAAACACAAGCCCAATTAAAACAAGATAGTCAAAGCCTTGAAGCTGAGAGTGCTAAGTTAGATAATAAAATGGCGAACTTAAAACAAGAGTTAGCCGATAACAAAACCAGCTTAGAAAAAATCAGTCAAGATAAAGAAGTAGAAAAAGCGCGCCAAGCTGCTGAAAAGGCGCAAGCAGAAAAAGCGGAAAAAGAAGCGAAGGCAGCAGAGGCTGCTAAAGCGGCAGAAGCTGAGAAAGCGTCAAAAGCAGCTGCTCAGGCGCAACAAAAAGCGCAAGCAGAAGCGGCAACGCAGGCTTCTACACAAGCAGCAAAATCTGCAGCGTCTTCTTCAAGTTCACAAACAACTCAAACAAGTGAACAACCAAAACAAGTACCAGCTGCACCAGCCCCAAGCACACCAACGACATCAGGTCGCACGATGCAAATGGAATCAACAGGCTATTCATGTGCAGAGTCAGTAAATACCTTCTTTACAGCGATGGGGATCGACCTACGTCAAAATCCACAGGTTGTCGCTGTTGATCCAAGCGTCATTCCATTAGGATCAATGGTAGAGGTATCCGGATATGGAATCGCGATTGCTGGAGATACCGGTGGTGCCATCAAGGGAAACATCATTGATGTTCATTTCCCAACCGTTGAACAGTGTATTCAATGGGGACGCCGTTCAGTCACAGTTACAGTTATTAGTTAAAAACGTCAAGAGCTCTATGAAATCAACAGATTTCATAGAGCTCTTTTTAGCAATATCGCGAAAAGGGGAGGGACTCTTTCTGGCAGTAGAACGATAGCCGATTAGCTTGACGCTCAATCATGCTGGGAGAAAAAGATTATCTGGTAGTTCAGGATACTACTGCGTTTGTAGGGAATTTGAGAAGGAGGACTTCTAAATGTCCAGTGTTAAGAAACTAGAAGAACATCCGAGTTGTTTTTACAAACGCTATTTACGAGTCGGCGTTTGTTCATGAAAAGGGCTTCTGAGTTAGCGCGATTAAATAGAGAAGAGCGATTTAAAAATCAAGGAGGATGCTTACGAAGATAATTTAATAAATGAAATTGTTGAAAACAATAAGAGGAACGATTTGTTTTCACTCATGTTTCATATTATCAATTAGAGAAGAATGGTATCAATAACCGACTATATTGAATCAGAAATGTTTCAAAAGGAAGAAGAAATAGGTACTCAGCAACTCACAATCATCTTTTGGTTTGTCAAAGAAATAATTGAGTAATCCAGTTAGTAAAACATTACACCTGTTATGAAACTTTCTAGACAGGAAACTCAATAAAGCCTGTATTACTTAGAATCATTCCATTTAACCATGTATACCTCATTTTAGATAAATATCAATTTTAGTTATAATAAGAAGTGTTTAAGAGTGGATAAGTATCTTTTTTTGATACTTAAGCAAATGAAATGTTTAACATATGCCTGAAAATCTTGTATCGTAATATGTGTAGAATAACTCATGTTACTTAAAAATAAAAAGCAGAAGGGTGTATGTTAAAATGATTAAATTATATTCGTCAGCAAGTTGTACGTCATGTAGGAAAGCCAAAGCATGGTTGAAAGAAAACGGACTTGAATTTGAAGAAAGAAACATCATGTCTGATCCATTAACAAAGGATGAAATCATAGAAATTCTTTCGATGACTGAAACAGGAACGGATGAAATTATTTCAACACGCTCAAAGGTTTATGAAAAACTAGATGTCGATTTCAATGACTTATCTTTAAATGAGTTGGTTGATATTATCGAAAAACATCCAAGTTTGTTGAGACGTCCACTGGTTTTTGATGAAAGCAAATTCCAAGTAGGCTATAACGAGGATGAAATTCATCAGTTCATTCCACGAGAAGTCCGCAGAGTAACATCTAAAAAAATGTCTAGAATTTTACTTTATATGGATTTGCAAAAAGAAAGTCTTGCTTAAAGACATCATATAGATAAATCCCCATCCCGTTCTCATGTTGGTAGGAACAGGATGGGGATTATTTTGCGAGTTAGGCTTTTCGCAGTGTATTGAATATGAAACTAGATATGACTCTTAACAAACTAATGAACAAGCCGTTTAGCCTAATCGTATGCGTACGAAACTAAGAGTCATTTTCCGCGTTTTTTGGAAAATGATAACCGTTCAACTGAGCTAGCCGCGAGTCAAGTTTTTTACAGTTTTCGTATGCATAAGAAAATTTCTTTTTAAACTAAGAGCTAGGTGTTTGGCGAATCAAGTAATCAAAGGCACCGAGAGCGGCAGTTGCTCCAGAACCCATGGAAATGATAATTTGCTTGTAGGCACTGTCTGTACAATCGCCTGCGGCAAAAATGCCTTCGACATTGGTTGCGCCATGTTTGTCTACGAGAATCTCGCCACGATCACTTAAAGCGACGGTGTCGGATAACCATTCCGTATTCGGCATCAAACCGATTAAGATAAAGACGCCTTCAACATTCAGAGTATGCTCTTCATTGGTTAGGCGATCGGTATACGTTAATGCTTCGACATGGGAAGAACCCGTGATTTCTTTTGTGGCTGCATTGGTAATCACAGTCACATTAGACAATGAATACAGTTTTTCTTGAAGCACTTGGTCAGCTTTTAGTTCAGGAAGAAATTCCAAGACATAAATATGTTTAGCCAAACCAGCTAGATCAATCGCTGCTTCGATCCCAGAATTTCCGCCACCAATAACCACTACTTCTTTGTCTTTAAACAAAGGTCCGTCACAGTGGGGACAATAAGCGATTCCTTTGTTTTTGAATTCTTTTTCACCAGGAACATTGATGGCACGCCAGCGTGCACCGGTTGAAAGAATCGCAGTCTTCGCAGTTAATTGTGCTCCGTTCTCCAATTCAACTTCGATCAACTCATTTTTCTGAATCGATTTGGCACGTTGTCCCTTCATAATGTCCACATGATACTGCTTCACGTGTTCTTCTACTTGACGCATTAGTTGCGGGCCTTCCACGTAAGGCGTGCCGATGACATTTTCGATCCCTAATGTTTCTAGGACCTGACCACCAAAAGTCTCCACGACCATTCCCGTTTTAATCCCTTTACGAGCAGCGTAAATTGCCGAACTTGCACCAGCAGGACCGCCGCCGATCACTAGAACATCAAAGGTCTCCTTGTCGGCGAATTCATCTGCGCTCAACGGACCGCTGACTTTTTCAATGATTTGTTCGATCGTCATCCGGCCACTGTCGAATTCTTCGTCGTTTAGAAAGACTGTCGGCACTGCCATGACTTCTTTTGCGTCAACTTCTGCTTGATACATGCCGCCTTCAATCATGGTGTGAGAAATTTTCGGATTTAACACGGATAGGATGTTCAAGGCTTGAACGACATCAGGACAGTTATGACAGGTTAAGCTGACATACGTCTCAAACGTTAATTCTCGATCAATCGATTGAATTTGCTGAATCAATGCTTCATCGATCTTCGGTGCACGACCGCTCACTTGCAACAAAGCTAGAATGAATGATGTAAATTCGTGCCCCATTGGCAAACCGGCAAATATAATCCCGCTGGCATCTGCGCCCACCTGATTGATCTCAAAGCTTGGCGTACGCTTTAAATTCTTGGTTTCGATCAAAATCTTATCATCCATCGCTGCGACTTCAGTCAAGAAATCTTCTACTTTTTTCGAATTTTCAGAGTCATCCAAACTTGCTGAAAAAACGATCTTCGATTCCAATAGCGCTAAATATTGCTTTAGTTGTTCTTTCGTTTCATTATCTAACATAAGAACCCCTTAAATCTTGCCGACTAAGTCGAAACTTGGTTTCAACGTTTCGCCGTCTTCTTTCCATTTCGCAGGACAAACTTCACCTGGATGGGTGCGAACATATTGGGCAGCACGAATTTTGTCGATCAAGCTGCTGGCATCACGGCCGATGCCATCCGCGTTGATTTCCATTGCTTGAACAATCCCGTCAGGATCAATAATGAAGGTTCCCCGTTGTGCTAATCCAGCTTCTTCATCTAATACATCAAAAATACGTGAGATATGATGAGAAGGGTCGCCGATCATGGTGTAGTTGATCTTACCGATGGCATCTGATGTGTCGTGCCATGCTTTGTGCGTGAAATGAGTATCTGTTGAGCAAGAATACACCTCAACACCTAATTCTTGTAATTTTTCATATTGATCTTGCAAATCTTCCAGTTCAGTTGGACAAACAAAGGTAAAATCTGCTGGATAAAAACAAACGACGGACCATTTGCCTTGTAGTACTTCTTCAGAAACCTCGATAAATTTTCCTTGACGATAGGCTTGTGCTTGGAATGCTTCCACTTGTTTCCCGATTAATGACATAATGTACCCTCCTGTTTAATAGTGAGAAAATATTCTCGTAATTGATAAAAGAAAATCCAAGAAATCTGAAATCGATCCTCTTTTATTTAAAATAATTATAAACAAAAATCAATTCCATTGTAAATGCTTTTTTTGCAAATTCCCGAAACTATTTACCCAAAAAAGATAAATAGTATTGGAAAAACGAATTATTCAAGCTGATGTGCGTGAACTAAACGATAGTTAGAAGATTTCGGAAAGCGATTGTGTTTTTAGGTGAAACGCATCATAATTGAGAAAAAGAGAAGTGGGTGAGAAAATGAAGCGGGTACTTTGTTTTCTTTCGTTGGTGATTTTCGGATTGTTCTGGTGTGGCACAGTCCGCGGAGAAAACATCTATGTAGAGGATCAAGCAAATGTTTTGTCTTCTGAAACGAAAGAGGAAGTCTATCAGTATAATCAAGCATATAAAAGATTAAAGCTGCGGCCTCAAATGGCAGTCGTGACGTTGGAAGAGTTGCCAGAGGGGCAAACAATCGAAAGCTACGCCAACGAAAAATTTAATCAGTTAGGCATCGGGGATAAAGAGCATGATTCTGGTGTCCTGTATGTACTGTCGGTAAATGATCGGAAACAACGGATCGAAGTAGGGTATGGACTGGAAGGGGATATCCCAGATGCCTTAGCGATGGACCTCATGACAGAAGAGGCGAAGGGTTATTTTCGAGAGGAAAATTACGATGCGGGAGTCAAACTAGTTGTAAGCAATATTAATCAGGTTCTACTAGGAAGTAAGACGATCAAAGATTTTGAACCAGGATTCTTTGAAACGCATTTTGCGGGTAAAAGTCCATGGGATATCATCCGAAATTACGCACTTCCAGTGATAATTGTCTTAGTGATTCTGTATGTCTTTTTAGAACCGCCAATACGTAAAATGGCTATCTATTTGAACGCTCGCCGAGAGTTTGCAAATGAGTTAAAAAAGGATTTAAAAAAAGACGATCCGAGATTTCAACGCTATTCGGTTAGAAAAATGATTCATAGTAAAGAACCGGAAGTATTGATTGCTAGAGGGAAAATTGTGAAACGCTATAAGCGGCTAAAAAATAAAAAACCACGTTACTACCATTTCTACTATGCTTTTGGAACCTTGAAGCTCAAGGATCTATTTGTAAAGAAAAAGAAAGAGATGAAACAATACTCCGTCTATTATCATCACAAGGATCTCTGGAATAAAGGCGGCTCCAGAGACGACAGATATGACAGAGACAGCTCCTCAGGTGGCGGCGATTCGTTTGGTGGGGGCAGCTCTGGAGGTGGCGGAGCTAGTTCAGATTGGTAGAACTGTTGAGAAATTCTTCTCAGCAGTTTTTTTCATTTAGACAGTCTTTTTTCAGACAAAAAGAACATAGATAATCGCTTACTTTAAAAATTTTCCGATTCAATAATTATTCTTATTTTATTGACTGTTTTAGGAGCTATTATTTGTAAAGTGAAAATAATCATAGGATAATGTGGATGAAATTCATCTAGTTCCTAAAAAAACGGGTATTGGATAATTAGAAAATTTGAAAAGTAGGGATATTATGAAAAAATGGGTAAGTACCATCATGTTGCTCAGCCTGTTTGGAAGTTTTGCATCACCAATTATTGCGAGCGCTGCAGAGACCACTGAGAGTTCCTCTAACACTTCGGCAAGTGGAACTTCAACTATCAGTACGATGTCTAATGATCCACAACAAACGGTAACGACAGAATCCGCACCGATACCTGAAAAAACGGAGCAGACAATAGATAAAAAGAATTCTTTAGTGTTTGATAAAGCTAGTGAATTTATTGACAAAGAGAACACAGAAAATTCAACAGAATTAACGTTAATAGGAAAAATTACTAGTTCAATTGAAAATAATCAACCGATTACTTTCGAAATGACAAAATCCTTTACATTAAAAGACAGAAAGAATGAAGAAAAGGTCATTTTGGCGGACAATGGAGAAACAATCGGGGACTATACGATTGATCCAACAGGTGATCGAACAAAAATCACGCTTCAATTTAATAAGCTAGTAAAAGGAGAAAATCGTTTTAAACTGGTCTTAGTAGGTTCGATTACTCGAGGACCGGATAAAACCCTTGAGTTCTATCAAGAAAATCACGCTTTTTTTCAATTAGCGTTACCGGAAAGTCCCAAGGATAATGAGGATTCAAGTTCCGCTGATAATGAAACGGCCATGACGGCAGAGTCTAGTACAACTAGCAAGACGGGGTCAACGACGAGCCATACGGATACGACTGAAACGGATCGTTCGAAGTCCACAACTGAAAGCAAAGAACCGAATAAAAAGAAACCAGCAATCGCAGCACAAGCAGAGGAGCCAGAAGAGCCCAGAGCTGCTGGTCCGATCGATGATCTATTCGCACAGTATGCACCTGGCGATAATTTTGTCAAAGATATCCAGCTGAACTTTACGCCTAATCCGCCAACGATTAATTCAACCGTTAACTTTAATTTGGATTTCGCGATTCCAGATTCTGTAAGAACCGAAATGGTACCTGGAGATTATTATGAAATGGATTTTCCCCAAGGGTTAGCACTCATACAAACTGCTCATCGTGGAAATTTAGCCGATGATGAAGGAAATATATACGGGACCTATGTTTTTGACGCGAAGACAAAGAAGTTGAGAATCACGTTCACACAACAAGATGGACAGGCATTTGTGCCAGCTGACAGAGGGTCTGTTTCGGCGGATGTTCGTTTTGATCAGGAATTAATCAAGCTACCAGGGAAGACAACGATCGTTTACCCTAGTAAAACGAATATTCCCCCTTTGACCATCAATATTAAACCGACCGGTGGCACTTCGATTAGTAAAGCAGGACAAACGGATTCTGCCAATAATCCAAACAAAGTAATCTGGCAGGTTGATTTCAACAAAGATTTTTCTGAGTTAAAGAACCCTCAAATTAAGGAGAGTTTTCCTTCTCAGGTGAGCTTTAATCAAGAGGAAGTGGGTGCGGTTGCCGTTTATCCGTTGAATCTTGATCTAAAAGGAAACGTAATTGGAACGGGGCAAACACCGCTTGATCCAAAGGATTATACCGTTTCAGCGGATGGATCGATTCAATTCAATACGACGATCGATCGTCCGTATCGTGTGGTTTACAATACAACGATCAAGGATTCGGCAAAGCCAGTAAACGGTGGAAAAGTAACGATTGTAAATAATGCGAATCTAGTTACGGATACGGTCAATTTGAAAGCTTCTGCATCAGTAGATTTGAATTACAAAAAAGCTTTAGAAAAGGTTCAAACGGGCTATGATCGGGTTGGACAAGTATATAGCTGGCTAATACGTTACAATTACGGTCAAAAAGAACTAGTAAACGATAAAGTCATTTTCGATACGTATTCAAGCAATATGGACGTTGATCCGGATAGTTTTACTATCAACAAGGTGAACTTTGACAGTAAGGGAAATCCAGTTAATGGGGCACCGGTAGATCCTGATGACTATACGATTGACACAACGAGTAATCCATTTACCGTAACGTTCAAGAACAATGTCCAAGCAGGACAGGCAATGAATATTGCTTATAAAACGAAAGTAAATAAAATCGTAACTGGAACCTCTAATAACCAAGTAACAGTCACGAACCAAGCACAAACAACGAACTTACCACCGACCACTCAAGTACACACGAATCCTGTTCAGCAGGTCGTCATCAAAAATCGACCAACCATTGACGTTGGAACAAAGAGTGCCCACTATACTGTTGATATCAATAAGAATAAGTATGAGATGGAGAATGCTTCCTTTACAGATGAGATGACGTATACGAATGAGGGCTATGTCAGCTTCCCTTCAAAAGTCAAAACACCGAATGGGGAAAAAGATGGCGGCATTGTCCTTCGAGATGTGACTGCTGGAAACAAACTGTTAACTGGCGCAGTCCAAATTGTAAATGTCAAAGGGGATCCAGAAATTACAATTGGTACCCCTTCGGATGCAGATTATCTTGTGATTATCCATCTTAACGAAGAGCAAACGGGCTATACAAGCTTTGATGTGAAGTTCCAAAATGATTACGCAAAAACGAGTGATCAATTTAAAATGGAATACTACGTAAACTACAATCAGTTTAATGAAGGAGAAGCCAATCCGAACGCAAGCATTGATTATAAAAATACGATAAAGGCTAGCTTTACTAACAATAATAAACCGTATGATTCCTCCAGCAGTACGGACTTTAAAACAAGTACCCAAGAAGTCAACCAAGGAATGAAATCAGGAAGCTATGATCCAGTGACAAAAGAAATTACTTGGACGGTCATCGCCAATTATAACAATTTGGAAGTTTCTTCTTTTGATTTCAAAGATCCTATTACAGGAAATCAGGTGTACGAACCGGATTCCTTAACAGTGACACGAGGGACGGTTAATGCTAGAGGGAATTTTCAGCCGGCCTCTGGTACTACCTACGGTGGGAATCAAGTAGGAAAAAGCTATTTGAAGATCAGCAATCCGGAAGCGACAGGCGAAGAGGATCAAGGGACGTTGGCGCTGCAAGTGGGTTCGGATAATGACCGGATACCTGGCTGGGATACTGGCGGCACACCGATGGTTTTCCGCTTCCAATTTAAGACATCCTTGCAAGGAAAAATTGTTTACGATCAATCTACTTATAGCAATACAGCGATCATTGACATTACCGGCATTCAACAAGAGTTATCTGCGAAAGTAGCGATCGCTTTTGGTGGACAATCGGCTTTGAAGGAAGGCGGTTATGATCAACAGACGGGTTTAATCAATTGGCGGGTGAATATTAATCCGAATCAATCACTATTAGCGAATGTGAAACTTGAAGACAATCCTAGTTCTAATCAACGGATTCAAAAGAACAGCTTCAAGTTGTATACAGGAAAATACGCTGGTTCGGGATCATCAACCACGGTTCAGCCGGATCAGTTAGTGCCAAGTGATCAATACACGATCAGAATAACTGTTGATCCAGCAACGGGACAGGAAAGTTTTGACCTTGATATGGCTGGGATCAAAGAAAAAACGGATCCGAATAATGCCGGTCAGTATTTGACAGGTGTCATTGAAAAACCTTATGTATTAATGTATGATACGGAACCTGTTTTTTCATCAAAGACAGAAAATGTGACAAATAATGCGACGATTACTAGCGAAGGGAAAGAATTGCCCGGGAAAGAGACTCAGAAAAATGTCACTGTGACAATTAACGAATCAAATGGTACTGCCTATGGAACAAAAGGGAAGATTGACATTCAAAAGCTCGATGGTCATGGGGGCGTCGTGCCAGGCGCTGAACTGCAATTGTTGCGTAAGAATATGGAAACGAATAAGACGGATATACTTTATCAAGCAATGACAGATAGTCGAGGAACGATCACATTTGGCAATCTAATTGCGACTAGCTCGGTATATGAATATTTTGTCAAAGAAATTGGTGCCCCTGATGGCTATACGATTCCTCAAGATTTGCTGGAAGGCAAAAGAGTCTATGCGGATACCAGCAACAATCCACCAGTGACTAAAATCGAGAACACACCAATCAAAGTAAGCTTTAATAAAACGAATGCCGCCGGGAAAATCATTGCGGGTGGCTTATTCAATCTTTATCAAAATAGTGGCACTCAGGAAGCACCTAATTACACCTTAGTAAAGAGTTTTACACCAACGGACCAAGGAGCGGACTTATCGGGCCTTGGCGATGGACAATACCGGATTCAAGAAGTGATAGCACCAGAAGGCTATCAA
Source organism: Enterococcus sp. DIV0756 (assembly GCF_051710745.1). Lineage (NCBI taxonomy): Bacteria > Bacillati > Bacillota > Bacilli > Lactobacillales > Enterococcaceae > Enterococcus > Enterococcus sp. DIV0756. The sequence continues at coordinate 2,789,409 of NZ_JBIOLF010000001.1, read as the reverse complement.
CTCAATCAAACATTGATAGAGTTTGAAGTAAGGCAGAACGAAGATAGCACCCGAAACGTTTATGTGAACGATAAGATCGTCTCAGATGGTGTGTTAGAGATGAAAGACTATCAAGGATCAGCCGTTCTGAAGAAGACCGATGAAGCAGGCAATGATCTCGCCGGAGCACAGTTCAATCTACAGCGTGCGGAATTGAATGCGAGTGAGTATAGTGACTACGGGGATCAAAGTACCTACGTTACAAATAGCAATGGACAATTGAACCTAAATCAGCTAGCACCAGGAAAATACAAATTGAAAGAAAGTAAAGCGCCAGAAGGCTACTATTTAAATAGTAGGGAATTTACTTTTGTCGTTGATCCCATATCGAATGGCAACCAAGCGCCAACAACGATTCGACTAAATAATGGCGATGCGTTGATTGATTATCAAGGGTCGGCTCGTTTCAAAAAAGTCGATGGCCATGAGTTTGCTGCTGGAAAAGAAACGCCTTTATCCGGCGCACGTTTCCAACTATATACTGCCGATGGCAAAACTGCGATTGGCGATACAGTTACTTCAGATACGAATGGGTATGTTACCTTTAACCATCTAGCTCCAGGAACGACCTATGCAATCAAGGAGACACAAGCGCCAGACGATTATCTGACGAACGAGCAAGTGATTCGCTTTACAACGCCAGTCTCTGATAATCAAGGTGGGGACGCTGTTACCATTGATCGTGAAGCTCAGAAGCTAGTAGTAGATGAGAAGACACCGATCAAGAACTACAAAGAAGGCGTTCGTTTCCAAAAGGTGGATGCCAATGGCAACGGCTTAGGCGGAGCGAAATATCAATTGTTGCGTCAACGCGATGGACAGTGGCAACCGATAACGGAGACAATCAATGGTGCGGGGGGCGACGGCCTATTCACTTCGGATACGTTAGATGGCAATGTCCGTGCCTTTGAGCTAGCGCCAGGCAGCTACAAGTTTGTCGAAAAAACAGCGCCAAACGGGTATCTCTTGAATACGAAGGAGATTCCATTTGTTGTTCAACAGCAAGCGGAAAGTGATCCGGAAGTGTTAGATATTCCGATCACTGGGGATGCGAATGTTAATTATAAAGGCTCCGCTCGTTTGTACAAAGAAGCGGAAAATACTTCGGATGATGGTTTCAGTAAGTTATCTGGTGCTGCCTTCGATGTTTATACCGATGCTGCGACACCGGAGAAAGTGACACCAGAAAGTCTCAAGACAGATGCTGATGGCAATGTCACGATTGATGGCTTAGCACCCGGTAACTATTATTTCCAAGAAGTTTCAAACGACAAGAAATACTTAGTGAATACACAAAAAATCAAGTTCACGATTCCAGATAGTGCAGCTGGAAAACCAGCAGTGGTGACAACGAATGATCAAACAACACCTGGTGGGAAGCTGACTCTGAGAAATTATCTAGGCGCTGTCGCCTTAACAAAAGTTGATAACGACGGTCAGGCATTACGAGGCGCAGAATTTACTGTATATAATAGTAGCAATCAAGCCGTTGGAACAGGCATTTCGGGATCAGATGGCAAAGTGACGATCCAAAAGTTGGCACCCGGCGACTATACGATCAAAGAAACCAAAGCGCCAACCAACTATTTGATCAATGATCAAGCAATCCGTTTTACCATTCCGGATTCAGCGGAAGGGCAACCACAAACGGTCACGATCACTGAACCCTTCAAAGACTATCAAGGATCCGTCAAATTGATCAAGACCGATGCCAATAATCAGCCATTAGCAGGTGCGAAATTCCAGTTACTAGACAGTGAAAACCATCCTGTAAATGGAAAAACGGTCACTTCAACGACCAAAGGGGAAGTTCTTTTCGATAATCTAGCACCAGGCGACTATACCTTTAAGGAAGTCGAAGCCCCATCAAGCTATTTATTGAATACAACGACCGTCCCTGTGACTGTAGAAAAAAATGCCAATGGACAGCCTGCAGTCGTAACGGTCAAGGATCACTTTATCAATTACCAAGGAACCGCTCAGTTAACGAAGACAGACGGTGAAGGTGACGCGCTACAAGGGGCGAAATTTAAAGTCATTGATGAGCAAGGAAAAGATGTCGCTGGCAAAACAGCAACCTCCGATAAAAATGGTCTTGTTCGAGTGACTGGATTAGCCCCTGGTAATTATCAATTCGCGGAAACAGAAGCACCTGATAAAGGTGCTGATGGGAAATACATCATGACCAGTGAAAAGTTAGCCTTTGAGATTCCAGCAGAAAGCAAGGGTGAACCAGCAATCGTTAAAATTGCTGACAATGTTGCGAATTATCGCGGCACCATCCGTCTGCACAAAGTTGGAAATGAGATCACTGACGATTCGAAAATGATTGATTTAGCTGGCGCAGAATTCACGCTGTATACCAAGGCTGATTTCAGTGACAGCAATCCGAAAAAAGTCAGCTCGAAAAGTAATGGAATCGTCGAATTCAAAGACCTGGCCCCTGGGACGTACTACGTGAAGGAAAGCCAAGCACCAAATGGGTATTTGTTAAATACGTTCCCAGTGACCTTCGTCATTCCAGAACGTGTACCAGCAACGATGCCGATGACAGATGAGCAAAATCATACGAATAGAATCGAGGATGGCGCCTATATTGTTGACGGTGGTGATTTCCAAAATGGCAGAAAAGAAATCGATTTGAAGAAGCGCGATGGAGAGACTTCTGGAAATCTGGACTTCTCTCAAGTGACTTTCGCCTTGTATTTTGATGATGGCTCAGTAGATGGAAAACTGGTTAAAGCTGATTTGAAGCCAGAATCAAATGGGACGATTAATGTTAGCAACCTAGCATTAGAAGATGGCAGCTACAAATTGATCGAAACACAAACAGCGCCAAATTACGTCATTAGCAGTCAACCCGTTTATTTTGTCGTAAACAACCAGCAAGCCAGTGGAATCACTTTAGACTTGGCAAACTATCAAGCAGCTATTAAAGGGAGAAAAGTTAGCGACAATAAGCCGCTTTCCGGAGCTGAATATGAACTCGTTAGAGCTGCGAAGCCAGATGAACCGATCAAAACCACTGATAAAGAGGGCGTTGAGCAAACGCTCATCAAAACCGATAGCGAGGGTGAATTTTACGCCAAAGGATTAGGCGCTGGCGACTATATCTTAAAGGAAACAAAAGCACCTGTAGGCTATATTCGCGACACGACCGAGCATAAATTTACGATCTATCCGCAAAATGCTAAACCGGCAACAGTAGATCTTGGTGATTTTGAAAATTACCGAGGAACTGCGAAGGTAACGAAGAAAGCTGAGTCTGGGAAATTATTAGCAGGCGCCGTTTTTGATGTTCAAACCAGTGCTGGAAAAGCCGTACAGAAGGAGTTGAAGACCGATGAAAATGGTGAGGTGACAGTGAAAGGTCTCGAACCAGGTGATTATCAATTCATCGAAACGAAAGCTCCAAATGGGTACCTGATCAATACAACACCGATACCATTTACGATTGCTCCAACATCGGCAGGAAAACCAGCTGTAGTGAATGCGAATGACAATTTTGTAAACTATCAAGGATCAGCCCGGTTCCGTAAAACGGATGGAACCAATCACCCATTAGCAGGTGCAGCGTTCGAAGTACGTGATCAAGAAGATCAGCGGGTTGGCGAAACGATTTATTCCGATCAGGACGGCTTCGTGACAGCCAATGGCTTGGCCCCTGGAGCGTACAAATTTGTTGAAACAAAAGCCCCAGAAGGCTATTTAATTAACACGACAGAGATTCCATTTACCATTCAAAAAGCAGCCGCGGACAAACCAGCAGTAGTCAATGCACTGAAGGACGCTGACTTTATTGATTATAAAGGCTCTGCGATTTTGACCAAAGCGAATATGGCGGGCGACAAATTGGAAGGGGCCATCTTCCATGTGGTAAATGAAGCGGGTGAACAGGTAGGCGATCCGATAACAAGTAATGCGGATGGCGCGGTCATTGCCAATGAGTTGGCCCCAGGAAATTATCGCTTTGTAGAAGTGACGGCTCCAGACGGCTATCTGATCAATAACGATCCGATACCATTTGAGATTCCAGTAAACGCAAAGGGCAAACCAACGCAAGTAAAAGCCAATGACGGGAAAGACTTTATCAACTATCAAGGGTCCGTTGAAATGAAAAAAGTGGCCTTTAACCGTTCGGAAGAGGCGCAAGGTTTGGCAGGCGCGGTCTTTGATGTCCAAGATAAAGCAGGAAAGACGCTGCTTGAAGGGAAACCGACAGCATCAGACGGGCTCGTTCACTTTGATGGCTTAGCTCCTGGCGAGTACAATCTCGTTGAGCTCAAAGCGCCAGATGGCTACTTAGTGAATCGTACAAAAGTTCCATTCACGATTCCTGATCAAGCATCCGGTGAGCCAAAAGCGATTCAAGCCAATGATGGAGCCCCCTTCACTAATTACCAAGGGACCTTCCAGTTAACGAAGCAAAATGAAGCTGGGAATCCTTTGAAGGGTGTCGAATTTGATCTATTTAAGGCAGACTCAGAGACTCCGATTAAAAAAGGAACCACGGATGCAAACGGCGTGATGACGTTAACAGGCTTAGCTCCTGGCGACTATCACTTAATAGAGCGTTATTCTCCAGGCTATATCGTGAATCAAACACCGATCACCTTCACGATTAGCGATGCTGCTGAGGGACAGCCAGAGGTTGTTCTGCCGGAGAAACCAGTGATCAACTATCAAGGCGCCGCTCAGTTGATGAAAACCGATGAAAATAATCGGCCATTGAAGGATGCAGAATTTGTCGTTCTTGATGCAGAAGGCAAACAGGTTGGGCCAACGATCAAGTCCAATGCAGCAGGCGAAGTATTGGCGACTAATTTAGCTCCTGGCGACTATGTATTTAAGGAAATCAACGCACCGAAAGGGTATCTTATCAATACGACAGAGGTACCATTTACAATAGCCAAATCAACTAAAGACGGCAAACAAACGGTCAGACTTGATGAGCCATTAGTAAACTACCAAGGTTCTGCGAAACTGGTCAAAACCGACGAGTCTGGAAAAGTATTATCAAACGCGATCTTTGAATTGCAAACGAGTGAAGGAAAAGTCCTTTCGAAGGATTTGAAGACGAATGCTGAAGGAGAGATCGTGGTCGAACATTTGGCCCCTGGTCAGTATCAGTTCGTGGAAACGAAGGCACCTACCGGCTATATCGTCAACACAGCACCAGTTCCTTTCGCTATCAGGGATAAAGCGAAAGGTCAGCCCAAAGTAGTTACAGCGAGTGAAAAGGTCATTAACTATCAAGGAAAAGTCGTATTAACCAAAGTCGATGCAGAAAATGCAGGGAAGCATTTAGCAAATGCCGAATTCCAGCTATTAGATCGTCATCACAACATCTTGCATAAGAACCTTCAGACGGATGATGAAGGAAAATTAACGGTGACGAAGCTTGCACCGGGAACGTATTTCTTTAAAGAAACGAAAGCGCCAATTGGCTACCAACGATCAGAAAAGCTTGTTGAATTTACGATTGCGGCGACACATAGCGGCAAACCAACTCAAGTGGATGTCGTGGTCAAGAATGAAGCAGTACCGGATCACCCCAATCGACCAAGTCGTCCGAATACGCCTGGACAAGGCTATTATCCGAAAACAGGTGAGGATAAAGGAATGACACTGATCATTATCGGCGCGATCGTTATTCTTATTGTAATCGGGATCACTTATATCCGACGGAAGAAATAAAAAAATAGGTTAGAACGAACTGTAGACAACACACAAGCGCGTGTTGTCTACAGTTCGTTTTGTTTAGAAAGAGCGTAATGAGAGCGATTAAAAGAAAGGAAGAACCCAATTGTGTCAAAAAGATTTCAACTGTGACAAAAATAAATGAATCGATTATTTATAGAGATGAATCAGATTCATCAATCATTGATTTAGTGAAAATAATAGTGAATGGACCTACAAATTAATCATGAAATATAAAATTACCTTTATTTCTTTTATACTTTTTCGAAATAAACTGTGTATATAACATTATATTGAGTATTTAAATAATCATTGATATTGCAGTCTGTCTGAACTATAATAATAACGTTGATTGTGCTTTTTAAGTTAAAATGGTACGAGTATGTAAATATGAAAATGAATGAACAAACAAAAGACTTTGTTTTTTTATTTGACTATTATGGCATAAAAAACAATAAATTGACGTTTTAATTTAAAACAAAGTAATTATCAGTTTTTCACTGGGGATAGAACAGCATAGTTTCAAGTAGAATAGCCTTTGTAGAAGAGAAAAAAGAACGATTTTGAGATAGAAAAGTTCTTTTTCTTTATAAAAAGTGTTGAAAAAAGAAGATAAAAATTTTCAAGGAATTCCTTTCCTGTCAACCTTTTTTGTTATACTATTTCTGCTATTTAAGGAAACTAACCGAATGAATAAAAGTAAATTTTAGGGAAGTTGAGGGTCTTATGGAGCAAACAATCAGTATCAAACAATTATTTGAACTACTAAGAAAAAGGATCGGGTTAATCATATTAGGAGGACTAGCAGGCCTATTGATCTCAGGTCTATTAGCCTTTTTCATTTTAACTCCAAAATATAGCTCACAAGCACAGCTAGTCGTGACATTGCCGCAAACAGAAACAACGAATGCCAATGATGTCAATACGAACTTGCAGATGATCAATACATATAAAGACATTATCACGGGGGATTTGGTAACCAAGGAAGTATCAGAAAAACTGAACTCTGAATACCGGGTAAAAATGAGTACAGATGATTTAAAAGAAGTCATCAAAGTAGAACAAAATCAAAACTCTCAAATGTTTTCGATTATTGCAACAAGCAAAAGTCCAAGAGAAGCAGCGAATATTTCTAATACAACGGCGGAGATATTTAAAGCGAATGCGAAGGACGTTTTAAATGTGGATCGCATATCGATTATTTCACAAGCAGTTGCTAGTAGCGATCCAGTTTTTCCAAATAAGAAATTAACCATTGCTGCGGGTCTATTACTTGGTGTGATGTTAGGAGTCTGTCTAGCTGTCGCTCTTGAATTACTGGATCGCACGGTGAAAGAAAGTAAGACATTAACGGATGAATATGGACTGACCCTGTTAGGAAATGTCCCAGAATTGACACAAAAAGAATTAAACGCAAAAATCCGTCGTGAACCTGCACCAACAATCACTAAACGAGAAGTTCCAAAAAATGAAACAGATATGACTCTTGATCGTCGCAGACGGAAACGGGTCTAGGAGGTAACTATGGCTAAAAGAATGAAACAATCCGATGTAGCTCAGGCAGTCAGCCTGATTACTTTAATTGATAAAAGTTCACCGGTATCTGAACGTTACCGTACGATTCGTACGAACATCCAATTTGCTTCTTCAGCGGATCGTCAAATCAAAACATTAGTAATTACGTCTTCAGGTCCTGGTGAAGGAAAATCAACAACCGCAGCGAATTTGGCAGTAGTCTTTGCCAATTCTGGACAAAGTGTTTTATTAGTGGATGCGGATATGCGTAAAGCAACGGTACACAAAACCTTCCTATTAAATAATGGCGTGGGCTTGAGTAACGTTCTAAGTACAGATATGAATGTCAGTGAGGCAGTTCAACGTAGTGTTGTTCCTAATCTTTACGTAATGACTAGTGGACCGAAATCGCCAAATCCATCTGAACTACTAGGTTCAACTCGAATGGATCAATTAGTTAGAGAGTTACGATCTGATTATGATTTTGTGATCTTTGATATGCCGCCAATCGTAGCAGTAACGGATGCTCAAATCGTTGCTTCAAAAGCGGATGGCACGATGTTAGTCGTACGTGAAAATGTTACTCGCAAAGATTCTTTGCAAAAAGCTCGTGAACTGCTATCCATGGTTAATGCCAATGTGTTAGGCGCTGTGTTTAACGGCAGTACAGATGCGAATGACCAAGGCTATTACTATTATGGTACCGATAAATAGTATAAGAAGGTGGAGAAATGATTGACTTGCATAGTCATATTTTGCCAGGAGTTGATGACGGGGCTCAAACGCTAGAAGATAGCATCGAAATGGCAAAAAAAGCGGTGAGTCAAGGAATTACGCACTTAATGTGTACGCCGCATCATAATAATGGAAGCTATTCTAATCCTGCTCAACAAGTAATTACTAGGGTCAATCAGTTACAAGCAGTCTTGGATCAAAAAGATATTCCACTCACTTTATTAGAAGGACAAGAAGTACGGATTACAGGTTCACTTTTAGAGGATATTAAAAATCAAGAAATTCTATTTACGGACCTTGATAATACATACATCCTGATCGAATTTCCTTCTGGTGATGTCCCTGAGTATTCGGAACAACTTTTCTTTGAGTTAATGAGCAAAGGGCATGTTCCAGTGATTGTTCATCCAGAAAGAAACGCGGTCTTTCGAAAAGACCCCAATCGGCTAATCCCCTTTCTGGATATGGGAGCATTAACGCAATTAACTGCTCCAAGTATTGTTGGTGTCTTTGGGAAAGATATTCAAAAGACATCACGGCAAATGCTGAAGCACAATATGCTCTATATGGTTGCTTCTGATGCCCATAATCTGAGACACCGAACGTTTCTGATGAAAGAAGCCTATGAAGAAATTCATAAAATTGGTGGGATAAGAATGGTTGAAGAAATGCAGCAGATGGCAAAAGATTTGGTGAACGGTGATGAAGTTGTACGACCAGAATTCACAATGATAAAAGAATCACGCTTCAAATTCTTTAATTAATAGTTTGTTTGGGGGAGCATATTATGAAAAGTGAAAAGTATTTTGGGGATGTGAATATGTTGAAGACCAAGTCTCCTGTAGAGAGAGAAGGCTCTCAATTAATTTGGATAGATAAAGAAAAAATTCAGAAACAAAAAGGCTATGATTTTGTTAAACGACTCATTGACCTCTTTGCTGGAATAGTCGGAATTATTTTAATCTCTCCGATCATGCTTTGGATTGGTTATAAAATACATAAGGATGAGCCAGGTTCTCCGGTCATCTTTGCGCAAAAACGTGTAGGACGAAATGGAAAATTGTTTACTATGTATAAGTTTCGTTCAATGTGTGTAGATGCGGAAGAAAAATTGGATAAACTGGTTGATAAAAATGAAATCAAGGGTGCTATGTTTAAAATGAAAGAGGACCCGAGAGTGACTGAGTTCGGGAAATTTATTAGAAGAACAAGTTTGGACGAACTCCCACAACTGATTAATGTCATCAAGGGTGATATGAGTTTGATTGGACCAAGGCCACCTTTGCAAAGAGAAGTTGCTGAATATACTCAATATGATATGCAACGTTTGTTAGTGAAGCCAGGATGTTCAGGGTTATGGCAAGTTAGTGGTAGAAATGAAGTACATTTTGATGAGATGGTCAATTTTGATATTGAGTATATTCTAAAACGTAACACTATTTATGATATAAAACTGATTTTAAACACAATAAAAATAATGATTAAACCTAACAGTGCATATTGAAAGTACAGTCAGTAATGGAGTGCAATGAAAATGGCCAAAAAAAAAATTTTACTAATTAGTGAATCTGTGGGTGGTGGGATGAGAAAGCATATTGTTCAACTGCTTGAAAATTTAGATTCAGAAAAATTTGAAATTTTTTATATTCACGGGGAGAAGAATTTAGATAGTACGTTTATTGAAAATTATGAGAATTTGAAAAAAAAATGTACTATGATACCTTGTTCCTTTTTAGAAAGAAAAATTAGTTTTTCCCAAGATTTAAAAGCTTTCAGATTTATTAATAAACAAATAAAGCTAATAATGCCGGATGTTGTTCATTGTCATAGTTCAAAAGCTGGTGTTGTAGGTAGATTTGCAGCTAAATTTAATAAAGTAGAGAAGATTTTTTATACTCCACATGCCTATTCTTTCTTATCTTCTGAGTTTGGTTCAAAAAAAAAGTCATTTTTTGTCATGATTGAAAAGATGTTAAGTCGGTACATGACTACAATGAATTTTTGCGTTTCTTCAAGTGAATTGAATGAAGCATTACGTGTAAATATTGATCATCCAAAAAAATTTAAAGTTATCTATAATGGATTACCAGAAATATCATTTCCAGAAAAAAAAGTATTAAAAAAATCTTTAGGCTTAAGTGAGTCATTTTTTATAGTAGGAAATAATGCTAGGATGACAGAACAGAAAAATCCGATACTCTTTTTCAAGATAGCTGAGATTGTAATTAATAAAGATAAAAATGTTCACTTTGTATGGGTAGGAAATGGACCATTATTTGAGGAAATTAAAAATTTAGTAACTCATAGTTCGGTTTCAAAAAATATTCATCTTTTAGGAGAAAGAACGGATTCTGAAATACTTGTTGCAGGATATGATCTCTATTTAACCACTTCATTGTATGAAGGATTACCATATTCTGTTATAGAAGCTATGCGTGCAAATATTAACATTATTGGAACTAATGTAGTTGGACATGATGAATTGATAAGAAAAGATGCTCTTTTCAATATTAGTGATCCAATTACGGCTAGTGAATTGATCCTAAGAAGTGATATTAAAAATCTTGAAAGCACGAGATCAGTATTTGAGGATAAGTTTACTTTGTCTAGTATGATTAACAGTATCGAAAAAGAATATCTAAAGAATTAAGTCTAGAGTAGAATAAAGTGTATACTGTATTACCAGAATATTTTGAGAAATTAAATCTTTTAGTAAGGTGATTATGAATTATGAAAAGAGTTCGTGTTCTATTTTTCTTGGATAGCTTGGAGAACGGAGGAATTCAAGCTATGATGAAAACTTATTTTGGAAAGATAAATCGTAAAAAATTTGATGTCGAGGTTTTGACTCTAGAAACTTCTGAAGAATCTGGGTATTTTGAGTGGTTACGTTCTAGTGATTTCAAAGTGCATGTTATCGAGGGTGTTAACTTGAGAAGTGTAAAGGGTCAGTTTTTGTATCAAAAAAAATTGCACTCTTTTTTTAAAAATAATGAATATTTCGATATTTTACATATGAATGGTTCTTCAAAAAATTTTTTTGTATTACGAGAGGCAAAGAAAAGTGGTATAAAAGTTCGAATAGCCCACTCACATAATACAAGATACCAGACAACAAGTAAGTTGCAAATTTTTTTAGGAAATATTTTAAAGTTTCCATTATCACATTATTCAAATAGTTTTTTTGCTGCCTCTAATATTGCAGGGAAATGGCTTTTTGGAGAAACCAGAAAAACTTTTATTTTACCGAACGCAATCAATACTAAAAAATTCTATTTTGATTCATCTTGTAGAAAAATGATCAGAAAGGAGATGGGACTTGAAAACAAGTTTGTAGTAGGTAATGTGAGCCGCTTTGTCTACCAAAAAAATCACAAAAAAATAATTGATGTCTTTAATAAATTACTAATGAAAAATCCTGATGCATACCTGGTTCTCATCGGTTCTGGCGAACTTAGAAAAGCGACAGAAGAATACACTAAAGAACTTGGAATTAGGGATTCAGTATTATTTGTTGGTTTTCGGTCTGATATAGAAAGATGGCTTCAAGTTATGGATTGCTACATTATGCCATCACACTATGAAGGATTACCAGTAGTTTTAGAAGAAGTTCAGGCAACGGGATTACCAAGTATTGTTTCGACAGCTATTACGAATGAGGTTGCTGTAATTGAACATATAAAATTTATAAATTTAAGCGATTCAGATGAAGAATGGGCTTTTGAAGTAAATCGATTTCACAATAAAGAAATTGATAGAAAAAATGCAAGTGAAATTTTTAAAGCTTCAAATTTCAATATTGATAATTCCATACATTTACTAGAAAATAAATACTTAGAACTTGTGAAAGGTTCAGACTAGATTTGGAGATTTCTATGAGAAAAATAAAAATTGGTCATGTAGTTGGTGGATTAATGTTTGGAGGAGTAGAAACATATTTGATCAATTATATTGATTTTATGAATTCAGAAAAATTTGAAATACATATTTATAGTTACACTAAACCGATACTAGAATGTTCTAAAAGATTTGAAGATGCAGGTTGCATTATTCATGAAGTGGGTTCAATGAACTCAAATCCTATCAAATCTTTTTTTGATTTAATATCCCAAATAAAAAGAGACAAACTAGATATTCTTGAATGTCACATGACATTTACCAATTTTCATGGGTTAGCAGCAGGATTTTTTTCAGGTGTACGAAATCGCTTGTCTCACGCACACTTATTTAATGTAAGAGAAGGGAATAGATTAAAACAGTTTATTAGAAATAATGTATATGCTTCTTTAAGCAAATTTTTTGCTACAGAGTATATAGCAGCTTCTAAAGCAGCTGCAACTGATTTATTTGGTAAGAAAAATGTACGTGAAGGAAAAGTAAAGATTTTTAAAAATGCGATTTCTCAAAAAAGGTTCCAATTTAATAAAACCGATAGAAATGAATTACGTAGAAAATATAAAATAGAGAAGAACGATATTGTAATTGGAAATATAGGTCGATTTGTTCTTCAAAAAAATCATGATTTTATTATTGATGTTTTTGAAGAGCTTCAAAAAGGTAATAATGGAAATTATGTTTTAATGTTATTGGGAATTGGAGAGTTGAAAGAAAGTTTACAAGAGAAAATACGTATGCTCAATTTAGATGAAAAAGTTATTTTTGTAAAACCTAATCAAGAAATCCAAAAATATTATTCTTGTTTTGATTTATTTCTATTTCCATCTTTATATGAAGGAATGCCGCTGGTTACTACAGAAGCACAGGCAAATGGTTTAGCAATTTTAGCCTCTAAAGGTCCAATCCCTGATGAATCAAAGATTAGCAAGGCTTATAATGAACTTCCGCTTGATTTAGGGAAGGTAAAATGGGCAGAATATATTAGAAAAATGAATTTTTCGAGGATTCCTATTGAAAACAATTTAAAGAATAGTGGGTTGGAAATTACTTTTGAGGCTGGTAAATTAATAAACTACTATGAAAATCTTGTTAAGAAAGGATAATATATGAAGGTTGCAATAGTAACGAACGGTATTTTACCAATTCCTGCTGTAAATGGAGGTGCTGTAGAATTACTGACCAATATTTTGATTGATGAAAATGAAAAAAATGAAAATTTTTGTTATGAAGTATTTACTGTTCATAATTACGATGCGGTTAATGAATCAATGAAATATAAAAATTCCTGTTTTACTTGGATAAATAACAAAAATATTTTTTTTAATATTTCGAAACTGCTTCGCCATTTAGTAAATAAATATTCTTCCTTGTCCATAAAAAATGCTTTTATTAAAGAGGTTATTAAGCAAATGAAGAGAGGAACACAAGATTTTGACGCTATCATTGTGGAAAATAAACCTGAGTATGGAGTATTTTTAAGAAAAGAGTTTCCTGATAAAAAAATTTACTTACACTTGCATAATGATTTTCTTAATCCTGATAATAAAAAAGCTATTAACATGAAAAACTCATATGATGGAATTTTTTGTATAAGTAAATGGATTAAATCAAGAGTTAACCAAATAGGAGGTAATAATAATACTTACCTACTCTATAATGGGGTTGATATACAAAAATTTCAAAAAGTTGATAAAAGTACGAAGAAAGAAATTAGAAAAAAGTATGGTTTTGAAAAGGACGATTTTATTGTACTTTATACAGGTAGGATTATTCCTGAAAAAGGAGTTTTAGAATTAGCCAAAGCAATCCACAATGTCAGAAAGAAAAATCCAAAAATAAAACTTCTTTTAACAGCTGAAAAAAAAGATGCAAAAGGGAAGTCATCCTATTTGAAAGAAGTACATAATACTTTGGACGATGATGATGCTGTCTTCACTGGAACTCTTCCGTATGACGAAGTTATTGGAGTAACAGCATCTGCGAATATAGGAGTAGTACCATCAGTGTGGGATGAACCATTAGCTCTAACTTCAATTGAGCATATGGCAAGCAAACATCCTGTAATAATTACAAATTCTGGTGGATTGATTGAAACTATAGATGAACTTTCTGGGCTAGTAGTAGAAAAAAGGGATTTAGAAATCTTAATATCACAATTAGAAGAGAAAATTCTTTTTCTATCAAGAAACCCTGATATAGTAACTAAAATGGGAAATAGTGCAAAGAATAGAAGCGAACTTTTTGATAAAAGGCTCTATGTAAGGAATTTTGTACAAATAGTGAAGCAGGTGAGCGAATGCTAGAAAATCAAATTGAAGGAACTAAAGGTTCTGATAAATCTTTGATCTTGAGTTTTATTTGGATTATATTCTCTGTATTATACGTTTTGTTTATCAATACGATTAATATTTTTCCGAGTATTTATTATATATTTTCTTCTATACTTTTATTCGTTTTTATTTTGGGAATTATTGTATCGACAAAGATCAACATAAGTTTGTCCTTTGGAAAGTTTTTTTGGATTATGTATTCTATTGTTATCATAATGGGGAGTTTCTTCTCAATTAATCAAGAGTTAAGCATAAAGTATCTACTTTCATATTTACCACTAGTTGTACTTATGATTTTTTCTGAAAACATCCCAATTCAAATTTTTAATTTTATTGTGCCTTCAATGGTAATTTGTACCGGGGTTCATGTTTTTATGAATTTATTCTTTTTGATTCAGCCAGAAAAACAAATCAATATATTGATGAAATTGTATACGGGAAAGGAATTAATGAATGCAGTAAATCAAACAAGGGCGAGTTTTTTAGTAGGAATTACTTCAGATATAGGTCAAAATGCGTTCCATATCTCTTTGTTTATGATTTGTATGTTCGCTTTGTTATTAACGAAAACAAACAAAATAGTATCAATAATCTCTTTTCTTTTTGGGCTTGTTTTACTTATTGGAACTACTAAAAGAGGTCTAATGGCGGGATTGTTCGCTTCAATGATAGTTATTATCCTTATTAGATCACGAAAAAATATTAAGAGATTTTTTGTTTATTCAGTTCTATTAATTTTTTTCATTTTAGTAGGTTGGTATATATTAAATAATTTAGAAATCACTCAGGTAATGATTAAAAAGAACATTGATTATTCTGGAAATATATTGAATGGACGTCAATATATTTATGCATCAACTTTGAATGCTTTCAACCAACATCCATTTAGAGGAATTGGAGTTAATACCACACAGATTGTGTCTTCTGGAAATGATGCTCATAACATATATCTTCAAGTTTTGGCAGAATCAGGTGTTGTGGGTTTTATCCTTTTTGTTACAGCTATTACTTGCGGGCTAGTTCAAGGAATAAAAGAACTGCTTAAAGCTGAAAAAAGTAAGTATGAAACTATTATTATATTTTCCGTTTCTTATCAAGTTTTTTTTGTTGTATATGGAATGAGTGGTAATCCATTTTACAATAATTCTCTTTTAGCTACGTATATTTTGTGTCTAATGATAGTTCATATTTTCAAAAAAAAGAAGGATGAAGATTGCTCTTATGACTAAGAAAATTGGTATTTTAACTTTCCATAATACACGAAATGCTGGGGCTGCACTACAATCTTTTGCATTACAAACTTTGATAACTAATGAGGGAGTAAATGTAAAAATAGTAAATTATCAAAATAAGCATATTAATTCAAGATATCGATTGAAGAAAATTAGTGAGATTGATAGTTTAAAAGAATTAATAAAACATTTATTTTCGAATAGATATGTATTGAAGCGTCAAGAATTATTTGATGATTTTTATGTAAATAATCAGATTTTTTCTAGAGAGTACAACTCAAAAAATATTTTTTTGGCTAATAAAGAATTTGATGGATTTATTGTAGGAAGTGATCAAGTTTGGAATTTCAATCATACGAATAAAGATTGGAATTATTTTTTAGATTTTGCTGAAGAAGGTAAAGGAAAATTTTCCTATGCAGCTAGTTTGGGAATTGTACAGTTTGAAAAAGACGATATCGAACATTGGAGAAAATCATTGAGATCGTTTGATGTGTTGTCGTTAAGGGAAAAAGATGGAATAAATGAAATAAAAGGGTTAACTAAAAAAGAGGTTTTTCAAGTACTAGACCCCACATTACTCTTAACTAAAGACTATTGGAATTCGATTTTACCTATTAATAGACCTTGTACGAATAGATATATTTTGATTTATACAATGGCTGATTCTCCGGAGTTATTTGAAAAAGCTAAACAGATTAGAAAACAGACTGGTTTTCAAATTATTTACCTTAACGAGTCTTGGAAAAAAAAATTTGGAATTGTGAATAAAAAAGATTTTGGACCAATAGATTTTTTACATTTCTTTCGCGATGCTGAGTATGTCTTAACAAGTTCCTTTCATGGAGTCGCATTTTCAATAAATTTTGAGAAAGAATTCTTTTTTGCCCTTAATAAAGAGAAAATCAATTTTAATTCAAGAATAGAGAATTTGACAGAATTAGTGGGTTTAGAAAATAGAAATATTGACTCTGAAACCGATTTAAAAATAGATTGGAGTACAGTTAATGCTCTTTTAGAAGAACAAAGGAAAGCATCATTAGATGTAATAAAATTAATTATGGATAAAACTAGAGAATAGAACGTTTATTATATTGAACGATAGAGAGAGAGTCTATGAATAGAACAAAGAAATTCGCTTTTAATTCGATTGCATCACTTAGTAACCAATTGATTATTTTTGCGATGGGATTTATCGTACCAAAAGCAATTTTATTAAATTATGGCAATTCTACAAATGGTTTAGTGACATCCATAACCCAATTTATATCTTATTTTAATATATTGGAGGCGGGGCTTGGAGGAGCGGCAATATATGCCCTGTATAAGCCATTAGCACAAAAAGATTATAAAGTTATTTCAATCTTAATTAATACGACGGAAGTACTTTATAAACGAGTGGGAGTATATTTTTTATTAGGTGTGTTGGGAGTCGCCTTTGTCTATCCACTATTTATTGAAGGACTTCCTATCTCTAATAAATCTGTTTTTTTCTTAATCATTTTTATTGGACTTACAGGAGTAATCAATTTTTTTTCATTGGGGAAATATCGAACTTTACTAACAGCCGATCAAAAAAGTTATGTTGTGCTGAACGCTGTATCTATTAATCAAATTTTAAATGGTATTATCATCGTTACACTTTCCAATTTTAAAGTTCCGATAAATTGGGTCTATTTATTCGCGTTAGTTCCAATAGGAGTTAGATGGCTATATCTAAGTAGGCATGTTAATAAAAATTATCCATCTATCTCAAAAAAATATGGAACCAATGTTTCTCTTTTAAAAAATAGATGGGATGTACTTTTTTTACAAATTGTAGGAACTGCTCAATCAGCATTTCCCACTATACTCGCAACGTTTATGCTAGGATTAGTTTCAGTTAGTGTATTTTCGATATATAATATTGTAATAGGGGGGATAAATCTAATTGTAACGATGCTACCAAACTCTCTTTCGGCAAGTTTTGGTGATTTAATTGCTAGAGAAGAATTTGATAAATTGAAAAAAATATATTCAGCATTTGAATATTTTCTTTTTATTATTATTGGGATCGTGTTTGGAGTATCTTTATCAATGTTGATGCCTTTTGTTAAACTATATACTTCGGGAGTTGATAACAATGTCTATTTGGTGCAGTCTATTTCTATTGCATTTGTCATAAATGGTTTTGTAAATGGAATAAAAACTCCACAAGGCATGATGGTCATGTCCGCTGGTCACTATAGAGAGACTAGATTAAGAAGTTTGACACAAGCCATGATATTAGTAATTAGCTCCACAATTTTATGCTATTATCAGGGCATTGTAGGTATTTTAATGGGTTCAACTTTTGCTAATTTTTATAGGGGTGTAGATCTCTTTTTCTATGTGCCAAAACGAATTACTGGGATGAGCGTTTTTGAAAGCTTGAAAAATTTATTGTATGCACTAATTGTATTCGGTATAGCAATTATATACTATAACAGATACAGCACAAAAATGTTATCTATCAATAGTTGGTCAGAATGGATATATCAATCATTTTTAATAACTGCACTGTTAGTATTGGTTTCCCTGTTTCTGACTTTTGTATTTAATAAGAATCATTTATTTGTGCTTTTTAATAAGATAAAGACTTTAAAAAGATGATATTAAGGATTAGGAAAGGATTATAAGAGATGTCTGTTAAAGATAGAATAAAGGAAATATTACCAGATTTTGTTTTTGATTTTAGAAAGAGTAAAAGATTAAAAAAAATATCAAATTATAACAGACGACGATATAATCGTGCAATGAACTATCGAGGTATTGAAAAATATCAAGCAAATCTACTTATGCATTCACATGTTCTTGAAAAAGGGTTGTCTCATCGGGAAATTAGATACGGCTTCGGCCTAAATAACCTAGTCGAAGAAGCAGAAGCAATGAAAGAATATTTAAACTTCGGGATGAAAAGTGACTTTGCTTATCAGGTTGCCTGTTCCACCGTGAAAAACTATATTGATTTGCATGAGAATGTAAAATATTCAACTGAATATCTATCTCGAATTTTTACAAAAGAACAATTAGAAGATATTAACAAATGCAATTTTAATAATACAGGATATAAATATATTGATAATATGAATAATTTTTCAACTTTTACGGATTTTTCATTAAATAGATATAGTATTCGAGAGTTTTCTCCAAATGAAGTTAATGAAGATGATTTGGTACACGCAATAAGCACAGCTCAAAAAGCTCCCAGCGCATGCAACAGACAATCATCGAGAGTATATATTATAAAAAATAAAGAAATTATAAAAAAATCACTAGAAATACAGGGGGGCTACAACGGTTATGAGTATCCCAAAATATTATTAGTCATCGTGGCTGATCAAGTCGTTTATTCTGACCCAGGAGATTTAAATATGTCGTATATCGATGGTGGGATTTTTACTATGGATCTGTTACTGGCATTGGAAGAGAAGAATATTGGTGCATGTACTTTGAATACTTCATTCGAAATAAAACGTGAATCGATTTTGAGAGACCTGATTAAAATTAAAGATAGTGAGGTCTTTATTAGCTTTTTACCGATTGGGAAAAAAAATAAAAAAAATAAAGTTTGTGAATCTCCAAGATATGATACCAAAGAAATTATTAAGTATATTGTATAGGTCGTAGAAAAAGCTTAATAGTTCAAACAATTTCATGCGGTTTGCTTTTATTTTTAGTTAAATAGTTTTTTGAAGTTAGCTAAATTTTTATTTAAGAAATAGCTGAGTTAACAAGGCCATTTTTAGTATTATGTTGAATTCTTGAAATTTTATGTATGTTTTCGGTATAAGAGAACTAAAATAAAGATGGGTAGATAGAGGGGTGATTTATGGAAAGAGAGCAATGGAAAAATGTACGAGGTCTGGCAATTTTTGGTGTGATAGTTACTCATGTAATGACAATGAAGTTTGATAGCTCTAGTGTGTTAAATAACTCCATTATTCTTATTTTTGATCAATTATCAAGATTTTCAGTACCTGTTTTTATTATGTCATCTGGTTACGGTTTAAGGCTAAATTATACTGAAAAAATCAGACTTAATACATTTTATAAAAGAAGATTTAAAATTATACCTGAATATATATTTTGGTCAATAGTATACTTTTTATTAAGAGAAGATCATAAAAACTTGAAAAGTTTAGTCTTTGATTTATTGACTGGGAAATCAAGTGAACAGTTATATTTTATAATTGTGTTAATACAATTATATCTATTATTCCCTTTTATTGTTCGGTTTTCAACGGAGAAAATCGGGATATTAACGGCTTTTTTGATTACACTAATCGGACAACTGTTTTATCAAGCGGCTCTTGGAAACAGTAATACTTTTTTTGTGAATTGGTATTTTTATTTTGTCTTTGGAATATATTTAGCAGGAAACAAAAATTTTTTAAATAAAATTAAGAAGTATAGTCAAAGACTATTTTTTTTAGGAACTCTTTTTATGTTAGGTTCAGCTTTTATAAATGTTTATTTTAGTGAAAGGTCGATTGGATTATCGACTAGTACAATGCGTCCGACAATGATATTCTATTCTATAGGTATTCTTAGTTTTTTTCTTTCCAAGTGGGGGAAGCCTAAAAAAATTTTATCAATGTTGGATGAAAGTTCTTTATCGATATTTTATGTGCATATTATTTTTTTGATTCTTTATTATCGTTTGTTTAAATTTTTTCATATAGAGATTTCAAACTTCATTGTTTTAGTGATTTTAGTAATACTAGTTACTATATCGTCGTTAGTATTTTCTAAGTACTATAAAAAATATATTGAAAAGTATTTTTACTGAGTATCACAATGAAGAAAATAGGTAAATATTGATTTGAAGTAGTTTTACAAGTGTTTCTGTTATTAATGAATTGAAAAAGTGAGTTGATCAAATGTCAGAAAAGAAAAAACGGAAACGCCAAGGTGTTAAGCGTACGAGTCGATCGAAAAAGATTTTCTTAACTCTACTAGGAATCTTACTAGCGATTATTCTAGTAATCGTTGGTGTTGGTGCAAAAATGTATTACGATGTGAAGTCTACTGCAGGTGATGCCTATGAAACGGTGAAACGTAGTGGTTCTGAAAAACGTCAAGTAAATTTATCTGAGCAAGATCCGTTCAGTGTTTTACTTCTAGGAGTAGACACGGGGGCGCTTGGACGTACGGAGCAGGGCCGCTCGGATACAATGATGGTGGCGACGGTGAATCCGTCAACGAATGAGTCATTATTGGTTAGCTTGCCGCGGGATACGTATGCGGAGATTGTTGGGCATAATACGGAAGATAAGATTAACCATGCGTATGCTTTTGGCGGAGCAGCGATGTCAATGGATACGGTGGAGAAATTACTGGATATTCCAATTAATCATTATATCACGATTAATATGGAAGGGATCGAAGCTTTGGTTGATGCGGTTGGCGGGATTGAAGTGAATAATCCTTTTGAGTTTACGTATGAGGGAACGACTTTCCCGAAAGGAGCTCAGAGCCTTGATGGCGAGATGGCGTTGAAGTATTCACGGATGCGTTATGATGATCCGAATGGAGACTATGGCCGTCAGGAGCGGCAGCGTCAGATTATTACCGGTGTTTCGAAGAAGGTTTTAAGTACGAATGGTTTGACGAATTATCAATCGATCTTAACAACGATGGGTGAGAACGTGAAGACGGACTTGAGCTTTACGGATATGCGGACCCTAATGGGGGATTACCGTGCGGCGTTTGGTAATATCAAATCGGATCAAATGAAGGGTGAGGGCTTCATGCAAGATGGGGTTTCTTATCAACGTGTGGATGCGACTGAGCTGAAACGTGTGCAGGATGAGTTGAAGGCTCAATTAAAATAGAAATTGCAGAAAAATCCAAGATATGAATATTATCGAGTATTCTGTTTTGGATTTTTTGGCTGCTATATGCTTTTGGTAGAGCGAAGAATTTTTCGATCGTACTCGAATTTTTTGTTAGATAATAAAAAGCTATTTGCAATAGAAATGTTTGTTTACAAAACTTATTTTCCTATCCTTTTCTAAGGTTTATATGAACTGGGTAAGGGTTGATAATATATAAATAATCTTTGTTTATTGTAGTTAATAAAGAATTAATTTTCTGCCTATTTCACATGATTTAAACAAAAATATAAAAATTATTGTTTTTTAATTTAATAAAAAGTATACTTGAATCATCGAAAATATTATTTTTGATGATTTTTTGTTTGCCATTTTTTAGTAAAGGAGGTATGTAGATGAAGAAAATTGTAAGTGGGTTCATTGCACTCATTGCGGTGATTTTGTTTGTTGGGCCTAGTGCGCAAGCAGACGGTGCGATCACTGCGGATGAGCAAAGAATTTTGTCGGAGCTGGACAAGGGTGTGACTGTAGGTGGAAAGACCTTCAGCATTGGCGCCTCTGAGCGTGCACAAGCAGAGAACTTCTTGAAGCAGAATGATGTGTCTGCGGATAAAGTGAACGTTGTGGTTGAACAGATTCAGCGTGCGCGTGCATTAGTTGAAGCTTCTGGTCTTGATGTGTCGAACATCAATTCGATCGAAGCGTTGATTAAGGCATTGCCATTGAACACGAAGAATCAATTGAAGGATATAATCACCAAAGCGGCGAATACCCTTGGGTTGACAATTACCTTCTATCCTGGAGGCTATTCGATTACTCAGCCGGGTGCTAGTTCAGCTGGTGCAACAAGTTCTGGCAGCACCGTTTATACATCAGGTGGTGCGGTGAAGCAGACAGGTATGACGTACTTGTCTAGCGCGATTTCCTTTGCAAGCTTACTACTCGTTGCAGCAGGTGCATTTGTAGTAGGGCGTAAGAAGTTTGCCTAGGTCTTCAAGACTAAAGAGGGTTGGAGTGACATTGGTCGCTCCAATCATCTTTCTGGTTATCGGCTATTCTTTGATCTATGTAATAGGAAAACCTGTCATACAATTTGTCACTTCTTCTATCCAACTGTTTTTATTAACAGATACTCCTAACTTTGAGACAACGAAACAGTCGTTTACGGCTGTGGACAATAAACAGGTCGCGACAAACGCGAAAAATGAACTGCCATCGAGTAAGATTGATTATCCGGTGGGTGGACAGCTGTATGGGAAAGTGAAGATAGAAAAACTGCAATTGAATGTTCCTTTGTATTTTGGAGATACCGAAGAAATTTTGCGTGAAGGCGCTGGACAATTTATGGGCTCTGTTTATCCAGGAGAGCTCGGAACAACGTTGATCGGCGGACACAATGTCGATGATTTTGGAAAGCTGGGTGCGGCACAGGTTGGTGATGAGATCACGCTTCAAACAACCTATGGAAATTATGTATATCGCATTAACCGACTTGACGTTCGGGATAAAAAGGATAAAGAGATCAACGATATGATCTATCAACGAAATGATCGGCGGCTTATTCTTTATACCTGTTACCCGATTGACAGTTTGGGATTAACCAATGAACGGTTATTTGCCATAGGAGAATTTGTCTCTGGGCCGATGATTAATGGCAATGAGTAATAGACAAAAAGTAAACGAGCACAGAACGAGGAGGAAGCGACGACCATGAATCATATGAAACGAACTATTCCCCGATGGATTTTAGCTTTTATCGGGTCCTTGCTTCTTTTTGCGACGCTTGCCTTGATCTGTATTCGAATGACGTTGTTCAATCAAAATTTCATGATTCAACAGGTTCGTCGGACGGGCTATGTTGCGACGATTCGTAAAGATATGACTGAGAGTATTCAGGATTTAGGTCGGGGAAGCAATATTCCTCCTGAGGTTCTGGCGGATGTGGTTCCTAAAGAGGTAGTTTCTACGAATGTTGAGAATTATATTCGAAGTATTTATCAAGAAGTTCCTTTTGAGCTTCAAGGAGAAAACCTGATTAAGGAAAATATCCTCAAAAATGTTGAGCAGTACGCGGAGCAAAATAATTATCCGATCGATGAGGCGACCCGCACGAATTTGACGAATTTGGCGGAGAATGCAACAAAGAACTATGCGGCGTATATTGAGATTCCGTATTTGCTGGAGTATGGGAAGAAAGTCATGACCTTCCGTGCCTCTTTGAATTTAATCTTGATTTTAGCGAGTGTTGCGTCGTTGTTTCTCTTTTTAGGACTGATCATGATGGTCAAAATGAAGCATCAGCGCATGCGTTGGAGTAGCATTGTTTTCTTTGGGGCGGGACTGATGCTGATTGTTTTGCCGGCGGCGATTTATTTTAGCGGTGTGATCAATCGCTTAGGGATTATGTCTGAAGGGTTGTATCGCTTTGTGACACAATATATTACCGCATTTGATT
Source organism: Enterococcus sp. DIV0756 (assembly GCF_051710745.1). NCBI lineage: Bacteria > Bacillati > Bacillota > Bacilli > Lactobacillales > Enterococcaceae > Enterococcus > Enterococcus sp. DIV0756. The sequence continues at coordinate 2,765,651 of NZ_JBIOLF010000001.1, read as the reverse complement.
TGAGTTTTATTGTTGCAGGAGTTGGATCCACAGCATTAGCGATTCTATTGGTGTTGATCAGTGAAAGGTTGCGCCATAAAAAAATAGTGAAGACGCAGTAGTGAGGGGAAAAGTGATGGAAGAGACAATCAGTATAGTAGAACTAATTCAGATGTTAAAAAAGAAAGCCTTATTAATCATTATGACCACAATTGCTGGGATTGGTTTGGCAGCTGGGGTCACCTTTTTCATGCTTACCCCAATCTATGATTCGGCGGCACAGCTGATTGTGCAAAACAAGCAGGCTGAAGGAACCAATCTACAAAATGATATTAACGGCAATGTCATGCTGATCAATACATACAAGGACATGATCAAGGGCGACATCGTCATTGATGCGGTTCAAAAGGAACTTCAAAAGGAATATCAATTCACCTATAGCAATAGCGAATTAAAGGCTATCATCGAGGTGGAGCAGGCCCAGAACTCTCAGATGTTCCGGATTATCGCGAAATCCCCTGAGCCACGAAAAGCGGCGACAATCGCTAACGTGACCGCAGGAATCTTCCAGAAAAAGGCGGAGGATGTACTGGAGGTCAGCAAGGTAACGATCACTTCCAAGGGTGTCGTTCCTTCAAAAGCGATCTTTCCTAATAACAAACTGAATCTATTGATTGGTGCGGTCTTAGGAATGATGTTCGGTGTGGGACTCGCGTTCTTGCTGGAATTATTAGATAAAACGGTAAAGGATGAGCGGTTCATTGCTGAATCCTTAGACTTACCGATATTAGGCCAAGTATCAGAGATCAGTAAAAAAGATCTTTTTGAAAATCGTGGGGTTATCGTAAAAACACCGGAAGAGACAAAAAGAATGGGTGCTCGTACGGTCAGTTCACGGAAGCGAAAACGCGTATAACAAATGACATTATGGAGAATTAGGAGAAGACAATAGATGGCAAAAAGGAAACAAACGATCAATCCGGTTGATTTGATAGCAGCAATCAACCCTTTTTCTACAGCAGCAGAGCAGTATCGCAAAATTCGCACGAATATTGAATTTTCTTCGGCTGATAAAAAAATTAAATCATTGGTCATTACTTCTTCTGGACCATCAGAAGGGAAGTCGACAACGGCAGCGAATTTGGCGATCGTATTTGCAAACACGGGAAGTCGGGTACTGTTAGTGGATGCAGATTTACGACGGCCGAGTGCGGCGCTGAGTTTTAAAGTCCCGAATGTAAACGGCTTGAGTAATTATTTGACTGAGGGCAATTCAACTAGTGGCAGCTTTCACAACGAGAACAGTTATATGACGCAGGGAAGTGCAGCGATTGATAATCGATTGATAGAGACTAGCACGGAGAATCTATTTCTCATGCCTAGTGGTCCTACCCCGCCGAATCCTTCCGAACTGCTGCGATCTAAAAAGATGCAGGAACTAGTAGAGATTTTAGAAGAGGCCTTTGATTTGGTAATTTTTGACATGCCGCCGGTGGTGACGGTGACGGATGCGCAAATACTCTCTGCTTATGTCGATGGAACGATCTTAGTCGTTCGTGAACGGACGACGAATAAACAAGCGATTTTAGAAGCGAAAAAAATGCTGGACATGGTTCAAGCGAAGATCATCGGGGTCATCTATAACGGGAAGAAACAAGGCGATGATTCTTACTATTATTATGGGATGGAAGGAACTAAGTGAGGCTTCAATGATTGATCTACATTGTCATATTTTACCTGGTGTCGATGATGGTGCTCAAACATTGGAGGACAGTCTAGACATGGTCCGTAAAGCGATCAGTCAAGGAATCACGCATCTCATGTGCACCCCTCATCACAATAATGGGAAGTACAACAATCCAGCACCTGAGATCATTCAACAGGTGGAATCGTTGCAAAAGGAAATTGATCTGCGAGGACTGAGGCTGACTTTGCTGGAAGGGCAGGAAGTGCGGCTGACGGAGTTTCTTTTAATGGAAATCGAGCGTGGAGAGCTTTTGTTTACGGATCTAGACGATACCTATCTATTAGTTGAATTACCAACGAATGAGGTTCCGTTGTATACAGAGGAAGTCTTTTTTCATTTATTAAATCAAGGGCACATTCCGGTGATCGTTCATCCTGAGCGAAACACGGTTTTCCGTAAGGAGCCGAATCGTCTGTTGCCATTTCTTGACATGGGCGTGCTGACACAGTTGACGGCGCCAAGTATCGTAGGCGTCTTCGGAGATGAGATTCAGCGAACAGCCAAACAAATGCTGGAACACCAAATGCTGTATATGGTTGCTTCTGATGCTCACAGTTTACGACATCGGAACTTTTACATGAAGGAAGCCTACAAAGTTATCCAGAAAATTGGTGGGAAAAAGATGGTGGCGGACATGCAGCAAATGGCCAAGGATTTGGTAAATGGCGATCCCGTCGTGCGGCCGAAGTATCAAGCGATAAAGGAAACACGGTTCAAGCTTTTTTGATTATCAATAGTTGTTGGGAGATTTTAAGGATGAAAGTTGAAAAAGTTCTTTGGAATGTTGATAGTGAAAAAGAAGCACCTTGTATAGATACAGAGCCTTCTGAGTTGATTTGGATAGACAGCGAAAAAATTAAACGGCAAAGACTCTATAATTTTAGTAAACGAATGATTGATCTTGTGGCAAGCTGCTGCGGGCTGGTTCTAATTTCCCCAATCATCCTATGGGTCGCTTATCGAGTACATAAGGAAGCACCTAATGCTCCAGTGATTTTTGCACAAAAACGGGTGGGACGAAATGGCAAACCGTTTACGATGTATAAATTTCGTTCTATGTGTGCCGATGCCGAAGAACAGCTGGAAGAGCTTCTTGATAAAAATGAAATCAAAGGTGCGATGTTTAAGATCAAGGAAGATCCACGGGTCACTGAGTTTGGAAAATTCATTCGACGAACCAGCTTGGATGAACTGCCCCAATTAATCAATGTGATCAAAGGGGATATGAGCTTAATCGGTCCACGACCACCGTTGCAAAGAGAAGTAGTTGAGTATACCCAATATGATATGCAGCGCCTATTAGTGAAACCGGGGTGCTCTGGCGTATGGCAAGTTAGCGGACGCAATGATGTTCATTTTGATGAGATGGTGGCCTTTGATGTTGAGTATATCAAAACTCGCAGTACGAGAAATGATTTGTCCCTGATTATCAAAACAATCAAGGTGATGGCTCGATCGAAAGGAGCTTACTAGTGACAGCCTCTTTTTTGAAAGGAATTTAATAGGATTTGACTTCATTGTCTCTTCGTTGAATCGTATTGGTGGGACAAATTAGAATAACACTTAGTCCGATATGCGGCGCGTTCTTCGCGTGGCATATTTTTTTACTTTAAAATCAGTCTTTGGTGCAAATAGATCCATGTCTGAAAATGATTCGGTTGAACAGCTGCAAGAGTTCTTCTAACTAGTGTTTGTTTTCAAATACTTCTACTTGAGAATCATAGACTGATGGGAAATAGTATAGATCAATGATCTTTCTTCTATTTGAATATTAGTACTGTTTGTTCTAGGGTCGAATTGTAATTGCAAGAGGTCGCTAACTGAGCCAGTTGGACAGTTATCAACGGTAGAAGCAGTAAGTATGTTTTAGTTAATTATTTCGATTAGAAGTGTGAATAAAAAGGAGAGGTGAACAATGAATTGATATCGATATTTTCATCTTGTGTAGGATGACTGGAAGCAGTGGAAAACTCCTTTCGATAGCTTGAGTGGTTGATTGCCATTCGGACTATTTAAAGGAGTTTTTTATTTAATAACAGATTGAATGGCGTATTGGATTACTGAAAATGCGCGCGTTTATTAATCACGAAAAATATTTATGTGAACAAATAATTAGGGAGAATCTAATCTGGGTCTATTTACTAATGCTAAAGAAGGTAAATTCGTAATCAAGCGTGTAAGTTTTTTCGCTATTCAACAACAGACCTTTTTAAAAGTTGTAAAAAAACAGAAAAGCTTGACGATTCTCTTAGAAAGCGATTTCGAATATAAATAAAATTAATTGAGTTATTTATATGTAAAAATAAAAATGATATTCAATATTATATTGATATATATTAACATCTATAATATACTAATAATACAAAAAAATAAATATCCATAAAATATTATTAAATTGACCTTTGGTGGTTATATAATTAACGGTAAAATAAATTCGTTGCTGATAAATTGATTAGAGATTCTATACATTCTTTACCAAAATAACTCGATTTTTTGAAAAATCGAGTCGTTGGATAGTTGTAATTCTATAATAGAGGATAAAAAATACACATTAAATATTAATTGACGAATGAATTATGATATTTCAATGGTGAGAATAAGATTAAATAAAAATTTATAACATTTCAATGGGCGGATACAATGATTCATTGGATTTGAAGAGATAAGGAATCACCGTTTCAAAGTGTTTAATTATTTTTACTCAAAAGAAATAAGCTGAAGAAATTGTGGTAGTTTGGAGGGCACTTAATGTTTGTAATAACAAGAAATCGAAAAATAGTTATTTTAATTGTATTAGATACTCTTCTGATTATAGTGGCTTGTTTAGTAGCGTACTTTTTTATGTTGCCTTATGTAACAATCACCAAAAAATTTGTTTGGATAACAACTATATTGTCGATCGTATTGTATTTGATCTTTGGTTTTGAATTTAATATTTTTACGCGAATCAATCGCTATACGAATTTGAAAGAAATCATAGCGATTTTTGTTTCGCTTTCTTTCCAATTCGTCTTAAGTCTATTCATTATTTCTTTTTTCTGGAAAGAAGGGTATAGTCAACGATTTGAATTATTAGCCTATATTTTAACTCTTTGTTTGATTATTGCTAGCCGTTTGATCTGGCGATTGTTGATTGAACGACGTAATAATGAGCGGAAACTTTGTCATGGAAAGACACAACGAATGTTAATCATTGGTGCTGGTGAATGTGGGAAAATTCTATTTAATAGTCTGATTGATTCACCAACTTCAGGAGATATTGATGTTATTGGTTTTGTTGATGATGATTTTAACAAGCAGAGAACATATTTATCTGGTAAAAAAGTATTGGGCTATATTAAGGATTTACCCAAACTAGTTAAAGAGTACCAAATTGATCGAGTTACCATTGCTATTCCATCTTTATCTAATAAACGATTGCAAGAGATTATCACTGAGTTATCAGAGTCTAACGTAAAGGTTAGCACGATGCCTTCGATAGAGGAGCTAGCAGCTGGAAAAGTCAATATCAATCGATTGAGAGAGATCGATGTGGTAGATCTTTTAGGCAGGGAAGAAGTCAAATTAGATATCGATTCAATTCAAGACCAATTATCAGGACAAATTATTCTAGTAACTGGGGCAGGAGGATCGATTGGTTCGGAAATTTGTCGTCAGTTAACCAAATTTAAGCCCAAACAGTTATTACTGTTGGGACATGGGGAAAACTCAATTTATCAAATTCATCGAGAGTTAAAGAGCCTCAACAAAAATGAAAGTACGGAGTTTATACCAATCATAGCTGATATTCAAGATCGTCATACGATTTTTGAAATAATGGGTCAGTATCACCCAGATGTAGTTTATCATGCGGCGGCCCACAAACATGTCCCATTAATGGAATACAATCCTCGTGAAGCAGTTAAAAACAATGTTTTGGGAACTAAAAATGTGGCTGAAGCAGCGAAAGCGAATAATGTTAAAAATTTTGTCATGATTTCAAGCGATAAAGCTAATAATCCACCTAATGTGATGGGGGCGACAAAGCGAATTGCTGAAATGATTGTTACTAGTCTTAATGAAGCTGGGAAAACCAAATTTTCTGCTGTGCGTTTTGGAAATGTCTTGGGTTCTCGTGGCAGTGTTATTCCTGTTTTTCGGGAACAAATTGCTGAAGGTGGACCAATCACAATCACTGATTTTCGGATGACGCGCTATTTTATGACGATCCCTGAAGCGAGTCGGCTAGTCATTCAGTCAGGCGCTCTGGCTAAAGGTGGAGAGATCTTCGTTTTGGATATGAGTGAGCCGGTTAAGATCGTCGATTTGGCCAAAAATATGATTCGACTTAGCGGGTACGCAGAAGACGAGATTGATATCGTAGAATCGGGTATTCGTCCTGGCGAAAAGTTATATGAGGAATTATTGCTTGATAAAGAACGGAATGATGAAAAAGTTTACGAGAAAATCTTTGTAGGAAATATTCATGGATTCCCATTTAATGAAGTAATTGATTTTGTCGATCAGTTACCGAGAGATGATAAAGATTTAGCCAGAGAAGTTGTTTACTTCGCAAATGCGTCAAATAAATAAAGAGGGGACGTTTTAAATGTATAAGTGCTATCTAAAACGATGTGTTGATTTTTTACTTTCCTCTTTAGGAGTGATTCTTTTGTCTCCATTATTATTGATCCTTTGTCTAGCAATTAAACTAGATACGAAAGGACCGGTTTTCTTTTGTCAAAAGCGTGTCGGCAAAAATAAATCACTGTTTACTATCTATAAGTTTCGGACAATGAGGATCGACGCGCCCGAAGAAATGCCTACTCATTTGTTAGAAAATCCTGATTATTTTATTACACGAGTGGGGAAATTTCTGCGTAAGTACAGCTTGGATGAGCTTCCTCAGCTATTCAATATCATTAAAGGAGAGATGGCGATCATTGGTCCGCGGCCCGCATTGTGGAATCAATCTGATTTGATAGAAGAGCGGGATAAATATGGGGCCAATGATATTCGTCCTGGATTAACAGGTCTTGCTCAAATTAGTGGGAGAGATGAGTTGGCAATACATATAAAAGCAAGCTTCGATGGCCATTACGCGCAGCATATCACGGTTGCCATGGATATGAAGTGCTTTTTGGGAACCATTGTTGCCGTATTTAAGAGTAGCGGTGTAGTTGAAGGAAGTATTGGTATGGTGAAGATTGAAGGTGAGAAAGAATGACGCGCGTATTAATTACTGGTGCTAATAGTTATATTGGAACCTCTTTTGAGAAATATATTCAGAAATTTGGGGATAGTTATCACGTTGAGACACTAGACATGCATGATAATTCGTGGAAAGACGTTGATTTTTCCACTTATGATTCAGTCTTTCACGTAGCGGGGATTGCTCACGCGGATGTTTCAAAAGTTAGTGAAGAAATGAAGCAGCTTTATTATCAAGTAAATACCACGCTCGCTATTGAAACGGCTCAAAAGTACAAAGCAGATTTAGCTGGAAAAAGTGGCCAGTTTATCTATATGAGTTCAATCATTATTTATGGTGAAGAGACCACTATCAATAAAAAACGGGTTATCGACTCACACACGCTTCCCAAACCTTCAAGCTTTTACGGAGATAGTAAATTACAGGCAGAACAAGGCTTGCAAGCGTTAGAAACCGTGGATTTCCACATTGCTATTCTTCGTCCGCCGATGATTTATGGGAAAAATGGTAAAGGAAATTATCAGCAATTAGTAAAACTTGCGAATAAGCTGCCGGTATTTCCAAATATCAACAATGAACGTTCGATGCTGCATATGAATAACCTTTGCAAAGTTGTGAAAGAACGGATAGACGCTCAAGATAGTGGCATATTTTTACCTCAAAACAGTGAGTACGTGAGGACCAGTTACATGGTTAGGGACATTGCTCAAAAAAATGGGAAAAAGATCTACCTATTTTCATGGATGAATTGGTTTATCCGACTCTTAGGCTACGTTCCTGGAAAAGTTGGACGTTTGACGAATAAGGCATTTGGTAACTTAGTTTACGAAAAAGACTTTTTTAGAATAGAAGTAAAGTCAGGTATTAAAAATGAAAACTAGAAATAAGATCGTTTTTATAGTGAATCATGATGTAGTTATTTACAATTTTAGGAAAGAATTGGTAGCGCAGCTTTTATCTCAGGGACATGACGTCTTTATCCTGTCACCGGATGGAGAAAAAATAGATCGTCTGGTAGAAATGGGCTGTAAACATATAAAAATAGCTGTTAATAGACATGGAATGAATCCTGTGGAAGACATAAAGCTCTTCAATCGATACAGTAAAGCGCTAAAAAAAATTAGTCCAGATATTGTATTTACCTATACGATCAAACCTAATATTTATGGAGGAGCTGCTGCATATTTTTTGCGTATTCCTTTTTTTGTGAATGTTACAGGGCTAGGGAATGCAATAAAAAATGATGGCGGCTTTTTGAAAAAAATCTCTAGTTATATGTATAGTCAAATTTTAAAAAGAGCAGATGCCGTTTTTTTCCAAAATATGAGTAACATGTCTTTCTTTTCACAAAAAATCTCTTTTAAGAGTGTCCACTTATTACCTGGATCAGGAGTGAATCTCTCTAGCTTTAAGCCGATTGATTATCCTAGTAATAAACAGACGAGTTTCTTGTTTTTATCAAGAATTATGAAGGAGAAGGGCTTTGATGAATTTTTAGCTGCAGCGCAACAAATGAAAGCTTTGGGCTGTGATGCCTCTTTTGAGGTTGCTGGTTTCATCGATGGGATTGATTATGAGGAAAAAATCAATAAAAGTGTGGAAGAAGGATTGATTCGTTATCACGGTCAGGTGGAGGATGTTCGACAGCTATTTGAAGGGGTCAATTGCATCGTTTTGCCAAGTTATCATGAAGGCATGTCCAATGTTTTACTTGAGGCAGCAGCTTCTGGTCGCCCATTAATAGCTTCTAAGATTCCTGGATGCCAAGAAATTATAGATGAACAGAAAAATGGCTTTTTATGTGAACCTAAAAGTTCTGGCGACCTTTTCCGAAAAATGAAATCTTTCTATGAATTATCTAGGGAGGAACAGGCGTTTATGGGAATAAAGAGCAGAGATAAGGTCGAAATTGAATTTGATCGGAAGATCGTAATAGACAAATATATCCATATGATGGAGGAAATTCTAGAGTGAACTTGTATAAAAGTATTTTAGCCAAAGAAGCAAAAATATCACTTGTGGGGTTGGGGTATGTAGGATTGCCCATTGCTGTATCGTTCGCTAAAAAAGCAGAAGTAATTGGTTTTGATTTAAATAGTGAAAAAATTGGTTTATACAAAAAAGGAATCGATCCGACTAAAGAAGTTGGGGATGCGGCTATCCAAGCCACAACCGTTGAATTTACTTCAAATCCAACAGATTTAAAGAAGGCCAGATTTCATATTGTCGCTGTACCAACACCTGTCAATGAAGATCGTACACCAGATTTATCGCCTGTCGAATCTGCTAGTAAAATAGTTGGAGAAAATTTGGAAAAGGGCTCAATCGTTGTTTTTGAATCTACTGTTTATCCTGGTGTCACAGAGGAGATTTGTATTCCAATTTTAGAAAAATCTTCAGGGCTTAAATGTGGAATAGATTTTAAGGTGGGGTATTCTCCTGAAAGAATTAATCCTGGCGATAAAATTCATCGCCTTGAAACGATTGTCAAAATTGTTTCTGGTATGGATAGTGAAGCTCTTGACGTCATTGCAAAAGTCTATGAATTAGTGGTAGATGCCGGAGTACATAAGGCTTCTTCTATAAAAGTTGCAGAAGCTGCTAAGGTTATCGAAAATTCTCAAAGGGATATCAATATTGCTTTCATGAATGAATTGTCAATCATTTTCCATAAAATCGGGATTGATACAAAAGAGGTTTTAGAGGCTGCAGGGACGAAATGGAACTTTTTAAAATTTTATCCAGGATTGGTAGGCGGACATTGTATTGGTGTTGATCCCTACTATCTTACTCATAAAGCGGAGCAACTAGGGTATCATTCACAAATCATTCTCTCTGGCAGAAGAATCAATGACGATATGGGAAAGATGGTGGCGGCAGAAGGAATTAAGCTATTGATCCAAAATAAAAAAGACGTGTCAAATGCAAAAGTTGGTATTTTTGGATTCACTTTTAAAGAAAACTGTCCAGATACTCGAAATACAAAAGTGATCGATGTGGTAACTGAATTTAAGGAATATGGAATCCAAACGCTGGTTTTTGATCCAGAAGCTGATTTAGAGGAGGCCGAAAGAATCCATAATCTAAGCTTTGTATCAGAGCAGGATATGAACGAGTTGGATATGGCGATTATCGCAGTCAATCATGATTATTTTAGAAAGAAAAAACCTACGTACTGGATGAGTAGGATCAAGGATGATAATAAGATAATTATTGATTTAAAAGGAATGTTAGACAGAGAGAAAATGCAAGAAAAATCTGTATCCTATTGGAGGTTGTAAGGTGTCCTATTTAGATATAACGTTTCCTGAAGAGAGTACGTTTCTAGTGACTGGTGGGGCTGGATTTATAGGTAGTAACCTATGTGAAGCCATTTTAAAGATGGGCTATAAAGTAAAATGTTTAGATAATTTATCAAATGGACATATCGAAAATATAGCATCCTTTTTTGAAAATCAAAAATTCGAATTTATAAATGGCGATATCACTGACTTTGATGTTTGCAATGCGGCTTGTAAAAACGTCGATTATGTCTTGCATCAGGCCGCTTGGGGGAGTGTACCTAGAAGTATCGAGATGCCAAGGATTTATGAGGACAATAACATCAAAGGAACATTAAATATGATGGACGCCGCAGTGAACAACCAAGTGAAAAAGTTTGTTTACGCCTCCAGTTCATCGGTCTATGGAGATAGTAAAGAGCTTCCTAAAGTGGAAGGCAGAGAAGGGAAGGTCTTATCCCCGTATGCCCTTACAAAAAAGGTAGCTGAAATGTACGGTCAAATGTATTCCGACCTTTACGGATTAGAGACTGTTGGAATGAGGTATTTTAACGTTTTTGGTCGAAGACAAGATCCGAACGGCGCCTATGCTGCGGTTATTCCGAAATTTATTCGTTCACTTTTAAAGGATGAAGCGCCTCAAATCAATGGTGATGGAGAAACCTCTCGTGATTTCACTTATATAGATAATGTTATCGAAGCTAACTTAAAAGCAGCAATTTCAAATTCAAGTGTGAGCGGAAAAACGTATAATATTGCGGTAGGTGGAAGGGTCACGTTAAATGAGCTTTATTCTAAAATTACTGAGTTATTAGGAAAAGAAGCTATTCAGCCGATCTATTGTCCAGAAAGAGTGGGAGATATTCGCCATTCAAATGCAGATATTTCCAATGCGGTCAATGACTTTTCATATAGTGGCAGTATCGATTTTTCGACGGGAATAACGAACGCTCTAGAGTGGTATAAAACAAATATCTAGGTGCTGTCTATCGAGAAAATACTTTGGGGGCTGGAATTTTTTAAGCTAAGTTCAAAAAAGTTGTGAAGGTGAAAAGTGGATGACAGAACCAATTCGAGTAGTGCATGTGTTGAGCAAAATGGATCAGGCGGGGGCCGAGACACTCGTAATGAATTTATATAGGAATATAGATAAGAGCAGGTTTCAGTTTGACTTTGTCGTCCATACAGATGAAGTTGGCTATTTTGATAATGAGATAAAACGTATGGGGGGAAAGATACACCATACATTTAAATACAGAGGGAAGAATCATCTAAACTATAAAAAATGGTGGGATGACTTTTTCAAGAGTCATAAGTATTCTCTAGTGCATTGCCATATTCGAAGTACAGCGAATATTATTTTAAACATGGCGAAGAAGCACGACATAACGACAATCGCTCATAGTCACAGCAGTTCTAATGGAACTGGGGTAAGTTCACTTGTTAAAAATGTTAATCAGAAATTTATCAATAGACATTGTGATTACAGGCTCGCCTGTTCGAAAGAAGCAGGGCAATTTTTATTTGGGAAAAACAAGGCATTCGAAATTTTAAAAAATGGGATTCCTACACAAGACTTTCTTTTCGCAGAAGAAATACGCGAGAATTATCGGGCAAAAAATAATCTATTGTCGAAAAAGGTTTATTGTCATGTAGGTAGATTCGACAAACAAAAGAATCACTCTTTTTTAATAGAAACCTTTTCAAAAATAAAAGAATACGATGATGATGCCCATTTATTATTAATCGGAGATGGTGGATTAAAAGACAAAATAGTCGAGAAGGTAGCACAAGCGAATTTAACAGATAGTGTTTCTTTTTTAGGAAAGAGAAGTAATATTCCGGAAATTATGATGGGATCAGATGTATTTCTTTTGCCATCATTGTATGAAGGATTGGGAATTGTTCTTATAGAAGCCCAAGCAACTGGCTTACCATGTGTGGTATCAAGCACTATTCCAAATGAAGCAATCATAGACAAAGATATACGCTCATGTCATTTAAATGATTCGAGTGAGTATGCAAAAGCAGCGACAAAAATGATAGAGCTACCCAACGCAGAACTCAGGGAACAAGCCAATAAATGTGTAGTGGATGCAGGGTATGATATACGAAATAGCGTGCTAAGGTTAGAGGAAATCTATTCTTCTCTAAAGGTCTGATTCGTATCTAAAAATGGTCAGAGGAGTCATTTAATGTGTACAAAAAATACTTTGCATGCGAGGAGAGAAAAAATTGGAAGATCATCCCATTATAATCTTAGCAAACGTGGTTTGCATTGTATTCTGCACTATTTTTTTAGCAATCTGTTTAAAAAAAATTCTCTCAGGAAAATTGAACGTTTTATATATTCTTTATATAGGATTATTTATCTTTTACGTTGTTCCGCTTATACTAGATGTCTTTATCGGAAAGCCTGATTACTCCTATTATAGTAACTTTAATGGCTTCTTAGGTTTGACTGAGGCAATAAATAATCCAATAGCCAATATATTATATGTACTATTCATACTGGTATCGACTGTGTTTCTGTTTGTTTTTGGAAATGATAAAGATTTTACGACGGAGGATTTCGAAAAGAAAATAGAAAATTGGCATTCTGTTTGGCTATCCTCTTTATTAAGTATCATAATCCTTTTGCCTATGCTATGTGCAATTTTGAAATTGGGATCAACAGGAGGAAATTTTAGTGATCTATTTAATTATAATGACTTACGAGTCCTCTTTAGAATAAGAAATTCTAATAGTTTTCTATTGTATTATTATTTGGCTCTTTTTTCAGTAGTGAGTTTTGCGTTACGAAGCATTCTCCTTGATAGTAATACCATAAAAGATTTATTTATATTTGCGCTTCCGTTATTTGTATCCTTTGGTATCCATGGCAAAAGAAATATTATTGCGATCTTTGCTTTTCTTCTGTTATTTTCAATTATCATTCGTGGCAAAGTAAAACCAAGTAATATTAAATATCTCTTGATTTTTACAGCGGGTTTAATACTGATTGTCTCAATCATATACCAATATACTATTCGTGGCGTTGGTAAAGAGGGCGATTTCCTTAGGGCATACACGAATTTTAGACTCGATTATGGACGGGATCACGTTTTAAAATTAGCGTTATATTATAGAGCAAACGGTAGGGATATTATTTTTGATGAAAGCAATACTTTATTGTATATACCTAAAAAAATTGCCAGTCTTTTTATGGATATCCAAACAGGTCAAAAGTACTCAGTTTATGCTACATCTAGAGCAATGCGGGAATTAAGTGGGTACAACTTAGGTTGGGGACTTACTACTGGCATTTACGACGAGTTCGTCTCAAATTTTGGGATTCTTTTAGGCGGTTTTTTAGCAAATATAGGAGTATGTCTAGTTTGCTATATCGGGGATAAAAGCAACAATATGTTCGTTCTATTGTTATCCTATGCGATTGGTTTTTTGTTATTGATTTTGCAGTTAGTTTCATTCATCTATATTTTTATTCCCTGGATGATCCTAGTAATAATAAATTTTTTATCAAGAAGAAAAGGTGCAGAGAATGAGATCCAGTATTAGCTCAAAACTTAGAGATATTTCTTATACTATTTCTTCTAATTTGATAAACATGTTAGTGTCAATGGTTGCAGTCATGTTAGTCCCTAAATTTATTGGTGTTACTCAATATAGTTACTTGCAATTCTATATATTTATTTCCTCGTATATCACATTATTTACATTTGGTTGGACGGATGGGATTTCATTACGTTATACAGGGAAAAGTTGGGATTCGATTCAAAATAAGTTCCTACCACAACAATTTGTGTTACTAATGCTTGTTCAGCTTATTGCTTGCGGGTTACTTATAGCATTATCTTTTTCTATTAAAGAGCCAAATAAACAATTGATCTTACAGGCAGTTGGGATTTTTACTTTTTTTGTCAATACAAGGTATTTTTTTGTCCATATTGCACAAGCAATTAGTGACTTTAAAAGTTATTCATTATTCATAATTATTGACCGTTTGGTTTATGTTGCAGGCACAATAGGGTTAATCTGTTTAAACGTGCAAGAATACCAATGGTTTATAGTAGTAGACTTGTTAAGTAAATTCATCTCATTAGCTGTAGCTTTAGTGAAATTTAAAGGGATCTTTTCCAATTGTAGTAAAGTTGATAGCTATCTCGTTAAAAGAGAAAGTTGGAAGAATATTCGATCAGGATCAAAAATGATTATTTCTTCCACAACAAGTATGCTGATTATTGGGATTGTTCGTTTATTTATTGAAAGAATGTGGAGTATTGAGACCTTTGGTAAATTGTCGCTCACGATAAATTTATCAAATTTCATCCTAGTATTTATTTCGGCGATAGGATTAGTTTTGTTTCCGATTTTTCGAAAAATGACCTTTGATAGATTAAAATCATTATATTTTCCTCTTGCGTTGGTATTGAATGAGCTCATGCTGGTCTTTTTATTACTGTATTTTCCTATAGGCTATGTCTTAAGTGCCTGGTTACCAATGTATAAAACGAGTATTTTTTTTATGGGATTGATCTTTCCCATTTGTATCTCTGAATCAATGGTTTCGTTATTAATCACACCTACGTTAAAAGCATTGAGGTTAGAAACCAGATTACTACAAGTTAATGTTGGCTGCTTTGCGCTGAGTGTAGCTTGTTGTATTCTGAACTATTTGTTTTTCAAGAACTTAATAGTCGCTGCATTGACTATTACGCTGGTACTTTTTATTAGGGCTATTCTAGGCAATTGCATTTTGATGAAGAAGTTTAATACTCTAAGATATGATATTTTCCTGCTTCATTTTTTAGGAATGATGACGTTTATCTTAGGTAATTTATACTTTTCTAATCGTGTTAGCGTGGTGATTTATAGTGCGTTCTTGTTAGTTAGTTTAATCGTCTTATCAAAACAGCTTAAAAGTGCAATAACTCAAATCAAGTCATTGATTCTGCGTATCTAACTAAATGACTACCAGCCTATTTTTAAATGAAAAGGAAAAAACTATCGAAACGATCAGTTAAACAGAGTAAACAATACAAAGAAATAAGGAGCTGAAAAATGAGAGTGAATGAAATGCTTCATCCAGAAACTATGTTTAGAATTTTAAGAAATAGGTTTAAATTAATCCTAATCTGTACCTTATTGGGGATAGTTACTTCTATTGTAATAACCAACTTGGTGATCGCCCCACAATATCAAACATCAGCTGAGCTGATTGCGCAGACCAAGCCCACTGAAGAGGGGCGTACTAACGCTCAAATGAATATCAATGACAATCTATTGATGATAAATACCTATAAAGATATGATTTTAGGGGCGTTAGTTTTAGGAGAAGTCCAAACTAAATTAGTTAGTCAAGGCTATGATTTAACCGTAGAACAAATAAAAGATAAATTACGGATTGAACAGTCACAAGATTCACAGATGTTCAAAATAACTGCAATGTCAGAACAACCAAAAGAATCTGTGGCGATTGTAAATACAACTGCTAAAGTTTTTCAAAGCAAGGCTCAAGCGGTGATTGACGTGAATAAAGTAACGATCACTTCACCGGCCGTTGTGCCAAAAGATTCGGTTTATCCGGATCGGAAATCGAATTATTTGATCGGGATGATTTTGGGAGTATTGCTTGGCAGTTTGGCTGCTTTTTTATTGGAGACATTGAACAGAACAGTAAAAGATAGTCAATTCATTTCGAAAGACCTGGAAATCCCTCTTCTTGGACAAGTTTCAGAAATGAATCATAAATAAATATCGAACCTTAAATAGGAGCTTAATGATGAAAAAAAAGAAAACCAAACCTGCCTCAGTCCGGCTAATTACACTACAGGAACCAACTTCAAATATTTCTGAACAATATCGTACGATTCGGACGAGTATCAACTTTGCCTCTGTAGATAAACAGTTGAAAACACTAGTGGTTACTTCTGCCGGACCGGGAGATGGAAAATCAACGACATCAGCTAATCTTGCTGTGGCTTTTGCGGATACCGGGATGAACGTTTTATTGGTAGATGCGGATTTACGAAGAGCTACGGTTCATATGAGTTTTCAATTGCCTAACCACCGAGGGCTGAGTACTTTGTTGAGTGAGAAAAATAGCGGAGTGAAAGAGGCAATCCATCACACAAACGTGGATAATTTATTTGTTTTAACGAGTGGTCCCAAGCCGCCTAATCCCTCAGAACTATTGGGGTCTCATCGAATGAGCCGCTTGATAGATCAATTGGCTAGTGAATTTGACTTAGTGATATTTGATGTTCCGCCGGTTATTTCGTTGGCAGATGCGCAACTCTTATCATCTAAAGTGGATGGAACATTATTAGTATTAAGAGAAGGGAAAACGCAACGACAGAATGCTGTTAAAGCAGTTGAAAGATTGAAAGAGGCTCATAGCAATATTATTGGAGCCGTATATAACGGTGTATCAAAAATAGAAGATGATTATTACCACTACTATTAAACCGGGAGCTCCTCTGAATGAGGTGGTGAAGCGATTGGTATAGTAGGTTAATGACGCTTGGATTTTCCATAGAATTTGTTTGTTAAATTAGTGATTTGTTCTCGAAGGAGTAGAACCTCATTAGATAGTAAGTGAAATACTCTTTTTTTTCCTGAATGGTGGTTATTTGCTTCTGACGTATGGCGATTTAGTTAAGCTTTTCTTGAAAAATTTGTTTTTAATGGATATCTTAGCTTGCTTGCGTATAATTATTTGCTAAAGATGGATGAAATGGAGAATCATATGAAAAAATTCGGTGCTGGATTTATTTCTTTAATCGTAAGCTATGGGATGGTCTATTATCTGGTTATGCCGACCTTGCAGAATTATCCCCGATTGGATCGGATGGCGCAGCGGTTTGAATATACGGATGAGGCGTTGTGGGTATTCATTTTCTTAAGCTTATGGTTGTTCTACTGGCAATGGGAGCAACGGCGATTATGGAATATTTATTTGTATTTGTTCTATAGCTGCTACTTTTTATTATTGTTTATCATGCTTTTCACGAAAGCGCGGGCCTATCACTCGTTTAACTTAAATCCTTTTGAATTGTATTTAAATAATGGGCAGCAGGTCATTGAACTGATATTGAACACGGCGTACTTTATTCCTTTGGGTTGTCTGTATGGCTTGCGAGCAAAGCCGCTAGAAGCGGCGCTGATTGCCTTGATTACGATCGTCGGAATCGAGACGATTCAGTATGTTTTTTATATTGGAACGTTTGATATTTGGGATATCTTTACGAATTTTATTGGCTGTATGATGGGTTATTTATTTAGTAAACGAATTATTCAAAGAATGGTATAGATCAACTATTGTAGACTGGAGAAGTTTTCTCCAGTTTTTTTTTATGGAATAAATGTTATTGGGCGATAAGAGATACCGATCGGGAAATAGTGTTTTTTTAATTTTTTTAATCTGATATTAACAAATAAGTTTGTTGGTAAGAGGTTTAGATAGTATAATTATGTTACAAAAGTTATATTTGGATCTATTATTGTTTGGTATAAAAAGATAAAAATAATATTTTGCATTATGTAGATTCTATTTTCTTTTAGCTTTCAAAAAAAATGGGTAAAAAAGGAGTTGAAGTTGTTACGCAAAGAATTGAAAAAGAGATAAATATGTTTTTTTGAGATTAACAGTTATTAAGACCTTATTTACAACCGGCTTGCGAAGGATCACCCGTTGTTTTTATCAAGACTTATAGTGGATGGCAAATGAGAGAACCTGTTGAAAGCAGTATTTTTTGTGGAAAAAATAAGGAAAAGGGGAAGGGAAATGAAAAAGAGGCTTAGTAGGATGGTCGCGCTTGTCTTTGTTTTAGGAACCATAATTGTTGGTGCGGCTGCTGGTTTTGCTGCACCAGGAGCAAAACCGGCAACTGGTGATTTGACGATTCATAAGTATTGGGCAGATTCGGTCGCTGAAATTAGTCCGAATGAACACGATGGTTTGGAGCTGACAGGTAGTGAGATTCCTGACAATCCAGCCGTGAGCGGCATTCAATTTGATGCGTACCGAATGACCAAAGTGGGCGAAGCGCCACCTGTTCCGCCATCAGAAGAAGATGGCTGGACCTATGAGCGATCTGGCGATTCGTTAACCGTTAGCAAGAACGGTGTTGATCATGTCTATTTACTAGCTTTGAAAAATCCAGACAGTGGGGTAGATGGAAAAACGGATCAAGCTGGTCTATTGAAATACACGGGGCTGGAGGCTGGCTATTATTATGTGGAAGAAAACTTGGCAAAATCAAAGGATCATGTTGTTCAAGGAGCAGGAAATGAAAATAAGCAAGTCATGGACCCATCAGCTCCTTTCATTGCGGCGGTCCCAATGACGAACAAAGCAGGAACTGATTGGAATTCAAATGTGCATGTGTATCCGAAAAACCAAGGCTCAAATGTGGAAAAGAAGCCCAGTGTTCCATCTGTTACTATCGGGGACACGGTAACCTGGACGATCTCTGCGGATATTCCAGAAAATTTTGATAAATATGCGTCGTTTACAATCAAGGATGAATTGGACAAGCGCTTGACTTATACCGCGGGTTCCGTTGTAGTCAAAAGAATGACAGGTGATACGGAAGATGCTGTTTTGCAGTTAGGTACGGATTACGAAGTCACACCGACCGCAGCAACAGATACAGAGAAGGCTAAAGTAGCGATTTCGTTGACAACTACAGGAATTCAAGCAATTGGAGGGAGTTCCTCTGAGAAACTCGTAGTTTCTTTGGCGACAACGGTGAATGGAAATATCGATCATGAAAAAAATGAGAATGCCGAAAACATCATTAAAAATGAGGCGACTATTGCATTTGATAATGGCTCCGGCGTCGTTAGTGAAATTAAGTCGTCATCTTCTAAAATTCATACCGGTGAGATCAAAGTGGAGAAAACCTATTCGGGAGGAACAGTTGCCAAAAGTGCGCAATTCCAACTGGCCCTTACAGAAAATGACGCGAAATCGGAAAATTATCTGCAGGTGTTGTTAGATCCATCGAAGAACTACATCGAAGCAATCGTTCCAAAAGGAACTGAACATGCGGTGGATTGGATCGCGTTGCCTTCACATCAAGCAACAGGTGAACCATTAGGCTTCAAAGATGGAAAATTTTATGTTGAATCCTTTGAAGGTTTGTTGACCTATACTGAAACGGGCAGTACGAAAAAATATGAAGAGTATTATCTGATCGAAACGCTGGCACCAGAAGGCTATAATTTGCTGGATGAACCGGAAAAGGTTCAATTTGCGGATGGTGTGGATGATCAAACGGTTCTCTCAAAAGCGATCGAGAATCGTCGCGGCTTCACGCTGCCTAAGACTGGGGGAATTGGTACGATCTTGCTAGTGGTGGTAGGGATTGTTCTGATTGGTCTTGCGATTATTCTGACCATGAACAAGAAGAAGACGACTGTCTAATAATTCTTCACTACTAAGCCGAGGTAACGCTCGGCTTTTCATACATAGAGGAGGAGCCGACGATGAAACGAATCATTTTAATCATTCTTTTGTTGGCGGCTGGTACAGGAATCATTGCTTTTCCTTTTATTAGTCATTACTTGAATCAAAAAAATGCGACGCAGGTTATGGGAAATTATCAATCTGATGTTGAGCAATTGTCTCCTGAACAGATCTCAGAGATGTTTCAAGCTGCTCAGGTATACAATGAAAACTTGATGGGACAGCCTGCCCATGATCCCTTCATTCCTGGCTCGGGAATCGTCATGCCCGATAACTATTATCAGGTCTTAAATCTTGGGGGCGTAATGGGGCAAGTAGAAATTCCGAGTATCAATGTCAAGCTGCCGATCTTTCATGGAACAAAGGAAAGCGTCATTCGAAAAGCGGTGGGACATTTGGAAGGCTCAGCGTTACCGATTGGTGGATTAGGTACACATACTGTGCTGACTTCTCATACGGGGTTAAACCACGCGAAATTATTTACGGATTTAATTGAGCTGGAAAAAGGTGATCACTTCTATATTCGAGTGCTTGATCGCACCTTGGCTTATCAAGTAGAGGCAATTTCTGTGATCGAACCAGATTATACCCAAGCCTTGAAAGCAGAAAAAGGAAAGGAGCTGGCAACCTTATTGACCTGTACTCCCTATGGGGTAAATTCTCATCGGTTACTCGTACGGGGAAAACGAGTACCGTATCAACCTAAAAAAGCGGGGAAAAAGAAGCATCTGACCAGAGAGCAGCGGTTGCTCTTAAAGGCGGCATTCATCACGACGGGAATCATGTTGGTATTGATTCTAGTGACGTATGTGAAAAACAATAAAAAAAATAGACGGAAATTGTGACGGGCCCACAGGTTCAAACAGAAAAAGTGAGGGGGGAAGTCAAAGTGAGTCGCTCAAGAAAAATTGCTACAATCCTTAGTTTACTCGTTTTGTTGGCTGTTACGATACTTCCCATCCCCGCTATTTCTGAAAAGCAGGAGTCAAATAGCCCTGTCACAGAAAGTACGACCCAATTGCTCGAAGATTCTATTTATCCCTATGAGGAGCTAGAGAGCGGCACGATGACCACTGAGCCAATAGTGAATCCAACAGAATCGTCAGAACAATCTGAAGAGAAAACAGATAAGACCTTTGAGGATGACTCTTCCAGTGTGACGTCTGAGACGGAGAACACGAATGAACGTACACGTCAAGCACGTGCGAATAGCACCGATACGCTGGTGGTACTTGATTGGCAGCTATTGAAGAACGAGATTGCGGTATCTGAAACAGTTCATGCTGTCACGGGTGAGGCGTATGAATTGACGTTTAACTGGGAAGTAAAGAATTCGACACTTTCGCCAGGTGATTTTGTGACGTATCGATTGCCCTACAATCGTGGAGCAGCCGGTGACGATATAGGTGCGAGCGGCTCCTGGCGAACCAGCAGCTCTGCTCAAGCCGTTCCGTTGACTGCGATGGTGGATGGGCAGACGATTAAGTACGCCGAATGGTTTATTGAAGCTTATGATGGTGGTGTGGATTATGAACAGATTCGGATTCAGTTTACAGATGAGGTTCGATTGTTATCGGGGATGGCTATTGAAGCAACGATTTCGACTGGGGTAGATTCGATCAAGAATTATACCTATCGAGGCGGAATTCAGAAGGTCGAGTTTGCCGGTATTCAAAAGGCGATTGATTTTAGTCAAGATCGGCTAGAAAAGAGTCCTGGGTGGAACTACAAAAATGCGATGGGCGCGAGTGTCAATCAAATCCAATTTGATATTCCAGTAAATCTCCCGGCTAGTTTAGAGTTGGGAGGAGACACCTTCGATTATGGCAAACATAGTGAAGGCTGGGGCTTTGATCCGGTGAATCCGGAGAATGCTTGGGGCGAACAGATTACGGACATTCATGATATTTATGTGGAGGATACATTGGATGAAGGGGTGCTCGTTCATCACCTGATGATTATCGCCAATGCTCGTGCGCCAATGCAATTGCCGCCGAATGCGCTGACGGATTATCGTGGCGGGATTGTTGCGACTCTTCCAGCGTTTAACTCTTACTTACTGGTAGATTTTGGTAATGGACCGATTTATCGGACACCGAATGATCCTATTTCAGAGCGCCAGTTGCCAAAGCAAGAGTATTCTTTTCAACGAGTCTATCAAGAAGCGGGAGAAAGCATAGACAGCTTTCGAACAAGGGTGAAGTCTCAGGCGTATCAGTATGGCTTATTTTTTGACGAGGCAACGAATCGTCAGACAGTGATGACTTATTTTGGAGATGTGAAGCAGGGAGGAGATAGACCCAAATACAGTGATCTGACCGATCAGAGATACACGAATCCACCAAAAGAGATTGCTGGTAGTCGAACAGATGCTGTCTTTTCCTTTGCCGAACAAGCCGCCAGTCGTTTAATTACAAATGGCCATTATACTGAAGCAGACCGTGAGGAATTGGAGGCTTATTTTACCCTCGTTTATGGTGACAATAATGCGTTAGGTGGACAAGTCGCGACGTTTGAAATCAGCTTCAACGCACAATATCCACCGGGTACGACGAGTGGTGAGAAGGTGAATACGGCACGCTATTTCTACAATGGACCGCAGGAGCCTGATTTTCCTATCTTGCCTGAAGTGACAGGGACCTACAACTTGACGAATCCCTATAGCAGTGTCCAGCTGTCAAGCAATGAAGCGATGCTCTTTAAGTTTACTGAGCAAAACCTGCCGTTGAATGGGGCAAAATTTGAGCTACAAAAACAGCTTGCACCGAATCAATGGGCGCCTGTCGCTGATTCATTGGTGACGACAGGGACCGTTACGGTGAATGTCTTAGAAGGGGGATCAGTCGTCAGTCGTCAGTTAGATGGCGGAGCGAAGAAAAGTCAGTTGGAGCACGGCACTTATCGGTTCGTTGAAGTCGAATCGCCGGATGGTTATGATCCAGAATTATCGCCAAATTACAACGATGAAGTCAAGAAAGTTATCTCTGACGAATTTACGATTCCCTCTTCTGGGCAGCGATCGATCGTTTTTGTAGCAAATCACGCACAGCCCAAGTATTCTGTTCAGCATTATGTCCAAACCAGCCCTGATGACGAAAGCGAGGCGGGCTTTGAATTACGTTTACAGGAAAATTTTAATGGGAAATCCGGGACAGAAGTGACAGCGGTAGGAAAATCCTTTGCGGGCTATCGTTTAGATGAGACGCTTCCCTATACGGTATCGACCGGAAGAATCCTGGAAGATGGCAGTTTGATCTTGAAGCTCTATTATGTAAAAGACGAAACGAACCAGCCGTTCTATTTTTATAAATACGATGAAAATAAACATCCGATGCCCTCTATTGATTTTAAAGGTGATCCTTTGGGTGAAGACAAAGAAGTGTCCTTTGATGTGTATCGGTACAATAACAAAGGCTGGAGTAGTGGTGCTGACTATGCGCCTACTGAAGTCGTTCCCACCAGCGGCAAAAAGATTCCAAACAGTGAAGAAAAGGTTTGGGAAAAGGTAGAAACATTGACCTCCGATTCGAATGGAAAAGTCAGCAGCAGAACCTTGTCCTTAACGGATGAAGATGGCGGGCTGATGACTTATGCCGTTGTTGAGAAGAAAACCTATGAGGGCTATCGACTTCCTGATAGTAATCACTATTGGGTTCTTTGGACAAATAATACACTGGGAGAGAACCAGACTCAGGTTCCGCCATTTATCAGTGGAATCACGCCTGTAAACGGTGCGCCAACGGCTGACGCAATCAATCCGTCTGATCCTGAGAATTTAAGAGAGTATTATGTGATGAATCACTATGAAAAATGGTCGATATCCAAAGTGGATGTTCTAGGAAACGCGATGCCGTCATATGATACCAATGGAAATCCGCTTGGAGAAAATAAGCAGGTCACCTTCGATTGGTATCGCTACGTTGGCAGCTGGAGTGACAGAACGCGACCTGATGAGGTTGCGCCGGGAGAATCAGAGGTCTGGGAAAAGCAGGGCACACTTGAGACAGATGCCAATGGAAAGCTAGTGGGCGATGCGATCCCGCGCTACTCAGGAGCAGTTTTAGGACTCGTCGAGACAAGTACCTATAAAGGGTATCACCTGCCATCAGCAAAACAGGCCTATTGGGTTTTATGGGAGGATGGTAATTTCAGTAATTGTGGCACAGATAATCCCGGAAGCCTACAAAAAGCTGCGTATCATCATATCATCAAAAATGACTATCGAACGGAAATGCAGCTGTACAAAACGGATGCTCGCACAGGATATCCGCTTAGAAGAACAGATACTGCCAAAGTAGGATTTCGTTACTATCGCTACGTTGGCAGTTGGGAAGGCGAAGGACCGACGACGAATACCGATCTTTCTGATACCAGAAATTGGCAACCAATGAAAAATCTGCAAGACGATACCTATCTTTTTTATGCAGATGAAGAAGGTAAATTGACGGGACTAGAGGAAACGCTGGTAGGTGCCTACCCCTACGGTCATACGTATGCTATCCAAGAGGTTGAGGCTTATCCGGGTTACCAGAAATGTCCGGGCTTTTGGATCGTGTATTTAAATGAAAATAAAAAAGCGAAGAGCTATACGATCGATGGCATGAACTACATAGGTGAAGGGAACCTGATCGTCGCTCCAGAAGATCCAAACAATCAGCTGAATGCGTATCAATTAACGAATGAACCATTGCCTTATCCTGATTTGATGTTTACAAAGATTAACGATAACCATACACCATTGGCAAATGTCGAGTTTGAATTATTCAAACCAAAAGGCGATGTCCCTTTTAATGATCAAACGGAAAAAGATGGCAGTTATTGGGAGGAAACGACTAGCTATCCTCGACGATCCAGTTCTCTTTCTGGAAGAGTCATTTTTCCAAAACTACCAAAAGGCATCTATTTATTAAAAGAAATAAAAACCGCACCGGGTTATCAATTACCTGAAGGCGATTGGCTCATTCAGGTCGATCCAGAGGCAGAGCAGCCAATCACGATTCGCGCTCGAAAGGAGACGACACCTCCAGCTTTTAAACGCGAAAATGACCAGTATTATCTACCTAATTATCGAAAGCACGGGATTCCGTTTACTGGAAGGTGGGGAAAAGTATTCCTTTTGGTTATAGGGATTCTGTTGATTGGCGCAGCTGGACTAGTCAAGGTGAAGCGACCACTGAATTCATAAATCAAACCAAGCGGAGATTCTCGCTTGGTTTTTCTCTTTTTCAAGTCACTATACCCAATCAAAAAATTTGTTCTAAGTCCTAATTCATGTTAACTTACAATTAGTAAGTGAGGTGTATGAAGATGGACTATCTTTATCAAGCAGGAAAACCAGAGGGGAAAAAGTTTATTTTGCTTCATGGGACAGGTGGCGATGAAACATCTTTAGTGGAATTGGCGAAATTCTTAGATGCGGACAGTACGATCTTATCCTTTCGCGGCAAAATCGAAGAAGATGGCATGAATCGTTTCTTTAAACGGAATGGCTTGAATCAATTTGATTTTGAAAGTTTAGAAAAGGAAACCGATGATTTGCTGGAAGTGATCGAAACGATCAGCGAAGAAAAAGAGATTGAGCTAGCGGAATGGGTCTTTGTAGGCTATTCAAATGGCGCCAATATCGCAGCTCATCTGTTGCTGGAACGTGAAACGACTTTGAGCAAAGGGATCTTTTTCCATCCGATGTCATTGGAGCGCCACACCAAATCATTTCCTTTATCAGATAAAAAGATTTGGGTTTCGTATGGCGGCGACAACGATCCAATCGTTAGTGATGCTTCCTTTGCGAAATTAGTCGCGGCCTTTCGCGATCGCGATGCCGCTATCACGGTCGTTGAAACACCCCACGGTCATCAAGTCTCGATGGATGAAGTGCAAAACGCCCGTGAATGGCTGAAAGGGTAGTGACACTTTTTTCGAATGTGTTAAAATGAGTCGAAGGGGTGGCGCAATGGCAGATTCATTTGAATACAAAGGTTTGACCTTGAAATCCACAGACTTAGCCTTCAACGACGAAGAATTACAAAAATTATTGACCTTTGAAGGTGCGATCACGCATGAGCGCTTAAAGGGCTTCAATTTTCATTATTTCTTGATGCCAGAATATGATCTGAACGGTCTATTGGCAAAACTCGGTGAGGCAGAGCGCAAAGCAAAACGGATTTACTACATCACAGGGCAGTTAGTCTCCAGCGATTTAAAAAATATGACGGTGGATGGCTATTATATGCCGACAAACTGGGGCTTTATGCATGTGGATAGTCATAAATAAGAGGCGGAAGATGAATGCTCATCTTTCGGCTCTTTTTTTGCGCACAAAAGGACTTCATTCCCTGCGGAGTTTGCTTGAAAAGATTCGGAATATAAGCCCTCTTCTTACATCTTTCCAGTACTTATGAGGGAATATTCTTTGTCTTTTCATTAATAAATATAGTTTTCTATAAATCTTTTGGATTTTTTTTTGATCTGTCAACTTCAATTTATCACTTAGTATTCATCGGGAGTAAACCGTTCTAAAATTTTTCTGTATGATATACTAATATAGGCAGCTGCCCTAAAAGGGGGTGCTTATCATGAAAGAACTTCTCACATTAGTTGTTGCACCACTTTTTGTGGCGCTAGTCACAAAGCTAGTTGATCACTGGTTAGATGATCAGGACGACAACTGAATGCAGCTGTCATTCTAACTCACGCGCTGGCCGTCGCATCCAGCGATAAAAAAAGCCCTACTCCTGGCCGAGTAGGGCTTTCGTGCTTATCACACTTCGAACTTCTCACATTTCGCATAATCATTATATCATGAATAATTAACAATTTCCAATTAACAAATTGTTAGGCTGACTCTCGAACAAAAAACTAAAAGGTAGGCATGCCTCCCTTAAATCATGTTCTGAAACCTACTCCTCTGTTTTCGGAGTAGAATTGACATGAAGAAAGCGATTATTGCTTGTACTCATAAGATCCTACGAATTGTTTATAAGATTCTTTCAGAACAAACCAATCGGGTAAATGAAAAATCCTCATTAGATGCCGCGAACATCTAGCAAGGATCAATTAAAAAATTTTCTCCCTCAATTATAATATGGGTAAGGATTTTTTGCGCCTTTTTCAAATATATAGTTTCATTAAAAAAGTTCATTCATGAAGATATCTATGCATTTAATTGATCTTAACTAGATTCCCGCTAGAAAGAGAGGCGAGAGCAACTGCTCTCTGTGCTCTCATTTTTTTGCGCACAAAAGGAATTCATTCCCTGCGGAGTTGGTCGCAGGGATGAAGAATAACTCTGTTCCTACTCATCGTTTAGCTGAGATGGGAAGGATTTAACGGATTCATTTTATGAAGAATCTTCATTATCTTTCCCATGATTTCCCCAGACACGGGTGAACAAGCGTTTCAACCGTCGATCCTTTTTCTTATCCCCTTGAATCTGATTGTCAGGCATGGAGTGACTGTCCATTTTATTAGAAGCTGGTTGACTTTCTTCTGCTTTCGATAGGTTCGTTTTACGTGATGCTTGTGGCAAACGTGCTGGTAACTGTGAAGAAGCGACCATAAAGGCAGGCAACTCTTCACTCATGGTGATGGCTTTCGTATGATTTTGCCGTTCTTGTGTTGATAAGTCAGCAACGCTAGTCGTTTCTGTGGGATTCGTTGGTAAATCCTCAGAGTTTCCCACAGTTTCCACATAGTTCACATGTGCATAACTGATTGACGTTTGATTTTCTGTGGGTAACTCTTCCTCCAAGGTGTTATTAAAAATAGGGATTTCTCTTCTGTGTACAAACTTCGCGGAGACGACCGAATCGAATAATTTCACGCCATCTTTTTCAAATAGGTCTAGTGAAGTCATCAGCTCACAGATATCTTTGATTTCTTCGGCAGATAAGCTGGTATCGACATCTTTGTAGGACCAGTGATGCTTTTTCTTTTCACTAGTCATGAAGGTGGTGACTAATTTCGTTGTTTCGGTGATCATATTTTTCTTCCTTTCTATCTTTGGATCAAGATTCAGTCGTTTCTTCCGGACGAATCGCTGAAATGAGTGAGCGGACAACAGAGGCAACTTTCTTCCCAAAGTTTCTTATTGGAAAGACCCTTAAGGTCAGACGTTTCCATTCAGATGCTTGAAAGTAATCCTCAAAAAAATAAAAGAAGCGTTTCATTGTACGTGTCGCTTTAGTATTCATGAACAGGTAACGGACAAGGTCCTCCAGAATATGGGCGAATTCTTGTGCGCCAAGTTTGAAGCGGACACGTAATGCTAAGATATATTTGATCGTTAAGCTGCTGTTTTGGGTTTCTTGGTAATACTCCATAATGCGTTTTTCTAATGTTTCAGGTTTAAGTGAAAAGGTTTGTTCACAGGTTAATAATTGTTCATTCATTGGGTGTTCCTCCTGTACGGATTGATTTTTTATTTGAAAAGGTAGCAGCGTCCTGCTTGTCCTTAGTGTTTTCTCTATTTGTTGACTACAAGATAACGGATTTTGAAAAAGAATGCGAATCGCAATTTCGAACAAGCCCCCCCAATTTCGAATGTTTAGGTCCTAGAAACGTTGAAAGACCGTTTGAATCACTCGAAATTGGGGGTGTTTATTCGAAATTGCTGTTTGACTTGCTTGAAGGAAGAGGAATATAATAAAGAATTTTGATTTCATTAAGGAGTTGGATACGAAAAATGTCCGAATGAGGGATTCATCCAGACATATATGTGGGCTATTGCCAATTTTCCCATCGAGGCAGCGGGCGATCATTTTCTAAGCGCTCGTGATAATGCAGAAAACGTGCACGTTGATACCGTCGATAAATCTCGCCAGTGCGAGTAACAAATTGATTGAGTAACGGACGTTTGGTTAAACTGTGAACAAATGGCGTATCTGGTAAATGTAAATAATCCATCGGACGATGGCTACACCTTTTGAACGGATTATTCTCTTGTTGAATGGCGGCTAAGACACCGCAGGCATTCTCCCCATGTAAAAGTGCGTAATAGCGTTGAAAGGGCATGTAGATCTTTAACCCCGTAATCAATTGAGCATAAGGGCGCCCTTCGACCTGATAGACATTTTCTATTTTGAGGGGATTGATCCAGCTGCTATTGTTCCCACCCTCCAATGGAAATAAGGAAAAATACTGGCATGCCCAAGGAAGCTTGTATTTTCCAAAGTGTTCAATGTCCTTAAGAACAGAAGATAGCGTGGTGTAATCTGGAAAGCAATGAGCAAATGCATACTGGTTCAATGTAGCGGAAGTTGTCTTTTTGCTTAAGAAAACGCCTACATTTGTGAAAATCAAAACTTCATGACGATCTGGAATAGGTGTAAGGAAATGAATGTTATGAATCCTCATGGGATCAAATAGAGCTGTCTTATTCCGCAGGCTCTCCCATGACGGCCCTGGAATTCTGTCATCCAAAATAGTTTCTAAATCAATCTTTCTCATATGAAAAAACCCCTTTCTTGTAGAAACGTTTTATCCCGCTTCTAATTAAAACTATATACCAGATTCTCAGAAATGGATTTTTTCATTTTAATCTGAAATGAAGCAAAAAAGAAATGGACAATTTCTTAAGTCTTGACTGAAATAAGAGAAAATAAATTCTTCTCATTTATTTCTCAAAGAAAATTTTTACTTCTAGCACAAATAAAGACATCTTCTCAAGGATAATGAGTAGATGTCTTTGTTTTTTATTGTCATATTTAGTTGAAAAAAATATTATGTTTGTTTAAATTGTTACATGGTTTGATTAAAACCATGAATAAAATTCGTTCCTAAAAACAAAAATCTAATAAAAAAGTGAATTCATTTGATTTAATTATAGAATACCGCTTAAGAATAATCAATATATAGTTTTAAATTATTAAAAAAAGATATTTGTAATAATTTGGTAATAACCGAGTATTTAAAAAGAAGTTAGAGAAAAGGCTAATATACGTAAAATAGTGATTTATTTGCCGTCAAATTAGCCGTCAGGAGGAAAATTACATGCGTAAGGGCGAAAATATTTACAAACGAAAAGATGGCCGTTGGGAAGGCCGCTACAAAAAAGGGTACAAAGCGAACGGACAGATTAAATATGGCTATATCTATGGAAAATCCTTTCAAGAGGTTCGAATAAAACTCTATACCTTGAAGGCCCACTACCTTACTCAACAAGAAATTTATGGGAAGTCCTGTATTCCCTTTGAAGAATGGGGGAAACAGTGGCTGCTGGCTATCCAACATGAGGTGAAGCCTTCAACCTTTAGTTCGTATCACTATAAATTATCCACCTATGTTTTTCCTTATATAGGAAGTTTATTCTTAAATGAATTAACCGTGGAAGAAGGAAAGAAGCTCATCCAACAGTGGTCAGAACGAGGACTGAGTCCTTCAACGATGCAAGTGATCGTACGCATTATCAATAAATGTTTAAATGACGCCAAAGAAAAACAACAATTAAAAGAAAATCCTTTCTCACAGTTAAAACTACCAAAAAGAAGTCCGCAAAAAATACGTGCTTTAACAAGAAAAGAACAAACCAAACTAGAACAAGTTGCACTAAGCGAGAAGAAAGACGGAGGACTTCCAACCTATCTCGCGCTTTATACCGGACTTAGAATTGGCGAAATCGCTGCTTTGCGATGGTGTGATCTTGATTTTGAACGCAATCTGATTCAGGTGAAGCACACCTATCAACGAATCAACCTTGCGTTAAAGCATCAAAAAACACAGCTAATGATTGGATCAACGAAAACAACTTCAGGTGATCGGACTATTCCCATGAGTCAATCTGTGCGAAAGCTCCTTTTGAAGCATCGCCGGCACTCAAAGGGAAGCTTTGTCTTTTCAGTCAACAACCATCCGATTGAGCCACGCTTATTGACCTATCATTTTCATCAAATTCGCAAAAAATGTGGCTTAGAGGATATTCATTTTCATCAATTACGTCATACCTTTGCGACTCGTTGTCTTGAAGCACAGAGCGATATTTTGTCTGTTAGCTCTCTACTGGGACACGCGTCAACCAAGCTCACATTGGATACTTACGCCGATTCGATGCTGGAACAACGCATCGAAGTGATTGATCAAATGGAGACCGCCATCCGAAAAATCGCTTAAATATCAGGTGTTTTTTTAACATTTACCGCTAATATGCTCCACAAGTTTTTACCTCATTAAAGTAAGCGCTTACTTAGTCTTGGGTAAAAAGAATCCAATTTCTTTACGGCAAACTGCGAAAAAAGAGGTAACGAAAATTTCACAAATGAACAAATAGCCGTCGCCAACCGTCAAACTCCTTCGTAAACGTTGGCGTATTAACGTTTATTGGGGTATTCATGGTTTTAATCAAACCTAGAAACAACTGTTCTAATTATCACAAAAAAGTGACTCATTCTACTTATTTTAATATCAAATGTACGGCATGTACATTTTTGATATACAAAAATTAAATTATTTTAAGGAGAGAAAAGAGATGAATAAGAAAAAATTAGTCACAGGATTGTTGAGTGCGGCATTCATCGGTGGCGTGTTGGTTACGACAGCATTACCGGCAGATGCGGCAAATACGTACAGTCAAAATTCCACAGGATCAATTAAATTTAAATCAGGTGGGCTAGAACTACCTCCAATTGGACCACCAATTATAGAACCAGTGCCTAAACCATCAGGTGATTTTGGTCTATTATATGTGCCAAAAGAGTTCAACTTTGCGGAAACAGCCGTTCCTACATCTGTAGTAACTACACCAACTGTGGTTCCAATTGATACAAATTGGGAAGGTAGTCCAGCAACCAATACAGGGGGGTCAGCTGGGAGCAATACGACGACGAAACATTTCGCGGTAGGCGATGTTCGTGGTAAGCGTGCAGCTGGTTGGAGATTGGAAGCGAAAATGACTGCTGAATTATCAACGGGCAGTAAAAATCTAACTGGTGCGAAAATCACAATGGCTCAAACCCTCAATGAGTTAACCCCACAACCCTCTCCAAATCCATGGCTATCAGCACCAGCAACAGCTGGGCCACATACGCCAGATACAGTGACTTCAGCAGTTACATTGGATACATCAAGCACGTTGATCATGAGTGCTGCTGCTGAAACTGTAACTGATAAGGCTGATGGTCGTGGTGAAGGGTATTGGCAAGGGAAATTTACCAATATCAACTTAAATATTCCAGCTTCAGCAATGAATGCTGTTGTCGCAGAGGAACAATACACAGGTACCATCGACTGGACATTAACAGACGCAGTTTAAAAAATAGAGTAGACAGATAGGGAATAGGTTGAAGATGAACCACTAATTTTCAACCTATTTTTATTAAGAGGAGTCCTGATGAAACAGACAAAAGTAATCTTAAGTCTCTTGATAGGGTTGATGGGTTTCTTTGGCGGAACCGCTTTTGCCGATGAAACCGAGAATACCCAAGGAATGACTGAAAATGAAAAACGTGCAGGGTTTACGGTGCAAGCCGTGTTGCCTGATAACCAAATCAATGATCGCATTAGTTTCTATCATTTATTGGTGCAGCCGGGAGGAACACAAACGGTTGAGGTTAAAATTTTCAATAGTTCTGCGGAAAAACAAACCTATCGAGTAGAAGTCATTCGAGCAGCCACCAATAAAAATGGATTGATCACCTACGATGAGCGAGACAAGCCAGCGGATAAAAGCATGCAGATGCCGATCACAAACATTGCCAAGCCTAAGAATAAAGAAGTCAGTGTCGAAGGCTATTCAGAAGGAAAAGCCGAGATCGATATCAATGTGCCGACAGAACCTTTTTCGGGTATTTCTTTAGGCGGTATCCGCATTTCATTGAAATCCGATGATGAGGATGAATCCGAGCAAGGAATGTCGGTGAAAAACACCTATGGTTATGCGATCGGAATGGTGTTGACAGAAAATGCCGACCAGCCAATTTACGGTGAGACGGAGTTGAAATTAACTGCGCTGAATCCAGAGGTTGACTATGGCAGTAAAGTTCTCGAAGCATCGATCCAAAATCCTCATCCAGAAGCGATGGAGGAGTTAGAAGCGGAAGGGAAAATTACGAAAAAGGGCAGTGATAAGGTGATTGCGAAGCATTCGCTTAAGGATTTCAAAATTGCACCGAATTCCGTCTTTCCCTTTCAAATCGATTGGGGAATGTTGGAGGTTGCAGCTGGGGAATATACCTTTACTGGAAAAGTGAAGGGGAAAACGAAAAGCTGGGAGTTTAAAGAAGACTTTACCATTACACGGGAAATGGCGAAGAAGATGAACAAGCAAACCGCCTTTCGTGTGATTATTCCTGAGGGCTGGATGACTGCCTTTTATGGTGCCATTCTATTGACTGTGATTCTTGCGCTGTTCTTAATTCTACGTCTCATAAAGCGAAAGAAAGCGAAGGAGGGAGACGAGTGAAGAAAAAAATCGGGTTGTATTTAGCCACAGGGCTATTTTGTCTCAGCGTTAGTTTTGCGTCTGTTTATGCCGCAACTTTTGAAGGGCAGTCCCCAGTGGGTGTTGGATTCTATGATCCAAATAGTACCAGCAGTTCATCAAGTTCAACTGAACCAACCACCACATCATCGACAGTTTCCAGTAGTTCAAGCAGTTCCACAGAGCCGAGTGCTACGATTGAATCTAGCAGTAAAGCACAAGTATTACCGATAACCAATGATCGAGGTGGCAGCAGCGGTAGAACTTATTGGGATACAGTGACGAATGCCGCCAGCAAGGTCTTGCCGCAAACAGGAGAGTTTATCAGTCAGAATCTTGCTTGGATTGGTATGGGGATGGTTGTTCTTGCCTTCTTCTATTTGAGAAGGAATAGGAGGAAGAAGGTATGAAAATATTAAGTAAGAAGTTTGCGAAAATTGGATTTTTGTTGGTGCTTTTGGGAAGTTTTGGGATAAGTCAGGAGGTGCAGGCAGCTCCAATAACACCAATAAATTTTACAAGGAATCTTGCACTGGACTTTGACATAAAATTATATGATGGATCAGCCTATAATGATGCTCAAGTCTTAGTTGATATTGAAGATGAAAACTGGAATCCGCTGATCAATAATGTTCGAGCTCAGAATATAGCTATTACACCAACAAACGGAAGATATTATCACAGCTATGGAATGTTTGATATAGGAAATTGGTTTGATTACCTTGATCCACTTTCGCAGAGAAATTATGGCTATATCTATTATACCAATCTTCGTGTTAAGCCTAAAAAATATATTAAGACAATTTCTCTGGGGTCTGTTAAGACATTTCATTCAGATGGGCGTAAATACAATCCTGATTGGACGTCAATTTTAACTTATGAAAATAAGGATTATCCTTTACCAGATGCCAATAATAAGTTCACAATTTTAGGAGATGGAACCCATGTTTGGAAAGAGTCAACTTTTATAACAAGTGAGCACAATCGGCCAACCGTCGAATTCGCTTCAATGCAAATAGGTGGTGGATTTGGGAATACTAATGGTGTCTACCATACTACATCATATAACCTATCGGGGCAAAAAATTCATTTTGTTGCTACACCTTATCAAGTGAAAGAGAATTTTGTTGATGATTCAGGTGTAACTATCACACCACCATCAGGGTTTACGCAAGGGAAACTAACTTATGCAAATGCGGAACAGTATACTCATACATTAAATCCAGTACCAACTAGTTATACTACTGGTGGAAAAAAATACATGTTGAAGGGTTCCTACAAAGGACCAACAAAGCCAGGCACGTTAAATCAAGCTAATCCGCCTAGTATTACAGTGGATTATACGGATTCTTCTGTTCTAGATTTTGATCAAGAGAGTCAAATTACAGTTGTTTATTCATTAGCTGCTAAGCTGACCGAAAAGTATGTGGATGAATCAGGTGTGCAAATCGATGCTACTTGGGACCCAAGTGCACCACAAGATGTAGAGAAGGATGTGCCATTCACAATCCCGCATACAATCGGTGACACAAAAACGGATAGTATGGGAGATTCTTGGGAATATGTCGGTTGGAAGTATGATACTGATCCAGCAGGAACAAAGAGAACGACTGCTACCACAGGAAATATTCCTGGTGATACAACTATTGAATATATCTATAAGTTAAGTAAAACAACCGCAAGTCTTGACCTGACACCAACACCTAAGATCGTGAACAACAATAGCAATGTTTCTTGGACATCACGTCTGACGAATACTGGAAATGCGCCATTGAAAGATTTGATTTTAAAATCTACGAGCAATTGGTCAACTGGTTTAGAGAATCCTGTTCAAGTGACTGTTACACCAGCAGGCGGTTCAGCACAGACTTTCTCTTTTAGTCCTAGCGATTGGGCCACTGGTGTAAATTTGACTGGGATTACCATTCCCAATGGTGGTTTGAACAACTATGCGGATATTACTTTTACAACGATGACTACTAACGGGAATGCAGTGAATCAAGTGTTACCAGCAGAAATTGAAGTAGCAGGGAATATCCCAACACCTGTCACGGCTGAGAATTTTGTCCGGATCGATGATCCTGATGAACCGAACTTGGAACCATTGGGGAATGCCGGTTTAATCAATATTCCTAATTTCAAATTTGGTGAAGTCGAAGTGAAGCCTTTCGCACAAACTAAAAAACTTGATACGACAGCGTATCAGTCTGGCTACCATCCATATATCCGTTTCATGGATATGGAAAGTAATGGCAACTGGAGCTTAACAGCGAAGCTTGATCAATTTAAGAGTGGAACAAAGACATTGCCAACGACCACGACAATTAAGTTGAAAAATGGTGTGTTGATGGAAGTGCAAAATTATAACAAGCATAACGAGAATTTTGCAAATCTAGTATTAGCAGGCTCAGTAAGCATTCCATCTGATAATAACTCAGTCGCCTTTACGAATGGAACGAATCAAGGGGTTTATCAGCTAGAATATGATAGCAATGGGGTTGAACTAGAGTTAATGGCCCATTCCGGTATTGCCGGCTTGTCTTATCAAGCGGATATGGAATGGACTTTAACGACAGCACCATAAAGTAAGAACCGAGAGAGAGGGTATCTATGTACAATTATGTCTGGCTATCTGCGGGGATGGGTGTGCTCGTGCTGCTTCTCGCCATCTTCTTTCTAGTCAAAGATTTGAGTTTTTGTGAGCAGACGCAACAGAAAAAAGGAACGTATTTGATTGCGAATTGGGGGATGTTTCTCTTAGCGATCGTCTGGATCGGATTGAGCATCAGTCTGTATGTCCTGATTCAGAATCAGTTAAACGGGTAAAAAAAGCCGCTCGAATCTTCGGGCGGTTTGTACATATCAATCTAAAACATCGAGGTGGAACATGAATCGGCTCTTGATCTTAACGAAAAATATTTCTGTCGAGCACTACTTGCAGGAACAGCTCCAAAAATTGAATTACGAAGTGCTGGTGTCGGTGTCTATTTGGGAAAACTGGGAGCAGTCAGGGATCATTGATCCACTCATCCACTCCTTTCAATGGCTCTTTTTAAGTGAGACGCTTTCGGATCAGGAAGTGAGACGATTTGGGGAAGCGGTCGGCTCGGAGTGTTTGGTGCGAATCGTTGGGGAAGAACCGTCTGAAGGGGCGGTATCTGATGGGCCTGTTTCTGATTGGATCTTGGCAAATGCCTCATTGGAACGCCTGCGAGAAAAATTGGTCCACAAATCGTTCGTGAATCAATCAGCCTTCCTTGACGAGCAACGCATTCAGCCCTTTTATGGCGATTCGCCATTCTCGGAGCTGAAGAAACAAGCCTTTCCGATTCGTTTTTCCGATATTCATTTCACGAAGCTGGAAAAGGATATTATCAATCGGTTAGTCGCGGCGAAGGATTTGTCTTTACCCAGAGAAGAGCTGTGTCATGGCTGGCGCTCAAAGAATCAACATTCCAAACTAAGTCAGTTACCCTCCTCGATTACGAGAATTCGGAAAAAAGTGTTAGACGCTTATGGAATCAAGGATGCGGTGATGACGGTTTGGGGTGAAGGGTATCAGTTGAACACCTATTTTTATCACTGTTTGTTAAAGGGCGAGTTTCACACTAGCCATACGTAAAAAGTCACTAGAAAGAAGGAATAACCCATGAGTCAGATTTTATTATTTACCAATAATCCATTGAATGAACAGTCCTTTGAAGAACGGCTGCGGCAATTAGGGCATGAAGTGTTTACCACTAAACGATTGATCGACCTTTGCCTATTGGAGAATACAAACCACGAGTTTATCCGTATTTTCCAACAGATCATCTTAAGCGAGACGATCGCAAATGCCGAAGTAAAAGAATTGGTTCGCGCATTAAAAGCCTATTCGATCCCACTCTTCCGAAAATCCGACGAGCAACTAGAAGAGGCACAGCTGGAAGAATGGGAGGAATTAGGAATTACTGATTGGATCGAAAGCTGCCCATCCATTGAAGTACTGAGAGAAAAGTTAAGTGGCGACAAGGTTAGAAATGGTGAAAAAATCGTCTACTTACCTAAGTCAGAAAGCAAGCGACCGCTGACTGCCTTATCCTTGAGCAGTGGTGAGCTGAAGCTTTTCCAGATTCTCTATGAGTATCAAAAACAAACCGTTTCACGGCAGGAATTGTGTCTACGGATGTGGAATAGAGACAAGACAAATTCCAGTATGTCTCAGCTATCGGTGATGGTGAAGCACTTGAAAAATAAATTAACCGATCAGGGAATCAAAGGCCCAATCATCGAGACTTGTTGGGGACAAGGGTATCGATTGGATGAGCGGGTGTACGAGCAGGTGTATATTGATTCAGAAGGGTTAAAGTATGGGAATGAGTAATCGTTTAGTAATGAGCACCGATTCTCTTTGAAATGAGGGAGTGGGTGCTTTTTTGTTGTAAACATGTTTAAAAAAATAAATGAACAGTTCTTTTTATTTAAGTTGTGAAAAGTAATTTCTTAATTTATGAGTACCTTTATTTTAGAGGTTTTGCAAAAATGAACATTCATTAGGGAAAGGTGGGGATATGTGGTGAAATATTATGCGGTGAAAGAGGGATATAATCCGGGGATTTATGAAAGTTGGTCAGATGCAGAAAAACAAGTGAAAGGTTATTCGGGGGCAAAATTCAAGTCTTTCCCTTCTAAAGAAGCGGCAATAGAATATTTAGAAGGAGCGGAAAATACACAGATAGAAGAATTGTCTGAAAGTATTGATAACAAACTAAAGAATTATATTGAAGTCTTTGTTGATGGTTCGTATTCTCCAGAGGAAAATATTTATGGATCTGGTTGGGTTGCAGTAAAAAATGATGAGCCGATACAAAAACGTTCATTTTCTGGGACTGATGAGAGATATGTAAATTCTAATCAAGTTCCAGGTGAAGTTTTCGCATGTATAGATGCAATAAATTGGGCAAAGGAAGAAGGGTATACTGAAGTTATTGTGTCATATGATTACGAAGGTATTGAGTTTTGGGCGACGGGTGAATGGAAAGCGAAGAAACCTGTCTCTCTGGACTACGTTACGATGTTTAGACAAGCATCACAAGATATAAGAGTCATTTTTAAAAAGGTGAAAGCTCATTCGGGAGTTAATTTTAATGAAGTTGCTGATAAACTGGCAAAAAGCGCTTTGCTTAAGAGAGGTATAAGAACTAATAGGGATGGTGGGGTCACAATTTTTGGTATAGATCGTGACGAGTTAGAAATGGTCTATGAATTAATCGAGGAGGAGAATCCAGGCTTTGACTTACGTGTCAATGGAGAGAAAAAAGGTTGTATTAATTATATTTTAACTTCTGAGAAAGATAGAATTATTATAAATTGTTACGATACTGGGAGAACAGTCGTTCAAGGGAAAGATTCTTCATTTATGCAATATGTATTGACTTTGTTGATACAATTATGCGAAAGTGATGAGGAAGTTGTTGAAACACTTAACGCTTTTAATAGTATAAAAATTGATATTAACATCGTTGAGGAGAAATTCAATAGCGAGTTACCTAACTACAAGCGTATGTCTAGTAAACTGGATAAGACTTTACGACAGGCGGCATACAATTTAACTATTGATGCGGTGCGGTATGATTATTCAGACTTGCCTATGCCAATCCTTAGATCAATAGATTTTCTTTTACATGATATTCTCGGATCAATTGGCTTGAGTACAGTAACTTCTAAAGGTACAAATTTTTTCGGTTATTTTGATTGTGATACAGCAAATGTTTATAGGTTACAAGAAGCTCATGCGGAAAAGTTTGATGATACAAACAAATGCACCTATTTGAATGAATTATATAATTTCTATCAAGTAAATAGGCATACCTTATTTCATTGGGATGAAGAATCAGAAGAGACCAGAGTCTTAGAAACAATTGAGGAAGCCAGAGATGTTTTGAGTGAGGGATTCAAACTATTTGATAGGTATTATTTGCTTTTCCATTAAATAAAAAGCAAATTTGTTGAAAAAGATTTGATGAGCGATCATGATATAATAGATAGGAAAGGAGGAATTAACATGATGGCAGTTCACGATGAAAAAAAATCTCATTCTCGGTATTTTGATAGTTTAGATTTAGGTAAAAGTGCTGAACAAAGGTTCTTATTGATTTTTAAATCATATACGTCTCCAAGTTACCATTTGAAGAATGAAAAATTATTTGAGCGTGATTTTTCTGGAGAAATTATTCTTGATAGAATGCTTCATGTTGGTAACTCCAAAGATCGTTTTATCAAGTATCAGATTGTTGAAGGTACGGTGATAGATAACTCCGGCGTTGTAATTAATTTGGATAGGAAAAATGATATACGTCGCATGGCAAATGAAATGTATCGAGAATATCCTGAGATAATTGCAAATTCAATTCTGAATAAAAGTCAAAAGAAATTACTATTACATGGCTTATCGATTTAAAATTCCCGTGACGGGTAAATTCTGAAGTATCGAAATGAGTAAGTGAGCACCGATTCTCCTTGGAATGAAGGAGGGGGGTGCTTTTTTGTATACGACTTTAGCATTGAGAGATAAAGTAGTTGTGCTTATTATCATAAAATTGTAAATTATTGTGATAATCGATAATTTACAATTTTATGATAATTCTGATAGATATGTAAACTAAAAGGAGAGACGAAATGATCGTTTCTCCTACAACTTGTCTTTTGATCTGATTTTTATATTCTGGAACTTATCTCTTTTAAGCTTCTTAATTTTTTCTCCATAGTTACCTCAGTTAATGTTTGTACTAACAACCTCTCTTAATACAGACCGTTCAAGGCGGTAGTATGGGTTTAACAAAAAAGTAATTCGTCGTCCCCGCTAAAGGATATGACGGATTACTTTTTGTTGTTTTTAAGCAACGCTAATCAATTTTCTGAATCTATTCATGCGAAAAATTTGATACTATGATAAAATGCAGACGACCTTAATGACGGCTAGGAGACAGGCTTATGTATACAAAAGAAGTTTTCAACAATAAAATGAGCAGTTGGATCAATATCGATGCGGAAAATACGGACGAATTAAAGAATCTCTATCATGATTATGGGATTGATCGAGAATTTGTGGATTATTCCTTGGACCGCAATGAACGGGCTCATCTAGATTATGACAAAACCACCGATGTACTGTTGCTGATCTTTAATGCGCCGAATCGGCGTAAGATTGACAATCATTATGAAACGGTGCCGATGACGTTCATCGTGGTTAATCGAACATTGATTACGGTGACGAATCAGCAGAATAAATACTTGTATTTCGAAATCAAAAGTTACTTGGAGAAAAATCCTGAGAGCACGCTGTTTGAGCTGCTCTTTGGCAGTCTTTTCATTGTTTCGGATCAGTATTTTCCATTTGTCGAGGGGATGGATCGTGATCGGAAGCGTATTAGTAACCTACTAAAGGAAAAGACCACCAAACAGAATTTATTGCTATTATCAGATTTAGAGACAGGGATCGTTTATTTCGTGACGGCTTCGCGGCAAAATGTGTTATTAGTGCAGCAGATCAAAAGCCATGGTATCTATCGTCGTTTAAGTGATCAGGAAAAGGAACGGTTGGATGATGTTTTGATCGAAGCGCAGCAATTGGTGGAGATGACGAAGCTATCTTCGCAAATTTTACAGCAATTATCTGGTACGTATAACAATGTTTTGAACAATAATTTGAATGATACGATGCGTGTTTTGACAGTGTTATCTGTCCTTTTAACCATTCCTACAATTGTCTCCGGCTTTTTTGGTATGAACATGCCTTTGCCGCTTGAGCACAACGCTTTTGGTTGGATGATTACAATCATTGTCAGCCTGCTTTTGTGGCTGGGGTTGTCCTATGTGTTGAGACGATTGATGAAGTAACGAGTGAGTGGGGAATTTTGTGAGGTGATCGCTAAGAATAGTATTGGATTCAGTGATTCCTACCAATCCTATTCTTGACAAAATGAGGTCATGAATAAGACGTACCAATAACTATGATTGGATAAAAACGAGTCTGGAATTCGTTGAAAAACTTAAAGAACTGAAAAGAATGGAACGATCGTTCTTTCTGATGTTCAGAAACGGTTTGGACTATAGGGTAAATAAATTGATGACAAAATCCTTTGATAACACGTTGTAATAGTGCTCTCGAAGGATTTTTGTCATCGATGATTGCCATTTTAGTTAAAAGATGTATTGAAAAAAATCGTCATTTTATCAAACGGAATAAGGGGCATTTGATCGTATAGGTCGGTATGAGAAGCGCCTGGAATGATCATTAATTCCTTATTTTTACCAGTTAATTTCTTATAGACATCCTGGCTGAAATAGAGGGAGTGTGCGTTTTCCCCATGAATCATCAATACCGCATTTCGAATTTCATTGCTATAGTGCAGGATCGGCATATTCATGAAGGATAATGCCGAAGTGATATTCCAGCCGTTATTGGAGTTCAGCGATCGGGTGTGATACCCGCGAGCAGTTTTGTAATAGGCATGATAATCCTTTACAAACTGTGGAGCATCTTCTGGCAATGGATTAACGACACCACCAGCTA
Source organism: Enterococcus sp. DIV0756 (assembly GCF_051710745.1). Classification (NCBI taxonomy): domain Bacteria; kingdom Bacillati; phylum Bacillota; class Bacilli; order Lactobacillales; family Enterococcaceae; genus Enterococcus; species Enterococcus sp. DIV0756. The sequence goes on along the minus strand of NZ_JBIOLF010000001.1, from coordinate 2,724,016 downwards.
ATGCGTAGCTTCCATTTCTATAATCCTCAATCCGTTGGGTATTCAAGGTTTCTTTTAGCTCGTATCGAGCGTTCTCATCGAGTGCATCAAAATATCCCTTTGCGTTTACGTGAGACATGTCATACATGGTAGCGGTCACGGTAGCTTTGATCCGTGTATCGATGGCTGCAGCATTTAGCGCCATGCCGCCCCAACCGCAGATTCCGATGATCCCAATTTTTTTTGGATCGACGTTTTCCTGAAGGGATAGAAAGTCAACGGCCGCTTGAAAATCCTCTGTATTAATATCGGGTGAGGCGACATTCCGCGGAAATCCGCCACTTTCTCCTGTAAATGAGGGATCAAAAGCCATCGTCAAAAAGCCTTTTTCTGCCATCGTCTGAGCATAGAGGCCGGATGATTGTTCCTTCACAGCGCCGAAAGGTCCGCTCACTGCGATGGCTGCTAGTTTTTCATTGCTTTGTTTTGGTTCATACAAATCAGCTGCCAATGTGATTCCGTAACGATTTTGAAAAGTAACTTTACGATGATTGATTTTTTCACTTTTTAGAAAAACTTTATCCCATTCTGGGGTCATTGTTAAATCTTGTACCATAATTTTCACTCCTTTAATAGATAGTTGACAAGTTCTGATTGGGTATATTAGTATGTTAATACCTAAACCTGACTTTAGGTCAAGAAGGAAAGTGAAAAAGAAAGGAGAATTCTATGTATACAATCGGCCAAGTGTCTCAAATGTTTGATCTCCCTGTCTCTACACTAAGATATTATGATAAAGAAGGATTATTTCCGGAGATTCAGAGAGAATCGGGGATTCGAAAATTTTCAGACAATGAGTTAGAAGCTCTTAGAGTCATTGAGTGTTTAAAAAAGTCTGGCTTAGAAATTAAGGACATTAAACAATTCATGGAGTGGAGCAAACAGGGAAGTGAGACCTTCGAAGTGCGAAGGGAACTTTTCGAAAAACAAAAAGCAGCTGTGGAAGATGAGATAGCAAAATTAAATAGAGTTCTCGATATGATTCATTATAAGTGTTGGTACTATGATGAAGCGATGAAAATGGGTAATGAAGATAGACTCAAAGCGCTTACACCAGAGGAACTACCGATAACGATCAAAGCTCATTACGAGCGATCTCATTAACAATCTATGAAGTCTTTTAAACAGACACGATTCCCTATAGAGTGGAACGTGTCTTTTTTATTGAAGTTTTTTATCAGAAAAAAATATTTTGGATAATGATCCAAATCAAGGAGAAAAGATGATAACTTTATAAAGTGATTAGTGCAATGAAGGAGTGGGCTATTTCCACTCAATGTGTCTTTTTTTCCTCTATTTTTTTAATAGAATCCGGCATTTCCTATGGAATAAAGACTTTTTGCACTAGAGTAAGTGCAATCATTTCATATTGTTGAAGAAGAAATTAATCACTATAGTTAAACGTGTAAGGAGAGAGCATGATGCAACAGATGACGAAACGACAGATTCAAGTATTGCTTCAATTACTTGAAGATTCACAACCAAGAACCACGAAAGAGTTGGCTGATCAGCAGAATGTAAGCGTACGCACAATTAAGTATGACTTAGAAAACATTCGTTTGTGGCTTCAGGAAAGAAATCAAGAGTTAGCGAGCAAAAGAAGCCAAGGTGTTTGGTTGACGCTGAGTGATTCTGAACGAATCAAGCTGAAAAGTGAGCTGATGGATGTTGATCGCCTAGAGCTGTATGCGGATCAAACCTTGCGTTTGGATCGGCTGAGTATCTACTTGATGCTGACAAATCAGGCAATTACCTCTTTTGAATTAGCGGAACGTTTGATGGTCAGTAAGGATACGATTCTGAATGATTTAGAGTTTTTAGAGCAGCGGTTATCAGAGCAGGGAATGACGCTTGAACGATTACCGCGGAAAGGTTTTTTGATCACTGGTCCAGAGCATCAAGTCCGATTGTTAATCGAAGAGGTGCTGCAAAAGGATTTGACGGATTATGACATCTACAAAATCATGGATCTGCTTTTGCAAAGTGAAAAGCAAGAAGGCTATGAGCTGTATTCAGCTAAGGGGACAGCGTTTCAAGAAGTTTTTAATCAAGTCCTTGCAGATATGCGGCAGCTGTTGAAGCAGATTGATACCGCGGAATTGAATTATGCAGAGTTGCTGAACATGTTGATTCGCGTGGCGATCGCTACAGTCCGATTGCAAAACGAGTACACGATCGGTCGTTATCAGTTGCTGAATGATCCAAAAGAGCAGCAGGAACTCTCTTACTTATTGATGCAGCAAGTTTTTGCACATTATCAGCTGCCCTTATTCGAAGATGAATATCGCTATATTTACAGCGATACCTTTGAAAATGATCTGCAGCAGGATGTCATGACTCTGACGGAGAATCTGATTCAGAAGGTGAGTAAAAAGATTCACTATCCTTTTTTTAATGATCCGCAGCTGTTGACGAATCTATATGCGCATTTATCGATGCGGTTATCCCGCAAACAGAAATTCGTGAATGAGTATAACCCGTTTAAGGATGATATCAAGGCGAAGTATCCCGAATTGTTCGCTGCCATTGAAAAAGTTGTACGGCGAGAGATACAAGGGAAAAGCTTGCTAATTAATGATTCCTTTATTGCCTACATCGCGTTGCACTTTCTCGTTTCTTACGAAAAGGCGGCCGATCTGCGGAGTGTTCGGGCGGTCTATGTTTGTTCGACGGGCTTAGGGGTGACCAGTTTGATCAAGCAAAAAATTTCGGAGGAGCTCTCGAATATCGAGATTGCGGCTTTTGCTTCAGTACTAAATGCCCAGGAGATCATTAAGCAAAAAGAACCGGAGTTAGTCATCAGTATTTTTCCAATTGAAGGAATGACGTGTGAATTCGTCAAAGTACATCCACTGCCAACAAAACAGGATTTGGAGAAAATCCAACAAGCAGTCAAAAAAATCCTGAATCACTCACCGCAACAAGGCAGCAGAAAATTGAGATTAGAACCGGCAGGAAATAGAACCTCATTAGAAGATTTCAGTAAGGAATTAATATTGCAAGCGTATACCATTTACGAGAAATTGTTGCTGCTATTTCAAGAGCAGTTGAATCAAGATTATCGTGAAGCCTTCTTACTGCATGTCTTTTTAATGGTTCATCGGATTACCTTTGATCAGCAATATATGATGGAAGGAAACAAGACAGATGAAGCGTTCATTGCTTCTACGTCATACAACAAACAGATAGAGCAGCTGTTTGCCGAACACAATCTAGCGATTAATCAATCAGAAATCAATGCTCTATTTGCTTATATCAAAGGAGGAAGTCAATGACCGTGACTGGAGAGGCATTACAAATCATTTCAACCAGTGAGCATCAAAAAGAACTAGAAGAATTAATCGATTGGTTGAAGCAGGAACTTATTATAGCGAAAATCGAACCGACTGAACTACAGTGGACAATCTTGATCAATCATTTAAATGAAATGTTAAAGCGTTCGAAGGAGCAAGAAACGATTCCAGAAGTGGACCCAGAAATGTTCAGTGAAGTGTCAAAAGAAGCGTTGCATTTAGCAGATGGTGTCGTGAAGAAAATCGGCCATTTATCGCAAGACGAGATGTATGTGTTATCTATTCATTTTGAAACAGCCAAACAAAATTAATTATAGGGGGAAAAATAAATGATCACAGTAGTAATTGCAGACCGAATGGGTAAAGGACAAAACGTAGCAAAAGGTGTCGAAGCAGCAGGCGGAAGAGCAGTCGTTGTTCCAGGGATGGGCGCTGATATGCGGTTGGGTGATGTGATGCAGCAGGAAAATGCGGATATGGGGATTTCATTCTGTGGCAGCGGCGGAGCAGGCGCACTGACAGCTTCAACTAAATATGGCTATCCAGAACGCCACGGTATGCGATCCATTGAAGAAGGCGTCACTGCAATCAATGATGGCAAAACAGTTTTAGGTTTCGGCTTTATGGATGTGGAAGAATTAGGCAAACGTCTAGTGGAAGCTTTTGAAAAGAAACACAATTAGGGAGATGAGTAAATGAGTATTCAAGATTGCCAACAAGTCATCGTGACAGTCGAAGGCAAAGGCGATTCCAAACAGCATGCATTTGCCAGTGCCTTAGGAGATATCCAGAAGAAAATGATGCAGGAATCCGAGGTCATTTTACGCATTGAACCGATCGAAGTAGAAGTCATTAAGGCAGTTGAAAAGACCTATAAGGAACGCTTCCTCTTTTTCTTCTTTCCAAGAAAAAGAACGAGCTATCATGTGGAGTTGGAAGTGACAGTTAATGTAACAACCCTTCAAGTCAATGAAGTGGCATTTGCACAGGAAGCAACAGATGATCCTGATGGCATTCAACTACCAGTTATTTCCAAGAAAATATAAATAAAGGGAGGAAAAAAATAGTGGAGTTTACAGTTATCTTAATTAAATCAATCATCATTGGCGGCTTACTGGGCTTTTCTGCCTCAATGGGCGCGGCGCGTATGTTCCATGCCCCAAGTACACAAGGGTTGGGTGCCTTTCGTACCTTGGGAGAAATGAATGCGTGTATGGGAGACCCTGCGTCGCATTTCTCATTTGGACTCGGCTTTTTCTTTAATGCTTGGGCTTCAACGGTTGGAGCAGGAGCATTTACTCAGGATGTGACGCATCGAATCATTCCCAATTGGGCAGCTTCGGTCTTATTAGCGAAAAATAAAAATGTTTCAGAAACGATGCATGATCCGAGAAAAATGGGCTTCGTGGGTGCTGTTGTCGGTGCACTTGTTGTTGCTTTCTTAAATTCAACTGCAGCAGCGATTCCAGAAGCACTACAAGTAACTGCCGTAGCCGTATTGGTTCCAGCAGCAACAACTTTGATTAATGTCGTTATGCCAGTCATTTTCTGGTTGGCAGCGTTAGATGCAGGGAAACGCACAGGATTCTGGGGAACGCTATTTGGCGGAATCGCTCAATTGATCATGGGAAATGCCGTTCCTGGTGTTGTATTAGGGATTTTGATCGGTAAAGGCGTCGACGAGATCGGCTGGTCAAAAGTAACGAAGATGATGATGGGAGCAATTATCCTGCTATTCGTCTTGAGTGGCTTCTTCCGCGGCTTCGATCTGCAAGTCTTAGAAAGCTTCAAATTACAAGCACCAAACTGGTTGGAAAACATCCATAAAATGCTTGGGTTGAGCTAGGGGCAATTTTAATTTAGTGGTTAGTTGAAAAAGTTGTTGGATAGCGTATTAACTAGATAAAGCGGTTTGAATATGTGATGAGAAAAATACTTTTTTTGAAAAGTAATTCATTATAGGAGGGAAACAAATGGATAACACTGAGGAATTGGAGAGAGAACAAGTGATGCTATCTGAAGAGAAAAAAGCGAAAAGTTTCTGGTATGCAGATTGGGCGTTTCCAATCACTGTGGGAATTATGGCGGCAGCGGTTTTCGCTGGAACGCATATGTATGTGGTACACGGAGTAGGTGCATTTAATGAAGTATCTATCGTGGCGATGTTGAAGGCTGGGCTAGATGGCGGTTCTTATGGTGCAGCTGCAGCATTTGGTGCAAGTTTCTTGTTTGCCCGGATTTTAGAAGGATCGCTGGTAGGAATTCTGGATTTAGGCGGCTCTATTTTGACAGGAATCGGTATTGGAATTCCTGCGATTTTCTTAAGTATGGGAATTCGCGCACCAATTGATAACTTTGCCTTGTCATTACTAACTGGTGCTGTTCTAGGCTTGTTAGTCGGCGGCGTGATTATTTTGATTCGTAAGTTCACAATCAATCAAGCGAACTCGACTTTTGGTGCGGATGTCATGATGGGGGCCGGCAATTCATCTGGACGCTTCTTAGGTCCATTAATTATCTTGAGTGCCTGTGGTGCATCAATTCCGATCGGGATCGGCGCAACGTTGGGAGCATTAGGGTTTTATGCGTGGAAGAAACCTGTAGCTGGTGGCGCGATTCTTGGAGCGATGGTACTTGGTACAATCTTCCCGGTCGCTTTGCAGTAGAAAGAAGGCTAGAGGATGTTTGACTTATTAATCAAAAATGGCAAGCAAATCAATGGCGAAAGGGTCGAAGTCGCGATCAAAGACGGTGTGATTTTAAATGTAGATACGACAATTGAGGCAGCAGCGGAAAAAGTGATCGACTTAGCAGGAGCGCATTATTTGTCTGCCGGCTGGATCGACGATCATGTGCATTGCTATGAAAAAATGACTCTGTACTATGATTACCCTGATGAAATCGGTGTGAAAAAAGGGGTCACTACGGTAATTGATGCAGGAACGACAGGGGCGGAAAACATTGGTGACTTTTATGAACTGACTAAACAAGTGAAAACCAATGTTTATGCGCTCATCAATATTTCAAAATGGGGCATTGTTGAACAAGACGAATTAGCTGATTTGACGAAGATTCAAGCTGATCTTGTCCATGATCGACTGAAGGAGCTTCCGCAATTTATCGTAGGGATCAAGGCGCGAATGAGTAAGACGGTTATTGGTGAAAATGGGATTACACCGCTGGAATTAGCCAAAAATATTCAGCGGGAAAATCAAAACCTACCATTAATGATCCATATTGGGTCGGCACCGCCAGAGCTGAAAGAAATTTTAGCGGTATTGGAGGAAGGTGACATATTGACTCATTGCTTTAATGGGAAGCCAAATGGAATTTTAGACAAGGAAACGGATCAAATCAAGGATTTTGCCAAAGCAGGGTATGAAAAAGGGATTGTCTTTGATATTGGTCATGGTACGGATAGCTTTAACTTCCATGTTGCCGAGGTCGCGCTAAACGCAGGTATCAAAGCCACATCAATTAGTACTGACATCTACCATCGCAATCGCGAGAATGGCCCAGTCTACGATTTGGCAACAACAATGGAAAAACTTCGAGTAGTAGGCTACTCATGGGAAGAGATTCTGGACAAAGTGACCAGTGTTCCTGCAAAATACTTCGATTTAGAGAAAAAAGGTAGATTAGCTGCAGGATTTGACGCTGATTTAACCATTTTTGATGTATCGAACGGTGAAAAAATACTGACAGATTCAAATGGCTATACTCGAACAGCAAAAGAGCTAATTAAACCTGTGAAAACAATTATTGGAGGCGCCATCTATGACAATTAGTTATGACAAATTTGGCTTAAAGGAAGTCATCAACGCTTCCGGGAAAATGACGATTTTAGGCGTATCAAAAGTGTCAGAAAATGTCTTAGCTGCGCAACGTTTTGGCGGACAACATTTCTTTGAGATGAGTGAGCTGTTTGTACAAACTGGGGCCTACTTGGCAAAACTCTTGGAAGTAGAAGATGCTCAGATCGTATCTTCAGCCTCCGCGGGTATCGCACAATCTGTTGCGGCAATTATTGGACAGGGGAGTATGTACCATACGTATCATCCCTATACCGAACACATTAAGAAAAGAGAGATTGTGTTACCAAAAGGGCACAATGTCGACTACGGAACGCCGGTGGAGATCATGGTCAGTCTAGGTGGTGGTCAGATTGTTGAAGCGGGTTATGCCAATGGCTGTTCACCTGAACAACTAGAAATGATGATTACCGAAAATACTGCGGCAGTCCTTTACATTAAGAGCCATCATACAGTCCAAAAAAGCATGCTGACGGTTGCTGATGCTGCGGCAGTTGCTAAGAAACATCAAATCCCCTTAATTGTTGATGCCGCTGCGGAAGAGGACCTATATAAATACAGTAAAGCTGGTGCAGATCTGGTCATTTATTCAGGGGCAAAAGCCATTGAAGGACCTAGCAGCGGTTTGGTAATTGGTAAAAAGAACCATATAGAATGGGTACGTCTCCAGGGTAAAGGGATCGGTCGGGCCATGAAGATCGGAAAAGAGAATATCCTAGGCTTCACTCAAGCTTTGGAAGATCGTTTGCAAAATGGCAGCGAATCAGGCGAGTCGATGAAGCAACGCTTAAAGTCGTTTATCGATGAGCTCAATAAAATTGATGGACTCGAGGCCAAAATCGTTCAAGATGGTGCAGGAAGAGACATTTATCGTGCCAGTGTAAAGGTACAAAGTAAATCGGCTGTGGATGTGATCAACGAACTAAAGTTAGAAAGTCCCGCCATCTATACCCGAGAATATCAAGCCAATAATGGCATTATCGAGTTTGATATCCGCTCTGTAAATGAGCAAGAATTAGGAAGTATCATTACACGGCTAAAAGAAATCATGTAAGGATATCAGACCAAATTATAACTAGAAGGAGAAAATCTAAATGTCATTAACCCCAAAGTATTATCAAGATCGTGTGTGTTTAAATGTTTTGGCAAATTCTGTCGAAAATGCGCGTGCTTGTTATGAAGCAGCAGAAGGACACGTTGTCTTAGGAGTACTGTCTAAAAATTACGCCAGTGATGAGGCAGCAATTGAGGATATGAAAAAGTATCAGGAAGCAACAGAGAACGCCTTATCAGTCGGCCTTGGTGCCGGCGATCCTAACCAGAGTCAAATGGTTTCACGGATTTCTGGTGTGTTGCAGCCGCAGCATGTGAATCAGGTCTTTACTGGTGTCGGGACTTCTCGCGCTTTGCTGGGACAGACTGAGACGGTAATCAATGGACTGGTTTCCCCGTGTGGTAAAGTCGGCTATGTGAACATCGCGACAGGACCGCTAAGTTCTCAAACAACAGAGGCCATCGTACCTATTGAGACAGCGATCGCTCTATTAAAAGACATGGGTGGAAGCTCGGTCAAGTATTTCCCAATGAAGGGTCTTGCTCATAAAGAAGAATACGAGGCAGTCGCAAAAGCCTGTGCAGAAAATGATTTCTATTTAGAACCAACAGGCGGGATTGACCTGGATAATTTCCAAGCGATCGTTAAAATTGCCCTTGAAGCTGGGGTAACGAAAGTAATTCCTCATGTTTACAGTTCAATCATTGATTCTGAAACTGGGGATACACGACCAGAAGATGTGAAAGCTTTGTTAGATATGGTAAAAAACCTCCTATAGATAGATCAGAAGAGCATGGCTGCGGCGATGCTCTTCGCTGTTTTTATTTCTGCATAAAAGTGATAACTACGGTTGAAGAATAGCCGACAATGATTTGACAGCGCTTCAAAAATGAGGTAAGTTAGTAGACAACTTGAAGAACAAAATTATAGTTGTTCTTATCAGGGCTGAGAAAACAAGAAACAATTTTTTTTCGTGCGATTAGTGAATTCGTGCACAAACGAAACAGAGTAGGAGGAAGCGGAATGATTGAAACTTTTGTATTTTCAAGTGAGAGTATTTTTTTACGGGAAGAAGATCAAACGAAAGTTCATCAATTACTAGATTATCTGAAAAGTCGCAAACAACAAATTGGCATGGTTTTCTATGATCAAGCGATGATGAATCAGGTTTTGTTGGAACATCACTTAGCAGATTATTTAGATTTTTCTATTAATGGTGAAAAAGCTGGAACGGTTCCTCATGGGTTAGTCGATTTTTTACAGGTGGAGCTGACTCATCAAAAGGTCAATTTCATTTCGAATTCTCTAGAACAGCTAGAAGAAGCAAAAAAGCTAGGCTTCAAACCACTCTATATTGCAGAAGACTGTGATAAAGCTAAGGCGCCATGTCAATCCTTTAGAGATTTCAATCAATTGCATTTAGGAGTCATCGAAAGTCGGTTTGAGAAGTTAATGTAACCCTTAAATAAATAGTGACTCAAGAGTCTTTGACAGTTTTTTAAAAGTTGACTGTCAAAGGCTCTTGTTTTGTTATTTCGAGTAGGATGTTTTAGTCATAAAGTGAGTGATAAAATAATTCAGTTTTTTTAGATTAGAAACGCTCATCATAATTTCATAATAAAGTTAATGATTTTGGGATAATGCCGATGAGAGTTATGGTTGCTGGATTTTCAAAAAGAGTCGTTAAAACTTTATATTGACAATCTTTTGTCAACTGGTATAATCAAAAAATAAAATATTTTTCGAATATTCTGAATAAATACACAGAGACTGGGCGATTTTAAAATTAGAATCTACAGTTATTTTTTAACCATAATTTAAAATTTTAAAAGTAGGGAGTTAATTATTTTATGGAGAAAGAACTGCTACGGGTCGAAGAGCTTACGGTCAAATTTCGTACCTATAACGGAGAAGTAACTGCCGTAAATAATTTAGAGCTTCTATTAAATGAAAATGAAACATTAGGGATCGTTGGGGAAAGTGGCAGCGGGAAGAGTGTAACGTCTTTGAGCATTATGGGGCTATTAGATGAAGCAACCAGTACAGTCACTGGAAAAGCTGTGTTTAGAGGAACCGACCTAATCGCTATGAAAGAAAAGGAGAAGCAGCATTTTAGGGGCAATCATTTGGCGATGATTTTCCAAGAGCCGATGACTTCTTTGAATCCGCTTCATAAATGTGGGAAACAGATTATCGAATCGATGTTGATCCATACGGATATTTCAAAAACCGAGGCAAAAGAAAAAGCGATTGACCTGCTGAAGCTAGTTGGTATTCCTGCGCCGGAACAACGTTTCAATGAATATCCTCATCAAATGTCTGGTGGGATGCGGCAACGGGTAATGATCGCGATGGCGCTTGCTTGTGATCCTCAGCTGTTGATTGCGGATGAGCCGACTACAGCATTAGATGTAACGATTCAAGCCCAGATTTTAGAAGTATTGAAAGAATTAAAAGAACGACTCAAGATGGGGATTATTTTGATTACTCATGATTTAGGCGTGGTATCGGAAATCTGCGATCGAGTCATCGTGATGTATACCGGGAAGGTTGTTGAACAAGGATTGATTCGTGAAATATTGGACAATCCTAAGCATCCTTATACCGAAGGGTTGATTGCGGCGATTCCGAATATCAATGATAAAAAAGGGAAGTTGAGCAGTATCGAAGGCATGGTTCCTCAGTTAAATGAGATGCCTAAAGGCTGTAGCTTTCATCCTCGCTGCCCCTATGCGATGGCTATTTGTAAGGAAAAACGTCCAGCAATCGCAACGATTGAAAATGGACGCAAAGTCCGTTGCTTTAAGTATTCAACGGAAGAAGAGACCGAGGTGACGACGTAGATGATGACGCAAGAACCGATTATTCAAATGGAACACGTCAAACAATATTTCGAGATCCGCGACAGTAAAGGTAAAAAGGGAACATTGAAGGCTGTTGATGATGTATCGTTGACGGTTAGAAAAGGGGAAACATTTGGAATCGTAGGCGAAAGTGGTTGTGGAAAAAGTACGCTAGGCAAAACGATGTTGAACCTTGGGGCAATCACGGATGGAACGATCATTATTGACGGACAAGATGTCAGCGCCTTCAAGAATCGCAAGGAAAAGGTAGCGTTTGGTTCAAAGGTCCAGCTTGTGTTTCAAGATCCGTCGGCATGTCTGAATCCGCGGAACAAAATCAGCGGTATTTTGGCAGAGCCCTTCCAGATACACCATAAGAAAGATATGACGAAAGCAGAGATTGAAGCGGAGATCGATCGTTTATTAACGATGGTTGGGTTAGCACCAGAGTATAAACATCGCTATCCTCATGAGATGTCTGGAGGACAAAAGCAGCGAATCGGGATTGCTCGGGCATTGGCATTGAAGCCGGATATCATTATCTGTGATGAGCCTGTTTCAGCTCTGGATGTATCTATTCAGGCACAGGTCATCAATTTGTTGGTAGAGCTGCAAAAGCAGATGAATCTGACCTATTTCTTCATTTCTCATGATTTAGGAGTGGTTTATCATCTGTGCGATCGGATAGCCGTGATGTATTTGGGAAACATCGTAGAGTTGGCAGATCGGGATGCTTTATACAATGACACGCTGCATCCTTATACCAAAGCCTTGATTTCAGCAGCACCAACGATCGATAAAGAAAAAATCGAACGGATCGTATTGACTGGCGATGTGCCAAGTCCAGCGAATCCGCCTAAGGGCTGTAAGTTCCATACCCGCTGTCCTTTCGCGATGGAGAAATGTAAAACTGAGGTACCTGAATTATTGGAAGTAAAAGGCAATCATTTTGTGGCTTGCCATTTACATAATAAAGAGGAATAACTTTTAGTAAACACAAGGAGGAGTAAGGAGTATGAAAAAAAGGAAGATGTTGTGGAGCGTCATTTGTCTGGCAATGCTGACACTCGCTGGTTGTGGCGGCGGTGGCGGTGGAAGTACAGACGGGTCAAGCGATGGTGGCGGCAGTAAAGATGGCGATAAGACATTAGTAGTTGGGATGGCATCTGATTTGAAGACTTTAGATCCTCATCACGGATATGAAGTGTACGGAAACATGGTCTATTATGCGATGTATGATTATTTGTATCGGACCTATGAATCCTCTACTCCAGAGCCTTCATTAGCGGAATCTCACGAAATGGATGATTCACAAAAAGTCCATACCTTCAAAATTAAAGAAGGCGTGAAATTCTCCAGTGGAAACGAATTGACTTCTAAAGACGTGAAGTTTAGTGTGATGCGGACCAAGAATCTGAAAAGTAATACGACCCATCATACGGAAAATGTGGAAAGTATTGAAACACCGGATGATTACACGGTGAAATTCACATTGAAGGAACCAGATGCAGCTTTCTTGGTGAAATTGGCCAACAATTCATTTGCCATCGTTGACTCAGAAGTTGTTAAAGAACATGGTGGGACAGATGCAGAGGATGCTTCTTCAAAAGACACAGCTGAAAAATGGCTGAATTCAAATTCAGCAGGTTCAGGTGCCTATGTCTTAGACAAATGGAAACAAAATGAAGAGCTTAGTTTAACGAAGAACAAGGGATACTGGGGCGAAGTGAAAAATGATAAAGTTATTTGTAAAGAAATCCCAGATGTAAACACACAGATTCAAATGTTGAAACAAGGCGATATCGATATTGCTTTAGGAATCGGCGTGGACAATGTGTCGCAATTAAAAGATCAAGAAGGCGTGAAGATCAAAAATTATGTCGGTTCAACAACGACATTCTTACTGATGAATCAAGATGAAAAGATTGGCGGCCCAATGGCGAACCCGAAAGTTCAAGAAGCGGTTCGTAGAGCAATCAATTATAAGGAATTACTGAAAATTTCAGGCGATAAATCTGTCTTGCCGTTAGACATTGTACCAAAAGGCTTCACCGGTGCTTTAGAAAAGGACGAAGATTATCAAGACCTTGATGAAGCGAAGAAATTGATGGAAGAAGCAGGCTACAAAGATGGCTTCGAAGTGAAATTCACAGTTGCCAATTTTGATACAGAAGGGATGTCTTGGACGACTCTCGGTCAAAAGATCAAAGATGATTTAGAGAAAATCGGTATCAATGCCAAGATTGAAACCTCTGAGATTGGGGTCGTAATTGATTCTTATCGTGAAGGAAAAGAAGCCTTCTTACTGATGCATTGGCATCCAGACTACATGGAGATTAACAATCAATTAGTGTTCTTACCAGACGACACAGTCGGCGAACGTGCGAATTGGACAGATACTTCGAATACGAAGATCGAAGAATTGAAGAAAACGATTCAAACAGAATCTGATGAAGACAAACGAGTAGCTGCATCAGAGGAATTACAAAAATTACTGGCGAACGACATGCCGTATGCGTTCTTAGTTCAGCATCCGAAAGTATTGGCATATCGTGACAACTTGAAGGGCGTTAACTATTACGAAGTACAAAAAATCAATTTCCAAGATGTCAGTATCAACTAACCAAAGAGCAAGGGGCAAAAGTGTATGAGGAATATGGCTAGATTTTTATTACGGCGCTTACTATTTGTCTGCTTTTTGATCATTGGGGTGACGTTCTTAGTATTCATGATCTCGCATCTCGTTCCCAGTGATCCAATTGCATCGAATATGAGTCCAAATGCGATGAGCGATCCTGCAGCAGTCGCGGCTTACAAAGCGCGCTGGGGTTTGGACAAGCCGCTAATGGAACAATATTTTATTTATCTAAGCAATTTGCTGCGGGGAGATTTAGGGACTTCGATTCGTACCGGCAATCCTGTTATCAGTGATTTGAAACAGTTTTTCCCTGCGACGTTGGAGCTATCGATCATGGCGATGCTGATCGCCGTTCTATTTGGGATCACATTTGGAATCATCTCAGCAGTCTATCGCAACAAGCCGTTTGATTATCTAGTTCGTACGATCTCAATCAGCGGGGTTTCGATCCCGAACTTCTGGTTCGCGCTAGTTATGCTGTTGTTGTTCTATTCCAAATGGCATTTGTTTCCTGGCGGCGGGCGAGTCAGTTCGCGGATTTCAGCACCAACCGGCGGGACGGGACTTTATGTCTGGGACGCTTTGACGAGCGGTAATTGGGCGCTATTCAATGACGCCCTTTCCCATTTGATTTTGCCTGCGATTGTTCTTGGCTTCTTCACGATGGGGCTGATTTCACGGCAGACACGCTCGAATCTTTTGGAAGTTTCTTCATTAGACTATATCCGAACAGCAAAAGCCAAAGGATTATCCCAACGGCAGATCGTCTTGCGCCATGCGTTAGGCAATGCGCTGATTCCGGTGATCACTGTTATGGGGATGGGCTTTAGTAACCTGTTAGGCGGAATGGTCTTTGTGGAAAAAATCTTTTCGTGGCCAGGAATTGGACAATATGCGTATTTGTCCGCTACGACATTAGATTTTCCAGCAATCTGTGGTGTTTCATTATTGATCGCGATGGTCAACGTGATACTGAATCTGGTGATTGACATTCTTTATGGGGTCATTGATCCGAGAGTGAGGTACGGCTAATGAAACGACTACTAAAACAAAAAAACTTTTTATTTAAATTGGGAATTGTAATTTGTGCATTATGGGTGATCATTGCAGTTCTTGCACCAGTGATTGTGCCGCAGAATCCTCTGGCACAGGATATGATGGAGCGGTTCTTACCGCCAGGCGCATCGGGGCATTTTTTAGGAACGGATGAACTGGGTCGTGATGTGTTCTCTCGTGTCTTGATGGGGAGTCGTGTGTCAATCACCGCAGGGCTGGTAACGGTCTGTATTACGATCGTCATCGGAACCATTTACGGCGGTATTGCTGGCTATGTCGGCGGCATCATCGATGATATCATGATGCGTTTTGCGGAATTGATTGCCGCATTTCCACCATTAATTTTGGCAATGGTAATCGCTGCCGCATTAGGTCCAAGTATCTTTAACTCGGTACTGGCGATGACAATCATTTGGTGGCCTAATTATGCGCGACTGATGCGAAGTCTCGTGATTACGTTGAAGGAAAATGAGTACATTGTTGCCTCAAAAGTCTTGGGAGCAAGTCATTTACGCATCCTAGTCAAAGAAATTGTGCCAAACGCATTGGGCTCGCTTTTAGTCATGGCGACGCTTGATATCGGGAATGCGATCGTCACCTTCTCAGGATTGAGCTTTTTAGGTTTAGGAACGCAACCGCCAACACCTGAATGGGGCTCAATGGTATCTGATGGTGTCAGTAATATGAATTATTGGTGGATATCTACTTTTCCAGGAATCGCGATTTTCTCCATGTCGATCGGCGCTAACTTCGTTGGTGATGGATTACGTGATTATCTTGATCCAAAAATCAAAAATAAATAATTCAAGAAGTCTGTCTTATGTTTTTCATAGGACAGGCTTTTTAGCGTGAAGAGTTAAAGAATTTGGCTATACGGATTCGTAGGTATGATGAAAATACATTCTATTATAGTAACCAAGCTGAGAAATCCCTAAAAAAGTAAAGAAGCCGTTCAGCAATAATGTTTAAAAATTATAAATCACATATTCTTTTCTAAAAGAAATTATTTTATAAATGAAATATGATAAACTAATTATTGAATGAAACACAGGTATTCGAAAGGGAGAAGGTGAAGGATTTGGGCAAACACACGGATCCAAATGAAAAATCTAAAGGTAAATATGTCGTGGTCGGCCTGGCGGCGCTTCTATTGGCAGGCGGCGTTTATTTTGGGGTGACGCGCATTTTAAATACTACGGTTGAAAAGCCAAAGGAAACAGTCACTGCAAAAGAAAGCCAATCATCGTCAAAAGAAAAGCCTGACACAAGCAGTACAAAGAAGTCAGCTAAGAAAACAACGAAAAAGAGTTCCGAAACGAAAGATAAAAAGAAAAAAACAACGGAATCTTCAAAGAAAAAGACTAAGACCTCTAGTTCAAGTAAAAAGCAGGCAAGCGCTAAGAAAAAATCTGCTTCAAAGGCCAAAAAGAAAACAACGGTTAAGCTAGACGCTTCTGATTTAACGAAAAGCGCGGGGAAAGTCTATTACGATGTGCAATATTTAAAGAATAAGCAGGAGTTTTCTAGCAAGAATTCTGAACGAACAATCGCGGCAAATATCATCGAGCTTTTTATTATGGACTATGCTTTGGCACAGAAGGATGGCAGCAATCAAGTGATTGAGGACAAGCCATTGAATGAGTGGTTAACGCCAATGATCCAACAAAACGATATCAACGCTACGAATGTATTGATTGATCATTATGGAATGGGGAATATGAACAGCTATTTCAAGGAGCAAGGATACCCAGATACCTATATCGAGCGACGAATGGTGGATATCAATGTACGAAGCACGGATAAGGATAATTATACTTCCTTGAATGACTGTATGAAACTATTAAGAAAAATCTATGATGGCCGTGACCAAGAGCCGCAAAAAACGATGTTAGATATTTTGAAAGGCCAAGTGATTCGAACGAAGATTCCTGCAAAATTGCCGGACAACATCCCCGTAGCCAATATCACTGGCGAACAACAGAATGTTGAAAATGATATCGGGCTGGTTTTGACCGAAGAGAATCCATTTGCGATTGTCATACTAACGAACAATGTTTCGGATATCGTAAAAACTAGAACAGCAATTGCGGACTTTAGTTTGGCAGCGACGAAGATCAAACCTTGATTTTTTTCTGAAGGAACAAGCAAAAACAGCTCTAATTTGAAGCTGAGTTTCAATACAAAAAAGTTCTCGTCTTAAGCTTTTTAGACGAGAACTTTTTTGTCTATACAGATTATTTGTAACATGTTAGTCTTTTATTGGTAGTTAAAAATCACACGAATTAAAAAGTGGAGTGGAGAAGAAAATGACGAAGGAAGAATTTTTATCCATCATAAAAAATAGCTTAATTGTTTCCTGTCAAGCTTTACCAGGTGAACCATTATATAGCGAAAAAGGCGGAATCATGCCTTTAATGGCTTTAGCAGCAAAAGAAGGCGGCGCAGCAGCGATTCGGGCGAACTCTGTGCGAGATATCCGGGAGATCAAAGCTGTGGTGGACCTGCCGATGATCGGCTTGATCAAAAAACAATATCCGCCAGAGGAACCCTTTATTACTGCTAGTATGCAGGAAGTCGATGCGCTAGTAGAAACAGGTGTGGAGGTGATCGCCTTGGACTGTACCCTGCGTAAACATCACGATGGATTGACGATCAATCAATTCATTCAACAGATCAAGGAGAGATATCCTGATCAATTATTGATGGCGGACATCGCTACCTTTGAAGAAGGAATGAATGCTTTTGAAGCTGGTGCTGATTTTGTTGGGACGACATTAAGCGGGTACACAGCAGAGACAGCTACCCGAACAGCTCAGGGGCCAGATTATGAATTGATTGAAAAATTAGTCGAGGCCAATCTGCCTGTGATTGCTGAAGGACAGATCCATACACCGGAACAAGCGAAAAAGATTCAAGCCATGGGCGTGTGTGGGATCGTCGTAGGCGGCGCCATCACACGACCTAAGGAAATCACGGAACGCTTTGTAAAAGGACTAAAATAATTTCGACAAGTTAAATACAAACGGTAGACGAGCGCTAATTAAATGGGCGTTCGTCTATTTTTACTTCATAAAAAGACCGCAACATTGATGAAAAAATGTTTTCACTTCTCATTTATAATACTTATTTGACCAAGTTTGTGAGAGGTGATGAAGGATGGATGTGTTGGAGGAAGAACAAAAGGAATGGCAGGCGATTCGTAAGGAAATCGAGCAGAAGGAGTTCAGTCTTGAACAGGAAATGATTCATTTTACGAAGGAAACGCAGCAGTTTCATCAGTATTTGGTCGATTATAAGGGGGAGATCGATCCTCATGAGATGTTTATCAACTCGCGGCTGCTGGATCAGCAGCATTTGGCAGAATCGGTTAGTGGGAAACAATTGATTCGACTGGAAAAGCAAAAGAGTAATCCTTATTTTACACGGGTGGACTTTAGGTATGATGGCGAGTCGACCGCGGAGAAAATCTATGTCGGCCCATTTTCTTTTTCTACAAAGGAACAGGGCTTGCTGATTTATGATTGGCGGGCACCGATCGCCAGCATTTTTT
The DNA here is from genome assembly GCF_051710745.1 of Enterococcus sp. DIV0756. NCBI lineage: Bacteria > Bacillati > Bacillota > Bacilli > Lactobacillales > Enterococcaceae > Enterococcus > Enterococcus sp. DIV0756. The sequence goes on along the minus strand of NZ_JBIOLF010000001.1, from coordinate 2,705,731 downwards.
ATGATTACGATCTGGGAGAGGCACAATTTCAAACTCCGGCAGGTACTGCGACGGGTGAAATCCAACGGAAACGCCAGATCAAATTTAAAGGCGGGACGATCGACTATGTAGTGGAATCTGATACGACCGTTTTTGATGAGGTGTTGCAAAATGAGTTGCGCCAGCAAAAAGGCGGTCAGATGTCGACCATCATCAGTACGATCCAAAAGGAGCAGAACCAAGTGATTCGTGATAGCCGTTCAAAGGATATGATCATTCAGGGAGTCGCAGGTTCAGGCAAAACCTCGATTGCTTTGCATCGCATCGCTTTTTTACTGTATCATTTTCGCAATCGTATTACGTCTGATCAAGTAATGATCCTTTCACCCAATCGCACCTTCAGCATGTTTATCGCTCAAGTGCTGCCGGAGCTGGGGGAAGAACCAGTGACGGAATGGACGATCGATGAATTCGGCCAAAAACTTTCGGGAACAACCGAAGTGCCTTCCCGCTTTCAAGAGATCGAAACATTATACTTAGCTGATCAGCCGCAGCTAAGCAAACGAATCGGCTATCTTTCAACCAAGCGATGTGTGACGGACTTGAACGCCTATCTACGAGAAATTGAAAAATTTACACCGCAAACAATTACGATTGGCGACTATGATTATGACGCGGAATATATTTTGAAGCGTTATAAGGCATATCACAAGAAACCGATTTTCCAGCGTTTCCAGCTGATCGCCGAGGATATTTTGGAAAATCTGCGAGTTCGACCTTTTCAGCCAAAAAGAAAGCCAACCAGAAAACAGCTGTTCAATCGCTTGAAGAAGCTGTTCAACTATACGACCAGTACCAAACTTTATCATAATTTTTTGGCGAAACAGGGCTTCTCAACGAAAAGGGTATTGAGCTATTCAGATTTATTTCCGATCATCTATATCCGCTTATTTATTGAAGGGATGGATGAGTTCACTAAAATTCGCTACTTGATCATTGATGAGATGCAGGATTACACACCGATCCAATTTGAAGTGTTCAAAAAAATGTTTGCCTGTCCGGTTTTACTGATCGGGGATTTCACCCAATCTTTAACGACGATCAATGAGATGAGTTTAGCGGAGGTGCAGAATTATTTTCCGAAGGCTAAATCAATCTATCTCACGAAAAGCTACCGCTCGACTTATGAAATCATTTCCTGTGCGAAAAAAATAATCGATGATCAGACGATCGAACCGGTCTTGCGTCACGGTATGGAGCCAGAAAAACGAGTCGTACACTCTCAAGCGGAGGAAATTTCGGGTATACTAGAAATAGTAAAAGAGTTAAGGGGAAAAGGCTTAGCTACGATCGCCTTGATCACGAAGACTTTGGCGCGAGCAAAAGAATGGCAGGAATTATTGGAAGCACAAGGGATGACTTGCGAAGTCTTGGCGGATGAGTCAGCGAACTTGCAGGAGAATCTTTCCATTTGTCCTTTGGTTCAGTCGAAAGGATTGGAGTTCGATGCGGTGATCGTGGTTGATGCAGACGAAGCAACGTATCCTGGCTTATTAGGTAGACAACAACTATTTGTCGCCGCAACAAGAGCGATGCACGCGCTCTATTTTCTCCAAAGGAAGTGAGACGCATGAACAATTCTCAGTTAGTAGCCTCTGTCACAGATTATGTGGAGGCGCATCTTCAAGAAAGAATGACACTTGATGAACTAGCGAAGCAGCTTCACTATTCAAAGTATTATTTGCTGCACGAATTCAAGGAGACAACCCGTCAATCCTTGTATAATTATATCAAGCGTCGCAGATTGAACGAAGCAGCTAAAGCGTTACTTTATTCAGACCAAAAAATTCTTGAACTAGCGCTGGAGCAAGGGTATCAAAGTCAGCAGGCATTTACGAAGGCCTTTGAAGAGCTGTTCAAGCTTTCACCGAACCGTTTCCGCCAACAGAAAAAAGAATTCTTGATTGAAGAACCATTTCTTGTATCAGACTATTTGCTGTGGGCTGAAAGTCGAGACGTGTTCATTCGTCGGGGAAAGTTGAAGGATCAGGAAAAGATTCTCGATTTTGTCTGCTTGATGAGAGGGGCTCTCCCTTACTTAGAACAGCAGAGGTATCTTCAAGCCTTGGGTTCGTTTATCAGGGAAGGAAACTGTTATTTGGCTTGGGCAAAGGAACGAGTTGTCGGACTACTGTTGTTTGAATCTCAGACAGAAAAAATCGAGAATTTTATTGTCTTACCTGCTTGTTGGGAGTTAGAGATTGAAATAAAATTACTCGCGAAATTGATTGATGAAAAAAATCCTCAAGTCCTTCACACAACAACGTTCAGACCTTCCGACAAATTAGATATTGGTTATCGTCAACGATTACTAACGATTGGATTTGTACCTAGTCAAAAATTAATTGAGAGCCGTTACCCTACTGAAAAAATGGTTCTATCGGTATTCTAAAATAGTTGAATAATTGGAAGAAAGCAGTTTGATCTGACGATCAAGCTGTTTTTCTTTTGCCTTAAAATAGTTTAAAGTATAGACCCTAATATTTGATCAAAATTCTTCAATATAGTGAACTGATAAAAAGATTGACCAAAAAAAGCTCAATTTAATTTGCGTAGAAACTAAGTAATTTAAAAAAAATAGGTATATGCCTTTTTTTTGAATAGAAATTTCAGAATAAAAACGGACTGATATTAATTGTAATCATTATTTATTTATAGTTATTTCAAGTTATTTCAAATAATTAATGATTTAAATCACAAATTTCAATGACGAACGTTATCGAACTTTTTATATTTTTTTGAAATTGTTCTCTTGTTATTTTTTGTTTATAGTACTATTGTTGGCGAATTTCTATAAATTTTTGGAGTCGATGCAATGAAGAAAAGAATACATATGCTTTTGATTTGTTTATTTATAAGTTTAGGCCCTTTATTTTCTATAAATAGTCCGGCCGAGGCAAACGATAGTGAGCTCTCGAACAATTTAAACATTGACCAATCATTCACTGAAAGTATGGATAAGAGTGAATCTGTTGAAGAGAACAAACAAACAAGTGAGTCAAAAAATCCTGGTGAGACTATAGCTTCTGAGGAGACTAGAGTCCAAACGTATGAAGAGCAGTGGGCGATTGTCAATACGCTAAGTGAGCTGCAAACGGCTTTAAAAAATAAAGAACCTTACATAAAATTAGCGGAATCCACAGAGGTTTTCGTAATTGGTAGTGGGGCTGCAACGATCATAGCTGATGTAGTGATCGATGGGAATAATCGGCAGATTGCTTATTTTGGTGAGCATTGCTTTAATTCGACCACTGCGGGACTGAGCATCACCTTGCAAAACATGACTTTTGGTTCACCAGATTTTACAGTTCGAGCAGAAGGTCTTTACGGGATCATGCGAAGTGCGGCAAATAGCGAATTACATATTAACAATGTCAATTATTTTTCGGATAAGGTGGCACAGCCTTTTTATTTTAGACATGCTTCCGGAAAAATTTACTTTCATGGAACCAATCTCTTCATGCAGCAAAAGGCAGATGGTTCTGTAGGCGGTGGCGAAGAATTTGCTGAAGGAAACAATTTTGTCTTTGTCGCTGGCAGCCATACGAAAATTGTTCAAAATACCAGTGGGGCTACTGGCTTATTTTGGACCCAGGTGAATCCTAGCACGTTTACCTTAGAAGAGGATGCTGTTCTAGATGTTACTTCGAATCATAGTTTTCTCTATTCCGATGGAGCAAACAATTGCAGTATCAGATTAGAAAGAAACGCTAAATTATTGGTAAACGGGACGAATTCTGCAAATGGGTATTTCTATTATTTTGACAAACCTTCTTCTATTACTGTTGGAGAAGGCGCGGAATTTTCTATGAGATATCCTCATAGCATAAGAATTGCTGATGGTAGCGCGATTAAATTTTTACCAAACTCGATCGGAAATTTTGAAGTAGTGAATGATGAAACTGTTTTTGACCAAACCGTTGGACGAGCCTCCACTTTTGAGATTGATAACGCTGAAAGGCTTCAGTTTAAATCAAAGGCAGGGAGTAATTACAATCCGATTGGTTTTACGAGTGTTTCAAATACATTTTCTTTCAGTCCATTTGGAACAGAGACAAATGGGTATGAAGTAGTCATAAACGACGATGCCGCCTCCTTGAAGCTAACCCCTCAATTAGATCCGGGGATTTGGACGATTTCAAAGACCATTACTCGAACGACCGGGTCGAGAACCCCTGAATTTACCAGTGAGGAAAAAACAACGTTACAGAATGCTGAGAGCATTACCTTGAAGCGATTAACTCCTCCCATCGAATTATTACAGGTTGATCAAACAACGGATGTCAATGAGGCGTCGTTCAAACTAGCAGACTATTCCTTACATGGAAATGAGGATCGTGTTAACGGTGCTTCTTTTAAACTATACTCGCAAAATACAACCGATCCCGCTGCGGATGGAGAAGGATTTATTGAGGAGAAGCAAACTACTAATTTGGAAGATACTGTGACCTTTTTGAAGCTAAAAGATCAAACTGATTATTGGCTCTACGTGCGAATTATCGGTGATCCGAATAGTCAATCGAGTGAATGGCTGGAGGTGCCTTTTAAAACACTTCAAGAAATGATAGATGTTGATTTTCCTATAGAGGTCGCTTTCTACACTGAAAAAGAGAACAACCAGCAAAAGATCCGTGCGGCAGGCGAATATACCATCGACAACCACAGTTCCTTTCCAGTCAAGATTCAGGCGACTGATTTTCAGGAACTATCGAATCCTTCGGGAATCCAACTATTACCAACAGCAGATGAAACGAATAAAAAGGATCTGCTATTAAATCTAACCGAACAAGATCATAAATTAGGTATTTTGACCAATTCTCTACACGAAGCACCGTTACCATTTTCTGATCTTGCCGGAAAAGCTTCTACTAAGCTAGGATTTTCAGGAGTCTACTACGGGGATGTAAAAACAGCACAGCAAGTGCAATATCGCTTAACGTTGACTGCGGAAAGAAAGGAATGATCTTTATGGAAGAAAAACAAAGCAATAAAAAGAAGTGGCTATTAGCCCTACTCTTATTATTATTGGCTTTAGGCGGAATAGGTGCGTATTTTTTAACGAGAGAAGAACCGAAACCAGTCTCAATCGTGAGTGGTGAGTTTCTACCAGAAGACAAGGACGCCTCTAAAATCAGTGGTGCTGAATTAAAAAAAATGGCCCAAGCAACAGTTGACCGCAGTAAATTTAATATGGTCATTGCTCCCGAGGCTACCTTCGAAACGAGTGCACAAGCAGGAGAATTGATTATTCAAAATCCAACGCATAATGCGTATCCGGTCAATGTTGAGATCACTAGAAATGACAATGGTGAATTGATTTATACATCGGGAGCTATCCAGCCAGGCTTTGAAGTGAAAGAAGCCAAATTAGAAAAGAATTTATCAAAAGGGGACTATCCGGCAACGGCAAAATTCTCTTTATATGATGATAAAACGAAAGAGAAGAAAGGAGAGGTCGCGGCAAAAATTATGATTCATATTAAAAATTAATGGTGTTAACAAAAAATAGAGTGAACGAATAAGGAGAAATGAAAAATGAAAAAAATTTTAAGCGGATTAGTAGTAGGAAGTATTTTATTTGGCGGAGCAGCAAGTATTTATGCAGCAGAAGAGACTACAAATGGAACAGGATCAGCATCAATCACAGTCAACGGCTCGTTAGGTCAGGACAATACCGATGAGAACGCACCGAATATCGATGAAGGTTTAGAGGACTGGATCAACGTGACTTTGGATACAGCAAATATTTTCTATACAACAAAAGAAACAGCCCACAAAACAATTACCTCACCACATTATCGTATTACCAATAATTCTGGTCGTGCGGTGAATGTTTCTGTTGAAGATTTTACAGTAACTTCTGGGAATTTAGACAATGTGGATGAGTTAAAAATCACCGGAAAAGATTATTCCGCAGCTGAGCAGGTAGTTGATCTAAAAGGAACGGGAACTAGAGCCTTCATGACTTTAGCCAATAATCAAGGGAAATTGAACACTGAAGCCGATCCTTCTGGAGGCTACACGAATGATACGTTATACCAATACTCTGGTACGACTAAGGATGAGTACTATAAAGGAAAAGCAGAACAGACTGCCCATAAAATGACATTGGCTTTTGAAGCGTTAGATAGTAAAGGAAATCCGGTCGTAACCCCTTAAGCCAGGGAGGCATCCATGTGAAGAGTACGATTCAAATCGAAGGAATATTAGGTTCGCCGGAAGAAGAAACAATCTTTTCTTCTCAAGAAAAACCTGAAAAAACAGGTACACAAATTGTAAATGTTCAAGTGCGTACCAGTTACCCTCAAACAGGGGAGCAGCAAAGTTACTTCTTGCTTTTTTCAGGTATCTGTTTATTGATTCTATTCATGATTTTAAAAAAGCGGCAAACAGCTGATTAGGCTGTTTGCCGCTTTTTATCTTGAAAATGAAAAGGATAATCAACATTGTACGAAAGAAAAATCGACTCTCGAATCAAACTTTTGAATAAAAAGCTTCAATTATAAAATTTAATTCTTATGCAGATTTATTCTATTGGGAAAATTAATATTTATTTAATGAAGAAAAAACATCTATTTGTTTTTTTATGTTGAGTTAAAATAAAATAAAGGTAATTATTTTAAAACAAAAAGCTGTTGAATCGGCATGTATTGTGTGATATCTTTAAAAAGAAGCTGTTATCAATTATGGTTATTAGGTTATTTTATAGAGGTGGAGTCTCAGTTGTGAGGCTCTAGTAAAAATGATCCATTCACTTTGGCAGCGGCTCGAAATAGGGTTCGAGTTGAATTAAATCTCTTAAACAAAGAGAGAAAGGGAGAAAAATGAAAAGAAAATACTTAACATGTGCGGCACTTACAGGCTTGCTAGTACCTACTTTACTTGCCGCACCGACAGCATTGGCGACAGAAGCGATTCAAACAACAAGTGAAGTGGCGAAAAAAACGGAGGAGACGCCAAAGATTCAATCAGGTGTTGCTAAGCCTGCAAAAGAAACACCGACAACTCCAAGTCAACAACCAAAAGTACCCACTACAACGAATGGTAACAATAAAACAACTGAGGGGACAACGACAAAGCCTTCAACTGAAAGCAGTACTGTCAAGCCTATTCAAAAGCCAGCCTCAGAAACAGCTGCTTCAAGTGAGGGCGGAAAAGAGACGAGTACGTCCACGGTAGAGAAAGAAAAAACGGAAGTAAAACCGTTAGATGTAAATCCATTTCCACCGAATAAACCAACGGATACGCATCCTGCAATCAATATTTTGCCGACTCAAAGCATTCGTAAAGGCAGCAGCTTTGATCCAATGAAAGGCGTTAGTGCTAACGATAAGACAGATGGGGACTTGACATCGAAAATTCAGGTTACTGGAACAGTGGATACTGCTAAGGTTGGGGAATACTTGTTGAAATATTCCGTAACGAATTCACAGGGAAAAACGGCTACTCAAAGTGCTATTATCCATGTTGTTGAAGATGATATTGGCATGTATACCATCGAAATAGCGGATTTCAGTTTGCCAAAAGGCAGTGACTACATCCAAGCGATTCGTGATCGCATAGTGATTAAAAAACCGGATGGAACTATCGTGCCGACCGCAACAGCAAACATTATTGTTGCAGGGCATCTTTCTACCGATACGCCTGGAACACTTGGCGTTGAGATCGCAGTCGTTTCCGAATATAATACAATCACTAAAAAGATCGTGAACATTAAAATACTTGATACGAATGACACAATTAGACTAGATGTTCAAGCAAGTTTGAGCCTTGAAATCGGTCAAGCCTTTGATCCATACAGCTTTGCACAGGCTTATGTGATGAATGCCGCTGGAAAGGAAGAGAAGCTTGCGAAAGCAGGTGCAGCAGGCAGCGTTGGGATTTGGGCAGAATCCACGGTTGATACCACGAAAACAGGCACCTATCAAGTGACGTATACGGCTTTAGCAGCATCAGGAGCAACGATCACAAAAACGATGGCTGTTACAGTAAAAGAAAAAGCTGAAAAACGGTCCCCAAAAATTTTGGTTGAAAACAAAGTCATGTATGTTGGGGATAAATTGGATGAAGATATGATTATGGCTTGGGCCAAAACAGAAAATCCATCAGACACCATCGACGGCTTTAAAGTAATGAATGGTGAGATTAAAGTAAAAATGGCGGACAATACGCTAGTGGAAACAGGCGAGCACACCATCGAATTTTACGCATCTACGCCAGAAGGTGAAACGAGCACGAAGACAATTACTTTAACTGTAAAAAATCGTTCGACTGATGAGCCCACTAAATCAAAAGAAGAAACAAAAAAAGTAATGGGTACAGGCAACACTGTAACGAACTTAGCTAATAAAAAGGCAGTGACTACTCCTGCAACCACTCAAAGTAGTAAACAATTACCGAAAACCGGTGAGGAATCCAGCAGCTTATTGGTTACCATGATTGGCGGCATGCTGGTACTTCTAGCATTTGTATTGAAACGAGCAAAAAAAGCAGAGTAACCTGAAAAAAGCTTCCTTCATTGAAGGAAGCTTTTTAGGTATATCGCTATTTCTGATTTCTGCGCCCGTGCTTGATGATCCATTCCTGAGCTTTTGTCGATGGTGTTTTTTGCCATTCACTGATGAGAAAATCGGCTTTTTCGGGGGCATCCTTGTAGAGATCATTGAGATTATTGCCGACACTTTTTTGCACGAATTTTTCAGGATCGTCCTTTAGATTCGTCAGGATTTCAGCGTAACGGTCAAATTCGTCCAAAGCCACATAGATTTTTTCTGACCACGGCAAACGAATCCGAATTCCTTCACAGGCGAGACGACGTACATGGACATTCGGGTCTTTACTCCAAACAATTAATTCAGCCATCACTTCTTGCGGATGCTCCTTTAATAAGGGACGAATCGCATATTCACCAGTAAAACGTTTGGTCAATTCCTTCAAAAAGGCCAATGAGGCTTCCCAATCTTCATTCCCATGCCGTTCCACGTAACGACCGATTGGCCATAGCCACCAGCCAAAGCTGAACATTCCGGTGGACTGCTCCAATTCTGGTCCGAGAATTTGGTAGAAAGCTTGGATATTGTCTCGATAGTTTCGAGGAAGAGTCACATCCAATGCGTCAACAATAAAGTCGAAACGCGCAAACAATTCCTTATCCTCTAGTTTGCCGATCAGTGCACTAGAAAAAGCTTTTCCATCAAAATCTGGGACTGCTTGTGTCAACTTTTCCGATAGCTCTAAAATATACTGATCGTTGTAGTGGTCCTTATGCTTCATAGGTATTCGCCTCCAATTTCATCTTTGGTTTGATGATACCATAAAGTCAATATCTTCCAAGCACTGCTTCGATCGACTTGGTACAATAGAAAAAGGAAAGGGGGCGAGACGTTGAATCAGAAAATTATTTGTTATGACGAGGATCTAGAGATTGAAGCCTATTCCTTCACCGGCGTATCACAAAACTTTCCCAATCATTTCCACGATTATTACGTCGTGGGGCTGATTGAAGAAGGTCACCGCACGATGGTAGTGAATAATCAAGCTTATGCGCTTAAACCAGGTGATTTATTAACCTTTAATCCTTATGACAATCATAGTTGTGAAGGAATCGATGGCAGTCGTTTAACCTACCATTGCCTCAATCTTAAAAAAGACATCTTTCAACCATTTGCAGGAGTGGAGCTACCGAAATTTATGAACCCGATGCAGGCTCAAACGGAGCTAGCAGAAGATTTTCACAGGCTGCACCAGTTGATCATGAATGAAGGTGATAAAGCTGAAAAAGAAACACTGTTCCTCTTGTTTATTGAAGAACTCTTACAAAACTATGCACAGAAAGTGCCGGATCAACTGTTGTCTGAGCGAGAATCAATTGCGGTTGTTTGTGAGTACTTAGAGACCCATTACGATCAGAAGATCACGTTGGACCAGCTTTGTAAACTCGTTCATCTAAATAAGCATTCGCTTGTTCGACAATTTACACGAGAAAAAGGGATTACCCCTTATCGCTATTTAGAGACGTATCGAATCGTAAAAGCCAAGGAATTACTGGAACAAGGCTGCAGCTTAATCGAAACGGCTGAGCGAACAGGCTTTTATGATCAAAGTCACTTTACGAATTACTTTAGTCGGTTCATCGGCTTGAGTCCCAACCACTATCGCACAATTTTTGCGAAAAGAAATGAGGAGTAAGATGTCAGTAAATGAGTTAAAGTGTGTCATGGTCGTCGATGAAGCAATGCCTCAGGGAATCATTGCAAACAGTACGGCTGTGATGGGTGTAACGATTGGAAAATTGTTTCCTGAAGTTGTTGGTCAAGATGTCATTGATCAGACGGGCTACCGTCATCAAGGAATTATTGAATTTCCCATTCCGATCTTAAAAGGGAATCGTGATTTTTTGCGAAGTATGCGGGAAAGATTGTACGAACCTAATTTTGAGCAACTAACAGTCGTCGATTTCTTTGATGTGGCGCAGGGCTGTAAAACTTATGGTGAATATATCGAGAAAATGACACAAGTACCGGAATCAGCGATCGATTATTTTGGCTTAACCCTTTTTGGGAATAAGAAGCAAGTCAATAAATTGACGGGAAGTTTGCCATTGCTACGGTAGGAAAGAAACCTCCAACCAAATCATTCGCTCATTTTCATGTTTTTTTCAGTTAAAGATGATATTTTAGACAGGATGACTGTTTGAAGAGTTGAGGAGACGTTAAAATGAGTATTGAAATCCTGTCGAAGATTTTTTCGATTATTGTTTTGAATTTAGTATTAAGTGGTGATAATGCGGTGGTGATTGCTTTGGCGACAAGAAAGCTGCCAGCTTCATCACAGAATAAGGCGATCGTGATTGGAACCGCAGGGGCTGTCGTTTTGCGGATTTTACTAATGATGATGGCTGTCGAGCTGCTGACAGTGCCGTATGTGAAGATCATTGGCGCGGTATTGTTGTTTTATATTGCGTATGACTTGTTGAAATCGAATGGTGAAGAGGCTGAAATCAAAAGTGAAGCCACGCTTTTATCAGCGATTCGTACGATCATTCTTGCGGATTTAGTCATGAGCTTGGATAATGTTTTGGCAATCGCTGGTGTTGCTGATGGACAGTTGCTGTTAGCTGTTTTAGGTTTGATCATTAGCATTCCAATCGTCATTTTTGGCAGCCAAATTATTTTGAAATTGATGGATCGTTTCCCTTGGCTAATCTGGATTGGGGCTTTGTTAATCGCCTATACCGCAGGGACAATGCTGGTAGAAGATCAGTTCATCCATCATCTGCTTCGAGGATTGAGCAATGGGCACATTCTATCATGGGCGTCCTGTGTTTTATTAGCTGGAATGTATTTTCTATTCAATCGTAAGAAATCATAATAAGACTATGGAGGCTGTCGCAAAAAATGCGGCAGCTTTTTATTTGGCAGTTGACGAACAATTTCACTTTAAGTAAAAAAATCAAAGAATTGACTACTGCAATTACAATTTGAAAACAACTGGCTAGAATTCTCAGGTATACTAAAGAAAACGGTATCAATAAGGAGATGGGTATGAATATTGCAATTTGTGATGATGATCGCGTAATGAGTGGTCAGATTGAAAATTTAGTAAATCAAGTCTTCCATGGAGAAACGGACAAGTTCAACACGGAAGTCTTTTTTTCAGGCGATAATTTATTAGCTTTTTTAGTCACGCGCCCCAATTATTTTCAAATGTACTTATTGGACATTGAGATGGAGGGGACTGATGGTTTAGAGACAGCGGCAAAGATTCGCAAAGCCGATCCTGATGCGGTAATCATTTTTATGACAAGCCACGCGGAGCTGATGTCAGAGGCGTTTGAAGTTTTAGCGTTTCAATTTATCGTCAAACCGTTCGAACATGAAAAAACGTTAGGCATTTTGTCTTCGGCGGTACGCTACTTGCAAAAGCGTAAAGGCGTCTTCCAGTTCGTGTCGCAAAAGAAAATTTATACCTTCTTCTTGAATCAAATCAGCTACATTGAAAGTTCAGGTCGAAAAATTTGTTTGCATACGACTGATGGAGAAACCTATGACTATTATGGAACCTTGAAGGATGCCAGAGAACAGGTGAAGGGTCTTCTTTTTGCTCAGATCCATAATTCGATCATTATCAATCTGGAAAGCTTGAATACTGTGGAGAGTAATTTTGTCTATTTGAAGAATGGTGAAAAATTACCGATCAGCAAGAAGTTCCACGCTTCCTTCCATGAACAATTCCAGCAATTTGTGTTGTCTCGCTAAAGGGTGCCAGCTTAATTCTGGAAGAAAAAATGCTTTAAGTAGAAATAAGGAGGAATGCCTATGGCTTTTTTAGAAAATTTTATTCCGGTTACAGTTTTAACATCAATCAGCTTGAGCTTATTATTTTCCAGTTTTTTTCCCGTGAAGGCGCGAATTCCGAAAAGAAGTATTTTTATTGTCATCTATTTGACCTGTATTCCATACTATTTCATTAATAATATCGCGAATGAAGCGACAACCGGAAATGTGCGGCCTATTTTGACTTCTCTCAGCACATTGCTTTTATTGTTTTTTGTCCAGTTTTTCTTTCAAGGAAAAGCTTATCAAAGAGGCTTGGTCGCGGCTCTGTTTATTGTTTTTTCGATCATTAGTGAAGGAATCCTGATGATTTTGGCGCGAATGATTTTACCAGTTGATAATCTGTTGGATTTTGTCAGCTCTGGCGGGATAGGGAATCGAATCGCTATGCTGATCAATTTTCTACTGGTCTTTTCCTTCTGGTCAGCCAGAAAAAAACGCGATATTTCGATTCAACGAAATTTTTCCATTCTGCAATTGGCAATTGCCTCGATTTGCAGCCTCTCGATCGGAATACTGATTATTAGTGTCACAGGAACCAATCATTTTGCCGTGAGAGATATCGTTTTAATGATCAGCTTCGTTTTATTGTTGGTCTTATTTTATTTGAGCTTTGAAATGTCAGATAGCATGTCAAAGAAAAATCAGGAATTTCAGCTGCAAGAGCAACGACATGAACTGCTGGAGGAGTATTATCAGCAAGTGGAAAAACATCAACTTGAAGTACGAAAAATCAAACACGATTTAAAGAATCAGCTTTATTCGATTGTTGGCTACTTAGAGGCGAATAAAGAAGGGGAAGCAAATCAGCAGATCAACCAATTGATCCAACAGCTAGAGTCAAATGAACTGCCTTCATTTACTCAACATGCGGGTCTGAATGCTTTGCTGCGCTTGCATTACCAAAAAATGAAAGAAGCCGGAATTACCTGTGAGTTTGAGATAAAATGTCCAGAGGCTATGAAATTTTCCGATTCTGATTTGTCGTCATTAATTGGAAATATTTTGGATAATGCGCGAGAAGCCTGTGAACACAGCAGCACACGGAAATATATCCAGCTAAAACTTGTTTATTTCAATCATTCGCTAGTCGGCTCTTGTGAGAACAGTACAGATGGGAAGATTACGACCCTGACGACCCGCAAACAAGATAAAATAAATCACGGATTTGGCCTGAAATCAGTCCGCCAAACCATTGAACGTTATCATGGAAATCTGAATTACACGATTGATGACTATTCTTTTAAACTAAATTTCAATTTGTTCGAGCAAACATGACGAGAAACCTAAGCAATCATGACACGTTACGAAAATGTCCCTCCTAAGATGATAAATTATGGGTGTAGCAAAGAGGTACACAACACCAACACATAAATGGAGGAATGGAAAATGAAATACAGAATCGTAGAATTAGAAAGTTTCAAGTTAGCAGGGGTGAAAATGAGCTCGACTAATGACAACCAGCAAGGCATGAAAGACTGTGAAGTTTTCTGGAATCAATTCATTTCTGGTAACAAGCAAGAAATAGTAGCGCCATTAATCAATCGTGAACCCTTCGGTGTCATTGGAGCAAGTTTTTATAATGTTGATCCAGAGGACAGCAAGAAATTCGATTACTATATTGCTGCTGCAACAACTGCCGCAACTCCTGATGGTATGGAGGAAGTAGAGGTTCCGGCGAATACATGGGCCGTTTTCCCCTGTACAGGAAAAACAGCAGGTACGACGCAAATCGAGATCGTAACAAAATGGGGACCTGAATCTGAAGAGTATGACTTATTGAACAGTGGATACATGACGGGAGAAATGACTTCCGGTGGCCCTGATTTGGAAGTCTATACTCAAGGTGAGGATATGGAGATATGGGTGCCGGTGAGAAGAAAATAGAATAAGTAGAACGGAAATCCAGCATAGATAAAATGTTGGATTTTTTTGCAATCCTTGACTAGAAAAGGTTATTTCAAGCTTTATTTCCATCCATCTGGACGAATTATTCAGAAATGAGAACGATTCTCTTTTGGAAGTCTTGCGAGTAAAAATTCCCTTCGTTATACTAAGGGAGTGATTGTAAATGCTTACACAAACTTTACGAATGTTGTTTCGTAGACATTCATCTAAAATTTGAAGAGGCATACTTGGAGGTGGGTAAAATGGTTCGACGATGACTTTGAGTACCACAAAACTTAGAGGTTCTAAGCACGTCAACTAAATATTTTTCCTCCTGGGATATGTATAAATAAAAATTATCCAAAGGCAGGCCTTTTTTGGTGTGCTTTTTTCTGTTGGAGGAAAAAGGGCGAATGGCGGTACTCATGCATTTTTTACTCTATTTAAACGATTTAAAGGATTATGGGCGATCAAGATGCGGCCTATTTTTCAACAGGAAAAAGAATAGCTAAAAATGGGAAGGAATGGATAACATGGAACTAAAAACAAGTTTACCGGAGATTTTTGATGAGTTTGGTGAAGCGAGAAGACAAGGCTTTTTAGCGGTTAAGGAGATCAAGGAAAAGGGCAAACCAGTGGTGGGTGTTTATTGTACCTTCATGCCGGAGGAATTAGTCTTGGCAGGCGGAGCGATTCAGATCAGCCTATGTTCAACTTCAGATGAAACGATTCCTGATGCAGAAGAAGATTTGCCACGGAATCTGTGTCCGTTAATTAAATCCAGCTATGGTTTCGGCAAGACGGATAAATGTCCGTATTTCTATTTTTCTGACTTGGTTGTTGGTGAAACGACCTGTGATGGTAAGAAAAAAATGTACGAATACATGGAAGAATTCAAGGAAACCTATTTGATGCAACTGCCACATATGCGCGATACCGAAGAAAGTAAAAAATTGTGGTATAGCGAATTGGTGCGCTTCAAAGAAAAACTAGAAGATTTCTTAGGCGTAGAAATTTCTGATGAAAAAATCCGAGAAGCGATCGTCTTGAAGAATCGCGAGCGTAAAGCCAAACAAAACTTCTATCGTTTAGGTCAACTAAACCCGCCGGCGATTACTGGACAAGAGATTTTCAAAGTGATGTACGGTTCACAATACAAATTCGACAAAGAAGAAGTTATTCAAATGCTAGAAGAAACAACCGCGAAAGTCAAAGAAGAATACGCAGCGGGAAAACGTTTGGATGCCAAGCCAAGAATCTTAGTCACCGGATCACCAATGGGTGGCGTAACTGAAAAAGTCATTCGCGCCATCGAAGAAAACGGCGGCTTAGTAGTGGCATATGAAAATTGTACAGTGGCAAAAGCAGTGGAACGTTTGGTTGATGAAAACGAAGAGGATGTATACCAAGCATTAACGGATAAATATATCAATATCGGTTGTGCCTGCATGTCGAATAACCAGCCTCGGAAGGAACTGTTGAGCCAAATGATCGATGATTACCAAGTCGATGGCGTGATCGATATGGTCTTGCAAAACTGTATTCCGTTTTCAGTGGAATCCTTGAAAATCAAACGCTTCTTGAATGAAGAAAAACATATCCCTTACATGTATTTAGAAACGGATTATTCAACTTCAGATATCGAACAAATCAACACCCGCGTAACCGCATTTATCGAAATGTTAGAGGAAGAAACTGTATGTACACAATAGGGTTGGATTCTGGTTCTACTACAACAAAGGGCGTGCTCTTTTCTAAAGGCGAGTTGATCGATAAATACTTGATCCCGACCGCAGGAAATCCTAAAGGAGCGATGTCGGATGTTGTTAATTATTTCAAGCGGAGCTATGTTTTAAATGATCTGAAGCTTGTCACAACGGGCTATGGTCGTAAGCTTCTTCCGGCAGATTTGGTCGTTACAGAAATTACGTGTCATGGAAAAGGAGCGGATTATCTATCGCCTGGAGTTAAGCAGGTGATCGATATTGGAGGTCAGGACTGCAAGACGATCCAGCTAAACGGTAAAGGCAGTGTTATTGAATTTAGTATGAATGATCGTTGTGCTGCTGGGACAGGACGATTTGTTGAAGTCATGATGCGGACTTTAGGTGAAGACATTTCAGACCTCGATCAGTTCGTTCAGGATGCCAAACCGGTTACCATAAACAGCATGTGTACAGTTTTTGCGGAGTCAGAGGTTATTAGTTTGATTTCCAAAGGTGAGGCGCGTGAAGATATTGCACTGGGCGTTCTGCATTCGATCGCGCAGCGAATCAGCAGCCAATATTCTAAGTTGCGACCCACTCGTGGAGAGGAAGTGTTATTTACCGGCGGATTATCAAAAAGCAGAACCTTTGCGAACGTCTTGGAGCACTATGTCGCAGCACCGGTGAAATGCGATGACTTATCACAATATGCGGGAGCTATTGGAGCGGCGCAAATAGGAATAAAGAAATTAGGATAAACAAACAGGATGTGGCACACTCAGCCGCATCCTGTTTATTTTATCTCTCTTTTTTTATTATCTGTCTAAAAGCAATACTAAGGGCAGGAAGATAAAGAAGCAGCAGGGAAAGTCGCTGCCATAATCCACGGGTAGAAGCAAGCAGGCTGCCAATCACTGGTAAATAATAGGCGGCAAATAGGATTAACGCCAAGATCGAACCGATCAAGCAAGCTAGGTAAAAAAGCGAACGAACTCTTTGATGCTTCCTATTTGCCTGATAAGCCAACAGTAAAGGGACGAACATCATTGCTACCATAGAGATCCCGGAAAATGCTGCATGAAGAAAATAAGCAGGGCTGAAAAAGCTGGCAGATTCGCTGATGTGCACTAGACCGGTTAAAATGCAATCGCCAAATCCATAAAGAGCGATTACTCCAGCGAGTATCTGTGCGAAGCGTCTTGATTCCGGTCGAAAGAAAGCATATACGCCAAAACTCGACAGAACAAATAATGTTCCTGTCACAACGGAGGCGTTATTGAAATAGCTTTGTACGGGGCTGGTTGGTTCGCCTAATTGGCTGATAATCATCGTCATTTGATCAAAATCAGGATAAAATCGCCCTAAAAAATAAGGCAATGAAAAGTCTCCGACGACTGCGAGAATCAAAAAAAGTGGCGAAAGTTTTTTTAAAATAGTCATCAGTTGCTCCTCAAAAAAGTTTTCTTAATAATACTGCATTTTGATTAAAAATTCGAGAAATACGAAGCTTTGAACAGGAATCACTTTCTTTTCATAGTAGAAAAAAATTGAGTTTAAATTGACTGCTTAGTCATTGACTGACCAGTCAAAAAGAGGTATTCTCACGATAAAGAATGGATATAAATAGCGTTTGTTGGTATAGCCGCTGGAAATTGCTGTTTCCTTGTTGAAATTATAGCCTGCAAAATAGGAGTGAGAACGATGGAAAATCAAATTGTGTCATTGAATAAAGTAGAAAAAAGGTTTGGTAAATTTCAAGCATTGAAGAATGTGACCTTTGAGGTAAAAAAAGGTGAGGTACTCGGCTTCATTGGTCCTAATGGGTCTGGAAAATCAACGACAATCCGAATACTTTTAGGTATGTTGAAAAAAACGAGCGGCGAAGCGACGATTTTTGGTAAAGACGTGTGGAAGGAAGACACGCAAATCCATAAGGATATTTCCTATGTTCCAGGGGATGTCTTTCTTTGGCCAAATTTAACTGGTGGTGAAATCATCGACCTGCTCTTGCGTTTGAATGGTCAAAAGCGCACACAGAAAACGGAAGAATTAATTGAAAAATTTCAATTAGATCCTAAGAAAAAAGCCCGAACCTATTCAAAAGGAAATCGCCAAAAGATTGCCTTGGTAGCAGCACTCTCACAAGAAGCAGAATTGTACATTTTTGATGAACCAACCTCTGGTTTGGATCCGTTGAATGAAAAATCCTTTCAAGAGGAAGTCTTGAAACTAAAAAATGCTGGGAAAAGTATTTTGCTGTCTAGTCATATTTTATCGGAAGTGGAAAAAATGTGTGACCGGATTGCGATCATTCGTGAAGGTGAGATCATCGAAACGGGTGATCTGGCGTCAATGCGTCACTTAACTCGATTGCAAATTACAATAGAAACGAAGCATCCTCTTGATGGTGTGGAACAATTAATCGGTGTACACAAAGTAGATTTTTCAGATACTGCGCATCAAGAGGCGGTACTTTCAGTTGATCGTGAGCAAATGACACAAATCATGGGTTTTTTAGCTGAAAAGCAAATCATCAATTTGATTTCGACACCTCCAACTTTAGAAGATTTGTTCATGCGCTATTATGAAAAACAAGGGGCTGATTCTCATGAATAGCGGAGCAAAAACAGGCTATTTATTACGAGCAAATTTTAAACAAAATCGGATCAAACATCTGATCTGGATCGTGATTTTAGTTGGAATATTTGCCTCGGTTGCCGCAAAATTTAATGTGTTATTCGGAACTCAAGCGGATATTAATGCCATTGTTGAAACGTTGAAGACGCCAGCGATGGTCTCACTATTTGGTGAGTTTTCTGCTACGAAACCTTATACAACAGCGAATGTCTTTGCTTCTGAGATGTTGGTTTTCATGGGGATGTTCATGGTCTTTATGAATATTTCACTGGCCATTTCTAATACACGAGCAGAAGAGGACTCAGGCTTGTTGGAGATGGTTCGTTCTCGAACGGTGGGAAGATTAGCACCAACCTATGCGACAGTACTAGAAATATTGTTGATTAATGGATTGATGGGTGGACTGTATATTGCTAGTCTAATCTCAGCCAATTTGGCTGGCGCCACGCTACAGGGAGATATTTTAATGGGGGTCAGCCTTGCTAGTATTGGCATCTTATTTGGTTTTGTTGCCTTGTTAATAGCCCAGTTAGCCAACAATGCTCGTAGTGCGTATTTTGTAAGCTATGGTCTGTATGGGTTCTTTTATCTTATTCGAATGATGACGGATGTGTCGAACCCAGATTTTACTTGGTTATCACCCGTCGGTTGGATTCAAAAGACAGCGATTTATACTCGAGATGAGTGGTTGCCAGTCATTTTGACTCTAGGGCTAGGTCTGATTTGTTTGATAGTTGCGGTTAAGATTGCGGAGACACGCGATATCGGCAGCGGGATTCTATCGACACGTAATGGAAAGGCTCAAGCAGGAAAGCTATTATCTTCTCCGCTAGGTTTGGTTTTGTCTGTTGAACGTAATAGTATTATTGGGTGGCTCCTCGGCGGTTTTGTATTGGGTGCCGCCTATGGCTCGGTTTTCAGTACGATCGGTGACATTATCGGCAGCAATCCGACCTATCGAAAAATTCTCGGGGTTACCCAGATAAATGCGGCCAATCGGGAATTGATTTTAAACTATTTAAATATGTTGGGAATGTTTTTTGTAGCCATTGCTGCCATCAGTGGGATTTTGATTATTTTTCGCTTGAAGTCAGATGAGAAAAAAGGATATCTAGAAATCTTGCATTCAAAAAGTATTTCTAAGACTCGCTTAGCATTAAGCTACTTTGGGATAGGTACAGCAGTTAGTATCGCAGTTTTCACAGCGACCTTAGCTGGAGCGTTCTTTGTGGGAAATCGTACATTGGATCAGCCAGTGGCGACTAAGTATTTTTGGGATGCATTATTGGGATTTTTGCCAGCGACCTTATTTTTTGTTGGAATTGGAATATTCTTGACAGGGGTTTTGCCAAAATTGACCAATCTGTTGTGGGGCTATTTAGCAGCCAGTGTCTTAGTTAAGATGTTCGGACCGCTTTTGGATCTCTCAGAAGATATAGCGAATATTTCTCCTTTGGGGTGGGTCGGAAAAGTACCTACAGAACCTGTTGATACGACACTTGCAATTATCCTAATTGTAGCTTTTCTAGGTTTGACGATTTTTGGAATCGCAGGCTACAATAAGCGGGACTTGGAGTGATTGGATGAAAGAAATCGTAAAAGATCCGCAAAAGGAAAAAAGTATTCTAACAGCCAGTGCGAAGTTATTTGGACATTATGGCTATCGAGAAACAAAAACAGATCATATCGCTGAAGAAGCAGGTGTTTCAAAGGGATTGCTGTTCCATTATTATGAAAATAAGAGTGGTTTATACCAAGCGACCTATGTTTATGCTTCAGAATTTTTCTATCAACATGTTGATTATTCGATTTGGACCAAAGCTTCCGATCTCTTAGAAATGGTTGTAGAGGCGACTAAATATAAAATTGAGCTGCAATTGAACTATCCTATTGAATTTGATTTTTTGCTAAAGGCGTATACTGAAATGCCCCTTCTACCAGAGCCTTTAAGAAGTGCTATGACGAAACGACTCGATACGGATATAAACCGCAATATGACTTTGACGGATGAGGTAATCGGCAAACTGCCTTTACGAGAGGATATTCAGGAAAGCGATGTCCTTGAAACAATTTATGCGGTTTTAAACAGCGAAACGACCCGAATTCAGCGGGAAATGGGGCGACATCCTGAATGGAAAACGATTGAAGACTTAATGCCGGAAATTGACCGCATGAAGCGTAAATTGAAACTACTTGAATACGGTTTTGTTAAACGTTAAAACACTCTGCCATCTTGTATGATGGCAGAGTGTTTTATTTACAGAATCAAAAATCAGAAAGAATTACCATGATGAATAATCCTTCTTCAGCCAACGCACCGAAGAAAAGAATCAGACTATCAACAAATAGGACACTCATATTTGTTCCAAACATTACAGCTAAACGCTCTAATTTATCCTCGATCTTTTTCTCTTTGAAATAAACGAGAAAAAGATAAACATTCGCTAGTGCAAGTATAATAGTTGAAAGAATGATGGCGATTTTCATTGGTGTACCCCTTCACTGATTAAAAGAAATCGTTTTTCTACTACTCATTATACTACTCAGCTCCTAGAAAAAAAGGGATAATCCTAAATATAAAATACCGCTTTATCAAACTTAATTCATACATTCAGAAAAAAGAAAACGATCTCAAGTAAAGTATGCAACGAAATTAGAGATAAGTTTATCGATTATTTTAAGATAGTTTTAAACTACTAATGCTTTTTTGGGGAATAAATTAAATGGACTGACATCGACATGCTGCTCCGCTATACTAAAAGTAAGAGAGTTACAAAGGGGATGAAGTCGATGAATTTTGCTGAATCAGATTTTGCATACTATGAACGTACGATCAAGATCATGTATCAGAATTATTACTGGAAACGAATCACGATCAGTGCAGTGGCATTAGTGATCATAATGGTATACAGCGGTATATTCCAAGATAATTTGTTATTGAATGTCTTAATGATGGTATTATTGGCAGTTTTAATCGTTTATCTGTTTTTAGAAAAACAGAAATTTCCAGAGGTTTATCAAACTTTTTTAGCAGAAAATCAACCAGAAGTGCAGATTCATAAAATCCAAGAAGAAGAATACAGCTATAATGTAATGGATGATGAAGCCGTTCGAATTAATAAAAAGGGCGTACGCAATCTGCCCTCTAATAACAAACAGTACACGATGATGGTTGGTTTCTCAAAGGCCTTCTTTTCTCGTGAACCGTTGCAAATTGTTTATTACGATATGTTGGATCTTACCTATGAAGAAAAGTTTCGGTTAAAACGTAATGGCTATAGTTCAGTGCCACGCTTTTTGCGGCGTTTTACTTTGAGTAATTTGAAGGCAAGTGCCGGAAATGCAGTCAGCTTCATTTTAGGAAATATTTTTCTGCTGTTTATTCTGTTTCGTTTATTACGTTACCTATGGTCATTTTTACGAATGTTCTTCTAATTAAATAATTTATTGAAGCCGTTTAGGACAGGTTCCCTAAACGGCTTTTTAACAGCTTTCAGACTCATTCTGAATCCTGCTTTGTTATATGATTTTTAGTTGTAATTACCCATTTCGCTTAATTTTTCGCTGAAAATAGGGTATTTATTTTTGATTTTCCCCTTCCTTTTTTGTTACTCAAGGAGTACTCTTTTCTTGTAGAAATCAACTGAACAAGAAAAATGAAAACGATTAAAAAAACATTGAAGTGGGAAGGAAGAAATCAAATGACACCAAAAAATCTAACGAGTCGCCAATTATTTACCATGCAAAATCTAAGTCTGGCTAAAAAAGTAGAACAATTCTTTGAAGCAACGAATGATGCTGGACTGGTGATGCAATATGCTGTTGCTCTCTTGGTTAGAGAGGCACTGTGTATCAGTGATTTTTCAGATATTTTCAAAAATTTGGTGCGTCAGATTCTTCTAACCTCGGAGCCAAATGATAAGATGCGCCAGTTTAGTGCGTACTTTCAGGACTATTTTGACAAATTAGAATGGGAAACGATTTTGCGCCGTCTATATAAAAATGAGACAGAATACCATGAAGTGACAAAACAAACACGCCGATATAAAGCATTGTTAGATAAACAGCACCGTGAAGTAATTGAAACATCCGATTATCAGTTTGACATAGTGTCAGTTTTTAAAGACGCGAATGGGAAGAAACACAAGTGGACGTTGCGGAATACCAAAAGAGTGCACTCAGAGGAAGAGATTGCTGAGGTGCTGCAAATCTTGACGACTTTGACGATTTTCCAAACGCCAGCTGGCGTACGTCGCTTTGTTGAGTATGACAATTACGACAGTGTGAAGTCCTGTATTGACGCTTCACATAAAATGGAAAATGAACATGAACCGCTATTGATTAAGGATGAGGATGCACTGTGCCTTTCTCAAGAAAAAGTATTGTCAACTACGGAAGGCATTAAGAAGCGCAATCAGAGCGGAAATCTACCGTTGGAGACAGGCTCACTTAACGATAGGGCATCAAGAGATTCTCACATGGAAAATCACCAAACACAAAAAGATCCAATCATCGCTGAAACCAGTGTTCTCGAGAGCTTGGATGACTCCTCCGCTCCAGTGTCGAAAAAACAACTACTCTCAAAAAACGAACAGCCGAAACCTACGAATACCCCAAATAAAGTCGATTTCCGTAAACCTAAAAGCAAGGAGCAGCAAGAACGAGAGTATAAAGAAGGATTACTGAGTAGGGTGAAAAGGGGGAGTGGTAAAAGGGGCTCAGGGAATAAAAAGAAGAAAAATGGAAAACGAAAATGATCTTCAGGTAAAAAGCGCTATTCCTTTTTTGATTGTTCCTCAGTGAACTGTTTCCAGTTAAAGAAAGCAGAATGCATTATTTTCCTTTGTTTTTCTAGGTTCCATGATACACTAATGTTGAAATCGCTTTATTTTTGGGAGGAATGAATTTGATTAAAACAATTATTATTGGACCGAGGGGTAAAATGGGCCGTTTGATCACTCAAATTACAGCTGCTAGTGAAGAGTTGGAGCTGGTGGCAGGAGTGGGTCCAAAAAATCGCGACTATATTGGACAAGACTTGGGACAAGTGACATTACTTGGGCGGGACATAGGCGTGCCCGTCGTAGACGATCTGGCAAACGTGATTGAGCGGTGCGATGTGATTATTGACTTTTCTACAAAGGAAATGGGGATGGACGTCTTACGTTTAGCCCAAGAGCACAATAAAGCATTAGTATGCGGGACAACGGGATTTAGTTCAGAGGAAATGGAACAATTTCGAGAAGCGGGTAAAAAAATCCCCATGCTTTATGCCGCCAATACGTCTAAGTTGGTGAATGTCATGAATAAGCTGCTACAGTTGGCAACAGCCGCTATCGGAGAAGAGACGGATATTGAAATCATAGAAATGCATGACCGTTGGAAAAAGGATGCTCCAAGCGGTACGTCCAAAGAGATGGGGGAGCTGATTGCTCATGAGCTAGGAGCGGAGCTTTCGGATATAGCAGTCTATGGTCGTGAAGGGACAGGCGAAAGAAAGCAGGGAACGATCGGGTACCATTCCGTGCGAATGGGCGATACCCCAAGCAGTCATACGGTTTTCTTTGGCGGCTCCGGTGAACGATTAGAAATCAGTCATCATTCAACCGATTGGCGCGGATTCGCAAAAGGAGCATGTGATTGCGCAGTGTTCTTAGCTGAACAGCCGCCAGGTTATTACTCAGTTTCTGATGTGTTAAAAATTTAGATAGTTAGTTTTTTTATGGGATAATTTTCCAAATTTAGCGCAGGATCTATCGTTAGTTAATTATTGAGATAGTTATTTTACTTGCTTTCTGAGAGTTTATTGATTGACTTCTCATTTTTTAAGTGCTAAATTTAATCCAATCATTTAAGGAGGTCAGGACTCATGACAAACAACAGTGCGCAGTTTATGAATGTTCAAACAGTTGAATCAGCATGTTGTTGTATGGTGCAAAAAAGCAGCATACCACTTTGTCATGCCTATTAACTGTTCTGAACTCGTTTGAGATGAAGGAAACTTCTAATTTTTAACGATTCCAAGAGGTGCAGCTTTAATAGCTGCACCTCTTTTTGTCAGTTCCGCTTTTCGCAATGTGAAAAGATCGAAGGATTTTCATTGGATAAGAAAATTTATGATCGTGCTGTTTAGCGGAATGATATGCGTACGAAAATAACTTCATTTTTCTGTTTTTTAGAAAAATGAGCTAGTTGCCGTTGTTATCACATTTTAACGTGATTAGAAAATAGTACGTATACAAAAAAAGACAGGAGGAAGTGCCATGTGTAGCTGCTTAACAGATGAACGCTAAAAACTTACTATTAGGAGGAAATCAAATGCATTTATCAACCAAATTGATTCACGGAGGAATCAGTGAAGATCCATTAACAGGATCGGTTAGTGTACCAATCTATCAAACTTCGACCTACCGTCAAACGAAATTGGGGCAACCGGGTGAATTTGAATATTCACGTTCAGGCAATCCGACTCGTTTGGCATTAGAGGAATTGATCGCTGAGCTTGAAGGTGGCGTAAAAGGGTTTGCTTTTGGATCTGGCTTGGCTGCAATTCACGCGACTGTATCATTATTTCAACCTGGGGATCATTTGATTCTTGGTGACGATGTGTATGGCGGCACATTCCGCTTATTGGAAAAAGTCTTTAAACCGTTAGGGCTTAGTTATACGATGGTGGATAGTCGTGATTTATCCCAACTTGAAAAAGCACGAACAGCTCAGACGAAAGCTTTATATTTAGAAACACCCAGCAATCCATTATTAAAGATCGTTGACATAGAAAAAAGTGCGGCGTGGGCGAAGGAACATGATTTGCTGACGCTGGTAGATAATACCTTTGCAACGCCTTATTTACAGCAGCCTTTAAACTTGGGCGCAGATATCGTCTTGCATAGCGGAACGAAATATTTAGGCGGTCACAGTGATTTAGTTGCCGGTTTAGCAACGACGAATGACGAAGAACTTGCTGAAAGAATCGGCTTTTATCAAAATTCGATTGGCGGTGTTTTAGGACCGCAAGACAGCTGGTTATTACAAAGAGGAATCAAAACCTTAGCCGTCCGGATGGAGGCACATCAAAAGAATGCGGAAACGCTCGCAAACTATTTAGTTGCTCATCCGGCAGTTGCAAAAGTATACTATCCAGGGTTGGTAAATCACACCGGTCATGAAATCGCCGCAAAACAAATGCGTGGTTTCGGCGGGATGGTAGCCTTTGAGTTAGTTGATGAAAGCAAGGTTGCAGCATTTGTTGAAGCATTGGAAGTTATCACTCTAGCTGAAAGTTTAGGCGGAGTCGAAAGCTTGATCGAGGTTCCAGCTGTTATGACGCATGCATCGATTCCCAAAGAAAAGCGTGAAGCATCCGGTATCAAAGATGGATTGATTCGATTATCGGTGGGAATTGAAGATATCGATGATTTAAAGAATGATTTAAACCAAGCATTAGAAGGGAAAGAATAAACATGAAAAAATCAATTATTGCAGTCGCCAGTTTATTAGTCGTTGGAGTCCTGTTTTTAGCAGGTTGCCAGTCGAAGGCCGACGATGAAGCAAGTTCAAAAAATGTTTTGCGAGTGGGAACAGAAGGAACGTATTCCCCGTTTTCATTTCGTGATGATAATGACAAATTAACCGGCTACGATGTAGATGTTGCCAAAGCTGTTGCTAAGAAAATCGATTATAAGGTGAAATTTGTTGAGGCGCCTTGGGATTCAATGTTAGCGGCTTTTGATGCGAAGAAATCCGATGTAATCTTCAACCAGGTATCGATCACTCCTGAACGGAAGGAAAAATATTTATTTAGTACCCCTTATTCTATTTCTCATCCCGCATTGATCGTGAACAAGGACAATAATGAGATTAAGGACTTTGCTGATTTAAAAGGAAAGACCTCGGCTCAATCATTGACCAGCAATTACGCCCAAATGGCAGAAGACCTTGGAGCAGACATCTCAAGTGTAGATGGATTTAGTAAAGCCGTTGAATTAGTGAGCGACAAGCGTGCAGACGCTACCTTGAATGATGATGTAACCTATTATGATTACTTAAAACAAAAACCAGATGCACCGATCAAGATCGTGAAAACATCTGATGAAGCAACCGAGGTCGCTGCAATGTTCCATAAGGGCGACGAAAAGTTGGCTGAAAAAGTCGATAAAGCAATCAAGGAATTAGAAGCTGATGGAACACTGACGAAGCTATCAGAAAAGTATTTCAATAAGGACATTTCTAAATAGAAGGGAGGAGCAAGTAAAATGGAACGAATGATCGATATTATTCAAAGCTCCGCGCTGCCTTTATTTTGGGCATTGTTAAAAATGACGATTCCGTTGACTCTGATTTCGTTTGCTCTAGGAATGGTTCTAGCATTGATCACGGCCTTAGCGCGGATTTCAAAAAATCGTCTCTTAAACGGGATTTTCTTTCTGTATGTTTGGATCTTTCGCGGTACGCCGTTGTTAGTCCAATTGTTCATCGTCTTCTTCGGGCTTCCTTCAGTGGGAATTCAAATGGATGCGTGGACAGCTGCGATCTTAACTTTTTCACTAAATACTGGCGCGTATGCTTCTGAAAACATTCGTTCCGCTTTATTAGCGATCCCTCAAGGTCAATATGAATCAGCTGCATCTTTAGGAATGAGCCGTTGGCAGATTCTGTACCGCATTATTGCACCACAAGCGTTCAAGATTGCCCTGCCGCCATTGTCCAATAACTTTGTCAGTCTTGTTAAGGATACCTCACTGGCTGCCAGCATCACGATTGTTGAGATTTTTATGACTGCTCAGCGGATCGCTGCACGGACCTATGAGCCATTACTGCTTTACAGCATGGTGGCGGTCTATTATTTGGTCTTTTGTACCTTCTTGAATTATCTGCAGTCCGTGCTTGAAAAACGGATGGTCTATTAGGAGGAAGAAGCATGTTAACAATCGAAAAATTAAACAAGAGTTTTGATGGCAATCAAGTGCTGAAGGATATAGATCTAACATTTCAACCAGGTGAGACGACAGTTATTTTGGGACCATCTGGATCAGGAAAGAGCACATTGCTGCGCTCCATTGATCTATTAGAAACCCCTGACAGCGGCAACATCAATATCGGTCAAGACAATCTCTCTTTTCCGCAAAATCTATCCTTTCGTCAATTAAAGGAATATCGCGGACATTTCAGTATTGTTTTCCAAGCCTACAACCTTTTTCCCCATTTAACGGTGATTCAAAACGTGATGGAAGGTCCTACACAGGTGAAGAAAATTTCAAAAGAACAGGCTCGAGAACAAGCGGAGCAACTATTAACAAAAGTTGGACTATTGGATAAAGCCAAGGAGCATCCAAAACAATTATCGGGCGGACAAATGCAGCGGGTGGCAATCGCTCGAGCACTGGCGATGGAGCCGGAGTTTATGCTTTATGATGAACCAACGAGTGCACTAGACCCTGAGCTGGCACAAGAAGTATTGCAAGTGATTAAGGATTTAGCCGAATCAGGCAATGGCCAGATTGTTGTGACCCATCATTTAGAATTTGCCCGCAAGGTCGCAGATCGGATCGTGTTCCTTGAAGACGGACAGGTGACCTTTGACGGCAGCAGCCAATCCTTCTTTGAGAGTGAGAATCCTCGGATACAACGTTACTTGCAGCAATTTCTATAAACATAAAGCCGACATCGAATTTCGATGTCGGCTTTATATCAATAATTAACCGTTTAAATTAATAAATAGGAGGTCTAACAAATGCAAATCTTTTCAAGAGGGAAAATAAATCCAGAGATCGCTCATTTTAAAGGCGAAAACTATATGGAAATATTGGCGAATAACCAGCAGTATGACCATGGCGTGGCGAATGTAACTTTTATGCCTGGTTCACGAACGGATTGGCATGCCCACCATTTTGATCAGGTATTATTGATTTTATCAGGTCGTGGTTGGTTGCAGATTCAAGATCAACCAACGCAATTGTTACAGGCAGGTGATAGTGTCGCCATTCCTGCTGATGTCTGGCATTGGCATGGTGCGACGGACGATAGTGAGTTTGTCCATATTGCTGTAGGTGCCGATCCTAATCCCTCGGCAACGGAATGGGGCAATCCAGTAGACTTAGTCTAAGCATCATGATGAATCCTTACTTTCTAAATTCATCCATTTTCAATGCTTCATTGGAATTTAAAACGCCGCAGATTTTTGATGCAGGTGAAAGAGGCAAACTGGTGAAATATATCCGAATTTATTAGCGTGCATAAGGATACGATTTTATGCTTGCTGCTCGAAAAAATTATCTAGACAAAAAATCTCAGGAACGAGTTTCGGGCTACTGCTAATGCTATAGTACAAAAAAGGAAACTTTCACAAAAGTGGAGACTAACTACCAACTATTGGTCGCTAATCTCCACTTTGCAGAATAGGATTATTCTAATGCGTCTTTTTTTGAATTTCAAAAACGGTTCTTTATTAGCGGTCTCGTGGAATTAGTTCTGAGGCCTTTTTTTGTTGCTGATCTAGCTTAGCATTTATTAAATTGTGCTTTTGCTTTCGGTTCTTGGACTTTTACTAAAATCAATTTAGTGATTTCCATCAATAGAACGGCTGAAGTTGCTAGAGCTAACGCTAAACCAATTTCCTTCAAAGCAAAGGCTGCAGGAATAGCAAAGACTTCACGCAATCCTGGCAACAATGTCAGACTGAATAATCCGGCACAGACAAGGATCGCAAGCAACACCATTTTATTGGATAATAAACCAACTTGTACGGAAGTTTGTGTATTTGAACGAGCGGCAAAGGTTTGTAATGTCCGACTCAAGATCAAAGTCGAGAAGGCCATCGCAACACCCATTTCCGCTGATTGCAGATTTCCGATCCACTGGGCAGTGATCACAGCAATGGCAATCAAAATCCCACGATAGGTTACAGAAATCAAGGTCTTACCAGTGAAGATACCGCTGTTAGGATCCCGGGGCTGACGTTTCATAATCGTCGGTTCGGCTTTTTCCATCCCTAATGCGATTGCTGGCAGTGAGTCATTGACTAAGTTGATAAATAGTAATTGCAGGGCCGTGAAGGGATTCGCCCAGCCGATTACTAAAGCAAAGACGATCGCGATGATCGCGCCTAAGTTTCCAGCGAAAAGATACGCAACGGCTTTTTTGATATTATCAAAAACATTTCGTCCGACTTCGACCGCTTTTATGATTGAAGCAAAGTTATCATCTGTAAGAACCATTGCAGCAGCATCTTTCGCTACGTCAGTTCCAGTTCCCATCGCGATTCCGATGTCTGCTTGTTTTAAGGCAGGGGCGTCATTGACCCCATCGCCGGTCATAGCCGATATTTTGCCTTTGTCCTGCCAAGCACGGACAATTCGGATTTTATTTTCTGGTGAGACACGAGCATAAACAGTAATTTGTTCTAATTGTTCAGACAGTTCGGTTTCGCTTAATTGATCCAATTCAGCACCGGTCAATGCTAAATCACCTTGCTGGAAGATGCCAATTTCTTTAGCAATAGCAACGGCGGTCGTTTTATGGTCACCGGTGATCATCACTGTCTGGATACCCGCAGAATTCGCATCAGCAACTGCTTGGAATACTTCTTCTCGCGGCGGGTCAATCATTGCTAACAGGCCAACCAAGACAAGATTTTTTTCATCGTCTAACGTTAACGAATCAGTTGTCACTTCTTTGTAAGCGAAAGCCAGAACGCGTAATGCTCGTTCAGAAAAAGCTTCATTTTGTTTTTGGAAACGTGCTTTTAATTCCGAGGTAAAGTCAACGACTTGTCCATCGAGTAGAACCTTTGAGCTGCGTTCAAAGACAATATCAGGACCACCTTTAGTTACCATTGTTTTTTGTTGGTCAATCGTATGAAGCGTCGACATCAATTTACGATCAGAATCAAAAGGCAGCTCGGCTTCACGAGGATATTTTTTCCGTAATTCACGGTACGATTGATTTTGTCCTTCACTGTAGTCAATCAATGCGATCTCAGTCGGATCGCCTAATTTCGTCCCATCTTCACTGATCGTTGCATCATTGGCTAGAACACTGATCTCGATCAAGCGTTGTTCATCGGCTTCCCATTGCTTCGGGTCATTTGAGAATTCGCCGCTTTGACCATCGGCTAAAAAGTGATCTACGACAGTCATTTTATTTTGGGTCAGTGTACCTGTTTTGTCGGTACAAATAATACTCGTCGATCCTAATGTTTCTACAGCAGGCAGCTTACGAATGATCGCATGCTGCTTCGCCATTTTCTTTGTTCCTAATGAAAGAACGATCGTGACGATTGATTGGAGTGCCTCAGGAATCGCAGCAACGGCGACAGCAACGGCAAACATGAAGGCATTGACGATGTCTTGCGTCATATCGGCTGAACCATCTAAGAAAACACGCAGCAATTGAACACCTAAAATCACTAAAGATAGCACCAAGATCGCAATACTTAATTTCTTACTGAAACGATCCAATCCGCGTTGCAGCGGTGTTTTTTGTTCAGTCGTTGATTCTAATAAACCAGCGACTTGGCCAATCTCAGTCTCACTGCCAGTCGCAGTCACTAAGAATTTCCCACGACCATAAGTGACGATCGTTCCGCTAAAGACCATGTTGATACGATCACCAATCGGTACATCATTACTCAATGTAGTGATTTCTTTTTCAGCGGGTGTTGATTCACCGGTTAACATTCCTTCATCAACTTTCAATGAACCCGCTTCAAGCAAGCGCCCATCGGCTGGTACATAATCGCCAGCCTCCAGAATCACGATATCGCCAGTGACGATATCTTTGGCAGGAATACTTTGCTCCTGTCCGGCTCGAAGTACGCTAGCATCAGGTGCAGAAAGCTTCTTTAATGCATCAAGAGAACCCTCAGCCTTTTTCGTCTGAATAACACTTACTACAGAGTTTAATAGCAGTACTGCAAATATGACGATTGATTCGACATGAGCCCCCATGATCATTTGAACGACAGCGACGATCAGTAAGACGACCACCATCGCGTCTTTAAAGGTTTCTAAAAATAAAGTCAGTGAGGATTTCTTCTTCGCTTCTTTTAGCTGATTCGGGCCATTTTCCTGCAGTCGCTGTTGAGCTTCTGCTTGGGTCAGACCTTCTGGTGCAGTGTTCAAGTCTTTCATTAATCCATCTGTTTCTTGTTGGTACGCGTGTTTTGTCAATTTATATCCTCCAATTTTTTATTTCACTTAGCTTAGTGGTAACGTCCTGAAAAAATAGAAAGAGACCCAAGGCAAGTGTTTAAACTTGTCTTAGGTCTCACCATTTCATACGATACCAGAAAACCATTGCTGGTTAACTTACTGTTGATATCACAACAACAACGTTGCCGGTTACTCCCCTAAGGAGTTATTAATATGTTTAAATCTTAACGGAAATGATTTTTGATTGCAAGAAAAATGCTGGTTCCACTGAATAAAGTCATCAAAGAAGTTAGAAAAGCCTTGATAGTCTTGATTATTCTAAGTTATTTAATTTTTCTTAAGCGGCTAGTTCCCTGCAACGATTGTCTTGATCGTACTTTCGTCTAGTCCTTTCAAAACTTGGATCAGCATTTCTCTTGCGGCATCAAAATCAGCAATACTGAACATTGTTTGATGGGTATGAATGTAACGACCACAAACTCCGATTACGGTGCTTGGAATACCTTCGTTTGCAGTGTGGGCTGCCCCTGCATCTGTTCCCCCTTTAGAAACAAAATATTGGTAAGGGATGTTGTGCGTTTCTGCTGTATCCAACAAATATTCTCTTAATCGAGGAAGTAAAATCATCCCTGGATCTTGAATCCGTAAAAGGGTTCCCTCGCCTAAGTGCCCAAACGTCCCATTGGTGGTCACTAAATCATCCGCAGCAGAACAATCAACTGCAAAAAATAAATCTGGTTGGAATTTTGTGACAGCAGGTTTAGCCCCTCGCAACCCCACTTCTTCTTGAACATTCGCACCTGCGATAAGGGTGTAATCCAATGGCTCTTTTTGCAAGGCTTCCAGCGCTTCTAACACGACGGTGCAACCATAACGATTATCCCACGCTTTACTGATGATGTTCTTCCCATTTGCCGTTTTAACGGTTTCTGTTTGTGGAACAATCGTATCACCAGGTAAGACCCCGTATGCTAACGCTTCGTCTTTTGATTCGAAACCAGCATCAAAGAGGATGTCCTCAACTTTTACTTGACCTTGTCCATTTGTTCCGCGTAATAGATGAGGCGGAACGGAAGAAGAGATACAAGGGTAATTTCCCTTAGTGGTTTTTAGGGTAAAACGTTGTGCAGATACTACATATGGATTCCATCCGCCTAGAGGAACAACCTTGAACAATCCACGAGGAGTAATCTCAGTCAACATAAAGCCAACCTCATCCATGTGGGCGGCGACCATCACACGTGGTTTGGTTTCAGCCGCTTGACGCATCCCAAAAATACCGCCTAACCCGTCTTGTTGCACCTCATCGACGAGTGGTGTAATGGACTTGCGCATGTAGCTGCGGATATCTTCTTCAAAACCGCTGGTTCCCTGCAGTTCTGTTAATTCTTTGATTCGTTGAAATGTTTTTTCTTCCATCAATAATCCTCCTCTAAAGTTAAAAGCCGTTTTTATTATAAGCCTTTGGGACTTGAAAATAAATCAATTCAAAGTCGAGAACCTGCTGAGTGGATTTATGGTCGACGTCTCCAAAAATTTTTTCAGTCAGCTCGGTTAGTTTTGTGAAAGAGAAGTCATCTGCAAAGTACTCTTGAAAAAATTCTCGGCTAATTTCTTCGTTCTTAACATAAGAAAAGCGCTTTGTCCGATAAGGGATTCGCCACTCCTTTAAGAATGTCTTGTAGCGTGTATTTAATAACAAATCAGGACTTGCTTCTTCAAAAGGGGAGAAGAGCGAATCCTCCTCTTTAACAACTCGTAAAATCAGACACCACTTTCGACTAGCTTTGCAAAAAGCGAGTAGGTCGTTTTCTGTCTGTAATGCAGGATTCATAGCCGAAAACACAAGATCATACTGCTGTTTGGTTCGACTAAGAAACGTGTGTTGATCTTGTTTAATTAATTGTACATTGGAAGCTGCCTTCGCTGCGGCCAGCTTCAGCATTTCTTCAGAAATATCTACTAGATCATAGTTTTTTACGTATTTTTGCAATGGAAGTAAATAACGACCTGATCCCCCAGCAAGATCTAAAAAGGTACGGCAAGGGAGTATTGCTTCTTCTACTAAAAAATCCCGTAAATCTTCGGCGATTGGAAATGTTGACTCCTGTTGGATTGATTCATATTCTTCGGCAAATTCATCCCAAAATAGTTCGAGATCGTTCAAATAATTAGACATAAGATCCTTCCTTTTCAGCGTTCATTCTATTTAGTATACACGCCTTAAAAAGAAATTGACATTTGTTGAAAGAGATCTTAAAAAGCCTATCCGCTTGAGCTCACGAAATAAGCTAAGTTGATAGGCGAAATTTATTTATTTTAAGTTTCGTTGTTCACGTTTAGCAATCAATGGCAGGATCATTCCTAGTAAAATTAGGACGATTGGTGTCACGATATTAGTGAATAGCTGGAACATCCATGAACTAGGATCGGCTGCATAATCGACTTTTGGCAACATTCCTAAGATGCAAGCTAGAATCGTAAAAGCAAAACACCAAAAACCAACGAAGAAACCGAGTTTAGGATTTTTAATGAATTTATATTCGGACTTGAATTTCTTGTATTGAATATTTAACATCATATAGGCAAAAAATACCCAGATATAGCGCATTGGCATCACGATGGAATTTAAATTGGTCAACCATTGTACCAGAATACTCATGCTCTTAATTCCGAAAATCGGCAGAATAATAATGATGCTAACGAGAATTCCAGTCAGCAAATACCCATTGATTAATGTCCCGTTTTTATTTTTCTTACGTAGCCACTGAGGAACATATTCAGGATCGGCATCTGACAATAAGATTTTTAAAGGGGCATCAATGGAAAAGGCCAAAGCGGAAGATTGCACTGCTGTTTGAGCTAAACCGTAAATAATCATTAAAAGATTTCCAACACCTAAATGGTTCCCTAAAATTTGAAAGGCACTATAGGCGCCATTGGCCATTAAATCATCGGGAATATTGTTGCTGTCAAATAGCATCCCCATAGCGACAGAGCCAAGGACTGCGCTTAAGCCAATCATGGTTGCCATAAAAATCATTGCCTTCGGAAAATTCTTTGTCGGACGATCAATTGAGTTCACATAAGGAGAAATTTTTTCAGCCCCGCCAACCGCAAAAACCAGCATCGAGATGGTGGCAAAATAACTGAGGTTAAAATCTGGTATATAGGTTTTAAGGCTGCCCATATCCGGTGTCGCTGCTTTGAAAGAGGGATCAATAAATGGAACGGCTACTGCTAAAAGGATGAATAAAAGCGACATAATCAGCATTCCCGAACCTGCCACACTACCTATGACTTTTAAGGTAGTCAATCCTTTGGTTGAAAGGAGTAAAAAAATCAAGAAAATAACTAATGAAATCAAGGCGACGGTTTGCACACTCATGTCAGTAGCCACTTTCCCATTGCCTTTAAAAACCCAACCAAGAGCAATTAAAACAGATTGCGGTTTTTGTGCCAAATAAGTGATATGAACCACCCAATAGGTCCAAGCGGCATAGTAGGCAATTTTTCTTTTCCCAGTCGTTTCTTTGACCCATGAACTGACCCCGCCAGAACTTGTTTTAAAAGTAGAGCCTAGCTGGCCAACGATCAAAGCATAAGGAATGAAATACAAGAGCATAATTAATAGCCAAGAAACGACAACGGAAATTCCTTGTTGGGCATAATTATTTACAACATTTCCAAACCCCCAGACCATACTAAAAGCAATCATTGAAACAGTGAACCAGCGT
Organism: Enterococcus sp. DIV0756; assembly: GCF_051710745.1. Lineage (NCBI taxonomy): Bacteria > Bacillati > Bacillota > Bacilli > Lactobacillales > Enterococcaceae > Enterococcus > Enterococcus sp. DIV0756. The sequence goes on along the minus strand of NZ_JBIOLF010000001.1, from coordinate 2,670,239 downwards.
ATCTTCTTATCAGCCATTTATTTTCTTCCTCTCTCTCTAAGTTAAAAACATCACATGACTAAAAATAAAGCGGTTACATTTACCTGTTTAAGTATAAAGAAGAGGGAATAGAAAATTAATCACTTTACAGATTTCTAATTTACTTTTTTTAAATTATCATTTTCGTTTCATTTTGTCTTTTTAGCATTCTCATAAGAATGGTAGAATAATTTTGGAAGAGGTGAAAAGATGGAAATTAAACCAAGTGAAAGAGAGGCATTGATGCCTTTTTTAAATAAGATTTTTGATCAGCAGCATGAAAAGCAATTTGCGGATCAATTATTGGAAACAAAAGAATACACGTTGGCTTTTGGAGCATGGGTAGACGAGCAATTAGCTGGTGGGATTGTAGGGAAAGGGCACTATGATACCTTGCATATCTCATTGTTGGGGGTGGATAGTAAATTCCAAAAATTCGGTGTTGGCTCTAAGCTGATTCAGGCGATGGAGGAACAAGCGAACAGAGAGTGTGTAAAAACCATTACCTTAACAACGAAGGCTTACCAGGCATTAGGATTCTACTTAAAGAATGGCTATGAAATTTTTGGCGAATTGGAAGATGTTCCGATGGTTGGCACGACAAAATATTATTTAGTTAAAAGAATCAGCAGATGAGTGTAATCGCCACTTACCTGCTGATTAAAAGTAATAATATTGGACAACCATGATGGCTATCAAAACAATGATTCCTGGCAAATAGTTCGAGACACGAATTTTGGTCAACTTCATAACATTTAAGCCGATCGCTAAGATCATCAAGCCGCCGATTGCACTGATTTCATTCATCAAGCTATCCAAAAGTTCTTTGGGCAGATACTGAACAATCATACTGGCAAAAATTGTAATCGCTCCCTGATAAATTAACACTGGAAAGGCTGAGAATAGTACCCCGATTCCTAGTGATGCTGTCAGCATAATCGACATGAAACCATCCATTACAGCTTTAGTAAACAGCGTTTGATGGCTGCCGGTAACGCCGCTTTCGATTGCTCCGATAATCCCCATTGAGCCAATGACGTAAATGAGAGTTGCTGTGACAAAGCCCTCTGCAAAGTTGCTATTGCCTCGAGCAAAACGATTTTCAAGAAATAACCCCAAACGAGTCATGGAGTCTTCGATTTTCAGAAATTCACCAATCATTCCACCGAGACAAATACTGATGATGATCACGATAAAAGAACTCGCCTGCAGCGACATCTGAATCGCTAAAGCAACGACTCCTAATGAAATTCCTTTCGTTACCGTATCCTTTGTTTGTTCTGTGATATTTCGCAAAACAATCCCTGAAAAGCTCCCAGCCATAATCGCGAGGCAATTCACCAATGACCCTAACAACATATCATCCACCCGTTTCTATGATTTCGATTAAAAAACAATGAAGTCTTGTTTAGACATCATCTTACCACGAGTAGAATTGTTTTTGAATAGCAATCAAAAAAGACTGGAGTTGCCTCAAACAAAAGGCGGCTCCAGTCTTAAAAATTATCACGCTTTTTCACGTTCTCGTTTCGCCAAAGCAGGCATAATAAAGCCCAAGCCGATCAATACGGCAATGCCAATAATGTTGATAATTAGTTCGTGCCAAAACAGACTTGAACCATAAGGTGCATCCTGTGGTAAAACGCCGAACAAAGTTGCGATGATCGTAACAACTAAGCACCAACCGCCAACAAATACAGCCATCCGGTCATTTTTGATAAAGACATAATCGGATTGAAATTTTTGACTGTCTAAGCGAATTCGGATAAAGGCGTAGAAGATCCAACATGTTACACCTGGCGAAATAATGCCATTAAGGTTTAATAGCCAGTTAAAGATATCATTCATCTCGGGTAGAAAGACACCCAATAACAGGATAAAGGCACTTAATGCAGTGGTTAAAATATACCCATTGATAGGCAGACCCTCATCGTTCAGCTTCGTTAATTTCTTCGGCATGAACTGCTTACCGGTATCAGAGATTAACATACGTGTCATAGCATCTAGTAAGACAGCTAACAAGGCGCACATGTAAATAATCTGGGTGACGGCAAAAACATACATCAGAGTATTGCCTAGGTGGAAGAATTCCCCTAACCGCTGGAAGGCGTAATACGAACCATTCATCTTCAAATTATTTGGTAGATGATGGGCGTTAAAGAAGACTCCTAGTGAGAAGGAACCAAAGACGGTTAAGAAAATCGTCATAACGGTCAGCATGATCATGGCTTTAGGAAATTCCCGCTGCGGCTTACGCATCCGTGTGACAAATGGGGCAACCAACTCGGCCCCGTTGATGGCATAGATAAGTAACCCAATCGTCGTCAAATAATGAAGATCGAATTTGGGGATGATGGCACCTAAGTTCATCGGCTGTGTTTCGATATGTCCATTTGGCATGAATAATGAAGCAAAGGTCATAAAGACGAATAAAATTGCCATGATGAACATAGCACCGCCGCCCAAGGTACTCAATACTTCTAGTGACTTTTTAAAGTGGCGTTGCAAGAAAATAAAAGCTAGAAAAACACAGAAGGTCAATAAGGCAAACATCGAATTGGACATTTTATCTTCCATAGAATCATTTCCGTTGATCAGCCAGCCAAACCCAACAACAACTGCATTGGCTGTATCGACTACATAAGGAATAGATGCTGCCCAATAGGTCCAGGCCGTAAAATAGCCTAGCCGATCGCCGCTGGTTCCGCGGACCCATGAGGTTAGGCCGCCGCCTTCATGGTTAAAAACAGAACCCAATTGTCCAACCATCAAAGAATAAGGGATCACGTATAATAGCAGTAAGATTATCCAAGAAGTGATAACACCCAATCCTTGATTCGCAAAATTGTAAATAATATCATCAAAGCCTATGACAGTAACAAATGACATCATGGCAAGTACCGGCCATGAGATGAAACGTTTCTTTTCCTCAATCATATAAGCTGCTCCTAGTTCTATTACAGATTCTTTTTTTTTAATAAGTAAGGTCAATTAGTAGAAGTCAGTGATGGAGGCTTATTTCGATAGGTCACGAAGATCCCCTTTCTGTTCACAAAATACGATCTATCATCCCATAAAAAAAGGATTTTGCCAATAAAAAAACTTTTTCACAGTCAGTTTAGCATAGAATTTCTGCTGGGACAGAATAAACCTTAGTTGAAGGCTCTTTCTGTTCATTCCCAATCTTTTTGGCTATACTAGATGTAGAGAAAAAGGAGGATGTTCATATGAATGAATTTTTAGCCGAAGAAGAAATGGAGAAATCAGAAGAAAAAAATCCAATGATGTTAAAATTATTGAAGCAACGGACAATTTTGATTTACGGGGAGATTAATCAAGAACTGGCGAAGTCAGTGACAGAGCAATTACTTTATCTCTCTGCCATCAGTGATGATCCCATTACGATGTTTATCAACAGTCAAGGCGGGCACGTAGAATCTGGTGATACGATCCATGACGTCATCCGTTTCATTAAACCAAAAGTAAAAATGATTGGAACGGGTTGGGTTGCGAGCGCAGGTATTACAATCTATTTAGCCGCAGACAAAAAAGACCGCTATAGCTTGCCAAATACACGCTATATGATCCATCAACCAGCAGGTGGTGTTCAGGGACAATCAACTGAAATTCAAATTGAAGCAAAAGAAATTTTGCGTATGCGTAAACGCGTAAACAAATTGATTGCGAAAGCCACTGGACAAACATTGGAACAAATCGAAAAGGATACAGATCGTAATTTCTGGCTATCAGCCGAAGAAGCAAAAGATTACGGAATTGTTGGAAAAATTGTCGAATCTGACTCCGCAGTTAAATAGAAGAATCTCCTTCATATACTTACAATTTAGAAAAAGAACAGGTACCTGCTAGTATTCAGTTAGCAGGTACCTGTTCTTTTTCGACTGTTAAGCAGGCCATATTTTTAAAGGAATCGGTGGTTTATGCTATTCACTTCATTTTGTCAGGATCATTTTATGACTTTTGAGGAAAAATGGATAGACAATAAAAAGTGAATCTGCTAATGTTAGAAGAAAAATAAAATTTGATGTGAAAAATCTAAGGTTAATCGTTTCCCGATCTACTTCTACTTTAGCAGGTCAGTAAAAAGAGAGGCGTAACGACAATCAAATTCGTTTTTATCCTTAAAAAAATAATTACCTTAATAGGAATAAGGAGGAATAATTTTGGGTGCTAAATTAAAAGAGTTGTTAGGACTACCCTCTTTACGTGAAGCTCAGTTGATGAGTGGACAAAATTGCTTAAATCAAACGGTCACTTCCTTGTCTTTCTTGGACATTTCAGATATGGATGATTATGTTGATTTGCTTGAGACGAATGAATATCACTCTGGTGAATTGGCACTGACTTCATTTTTCACCATCAAAGACGATGTAGGAAAGCAATGTGAAACGATTCGTCGGCTACATAAAATGGGTGAGCTGGGGATTATTCTTTATTATGTTGGGATCGTCGTTCCTAAATTATCCTCAGAAGTGATTCGAACAGCGGAAGATCTAGACTTTGTGATTATTCAAATGCCTAAAAATCAAAATCAAATTCGGTACAGTGAGGTTATCGTAGAGGTGATGGCGGAAATCTTAAAGGATCACCCGAAAGAAAACATTGTAAATGAGGTTTTAGAAAAAGCTTCCTTCTTACCCGAACATTTACGAACAGTTGAAGTCACCTTGAGACTGCTTTCTGATTTGTTGCGTACCAATATCATTTTAACTAATCCTGATAATGAAGTAATCAATCAGATTAAATGGCCACGAAACTCCTCTGTTGATTTAGAGCGGCTGTTACGCCGAGTAGTGGTGGAGGATGGCAAACAGGTTCAGAAAAATGATTTTTCCGTTTTTTACAAGGAACTGTACCACAAAGAAAATGGCGTCCTGCGGTTTTATTTACTGAAAGAGCATGATCTTTTGACAGAAACTGAATGTAATCAATCCGTCGAATTACTGCAGGTAGCGATGAACTTATGGGGAAAGAAACATGGTGAAATTAGCGAGTACGCTTTGGTACAGGCGATCCTCAATGATGAAAGCGAAAAAATGTATCGATTAGCCAATCACTTAAAGATCGATGTCAAAGGCATCGGTTTAATGTGGCTGCTTCAGCTGAATGATTTGAGAAAAGAAAAGAAATTGAAACAAGATATTCTAGCCTATGCTTCTAAATACTACAAGACGTGTGTTGCTCAATTAATGGATGATCAATTAATTATTCTGTTGGGTAATTATTGTCATAATGACTCTGAACTAGAGTTAGGCGAGGCGTATCTTCAGACCAGTCCTTATCAAGAGATGATTGATAGTATTGTGTTGTGCCCACGCTTACGTAACACAACAGATGTCCGAATGACGTATCAGCTCGTCAATAAAGTTGCTTTGCAATTGCCAAGACTGTTTCATGGAAAGAAAAGCTTTTCTATCAGCGAGATTCGGCAAGTGGTCTATGCGAGTAAGTTGATTCAATCTGGTGAAGCAGAGGTTGAAGAGACGTTAAGCGTGTTGTCGCCAATCATGGACAGCAAGGAACAGCTGATGACTTTGTGTAGTTTCTTATTGGATGCGGGCGCTGATTTTCAAGTATGCAGCGAGCAATTATTCATCCATAAAAACACGGTGAAGTATCGAATTAAAAAAATCAGTGAAGCGCTAGGCTACAATGTCATGCGCTTTTCGGAAAGCTATGAATGTTACGTTGCTTGTTTGACCTATCGTTTGATCAGTTTGTAGGTTATTTCGCTGAAAAAGAAGCCGATACGTCCGTGTTCAGGTTCAAGCAATACGAAGGACATGCTGAGAATTTCCAAGAAACATGGGAACGGATGTTGAATGGTATCTACTCGATGGTTTTCACATTTTTGTGAGTTTTCGGCTAATTTTTCGCAGGCGCTACTTGTGAGTCGCCGGTTGTTCAAGAAAAAGAGCTGACCCGAAAGTCTAAAAGACTTTTGAGTCAGCTCTTTTTTATAATAGTGCCAATAGGGCATCAATGTCTTCTTCTTTTGTTGCCCAGCTCGTCGCAAAACGAATGACGGTATGATCTGTGTCGTATTTTTCCCAAAAACTGAAGGCAACCTCTTTTTTTAACGCCTCCATTTGTTTGTTTTCAAGGATAACAAATTGTTGATTGGTTGGTGAGTTCAAATAAAAACGGTAATTCTTCTCAGATAGCCCTTTTTTCAATCGCATTGCCATTGCAATCGCGTGCTGGCTAATTTGGAAATACAATTGATCAGTGAATAAAGTATCGAATTGAAGCCCGAGTAATCGGCCCTTAGCAAGCAGTGCGCCTTGTTGCTTCATATGCGCGACAAAGTAATCTGGTAAATTATTTTTAGTAAAGACGATCGCTTCCCCCAAGAAGGCTCCGACCTTGGTTCCCCCGATATAAAAAACATCACAGTATTCTGCAATTAACGGCAGGGTCAAATCAGATTCAGGACTTGCCAGTCCATAACCTAACCGTGCGCCATCCATGAAGAGAGGAATACTGTATTCGCGACATACTTCAGAGATACCCTTCAATTCTTCTTTCGAATAGAGTGTGCCATATTCTGTTGGATGAGACAAATAGACCATTCCAGGAAAGACCATGAATTCTCGATTCTCATCTGACCAAAATTGTTCGAGATAGGAGCGGATCTGCAGGGCTGAAATCTTTCCATTATTTTGTGGGAGGCTTAAAACCTTGTGACCAGAAAATTCGATGGCACCTGTTTCATGAGTAGTAATGTGTCCGGTCTCGGGAGCAATCACCCCTTCGATCTTTTTCAGCAACGAGGCGATCACTAAGGCGTTAGTCATCGTACCACCAGCAATGAAAAAAACATCTGCCTCAGGACAAAGGCAGGCTTGGCGAATTTTTTCAATGGCAGAAGCTGAGTATTTGTCCCGGCCATAACCACTCAATTTTTCTTCATTTGTTTCCAGCATACGTTGTAGAATTTTTTCGTGTGCCCCTTCTAAATAATCACTTTCAAAATTTAGCATCAAATACTCCCTTCAATGGAAATCATTTTCTTTTATTGTAGCAGATTGTCTTGCAGAACAAACAAAAAATCTGTGAACAAAACAGCTCACAGATCTCTAGAAAATTACAGCTCAATTGTTTCTCCAACGTCCATAACCTTGCCAACATTTTCAGGCAGCAGTTTGACAAAAGCGTAGGGGTCCTGCTTGATGACAGGAAAGGTATTATAATGAATAGGAACCACTTTTTTTGCTTTTAAGCGTTTAGCGGCACTAGCCGCTTCAGTAGGTCCCATGGTGAAATTGTCTCCAATAGGTAAAAAAGCAAGATCGATATCAAAAGCTTCACCAAAAAGTGCCATATCTCCAAAATTAGAAGTGTCGCCAGCATGATAGATTGTTTTACCTTCTGTTTGGAAAATAAAACCTGCTGGTTCCCCCATATAGATCATTTGTCCATCTACTTCATAGCCAGAACTGTGTTGAGCGTGAACCATTTTTACACGGCCAAAGGGAAAGTCAAATTTCCCACCGATGTTCATCCCATGTGTTTTAGTTACCCCATTGTTTTCTGCAAAGCTACAAATTTCGACATTACTGATGATAGTTGCGTCGTTGCGTTTAGCAATTGGAATCATATCCCCGACGTGATCGCTGTGTCCATGAGTGATTAGCAGCCAATCTGTTTCCACTTCATCGGCTGTTAAGTCAGTCAACGCATTTCCAGTAATAAATGGGTCAAACAACAATTTCTGTCCGTCTTCTGTAATGATTGATAGAACGGAGTGACCATGATACGTAATTTTCATCGTCTATCCCTCTCTTTCTATATTGTCTATTATAACCAAGGCTAGCAAGAATATGTAAGCTTTTGCTTTATCGTGAAATCGTTTAAACTAGAGGAAAAGCAGATTTAGAAATGATGGAGGGAAGAATATGCGATTAACAATTGATCCAAAAGTAAAGGAACAGGGAGTATCTTTAGCTTATAGCGTTATTGAGTTTGTCAATGAAGCCCACAATGAAAAAATCTGGGAGGAAAGGCTAGACCCATTGATTAAAACGATCGAGGCCAATGATACGATGGAAACCATTAAAGAAGATCCGCAGATTGCTGCAACAAAAAAAGTCTATCGAGTATTAGGAAAAGATCCTGCACGATTTAGACCTTCCTCTGATAGCTTGTGGCGGCGCATCGTTCAGAAAAAAGGGCTGTATCAGATCAATGCACTTGTAGATTTGAATAATTATTTTTCATTAAAATGGCGCTTGCCATTTGGGGCATACGATCTGCAAAAAGTCACGGAGCCTCTCCAATTGACGGTCGGACAAGCGGGTGAACGCTACGCAGGCATCGGAAATAAATCGGTTAATATTGAGAATCTTTTGGTACTAACGGATGATGCGGGGGCATTTGGTAGTCCGACAGCTGACGCAACACGGGGAATGATAGCTGAAGACACGACACGGGCGTTATTAGTCGGCTATCAGTTTCAAGCTGAAACAATCATTGATCAGGCGGAAGTTAAAGCCGTTTTGGAGAACTATCTAACTGATTGTCGAATCATTGATCAGGGAATTATCTAAAGAACACGAGGCAAACGAAACGACCCCAAAGGTTAGATTTTTGGTCCATCCTTTGGAGGTCGCTTCAATATACTGCCTCGTATTTTTTATTCCCAGTTTTTACAAACATCAACCCATTCTTTGAACTGTGTATACTGTTCTAATTCAGGGATGGTCAATTCGATCGCGTTGTTTGGTGCGCCACAGGCAGGATAAACAGTTTCGAAACGTTTCAACGATTCATCCAAATAAACAGGAATGCCTGCATGGATGCCAAAAGGACAGACACCTCCAACGGGATGCCCAATGGTTGCTTCGACTTCGTCCGCTTTTAACATCAAAGCACGCTCACTAAAAAAGGCTTTGAATTTTGGATTATCAATTTTGGCATCACCAGCAGTGACAATCAAAATACTTTTATCCGCTTTTTTCAGTTTAAAAGACAAGGTCTTTGCGATGCGTTCGGGCGCGCAATTCAATGCTTGGGCTGCGAGTTCCACCGTTGCACTTGAGACAGGAAATTCTTGGATACGATCGGCTATTCCGTAGTGTGAAAAGTATTCTTTTACAGATTCAACAGACAATTGACTTCCTCCTAATTCATTTTAATGGACTTTTTTTCGTAATGAGACCAATTTATTGTACGTTTATTTAGTAAATAATAATACACGCTTTATTGAACGCAGTAAATGATATTTTGTTAGAATGGAAGAGAGGCTCTTACGGGAGGAAACGCATATGAAAGAGGACAAGAGAAAATTATTAGCAAAAGTTGCTTATATGTATTATGAACAAGAATTGACACAGGCTCAGATTGCTAAAGAATTGGATATTTACCGTACAACGGTTAGTCGGATGTTGAGTCAAGCTAAAACGCAGGGCATTGTAGAAATTAAGATCAATCATTTTGATGCGAGTTTGTTTGAGTTAGAGGAGCAATTGAAGCAGGTCTTTGATCTGACTGCTGTTGAATTAGTCCCGACTGAAAGTGACAGCAGTGAGGAAGCGAAAGAAGAACAACTAGCTGAAACAGCCGGGGCATGGATTCGCCGTCAATTAACCGATAATATGGTGGTGGGACTGTCATGGGGGGCAAGTGTCGGACAGGCAGTGAACAAGATTGACCCCAAACAATTATCAAATGTTTCAGTTGTTCCGGTAGTTGGCGGACCAAGCCATATTAATTCCCGTTACCATGTCAATACACTGGTTTATGAGTTGGCCCGTAAAGTGAGTGGGCACAGCTTATTCGTCAATGCAACGGTCATTCAAGAAACAAAGGATTTAGCTGAAGGAATTTTCAATTCGAAATATTTCCATGATTTAAAAGAGTACTGGAAGAGACTCGATTTAGTTATTGTTGGTGTAGGTGGTCCGCTAAGTTATCATAAAAGCCAATGGCGAGATTTGTTGTCGCCAGCAGATTATGAAGAATTAAAATTACGTGAAGCAGTAGGAGACTGCTGTTGTCGTTTTTACGATAGCTATGGAAAGCGGCTAAACGGGGCGTTAAATCAACGAACAATTGGATTATCTTTAGCTGAATTGATGAAGGTCCCTCAATCAGTAGGAATTGCTCGGGGAATTTCAAAGGCTCGCTCGATCGTTCCTTTACTGGAGCAAGGCTATTTGAAAACATTAATTACGGATCAAGAGACGGCACAGGAGATTTTACGATTGAAACAACGAAAGTAGGTTCTCTTTAAAAAATGCACATTTGTGCGATTGTTCTAAAACTTTTATTCGCGAAAGGCTTGGTGTAAAGTCTTTCGCTTTTTTTATGGAGAGAAAGCAGAAATCTCTTTTTTAAGATGCTATGCTAGTTCTATACAAAAGAGTAAGGGAGTTTTTCAAAATGGAATTTATGCTAGATACAGCTAATCTGATGGATATTAAAAAATTTGCGGACATTTTACCAATTGCGGGTGTTACTTCTAACCCTTCAATCGTAAAAAAAGAAGGAAAAATAGCTTTTTTCCAACACATGAAAGAAATTCGTGGGATCATCGGGGAGCATCGTTCATTACATGTACAAGTTGTAGCCACTGATTATGAAGGCATTATCAAGGATGCTGAAACAATTTTAGGGAACATTGATCAAAAGGTGTTTATCAAAATTCCGGTCAATCAACCTGGATTAAAGGCAATCAAGGAATTGAAACGTCGCGGCATCAACGTTACAGCGACTGCAATTTATACGAAATTTCAAGCATATTTAGCAATTGCAGCTGGAGCAGATTATATTGCACCCTATTTCAATCGGATGGAAAATTTGAATATTGATCCACGGGAGGCTATTTTCGAAATGGCAGAGGAGATCGCTCGAACGAACAGTGAAACAAAAATCTTGGCAGCCAGCTTCAAAAACGTTGGTCAGGTTAACGCTGCTCTAGAAAATGGCAGCCATGCAGCCACAATGGGTGTTGATATTCTCCAACAAGCGTTCGCAATGCCGTCAATTGCCCAAGCGGTAACTGATTTTACAAGCGATTGGGAAACTATCTTCGGTGAAGGAACAACGATCGCTGATCTATAATACAAGTTTTAAGACTGTAGGCAGAGAACGTCTACAGTCTTTTTACGACTATTGGCAGAAATGCTCAATTTATTCTGAGGAGCAATCAGGCTTATTTCTTCAAAAAATGGATTGTCAGATGTTAAGCTGAGGAAGAGGTGGAAATGATGCGTGAGATTCAAAAAGAATGGGCTCGTTGGAAATACTTTGTTATGGCAAAATCGCAAAAGGAATACCTATATTTACGTCAGCTTTTTTCTGGCAATCAATGGTCAGCAAAAAAGACCGAGCTGTTTTATCAACACGTGGACGCAGTGAAGAAATTACCGATTGACTTAAAAGCGCAAAGGAATGCCTATGAACATGTTTGGGGCTATTTCAAAAATGTGGCGACACCAGATGAGCGACAACAATTCTTTATTTTTTTAACTCAGATGGATGAAGAGACGAATGAAGCACTTCCTTATTTGAAAAGATTGGCTGAAAAATATCAAGTTGACTATTTACTGGCGTCTCATTTATTTGAATGAAGCAAATCGTTTCCAGATTTTTGATAAGACTTTTATAATGGATCGATATGGAGGGATGTACGAATGGAAACACGCGCAGTTGTAATAGAAGAATATGGTCATGCGGACCAATTAAAAGAAAGTAAAGTAACATTGCCTGAGTTAGGCGAGCACCAAGTCTTGGTGAAAGTAAAAGCTACGTCAGTTAATCCGATTGACTGGAAATTACGGGAAGGATATTTAGCACAAATGATGCCTTGGGATTTTCCAATTATTTTGGGTTGGGATGTTGCTGGTGAAATTGTAGAAGTTGGTTCGGCAGTCTCAGATTGGCAAGTAGGACAAGCTGTTTTTGCTCGGCCAGAGACGACTCGCTTCGGTACATATGCAGACTATACGATTGTTGACGATCACTTGTTAGCACATAAGCCTGAGTCTATTTCGTTTGAGGAGTTGGCAGCTGTTCCTTTAGCCGGGTTAACGGCTTATCAAGCATTATTCACTCATGGGAAACTAAAGGCTGGGGAAAAGGTCTTGATTCACGCTGGTGCGGGTGGTGTTGGTATCTATGCGATTCAATTAGCAAAAAATGCTGGAGCAACAGTTATCACTACAGCAAGTCAAAAAAATCATGCGCTGTTAAAAGAGCTAGGTGCTGATCAAGTCATTGATTACCACACAACTGATTTTTCAGAAGTATTAGAAGATGTGGACTTGGTTTTTGATACGATGGGCGGCGACGTTCAACGAGACAGCTTCAAAGTATTGAATGAAAACGGACGTCTGATCTCAATCGTCAGTCAACCAGATGATGAGCTAGCTAAAAACGTTGCGGTAGCGGAAAGTATCTGGCTTCAACCGGATGGGAAACAATTACAAGCGATTGCTGATCTAATGGCTGATGGAAAAGTAAAAAGTGTCATCGGACATACGTATCCGTTAACAGCGGAAGGTGTGAAGGAAGCACATGAATTAAGTGAAACGCATCATGCTAAAGGAAAAATTGTCTTAGTCAATGAATAGTTCAGAAGCTGCATCGAAACTTGGTGCAGCTTTTTTCTATCCCGTTTTTAAAAATTGTATGGTCAGGAATGGAACATAAATCGTCATTTGACAGGGAATTTATTTATCGGTATCGTTAAGTAAAAATGAAAGCGATTTAAGGAGGAGCAGTATGAGTGAAATTACGAATAGTGTAAATTTTTTGAAGCAGCAAAAATGGGTTGATTTGAGTCATAGTATTTATGGTGGTATTCCTTATTTTCAGTCTTTTCAACCAATGCAGGAAAAAACACTAGTCACAGTTAAGAAAGATGGCTTTTTTGCCAAAGAGTATCAGCTAGTGACGCAATATGGTACCCACATTGATGCTCCGGTGCATTTCGTAGAGAATCGTGTATCCGTTGATCAGTTACCAATCAAAGATTTCCTATTGCCGTTAATCGTTATCAATAAAGAAAAAGAAGTCAACGAAAATCCTGATTATTCCCTGACAGTAGAAGATATTGTTGCTTTTGAAGCGGAGTATGGAGAAATCCCAGCAGAAAGTTTTGTCGCATTTGCCAGCGGCTGGTCAAAACGTTGGGAGAATCTGGAAGCATTCTACAATGTTGATCACGACGGACAGGCACACACGCCTGGTTGGTCGTTGGAAGCCTTGAAGTTTTTACATGAAGAACGCAACGTAACGGCGATCGGTCATGAGACGTTGGATACGGATTCGGCAGTGAATTGCACCAAAAACGGAGGGTTAATCGGGGAATTGTACTGGTTGGAGCAGGATAAGTTTCAAGTTGAGGTGCTGAATCGTTTAACGGAACTTCCACCAATTGGCGGCGCCATTTCGATTGGCGTGCCAAAAGTCAAAGATGCACCAGGATTTAACGTTCGTGCAATCGCCATAATTCCAACAGAGTAAGAGAAAAGCAAGGCTTCGTTTAAAAAACGAAACCTTGCTTTTTAAGAAATTCCACCGTGTTTTTTCGCCGAGGATACTCAAATTGTTGCCGCACCTTTTCAGACCAATTGGTACTCTGAATGTTCGAGCTGCGAGCTTGATAGTAGTCTGAAGTCGTCTTGTTATAGTCGTTGATCATTTCTGCCGTTAATGATCGGTAGGAATTTTCTCCAAGTACAGCATGAATCGGCAGTCGTGGTTTCACCTCATTTTTTTCAGCAGGATAGCCGACAAACATACCGAATACTGGATAGGTTAATGCAGGAAGTTCTAACAATTCCTTCATTTTAAACAGGTTATTACGAATCCCTCCGACATAGCAAATTCCTAAATCATTCGATTCGGCAAAAACAGCCATCGATTGAGCGGCCAAGGTAGCATCAACGATGGACACAACTAAGGATTCCATGGTGCGTAGATGTTCCAGCGAATCCCCATTCAAGGCTAAAACCTGTGCGTGCTTATTTAGATCAGCAACAAAAATATAAAGAGTACCTTTATCACCATTATCGACAGGGAAATTTGCGATTTGTTCGATCGCTTTTCTTTTTTCGGAATCGGTAATTTCAATTATTGAGAAGGCCTGCAAAAAGTTAGAACTGCTGGCACTTTGGGCGGATAAGACTAATTGTTCCTTTCGTTCGTCAGATAGTTTTTCTTGGGTAAATGAGCGGACCGATGTATGTTGGAGCATTGTTTCAAAAAGTTCCATCAAGAAGCCTCCTATTTTTATACTAATTTACTCGTCAAGTTGAATATATCACAGGAAAAAGACAATAGGAAGCAAAGCGATATTGGAGGGCGATTGCTTGTGCACAAGCAATCCACAGAAAAGAGCAAACGATTTTCGTACGCCTATCATCCAACTAGACTTTTATCAAATGAATCTAATTTAGAAACACGCGATTCATCTCAATATGTAACAAACTGCAAAAAGCTGGACTGACAGCTAGCTCAGGATTGAGGCTGCTTTTTTCAAAGAGCGAAAAAAACCGCTACTTTCGTACGCATACGAGTAGTGGAACTTGCAAAATCCGAACATTTTGATAAAAAGGTTTGATTTAATTCATAAAAATCTCATCGTTTTGCCATCACTGTGCTATAATGAGAAACAATTATCTGAAAGGAGTTATGCAAATGCGTGGCGTAGTAACGGTTATTGGAAAAGACAAGGTTGGTATCGTAGCAGGTACTAGTCAAAAATTAGCGGAATTACAAATTAATATTTTAGATGTTTCTCAAACTATCATGGGGGACTATTTCACGATGATGATGTTAGTAGACCTAACCAATGCTACAGAAGATTTTGAAGGAGCACGTGAAACGCTTCATGAACTGGGTAAAACACTTGGTGTGAAAATTAGTATTCAAAATCAAGAAATTTTTGACACGATGCATAAATTATAGGGAGGGCTCTTTGTGGAAATCAATCAAATAATGGAAACGATTCGAATGATCGAAGAAGAAAATCTAGATATTCGAACGATTACCATGGGGATATCATTGCTAGATTGTATTGATAGCGACAGTGATCGCGCCTGTGAAAAGATTTATAACAAAATTACTACGAAAGCGAAAGACTTAGTTAAAGTAGGTGAGTCGATTGAAGCTGAATATGGAATTCCGATCATTAACAAGCGTATCTCCGTGACACCGATTGGAATTATCGCAGCAGCGACTCCTGATACAGACTATGTAAAATTTGCTAAAACATTAGATAAAGCAGCGAAAGATGTGGGCGTTAATTTCTTAGGAGGATTCTCGGCTTTAGTTGAAAAGGGCTATCAGCACGGGGACCGGATTCTAATCGATTCCATTCCTCAAGCATTAGCAGAAACAGATTTTGTTTGCGCTTCGGTCAATATCGGTTCGACCAGAGCGGGAATTAATATGGATGCTGTCGCACACACCGGACGAATCGTCAAAGAGACGGCAGAAGCTTCTGATATGGGGTGTGCGAAACTAGTAATTTTTGCCAATGCAGTTGAAGACAATCCTTTCATGGCAGGGGCCTTTCATGGTGTAGGAGAAGCGGACTGTGTGATCAATGTTGGTGTTAGCGGACCAGGTGTTGTGAAGCGGGCACTGGAAAAAGTCAAAGGGGAATCCTTTGATGTCGTCGCTGAAACGGTGAAACAAACCGCCTTTAAAATTACTCGAATGGGACAAATGGTTGGGAAAATTGCTTCAGAACGGCTAGATGTACCTTTTGGAATCGTTGATCTATCATTAGCGCCAACTCCAGCAGTGGGTGATTCAGTGGCTCATGTTCTGGAAGAAATGGGTCTAGAAACAGTCGGAACTCATGGAACAACTGCCGCACTGGCATTATTAAATGATGCAGTGAAAAAAGGCGGTGTCATGGCCTGTAATCATGTTGGCGGATTATCAGGCGCATTTATTCCTGTTTCAGAGGATGCAGGGATGATTGATGCGGTGAATAATGGTTCGTTAACCATTGAAAAATTGGAAGCAATGACAGCAATCTGTTCAGTAGGGTTAGATATGATTGCGATTCCTGGCGATACACCTGCTAGTACTATTGGAGCAATGATTGCCGATGAAGCAGCGATTGGTGTGATCAATCATAAAACTACCGCTGTTCGGATCATTCCAGCGAAAGACAAAAAAATTGGTGATATGGTTGAATTTGGCGGTTTGTTGGGTAGAGCACCAGTTATGGCTGTTAATGCAGCTGGCTCTGATGATTTCATCGCTCGCGGTGGTCGAATTCCAGCCCCAATTCACTCATTTAAAAACTAAACACAATAAAATTGATTTTTTTAATAGAACGCTGCAAGAGTGGATACTTTTGTAGTGTTCTTTTTAGATTCTAGTCAGACTTTTTCGTACCAGTCATGAAAACGTTTTGTGTTAAAATAAAATGGACGAAAAAACAGGAGTAGACAGATGAAAAATAAAACCTATCTAAAGGCGAGTTTACGAGAAATCATATACTCAAAAGGCCGTTTCATTTCAATTGTTTTAATTATTTTATTAGGTACATTACTATATGTCGGGATAAAGGCTACTGGTCCGATCTTAAATCATTCGGCTAGTCAGTTTGTCGATCAGCAGGAGTTATCAAATCTGCAAATTATCTCCACTGGTGGGCTGACAAAAGCGGATGAGAAGCTTGCCGAAGACATTTCTGGAGCGGAAGTCGAAAGCGGACATCAATTGTTCTATGCGGATAGTGATAAGAACCAAGTGGTTAAGCTTTATTCTTATGACCAAAGAAATCAACAGAATCAATTGATCGTAAAATCGGGGCATTTGCCCAAAAAAGCTGACGAGATTGTTTTGGATGAAAAAGCCAGAAAAGAAGGTTATCGACTAAATCAAACATATAAAATTGATCAGCCGGATCAATTGAAACGCAAGAGCTTTAAAATTGTTGGGTTTGTTCAGTCACCCATGTATATAAGCACAGAAGAGCGTGGGCTGTCGAATGTGGGAAATGGTAATGTTGATTTCTTCGCATATGTACCTGAGAGTAATTTTTCCAACGAGATAAAATCAGTCATCTATGTTCGCTTTTCAAATGTTGATGGAAAAGAAACGTATGGCAAAGCCTACGAGAAAAAGATGGAACAAAATATCGATAAAGTCGAAAAACTTTTCGCAGATCGACCACAAGAACGTGCGGCAGAAATCAAAGATACAGCAGAAAAGGAATTGCTACCAAGAAAAGCCGAGGTGACTGAGAACTTAGCCAAGGTGGATGCTGGACAAAAAGAATTAGACCAAGCGAAAGCTCAGTTAGAGCAGCAGGCAGCTGTAATGCCTGCCGGAAATCCGCAATTGCAACAGGCCCAAGCAGAGCTCGCAGCACAACAAAAGGAACTCAGCAGCAATCGTGAGAAATTAATGGATGCTCAGCAAAAAATCAGTGATAGTGAGAAAGAAATCAGTGAGTTAAAGACACCTAGCTATTCTTATGATCAGCGTTCAGACAATCCAGGCTTCCAAGAATATGGTGATTTGTCTGACCGAATAGCTGCCATTGCTAATGTCTTTCCTGTCTTTTTCTTTTTCATAGCTGCATTGATCACCTTTACGACAATGACTCGGATGGTGGAGGAAAATCGACGTGAGATCGGTACGTTAAAGGCACTCGGCTATTCACGTTTTGAAATTTCAATCAAGTACATTATTTATGCGTTATCAGCAGCAACGATTGGCATCGTTCTAGGTAGTGTTATTGGTGTAAATACCCTACCGCGATTAGTTTTCGAGCTTTCCAGTGATCGTTATAATTTTCCTGGGGTGAAAGCTTTTTACTTATCCCGCCCGATCATCCAAGCAACGATCGCCTTTTTGTTTGCTAGTCTGGGAGCAGCCATGCTTGTATTGATGCGGGAGCTGCATGAAAAACCTTCCGTGTTGCTCCAACCGAAGGCGCCAAAACCCGGAAAACGAATTTTCTTGGAACGTATCACGCCGATTTGGTCGCGTATGAGTTTTAATTCGAAAGTTAGTTATCGCAATCTATTTCGTTATAAATCACGAATGATTATGGCGGTGATCGGCATTGCTGGTTGTTCTGCGTTAATGGTTGCCGGAGTAGGCTTGAAGGATTCATTAGGTTCAGTTGGAGAGAAGCAGTTTGGACCAATCATTGATTATGATGCGATTGTCACACTAAAGGATCAGCCAGATAAAGCGACAGTTGAAACAATTTTTTCTGAGAATAAAAAACTGGTCAGCGAATTGCCTATGATGAATCAAACGATTGAATTGAAGCAAAAAGGCCAAGCTAATCAGAAATTGACGATGATGGTGCCGGAAAATCGTCAGAAATTTAAAGATTACCTGCATTTGAAGAATCAAGGTGAACCATTCAATCTGTCAAATGAGGGTGCAGTGATTACACAGAAATTAGCGGAGCTGTTTGACTTGAAAAAAGGTGACAGGTTGAAAGTCTATGATGATGACCAACAAACTTTTGAGGTTAAAATTTCTGCTATTACTGATAATTACTTAGGAAACTTTTTATATTTATCAAAAGAATATTATCAACAAGTTCGTAGAAAAGATTTCATAGTGAATAGCTATTTGCTCAAAAGTAAAAAGTTAACGGACTCAGAAGAAAACGAGTTGTCACGGAAGTTGTTAAGTACGGACCAAGTGACGAATACTTCTTTTGTGTCTACGCAAATTGAAACACAGGAAAATTCGATGGATAATCTTGATGGCATTGTTTGGATATTCGTTGTTTTGTCAGGCTTATTGGCTTTTATTGTGTTATATAATTTGACGAATATAAATGTGTCGGAACGAGTGAGAGAATTATCCACGATCAAAGTATTGGGCTTCTATGATCGAGAAGTGACCTCATATATATTCCGCGAGAATTTTGTTTTTACTATTCTAGGAATTTTATTCGGTTATGGTTTGGGCATTGTTTTAACTAAATTTATTTTGGACCAAGCGTCTATGGAGACGATCACGTTTCCCTTAGTGATTCGTTCGGGAGCCTACCTTTCATCTGGTGGATTGACGATTCTTTTCTCCGTTATTGTAATGGTCGCGACACATTTTCGTTTGCGCCGTATCAATATGATTGATGCATTGAAATCAAATGAATAAGCCCGAAAGAAAAGCGTTGACAAATATTTTTTGTGGAGCTATGCTTTATTCAATAATATAATGCAATGAGAAGGACAAGATCTGATTTTGTTCCTCGTCACTAGAGAAAGAAGTCACGGCTGGAAGCTTCTGATTGAGAAAAACAGATTACTCCCTTTGAGCGACCGCAAAACGGTCCGGGTGATTCCCGTTATCTATCGTACAAGCCAGAAAGTCTACACTTTTTGGGAACTTGGGTGGTAACACGTTTATTCACGTCCCTATTTTTTATAGGGACGTTTTTTTATTGAAAACCCTTCAAGCCTTTTGTTAAAATTAGTAGGAAAAGGTACGCAGGAAAGCATGGTTTGAAAAAGCGGATCGGAGTTGAGTTGGATGTCAAAAGAAATCGAAATTGTGTTACCAGATGGAAGCAAGCGAAGGGTGGAAAAATACACCACTTTGTTCGAGATAAAAAATCAATTGATGGAAGAGGCAGTCGTCGGCAGCATTGATGGCGAGCTTGTTGATTTAGCAACTCCAGTGAAAGCAAACGCCGAGATCGCTTTTTATGATTGCTCGTCTCCAGAAGGAGCTACCGCTATTTGTCAGTTGGTTAGTTTGCTGTTAGAAGAGGCGATCAAAGCACGTTATCCTGAAGCACTTTTTGCTAAGGCTCAGCGGGAAGATCAAACTGTTTGGGTCGATTTACGCGTGAAACAACCATTGAGTGCGTTGATTTTGAAAGATTTAGAGCATCATATCAAAAAACAAATAAAATCAGACGTTTCAATTGAAAGTGCGACATTAAGCGTTTCTGAAGCAAGAGAAATTTTCAAAGACAATGAATTAAAGCTTGATGCCTTAGCGGGATTCGCAGCGGCGCAACGAGTCTTTGTCTATTCATTTGGTAATGTAACCGAGTTTTTCCTTGAACCAATGGCGCTTGAAGTAGCCACAGCACAATATTTTTCATTGTTAAAAGTTTCTGGTGCTTACTGGCATGGAAAACCGGAAAATGAAATGCTGCAACGGGTTATGGGTGTGGTCTTTGCAGAAAAAGCCCAGCTTCTTGCTCATCTAGATTACTTAGAAGAATCTGAAAAACGTAGTCATCAAAAATTAGGCAAGGAACTCGATCTGTTTATGTTTTCGGAAGAAGCACCGGGAATGCCTTTTTACTTGGAAAATGGTCTGATCATTCGGAATGAATTGCAAAAGTTTTTACGAGAATTGCAGGCAAAATACGACTATAAGGAAGTTAAGACACCACTGATTTTGAATCAACGCTTGTGGGAACGTTCAGGTCACTGGGATCATTATAAAAATAATATGTACTTTACTAAGGTTGCGGACGAGGATTATGCGTTGAAGCCAATGAATTGTCCGGGGCATTGTTTGATCTTCAAGGATCGTAAACGGTCCTACCGTGATCTACCAATGCGGATGGCGGAATTTGGACAGGTCCATCGGCATGAATTTAGCGGGGCTTTAAACGGCTTACTTAGAGTTCGGACCTTCTGCCAAGACGATGCGCATATTTTCGTGCGCCGCAATCAGATCGAGCAAGAAATTGCTTTGGCCTTGAAAATCATTGATGAGGTTTATAAAATATTTGGTTTTGAGTACGGTGTAGAACTTTCGACTCGACCAGATGATTTTATGGGTGAGATCGAACTGTGGGATGAAGCAGAAGCTTCATTAGGAAAGGTATTGACTGATCTTGGTTACAAGTACAATATCAATGAAGGTGATGGCGCTTTTTATGGACCGAAGATCGACATTCATATTAAGGATGCCTTGAATCGCAGTCATCAATGTGCGACGGTTCAGTTAGATTTTCAAATGCCGGAGAAGTTTGATTTAACGTATGTAGACGAGCATAATCAGGAAGCACAACCGGTAATGATCCATCGCGCTGTTTTTGGGTCCTTAGATCGTTTCTTAGGAATTTTAATCGAACACTATGCAGGTGCTTTTCCGCTCTGGTTAGCACCAAAACAAGTGGCATTGATCAATGTTGCCCAGCCTCATGAAGCTGGTGTAGAGGATTTATTCCAAGAATTTCATGCAGCGGGAATTCGTGTAGAAAAAGATTTGCGCAATGAGAAACTAGGTAAAAAAGTCCGTGAGGCTGAATTAAGGAAAATTCCTTACATCTTGGTGATCGGTGACAAAGAGATGAACGAAGGATTGTTTTCAGTTCGTAAACAGGGGACGGATACAGTCAAACAAATGTCCAAGAGTGAATTTATGAACCTGCTTAAACAGCAAGTACAAGAGAAAAATCATCAGTACTACTAAAATCAATAGACAAAAAAACGCTGAAGCGCACTTCAGCGTTTTTTGATGCCTTCAAGCAACCAGTGAGATTTAAAGCGAAAATCCTTTAGTAATTCTTTTTCTCCCCAATTATTCGCCAACATGTCAGTTAATGAGTCGATCACCAGCTTCATGGAAAAATACAAAAAACTAATTTGCTCATCCGTCGTGTTCATTTCAAAATGGTTCTTCTCTAAGAGTTCTTTCCAAGCGGCGACACCATGATCTGCCTCTGGCCTGTAAGAGAATAAATAGCTGTTTTGTGCCAAGAGAACTAATTGGCGATAGCGATCAGACCTTTGATCCAATCCAACATACAAAAGTAAAAAAGCTTCGATTCCCTGAAAGAAATCGTCCTCCTGCTGGGTCATGTAATCAATAATTTCTCCATGAATCTGTCCAGCATAGTAGTGAATTAAATAATCGTAAGCATCATTCAAGTCTTCAAAATATTTATAAAAAATTCCCCGGGACATTTGCAGTGCCGTAACGATTTCGCTGACTTTGACCTGACTCACCGGTTTCTCATAAAAAATCGTTAATAGCAAAGCGCGTATTTCTGCTTGTCTATCCTCTGGTAAATTTAAAAACGTTTTTTTCGGCATGGTGCACCCCCAAAAATATTTCATTCTTATCTATAGTATAGCACAGAAGCAAAAATGGTGACATTTTGTCACCGAAGGAGTATTCTTTCTACAGAAAGGGTGATAACTATGTTTTTAGCTTGGAAAGAAATTCGCTATGCGAAGTTAAGATATGGCTTGATTGTAGGAATTATGATTTTGGTGGCTTATGTGGTCCTCATGTTATCGGGGTTAGCTAATGGATTGGCTGACGGAAATAGAACTGCGATCGATGATTGGAAGTCTTCAGCAATTATTTTGTCTGAAGACAGTAATAAAATTGCTAATGCTTCCCAATTACAGAAAAAGGATATGGACCGCGTATCTGCCAAAGAAATAGCCGGAGTCGGTATTTACTCAACGGCTGTAGAGAAAAAGTCAGGTGGCGATAAGACGAATGTGTCCATTTTCGGTACAGACAATAAGTCTTTTATTGTTCCGAAAGTAACCAAAGGTCGACTATATAAGAATGATAACGAAGTCATTGCATCAGAAAATCTTTTGTCAGAAGGATACAAATTAAACCAAAGGATAAAAGTCAATGATCAAACATTGAAGATCGTTGGTGTTACAAAAGAAACAACTTATACACTTGCTCCGGTAATCTATTTGAATCCTGCAACTTTCAAAACGTTGAAGTATGGTTCTCAACCGACAACTAATGAACCGATCAATTTGATTGCGACAAAGGGAAAAACGTCAGTGGACAATCCAAAGGGACAAACCACATTAGAAAAAATGTCACCTGAGACGTTTATTGAAAATATCCCCGGCTACACACCAGAGAAATTAACGTTGAATACAATGATTTATTTCTTGTTTGTCGTAGCAGCTGCGATTATCGGTATTTTTATGTATGTAATTACCTTACAAAAAACAGCGATTTTCGGGGTGATGAAAGCGCAAGGCGTGGCGACAGGTTATTTAGTGCGTTCGATTCTAGCACAGGCTTTTCTAGTAGGAATTATGGGCGTTGCAATTGCTGGTGGGCTGAGTATACTGACAAGTTTGGTCTTACCAAGTGCAATGCCATTCGCAGTTCACTGGGAAGAATGGGCAGTATACAGTTTGACTTTAGTTCTGGTGGCTATGATCGGCGGGTTATTCTCGATCCGTACTGTAACTAAGGTTGATCCAGTAACCGCGATTGGAGGAGAATAAGATGAGCGATGTTTTAATGATGGAAAAAGTAGTGAAACGATTTGGACAAGGCCATACAGAAGTGACGGCGTTAAAGAAAATTGATTTTAATGTTGCTGAAGGAGAGTTTGTTAGTGTGATCGGTCCCTCAGGCTCAGGAAAAAGCACCTTTTTGACAATCGCCGGTGGCTTACAGACACCAACTGAAGGAAAGATAACCATCAATGGGTCAGATTTTGGACGAATGAACGAGAAAGAACGATCAAAGGCTCGCTTCAAGGAAATCGGATTTATTCTCCAAAGCTCCAATTTGATTCCATTTTTAAAAGTACAAGAGCAATTTCAATTGGTAGAAAAAATTGAAAAAGAAAAAAATGCAGCAAAAATTGAAGAATTACTTAAATCTCTAGATGTTTGGGAGCTGCGGGAACAGTATCCTAAAGCTCTGTCTGGTGGTGAAAGACAGCGAGTGGCGATTGCCCGTTCCTTATTCAATGATCCACAATTAATTTTAGCGGACGAACCAACTGCTAGTCTTGATTCGGATCACGCGTTTGATGTGGTGAAACTCTTAGCGAAAGAAGCGCATGAGCGCAGCAAGGCAATCGTCATGGTCACACATGATGAACGAATGACACAATGGAGTGACAAAGTTTATCAAATGAAGGACGGCGAACTTTTATTAAAACAATAGTTGCCATATTCCCTGTTTCCTGTGTATGATAGTCAGGTTGGCAGTTCTGCTTTTCTAAGTGTTCGATAGTGAATCGAACTGAAAACAATTAGATTGGCAGATGAAAAGTAGGCTTTTTATTCGTTTATTAGAAAGAATTTGGACGAATGTAAAATTCGCAAATTTTTTAGAAAGCAGGGAATTTATGGATATCTATTTAAAAAAAGCGGCACTTCATATCGTTGATCGTGAATCTGGCGATCCGATTTATAGTCAAAGTGAATTAGATTTGACAAAGGAATATGTTCGAGAGTACTTAACGAAAAAAATTCAAAAATTATCATCAGCTCAAACAAAAACGGGAACCTTAACGGAGGATTCAACCTTTGCCCTATTGAGCCAACAAGCGGAACATGATTTCCTATCTGTTAGTGAAAGAATCGTGGCTCGCTGGTACGAAGCGTATAAAGAGAGTGAAGAAGCTCCAAGCGCGGACGTTTTTGTTGCTTTATATGAAGAGGATACGCAGATGTATTTGGCCTTTTTGAAAGTGAATTATCATGAAGGCTATACCCATATCGTTGATTCAGATGATGCGGGCTTGAAAAATGAATTGATCATCCACCGTGCATTGCTTTCAAACAAGACACAAAAAGCGGATGAAGGCATTGTCGTGAATCTGAGTAATTTAAGCTACGAGATGATCGAGAAAAAATACCCGTTTTCTGGTGAAAAACGTTTGTATTTCTCAACTCAAGTGATCGAAAGTCGGCCTGCACCTTCGCTAGAAGAAAACGTTCGCGTAATTAAAAAAGTCGCAGAAAAAATCGGAGCAAAATTCGAAAATCCCAAGCACGATGTTATTGCTGATGTGAAGGAAGCTGTTTACGATGTGGTGGAAGAAAGCGGTCAGATTGATGCGAAAGTTGTGGCACAAAAAGTTTTCAAGGACAACGTGTCCGCACAAGTTGCTTTCCAAGAAGAGGTCGTTGAAAAAGGGTATGTGGACCAAGCACCTTTGTTAAGAGAAGTGCGCGAAATCACTGAAAAGAAATACGGCAAGCAAAAATTAAAATTGTCGAATGGGATCGAGTTGATCGTTCCTTTAGATGTTTATCGTAATCCAGAGTTAATTGAGTTTATTAATAACCCTGACGGAACAATTTCCGTAACGATCAAAAATGTTGATGAAGTAATCAACCGTCTTTAATAGGCGGTTGTTTTCTTTTATGGGAATGGCTAGAATGAAGAAAATGTCTTTGGAGGAACAAGATGGAAGCATATCAAGAATTTTTTCGTATTGGACAGTACACGGATCTAGAAGCAATGACCGGCTGTACAGTGATTCTTTGTGAAGACGGCGTGACCGGTGGTGTCTCAGTTCGCGGTGGCTCACCGAATACCCGAGATACAGATGCATTAAAATCAGAAAACAATCGAAAATTTGTCCATGGAGTAACGCTATCTGGCGGAAGTGCTTTTGGTTTAGCAGCAAACGCTGGAGTCGTAGATTTCTTGGAAGAAAATAAAATTGGACGAGATATGGGAATTACCTTTGTTCCCAATGTCGTTGGTGCGAGTTTATTTGATTTACGCATTGGACAGGCAGATGTTCGCCCCGATTATCAAGCTGGTCGCAAAGCGTGTGAAGCAGCGTTTGTCGGCCAACAATTTCAAGCAGGAAATCATGGTGCTGGAACAGGCTGCAGTGTTGGAACGATCAATGGTGTGAAAAACGCTATGAAAGGCGGGATCGGTCTTCACACGATCACTCACGGAAAGTTATGGGTAACCGCAGTCATTGCTGTTAACGCGGTAGGAGATGTTTTTGACGAAGAAGTCGGAAGGATTATCGCTGGTGCCCGTAAACCAAGTGAAAGTAAAATCGGCTTCTCAGAAGAACTATTTCTTGAGCATTATCAAAATGAAGCAGCCTTGTTTGATGGCAACACAGTCATTGGGTGTGTGATGACCAATGCAACATTTCCAAAGGCTAAGATGAATAAGTTAGCGGATATTAGTCACAATGGAATTGCACGAGCAATCCGTCCTTCTCATACAACCTATGACGGCGATACGTTATTTGTTTTAGGTGCAAATCAAATCAATGCCAGTTTTGAAGCGGTGTCGATCTTAACTGTTGAGGCGGTTCGTCAAGCAATTATAAAAGGAACCAAAGCAGCAGAGACCTACGGAGATTATTTAAGCTATCAAGATCTATAAAGAAACAACCAAGGCAGAGATTGTCTTGGCTGTTTCTTTATAGAGAGATCTTTCATCACGCCTACGATTCCACTAACTTACTAAAGCAAGAAGTGGAAATCGCAGCTAATTCGTTAGAAGGAAATCTTTTTTTCAAAACCCGAAAAAATGAATGGATGCTCATCACGCCTACGATTCCAGTAACTTACTAAAGTAAGAAGTGGAACTCGCAAAAAAGACTAGCTAAGGTTCAGCTAGTCAGTGGGGAAGAATTATTTAACACGTGGTTCTGATTCTAAGTTGTCGCTGATTTTATCTGTTTGATTGCTCAAAGCGTCTTTTGCACGGTTTGTTTGTTTTGAAGCAAATCTTCCAGTTGTTTGAGCGGCACTAGTTACTTTGTCTTGAACGGTTTCGCTGTCTTCTTCATATTCTGCGCGAGTTTTGATATCCACGACATTTACATTAACTTCAATCACATCTAAATGAGTCATTTTATCGACTTCTTCAGAGATTAATTTTTTCATTTGATCATAAATATTTTCGATGTCTTTGCCATATTCAACAACTACATCCATATCGACAGCAACTTGTTTTTTTCCAACTTCTGTACTGATTCCAGATGTCACATCGTCACTGTTAACTAACTTATCTTTAATATTTGAAAAGAAACCGCCATCTACTGTCAATAAGCCATCTACATTTTCTAATGCAATACCGATAATTTTTTGAATGACTTTGTCCTCATAGGTTAATTCACCTTTAACGTCTTTTCTTGGTTCTGTTGGTTTGATTGTTGTGTTTTCCATTATTGTTTCCTCCTAATTTTTGTTAATGTATTGACTTTTCAAAGAGAAAAGATCATTTTAATCTGATTGATGTTTGATTATTTTTTTAAATAGTCATCTAAAATATGATTATTTTTTAAATAGATGCCGACTGCTATGCCAATGATTGTAATCAGGATCAATAAAATCGTTTTAAAAAAGCCGATGGTAAAGAATAGCACAGCTAAGATAAAACCGAGGATACCGAAGATCATAGGCAATTTGTCTCGCGTTAAGAATTCTTGCATCGCAGTTCCTCCTATTCTACTCGCTGCCGAGCCACCGTTGTTTCGGTTGGTGTTGGTTCAAGTGCTTGAAGTTTTACTTTGATAGAAACTTTTTCTTCTGGACCTAATAATTCGCGAAGCTTCGTTTCTACGTTTTTGGCCCAGCGGTCTGTTTGTCCAACCAAACCAGACGTTTTTTTCAACTGACCACGAACATTTACTCTGATTTTATTTTTCGTTGCCGTTACATTGACCTTGGGGTTATCCATAAAGTCTTCCTGTTTGATACTTGTCCGAACATACCCTTCAATCGCTCGCTTATCCAAAGCTAGTTTTCCTCGATCTTCTTTCAAAGCAAACTTGGTCACTCTCTTTGGATAAAATAGAATTACGAAAATACCGATTACCGTTAAGATCGCTAAAGCTGCCGCTACCCAAAACAAATATAGCTGAGCATATTGATTTGTCAGCACAAATTGTTGCAATGAGCTAAAGTCCAGCGGGTTTGAAGCGATGAAGTAATAGATCGCTACGACGGATAGAAAAATAGAAAGTAAAACCAGTGAAATAATAATCAAGATGGTTTTGAGAAATTTATTCATACCGCACCTCCTTGCTTCAATATTTTTAATTTGTTTACACCCAAATAGTAAAATGACACCCCTTTTATGTAAAAGAATTTGCTCATTTTGATTGACAAAAAGGGACTTAGGTGCGGATAAATATCATTTAATTAAGGAGATAATAACTTTTTTTGCAAATTTTCATTTTTTTTATTGTTGTAGAAAAAAATGAGCGAGCAAGATTTTTGAACTAAAAAAGAAGTGTGCTTCTCCAGCACACTTCTAAGATGTTTTCGTTCATTATCGTTCTTTCCATTTGCGGTACCGCCGATAGAGGCTTTCGACAACTAAAAAAAGAATGGAAAGCGCGGCTACAAAATAACCAAAAACCCCTAAATCAGAAATTAGCGTATCTCCTTCAGGCGAAGACTGAACTAAAATGGATGAGCCAATGACCAAAGCGGAGAGAATTAAACCAATCACTAGGCGATTGACCATTGCTTCAGCCCGCTCTAAAAAATTATGCTGGTTTTTAACTTCTAAATTCAACTTTGCTTTTCCTTTAGCAAAGGTATCAAGAACCGTTAGCGTGTGACTAGGAATTTTTGGTATCGCTTTTAGTGAAGTTAAGAAATCTAATCCAGTTTCCTGCAGTTCATCCTTCAAATTCAGTTGTTGGAGAAAATATTTTTGTGCGAAAGGCGCCACCACCTCAAATAAGGAGAGGTCTGGATTGAGGTCTTCAATCACACCTTCAAGTGTACCGAAGGCTTTAATCAGCATGGTGACTGAATCATCAATTTGCAAGTTGTTATCGTGGCAAATGATGACTACTTGAGAAAAAACTTTTTGCAGGTCAATCTCTTTAACTGGCAAGTTCAAATAGCGATTCAAAAAATCATCTAGCTCATAAGTGAATTTTTCTTCATCAAAGCTGCCAATCTGTTTGCAAATCGCATGTACTGCATTTGTGATGCGCTGATTGTCTTTACTATAGATGGCGATAATCGTGTTGCTCATTTTGGCCTGCATCTCACGGTTAATAGTGCCCATCATACCAAAATCAATGAAATTCATTCGAAATGGACGTAATTTTTCATTGCGAGAATAGGTAATTTCATAAGGGACATTTCCAACTTTTCCCTGATGTCCTTTTGTTTTTAGTTGTTGCTCTTTTCGATTCTCTTTTTCACTCATCAGTTGCAATAAAATATTGCCTGGATGAGGATCTGCATGGAAAAATCCGTCTTCAAATACTTCTTTCATAAAATGTTCGATCAATAATTCACTGATTGTTTTCTTCAACTCTTTATAGGTTGTCTCGCCATGTACGATTTTGTCATCTTCGGTGTTTATTAATTCCTTTAAATTGGTCCCAGGCATTAACTCCATTACGATGACCTTTTTCGAAGAATAGGCAGGTTCCATTTTAGGGACACGGATTTCTTTCCATTCATTGTTTAATCGATAAAATTCTTCTGCCAATTCCAGTTCTTTTTGGAAATCCAATTCATTCTCTAGTGATACTCGAATCTCTTTTAAAATATTTTTTAGATTAATTACCTTACTTTCTGGGACCCAATTTGCGATAGGAATCGCTTTTTCAAATAAGGATAAGTCTAACTCGATCTCAGAAGCGATCCCAGGATGCTGGACCTTGGCAACGACTTTTCGACCATTTTTCAATTGTGCGTGATGTGCTTGAGCAATTGAAGCGGAGGCGAAAGGCTGCTCATCAAAGCTCTCAAAGATTTCTGATAAGGGCAAATCCAATTCTTGTTCAACTAGCGCTTTCACAGACTCGAAGCTATCGGTTTTTACATCATCCTGCAATTTTCGCAGTTCTTTCGTGAAATCTAAGGTAAAGATGTCTGTTCTAACTGACATCATTTGTCCCACTTTAATGAAAGTAGGCCCAAGTTCTTCAAAAGCCTTACGCACCTCTTCAGGATTTTTTTGTTGGGTAATATTTTTAACGAGGCTATACTGGTTGATGATTTTAACGATTTGACGTAATCGAGCGGTTCTAGATTTTCCTCTCATTACTACACCCCCTGGTCATTACGAAAGGACTTAGTTATGGAGCGTAAACAGGATGACTACACTACGAATAGTCTTCATATCTATCTTACAAGAGATTTTTATTAGATACAAACAACCCCTAATTATTCTCATCAGAAAAGAATCAGGGGTTAAAAATTAGTGATTTGTCACCATCTGAATAGCTTGCATGATGCAATAGGTAATGCCAGCAGCAATTACAGGCCCTGCAGCAACGCCTTTTAAGAATACGACACCCATAATGGTTCCAAAAACCAAAGCTACCGTAACTTCAGGCGATTGATTGATTAATCCGACCCCTTTTGAGGATAGAACCGCAACTAATACCCCACAGATTGTGGCTACCCAGCCAAGGGGTGATTTTAACGTGTTTAGCAGATCTTTTAAAACGATATCGCCAGTCGCAATAGGGACGAGGATCGTTGCTGATATCAGCGTCACCCCCCAGTTGATTCCCTGCTTATTTAAGAGGGCTAAAAATTTGTCTGATTGAGGAATTAGTTTTAAAGCTAGGACTGCGAGTGTCGCGATTAATAAGCTTTGATTTTTTGCAATAAAAGCAATCAATAAAATAATTCCCAAAAAAAGCCAACTCTCCATAGTATTCACTCCTATTTTCGTACGGATGTACAGCATTAGTTAGTTTAAAAACAAGTTGATTTTCATAACGTATTTACTATACAAGATAATTCGTGAAGTTGCGACTTTTTTCCAAAGCGACTTTAGTGTAAGCTTTTAAAGGAGGAGGTCAAAAATGAAAATAGGATTACGCACAATCAAGACCGCGATGGCGGCCCCCATTGCATTGTTATTAGCTGGAGGATTAAATTTAGATTCAGCAGCATCGGCTGCTATCATAACGATTTTGACAGTCACTAATACGAAACGTTCTACAGCAAAGACCGCACTAAATCGTCTTTTTTCATTGACGCTTGCAACAGTCATTGCAGCGGTTTGCTTCTCGCTTTTAGGATTTCACCCGATTGTTTTCGGTCTATATTTATTATTCTTTATTCCACTCTCCATTCAGCTTGATCTAGCAGAAGGAATTGCAGTCAGTTCGGTTTTGATCACTCATTATTTAGCAGCTAAAGAGATGCCTCTACAACTGATTATTAATGAATACTTATTGATGATCATCGGTGTTGGATGTGCCTTAGCGGCCAATCTTTATATGCCAAATACTGAGAAAAAAATTCAGGAAGATCAAGCAGTCGTCGAGGTTTCAATGAAGAAAATGCTGGGGCAGATGTCGAATTATTTGAATCAGCCGGCTAAAGAGGAGTTATTGCGACAAGAATGTTTGGCTTTACGGGATTTTGTTCGAGAAGCTCAAGTTCGTGCGCAGGAGTTTGAAGAAAATCGTTTCTTTTCCGGGAACAGTTATTATTTTGAGTATTTTGCGATGCGTCGTTTACAATTAAAAGTTTTATCAGATATGTTGCAGATATTGAATCGTTTAGATGCCGAGCCGGAAGATGTGCAAGAATTACAAGAGCTGTTTGAATTTACAGCGGAAACATTGGCAGAGGACAATGATGGGAATGAGATTTTAGTGAAGATTGCTGAGACGGATCAGCGTTATCAGCAAAAAAAATTACCCGAGAGTCGTCAAGCTTTTGAAGAACGAGCAATGCTATTCCAGTTATTCCAGCTATTTCAAGATTTTATTGAGATCAAGGCCGGATTCAATCGGAATAAATAATGAGAAAGAATCAGTCTTTTGTCCCATGTAAACGATTTAAAAAAACTTTATGATAAAGATATGAAAAACAGGTGAGGGGTATAAATATGAAAAAGATAGTTTTAGGGTTAATTTTAGTTGGTGCGGCAATGGTTTGTATCGGTAGTATGTTTTTCCATAATCGCATGAGTAATGAAACATTTACCACCACACGATCTGTTCGGGAATTAACGGTGGATGATCGCAATATGCCGGTCGATGTTGTGGGTGTGTCGGGAAATCGGACGCGAATCAAGTATAAAAATAGTAGAGATATTAAATACAAAATAAAACAAACGAGCAACACACTAACTTTGGAACGAAAACGAACGATTGGCTTTAGTTTTAATTTTTTTAATTTTGGCAACAGCAGTCCTCGCGTAACAATTGAGGTTCCAAAAGCAAAGTTGAAAGATTTACAAATTGAAACCTCTAATGGCAAAGTGTCAGCAGAGAATCTGACATTGGATAATTTAGATTTGGAAACCAGCAATAGCAAGATGACAATCAATGACGTTGATGCTAGTAACGTGGATGCAGAGACTAGTAATGGAAAAGTGGAACTTTCACACCTCAAATTTGAGGACGGTTCATTTGAAACTAGCAATAGTAAAATGGATCTACTAGATCTGAATTTTAGTGAAGGGGAGTTTCAAACATCTAACGGTAAGATTAATCTGATGAATTTGAAACCAGCAAAATCGCTCTCTCTCGAAACAAGTAATTCAGAGATCAATGGAACCATTATCGGTAATAAGGAAGAGTTTTCAATCACCTCAAAAACCAGCAATGCTTCAAATAATCTAGGTAATCAGAAGGATGGCTCAAAAGAATTGGAAGTTAAAACGAGTAATGGTGACATAGAGGTTGCCTTTGTTCGTTAATTGGACTCTTTAGGAGGAAGGCGCATGGTTAGTAAAAAGCTGAAACAGTTGTTGCTTGTCGTTTATGTGTTGCTGTTAATCTGGATTTTACTATTTAAACTTTCGTTTTCTTTCGCTGATGTTGCTGAAAGTTTGAAGCATCCGATGAGGTCGCTCAATCTCATTCCATTTCAAGAGTCAGTAATCGTCAATGGAAAAATTGCACTCAATGAAATTTTTTTAAACGCAATTGTGTTTATGCCGTTAGGTGTGCTCTTAGGTATTTCTGTAAAAGGGTTATCTTTTATAAGAAAGTTGGCCTTTCTCTTGCTGTTCTCGCTTTTCATTGAAGGAATGCAATTTATTTTAGGGATTGGGGCAACCGATGTAACGGATCTTATCATGAATTTTTCCGGTGGGTTCCTTGGACTTTGTCTGTATCAAGGATTAAAACAGGTTATTCCAGAGTCAAAATTGGATAAGCGGCTCATTATCATAGGCACTGTTATCGGGATTGTATGTCTGGGAATGGTGCTGCTACTGTTTTTTGTGAATCGCTAAAAGTATTCAAAAAAAAGACTCTTCATAAGGGTGTAGCATCAAGAAATAAGAAGGAAGTTTCGAACATTACCAAGAAACACAGTGACTTTTGAACTGATCCTGAAGAGGACTCACTCAGTATTTTTCAAATTTTTTGTGCTTCGGCTTATTTTTAAAGATGTTGCTTATGAGTCGACGTTTATTCGTGAATAGGAGCTGAGCCGAAAGTCTAAAAGACTTTTGGCTCAGCTCCTTATTTTTTTTGCATGATGTTTGTGTTTCGTTGGAATCTCCAGACTAAGAACGATTCAGAGAGGGCTAAATAAAGGAATAACGCTGCGATGATCAAAACGGCATTTGTACCAATCATACGATAAGAAAAGACCGAGATAATCGCACCGACAATAAAAGCAACAACAACTGAAAGAAAATGGAGAAAGCGTGCCTTCGCATCCGGATTCTTCGTACTTAGATAATCGTAAAGATTAGTAGCAACCCCCTTTAAATTTCCTGTTGTAAACAAATTTGTGTAGGCAAGTCCGTTGATTTTATCAAATGATACCCATTGAATCGCTGCAGTAAAGGCAATCATGATTGTAATAATTGCAGGATGCGGTTGTAAGAAGTCCAGACTGATGACAAAAAAGACTGCTGCTTCAAAATAAAGCAGGAATAACCGCCAGAAATGATGTTCTTTTCTTTTGAAGTAGTCAATCATAAATTTTGCTAAAAGAATTCCAATAAAGAAAAATAAGGTGGAAAGTAATTTTTTCCCGACCATGTTCCATTGTCGCTCATACGCTTGAATGATCGCCAAAATGATGTTTCCAGTTTGCGCTGAGGCAAAAGCACCATAACGGATATAGGTATAACTATCCATCATTCCACCGATAAAGGTCATTAGCAATCCTACTGAGCGGTTCTCATGAAAACTATTATTCATTTGCTATTCATCTCTTTTCGCTGACTATCTTACCATATTTTTTCAGAAAAAAGATAATCAATGTCATAGCTATTTTCATGGACTTAATTCATTTAACTTTCAAGTGAGTTGTTTTTCTATCAGTTAACCTCTGAAAATTAGAATAATTCGTTCTCAAAAAATCATTTTGACAGAAAATGTACATGAAGTTTTCATAAGAATCATTTAAAAGTTTCCTCTTTTTAAATGAAGAAAACAAATAATTATATTTTCAACAAGATCATCATTCGGATTTCCGCTTATAAAAACGTGGGTAATAAAAATATATAGTACTTTTATCGCGATTTTTACGAATGATGGGGAGTGTTGTTGTTAAAAAACAAGTTGTTCGTCAGGTGCTATCTTTTTCGAAGGAATGTGTTAGAATGAAAATGCTTTTTATCCTGTGAACGTGAAGGGAATTGAGAACTCACCATGTCTGTA
This sequence comes from Enterococcus sp. DIV0756, assembly GCF_051710745.1. NCBI lineage: Bacteria > Bacillati > Bacillota > Bacilli > Lactobacillales > Enterococcaceae > Enterococcus > Enterococcus sp. DIV0756. The sequence goes on along the minus strand of NZ_JBIOLF010000001.1, from coordinate 2,635,954 downwards.
AAAAAAAGGACACCATGGTTAGAGGCGTTATACGCGGCGATGCCGCTTTGTTTTAGTTACATTCCGGTTGGTTTGGCATGTGGTATGCTTTTACAAAAAGCGGGATTTAACATCTTCTTAACAGCCTTGCTTTCGATGCTAGTTTTTTCAGGAGGCGCACAATTTTTAGTCGTCTCGATGATCAGCGTGCACGCATCATTTGTGTCTACTATCTTAATGGTTTTCTTCTTGGAGCTACGCTACGCTTTGCTTGGTTCCAGTTTGTCGCAATTTTTTAAACAAGAAAAACGATCCTTTATCGCATTGTTTTCACAATCGATGAATGATGAAAATTATGCAGTTAACTATTTGAAATATTCTACTGATCCTGAATGGAATCGTAAGAAAGCTTTGTACGTCAATTGGTTTTCAATGGCATCATGGACAGGGAGCACAGTAGTAGGAACCATTTTTGGCTCTGTGATTCATGTTGATACGGAGTTGGTTCATTTTGCTTTAACAGCGATGTTCATCTTTATGTTTATGATGCAGCTAAGTAATGGCTTGTTATTAGCTACTGGTTTATTGTCTGGTGGCTTAGCGGTTATTTTCATGTTGCTCTTTAAAAATACCTTTGGATTGATCTTAGCGACATTACTAGCCTCGTTAACAGGCTATTTAATTGAACGTTTTTGGAAAACGGCTCATACGAAAAATGACGGACCAGATCATTATGATCTGACTGGCGGGGAGGTCCATCATGAGTAATACTTCATTACTGTTGTTGATCCTTTGTTTATTTGGAGCCTCTTACTTACCTCGTCTTTTTCCCATGCTGTATTTTTCGCAACGACAAGTGCCGCAATGGTTTAGTGATTGGATGAAATATGTGCCGATCTCATTATTTGCTGCTCTCGTTTTTAAGGATGTATTTATTAGCGATAATCAGCTGGATGTGATTGGGAATGTGCGGATCATGGCGATGTTTTTAGTTGCGGGAGTGGCATACAAGACGCGCTCAATGGCGATTTCAGTGATTACGGGTTTAGCGGCTGTTTTCTTATTATCAATGATTTAAAAACGAGGCACTCTGAAAAGAGCGCCTCGTTTTTTCCTGTTTAATTATTAGTTTTGGTATTCAGCAATAGGTCGATAAGTTAAGACCTGCATTTTTCGATAAAATTCAGCGGGTAGATTTTTCCATGATTGCAGAAGATTATGGAAAAAGCCACCATCTGCATTGATGATATATTCGTTTAATAATAGGCCAAAGGACTTTTTAGGTTGTTCTTTGACTAATTTTTCATAGACTTCGGTTGCTTGCTCTTGATTATCAGCGACAAAAAGTGTATTGACTTCAACATACGCGCCCTCGATATTTTGGGTTTCTTCTACAAAGTACACGGATTTGGTAACTTTTTGTTTTTTCACCATATCAGTCATCCTTTCTTTAAGTTACTCATAGCATACAAGAGAAATATTAACTAAGGATGAATTAATTTGCTTTTTACGTCATTTAATTATGAATTTTTCGGGATATTTGGCAAAAATAGTTTAAAATTACTGCCTTTATTTGGCGAACTATTGACTTTGATCGTTCCTTGATGTAGTTCAATGATCTGCTTGGCTAAAGCCAGGCCTAAACCGTTGCCCTTGGTTTTACGACTGGTATCGCTTTGGTAAAATTTATCAAAAATGCGATCGGCAACTTCTTCAGTCATGCCAATACCTTCATCGCTGATAGTAATGGTTTGTCCGTTTTGATCATTTTTTAAATGAACATGGATGTTGCTGTCTTGACGACTATATTTAATCGCATTGTCCACCAAATTCAGCCAGACTTGATAAAGAAACTCTTCGTTCCCGTAATACTCAGTCCAAGGTAGATCCAAGTCCAGTGTCAAATTCAATTGCTCCCATTTTGGTTGCAAAAATAAAATGACTTCGCGAATTTGTTCGTCTAAGCGAAAGCTTTGAAAATCCAAACCAATCCCTTGGTTTTCAAGTTTACTCAGCTTCAAAATATTATCTGTGAGGTGAGTCAGCTGATGTGTCCCATCTAACATTCGTTCTAAATAAATCTGTCGTTCTTCTTTCGACAAATCCTCATTTTGCAACAGTTGTACGTAGCCTTTGATTGTTGCGATCGGTGTCTTGAATTCGTGGGAGACGGTTGAAACAAAATCATTTCGTAATGTTTCAATACTGCTTAATTCTTTTACCATGACATTGAAATCATGATAGAGTTCTTCAACATCTTCCACTTGCTGACGCTCTTCTAGTTGAATAGTAAAATCGCCTTTCGCCACTTTACTCATCGCTTGCCGAAGATCCCCAATCGGCTGGAGAATTCGCTTCCCAACGAATACGGAGAGAACCAAGCCCAAAATGAGACTAAAAAGAAAAATGACTCCTAAAGGAAAAAAATGGGAACCGCGTTCAGACTCTAAAAGTTTGAAATGATTGCTGATGAAAAGCAGTGCAACGAAGACACCTAATACGACGACCATAATTAAAAAAATGATGGAGACAAAGTACATCCATATTTGGGAGAAGAGTCTTTTTCTCATGAGTGGATGACCGCCTTATAACCCAGTCCGCGTATCGTTTCAATTGAAAAGTCTGAATTGTTTTCTAATCGTGAACGCAAACGTTTGATATGAACATCGATGGTCCGTTCATCCGTATCAGAATCTAATCCCCATATCTCGTCCATTAGTTGTTGGCGAGTAAAAATTTTATTGGGATAAGCCAATAATTTATACAATAATAGAAATTCTTTTTGAGGCAGTGTCTCTGTCTGTTCAGTGGTTTTAATTTGATAGGTTTCTTGATCTAAACGGGTATTTCCGACAACTAATTCTTTGGTATGAACAATTTGTGCACGCCGCAATAAGGCGTCTACGCGTAAAAGCATTTCATTGACATCAATTGGCTTGACCATATAGTCATCTACACCGATAGTAAATCCGCGTTTTTTATCTTCAAAAGAGTCCTTGGCAGTAATAAATAAAATGGGTAAATCATAGTCGGCTTGTCGTAAGCTTTCGGCTAGTTCGTAGCCGTCCATATCTGGCATCATGATGTCGCTGATAATCAGATCAATGAATTGCTTGTCTAAAAGAGCTAAAGCTTCTACCCCATTCATCGCGCGAAATACTTGAAAGCGTTCATTTTTCAGTGCCGATTGATAAAGTAAAGATAAGTTTTCATCATCTTCTACAATAAGTATTCGATTCATTTGCGTTGCCTCCCTTTTTGCCTAATAATAGTAGCAAATCACTGTGAACCTAGTATGAATTTTTGTTCATTTTGAGTTAATAATGCCATGCTATCTTTACGATGTAAACAGAAAGAAAAGGGTGACGCAATGTTAGAATTAAAAGACATCAAGAAATATTATCATGTGGGGGAAACGACAACCAAGGCTTTAGATGGCGTATCCGTTGCATTTCGGCGACAAGAATTTGTCGCAATTTTAGGCGCCAGCGGGTCAGGTAAGACGACGATGCTGAATGTCATCGGCGGCTTAGATAATTATGACTCTGGAGATATGGTCATCGATGGAAAATCGACAAAAACGTTTAAAGATGCAGATTGGGACGCTTATCGAAATAATTCGATTGGATTTGTTTTCCAAAGCTACAATTTGATCAGCCATTTAGGGATTATCGATAACGTGGAGCTTGGTATGACGTTGAGCGGTGTTTCAAAAGAAGAGAAGACACGGCGAGCGGAGGATGCCTTGCGTCGAGTAGGCCTCGCGGATCATATGCATAAGAAACCGAATCAGCTATCTGGAGGACAAATGCAACGGGTCGCAATTGCTCGTGCGTTAGCAAATGATCCCGACATTTTACTTTGTGATGAGCCAACCGGGGCGTTAGATACTGAAACCAGTGTTCAGATCATGAATTTAATTCAAGAATTGTCGAAAGAAAAATTAGTTATCATGGTAACGCATAATCCTGAGTTAGCCAACAAGTACGCTGATCGGACAATCCGATTTTCTGACGGCCGGATCATGGATGATTCTCATCCTCATATTGAAGGGAAAAAAGGAGAACAATTTCAACTAAAACGGACCAAAATGAAGTTTATTACCGCGTTGAAATTATCCTTTAATAATTTACGAACCAAAAAAGGCCGAACCTTCTTAACCGCCTTCGCTTCCAGTATCGGGATCATCAGTATCGGTATCGTTCTTTCATTATCCAGCGGCTTCCAAAAACAAATTGATAATACTCAAGCCGAGACTATGGCGAAGTATCCGATTACGATTTCAAAAACGACAACGGACCAAACGGCGAATCGTGATCGTGCACTTGGATCAGAAAAAGCGAGCGGTTCGACCAAGGATACAAAAAATAGTGTGGTCGCGAAAATCAGTGATGAAGACAAAGCGCAGCATACGAATAAAATCAATCAAGATTATGTGGATTATATTAATGATATTGACCCTAAATTGAGTAATAATATTGGTTTTACTCGAGTGGTTGGTATGAACCTTTTACGAGATATTGATGGCGATGTGAAGCCGGTAAAACTATCTAATGATTCACCAGATAGCGGGCCATCAATGATGAGTGCAATGTCCAGTATGACAGGAATGGGCGTCTCATCATTTCCGACACAATTAGATAAAAGTTCTGGTAATTTCTTAGAAGATAACTATAAATTATTAGCTGGAGCTTATCCAAAAGCCAATACCGATGTTGTCTTGATTGTTGACGCCAATAATAGTACGAATATCAATTCACTGAAAAATCTTGGTTTTGATGTTAAAGATGACGAGAAGGTAGATTTTGATAAAATCGTTGGTACGGAGTTTAAGTTGATCAACAACAATGAATATTATCAAAAAGTACCAACGGGGAATTTTATCCCGAAGAATGATTACAAGGCGATGTACGACAATGCCAACAATGATACACTGAAAATTTCAGGAATTCTGCGGGTAAAACAATCCTCAACGATGAATCTTTTAGCGCCTGGGATTGCTTACAGTAATGAGTTGACCTCTAAAATCGTGAAGGACAATGAAAATTCTGAGATTGTCAAAGCACAAAAAGAGACCGATACAAATGTCATGACGAACGAAAAATTGGATGATGCGACCAAAGAAAGTACTTTGGCTTACTTAGGCGGAGACAGTATTCCTAGCAGTATTATGATTTACCCAAATAACTACAAAGATAAAGAACAAATCTTAAGCTATTTGGATGATTACAATAAAGGTAAGAAAAAGAAAGATAAGATCATCTACACCGATTTGGCGGGGACGATGACTGAACTGACTGGCGGCTTAATGGACGCGATCACGTATGTATTGATTGCCTTTGCGGGAATCTCATTAGTAACCAGCATGATCATGATTGGTATCATTACCTACACATCAGTTATTGAACGAACAAAAGAAATTGGTGTCTTAAAAGCGTTAGGGGCAAGAAAGAAGGATATCACCCGTGTATTTGATGCAGAAACTTGTATTTTAGGGGTGGCTTCTGGAACACTGGGTGTATTGATTGCCTATTTGGCAACTTTCCCAATCAACGCGATTTTATATAATATGACTGAACTAGAAAATGTCGCACAATTAAACCCAGTACACGGGATTATCTTAATCATCGTCTCAACCGTATTGACTATGATTGGTGGACATATTCCGGCAAGAATGGCAGCCAAGAAAGATGCCGCAATCGCATTACGCGCAGAGTAAGAAAATTATTTAAAAGAAATAACGTGGTCTCCTAAGTTAGATGAAAAACTAACTTAGGAGTTTTTTTAGCCGAATAAGCATTTGGATTACTAAATGCAAGTATGGCAACTTATCCGAATGACAAAGCTGGCTAAGATTGATTGTCTTTCACGAATAAGCAAACAATTGAAAATGGTTGTCACGATTTAAGGTTATTCAAACAAAAAAAGACCAGAAAAAATTCTGGCCTTTTTTACATTATTTTATCGATAAAGAAGTAGTTAATCACCGCTAATGCGATATACCCAATTGTAATCAATCCGCAAACTAAAAAATGAAGGCGTTTATTCATCAAAGCGACTGCGATAAATTCTCTTAAAAAAGCATTGGGTAAATAATATCGTGCCGTCTTCGAACCAATTCCATCAATTTTTAGACCTACTTCTTCAGCATACATACCGGCTCTAAAAATATGGTAATTGTTTGAAGTGAAAATTGCATGATAGCCAGTTGGCTTTTCTCGTTCCATAATCTCTTTACTGAATTTCATATTTTCCAGTGTATTGGTTGATTGTGCTTCCATGATAATATCTTCATCAGGAATTCCTTGCTCTAAAGCATAGTCACGCATAGCTTGAGATTCAGGAACTTTCTCATCAGGACCTTGTCCGCCAGACATTAATAATTGTGGTGGAGAAAGTGTTTCTTCGCTTTGCTCACGATAGAACTGAATTGCTCGATCAATTCGTTTTGCTAACAAAGGAGTGACTTTTTCACCATTGATTAAACCAGCACCTAAGACAATTACATAGTCTTGATTATACTTAGGCTGATTGAATTGATAGAGCAAGGAAATGGATAGAAAATTCCAGAAAACGACAAAGAAATAAATGGCAATAGTAGTCGGAATTGATAATAAAATGACCGACCAATCAGGTAAAAGTCGTGGCCCAAACGTTTGCAAAATTATTAGTGCGATGATTGCTAGTCCCAAAATCAAGGTCAATAAATTTGGTAGTCTACGGGACTCATGGCGCAGAACAATGAAACTATTACCAATCAAAAAAATAATTGCTGCATAGATACCAAGAAGAACGGTCACTAGAAATAGAAACAATAGCAATGCGATAATTCCAGCGCCAATCAAAGAGCCATCAGTAATCGTGATAAGTGTTACATACCCCATAAAACTGATTAAAGTAAGGTTAAGCAACCAGCCATTTCGTAAGCGACATTTTTCTTTAAAATAGAAATAGCAAAATAATAAAAAGAAAAAGAGGGGAATCAAAATATAGAAAGTTTTATTTTGAATTTCTAGTAGACAAAAATATAAAACTAGAAAAATTCCTGTCCATAGTGAAAAATTTTTGAATCTTTGTTGTTTGAACCGTTTCATTAAACCAATTAATACAACGAAATAAAACAATAATGCGATTAAATCACGTTGTAGGTCCATCCCATCACACCTTTCATCGTTAAGAAAATTTATTTTTTCAAATTTCAATAGCTGATCATTCTGCTAACCTGATAGTACTATGTCAGTATATCAAAGAAAGGGGCAAATGCGCATTTAAGAACTATTAGTTGGTTTTATTTAAGAAGATTAGTAAACTTATGAGAGGAACATTTGCGGTGAATACTTTTAGTGTATTCGCTGAAACGAACGAGGAGGGCTATTGATGAAAATTAAAGGAATCAATCGCGTAGATTTACCAACTATTTTTGTTGTTGGTAAAGAAGGCCAGGGATTAGCAGAAGATGGACCATCATGGGTACCATTACTATGGGATCAGATGAATACTCATTTTGAAGAGTTAGTTGAACTTTTAGCGGAACAGGACATGAAGGATTTACAGTTATGGGGATTAATGAGCGATAAAGACCATTGGTTAGAACCTTGGCAAAATGAAGGACGTTACTTGGCAGGTGTTCAAGTTCCAGCAGAAGCTGAAGCGCCTGAAGGTTGGGCTCGTTGGGAATTACCGCCTATGAGTTATTTGACTGTTATGGCGAGTGCAGAAAAGATTGAAGAAGCGACAAATTTAATCTTGGGTGAGGTCTTTCCTATAGAAAATTTGGAGCTTGCGGGTGCGATACACGAACATTATTTGCCTCATTTCGCCGAAGGAGAAGTGGAATTATATTTTCCCTTCAAAGCCAAATAAAAAACTTTCGACCCCGTCGAAAGTTTTTTATTTTATGCAAATATGCCAGTGATCTTTTGCCAGATTAACTCGAAAGTACTGGCTTTCTCTACTTCATTTTTGGTTACTAAATCTGTTTTAGCACCTTCATTTTCTTGAACGTAACCTAAGGTATCTTGTGCTAGAGCGACACTGACGGTACCGATTTTTTCATTTTTATGAACGGGAGCGATGATGGCGTTATTATCCAGCAAGGAATGATCTAAGGTTGTCTTAATTGTTAAGTTATTAGGGTCCATGTCACTACGGATCCAAAGCGTAACAGGTTTTTCCATCGCTAAAGCAACAGTCTTTTTCTTGCCCTCTGTAACTTTTAGCTCCTTTTTATCAGCGGGGGTCTGTCCAGCGACAGTCACCTCCTGGTGACGCCAATTATTTAAGCAATAATCCATCAATTTGCTTGTTTCGACATATCGGGCGTTTTCATCATTCGGTTGGTTAAGTGCATTCAAAATCACTGTAATAACGCGACGCCCATCTTTTTGAATGGTGCCGACAAAACACGCACCAGCTAAATCGGTAGTACCAGTTTTTAAGCCATCAACACCTTCTTTATAATTCGGGCCGTCAAATAGCATAACATTCCAATTTTCCATTTCAGTTGGTTGAGAGGAATTTGGGGCAAATGTTTTTTCCTTGATCTTAGAGGTTTCCAAAATTTCTGGGAAATCTTTAATCAAGTGTTGTGCGACGATCGCGACATCTCTCGCAGACATTAAATTCTCATCATTTTCTTGAGTTCCAGGATAAACATGCTCACCAAGATAAACGTTGCTTAACCCAGAAGCATTGATAATTGTCGCATCTTTGATTCCCCATTCGGTGAGTTGTTCGCGCATTTGATTTACAAAAGTATGCTCATTACCAGCGATGAGCTCGGCTAGAGCAACCGCGCAAGCGTTCGCTGATTGAACGATCATCGCCTCAAAAAGCTCTTTGACTGTATATTTTTGATCGCGAACCAACGTAACATTTGATAGTTCGGGGACAGTGCTCAAATCTGCAGCGTATTCTGAGATCGGCACTTCTTGCTCCCAAGTAATTTTTTGCTGTTTAATCGCCTCTAAAACGAGGTATGCCGTGATCGTTTTAGTGATGGAAGCAATGCCCTTGGGTGTGTCGCCGTCTTGGTTGAAAAAAACTTTTCCTGAATCAGCGTCAATGGCGTATCCTGCATTCGCATTGACGGAAAACTCATCTGCCGCATGGACAGGAATTCCTATGAGACTTTGGAAGAAAAGTACGAAGATAACCAAAACAATTGAGAAACTTTTCTTATTTTTCATTGATGGGCTCCTTTATTTCTATTAACCCCAAAAGTTTAGCAAAATCAAAGGGTGAATTCAAGAAAATACATGAAAACACCAGAGTTTTTCATTAGTTTTGAAAGCCTCTGGTGCGTATTGATAACTTTTTCTATTTTATTTTGTTAAAAACTGCGACCGCCACCGCCGAAGGTTCCACCTCCGCTAGAATGAGTGGTGCTGCCGCCACCACCGCCACCACCATTATTTGAAGGCTTTGGAATCCGACGAGTGGTAACAAAGGAATTTACTAATTGATCTTGTCGTTCAGTTAAGTCTAATTGTGCGTTTTGACGATAAGGATAACGGTAAGTACCAGTTTTTAGTTGATAACGCAAACGTACAGAAACAAAGAAAGCAATTGCCGCCACAGCTGCAATGACAAAACCAATCGCAAATTCAATTGGTGTGATGGATTTATAATACGTGACTTTTCCGGTCTTTTCATCAATACGATAAGAACCACCAGGAACACCATCGTCAACGAATTCTTGTGCATTAAACAAGAAATTTCTGCTTGCTTGATAATAATCGCCGTCTCTCATTGCCGCCTCAACATCATCTAAAAGCTTATCAAGCCGTTTATCGGTGATGTAATCGATCATATTCCCTGAAGTTGAAAGATGGATTTTACGCTGGTTCATATCTAACAATAGCAGAGCGCCATTGTGATTATTACCAATCCGATCTCTCAGCTGATTATCTGCGAATGTTTCAGGATCCTCAGTATTCGTGTTAGTAGTTAAAATAAACACTTCACCTTTGATTTTTTGGTTGATTGCATCTGCTTGCTTGGATAATTCGTTTCGTTCTTCTGGTGATAGCAGATTGGCCTGATCATCCACTGTGTTGGAAGCCGCCAAAACCTTCAATGGACTGAATAAAGCTAGAAAGCCAATCAATAATAGGATTTTTTTCATAGGAAATACCCCACGATCATAGCAATTATCATAATCGCAGCGAAAATCCCACCTGAGAATAATCCTAAACGCTTATTGCTGATCGGCAAAATACCACTGACTTTGCCTGTTTGCCCATTCATCGCATAATAATAGGTTTTCTTCGAGGCATCTTGATAAGTCACAAGCCAGACAGGCAGCAGCATATAGTGGTTATCTTGTTTCTCGACATTTACAGATTTATTACCGGCTGCAAAAGTGGTATAGCCCGAAACCGTATCTCGTAGCAAGTCTTCTGTGTACTCGGTAAGCTCACGATCAATCTGATCAGCTAAGTCCTTGATTTCAATATCACGTTTTTCTGCTTGGAAGCCTGATAGGTACTCAGTGTGAAAATCAACCGCTTGATCAATCGGAAAAGGTTGAACCCCTTCAACCATTTTTTGCTGCAGATTTTTTTGCAGGGCATTTTTGGTCAAATGTCGGATCTTTGCTTTGCCCTTGCGGAAGATCTGATAGACCTTGGTTTCGGTATATTCAATATCACCGACGATCCATACTCGCAAAGAAGTTCCTTTACCAGTCAAATTCCCCGCAGTTTCTGCATCAACAACCCAATAGGGGAAATAAACCCCGGTCATTTTCTCAATTTGATCTTTATTGAAAAAATCTTTCGGAATAAAACGTTTCTTTTGTGTCCATGCTAAAAAATCTGCGATGGCTTTTTCGCGATCAATTTTAAAGGGTAAAACCTTGTTCGGTAAAAATTCTCCTGTCAAACGTCCTGACAATACGACAGGGTTATGACAAAAATAGCAATAGGTTGCGGCGGTGGTGTGATCAGTGACGATTTGAGCACCGCAGCTGGGACAGAGGAAAAGATCCACGTCACCAGTTTTCGGTTCCTCAGCACTGGCAGTCGTTGTTTGTGTCTCCTCGACTGCTTCTTTGGCTTCAAATTTTTCGATGTCTTCCACAGTAAAAATGCTTAAGCAATAGTCACAGTGAAATTTTTGATCACTCGGATTGAAAGTTAAGGGTCCGCCGCAATTGGGACAATGATGCGTTAATACATCAGCCATTTGCAGGCCCTCCTAAGTTAGTAATAGTTTAGTCTAACGGAATACCTTTGAAGGGTTTGCCGCAATGTGGACAGAATTTTGGCACACCATTGCTTAAATCGACAATTTCCCCACATTCGCTGCATTTCATTTGGATTTTTGCTGCAGCTGCTGGAGCTGGTTTTGGTTCTCCGCAGTTGCTACAAAATTTTCCGGAATTTTCTTCGCCGCATTTCGGGCAAGTCCATTGATCATCTGCTTTTTTTTGTTGAGCCTGTTGATTCTGTTGCATTTGTTGATTATTATTTTGTGAAGCTTGGTTAAGATAATCTCCGCCAGCGTTCATTCCCATGCCCATTCCGAAGAATCCAGTGGCAGCCCCCGCATCATTTTTGCCAGCTGCCTCCATGCCGCGAGCAACTGAGCCTTGGACATAGCCTTCGCGCACGTTAGGGTCGCCCAACATGGCGCCTTCGTTTCGCATATTGATTAATTTCGTTGAGTCATCTGTATAAGAGATACTGGCAACTGCCACCGAAACAATCTCCATCCCGCGTAATTCTCTCCAGCTATCATCTAAAGCGTCAGAAAGGTATTTGCTAAGTTCCAAGCTCTTTGATGGGACGTAAGAGATCCGTTGTCCATCGGCGGACATTTGATTGATTGACGCTTGCAAACCTGTTAAAAATTCTTGTAAATATTGTTCATTGATATCACTGATATCAACTTGATCCATATTTCGTGGAATTGCATTGGCAAAAAAGAGAATCGGATCCGTTACTTTAATGGAATAGGTTCCGTGTGCACGCAAGAATAATTCTGCATTGTAGAAATTATCAAAATAATTTAGCGGAGTGCTGGTACCAAACTTGATCCCTTTAATTTCCTGTAAATTGATATAAAATACCTGTTGTTTCTGGGGTGTCACGCCGCCAAACTTAAAACGACTGAAAGTTTCGGCAACGGCTTCCTTTAATGAGCCATTGAACATCGACGGAGCAGAATTATTTTCCACTGTGTAGTAGCCTTCTTCGGCAGTGTAGTCGATAATCTTGCCGCCATCTACTAAGAGCATCATCATATTTGGATAAACATGGATCACAGAGCCGTCTGTGATCACATCACTGGTCCCTTTTTTATTGCTGCTGCGCTTGTCATCTTTTCGTACGGCAACGCCTTTTGACATCACTGTTGTCTGTCCCATGTCGGCTGGTTCAATAATCTCTAGCCATTGGTCGGCCATTCCACCGCTGATACTGCTTGTTGCTGCTTTAAATAGTCCCATGAGTTTCCCTCCATAAAAACGTTTTTTTCATTATACCACAGGGCAATTTTGAAATAGAAAGGAAGCTGTCCAACAGATTAAAAGACCCTAAACAATTGCATCAGAGAATGGGTTTCTATAGTTTTTTTATCCGAAATCACGTATAATAAAAAGCAGTGATTTTGAAAGAAAAGAGGAGAATTATGGCGTATCAAGCACTTTATCGCGTTTGGCGATCGCAGCGGTTCGATGATCTAGTTGGACAAGAAGCGATCACAAAAACGCTGAAAAATGCGATCCAACAACAGAAAACTTCCCATGCCTATTTATTTACTGGTCCTCGTGGAACGGGAAAGACTAGTGCCGCAAAAATTTTTGCTAAAGCCATCAATTGTCCAAATAGTGTGGATGGGGAACCCTGCAATGAGTGCGAGATGTGCCGTTCAATCACTGATGGACGACAAGAAGATGTGATTGAGATCGATGCAGCCAGCAATAACGGTGTGGAAGAAATCCGTTTTATTCGTGATCGAGCGAATTATGCGCCGACGACAGCAAAATATAAAGTATACATTATCGATGAAGTTCATATGCTTTCTACTGGAGCCTTTAACGCCTTACTAAAAACGTTAGAAGAACCTAAGGAACATGTAATCTTTGTTCTTGCAACCACTGAGCCGCACAAGATTCCAGCGACAATTATTTCTCGAACGCAACGGTTTGATTTTAAACGAATTGACGTTCAAGCAATTATTGGTCGAATGGCTTACATTCTTGAACAAAGCAATCAGCCATATGAAGAGCAAGCGTTGTCCGTGATCGCACGCGCAGCAGAAGGCGGAATGCGGGATGCATTGAGTATTTTAGATCAAGCCATTTCCTTTAGTAATGAGAGAATTACTTTAGAAGATGCATTAGCTGTAACAGGCAGTCTAACTACCGAGATGATGGACAGTTTTATTGGAGCTTGTCTACAACTGAATGTCAGTGGCGCACTTGAAGTTTTGGAGAATATTCTAGCAGAAGGCAAAGAAGCCCGCCGCTTAACCGAAGATCTGTTATTGTATTGTCGGGATTTGTTGATTTATCAGCAGGCACCGAAGTTGTTGGAAAATCGAGCAGCTTATTTAACGGAGACATTCAAACAATTGGCTGATGCGACTGCCTCTGAGCGTTTGTACAGTATGATTAAGATTTTAAGCGAAACTCAAAATGAAATTCGCTTTACTAATCATGCCAATGTTTATTTGGAAGTTGCAACAGTGAAACTAGCCACCCCTCAGACGTCAAGTGAGACTGCACCTGTAACACCAATAAACTCAGGGGTATCATCTGTAGTCCAATCAGTCGATCAATCAGAACTATTAGCACTGAAAAATCAGCTGCAGCAGTTACAAAGTGAATTGCAACAGCTAAAGACTAATCCAACAGTGGAGAAAGAGGAGCGGAAAGCAGCTCCAAAGAAAACTGCAAGCAGTTATCGTGTCCCGACGGAGCGCGTCTATCAGGTACTAAGTGAGGCAACCAAAGATCATTTAGTGAATGTGAAGAACGTTTGGGAGGATTTACTAATGGCGTTGCCAGTTACACAACGAGCGATGCTGAAAGCCAGTGAACCGATGGCAGCCGGTCCAGGATTAATGTTGATTGCTTTTGATTATGAGATTGTTTGTCAACGTGCAGACAGCAGTGATGAACTCCGCTTGAATATGCAAAACACGTTGAGTATGATGATTAAGGATTATACTCCGGAATTTGTTTTCATTACACGTGAAAGCTGGCCGCGCTTGCGGCAAGCCTTTGTCAGTCAACATCATGATCGTCCTGTAGCAGCCGAGACGAATGAATCAGATGATGAGATTAATCTGATACCTGAAGAAACTAATGAAGTCGTTGAACAAGCAAAAAGTCTGTTTGGTGATCTAGTCACGATTAAGGATGATTAGAATATCAGGTTCTTAAACCTAGTTTTAGCAGAAGTTAGCAAATAAGTATTAAGTATAAGGGAGCGAATAATAAAATGATGCGCGGAATGGGAAACATGCAAGGCATGATGAAACAAATGCAAAAAATGCAAAAAGAAATGGTGAAAGCCCAAGATGAATTAAATGCAAAAGAGTTTACTGGCAGTTCAACCAATGATTTAGTAACAGTGACTTTTACTGGTGACAAAAATATGAAAGCTATGGCGATCAATCCTGAATTGATCGATCCAGAAGATCCAGAAATGCTGCAAGATATGATTGTTTTAGCAGTAAATGATGCGATCACAAAGATTACGAAAGAAACGGATCAAACGATGGGCAAATATACAAAGGGACTTCCTGGAATGTAAGCGACTTTGTTCTCAGCAAAAAAATATTACTTTTTCAAAGATATATTTTTTTTGCTAGTAGTATTATCCATGTCCGGCTTAACGAACTAGCGTTTCTACGCAAGCTACGCATACAGTTACTGCTTGCAGAGCTGATATGGAACAGTTCCTACTCGGTGCTCAAAAGCTGAACGAGTTCGTGAAGCCTTTCTGGAAGAGAGGAAGGACAGAATGCAATATCCAGAACCAATTGCAAAATTGATTGAAAGTTATATGAAGTTGCCAGGGATCGGACAAAAGACCGCAACCCGCTTAGCCTTTTTTACGATTGATATGAAGGACGAATCGGTAAATGAATTTGCACGTTCGCTGATTAGTGTTAAAAGAGATTTGCGTTTTTGCAGTATTTGTGGGAACATCACGGAGGAAGATCCTTGCGAAATTTGTTCGGATACAACTCGAGATCGTAGTACGATACTCGTCGTAGAAGAGCCAAAAGATGTGATGTCGATGGAAAAGGTTCGTGAATATCATGGCCTTTATCATGTGCTTCATGGTGTTTTATCACCGATGGAAGGGACAGGACCAGAAGACATTAATATCGCGCCATTGATCAAACGACTGCACGATGATGAAATCAAGGAAGTCATTATCGCGACAAATGCAACGACAGAAGGCGAAGCAACTGCGATGTATCTATCGCGTTTGATTAAACCGGCTGGAATCAAAGTTACGCGACTCGCTCATGGCTTGTCAGTTGGCAGTGACATTGAATATGCTGACGAAATTACTTTGTTAAAAGCAGTGGAAGGACGCCGTGAATTATAAAGATTTCGCGGTGTCTTTTTTAAAAGATACAAAAAGATCATACTTATTTTGGGGGACAAGAAAGTGAACGGATTATTTATTACGATTGAAGGGCCAGATGGCGCTGGGAAGACCAGTGTGCTGAATGAACTCTATCCTAAATTACAATTAACGGCGAAACGATCCATCGTTAAGACAAGAGAACCTGGAGGCATTCCGATCGCTGAAAAAATCCGCCATGTGATTCTTGACCCTAGCAATGATCGAATGGATGATCGAACCGAGGCTTTGCTCTATGCCGCAGCACGTCGGCAACATCTGATCGAAAAAGTCTGGCCTGCACTAGATGAAGATAAGATTGTTTTATGCGACCGCTTTGTCGATAGTTCCTTGGCTTATCAAGGGGCTGGCCGCGGAATCGGAATAGAAGAAGTTGCTAAGATTAATGAGTTTGCGATTGAGGGGACAACGCCTGATATCACCCTTTATCTGGACGTTGATTCTGATACCGGTTTGCAACGAATCATGAAGAACCGAACCAATCAAATTGACCGTTTGGACTCGGAAGGGTTACAATTTCATCAGAGGGTCCGACATGCTTACTTAAAATTAGCAGAAGAAAATCCAGATCGGATCATAAAAATCGATGCTCGGAAACGTTTAGATGAAGTCGTAAAAGCTTGTTTTTACGAGTTGTTGACACGTTACCCAGACTATTTTCAATCATGAGAGGTGTTAAATTATGAAACTTATTTTAGCGATCGTTCAAGACAAAGACTCGAACCGTCTAGCCAATGAATTTATCGACGCAAACATTCGAGCAACTAAGCTTTCTTCTACTGGTGGCTTTTTGAAAGCGGGCAATAGTACCTTTATTATTGGGATTGAAGACGAGCGGGTGGAAGACGCCTTAGCTTTAATCAAAGAGACCTGTCAAGCACGAACACAATATGTCACTACACCTGTGACTTTAGACATTTCGTTAGATGGTCAAGTTCCGTATCCAGTTGAAGTTGAAGTCGGCGGTGCGACAGTATTTGTCTTACCAGTCGAAGGCTTCCACCAGTATTAAGATGGAAGAAGCGAAAAAGCTCCAGACAATTCAGCCCATTGTTTTTCGCCAATTACAAAACAGTTTTGAGCATGGGCGGTTAGCCCATGCTTATCTTTTTGAAGGCGACCAAGGGACAGGCAAGGCAGAACTGGCATTGTGGTTTGCCAAGCATCAGTTCTGTCTGAATTTGCAAGGAGGAATGCCTTGCGAAAAATGTAATAATTGTCTGCGGATTACCAGTAAAGACCACCCCGATGTAGTCGAAATAGAGCCAGATGGGCAATCCATTAAAGTTGATCAAATCCGAGCACTGCAAAGTGAGTTGACTAAGAGCGGCTTCGAATCTGCGAAAAAAGTCGTGATTATTCATCAGGCGGAGAAAATGAATTTGAACTCGGCGAATAGCCTACTAAAGTTTTTGGAAGAACCACCTGCCAATTTTATGATTATTCTGGAGACCCAATCATTAGGAAAAATTTTACCTACGATTCGCTCTCGTTGTCAGATCATCCACTTCCAAGCGTTGTCCACGGAACGCTTGCAGTCTCGTTTAGAGGCAGAACAAATCCCTGAAAAAACTGCAAAACTCTTAGCAAATTTAACAAATAGTTATACAAAAGCTGTTGAAATCTCAAAAGATGAATGGTTTAATGAAGCTAGAGATGTTGTTATTCAATGGTTTAATTATCTCGAAAAAAATGATCCGCAAGCGTTTATCTATGTCCAGAAAAAACTGGTTAAGACGTTTAAAGACAAAACACAACAGCAATTCGCATTTGAAATGCTCGCGTATTTTGTGAAGGAAAAACGTAATCAAGTGATGAAACAAAATCAATTAGGTTTAGAAAATTACAACTACCTATTAGAAGAAGTTTTATCAGCTGGTCAGAAACTAGAAGCAAACGTGTCATTTCAAAATATCGCAGAACAAATAACGTTACACATCGTTTTTGCTTAACGTTATTTAAGAGAGTAGGGAGAACCATGGTTGAAGTTGTGGGTGTTCGTTTTCGGGACGCTGGTCATATTTATTACTATGCACCAGGTAAAAACGAATATTTTTATAATGATAAAGTCTTGGTCGAGTCACAACAGGCGCACCAGATTGCGACAGTGGCAATTCCAAAAATAGAGATAGCAAAAAAAGATTTGTCTGATGATTTAAAAACGATTTTACATAAAGCGTCAGACAAAGAATTAAAAAAAGTGGCTCAAAATGAAGCGGATGCTGCAGCAGCGTTTAAGGTTGCGAAAGAAAAAATTCGTACCCATGAGTTAGAAATGAAACTGATTCAAGTCGAGTATACCTTCGATAGAAGTAAAATGATTTTCTATTTTACGGCAGATGGACGAATTGACTTTCGCGAACTGGTGAAGGATTTAGCCGGTGTTTTCCGTACGCGTATTGAATTGCGTCAGATCGGCGTTCGTGATGAAGCGAAGATCCTTGGTGGGATCGGACCGTGTGGACGACCGTTATGTTGTTCAACTTTCTTAGGAGACTTTATCCCAGTGTCGATTAAGATGGCTAAAGATCAAGGATTATCGTTGAATCCAACGAAAATCTCTGGACTTTGTGGACGGTTAATGTGTTGCCTGAAGTATGAGAATGGTGAATATGAAGCCGCGAAAAAAGAAATGCCAGATTATGGCAAGGAAATCAATACGCCAGAAGGTCGGGGGAAAGTCATCGGTTTGAACTTACTTAGTAAAGTAGTCAAAGTTCGTTTGTTTGGCCGCGATGCAACGATTGATTTTGATTATCAAGAACTAGTTGAAGCAGGTGATCTGTCATGATGGACCGGCGTTCTTTATATGATGGCTTGAATCAATTAGAGCTGGATATGCAGAAGAATCTCGATGATTTAGTATCGATGAAAGAAACTTTATTAGAGCTCGTTGAAAAAAATGCCAAGCTAGAAATGGAAAACGAACGATTACGCGAACGAATTCGTGAGATTGATGAGAAGAAATCGCCCGTTTTGGATGAACGACAAGAACTATCCGAATCTCGTTTGAATCTTGAAAAGATTTACGAAGATGGCTTTCACGTCTGTAATTTACTTTACGGATCGAGACGTGAAGCGGATGAACCCTGCGCGTTTTGTTTAGATGTCATTTATCGTGAGAGCAAACAAAAATAATTGAATTAAAATAGTGGGTATGACGCTGCTTGTCACACCCGCTTTTTTGTCAGTTCAAACTTTCCAGTTTTCAAGGTCTGTAACGAAATAGAGGAACATATTTTTTTGAAATTATTTTGAACAGAAACTGAATGTATGAAAAGAGTTAGGAGAATGGTCGTGAAGATCCAAAAAAGTTTTGCACAAGAAGTTGGTACATTGTATTTAGTTCCGACACCGATCGGTAATTTAGAGGATATGACTTTTCGTGCGGTCAAAACCTTGCAAACTGTTGATTTAATTGCCAGTGAGGATACACGAAACACTCAAAAACTACTGAACCACTTTGAGGTGAAGGTTCCGCAAAAAAGTTTGCATGAACACAATTACAATGAACGGATTCCTGAACTGCTGGCCTTTTTGAAAAGTGGTCAATCGATTGCTCAAGTCAGTGATGCTGGGATGCCTTCAATCAGTGATCCTGGGCATGAGTTAGTTGTAGCTTGTATAGAAGAAAATATTCCTGTTGTTGCTTTGCCTGGTGCTACAGCTGGTATGACGGCGTTGATTGCTTCCGGCTTACTGCCTCAACCGTTCTATTTCTATGGTTTTTTACAACGAAAAAAAAGTAGTCAGAAAAAAGAATTAACGGATTTAAAAAATCAAACAGCGACGTTGATTTTCTATGAATCTCCTCATCGCGTGAAGGAAACACTTAAAAATATTATTGAAGTTTTTGGGAATCGTGATGTAGTGATTTGTCGTGAGCTAACTAAACTCTATGAAGAATACCTACGAGGAACGGCAGAAGAGTTGGTTGACTATCTGTCTGAACATCCTTTAAAAGGCGAATGTTGTCTGTTAGTCTCGGGAGCAACAGAGGTAGCTGAGGAGGAAACGTTTGAAGGAACGTTGAAGGAACAGGTTGAAGCGTTAGTGGAAGAAGGGCAGTTCGCTAAAGAGGCCATCAAAACGGTGGCGAAACGACACGGATTGAAGAAACAAGAGGTTTATAAAGAATACCATGAATTATAGGAGCAGGAAGAGATTCCTGCTCCTTTTATGTAAAGTTTCCTAACATGAAAAGTCACTAAATTAGAAAAAAATGAAAAAAATGAGGAAAAATACTTTTTTTATTTGAAATCGATGTTAGAATACTTAACATAAAGAGGAATGGAGTGGTTTGATGGCAGCAAATATTGCATTTATTTTGATTTGTTCAGGAATGGTTTTTCTCATGACACCCGCGTTAGCATTTTTCTATGGTGGTCTAGAACGGCGGAAAAACATTTTGAACACGATGATGATGGTAATCTGTACGATGGGGTTAGCTTCCTTGATCTGGATAGTGATTGGGTATTCATTATCCTTTAGCGGCAGCGGCGATTTCGTCGGGAACCTAGATAAAGTTCTTTTCAATGGTGTCTCAATGACAAAGGGCGACGGAATTCCAGAAGGATTATTTGCTTTCTTCCAAATGATGTTCGCCTTGATCACGACAGCCATTTTAACAGGATCAGTTGCTGGTCGGATGCGATTCTCCGCGATTTTCCTATTTATCGCGATTTGGTTGGTCGTAGTTTACTTCCCAATGGCGCATATGGTCTGGGGTGGCGGGTTCCTTGATAAGATTGGCTCGATTGATTTTGCCGGCGGAAATGTTGTACACATTAGTTCAGGAATCTCGGGGTTAGTCTTAGCAATCGTCTTAGGTCGTCGTCGCGAGTATCACCTTGGAGATTACCGGCCGCATAATGTTCCTTTCGTTGTTTTGGGAACTGGACTTTTATGGTTTGGCTGGTTCGGCTTTAATGGCGGTTCGGCGTTAGCCGCTGACGGTTTGGCGATCCATGCGATGATCACTACGAATACAGCAGCAGCTTGTGCGATGCTGTCATGGATGTTGATTGAAAAGATTCTAAATGGCAAGCCTACGGTTGTTGGAGCTTGTACTGGAGCGGTGGTCGGTTTAGTTGCGATTACTCCAGGCGCGGGATTTGTATCGATTTGGTCAAGTCTTTTGATTGGTGCTTTAGTGAGTCCATTTTGTTACTTCTTCATTTCAGTGATTAAGCAAAAGCTTGGTTTTGACGATGCGCTAGATGCGTTTGGCTGTCATGGTGTCGGCGGGATCTTTGGCGGAATCGTTACCGGAATTTTTGCTGACCCTTCAGTCGGTGGGAGAGTTGGACTAATTTATGGAGAGACTCACTTATTTATTGCTCAAATTGAAAGTGTATTGTTCACCTTGGTATTTGCCGGTGTAGCGAGCTATTTGATTATTTCATTGATTAGAGTATTTATGCCGATTCGCGTTTCGCAACAAGAAGAAGCATTAGGTTTAGACAAGATCGAGCATGATGAAAATGCTTATCCAACATTTATGGGAATGGATTCTTAGAAGCAGTAAGAGGAGGACGCGATGAAAAAAGTTGAAGCGATTATCAGACAAGAAAAATTAGAAACGATCAAAGCAGCGCTTGATCAAGAAATTGAAGTAAATGGTATGACAGTCAGTCAAGTATTGGGTTGTGGGTTGCAAAAGGGTCAAAAAAGCCATGTACGGGGACAAGAAATTATTACGACTTTATTACCCAAAGTATCGGTAAGTTTCATCTTAGCAGATGAGGATGTCGAACGAGTGATTGACTTGATCTTAGAAACGTGTCAGTCGGAAGAATGTGGAACAGGAAAAATCTTTGTTTACCCGATTGAAGAAGCGATTCGTATCCGTACTCGCGAAACGGGCAAAGCAGCGATTCAATAAAAAAATCCAGTCTAAGAATTTCTTAGACTGGATTTTTTTATTGAAGAATATCTTTTTTTATTTTGTCAAATTCTGTTTCTGTTAGTATCCCTTGATCTAATAGCTCTTTCATTTTCAGAAGCTGCTCTACTTTACTTAGTGGATCTTCAGACTTTTTTTCTTTGGTGGTTAATTGAATTTTTTCTTTTAACCGGGTAAATACGTTTGGGGCTTCTTCTTCAGTCAAAACGATCTTAATTACGCCTTCTAAAGAAGAAATTTCTAATACATCTAAGCTAATTTCTTTGGTTAAACGAAGGTCCTGTAGATTCGCCAAAGGGATGACTTTAAAATCATCGCCGATCAGTTTCTTTTGACCCATCATAAAGCGTTGATTCGTCAACGCGTAGGCATAAAAACCATCATTTTTTGTAGCTGATGTTCGATTGTGCAGACCAATAAAGCAAAGCTGGATCTCTTCATCTGCCCCTAAGTTTTTTTCTAAAACAGAAAAAAGCCTGACACCCCATTGCTGATCTGAACCAGAGAAAAATCCGTTATCTTGGCAAAACTGGTACATTTCCTCGGCAGTTTTCATGATCTACCCCCTTGTTTTGTTAGTCCCAGTTTAGCAAAAATTAGGAACGCAAACAAATTTTTGTTGGGGTGATTAGATAGTCGTCACGCATACGATTCCACTAACGTATTGGAATAGGCAACTGGCAGGCTGCTAATTCGTTTTAGCGTACTAGCTTTTTTCAAAAACCGAAAAAAGTTAATTTGATTCTCATCACGCATATCATCCAACTACCCGCCTCGTATCAATATCTAATTTGAGAATGAAATTTGTCAGTCTGACTTTGAGAAACTGCGAAAAGTTGGACTGACAGCTAGCTCAAGAAAAGGTGATTCTTTTTCGAAGCCCGCGAAAATGGATTAGATTTTCATCACACATACGATTCCACTAATCGCGCTAAAGCGCAAAGTGGAACTCGCAAAAAACCACCATAGCCGTCACTATGGTGGAAATGAAGGTTGTTATTTACTCTTGGTAGGAGTAAGTATGAAAAACCAATTCGGGATAATTGGTATGATTTCATGATAAAGCATTCAATCAATGAAATCATGAATAGCTGTTTGTTAATCGCTAAGAAATGTATTAGAAAAGACTTATGCAAATTACAGTAAAATTTTTAAGAATATTTCATAATGTAAGGGTTGCGTTTCGTTTTAAGGAAATTGAGAGCTATGGTACACTTGGGTTGGAAGATTAAATAGGAGGGTACATTTATGGCAAATATCAGTAAAAAGTTACTAACTGAATTGACTTCAGAAGAAGCAACCGGTCCGTTTATCACGTTTATGTTGAATACTCACCATGCACACCAAGACGTTGAAAAAGACCAAATCATGTTTAAAAATTTTGCTAAAGAAGCGAAACGACGCTTTGAGAAGAAGTACACTGATCACAGCTTTGAACCATTCCAAGAAAAAATCGATCAATTATTAGCAGATGGAGATTTTTGGCGCAGCGGAACAAAAAGTGTCGCAGTAATCTTGACCGCTGACGCAACATATATTCATCGGTTAAGCATCGCAGTTGATGACCAATACTATGTAAGTGATTTACCTTACTTATTGGCAATCATCAAAAACGCGCAATTTAACTATTCTTACTATTTAATGGCACTGAATAGAGATTCAATGAAACTCTATATTGTTCGTAATAAAGAAATTGAGATGGTTGAGCTTCCAGAAGGCGCTCCGAAAGATATTGTCACAGCTCTGGGTGACGAGTTGACAGGTGGAAATCTAAGTGTTTCCTCAAGAGGTGGCGAGGTTGGTAGTGTCCACGGCGTCAGCGCAAAGGATGAAGAGGTTGAGATTGATTGGGTAAATTATTACCAAGCAGTCGATAATTTTCTGAAGGAACTGGATAATCCAGAACAATTACCATTGTATCTTTTTGCTTTGCCAGAAAATCAATCACAATTCAAGAAGATCGCTAAAAATCCTTATTACTCAGACAAAGCCGCAATCAGCGGGTCTCCGGCACAAATGAATATCAATGATATCAAAAAGGAAACGCAGAAAATAGCGGATCAGCTAGCTGAGGTAGAAACGCAGAGCAATCAAAAATTGATTAACCGGAAATTTATTGATCAATTGGTAGATATTGTCCCAGCAGCAAAAGAGGGAAAAGTTTCTCATCTATTTATTGCGACAGCAAATCTTGTAGATGGGTTTGGCGAAGATCCTGATGTAGAATATGACCGCCGTCAAGTATTGAATGAAATTGCTGACAATGTTATCAAAAATGGCGGGCAGGTCTTTGTTCTAGACCAAAAGGATGCACCGGATGAGAAAAGCTTATTGGCGATCCTACGCTATTAGTGTGGAAATATTTCAAATATATTAAGAAAAAATTTTCCAAAGTTTTTTGAGCGATAACCTAGTGTTATCGCTTTATCTGTGTTATACTTCTAATTGTAGTTTTTGTACGGTAATATTGGCAAGTTTGTTTCAGACAACATCTTTCCTATTTCACCATTCAAGTAATTACAAATTAATTTTTATCCTAGGAGGATGTTTAACATGGAACAAGGTACAGTAAAATGGTTCAACTCAGAAAAAGGCTACGGATTTATCACTGCTGAAAACGGAAATGACGTATTCGTACATTTCTCAGCTATCCAAGGCGACGGCTTCAAAACTTTAGAAGAAGGTCAAGCAGTGACTTTCGACGTTGAAGAAGGCCAACGTGGACCTCAAGCTACAAACGTTAACAAAGCTTAATTTTAGTAGACTTTTACGCCAGATGCGCAAGCATCTGGCTTTTTTTTATAATTAAATTTATCTTTTGGCGGGTATAAACAAGAATAGAGTCTCTTTTCGCGGGTATTCTTTTGTTTGGAATCGTTTTAACTAAAGAACTTTCTTGTAGAAAGTGGTAGTATTCAGATATAATGCGTGAGGAAGACTAAGAGCTGAGCTATTTTACTTTTATATTCACAGAGGACCAATTCGAGGAAGGAGGGGCGCGTGTGAAAAAAAATTATGCAGTCGTTGATATAGAAACGACAGGAACAGACCCTAAGACGGATCGAATTATACAATTCGGCTGTGTATTGATCGAAGAAGGGAAGATCGTCACCCATTTTTCAACCGACATCAACCCGGATCAATCGATTCCGGCACAAATTCAGACGCTGACCGGCATCACTAACCAGCGGATTAAAAAGGCCCCTTATTTTGAAGATGTGGCGCAAACGATCACGAATTTATTGGAAGATACGATTTTTGTAGCACATAATATTCACTTTGATTATCCGTTTTTAAGTAATGAGTTAGAACGATGCGGGATGCCGGCGTTAACCATCCCGGGAGTTGATACTGTAGAGTTGGCACAAGTATTTATGCCGACATCTCTCAGCTTTCGTTTGAAAGACTTAGCTGAAGAACTACACTTAACGCATGAAAATCCTCATCAGGCTGACAGTGATGCGGATGTTACGGCTCAATTATTGTTGCATTTAGAAACAATAATAAAAGAACTGCCGCTCATTACGTTAGAAAAAATAATCGATACGGCCGATCAAATGGCTTTTCAAACAAAGAATTATTTGGAAAGCTGCTTAACGGAGATGCAAGCCAATCCAAAACCCTTGTCAAAGGATTTAGTCATTATTCATGGTTTGGCCCTGCGAAAGAAGAGTGTTCCCCTTTTTTCTGAAAATTATTTTGGAGTAAAGGCGTATCCACGTTCAAGGAAGGCCAAGGAAAAGATTTACGCTGGAGAATTGGATTTTCGTAAAGAACAGGCGCGGCTGATGAATCTGGTCTATGATTTCTTCAATAAAAAAGACGATAAGAACATTTTGGTGGAGGCTGCAACCGGAATCGGTAAGACATTAGGGTATTTACTGCCCATGAGTTTTCTGGCGACACCAGAAAAGCCGATCGTCATAAGTACGGTATCTCTACTATTGCAGGAACAAATATTGAGCCATGATTTGCCGTTGCTCAATCGACTGTTGGATCAGCCATTGCAGGCGGTGGTGATGAAAAGCAGTCGCCATTACATTGATCTGGAACGTTTTTATCAAAGCTTTGAAAAGAAATCGGAGCAAAAGCAATATACCTTTTATCAGATGGCCTTGCTGGTTTGGCTGACACAAACAGAAACCGGCGATTTTGATGAATTAAATATGACAAGTCTAAAGCACCCTTTTTGGCAGGAAGTGGCTCATTTAGGGACACACACCTTGAACCCAAGTAGTCCTTTCTATGCTGTGGATTTTATTCGGCACCGGCAGGAAAAATTGGCACAAAGCAACTTGATCGTAACAAATCATGCGTATTTAGCGCAAGAAGATCAGCGGGATATTCCACAGCTGCCAAAAAGTCCTTATCTGATTATTGACGAAGCGCATCACTTAAATCGTGTCTTGGAAAAAATCACTACACAACAATTTAATCTTTTGGCGATTCAACGTATGCTTCATCGCCTATTTGATACGCAACAATTTACTGTATGGCAAAAGCTGGTTCAAAAAGACCAACAAACGCAGCATACGCTCGAAATTTTTCAAGATGTGTTGCAAGAATTAAATGAGGATTTGACGGATTTTTATCAGATATTCAAAGAAGAATATCCAACAGAGGATGAGCGGTTGATTACTAAAGATATGATTGATCAATTATCTTTAGCTGGCGAACAAGTGTTGCAGCGTATCGGCCGACTGTATCATGATGCCTTGACATTAGGAGATCAAATGCAATCCTACTTTGCGAGATATAAAGAGACTTTTGATATCAGGGAGCAGGCGGAGTGGAGCGATCTTCAATCATTGTTAGAAAATTTAGCTCAACAACAGTTGGCATTTGAGACGTTTAGTGAAAAATGGGACGCTCGTTATATTCATTGGTTCAATGCAAAACGTAAAACGTTCCAAGTACAGGATTTAGATGCTTCATTGATCAGTCAGACAAAATGGTATAACCGTTATCAGCAAATTCTCTATTTAGGTGGGACGTTGAAAATTGGCAGTGATCGGCATTATTTCGCAAAGCGTTGGGGCATTCCAGAAACGCCCTTGAAAATTATCAGCAGTCCCTACGATTATGCAGAACAGGCGCGCTTGTATTTACCAACCAACAGCATCAGTATTCAATCAACCTCACCAGACCAATATGCAAATTATGTGGCCAGTGTGGTTCATAAAATGGCGGAAAATCAAAAAAGACCGATTTTGGTTCTGTTTACTTCGCACGATATCTTGAATCGAGTATATCAGCGTGTTCGTGTGCCTTTACTAAACGAAGGCAGAGAAGTCTTGGCACAAGGCATCGGCGGCAGTCGTGAAAAACTGCTGAAACGTTTTTTATTATCTAATGATGCGCTCTTATTTGGGGCGGATAGTTTTTGGGAAGGCATTGATCTACCAGGAGATATTTTACAGCTTCTGATTGTCACGCGTTTGCCATTTGAAAATCCGCAGCGTCTGCAGGTAAAAGCGCGTAATGACTTTTTATCAGCAGAAGGGATCAATCCCTTTTTCCAAGAGGCCGTTCCTCATGCCGCGTTGCGATTAAGGCAAGCACTAGGGCGACTGATCCGATCAGAAAAAGATAGAGGAGTCATGTTACTGTTAGATCAACGTTTTATTACTGCTGGCTACGGAGAAAAACTGCGTAAAGCACTGCCAAAGGAATTGCCGATCAAACAATTACCTTTGGAGGAAATCTTACTGGAGACGGATCAATTTTTAAATTCTGACAAAAGTACAGAGAAATAGTGAGGCGGAGCTCTTCTTTTGGTATAATGTAGCTTGTCTGAGAGGAGTATGATTTTGGATACGAATAGTGCAGGACAACAACGACTCAACCGCTGGCTGTTAGGAATTGTGACTTTTTTACTGATTATCATTGTGGCGGCGACCATGATCTTTATTCGTTCAAATCGTCCGATGCAGCAAGCCAAAAGAGAAGCTGTTCAAATGGCAGAAAAATATGCCGATTTAAAAACGGTGGATCAATTTTACTGGTTCAATCGTGATAAAACTTATTTTACCGTCATCGGTGAAAGCAATACGGGAGAAGCGATCATCGTGATCGTTCCAGAATCGGGAGAGAAAATCCGCGTTCTTAATCAAAAGGATGGTCTGACCGAGCAGCAAGCAAAACAGCGCTTTGAAAGCGAGCATCCAGATAAGATCTTTGAAAAGGCCAATCTGGGAATCTATAACGATCAAACTGCTTGGGAGATCACCGCAAAGGATGAGCAAGGCGCGATTTATTATTACTTGCTGGCATTTAACGACGGCAAGTCGATCAAAACGATCAAAAAAATCTAAAAAATCTTGGTAAGGGAGTTATTAGTTATGAAATTGTCACAGCGTGTAACAAACCTAGAACCGTCCGTCACTTTAGCAGCCACCGCCAAAGCCAAAGAGTTGAAAGCCCAAGGATTAGATGTAATTAGTTTAACTGTTGGTGAACCGGATTTTACAACTCCGGAGAATATTGAGCAGGCCGCGATTGAAGGAATCAAGAGCGGGAAAGTCAGTTTTTATACTGCAGCCGGCGGTACCCCAGAATTAAAGTCTGCGATCGTTGACTTCACTAAGAATAATTATGATTTAACGATCGAACCGAAAAACATCATCGTGACTAGTGGTGCGAAATTTGCCTTGTATACCTTGTTCCATACAATTTTGGATGCAGGGGATGAAGTGATTATCCCAGTGCCTTATTGGGTTAGTTACGGAGAGCAGGTCAAGTTGGCACAGGGGATGCCGATTTTTGTTACGGGTGCTCAGGACAATGATTATAAGATAACAGTTGATCAGCTCGAATCGGCTCGTACTGAGAAAACAAAAGCAATTATTATTAATTCACCGTCAAATCCTACAGGAATGATCTATACAGAAGATGAGCTGCGGGAAATTGGTGAATGGGCAGTCCGCCATGAACTGCTGATTGTCTCAGATGATATTTATGATCATCTTGTTTATAATGGGAACAAAGCGCCGCATCTGGCTTCTTTATCTGACGAGATTTTCCATCATACAGTGATCATCAATGGGGTATCAAAAACCTATTCTATGACCGGTTGGCGAATCGGTTATGCCATTGGGAATCCTGAGATCATCGGCGGGATGACATCGATCGCCTCTCAAGCGACAAGTAATCCAACCTCTGTTAGCCAGGTGGCAGCTGTTGAAGCTTTAACTGGCGAACAAGAAACAGCAGAAAAAATGCGCCAAGCCTTTGAGGAGCGCCTGAATACGATTTATCCAAAGGTTGCTGATCTTCCAGGCTTTAAGCTTAAAAAACCACAAGGGGCGTTCTATCTGTTTCCAAATATCAAGGAAGCCATGGAGATGGGCGGCTATGACAATGTGACGACTTGGGTCAACGATCTGTTGGAGCAAGAACAGGTAGCGCTGGTAACCGGTGAAGGTTTTGGTTCTATGGATAGTGTACGGATGAGTTATTCAGCCAGTATGGAGGACTTAGAAGAAGCCGTTGTACGGATTCGCCGCTTTATTGAAAATAGTAAGAAGTAATACATCAATTCGGGATAAATAAGTTAGGAGAGACATTTGTGGAACAGATTCAAATTATCGATGCCAAGAATCATGTTGGCGAAACAGTAAAAATCGGGGCTTGGGTAGCTAATAAGCGTTCAAGCGGAAAAATTTCTTTTTTACAATTACGTGATGGAACGGCTTATTTCCAAGCAGTTGTTGTAAAGAGTGAAGTATCTGAAGAGGTCTTTCATTTAGCCAAAGAGCTGACACAAGAAACGTCAATTATTGTGACTGGCGAAATTCGGGAAGATACCCGCTCAAAATTCGGCTATGAATTAGGCGTGAAAGAAATTGAAGTAATCGGTGAAAGTCACGACTATCCCATTACACCGAAGGAACATGGTGTTGACTTTTTAATGGACCATCGTCATTTATGGTTGCGTTCATCACAACAACACGCGATCATGTTGATTCGTAACGAAGTGATCCGAGCAACTTATGAATTCTTCAATAATAATGGCTTTGTAAAAGTTGATCCGCCGATTTTGACAGGTTCAGCTCCTGAAGGCACCAGCGACTTATTTGAAACGAACTATTTTGACCATAAAGCGTATTTATCTCAAAGTGGACAATTGTATATGGAAGCAGCTGCAATGGCACTGGGCAAAGTATTTTCATTTGGCCCAACCTTCCGTGCAGAAAAATCTAAAACACGTCGTCACTTGATCGAGTTTTGGATGATTGAACCGGAAATGGCCTTCATGCATCAAGAAGATAGCCTAGAGGTTCAAGAGCAATATGTCGCATACTTAGTTCAAAATGTTTTGGACAACTGCGATTATGCCTTAGACGTATTGGGTCGTGATAAAGAAATTTTGAAAAACTATACAAAACTTCCTTATCCGCGAATCTCTTATGATGACGCGATCGAATTACTGAAGAAAAATGGTTTTGACGATATTGAATGGGGCGAAGATTTTGGTTCGCCACATGAGACCTTTATCGCGAACTCCTTTGACCGTCCAGTCTTCATTTTAAATTATCCGAAGGCGATTAAACCGTTCTACATGAAGCCACATCCAACTCGGGAAGATGTTGTCATCTGTGCGGACTTGATTGCTCCCGAAGGCTATGGTGAAATCATCGGCGGTTCAGAACGTGCAACGGACTATGATTACCTGTTAGAACAAATTCGTGAAACAGGATTGAACGAAGAAGAATATTCTTGGTACTTAGACTTGCGTAAATACGGGACTGTGCCGCACTCAGGTTTTGGTTTAGGTCTTGAACGAACGATCACCTTTATTGCTGGGATCGATCATGTACGTGAGGCTATTCCATTCCCACGTTTGTTGAACCGGATTTACCCATAATTGAATTAGAGCAAAAGCGTCGAGGTTGTCCTCGACGCTTTTTTAAAATCCAATTTTTTCTATTAGTGAGCTTTGTTTGTCATCTTCATGCTGAAAGTAGAGAGAGTCATTTTCGGAATCATTTTCCTTGAGGTTTGTCGTAACGACGGTTTTCACCTCTTCTTTGTCGATATTTTTTTCAACGATTTGAGAAGTGGCTCCTAAAGTGATAAGTGTCAAAGCAATAATTGTTAGTTTTTTCATGATAAAGCTCCTCCTAATTAAAATCCGATTTTTTCGGCTAATGTATTTTCAGCATCGTTGTCATGACCAAAGTCAATGTCGTTATCTTTTTCGTCGTGTTCTTTAAGGTTCGAAGTCACTGCGGTTTTCACTTCTTCTTTGTTGATGTTCTTTTCAACGATTTGAGAAGTGGCTCCTAAAGTGATAAGCGTCAAAGCGATAATTGTTAGTTTTTTCATGATAAAGCTCCTCCTAAATTAAAATCCGATTTTTTCGGCTAATGTGTTTTCAGTGTCGTTGTCGTGACCAAAGTCAATGTCGCTATCTTTTTCGTCGTGTTCTTTAAGATTCGAAGTCACCGCTGTTTTTACTTCTTCTTTGTCGATGTTTTTTTTAACGATTTGAGAAGTGGCTCCTAAAGTAATAAGTGTCAAAGCAATAATTGTTAGTTTTTTCATGATAAAGCTCCTCCTAATTAAAATCCGATTTTTTCGGCTAATGTATTTTCAGCGTCGTTGTCGTGACCAAAGTCAATGTCATTGTCTTTTTCGTCGTGTTCTTTAAGATTCGAAGTCACTGCGGTTTTTACTTCTTCTTTGTCGATGTTTTTTTCAACGATTTGAGAAGTAGCTCCTAAAGTGATAAGCGTCAAAGCGATAATTGTTAGTTTTTTCATGTTAAATTTCTCCTTTTTATGTTTTTTAGTTAAAGAATTTACCTTTGATTTCGCTTTTCACTAGATCAAAGAATTGATTCATGACTTTTGAACAGGTTTCTTGTGATAGAAGCGTTTCATTCGAGATAAATTCAACGATTGCTGCCATGTGTTTGCGAGAGTAACGGGTGATGTTCTTATTGCAGTAATTTTCGTAACTGTTTAAGATGCTTTCGACTGTTTGGATCGACTCGTTGGTTTCTCCTGCTACGGTTTTGATTGTTTGTGTGCTATTCATAATAATTTCCTCTTTTCTTGACCGACTGTCGGTCTAATTTAATTTTTTAATTAAACTCAACAGAATTTGTTGAGCTTATGGGATAAAGATTTTTTGTAATTGTGCGATTGTTTGATCGTAAGGATGGATTTCTTGGTTCACATCCAGGACTTTATAAATTAAATCTGTTGCGGCAATGACGCGGTTTTGAATGGTTTCAGGTGGTAATTTTTCAATTTCATCAAACATCGTTTGGATGCCAGCGATTAAAAATTGGATACTTTCAAGTGGATAAGCTGTTTTGAATTCTCCTTGTTGTCTGCCGACTTCAATTATTTCTGCTAGAACGGGACAAACTTGATTGATGGTGCCGTCTAGTGCTCGCTGTTTCATCAAGGAATTCTCCGGCATTTGGAATTTGTCGACCATTTCTTCTTTTCGATCATCTTCCTGACTATTTTGTGAAAGGAAGGTGATTAGTTTTTCTAGGGCTGTTCCGTCCAATTTTTGGATTTCCTTTGCTCGTAGAATTTCCTGGTCAATGATTTGTCCGATGACCGCATCTAGAACTTCTTCCTTTGAAACAAAGTAGTGGTAGAAGGTTCCTTTAGCGATCCCAATTCGTTTCAAAATATCATTGACGGTGGTTTTATTAAATCCTTTGGTTAAAAAGAATTCTTCTGCCGTTGTAATGATTTCATTTCTCCGTTCGTCGTGTTCCTTTACGATACGCATTTCTTCTCTCCTTTCTCTAAACCGACTGTCGGTCGTTGTCTGTACCTTTATAATACCGACCGCTGGTCTATTTGTCAACGGTTTTTTGAAGGAAAGTTTTTTTTAGTTTCTTAAAAGCTGATATATCAAGGTTTATCATAGAATATTTTTTTGAAAAAGCTTTCTTTCTTTGCTTGACACATGAGCGTGCACTCATATATAATTGATATGAGGAAACATTCATATGTAATTCGGAGAGAAGGGTATCTCATGGAAAAAGTATATCGGTTAGATGGATTGGATTGTGCGAATTGTGCAGCAAAAATCGAGCGTTCCGTTCAGCAAATCAGTGGAGTGGAGCAAGCGCAGGTTGATTTTATGAGTACGAAGCTTACGATTGTTGCTCCTGAAAAGGACATTGACCGTATTAGCGACGAGGCGAAAGCGATTGTTAACAAGCTAGAGCCAGACGTGGAAGTTAACAGCGTGCAGACAGAAAAAGTTGAAGAAAGCTCCAAAGGAAAGATTATTCAGATTGTCACGGCACTCATTGCTCTGGTTTTACTGGCCATCTTTACACCAGCCATGCCTTGGAAGTTGATCGCGTATCTGATTTTGTATTTATGGATTGGTTATGATGTGCTGAAGACGGCGATTACGAATATTTTTCATGGTGAGATTTTCGATGAGAACTTCTTGATGGTGATTGCGACGGTTGGTGCGATTGCGATTGGTGAGTATCCGGAAGCCGTAGCGGTCATGCTCTTTTATCAAGTAGGAGAATTTTTCCAAGATTATGCGGTAGCAAAATCACGAAAATCGATCAGCTCCTTATTAGCGATTCGTCCGGATTCGGCGAACCTGATTTTGAATGATGAAGTAAGAAGTGTTGCGCCTGAAAAGATCCATGTAGGTGATCTAATTTTGATCAAGCCAGGAGAGAAGGTTCCTTTGGATGGGATCGTCAAGGAGGGTCACTCAATGCTGGATACTTCAGCCTTAACAGGTGAATCCGTGCCTCGCAGTATTGATCCAGGTGAGCAAATTCTTAGCGGCTTTATTAATCAAAGTGGGCAATTGACGGTTGAAGTGACGACGACCTTTGGTGAATCGACTGTCAGCAAGATTTTAGACTTAGTTCAAAATGCCAGCAGTAAAAAAGCTCCGGCTGAGAACTTTATCACCAGCTTTGCTCGTTACTATACACCGATCGTTGTTGGTTTGGCTATTCTGTTGGCAGTTGTTCCGCCTTTGGTTACAGGCGAACCTTTCTATGATTGGATCTATCGGGCATTGACCTTTTTAGTTATTTCTTGTCCTTGTGCATTAGTAATCTCTGTTCCGTTGAGTTTCTTTGGCGGAATTGGCGGTGCAAGTAAAGCTGGTGTACTAATCAAGGGTAGTAATTATATTGAAACGTTAGCAAATGTTGAAACGCTCGTCTTCGATAAAACAGGAACGTTGACGAAGGGTGTTTTTGAAGTTCAGCAGGTCGACACCACGATTGATCGAAAGGATTTCCTACGTTATGTTGCTAGTGCGGAGCAAAGTTCGAGCCATCCAATCGCTCAATCAATTGTAAGCTATGTGGATCAACCTTTAGCAGCGGTTAGCCAACTGGAAGAGATTGCTGGGTTTGGGATCTCGGCTGAGATTGAAGGACATCATGTTCTAGTCGGAAATGAAAAGCTATTAGCGAAATATGATATTCCGTACAAGGCAGTCAAAGAAATCGGCACGGTCGTTTATGTCGCGCTGGATGGTCTTTTTATTGGACATTTAGTGATTGCCGATGAATTGAAGGACAATGTTTCTGAAGCGTTGACCGAAGTGAAAAAACTTGGCGTGAAGCGGACGGTGATGCTGACTGGTGATAATCGCAGAATTGCTGAGGCGATCGGAAATAAAGTTGGGATCGATCAGGTGTATAGCGAGTTATTGCCAGAAGACAAAGTCATTCACTTAGAAGAAGAATTAAAACGTGAAGCTAAAACCGCCTTTGTTGGTGATGGAATGAATGACGCACCAGTCTTGGCCCGAGCAGATATTGGAATCGCTATGGGAGGACTTGGTTCAGACGCTGCGATTGAAGCAGCCGATGTGGTTATTATGGACGATCAACCAGCTAAGATCTCAGTAGCGATTCGTATTGCACGTAAAACGATGGGAATTGTGAAGCAGAATATTGTTTTTGCCATCGGTGTGAAAATTTTGGTGCTGATTTTAGGAGCATTGGGATTTGCGACGATGTACGCAGCTGTTTTTGCCGATGTCGGCGTAACAGTCATCGCTGTTTTAAATGCGATGCGCTGTTTGAGAATAAAATAAAAAACTACGAAAGGCTTTGCAATCAAAAAAAGATTGCAAAGCCTTTTTGCGAGTTCAACTTTTGGCAGTTTAGTAAAGAGAGAAGGAGAGATTGATCTTTAAATGAATTATTAGTACGTGAAGTTTAGTTGAATCGCATGCGTGACGAAAATACGCCTCATTTTTCTGATTTTCAGAAAAATGATTACTATAGAATGAGGTAGCAGCGAGTTCAACTTTTGACAGTTTAATAAGGTACGTATTTCGTTGAATCGTTGGAGTAGTGAAACTGACTTCAGTTACTTTTTTTAGAAAAAAGCATCAAAGTAGTTGACGAATATTGATTACAACTGTAAACTTAAAATGTAGATTACAAATGTAAACGAAAGGATACGAGTTCTCTTTCCTGTTTTAGCTGGTCAGTGGAATCGTATACGAATGACGATCTGCCGAATTTTCATGTTGGAAAAATTCGAACAAATTTAAAAGGAATAGGAGTGAAACTTATGGCTATGACGATTACACCAATAAAGATCAGTGATTCGGAATGGGAAGTCATGCGGGTGATCTGGACTCAGGAGTCCACCACTGCACAGGAAATCATTGATATCCTTGGGCAAACGATGGAGTGGAAGCCGGCGACGATCAAAACCCTTTTGGGACGGTTGGTCAAAAAAGAAGCGGTACGAACAGAGCAGTCGGGGAAAAAATATATTTATTATCCGGCAATCAGTGAGGGCGAGACCGTCAAAAGTGCAACAGAGAACTTATTTTCCCATATTTGTGCGAAACGAATCGGTGAAACAATCGCTGAATTAGTCGCAGAGGCGGAATTGACCGATGCCGATGTTGAGCTGATCAAAGAGCAGCTAGTAAATAAGCGGACAGTAGCAACGATCGAATGTAATTGTATTCCAGGACAATGTGAATGCAATCATCATAAATAAAAAAACAAGGAGAGTATTAAAATGAAAAAACAATTTGCAATCAACGGAATGAGCTGTAACCACTGTGTGTCAAACGTAGAGAAAGCGATCAATCAATTGGATGGCATCGACAAAGTAAAGATCAACCTGAAAAAGAATCAAGGGGTCGTTAAATTCGATGAAGCGCAAGTTTCTGCGGAACAAATCGCTGCAGCAGTGACTGAAGCAGGGTATGAAACTGAGGTGATCTAATTGGCAGAGGCAACAGTTGAAACATTTGCCATCACTGGCATGACCTGTGCCAATTGTTCGGCGCGGGTGGAAAAAGAATTAAAGGCAACAGAAGGCGTGCTGGAAGCGAATGTGAATCTAGCGACAGAAAAAGCTACGGTTCAATTTGAAGATACGCTGACGGCGGAAAAGTTGATTCAGCGTGTTGAAGCGATCGGCTATGGGGCGATTCTATTTGATGAAGCTCATAAGCAAAAGATCGAGGAAGAAAAAGCGGCTTATCTTAGAAAAATGAAGCGGGATTTGATTTTAAGTGCGGTTTTAACAGCGCCCTTGATGATAGCCATGATCGCGATGCTCTTAGGCAGTCATGCCGGCTGGGTGCACTTTTTACACCTTCCGCTAGTACAATTGATTTTAGTAACCCCCGTCCAGTTCGGAGTTGGTCAGCGTTTTTATCGCGGGGCGTATCATGCTTTGAAGACTAAAGCGCCGAATATGGATGTATTGGTAGCGATGGGGACCTCGGCTGCTTTCGCGTTAAGTGTGTATAACGGTTTCTTCAATCCGGACAACTCGGATTTGTATTTTGAAAGCAGCGGCATGATCATTACGTTGATCTTGCTGGGGAAATATTTAGAACAAAAGGCTAAGACGAAAACCAGCGATGCAATCAAACAATTAATGAGTCTGCAGGCTAAGACAGCCATGATAATTATTGATGGCGAAGAAAAGGAAGTACCGATCGAAGCTGTGCAAGTGGGTGATATCTTTCGGGTTCGTCCAGGGGAACAAATTCCTGTTGATGGAAAGATTATTCAGGGACAGACCACGATTGACGAAAGTATGCTGACAGGTGAAAGTTTACCAGTGGATAAGCAGGTAGAGGATCAGGTTTTTGGCGGAACCGTCAATACAACAGGGAGTATTCAATTCAGCGCTACACAAGTTGGCAGCATGACGGTTCTTTCTCGGATTATTCGAATGGTCGAGGATGCGCAGGGAGAAAAAGCACCGATCCAGCAAATTGCAGACAAAATCTCCAGTATTTTTGTTCCGACAGTATTGGGCTTGGCGTTGCTTACGTTGATCGTGACCGGATTTGTGACGGGTGATTGGCAGCAGGCGATCGTTCATAGTGTCTCTGTATTGGTAATTGCTTGTCCTTGTGCATTAGGCCTAGCCACACCAACGGCGATTATGGTAGGAACCGGATTAGGTGCGAAATCGGGGATTTTGATTAAAGGCGGCGGTGCCTTAGAAAAAATCGCTCATTTGACGACGATCGTTTTAGACAAGACTGGAACGATTACAGAAGGAAAGCCGGTAGTAGCAGATTTTGAAGCGTTTGATTCAAAGGCTTTGGCTTATTTGACGAGTTTGGAACAGCAGTCAGAGCATCCTTTGGCCAAAGCGATCTATCAATATGGAAAAATGCAAACCGAGATTTTGCCAGTGGAAAACTTTGAGAGTTTAACTGGTCAAGGGGTAACGGGGATCATCAATGGACAGGCCTATTTTGTTGGCTCAAAACGTGGCTTAAAAGAGCGAAACATTTCATTTCCCGAAGAGCGTGTGGTAGCGTTAGAAGAGGAAGGAAAAACGGTGATGTTTTTAACCGACGACACCCAGCTTCTTGCGTTGATTTCAGTCACAGATCAGGTCAAAGAATCCTCTAAAGCCGCGATTGCTGCTTTGCATCAGTTGGGCATTAAGGTGAATATGCTGACGGGAGACAATCCTCAAACAGCGCGGTATATTGGTGAACAGGTGGGACTGTCGGCCTCAGATATTGTGGCAGAAGTTTTACCGGAGGACAAAGCGCAGGTCGTTAAAGAACTGAAGACAAAAGGTGAATCGGTAGGTATGGTAGGCGATGGCATCAATGATGCACCGGCACTGGCTTTAGCGGATATCGGGATTGCGATGGGCAGCGGAACCGATATCGCAATGGAGACAGCCGATATTACCTTGATGAACAGCGATCTTTTGTCGGTTGAAAAGAGTATTCGTTTATCCAAGCTAACATTAAGAAAAATCAAACAAAATTTATTCTGGGCGTTTTTATACAATGTGATTGGGATTCCTTTTGCCGCTTTAGGCTTCTTGAATCCAATCATAGCCGGCGGCGCGATGGCCTTTAGCTCGGTCAGTGTGCTGCTCAACTCCCTCAGCTTGAATCATAAAAAACTGTAGCAAGCAGGGAGGAAGGATTTCAGGATAAGAACGTTGCAGGAAATAGGAGGCATTTAACATGAAACAAGGAGATCAAATGGATGAATCGATGAACACGGATCCTTCCATGCATGACCATCAAGCAATGGATCATTCAATGGAGGGACACGAGCATCACGAAATGAGTCATGGAATGGAAGGGCATGATCATCATGAGATGGATCATGGAGGAATGGATCATTCGATGCACATGGGAAATTTCAAACAAAAATTTTGGCTCTCCCTTGTTTTAGCAATTCCCATCATCGTTCTTTCGCCGATGATGGGAGTGCAACTGTCATTCCAAGTAACGTTTCCAGGATCTGAGTGGGTTGTTTTAGTATTAGCAACGATTTTGTTCATTTATGGAGGACAACCCTTCTTAAGCGGAGCGAAAATGGAGCTGAAGATGAAAAGTCCCGCGATGATGACGTTGATCGCGATGGGGATCACAGTTTCCTATATCTATAGTTTGTATTCCTTTATTGCCAATAAGCTCAACCCCCATGAACACGTGATGGATTTCTTCTGGGAATTGGCGACCTTGATCGTTATTATGCTTTTAGGTCATTGGGTGGAAATGAGTGCAGTCTCCAATGCCAGCAATGCGTTGAAAAAGTTGGCGGAATTGCTGCCGGATGAAGTCAATCAAATTCAGGAAGATGGTTCAACGCAAAAGGTCAAGCTGCAGGAAATCAAGAGCGGAGACTTACTCTTAGTTCGTGCTGGCGATAAAATGCCGACAGATGGTCAGATCATCAAAGGGTCAACGATCGTTGATGAATCAGCCGTGACAGGTGAGTCAAAAGGTGTTCAAAAGAGTGTCGGTGATCCAGTCATTGGCGGTTCAGTAAACGGTGATGGGACAATCAGAGTAAAAGTGACTGGCACTGGCGAGGACGGCTATCTGGCCAAAGTAATGACGATGGTCCAGCAAGCCCAACAGGAAAAGTCAAAATTAGAATCGATTTCAGATAAAGTAGCGAAATGGTTATTCTATATCGCGTTAATCGCAGGTGTTTTGACCTTTATTACATGGTTGATCGCGGCGGATCTGCCACAGGCGTTGGATCGGATGGTAACGGTTTTTGTCATTGCCTGTCCGCATGCTTTGGGTCTAGCGATTCCCTTAGTCATTGCTCGTTCGACTTCATTAGCGGCTAAAAATGGCCTACTGCTGAAAAGTCGTCAAGCCCTCGAACAGGGAAACCAATTGGATTATGTTTTTCTTGATAAAACTGGAACGTTAACAGAAGGCAAGTTTACGGTCACTGGGATCGAAGAATTGACTGATATGAGTAAAACTGAGGCGTTGAAATATATTGGTGCGCTGGAAGCTCAAACCAATCATCCACTAGCTGTCGGTGTCATGAATTATTTGAAGGTCGAAGGGATCGAAGCTTTTCAAGCGCAAGACGTATCGACTCTGAAGGGGATCGGTGTTAGCGGAACGGTCGAAGGACATCAAGTCATTCTGGCCAACCAAAAGGAAATCGAACGTCGTGAATTAAGTATTGATCAAGAAAAATTGAAGGATTATCAAGCCCAAGGCAATACGATTTCCTTCCTATTAATAGACGATCAGCTGGTGGCCTTCTTTGCAATGGGCGATACCTTAAAACCGCAGGCAAAGGATTTTATCAAGAGCTTGCGCAATGTCGGGATCGAACCGGTGATGCTGACTGGAGACAATCAAGAGGCGGCCAAAGCAGTAGCAGATTATCTGTCTATCAACGAGTTTTATAGTGAACTATTGCCGGATGATAAAGAAAAAATCATTAAACGGTATACTGATGATGGCAAGAAAGTCATGATGGTAGGTGACGGGATCAATGATGCACCCGCTTTGGCAAGAGCCACGATCGGAATGGCGATCGGTGCTGGAACGGATATCGCGATTGACTCTGCGGATGTCGTTTTGACGAATAGCAATTTGCAGGATATTTTAAAATTTGTCCGCTTAGCCAAAAGAACACACAGCAAAATGATCCAAAATCTTTGGTGGGGAGCCGGCTATAACATTTTAGCCATTCCTCTTGCGGCAGGGGTTTTGGCACCGATTGGAATCCTGCTAAGTCCCGCTGTTGGTGCGGTTTTAATGTCCTTGAGTACAATTATCGTGGCGGTAAATGCCATGACTTTGAACGTCTGAGAATTCAGACGTTTTTTTTTTTGAAAAAAAGTTGAGAAAAAACTCGGATCATACTTGTGCTATTTTTAAATTAGAAGAATTTCAATGAGCAGAAGAGGGGACATGAAGGATGATCTGGCAACTTATAATAAGTAAAAAAACGCAACGGTATTTGGCGCTACTTGAGTTAATCAAGGAAGAACAGTACAAGATGACTGAAATGGCTAAACAACTAGGGATAAGTATAAAAACAGTGAGGCGCTACATTAGTGAACTAGAGCAAAAGGCGTATGTCATCAAAGAGAATACATGGCAAATTAATCGTCAGCATTATCCAAATTACTTAGAGCTTCATCGAAAAATATTGATGGAAGATCCACTCTTTCAACTTTTCAAACAATTTCTTTGGGAACTGACACCTACAGAAATGCAGTATACAAAATTGCGAAGATTAAATCGACGATTGATTAGTTTGAATTTGTTAGCAAAACGGCGAACAGGGAGATTGTTAGGTGATCTAGGGATCATTCTATTGCTACAATTACGTTATTTGAGAGATTTCTATTATTTTGAAGAAGGGGAAGTTTATCGACAAATAGATGAGTATTATCAAAACCAATCGGCGACTTCATTGGACAAAGCGTTGTTTCCAGACAAGGTACTAGTCAATAAATTCATTGAGGAATTTGATGTACAGGAAAAATTGGCTGTTTATTTATTCTTTGACCATATGCGTTATCATTTTCAGCTATTCACTGAATTCTACCGTTGCCATCAGAAGCATCGAACAGCCTTATATGAGGAAGTCACGCTGGCGAGTAAGATTATCGAAGAAACGATGGCTTGGGAAAGTGAATTATTGAAGAGCACATTCCGAGTAAAGCTTTTTGATTTGTTTTTTGGCATACACCAAGGTCTTCCCTTAGTGATCTTCAATTCAAAATGGAAGCAAGGACATGTTTCACCAGATTATCATCGTCTTAGCAAGGAATTAAAAAGACAATTATCCCTGTTGAGTAATTGTCGAATAGATGAACTGGCTTTAGCTTTAAAAAACATCGTGCTTGCGAGTCATCAGGTAGCGTTGACAACAACGCCTACCTTAGACTCCTCTTTATTGATTCAAGAAAGATACCGAACATTTTTATCTGACGAAGGAAACTGAGGTGAAGATTTTTCTTCAAGAAAGGTTATGCTATAATGATTAGGACTACGAGAAGAGTGTCATTCTACTTAGCGTGTTGGGTGGTGGAACGCGTGATTGATAGAATGGGATACAATTGAAAATAAGGGGTAGTTCTTCTATATGAAGAGCTAGTAAGTAGGAGGAGAGCACATGGGATTGCGAAAATTAGATGTTCCGACATCTTCAATTACAGAAGTAAAAAAATCACCAATGGATGTTTTTGCTCAAGCTCGTAAGGCAGAAACCGGTGTTTACATTTTTAACCGTGAAAAAATCGCAGGTGTGATGCTGACGAAGGAGCAGTATGAAGCTTTGGTGGAGGAATTAAACACCTTGCGAGATACGTTATATCAGCCAGTTGAACGGGAGTTGCCTGTTCCAGAGGAATTAGAGGAATTAGCAACGGCCTTAAGAACAACTTTGGCGAAAGGATCAGTGATCTCAGCACGTTACTTAGATGAACGCATGGTGGCAACTGGATTTATCACAAAAAAAACGGGCTTCGGTGGTGTGACGGAAATGATGAAGGAACTGGAAGATACTGGGAAAATTATCTACCAGCTACGTCGTCGTGAACACAACAAGGTGATCTATGCTGAAATTTTTGGCGAACCACAAGAATTTCAGCGAG
Organism: Enterococcus sp. DIV0756; assembly: GCF_051710745.1. Classification (NCBI taxonomy): domain Bacteria; kingdom Bacillati; phylum Bacillota; class Bacilli; order Lactobacillales; family Enterococcaceae; genus Enterococcus; species Enterococcus sp. DIV0756. The sequence continues at coordinate 2,594,099 of NZ_JBIOLF010000001.1, read as the reverse complement.
GTTCAGCTGATAAGCTGATGATACGCAAAGTAAATCTCATCGAGAGATAATGTGATAGTTTATACTATGGAACCGAACAAGACTGTTTTGACGATTTTGATCGTGCAGGTTGTTTGGTTTTTTTGCTTGAAAAATTAAGTTCTTTTTACTGCTAGCATGAATAATTGTTTATGAACAAACGTTCGGTTATAATGAATGGAGACATAAACGTGGGAAGGAGGCGAGTAGCATGGCAGAATTGGTTTTTCCATTGAAAAATGATACATCGCGAAAGATAATTCATATTGATATGGATGCTTTTTTTGCCTCTGTTGAGGAGCGAGATGATCCAGAGCTAGCAAAGCATCCTTTGGTGATTGCTCGCCATCCTTCTGATACTGGTGGTAAGGGTGTCGTGACAACAGCGAATTACAAGGCGCGAATCTATGGGATTCATTCTGCGATGAGTGCTCAAAAGGCCTATGAATTGTGTCCGCAGGCCATTTTTAAGCCGGGCGACCATGCCAAATACAATGCTGTCTCCCAACAGGTACGCGAAATTTTTCATCGCTATACGGATATCATTGAACCGGTCTCGATTGATGAAGCTTACCTAGATGTAACGGAAAACAAAATCCATGCGCGTTCAGCAATCAAAATCGCTCGCCTGATTCAACAGGAGATTTGGCAGGAGCTGCAATTAACCTGCTCAGCAGGAGTTAGCTACAATAAATTTCTCGCTAAGCTGGCTTCGGATTACCAAAAGCCACAAGGAATGACGGTGATTTCCCCAGAAGAATCTGTCGTCTTTTTAAAGCGTCTACCGATTGAAAAATTTCATGGGGTTGGCAAGAAGACCGTTCCTAAAATGAATGAGCTGGGTATCTTTACGGGGGCGGATTTATATGAGAAAAGTGAAATGTTCTTGATTCAGGAATTCGGCAAGATGGGCTATTCTTTGTATCGAAAGGTGCGAGGAATTCATGATTCGCCAGTTAGTATTACACGTGAGCGAAAGTCTGTTGGAAAAGAGCATACGTACGGACGTCCATTGTCGACAGAAGATGAGGTGCTAAGCCAGCTGAGACAGTTAGCCGAAAAGGTTGAAGGATCCCTGAAGCGGGTGCAGCGGCATGGTAAAACAGTTGTTCTCAAAGTTCGCTATGCAGATTACACAACGGTTACACGAAGGGTGACATTGCCTTATTACATAGAAAAGAAAGAAGATTTATTTTCTCAAGCGAGTTTGATTTGGGAGGAAATTGGCGGCGTAGAAAAAGGGATCCGCCTAGTCGGAATTACTCTGACTAATCTCGATCCCATTGCCTTTGAAAATATTGTATTGCCATTGTGGGAAGAGCGATCAAATTAGTTCGCTCTTTTTGATTTGCTCGAAGGCCTTTTCCGAATCATGGAGCTTCTCCCAAATGACGACTTCCCCTTGAGCTAATGATTTTTTCACATCGATGATGCGTTGATTTGAGCTGCCGCGGAATTGCAACATCAAATTTTTCTTTGAGAGATCGAAGCGGCCATCAACTAGAATATCAATCTTACTTAGCATCTCTAATTTATCATCGCTATCTAGCAAAAGTTCTTCAAACGTGTAGCCGCTCCAAGACCAGATGTCTTTGGTGTCACCAAATTCTGCCCGAATGCGGTCAATCACCTTTAAGCAGACTTGGGTGTTCAAGAAAGGTTCGCCGCCTAAGAAAGTAACGCCTTGAACGTAGTCATGGGCGGTATCTGCAATCAGCTGATCTTCTAGTTCTTGCGTAAAGGGCTTGCCATAACGGAAATTCTGCGACGCCGCGTTGAAGCAGCCTTCGCAGGCAAAAGGACAGCCGCTGACATAAAGACTATTGCGGACGCCTTCGCCATCGACAAAGTTGAAGGCTTTATAATCAGCGATGTATTGTTGGCTCAATTCGCTGGCCAGCCATTCTTTGGGTTTAGGATTACGCATATTTTTCCCCTTTCAAGTAAAACAGGGAGCGGCAAAGAGCGCCGTCCCTGTCAATCGTATTTCTGTTTGGCTCATTGAGCTTTTTTACATGTGTTTTACTCGTGATGCGATTTCTTCATGACGACCGTGAACCATTGGGCGTGCTTGAGGATTTCCTAAGTAGCCGCAAGTTCGTTTAACAACGTCACATGATTTTGGATCATGATTGCCGCATTGTGGACATTCAAAGCCACGTTTCGTTGGTTTAAAGTCGCCTTCGAAGCCGCATTCGTAACAGTGGTCGATCGGTGTATTCGTTCCTAGATAAGCGATGCGATCGTAACCATAGTCCCAAACAGCTTCCAATGATTTTGGATTTTGTTGCAGAACAGGGTATTCACAATAGTGGATGAACCCGCCGGAACAATATTTCGGATAATCCTTTTCAAAGTCCAATTTTTCAAATGGTGTTGGATTTTTACGAACATCGTAATGGAAGCTATTTGTATAGTAGTCTTTGTCTGTAATATTTTCAACGATCCCGAAGCGTTCTGTATCTAGACGGCAGAAGCGATCAGTCAAGCTTTCACTTGGTGTTGAATAAACGCTGAAGTGGTAACCATATTCGTTGCCCCATGCATCTGCGTGTTCTTTCAAGTCTTTCATGATGTCAATGGTGAAGTCTTTCGCTTCGGCATTGTCTTCCCATTCGCCGCCGTAGAAAACGCTGGCTACTTCGTAAAGACCAATATACCCCAAAGAAATGGTTGCTCGTTTATTCTTAAACAATTCGTTAACTGCATCGGTCCGTTTCAAGCGTTTGCCGAATGCGCCGTATTGATAAAGGATCGGTGCGTTTGCAGGCGTTGCTTCTTTACAACGATCGATCCGGAAAACTAGTGCGTCTTTGGCGATTTGCAGGCGTTCTTCTAGTAATGACCAGAACTTTTCTTTGTTGCCGCCAGATTCTAACGCAATCCGCGGTAAGTTCAAGGTAACTACACCAAGGTTCATCCGACCAGCATTGACTTCTTCACCTTGTTCATTTTTCCAGCCTTGTAAGAATGAGCGACAACCCATTGGCACTTTGAAACTGCCAGTTAATTCGATCAATTTATCGTAGTTCAAGATATCTGGATACATCCGTTTTGTCGCACATTCTAAAGCCAATTCTTTAATATCGTAGTTCGGATCACTTGGATTCAAGTTCGTTCCACGACGCAAGGTAAAGATCAGTTTAGGGAAGATCGCTGTGCGTTTTTCGCTGCCCAGACCTTCAATTCTGATTTGCAGAATCGCTTTTTGAATTTCACGTTCAAACCAATCTGTCCCGAGACCAAAGCCTAGAGAGGTGAAAGGTGTTTGTCCATTCGAGGTGAATAACGTATTGATTTCATATTCCAAACTTTGCATCGCATCGTAAATATCTTTACGGGTTTTTTGTTTTGCGAAAGCTTTTTGTTTTTCAGGATCATCAATCCATTCTTCTGCATCTTTTAAGTGCTTATCGTAATTTAGGCGCGCAAAAGGAGCTAATAATTCGTCAGTCCGGTCTGCCGAACAGCCACCATATTGGCTTGAAGCCACGTTAGCGATGATTTGTGAAATTTGAGCTGTCGCAGTTTGGATTGATTTAGGACTTTCCACTTCCGCATTCCCGATCTTGAAGCCGTTGTTTAACATGCCTTTGAAGTCAATCAAACAGCAGTTAGTCATCGGTGTATATGGATGGTAGTCTAAATCATGATAGTGAATATCTCCTTTTTGGTGCGCGTTAGCTACGTGTGGCGGCAGCATTTTCAGACCAATCGATTTCCCGACGATCCCGGCCGTCAAGTCACGCTGTGTATTAAAGACATCGCTATCTTTATTGGCATTTTCATTTACGACAGTTTGGTCTTTATTAATCAATTTCCCGATCGTAAAGTTGATATCCGTCGCTTTACTACGCTGAAAGTCACGACGTGTGCGATAATTGATATATTCTTCCGCTAATTCGTATTCGTTGTGTTCTAATAATGTATGCTCCACAATGTTTTGAATTTCATAAATTTTGATATCACTAGTAAAACGTTCTGAAATTTCTGCATCTACGCGCTCAACGATTGACTGGATACGTTCATGAGCCAATGGATCAACAGATCCCTTAATTTTCGTTTCTGCCTTGATTAACGCATCATAAATTTTTTGATCATCAAACGCTGTGTGACGACCATCACGTTTTACGACCTTAATACTTTTTAACGACGGTTGATATTCGTTGAACAACGAATCTTTTGTGTGGATTTCCATCATTGTAAACAACTCCATTTCCTTTAAAGTTCATTATCAATCATATAGTATTTCTGATGTGGTTGCAACGATATATAGTATTATTTTTTTGTAAAAAAAGAAAAACACACTATATATAGTGTGCTTGTTTACTGAAAGATATAAGAAAGCTGATAAGGCCAAGCTTCCATTTAAAATAAAATAACCAAAAAATATTTTTTCGAAAAAGTGAAAAAAATGTAAGAATATTGAAGGACGTTTCACATAAGAATCTGCCCCAAATATGATACCATAAAGAAAAAATTTTGGATATTAAAAATAGGAATTCATTTACTTATTTTTTTGAGACGGTTGTCCGAGGAGGACTCGGACAAAGAACTAGTATTTTTTTCAATCCGAGGAGGAGACACATGAAAAAAATGATTGAAGTGCAACATCTTAGTAAAAGCTTTGGCACACGAAATAATAAAGTTACGGTTTTAAGCGATCTGAATTTCAGTGTAGAAAAAGGCGAGTTTGTCGGGATCATGGGACCTAGTGGTGCTGGCAAGACAACCTTGATGAATATTCTATCAACAATTTTATTGCCGACAATGGGATCAGTCAAAATTAACGGATCGGATATTACACAGATGCGGGAGAATCGTTTGACTGACTTTCGGCGAGAAAATCTCGGTTTTATCTTTCAGGATTTCAATCTGATTGATAGTTTGACAGTTAAGGATAATATCATATTACCGTTGACAGTCAGCAAGCTGTCTAACGAGGAAATTGAAGAGCGTGTGCTTCGTTTAACGAAAATATTAAAGATTGATCAGATTTTAGAACGTTATCCAGAAGAAATCTCGATTGGGCAACAGCAGCGAACAGCAGCGGCACGTGCCCTAATTAGCCGCCCATTGGTTCTCTTTGCTGATGAACCTACGGGATCTTTAGATTCCAAGTCAGCTTCAGAATTTTTGAATTATTTAGATGAGGTGAACCTCCATGAGGAAACAACGATCTTGATGGTGACTCATGATCCTTATACGGCCAGTTATTGTAATCGAGTGTTGTTTATTAAGGATGGTCGTTTTTTCTCGGAAATCGTTCGGCGTTCTTCCCGAAAAGATTTTTTTGAAAAAGTCATCGACATGCAGGCCACAATCGGCGGAGGAGGGAAGGCCAATGCTGATTAAAATCGTTTGGCGAAGCTTTAAAAAGCAATTGTCGAACTATTTGATCTTTTTTTTCAGTCTGATTTTTGCAGTAATGGTTTATTATTCGTTTACAGCGATGACCTATGAGCAGCCGTTGATCCGTAGTGCAGGAAAAAATACCCAATTGGTGGGCATGCTAGGCTTTGGCAGCTTTGCAGTTGTCTTAATTTTGCTGTTTTTTATGACGAATACCAATCGGTTCTTCATTGGAAATCGCCGGAAGGATATTAGTATCTTTCATTTATACGGATTAAATTATTACCAAATCTGTCTCTGGTTTATATTAGAAATCTTTTTTATCGGGATTTTTTCTTTTGTGATCGGAATTGGTGCGGGTGTTCTGTTATCTAAGTTGTTTAGTATGATTTTGGTAAAGGCCATGGCATTGCCGCTGAGAGTCCATTTCTTTTTCTCCACCGATGCAATCGTTGCTACTGCACTAGTCGTGCTCTTTATTTTGGCGGTTGTTTCTTTTCAGATTTTGTGGCTGGTTTCTGGCTATAAATTCTCTCATTTGAAAAAACTTCGTCTGCGAAAAATTCAGGCTATGAAGGTCTCTTTATGGCAGAAAATTGCGGGAGTTATCGGTGCGATATTCTTATTTTGCGGTTGGGGGATGGCCCTCACCTACATTACTTTTGCCCGTACGGTGAGTGCCCAGTTCGGTTTGCTTGAAGGAAATGCCTTATTGATGGGCCTGATCTTTCTATTATGCGTACTGGGCAGCTACTTATTTTTTGCTTTTACGCTACGCTGGTACAATTCTTATCGGCCGAAGCGTTTGAATAAAAATTTGGGGATGCTGTCAAGAAGTGAGTGGCAGTTGCGTTTATTTGGTGAATGGCGTTTTTTTGGGTCAATCACCGTTGCTTTAGGTTTGGCATTGGCAATTTTAGGGGGAATGGCAGCCCTTGTTTCCATCCAAATACGTTTGGTTAATGAAGTCGCTCCGGCTTCAGTAATGGTTACACAGGAAAGTTATCAGAAACTGGCGCCGAAGCTACAAAGTGTTGCTCCTTATCAACGACAAACGTTGCATTTAAAAGCAGTACCAGCGAAACAAAGCGTTGAAATCTCTGGCGAGGGGGTAAATTCTCAGCCGGAAATCACTGACATGGTTTCACTTTCTGATTATCGAGCGTTTCAAAAAACGAATCCGACGTTGCGGGATATTCAGTTGAAATCTGTTGATTCGACCGTGGTTTTGAGTTCTTACCAGCGATATTTGAATGATTACACGCATTACAGCAAGATCATTTATTTAAAAAATCAGAAGTTGAAGGTACAAGAGACACATCCCAATTTCTTTGGAGATACAAGTCTGCGATACGGTACGGGAATGATCGTTGTTTCTGATGAATTATTTGAGAAGACGCCAGGGATCTCTTATGCACTTGAGGTGATTGATGTAGAAAATCGTTTTGAAGATAAATTGAATCATCTGATTCGTGAGAATTTGAAGGGCGATTGGGACTACCCTGTGCATTATGATTTAAAATGGAAAAACCAGCAAATCGTTGGGGACATTATTGAGGGAGAGGGCGCGAAAAAAGATGGATCAACAATCTATCGCTCCGAATATACGTCATATCAGGATGTTTATCGAGCAACGCGCAGCAGTACGGGATTGATTTTGTTTGTGGTTACTTTTGTAACGACGACCTTTATTATTGTTACGGCAAGTATGGTAACCTTGCGACAGCTTTCTGAGTTTAAGCAAAAACGTAAGAAATATGGACTGTTACGTCAAATGGGTATCCCAGAAAAAAATATCTATCAAGAAATCAAACGTGAAAATCGAGTGGTCTTTTTTATTCCAGCGATCTTAGCGTTGATTCATAGTATGCTGGCGATCTCGGTCATTTCTCACATTGCCCAAAATGCGAACTATGGTCTGGTCTATCTATTTTGCGGCTTAATCCTCGTCGTTTATACGTTATTTTACTGGACAACGTGTGTCTATCAAAAAAAACTGTTATAAAATAAACGTTCTGTTGTGAAGGGTCACAACAGAACGTTTTTGTTTATAAGGAAAGTATAAAATTTTCACATGAATTAATTCTTTTACAGCATCCAGCTATGTCTGGCTTCACGAACTAGCTTTTGAGCAATAAGAGCAAAGGCTGAGTGAGTTGTTAAAGTCTTTCTTATGCTGAAAATATCTAAGGAAAACTGTTACAGGAAAACCAGTGAATCGTTACATTTTGCTCAGCACCGGGAAGTTTTGCTACTACACTCTAGATATAGCTTTACAACTATTGTTTAGAAGGTAGGAGAAAACATGCAATTTAAACTATTAAAGAAGGATATGAAGCGCAATAAAGTCGTCGTGGGAACGCTCTTTGCATTTATTATGCTGGCAGCTTTACTAATCTCAGGTGCTTCCTCAATTATCATGAGTCTCTCTGGTTCAACGGCGAAACTTTTGGAGGCGACCAGCTCCAGTCATTATTCACAATTACATTCTGGTGACTTAGATGTGGAGGTGGTGACCGCTTTTGCGGAAAAACACAAAGACCTCATTAAGGAAACACAAATTGTTAATTTGTTGAATATCAACGGTTCCAATCTTTACTTAGGAAAAGACGCTGTCTCAGAAGCAGATAGCGTGATGGATAATTCCTTTGTGAAGCAGAATAAGCGCTTTGATTTTATCTTGGATACCAAGAATCAACCAGTCAAATTAAAAAATGGCGAAGTGACTGTTCCGCTTTATCACATGCAGAAATACGATCTGAAGATCGGTGATACGATCAGCGTCAAAAGTGCCAATTATGATCAGGACTTTGTCATTAAAGCTTTTACGCGAGACAGCATCATGAATCCTTCCATCATTAACTCAAAGCGTTTCTTGATTACCGATCATGACTGGGAAGCGATGCATCAGAAAATTGGTGAGATCGAGTACATGATCGAATTTCAGGTTCACGATCTTGAGCAAGTGTCTGAATTGGAGAAATTGTATCAGAAGGATACCCAAATGCCGAAAAAAGGCTCACTAATGACCCATTCGTTGGTGCAGGACATTAACAGCATCTCTGATGGGATCACGGCAGCCGTCATCATTTTAATTGCACTTTTGTTTATGCTGATCGCGCTTTTATGCCTGCGCTTTACGTTGATTTCGACGATTGAAGAGGATTATCGCGAGATCGGCGTCATGAAAGCATTAGGGATTCCAGATAAAGGCATTCGTAAATTGTATATGACTAAGTATTTCATCATTGCTCTTTCAGCCTGCATTGTTGGGTACATCCTTTCGTTGTTGACAAAGGATATCTTTATCGCAAACATTACCCTTTATATGGGAAGTACCGATCAGACACTCCTGACTGCTTTGGTTCCCTTGCTGGGGGTTCTGCTGATTGGTCTGATTGTCATGCTGTCTTGTCGGATCGTCCTGCGGCGCTTCAAAAAAATAACCGCTGTGGAAGGCTTAAATGCAAGTCTTTCGGGTAACGATCGTTTTGGCAGCAAACGGCTGACTCTTAGTCGTTCATTTCTTCCCAATGTCAATATTTTCCTAGGGTTGAAGGATGTTTTAGGCAGAATCTGGGTGTATGGCTTACTTGGATTTGTTTTCATAATTTGTACCTTTATTATGATCGTTCCCATCAATTTATTGAACACGTTAAACTCACCGGCGTTTCTTTCCAACATGGGGGCGGGAAATAGTCAATTGCGAATCGATTTGCAGCATTCGGCTGATATTCAAGAACGCTACGATGATGTGATGAATTACTTAGCCAAAGACCCTGAGGTAGCTAAATATACGCCATTATCCAGCGTTGGGTATGAGGTAGAAAATGCAGATGGCGACTATGAAACTATGAATATCGAAGTGGGGGATTTCTCTGTATTCCCGTTAGATTTCGCCAGTGGACATGCACCGAAAACCAAAAATGAGATCGCGCTTTCCTCTTTGAATGCGGAAGAATTGAACAAATCAATTGGTGATACGGTCAATGTGCTGCTGAAGGATGGAAGGAAGGTGCCGCTAAAAGTCTGTGGGATCTATCCAGATGTTACCAAGGGCGGAAAAACAGCAAAGGCAATCTTGCCTTTTGAGGTGAAGGATATTGCCTGGTTAACGATCAATTTAGATGTGAAGAGCAATGTCGCTTTGGACAAGAAAATTTCGGAGTATTCGGAGGCCTTTTATCCAGCTAGAATCACCGATCTGAATGAGTATCTCTATCAAACTTTGGGAAGCATTATTGATCAATTAAAAATGGTCACTGTGGCAGCCACGATTTTATCACTAGGTGTGGCCTCCTTGATCACGATCCTGTTCTTTAAAATGTTGATCACCAAAGAGCTGCGTCAAATTACAATTATGCGCAGTCTGGGTTTTACGCTTAAGCAGATACGAATACAATACATGACTAGAGCGCTGCTGATCCTGTCGTTCAGTGTAGTGATTGGGACGCTGCTGTCAAATTTACTAGGCGGATCATTAGCAGGGTTCATCATTCCAGGAATTTCCAATATGACTTTAGCGGTTAATCCATTCATCAGCTATCTCTTGTGCCCGTTAGGTTTAGTGGCAGTAGTGACAGGATCAATCATTATCAGTACCCAAACAATCAAAACAGCTAGCGATTTAAAAGCAATCGCCGAGTAAGGAGAATCAGAAATGGAAAAAATATTAGAAGCAAAAAAGATCAATAAAACCTATGTGAGTGGCAAAGAAAATCAACAGCAGGTGTTGAAAGACATCGAATTAACGGTTCAAAAAGGGGAGTTTCTTGCGATCATGGGACAATCAGGGTCGGGAAAGTCAACCTTACTATACGCCATCAGCGGGATGGATCGCTTTGATTCTGGAAGTGTTCGGTTTGATGGCTTAGATCTAGCCAAACAATCTGAAGGGGTCTTATCTGAATTGCGTTTAACCAAAATGGGGTTCATTTTTCAACAAAGCAATTTGCTTAAAAATCTGACGATCAAGGACAATATTATGTTGGCTAGCTATTTGCGCAATGAGGAGAGCAAAAAGCAGATCCAGCAAAGAGCCGACGCGTTGATGCAAGCGACTGGCATCGAGCAATTAGCTGATAATGATATCACGCAGGCTTCTGGTGGACAATTGCAAAGAGCTTCAATCTGTCGGGCATTGATTAATCAGCCGGAAATCTTATTCGGAGATGAGCCGACGGGAGCATTAAACTCAAAAGCTTCCTCTGAGGTGATGGATATTCTTAGTGAAATCAATCAGCAGGGAACGACGATTTTGTTAGTCACACATGATGTAAAAGTGGCAGCACGAACAGATCGGGTGGTTTTTATGACCGATGGAGTGATTGCTGGAGAAAAACGATTGGAAAAAATTCAAGCTGAGAAGGACAATTTACAGGAGCGTGAAGAGCAGCTGATGACCTGGCTGACAGGTCTGGGCTTCTAGAAAGTTTATGCTGAATAGAATGAAGTAGCAGGAAAAAGAATGGATGTTTTGGTTCAGATAATACCAAACATTCTTTCTTTTTTCTGCTTTTTGGAAATGTGACAAAACTGTTCGTTTGAAAGCGCTCTATGTAAGAGCAATAAATGGTGATTTTCCAGCAAGCTCCTATAATTGGGATTAAATAAAAGGGAGAGGGCGATCGGATGAAGGAATTTTTTAAACGCCCCGCTACTCGTTACTGGTTAAGTTTTATTGGAAAGACGTTTTTCTACTTTGCCGTCCTTTTGATTCTAATTTACTTATACCATTACAAGAGTATCCAAGGCGGTAATTTTATCTACAACGAATTTTAATCGATTGAAAAGAGTTCGTTCTTGAATCGAACGGGGGGACAATCATGCAAAACATCATCACAGCAATTGATCAATGGGCGAATGAAACGCCAGAAGCAATTGCTTATCAATCAGAAACAGAACAGTTCAGTTATCAAACCTTGCATCAATGGTCTGATAACTTAGCACACTATTTGAATCAGAACATAGAAGCAAACACACCAATCGTTGTTTTCGGTGAATTGGAATTTGAAATGATCGCTAGTTTTTTAGGGGCTGCTAAAAGCGGACATGCCTATATTCCGATTGAATCAAACACACCATTGGATCGTATCCAACTGATTTTAGAAGTCGCACAGCCAGCAATGATCTTAAGTGTTTTGCCTTGGCCCGAAGAAATCAATGTGACTATTCCAGTTGTGACACCAGCCAAGCTGGCTGAGCTCTTTACGACTGAACAAGCGCCAACGGACCTGCAGCCAGTCGTAGCTGACGAAACCTTTTATATCATTTTTACTTCTGGAACCACTGGGGTACCGAAGGGTGTTCAGATCAGCCACAAGAATTTATTGAGCTTTGTGAATTGGGATTTGAAGGATTTTGGGATCGAAACAGGGATGCGCTTCTTGTCACAGGCACCGTATTCCTTTGATCTTTCGGTCATGAGTGTTTATCCAGCCCTTTGCTGCGGCGGAACTCTGATCCCTATGGAAAAAACGGTCATCAATGATTTCAAAAAATTATTCAGTTTTTTACCAAATTTAGCTTTGGAGGTCTGGGTCTCGACACCGTCATTCATGGATATCTGTCTAATGGAGAAGACCTTTGATGGCGAACATGTGCCTTCACTGAAGATTTTCCAATTCTGTGGCGAGGAGCTGCCGCGTAAGACAGCGGCCGAATTGTTGCGTCGCTTCCCGAATGCGAAGATCTTTAATACTTACGGACCAACGGAAGCAACGGTGGCTATGACACAAATTGAAGTGACAGAAGAGGTTTTGGCAACCTATGATCGCGTACCGATCGGATATATTAAAGAAGATACGGAAGTCTTAATCTACGATGAAGACCACGAAGCAGCAGCCGGAGAATCAGGCGAGATTATCATCAAAGGTCCAAGCGTCTCAAAAGGGTACATGAACAATCCAGAAAAAACAGCAGCAGCCTTCTTTGAGATTGACGGGGTTCCTGCCTACCATACCGGTGATGCTGGACGCTTGCAGTCAGATGGCTTGCTGCTATATGAAGGCCGGATCGATTTCCAAGTGAAGCTGCATGGTTTTCGGATCGAATTAGAAGACATCGATCATCATTTAGAAAAAGTTTCCTACGTGAAACAGGCGACCGTTGTTCCGAAGTATCAAGACCACAAGGTTCAACAATTAGTCGCTTATGTTGTTGCCAATGACAATGACTTTGAAAAAGCGTATCAGCTAACCAAGGCAGTGAAAGAAGAATTGGCGGAAGGTGTCATGGAATACATGATTCCGCAAAAATTTGTCTATGTCGATCAATTACCGCGAACGGCAAACGGCAAAATTGACCGCAAGCGATTAATTAACGAGGTGAATAGCTGATGATTGTACCTCACATGGTCCCATACGCGTCACCAATTTACTTCATGATCTTGATTGTCGCGCTGCTGCCGTTAATTTTAAGTTTACTGCTTCGCGGCAAACGAATCGGTTGGTATCAGTCACTGATCACACTGTTCTTCTTGTATGTTTCTTTCGGCGGAAAGGATTATCGCCAAGGGCTGGCATTGATCGGCTACGTGTTCTTCCAAAGTATTCTTGTTTGGTGTTACAACCATTATCGAAAAAACAAGAATCAAGCGGGCATCTTTTACTTAGCCGTATTTTTAAGTATCGTCCCTTTGATCCTAGTCAAAGTCACGCCATTCATGGATGGCGAAAATTCCCTCTTTGGATTTCTAGGGATTTCTTATCTGACCTTTAAATCGGTTCAGATCATCATGGAAATGCGGGATGGGATGATCAAGGAATACAGCCCATTGAACTATATCAAGTTCCTGCTGTTTTTCCCAACGATTTCTTCTGGTCCGATCGATCGGTATCGCCGCTTTGAAAAGGATTTGAAGGAGCCGCCTACACCAGAAAAATACGTCGATTTATTAGGTGCGGGTGTTCACGATATTTTTGTCGGCTTTTTATATAAATTTGTAATCGGCTATTATTTTGGTCAAGTGCTACTGCCAATCGTTGATCGGATGGCAATGCAGCATGGTGGCATTTCTTGGGGCCTAGTCGGCTATATGTATGTCTATAGTATGTATTTGTTCTTCGATTTTGCTGGCTACAGCTTGTTCGCCGTAGGTACCAGCAAACTGATGGGATACGAGACTCCACCGAACTTTAATAAGCCGTTCTTATCCTGGAACATCAAAGAATTCTGGAATCGTTGGCACATGACCTTATCCTTTTGGTTCCGCGATTACATCTACATGCGCTTGATGTTCACCTTGATTAAAAAGAAAACCTTCAAGAGTCGGATCGTCGCATCAAATGTCGGCTACTTCGCATTGTTCCTGATCATGGGCGTTTGGCATGGCTTGACTTGGTATTACATCTTGTATGGCTTCTACCACGCCGCATTGATTTGTCTGACTGATGCGTGGCTGCGATTCAAAAAGAAACACAAAAAACAGATACCATCTAATAAATTTACCCACGCGTTGGCAATCTTCTTAACCTTCAACGCCGTCTGCTTGAGCTTTTTGATCTTCTCAGGCTTTTTGGATAAATTAATATTTCACAATTTCTTTCTAGGAAGATAAACAGCTAAACTACAAAAACACGAAATGGAGCGAGTAACATGGAAGACACATTATTTAATATTTTAGAAGATATCACAGGAACAGATGAAGTAAGAGACAATCCAGAGGTGGATTTATTCGAAGAAGGTTTGATGGATTCTTTAGCAACCGTTCAATTATTGGTTGAGATCGAAGGGCAATTAGGTGTACAAGTACCAGTTTCAGAGTTTGACCGCGCTCAATGGAACACACCAAATAAAATTATTGAACAAGTGAAAGCATTGCAAGCCTAATGAAAAAGAAACTTTTTGGTATCTTTGGACCGATCCTTTTAGCGGCAGGTTTATTGGTTCTTCTGTTTTTTTCACCATTTAAAATCAACAGCAACGATCCAAAGCTGATCAAAGCTGCTTCAAGTTCGATGGCGGGAAATGTTCTGCGAGGAAACAGTATTACAAAGGAAGCCCTAAGTACCGATAAATACGTCCCCTTCTTTGGTTCCTCTGAATTGAGTCGGATCAGTCCGTTCCATCCATCGGTCCTAGCCGAAAAGTATGATCGCGGCTACACCCCGTTTTTGATGGGCGCACCGGGAACCCAGTCACTGACTCAATTCATGATGATGCAGTCGTTGGGAAATGAGCTGAACGATCGAAAGGTGGTCTTCATCATTTCTCCGCAATGGTTTGTTAAACATGGGATCAAACGTGACTATTTTGATGCCTATTATTCCCCAGAGCAAACCTTGACTTGGCTGTTGAATCTAAAAAAAGTCCAAACCAGTGATCAATATCTAGCAAAGCGTTTAACCCATTATGGAGTGGTAAGAAAAGATGAACGTTTAGAACGCATGCTAGATGCGGTGATGGATGGAAAGCTGCCTAACAAGAATGATGTCACTTTCAGTAAATTAAAATTAAATATGCTGGAACGAGAAGATGAATTATTCAGTACGATCGGAATGATCAGTAAGCAGAATGAAATTGATAAAAATGTGACAGCTTTGCCGAAAAAATATGAGGACAGCGAACTAAATACGCTAGCTGATCGTTTAGGTGAACAAGCGACTCAAGGAAATGAATTTGGGATTCAGCAAAAGTTCTTCAAAAAAAGAATTGAACCGCATATGGATCGGTTTGCGAATTCCCAAAAAGAATGGGATTATCGCTATTCTCCAGAGTTTTCTGATTTCCAATTGGCGCTAGACCAACTAGCGAAGAAACATAGTGACGCACTGTTTATTATTCCACCAGTCAATGGTCGTTGGGCCAAATTTACTGGATTATCCGACGAAATGCTGAAACAATTTTCTGCTAAGATCAAATATCAATTAACTTCGCAGGGATTTACGAATATCGCTGACTATTCAAACCAACAAAATACACCGTACTTCATGCAAGATACGATTCATTTAGGTTGGAAAGGCTGGTTAACAGCAGACAAAGAAATCGCTCCATTCTTGAAGACTCCAAAGTCTCAAGGCAAAAAGTATAAGCTGAACAATCCTTATTTCTTAAGCAAAGAATGGCAAGAAATGAATCCAACAGCATTAAAATAAAAAAAGGGCAGTCACAAGGTTGAAGTTGTGGCTGCCTTTAGTCGTTAATAAGAACGAATGGTCGGAGGAGTATAGTTGTTGATGAATTGGTCGATTTCATTGAAAGAATCAGAAAAGAGCGTCTTGCTGCGATCCTCTTGCGTGAGAAAATCATTTTTGACCATATTGTCGTACAAGTTTTTTAATGGGTCATAGAAACCTTTTTCGTTAAACAGAACACAGGGGTTCGTATTTTGCCCTACTCTTGCCCATGAGATCATCTCGGTAATCTCTTCTAGTGTACCGGGACCACCAGGTAAAGCGATACAGGCATCGCCTAGCGCCAACATTTTTTGTTTTCGCTCAGACATGGATTGAACGATATGCATTTCTGTCAAATTTTGGTGAGCTAGTTCTCTCTCCATCAAGAAGGTAGGCATTACGCCGATTACCCGTCCTTGATTCTTTAATACAGAATCAGCAATGATTCCCATCAAACCAGCCTTCCCTCCGCCGTAGACCAAAGTATGCTTTTTTTCAGCGATCCATTCACCAAATTTTTCAGTAGTCTTTTGATAACTAGGATCATTGCCGTTTCCTGCACCACAATAAACAATAATGTTCAAAATAATCCCTCACTTCCATTTCTATTGTTAGTAGTATATCATATAGGCAGAACATATGTTTGTAAATGTGAGGAGTGATTTTTTGGACATTCAGGAATATCAAGAATGGATCGGTGCGTTTTACAAGAAAAGAAATTGGTATCAATACGATTCTTTTATTCGGTCGAACTTTTTAACAGAAGAAGTTGGCGAAGTTAGTCGCGCAATTCGCACGATCGAAATAGGACGCGATCGACCTGATGAGGCACAATCGGATCCATCAAAGGCATTGGAAAATCTGACAGAAGAATTAGGGGATGTTTTAGATAATGTATTTATCATAGCGGATAAATACGGAATTTCTTTACAAGAAATAATGACAATTCACAAACAAAAATTAGAGCAGCGTTATGACTAAAAAAAGTTTAACGCTGCTTTTTTTAGGTCGAAAAATAATTGACAATTAAGATAACTGTTTTGTTTTAATAGTTATTTTATTTTTATCAAAAAATGACTAAAAAAATGGGGAAACACTTTTTTTCTTTATTCCAACGAAAAATTTAAGAATCGCTATTTTAGGTTTATAGCGTTATGATATTCATGAAGAAAGCGAATTCAACACTAAAAAGGAGCGATTTACGTGAGAACAATTGAGCAGAAAACCCCACTTTTACAGAGACAGCTATTCGGTATGAAACGCGAGACACTTGAAGCCAAGATTATCAGCTATTTCGAGTTTTCTAACAATATATCAGCACTAATTAAGTATTTAGTTATTCTAATGGTACGAAATTCGCTGGTTGTTAGTGATTATTCGTTTGTTTGTCGAGAATTGATTTGTGACATACTTCTGACGGCTGAACCTACGGATGTGTTGCGGGAATACTGCGCATATTTTAAGGACTATTTCAAAAAAAGCAGTGATTGGGATAGAGTTGTTCATCGTTTATTTAGAAACAAAAAGAATTATTATCGTTTGTCTGAGAAAGCTCGTTCCTATAAAAAACTTTTGGACACTCCTGGTACGGAAGCGGTGAACAATTCAGAGTTGGCTCTTCGGATTATTTCTACATTTGAAGATACATCAGGAAAAAAACATACTTTGACGATTGCGGACGCAGATGAAACACGCTCAAAGGCCGACATTTATAAAATTTTAGAGATTCTAACAACGGTAGAGCTCTTTAAAACGGCTGACGGTGTAAGACGCTTTGCAAGAATTCTTAAAGCGAAACGCCCAGGAACAAAAGAGACATTAAACGAAGACGAACAACAAGTGGCAGATGTCCAAAATGTCAAACAAGAAGTAAAAGAAAAACAAACCGTAGAGATCATCGTTCCAGTAGGGATAAATCCTGGCACGTTCACTGATGAAGAGTTACTGGCAATGATCCAAGTGGAGCATCCAGAAGTAGCTAGTTTGGAAAATATTCGTGTCGTTTTTACGGAGCCAGCACTGCAATCAGAAGAAAACGATGCACTAGAGGCGCCTCTTTCTGCCCCTTTGACAGAACCAAATACGTCAACAAACGTGAGGGATGATCGTATTACTTCGACGAAGTCTTCTTTAGCTGTTTTTGATCTTCCAGCGGAAGAAGTGCAGAGACCTAGAAAGCGCAACTGGCTTACTGCTAGAGCTGCCTACATCCAGTCTTTATTTAAGAATGGCCCACAGAAAAAAAGGGAATAGATGAAAGAAAAATGAGCGTAATAATAAGAAAAGAAACTAAGTTTTTGATTGTTTAGCCAGCATAATAAAAGAGCCCTAAGAAATAATTCTTTAGGCCCTTGGTCAACGTCTATTAAAAGTTTTTATAGTAAAAGATCGCTAGCTGGGTTCGGTCGCGTACACCTAATTTATCTAGTAATTGGCTAATGTTGTTGCGAACCGTTCCTTCACTTAAGAACAGTTCTTGAGCGATTTCTTTATTGTTTTTGCCATTAGCGACGGCAACTAGAATACTTTCTTCTCTTTCAGATAAATCGATATTTGGTCGCTTTTGAGTAGCTTGATCTGTTAAGATCAATGCGAGCTTTCCGACAATCTCTGTCCCAAAGACGGTTTGCCCGTTATATACGGCTTTGATCGCTGGTACGATACTAGCAAGCTCCTGTTTGATTAAATAGCCTTTGACACCGATCTGTAAAGCTTCACGAATATAGTCATCATCGCAAAAGGTTGTTAGCAGTAAGATAACCGCTTCTGGAACTTGTTTAAAGATTTCTTTGGCGGCTTCAATACCTGTGCTTTTTCCCATTCGAATATCGGTCAATAAAACATCAGGGTGTTCCTGCAAATACAACTTAACTGCTTCTGATGCCGAGTTACCGGTACCAACAACGTGGATCTCTTCGGATATTTCTAAAATCGTCTTTAATGATTCCGTTACTAACGGATCATCATCTACAACAACAACGCGAATCATAGCGGTGTTCCTCCTCATAATCTAAACAATATCTTTCTGAACTAGATTTATCCGTGTGGTTTTATCAAGGGCTTCTGTGAAGGGCTGTTTGGGTAGCTTTTGGTAAAACGATATGAATCAAAAAATGATTCGGAGTTTGTGAGACGTGAAGCTGTCCCTTTATTTGTTCTACTCGTTGGCGCATGCTTTTTAAACCAATGCCATCTCCGCTTTTTTTAGGGAGGGTTCCGTTATCAAGAATCTGCATCCGATAAAAGGCAGGCAGCTCATTAAAGGAGAGGGTGACTTTAGTTGCATTACTATGTTTCATTACATTAGCCAGGGCTTCCTTCAGAATCATAAGCAGTGTTCGCTCTTGTTCCTGTTTCATACCTTCTGGAATTTTACCACGAATCTCAACGTCACAAAATTGAAATTCTTCTATTAATAACTCCAATCCTTTTGAAAAAGAAAGCGAGGTCTCATGAAGATCATGGACACTTTCGCGAATATTATCCATCCCCGTATGAATCGTGGTTCGTAATTGGTCCAGCGGTTTTTTTAATCCGTCCGCTTGATTAATGGCTTCGATCGCTCCAAGCTGAATGATGGCACTTGATAATAAATGGCCGACATTATCATGGATGTCGCGAGCGATACGATTGCGTTCTTCGGAAATCTCTAAGTCGATAAAGGTTTCTTGAGACTGAATCAACTCTTGATTTTTCTGTTTTAACAATTCTTGTTTTTCCCAGCTGTCATCCTTTAGCTGGAGCAAAGCTTCCTTTACCTCGTTTTGCGTTTTTCCTCGCCAAGATAAAAGGATTGCAAAGCAACTCAAAATTAAAATTAAGAGACGCTCAGGCACGGAATAAGCATCTTGCAGTAAGGGGATGGCTAAGACAATCAGTGCCCAACTCCAAAGAATATCTGTCCGCCAAGCAATCCGCAGATTTGCCGGTAGAAACAGAAGCAAGTTTGGCCAGAAAAAGCTCAGGATCACTAAAGGAAAAACACCTAAGGCTTGCCCTAAGCTCTGTTTCAACAATAGCGCAGGCCCAGCTAAAAGAATGCTGGCAAGCAGGTAGACGACCATTTGGGGTTTGAAATTCTGTTGAAAAAGCAGCAAAGTACCAATCAATTCTAGAAAGAAAAAATCCATCCAATAACTATTTAAATTTTTCATTGCAACTCCTACTTTGTATTAAAGAAATCAAATCATCACTATAGGTATGGTCGAGCCAATTAAAATGACATTTGTCATTCTATAATTGGCGCAAACTCACTATTAGAAAGTTTCTAATTTTATTATAGTAAATGTAAGAAGAAAAGGAAAAGGGGTTTTTCAAATGTTGATCGAAATCGAAAATTTAGTAAAACGTTATGGTGATTTTACTGCTTTGAATCATCTAAATTTATCTGTAAAAAAGGGAGAAATTTTAGGGTTGCTTGGACCGAATGGCAGTGGTAAATCGACAACTATTAATTGCATTCTTTCATTACTGACCTATGATCGCGGGTCAATCAAGATTTTTGGAGAAGAAATGGGTCCGGAAAAATATAGCATTAAGCAAAAAATCGGGGTTGTTCCACAGGAGATTGCTCTTTTTGAAGAATTAACTGTGACAGACAATATCAGCTATTTTTGCGGAATGTACATTCAAGAAAAAGCCAAACGGGAACAATATGTCGAAGAAGTGATTCAACTTGTTGGCTTAGAGGAATTCCGTAAATTTTACCCGAAACAACTAAGTGGCGGGTTGAAACGACGTTTAAATATTGCCTGTGGAATTGTGCATAAGCCTGAATTGATCTTTCTAGATGAACCAACTGTGGCCGTCGATCCTCAAAGTCGAAATAAAATTTTGGATAGCATCAAAGAATTAAATCGACAGGGAGCGACGATTGTTTATACGACTCATTATATGGAAGAAGTAGAAATTTTATGCAACCACATTGTGATTATTGATCAAGGTCAAGTCATTGCGGAAGGCAGCAAGGAACAACTGAAGAATATGGTTCGTGAAAATGAAAAATTGATTATTGAGGTTCCTGGTTTAACGCGGCAACAAGTTGAAACAGTTGGCGCCTTTCCATCAATTATCGAAGTAGCCTATGATGAAAATTATTTAAGTGTGACAACGAAAGAGCTTAAGGAGGCGTTATTGCCGATCTTGAATTATTTTGAAGCCGAAAGCATTATGTATGCCAACATCCATACACAAGAAGCAACCTTGAATGATGTCTTCTTAGAAATTACTGGAAAAGAATTGAGAGATTAGGAGGGAGAGCCAACATGTTTATTCGTTTATTTATCTATCGATTACGTGTGCTGTTAAGAAATCGCAGCTTACTTTTTTGGACGTTTGCTTTTCCAATCGTCTTAGGACTATTATTCAATCTCGCGTTTAGTGATCTTGATCAAATGGGGAAAGTTGAGCAGTCTACAGTGGGGATCGTTTCTACCAACGAAGACAATCAAGAACAGTTTGAGAATGTGCTAAAGGAAATCAAACAGGACGGAAAACGGCTTTTTAAAAGTAAAAGAATGACGAAAGAAAAAGCGCAAGAAGAACTATCCAACGACAATCTCTCTGGGTACTTTATAATTGATGCTAAAAGTATCGAACTGTTTGTTAGTAAGAGCGATACGCAGCAGACAGTCTTAAAAGAGGTCTTGAGTCAATATCTGCAAAATACCAATAAAGCAGAAACATTACTAGCAGCTGGCAATGTCCAGCCACAAGAGGTAAGCCAGTTGCTGCAACAGGGAAGCTATGTAAAAGATGGTAATGGAACTGGAAATTTCAATTTAAAATCCTTTTACTTTTTCACATTAATCGGAATGACAATCATGTATGGGTTCATGTGGGGGCTACGCAATGCGAATGATCAACAAGCCAATCAATCACCTGAGGGCATTCGGTTATGTTTGATTCCACGAAATAAGTTGCTTGTTTCCTTTGCGAATATGCTGGCAAGCTTTGTCTTGTTCTTTATTCAGGCCATATTCATTTTAATGTTCTATCGATTTGTGTATCAAGTCGAGTTTGGGGATCATTGGAACTACATTTTGCTTGTTTGTGGGTTAGGAACGTTTACCTCGATTTCATTCGGAACATTGATAGGGAATCTTTTTGCGAAATTGGATTTTCAGCAAAAAATTTCGATAGGGATTTCGATATCTATGATTATGAGCTTTCTTGCCGGGATGATGGGGTCACAATCGATTAAATATTGGATTGATGTCAACTTGCCGTTTTTGAGTCGAATAAATATCGTGAATTTAATCAGTGAAAGTTTGTATCAGCTATTCTACTATCAATCACTGAAGCCGTTTTATGCCAATTTAATTTGGTTGGCTGGATTTGGCGTAGTATTTATCCTGCTTAACTATTCTTTTGAAAGGAAGGTGCAATATGACCACTTATAAGGCAATTCTGGAAATTCTAAAAAAGAAAAAAGGCAGCTTGCTGTTAGGAATCATTATCATGGCTGTGATCACTTTTTTCTATGCTGGACAATTAACGAAGGACGCGGAAGAGTTGACCGGTGCGAAAATCACAATTCTATCAAAAGATAATTCTGCGATCGAAAAAGGACTGGTCGATTATTTAGGCGAGCAGCATACGATCGTAAAATTAAAGGATACCTCGCAAAAAAAATTAGACGATGCCTTGTATTTTGATGAGGTACAATACATCTTAGAGATTCCAAAAGATTTTTCGGAAAAATTAGGACGAGGAGAAGGTGTGAAATTGGTCAGCAAGACTAGGCCAGCTACCTTTTCCAAATCGCTGGTGGATACGACGGTCAATAATTTTATGAATACTTATTTGACCTATCAAAAACAGCTGCCTGAGGAAAGTCAAAAGAATCTGTTGAAGAGGACACGGAAGACATTGAGCAAAGAAGGTAAAGTCCATTTTGATTCGACGTATCACAATAAGAAACGCCAACGTGTGTCTGGGCAAATTTACAATTTATTGGCCTACGGGATGTTTATGTCTATTTTTAGCGGCTATGCAGTTATAAACTTGGCCTTTAATCGGGAAGAAATTAGTCGTCGTAATAGCTGCTCTCCTGTCTCTCGTCGCAAGCTGTCACGAAAACTCTCGATTGGGACCTTAGCCTATTCGATCTTTTGTTGGGTAATCTTTTTAGCTTTTGTTATGTTGGTTACGCGGAACCGCTTTGATCAGGTGGTCGGGTATTTCGTATTGAATTCATTGGCGTTCTTCGCTGCTATCGTCGGTTTTTCGGTTATGGTGACCAGTTTGATGAAAAATGAAGATGCCATAGCGGGAATCAATAATATTTTCATTATGGGAAGCTGTTTTGTGGGTGGAGTCTTTGTACCAAGCGAGTATTTGCCAAATGTGGTGAATAAGATTGCGGCTTTTACGCCTACCTATTGGTTTGCGCAAAACAATGAATTGATTGGGAAAACAGTGGCGTTCAATCAATCCTTTCTAGACACCTTTTTATTTCAAACGGGTATTTTACTAGCTTTTGCAGCGGCGTTTTGGGTGATCCATTTAATCACCATGCGGGAAAAAGGCAGTTTAACCTATAAAATGAATCAAGTATAAAGAAGAGGTCAAGACATAAATATTCAGTGTCGAGAAATAAGAATGAAATTCCGAAAATTACTTTTTACATTTTTGTGGATTTTCGGCTTGTTTTTCACAGAAGCAACTTATGAGTCGCCGTTTATTCGTGAAAAGGAGCTGATCCAAAAGTATTTTAAACTTTTGGATCAGCTCCTTCTTTATACTTCAAAGTAAATTTGTTGTTCGTCACCAAAGAAGATGGGCAATAACTCATTCAAGGTTCCTGCAAGATTGTGTGTGCCAAGATCAGCCTTTTTAATCCAAAAGAGATTTTTAGGCAAGCTTTGCTTTTTGACTAGTGCTGTATAGAGAAAAGCCAGCTCCCGCGTCTTCTTAGTTAGATTATTCCATTCGGCTGTTCCTTGTAGGGTCGGTTGAATCACCAATCCGGTTTCTTCTTTGATCTCACGTAAAGCAGCTTTGTAGCTGCCTTCTTCTTGTTCCACATGACCACCTGGAAAGGTCCAACCAGGCCAATCCTTCTTTTTGCGATCCTGAACCAAGATTTCTCCTTCCTCATTTTCAATCATTACCATCATTGTTAGTTCGATTGCTAGTAAACGTCCCATTCAATCACCTCGTAGTGATTATACAACATACTTCGCAGAATTTTTTGACAATGGTATACTGAGTTTATGATGGTTGGATATCGGATCGTTCTTTCATAAAGTAAGCAATTATTATTAGGGATATCCAGGCTGGAATAGCAGCATATTTTGAGGTAAAGCAGGAGGAGTAAGTGTGGAAAAACAGGAAGAGCAACTATTGATCGATTTAACTTCAGCGCGCGGTATCGCGGGTAATGAAGACGAGGTCAGAGAGGTTTTTAAAAATTATGCGAAGGATTTTGCTGACGATATTTTCTTTGATGGTTTAGGCAGTGTGATCGCGAAGCACGGCGGCGGTGGCGGACCAAAAGTCTTCATTTCAGGACATTTGGACGAAGTTGGTTTTATGGTTACCAAGATCACCGAAAAAGGCTTTTTAGAATTTCAAACGATTGGCGGCTGGTGGAATCAAGTGATGCTGGCACAACAAGTTGAAATCAAAACCCGTAAAGGAAAAATTATTCATGGCGTAATTGGCTCAAAGCCACCGCATGTATTGACTCCAGAGGCTCGCAAACGACCATTTGAGATCAAAGATATGTTTATTGATATCGGAGCATCAAGTGCGGAAGAAGCCAAAGAATGGGGCATTCGTCCTGGCGATATGGTGACACCCTATATTCAATATCAACGAATGAATGATTCGAAATTCTTATTGGCAAAAGCATGGGATAATCGTATAGGGACAGCTGTGGCTTTACGTGTTTTAGAGAATTTATCGAAACGGGAGCATCATAACGTACTGTTTGCCGGCAGTGACGTCCAGGAAGAAGTTGGGTTACGAGGAGCTCGGACAAGTTCTCATATCGTAAATCCTGATATCGCGTTTGCGTTAGATACAGGTACCGCAGGTGATACACCAGGGATGACACCAAAAGAGGCGGATTCCGTTCTTGGAAAAGGTCCACAAATTCTAATCTATGATGCCTCGATGGTTCCTCATAAAAAATTATTGGATTTCGTGATCGATGTTGCTGAAGAATTAGAAATTCCATTCCAATATACAGTGATTGCTGGCGGCGGAACCGATGCTGGTCAAATGCACTTGACGCGTGACGGTGTTCCTTCATTAGCTATCACAGTACCAGTCCGTTACTTGCATTCACATACCTCGATTATTCACGAAGAGGATTATTTTAATACGGTCAAATTAGTGACGGAAGTTGTTGCTCGTTTAGACTATGATACAGTTGGAGAAATCAAGAATTACTAGTTTCTTTAACTGAGACAGGTTGTTGTTTGTTTTATGTCCCTCGGTTCTTGTCAAAGGAGAAATGTAATTTGACTACGAAGATAGATACAAAACGTACAGAAGTGGATCATTTAAAAAAGGAATTGCAAACATTTAAGCGATTAACCTTTGCAAATGTTTCAATTGCACCTGAAAAACAACGAATTGAACAAAAAATAAAGAAATTAAACGAAGAAATAGCCAAATTAGCAGAGTCATAGGAGACTGCTGTTGCCTATGAAAAAGGATGCTAGTCCAACTTTTGCCAGTTTTTCTTTGCGCTTTAGCGTAATTAGAAAAATGGTATGCGTACGAGAATCTTTTGAATTTTTTGGTTAGAAAAATTCAAACTTAACTACGAGCTAGCTCAATAGTAGTAGTGAGCTTTAGTCGGATAGTATACGGCCTGAGCATCAAACTTATTTTTTCGGAAGGAAAAAATAATTACTTTAAAACGAAGAAGGAGTGTTTTTATGCGTCTTGGTGGTTATCGTCAAATGGCGAAAGACCGTCTTAATGGTCAATGGGGAATTAATGTAGGGTTAGTGGTGATCGTTGGACTGCTGACAGCAGCAATTAGTAATGTTTCAACGATGACTGACAATACAAATTTTCAATTAGGAATCTCATTTTTATTGAGTATTCTGGTACTTTTTGCTTTTAGCTACTCATTATATTATGTCAGCTTGTATGTCGTACGGGGTGGCCGAGCTGAACTGGGTCAAATTTTTGTTGTTTTTCAGCAGGGATATTATGTTCCGTTGATGATCATCAATATTCTTGCTCAAATTGTACAATATGTTTTGGCAGCGATCTTTTTCATTCCATTACTGCTACAAGCAGGTAGCAGTGTATATATCTCGCTGATTTCAACTGGTGGATTAACGACGAACACAGAAAGTGTTTCTACGCTGATGAACATTGGTGTATTAGGACTTTATGTCATCTCAACGTTACTATTTTTACTTGTAACAACAATTATTAGTATCATCTTTAAATTCGCTGTTTGGGTGAAATTTGATTATCCCGATTTGAGTGTGGCTGATTGTATCAAACGTGCTTGGGTCTTATTGAAGGATCGCTGGGGTAAATATATCTTATTGCAATTGTCATTCATCGGCTGGTACATTCTAGGGTTTGTCGCATTGATCGTAGGTCTGCTTTTCGTAGCGGTCTATGTAAATACGGCGAGTGCTGCTTTTTATGACCAAGCCTTGAAGGAAAAAATTGATCAGGGGGAATTAGCATGAAACTGACCGTACTCGGTTGTTTAGGTGCATATCCTTATGAAGGTCAAGGAACCACCAGCTATTTGCTGCAGGCTGATGGTTTTAACTTATTACTGGATGCTGGTAGTTCGACCCTGGTGGAATTGGAGAAGGAACTTGATCCGCTAGACTTGGATGCGGTGATTTTGACGCACTACCATCATGATCACATAGCGGATCTTGGGGTGCTGCAATATTATTGGCAGCTTTATCCAACGCAAACACCTAAGCCTATTTTGCCGATTTATGGACATACAGAAGACGAATTTCATTTCAACGATTTGACCATGGAAGGTGTAACGGAAGGTCGTTCCTACTTTGAAGCAGAAGAATTGAAACTTGGACCGTTTCTTGTTACGTTTATGAAGACGATTCATCCGGTGCCTTGCTATGCGATGCGCTTTGTGGAAGAAAAAACCGGAGCTGTTTTTGTCTTTACTGGTGATTCTGGGTATTTGGAATCCTTTAATGAATTTGCCAAGGACGCCAATCTATTTTTAGCGGACACGTATTTGTTTAATGGCAATGAAAATCATAAAGCTCATTTTACCGCAGGCGAAGCGGGGACATTTGCTAAAAATGCCGCAGTCAAAAAGCTAGTCTTGACTCATTTACCGCAACACGGTGATCTGGAAGAGCTGCGTCAACAAGCTGCAGCCGTTAGCGGGGAAATTCCCGTTGAATTGGCTCAGCCCCACAAAGTTTTTGAAATATAAGAAAAAGAGGAGTTGGAACCATGCTATATGTACCAAATGACAAAGAACGTGATCCACGAGTAAACCTTGCCATCGAGACGTATTTATTACAAAATATGCCGCTCGATGAACCAATCTTGCTTTTTTACATCAATGAACCGTCGATTATCATTGGTCGTAATCAAAATACGATCGAGGAAATCAATAAAGAGTATGTGGACGAAAAAGGGATTCATGTCGTTCGCCGCTTAAGTGGCGGAGGCGCTGTGTATCATGATCTTGGAAATTTGAACTTTAGCTTCATCATGCCAGATGATGGCAACTCCTTTAGAGATTTCAAAAAATTGACGGAGCCAATCGTTGAAGCCTTGCATAAGTTGGGGATTGAAGGGGCACAATTAAAAGGTCGGAATGATCTTGTGATTGACGACAAGAAATTCTCTGGAAATGCCATGTACTCAACAAATGGTCGGATGTTTGCTCATGGAACCTTGATGTTTGATAGTGATATTGATGAAGTCGTGAATGCCTTAAAAGTTAAGAAAGATAAGATCGAATCCAAAGGCATCAAATCGATCCGTTCTCGTGTGACGAACATCAAAGATTACTTACCGGCTGATAAACAAGCCATGACGACAGAGGAATTTCGCCAAGCGATTCTTTTGCAGATTTTTGGTGTAGATAGTGTGGACCAAGTGAAAACTCATGAGTTGAATGAGGAAGATTGGAAAGCAATCAATCAAATCTCGGAAGACTACTACAAAAACTGGGATTGGAATTATGGCCGTTCACCAGAGTTCAACTTGGAGCGTCAAAAACGTTTCGCTATCGGTTCGATTGAAGTTCGCTTAGACGTTGCCAATGGTAAGATCGAAAAAGCCAAAATCTTCGGTGATTTCTTTGGCTTAGGCGAGATCAAGGATGTTGAGGATCAACTGATTGGTACGCGCTACGATAAAAAAGCCCTAGAAGAATGCATTGATCAGATTGACTTAACTCACTACTTTGGTAATATCACCAAAGAAGATTTCTTAGAATTGATTTATTAAACGTCCAACAAACGACCTTTTGCTAAACAGAAGGTCGTTTGTTTTTTTGATTTTTGTTAAGATAGTCAGTGAAAGCAGAATAAAGGAGCCCTTTATGAAAAAGCGTGAATTCATCGTTCAAGACTTATTGAGTAAAATCTATCAGGAAGAATTTAATAATGGAAAATTGCCGAATCAGCGGAAGTTAGCGGAAATCTATGGCGTTTCCCGCTTTACGATTCAGCAGGCAGTGAAAAATTTAGAGGAAATCGGAATCGTCCGCGTCGTTCAGGGGTCAGGGATTTTCGTTCACGAGAAGTGGGTGAAAAACCCGCTGATCTTCAATTCGCTGACTCGAACACCCTATGATCGGATTGATTCAAAAATGATCGAATTAAAGAAAACACCTGCCACCTTAGATGAACAGAAAATCTTTCAAATCAATGAAGGCGAGGAAATCTGGACGTTTGAGCGGATTCGGATCGTCAATTACAAAATCGAACAGTTAGAAATCTCAAAGATGCCGGTCTCGATGTTTCCTGACTTATCTCAGGAAGTGGTAGAGCATTCGATTCAAAACTATGTGGAGCAGAAGGGCTACCGCATCTCTCATTACATTACCAGCTATGACCCCATCACAACCTCCAAGGAGCAGTCCAAGCTGCTGCTCTGTAAACGCGGAACACCCGCGATGCAGATTACGAATCGAGCCATTTTGGAGGATGGGCAGATCTTTGAATACAGCAGCATTGTGGCGATCGATTATTCTGTAACGTATATTCGACCCTTTGACCGTGAGATTCATCGGTCGCGGATTGATTAGAAATCTTATTACAAACAAAATGACCCGCACTTCGAAGGCAGAAGTAAGGGTCATTGCTTTTATTTTTATGGTGTTACAATCGTTCCATCCGGTGTCCGGCTTTGTGTCCATTCGTGAGTGCGATAAACGACTGGATACTCGGCGGCCAATTCTTCATTGAAGGTCACACCGATGCCGCTTTCTTCGATGGGATAAAAGAAGCCCTTTTCTGGAGTTGGAATATTGCCAAAGACTTTTTGTGTGTTCGCAGGAACATCGATGTTTTCCTGGATCGCAGCATTATGCAAGTGAATGTTCAAATGGGTATTCACCGCTAACCCAACTGGTGTAATATCGGAGGGTGTATGCCAAGCGATTCGGATACCCATCGCTTCACAATAGTGAGCCAATTTTAAGGCTGGAGTGATCCCGCCGATTTGGGAAACATGAGCACGCATGTAATCAATGTGACGATTGCGAACCAATTCCTTCCACTCCATCGGATTATTGAACAATTCGCCGGTTGCGATCGGTGTCACTGATTGACTGCGTAATTGCGCCAACCATTCATTTTGGTTTGGCGGCAGGATATCCTCTAAGAAAAAGAGATTGTATTTTTCTGCAGCCTTCGCAAATTTGATGGCTTGATTGGGATGAAGACGTTCATGGACATCATGGAGCATTTGAAACTGGCTGCCGTAGTTGTTTTGAATGCTTTCGAACATGTCTAATGTCGTCTGCATATAGTCTTCTTGATCAAAATAAGAGCCCTCAAGTGGTTTTTCAGGCGTTTCCAGCTTGCTTGGATTGCCGCCGTAAAAGCCCAATTGACAGCGAATGTAACGATAGCCTTCTGCTAAGAATTTGTCGATCTCGCTATACAGTTCATCTAGGTTATCTGCTACTGCATGGGTATAAGCTGGAATTGCGGTCCGCGCTTTCCCACCGAGTAATTGATATAATGGCATGTCTGCCAGCTTGCCCTTGATATCCCACAGAGCCATATCGACACCTGAGATGGCATTATTGGTGATGGGTCCGTTGCGCCAATAGGAATTGACATTCATCACTTGCCAAATGTCTTCGATTTGATTCGCGTCTCTTCCAATCAATAAGGGTTTTAAGTATTCTTCCACGACTGTTTGAACGGCTAATGGCCGGAATTGAAACGTTCCGCAGCCGACGCCGGAGACGCCCTTGTTCGTTTCTACCTTGACCACTAATAAATTATGGCGATCAGGTTTGATGGCGAAGCTTTTTATATCTGTAATGATAGTAGGTGTCATTTTCTTCACTCCAATGTACATAGATAAGATTCGTTTGCATGCTCATTGAAACATGTAAATGATAGGGCTGTCAATTTGGTCTAAAAAAAAGGAGTTAAAGCACGTAAAAGCAGTCCAATTTTTTAATTGAATTTATCAAAACGTTGATATAAAGCTATTTTTTTTTATTTTTAGACAAAAAGGACTGGTTTTACAAGAGCGGTTGACCATGCTACTATGTGGGTGAAAACGGAAACACATTTACTTGCGTTTCGAAGAATAAGGATGTCAGTTCAACTTTTTGCAGTTTATCAAAAGAGAAATCAATTTCGAAGATTTAGAAAACCACTAGTTTGAACGCTTTAGTTGAATGATATACGGCATTCGAAACGGACTAATTTTTCTGTGAAAAATTAATTCACTAACACGAATAAGGATGTCAGTTCAACTTTTTGCAGTTTACGAAAAGAGAAATCAATTTCGAAGATTTAGCAAACCACTAGTTTGAACGCTTTAGTTGAATGATATACGGCATTCGAAACGGACTAATTTTTCTGTGAAAAATTAATTCACTAACACGAATAAGGAGGAAGAAAAAGTGAAGCATGAGGATGTAGCGAAACAAATTATTAAAAATGTCGGCGGTGCAGAAAATATCAATAATGCTTGGCATTGTATGACCAGGCTGCGTTTCAATCTAAAAGACGAAAAATTGGTAGATTACGCTGGTCTTGAGAAGATAACGAAAGTGGTTGGAACGAAATATCAAAGTGATCAACTGCAGGTAGTGATCGGAACAGACGTAGCGGAGTATTTTGCACCCATCGCTAAGGCGTTAGGATTGGATGAAAATAGTCAGCAAGGTGACGGCGAGAAAAAAGGAGCTGTGTCCTTATTCATGGATACTGTTTCCGGCGTTTTTGGTCCAATCGTTCCGGCGATCGCTGGAGCAGGAATGATCAAAGGATTAATGGCTGGGCTAGTTGCTTTGAATGTCATCTCAAACCAAACGGATACGTACTTGATCATTGATATGATCGCCAGTGGTGTCTTTACCTTCTTGCCATTCTTTGTCGCGGCATCGGCTGCTCGTATTTTTAAAACAAATCAATATTTAGCGGTGGCGATTGCGGCAACATTGCAATTTCCGACGATGACAAATGCGGTAGCTGAAGGCTCGATCTCGGCCTTTAAACTATTCGGCGTCGTTCCTGTGCCGGTCTTCAATTATGCGGGAACCGTTATTCCAATTATTTTCGCAGTATTGGCGCTGAGCTATATCTATCGTTGGGTTGATAAAGTTCTGCCGCAGGTATTACGGACGGTCTTTACGCCAACTATTTCTTTGTTTGTTGCAGGATTAGTTACATTGACGATTATCGGGCCAATTAGTATTCATTTAGGAAATCTATTGGCTGCTGGCGTGGCATGGCTGTTTTCAATCTCACCAGTATTGGCAGGAATTGTCGTTGGTGCGATTCGTCCGATTGCGATCTTTACAGGTCTGCATCATGCGATGACACCGATTGCTTTACAGAACTTTGCCAACCAAGGTTATGACATGCTGATGCCAATGATGTTTATGGCGAACATGGCGATCACTGGTGCCACAGCGGCGATCTATACAAAAGTCAAATCAAAAGAAGATAAATCACTTGTTTTATCATCCGCTGTTTCTGGTTTGTTAGGAATCACGGAGCCGGCATTATTCGGGATTTTGTCAAAATACAAAAAAGCCTTCATTGCCGCAACAGTCGGTAGTTCTGTGGCATCTGCCTTTATCAGTTTCTTCGGTGTACGTATCTATGGCTATATTTTATCAAGCATTTTCAGCCTGCCAGCATACATTGGTCAGTACTTTATTTTTGCGGTACTAGGAATCTTGATCGCGTTGATCTCTTCATTTGTGATTACCTATATGCTGGTTCCAGCTGAACAAGCAGAAGCCGATGAGTTGACTAATGAAGTCGCATTGCATGCTGTGGCAAAAGGCGATTATATTCCTTTAGAGGATGTACCAGACGAAGTTTTCTCAACGAAAATGATGGGTGACGGCTTTGCGATTAATTCTGTTGATGGTGCGGTTTATGCACCAGTTAGCGGAACTGTGACTACTGTCTTTCCTTCGAAGCATGCCATTGGGATTCAAACCAGCAATGGTGTGGAGGTTCTAGTTCATATGGGAATTGATACGGTGACATTAGACGGTAAAGGCTTCGATGTATCCGTTAAAGCAGGCGATAAAGTCACAGCGGATACGAAAATCGCGCAGATGGATCTGTCTTATATTCATAGCCAAGGAAAAGAAAGCATGATCATTGTGGTGATTACCAACATGGATCGGGTGTTGAAATTTTCTGGTGAAAGAGATTTAGAAGGGCAGCATCAGGCAGGTGTCATTTTAGAACGTGCTTTGCTGAACGGTTAGGAGATAGCGATATGAAACGAATGGACATTTTGTCACGTTTAAAAAAATCGGGCGTTATCGCAGTGGTTCGCGGAAAGGATTCAGCTGAGGCAGTTAAAGCAAGCCAAGCGATTATTGCCGGCGGAGTGACGGGGATCGAAGTTACGTTTACCGTTCCTAACGCACAGGCGGCGATCCAAGAATTGGTTGAAGATCAAGGGGCAGACGTTGTAATCGGTGCTGGAACGGTGCTGGATGTGGTGACGGCTCGCTTAGCCATCATGGCGGGAGCGGAATTTATCGTCAGCCCAAGCTTTGATCAGGAAACGGCAGAGCTGTGCAATCTATATCAGATCCCGTATCTGCCTGGCTGTATGACGATTACTGAAATGCAACAGGCGTTGAAAATGGGCGTTGATATTATCAAGTTGTTTCCGGGAAGTGTCAGTGGTCCAAGTATGGTCGCAGCGGTCAAGGCACCGCTGCCGCATATCAACTTAATGCCGACGGGCGGTGTGAACCTTGAAAATATGGCGACTTGGTTTGCAGCTGGCGTCGTCGCAGTTGGTGTGGGTGGAAATCTGTTGGCTCCGGCGGCTACGGGTGATTTTGCCAAGGTAACAGAAATCGCTCAGCAATATGCGGCAAAACTGGCTGAGATTCGGGGAACAGTCAATGGCTAAGGTCGTTTGTCTAGGAGAAATCATGCTGCGTTTGTCGGCGGAAGCGGGCACACGCCTTCAATATGCCCAACAACTGGCTGTTTTCTATGGAGGCGGTGAAGCGAATGTTGCGGTTTCATTAGCCAACTATGGGCATCAAGTCCAGTTTGCCAGCAAGCTTCCCGCTAATGGATTCGGGCAAGCAGTAGAACAGCATCTAAGAGGTTATGGTGTGCTGACGGATCATTTACTGAAAGGAACAGGCAGACTAGGAACGTATTTTGTCGAGCAAGGAACGGGTCAACGTGGAACCTCCGTGATCTATGATCGGCAGGCCTCGGCTTTTGCCTCGATGAGCGAACCGGAGTGGTCATTCGCGGAGTTATTTGCTGGGGCAGACGTCTTCCACATTTCCGGTATTACGCCGGCACTGTCGGAAGCGTGGCAGAAGCTTACATTAGAATTGATCAAAGCAGCCAAACAGGCTGGTTGTAGCGTTAACTTTGACTGCAATTATCGAAAGAATCTTTGGAGTCAAAAAGCGGCCGGTAAATTTTTAACGAAAGTACTGCCTTTCGTTGATTATTGTTCAGCAGGAAAATTGGATGCGATTCACCTATTAGGAATTCCAGAGTCCAGCCAAGAGATCAGCTACTATTATCAAAAAATGCAGGAAATGCTTCCTAATATCAAGGTTTTCTATTCGACGAATCGGGTGGTTCATTCCGCCTGCGTGAATGAGCTGCAAGGAACATTGTGGCAGAATGACACCTGCTATACTTCGAAAAATTATCTAATTGATCCGATCATTGATCGCATTGGTGGTGGGGATGCCTTTACTGGAGGGATTTTACACGGCTTGCTTCAAGGAAGTTCGCCAAATGAGGTAGTGGCGTTTGCTACAGCGGCTTCAGTCTTAAAGCACTCAGTGAAGGGTGACTGCAATCAATTTAACGAAGCCGAAGTATTAAGCTTCAGCCAAAGCGAGAGCGCCAAAATTGAACGGTAAAAAATCAGGGAACGGTCCGACGAGCGGATTGTTCCCTGATTTTTTATAATTCCAAGGTGATTTTAAAGTATTGCTGCTTTTCTTTCGTTTGCCAATGCCACTCGCCATTGGAACGTTTAACGGCTTGTTCCAATTCTTGATGGGAATCACTCGCAACATCTGCTACGACCGCTTCAGTAAAGGAATGGCGAGTGAAGGCACTGGTGTTGCTTTCGATGATCAATCGCGCTTGCTCCTGTTTGATCGAAATGTCGATCGTTCCGAAGTGTGGAACGCTCAGAAATTTTTCGAATAACTGGATCAGTAAAGACAAGGACTCATCGTTTAGCACAATACTATGTTCTTCAACGAGTAGCTGGCAGGAGAAGAACTTCGCCTGCTTGCGAAATTCCTTTTGATAATACTCCTGAATTTGATGAAGCTGACAATTTAGAGAAACAGTCTGATTGGTGTTTGTCGCTTCTTTCTCAGCTAGTAGTTTAAACGTCATTAGTAGATTGTTTTGTCTTTCCTTCATTAACAAGCGCTGTTGTGCAATTTCCTGTTGCTTCATTCGATAATGCTTGATGTATCTTAGCTCTTCCTCAAAGTGGTAGCCAGCGATCAACAGCATCAGTCCAGTGAACAGAATCAACGGCCAATCGGTCGTTAGATTCGCGGCGCCGGCAAAAAGCTGAATATAGAAAAAGCAGTGAACGAAGGCCGCCATGATGATCCCCGGGGAGCAAATCGTATAAAAACGATTGTGATCGGCGGATTCAGCCAAAGCGATCGCTGAGGTGTACAGCGTCATAAAGACATTAAAGCCGCTGAAGATCTGCATCGCGATGGGAAGTGATAATTTTCCAATAGCGATACAAAACAACCCGACACCCAAAAGAATAACTTGCGAACCGACACCGTAGAGATAATAATGTTGGTATTTTCTTGTCCGCAGTAAATAGTAATTCGTTAGAAAAACCGGAATGAGGATCGCCGTCAGGTTATAGAGGAACGACAAGCTTTTTGGACTGAACAACGTGCTGGCTGGAATATTTAAAACGATTGATTGCACGCCAACTAATAGTGTAAAGCCGATCAAAAGCAGGGAAGAAAGCAGCTGCTTCTTCCTATAATCCGGTCTAAAAAAGAGCAGCCCCAGCAGGAGTATCATCAATAGGACACAGACGCTCGAAAGTAAAAACTGCGGTAATGAGCGAAGGAGAAAGAACCGACTGACCTCAGCGGACTGCCCGATGAAGACCTGAGCAGGAATTCCTGCATAGTATTCATAGGGCGTCTTCGTGATAATGCGCAGCTTATGCTTTTGATAATCTTCGGGTAAACGGATCGTTGTCTGGAGTAATCCTGGATCTTTTTGATTTTCGGTAGCACTGTATTTGTACAGTAGTTTCTCTCCAATATAAACCGAAACCCACTGATGGTTGGCTCGAACGACAAGCTGTGGATCTGAAAGCGTTGTTTCTAGCTGTTGTTGCATAATTAGCGCATTGTTCGGATGGACGTTTTTCAAACGCTGATCGGTTCTCCCGAAGACATAATGATCGGAGTGATTCTTGACAATGAATGTCCAACGACTTTTTAATTCGGTGACATTTGTTTTTTTTATCTCGCTAATTGTTTTGAATACACAAACTGATATAAAAATTAAAATAACTGTTATTATTAAAGCGTAACGTTGCTTTGAACAGAATTGGAAAAAGCGATGGCAACTTTGTTTAGTATTGATGGACGAACACCCTTTCATTAAAAAAAAGAAAATAATAATCACAAAGACTACAATAATAGTAACATACTGCAAAGTTCAGTCAAAATGATTTCAAATTTTTCTTCAAATCGAAGGTGAAAAATAGATTTTTTTGACAAATGTGATATGATGAGTATAAGTAGATTTTCTCTTGAAAGGGGGTAGAAACGAATGCTAAAAAATAAAAAAATAACAATTGTATATGCCTTAATGATTTTCTTTTTATTTCTCTTAGCTGTTATGACAATTGTTATTCCAAAGGTGCTAAATGTCACGCCGTACGTCATTTCAGATAATAAAATGGTTCCGGAGTATCAGAAGGATGGACTTGTTTTTGTAAAAGATGTGGTGGGCCCTATTCACGTTGGCGACACGATCACCTATTACGAAAATCAAGGGAAATCGATTAAAACACGACGAGTATTGGCAGTGGATAATAAGATTGATGGTTATTTTGTTAAAGGAGACAACTCCGTTAAAGCAGAGATGGGACTCGTCCACGAAAGAAATCTGATCGGCCGCCCGCATTTTTATCTTCCTTACATTGGTTTTTTAGCAGATACGAAAGTGATGAATATTATCAAAAGCAGTTTGTTTGTTGGCGCTATTTTAATGACCCTCTCAACGTTGTTTGTTCAGACAGAAATGAACTATAAAACACGACGACAGACAGAATAAAAAGACCTTTACAAAAGAAGGTCTTTTCAAGTGCTCGCGTTTTAGTTGTTTAGTAACGCCTTTGATTAATAGGATAATTCCAAGGCTTCCTTAAGGTCGTTTTTGACTTCCTTTATTTCTTCCTTTACTTCTTTTTGAGTTTCTTTAAGTTCGAGTTTGGATTCCTTCCGGCGCCCATTTAACTCATCCTTCATTTCTTTAGAGGCTTCTTTGACTTCACCTTTGCTTTCCTTTAGATCTTTTCGAATATCCTTTTTGACCTGTCTCATTTCGGTTCGAACTTCAGAACGCCATAAGGGACGTAAAATGTAGCGATTCACTGTCAATAAACCAATACAAGCAATGCCTAAAATTAATACAGTCATATCTAAACGATTTCTTTTCATTTTTCTACCTCCTAATTTTTCCTACCAACAAGTTAACAAGTCATTCGATTGTCTCACTTTATTTCTGCTTTGTTTCTACACTCTCATAATAAGAGAATATGGAAAGCGTTTCGTCCAACTAAAGACCTATTTTTTTCTCGGAAAAAAGACTGGAAAGGGGAAGAAAATAAAAATTGCATGAAAAAAAGAGCCTAAAAAGACTCTTCATGATCGAGTTTTTACGCGACAGTATATCCGCCTTCACGTAAGACGGCAATCGCAGCCTCCAGTTTTTCAGACTTAATCAAAATATAATCGGTATTATACGTTGATACAGCAAAAATACTAATACCTGCTTCCGCTAGCAAAGTTGCGATTTTTGCCAGAATCCCCACTAAACTGAAATCTAGGACACCTTCAATTTTGAAAGCTTTCCAATGATCCTCTCGGTTGAGTGTCTCCGCAGGAACAGTAGCAGTCGGCGAAACGATCGATAATTCTTCATCGGTTACGCCGATGAAAAGCGGTTGCTGGGTGAGATCTATCAAGTTCAGGTCCGCAACCTGATAGACAGAAAAATCTTGTGGCATTGTAACTAATTTCATAAAAAAGCTCCTTTCAAAAACCTATGATCCTTCAAACTTAGCAGAGGTGCAACAAGAATGCAATCTGATTCTATGCTGAAAAACTATCATCATAGTATATTTGAAAAAATGCCCAGAAAAGGTAAAAGAAAGGACTATCAGTCCGAATTTTCACAGTGTGCAGTACATCTGCTAGAAAATGAATCAAAGGAGTTTAACTCATGAAAGCATTATTTTTTGAAACATTTGGCAATAGCGAGGTTCTCCAATATGGTGAGCTTCCTAAGCCAGTCATTGGGGAAAATGAGCTATTAGTAAAGACCGACTATATCGGTTTAAATTTTGCGGATATTTATCGTCGAAGAGGAAACTATTATATTGAAAAACACCTCCCGTATATCAACGGATATGAAGGAGCTGGTGTAGTTGTGGAAGTTGGAGCAAAGGTGACGAAACAAAGAATTGGAGAGACCGTCCTGTTTGTCGATGTGCCATTAGCGAATGCTGAATATGTAGCGGTACCAAGTGAGAAGGCGATTCAATTACCAACCGGAATAGATAGTAAATTAGCTGCAAGCATTGGGCTGCAAGGGCTGACGGCTGATTTTCTCGCTCATGATCTTGGTCAAAATACGCCTGGTGAGAAAGTATTTATTACAGGAATTAGTGGTGGTGTTGGCCAGCTGCTCTCACAAATGTTAGTGGCAGATGACCTTGAGGTTTATGGCTCTGCTTCGTCAACAGAAAAACAGACATTGGCTTTGTCACATGGGGTAAAGCAAGTCTTTCCTAGTCGCGAACAAACGTGGATCGAAGCTATCAAAGGTCAATTTGCGACGGCTTATGATGGTGTCGGCTCGACGATTCAAGCAAGTTTTGACTTGATTAAGCACCGCGGAAAGGTTGTCTTTTTCGGAATGGCTGGTGGCGATCCGGTGAAAATCGATCCGGTTGCCTTGATGGCTGAATCAAAAAGCCTTTTGACTGGGGATCTATGGGATTATCTTACTAGTTATGAAGAGCGGAATGCTCGCAGTGAGCGTCTATTCAGCTACTTTAAAAACGGAAAAAACAAAATCAGTGAACCAACGATTTTCTCATTAGCTGAAGGCCAAAAAGCGCATGACTATTTAGAGACGGGTAAGAGTATTGGCAAAGTATTGCTGAAGCCTTAAAAATTCGTAAATGGGCACATGCTCCTCTCTCGTTGAAAAACGAAAAGCTTTTTCTGTCATGAGAGTATATAGACTATATGGTTATTCAAGGAGCAATTTATTCGACTATAGAAAACCTTCAACGTTTTTCGAGGTAAAACTGACTGAATACCGTATGCTTAGCAATTTCTCTAATCTTTTTCCTTCGTAGCTTTTATCAATACGTAACAACGTCCATACTTTATTGAGGGGAGGTAAAGTATGGATTTTTTTGTAACCTGACAAGTGTTTGCTAGTTTGCGATGCTATACTGAAGATGGAGGTGGCACTCATGTCAGAATACCGATTATTTCAAATGGTCTACTATTTGATGGACAAAGGTCATACGACCGCACCAGAGCTAGCGGAGAAATTCGAAGTCTCGATTCGAACGATTTATCGGGATATCGACATTCTGAGTTCGGCGGGTATACCTATTTATACAACGCAAGGAAAGGGTGGCGGAATCTTCCTGCCTGAAAATTTTGTTCTAAACCGTTCCTTGATTTCAGAAGAAGAGCAAAATCAAATCTTAACCGCCCTGCAAGGCTTGAGGGGAATGGATGAGGAAAAGAACCAAGCCTTGCTAAGAAAACTAGGCAATGTTTTCCAGAAACAAACTATTAATTGGATCGAGATCGATTTTTCAGAATGGCATCCGCAGAATGAAGAACGATTTCAGCTTTTGCAAAAAGCAATTTTCCAAAAAACGCGGCTTCGTTTTTACTATTTCAGTCGTGAAAAACCTGGCTCAGATCGTAAAGTTGAACCATTAAAGCTGATTTTTAAAGCAAGAGAGTGGTATTTGTACGCGTATTGCTGTGAGAAGCAGGGGTATCGCCTCTTCAAGCTGAAACGGATCAGACAGCTCCAGCAAACGACTGAAACCTTTGAGCGATCTGCACCAGAAAAGGTTCTCGAATCCCAAAAGATTTATACGGCAAACCAGCAAGTGGTCAAGCTTGCCTTTGCACCAGAATTGGCCTATCACGTGTATGAAAATCACGAGCAGGTGAAAGAAACCGAGGATGGACGGTTGCTAGTGGAGGAAAAATTTCCAGTGAATGAGAGCTTTTATCGTTTCCTGCTTTCCTTTGGTGGACAAGTGGAGGTCTTGTTTCCTGATTCAGTACGCCAAGGAATGAGCAAAAAAATCGCACAATTAAAAACTATTTATTAAACCTGACACGAGCTTGCAGGTTTCACTCGCTATAATGAAGTCAAAGTTGAAAGCGAGGGAAAATATATGAAATACGATTGGAAAAAACAAGAGAAGCATTTATATGGTAGAAAAAAGAAACCAGAAATCGTAACGGTACCGCCTCAGAAGTTTCTGACGATTAAGGGTGAAGGTGATCCTAACAACGAAGCTTTCTCAGCTAGAGTCGGTGTGCTTTATTCAGTAGCATGGAGTATCAAGATGGGCTACAAAAAATTCTATCAGACACACGCAGACATTCAGTCAGAATTTGAGTATAGTGAATTTACGATTTTTCCATTAGAGGGGATCTGGTCTACGAAAAATACCACTGATCTTACAGATAAAGCTAGTTTTGAATATAAGATTATGCTGCGGCAGCCGGATTGGATTACTGAAGCGATGTTCGAAGCAGCAATTGTCGCTGTAGCAAAAAAAGCCCCCAATGAGTTGCTCCAAGAGCTCTCATTGGAAACAATTGAGGATGGAAAATGCGTTCAGCTTTTGCATTTAGGCTCCTTTGATGATGAACCTGCTTCATTTCAAAAGATGGACCAATTTATAAAAGAGCAGGGACTAACCCGTAGCAGCTATCTTCATCGCGAAATTTATCTGAACGATGCGCGAAAGACGCCACCAGAAAAGCGCCAAACAATTTTAAGGTACCAAATCAGCTGATTGGAAAGAGATAGGAAATTCCAATTTCACAGCTTTTTTGAGAATTTGATCCTAGAAATAAAAAATTTAATAAATAATAAGGATTATGAAAAGATCGCTATCACCCTAAAAGGGGAAGCTTGAGAAAAAGATTCAACTATAATGTAAGTAAGCAAAGGGACTTAATTCCTTTTGTACAAGACTTGGACTATTCAGACTTTTAGTAAAAACTCATATCTCTCTAACCCAACCCTGTTTTAGTGTAGTTTGAGTATAAACTAGAATAATCCTGAGTAGTCCATCTTTTTTTGTCATTGTGGGCACATTCTTAGTCTTCTTTTTGACTATCTAGTATAGTTACTCAGAGGGAGGTGAAGATATGGAAAGTCTTATTTTAGTTGGTCACATCATTTTTGGGATCGCTTCATTTGTCGGCTCATTATTATTGACGATCGGTTTTAGAAATACTTTCGCCAAACTGACGGGAATCCAAAAATCAGGCATTGTTTTAACTGTTGCAAGTCTTTTCGGCACGATCGCTTTTGCGATGCTCACGAAAGGAAATATCGTAGGTGCAGTATTGTTTATCGTATTAGGTCTTGCAATGTGCGTCCTACTTGTGGCACCAAAAGCAGTGAATGAAAAATTAAAATAGAAATATAATGAAAAGCTACAGATAAGAACCAAATACTTAAAAGCGCCACTGAAACTACTTTCGGTTTCAGTGGCGCTCGTTGTTTGTATATAGTATGAAGCAATTATTTTCTAGAGAGTAACTCTCTTAATTCTTTGGGCGGCTCTTCTTTGAAAATCGTTCTCCACGAGCTAAGTAGGTTTCCCTTATTAACCATGATAGGCTCAATGCCGATAAAGCTAGGGACATGCTTATGAAGGATGGATTGCGCTGCGGCTAAGGCGATTGCTCTTCCTTGTTCAAACGGCTGTTGGGCACTCACGCATTTTATCGGTCCATCTTCAGCAATAACTAATGCAGAAGAAAAATCTAAATCGACAGTTCCGACAATGATATCTAATCGATCGATAGTAGTTAGTGCTTCAATGACTTGTTGCGCTGGTCCATCCCAAGAGATATAGATCCCTTCTATTTCGGGATGTTCATCTAACAAGCTCAATGTTTTTTCAAAAACTTCACTTTCATTTTTGAAGGAAGTTTGCGCTACGATTTCAATAGTAGGGAAATCTTCATCAATTAACTGTTGTGCAGAGGTATCCCTTTGATTGGTAGCATAGAAGTCAGAATCAAAGGTAATAAGTCCAGCTTTGGTTTTCCCATTCGAAACCATCTGTTCACATAACCCTCTGGCGGCGAGTCTTCCGTTAGTAAGTTCGTTTACAGATACCACCGATACATAATCGTTAGGAGTTAGTCCTTTGGGCACATTCGTGATTAAAATTAACTCACTAGGACTTTCAACAATTTTTTTGAACGCCTCGGCTGTTTTTGCGGTATCTGTTGGGATAGCAATAAAAATATCCGGTTCTAATGACAAGAGACTGTCAATTTGTTTGTTTTGCAGATCAGCATCAAAATGAGCATCCGTCACACCAATAATATTAATATTAAGCTCATGAAAGAGTTTATTTATCCCAGCTTCGTGAAGGTTCATCCAAGAAGCACCCGTATAATGAAAAGAGATGACGGCAGTTCTTTTCTTTTGTTTTATTTCGATGATTTCTTTTTCAGTAAGCATAATACTATCGATGGAGTAGGCCTTTTCACCAAAGGGGCCTTTTGCAATTCCTGATGTAGAATTTTGTAAATGAAAGGTAGTAGGAACAACCTTCTTGAATTGCAAATCCGCTGTGTACGAGTGCAGAACGTCTAAAGCTTCAGCAATGATTGTAGGAAAATCATGCTCAATACTTGTAATAGCTGGATCGCAAAGAGCATACCAAGATTCAGTTCCCAAGGAAATAATCGAAATATCTTCAGGGATACGATACCCGGTCTTCTTAAAATAGCTGATCACTTCATCGACAATTAAAGGGTCAACAAAGATACCCGTCGGCGGGTAAAGATTATCTTGAGAAAACAGCGTATGCAGCTTTTCAAACAATTCATGCTCAGTAAGTCGTTTAGTAGAGATGATCTCCTCATCGACCTCAAGGTTGCTCTTTTGAAAAGCTTGCTTGAAGCCAATGAGTGAGTCATTCTCCGCTTTCTCCGAATAGTCTATGTACGCAATTCTGGAGTGACCGCTTTTTATTAAATGATTGGTTGCATGCTCAACACCTGCACAACTATTGCTTGAAATATATGGCAGAGTGATTGTTTCACAGTTATTGGCGCTGATGAGCACAAACGGAATCTTATAAAATTTCTTAGGAAATGTCGGTTCAACTTCTTCCGAGTAGATTAGAATTTGACCGATAATTTTTTCAGCGAAGCTATCAAACATAACTTCAAACTCATTCGTTATATCTTGATATTCAACAGGAATAACGAGTACATTTTTATTCGTTTGCTGCCGACGAATTTCTGCTAGAAGTCCCATTTGAAATTTATCAGAAAAATTTGGCACATAGACCAATAGTATTTGTACTTTGTTCTCATTTTTTTTGTTTTGCTTCAATACAAAATTAGGAACAGAGTCAAGCGAAGCGATAACTTCTTCTACTTTTCTTTCTAACTCAGGGCTAACATATCTAGTTTTTCTAACAACGTGAGAAACTGTAGCTACAGAAACGCCAGCCATTTCCGCTACTTCTTTAATAGTCGTCAAAAAATCACCATTTTCTATTTTTATCTAATTCACATCATACTACAAGGTATCAGTAAAGTGAACGTTTTTATAAGTGATGAAGAAGGTAATGAATCGACAATGGCAGGAATTGGTCTGCGTTAAATCTGACTTTCAAGATTACTGAAGTAGCATTGAATAAGGCCTTCGAGAAAACATCAAATACTTGAGTATTTGATGTTTTCTGTTTTAAGTTACTTCTTTTTTACTAAAGTCCATTTGGAAAATGGATAATTTCATTCTTTTTGGAAGATTCGAAACAGGCATCAATAATGGTTGTTAGTCGTAATAGTTCTTCTGCTTTGATAAAAGGTTCGGCTTTTCCATCGATTGTTAAGGCAAAGTTATCATAAAACTCGACGACATTGCTTTTAACATAAGGTAAGGGAAAAGTTTCGATAGAATCATCATTTCTCGGAGCCATCGTTTTTGTAAGTCCAGCACCAGTTTCGACAGGAACCGCTTCCTTGGCTAACTCTCCAGTTAACGTTACGTAATTTCCATTGAGCTCAAAGTCCTCAATTACTGCGGTTCCAATTGACCCAACCGTATACCATTCGGGCAATTCGATAAAATTCGTCGTTCCAACCTCTAAATAAGCCTTTTTTGAAGTATCGAAAACAAGCTCTATTTTGAAACCGTCGTCTACTTCGTGGCCCAAAAAATAATTTAACGTTGCGTGAAGATGAACGATCTTTTGATTCGGGAATAAAAATAAGATCCGATCAATTAGGTGAACGCCCCAATCCAGCAGCATACCGCCACCTTGTGCCTTTTCTCTGCGCCAATCTTTTGGAATCCCGCGCGATCCTTGTACACGATTTTCAACGTATAGCAGTTCGCCCAGTTTTTTTTCTTCGAGTAATTTCTTCGTAATTAGGAAATTTTCGTCCCATCGTCTATT
Source organism: Enterococcus sp. DIV0756 (assembly GCF_051710745.1). Lineage (NCBI taxonomy): Bacteria > Bacillati > Bacillota > Bacilli > Lactobacillales > Enterococcaceae > Enterococcus > Enterococcus sp. DIV0756. Next base: position 2,549,970 of record NZ_JBIOLF010000001.1, on the reverse strand, counting down.
TTGGTGGACGGTAAATTTTCTCCCACATTTTTCAGCAGACGCTAAAATTTCTTCTAAATCCTGTGTATTCAATGTAACTGGTTTTTCAGAAATAACGTGTTTTCCTGCTTGTAGAGCCTGGATTGCGATTGTTTTATGGGTATCGTTTGGCGTTGCAATTAAGATAATATCAATCGTGGGCTCTGCCAATAAATCCGTCAATGAAGGATACTTTTTGATTGTTGACGAAATAGTTGAATAATCCTTTGCTGAATCACTATCAAAAACCCCCGTGATCTCAACATATTGGCTCTCCTTAATTCGTTTGATATGTTGTTTTCCCATTCCGCCAAAGCCTACTAAGCCAACTCTTTTTTTCATGCTAAAACATCCTTTCTATTAAAACATTCCTCAATATATTTTTTAGAGTGAATAAGTGTTTGTTCAGCTTCGCTTTTGTTCTCACTCTTGAACTCTAAAGTAAGGTCCTTTGAATAGTTCTTCTCTTTCAGAATTTCAAAAATCCTTCTCCAGTCAATGCTCCCTAATCCTAATGGGGCAGGTCTGTACCAACCAAAATCATAGGGATGTTCTCGTTCTATCTGTTTTCCAAAAATTCCATATCTGCTGAGATTATCAGTTTCAACAAAAACCTCCTTTACATGAATGCTGAAAATTCTATCGTAGTAATCTGTGAGTGCTTTCGTATAGTCGATTTTCTGCCATATAAGATGAGAAGGATCAAAATTTAGCCCGAAGTTCTCATTAGGGATTCTTGAAAACATTTCATCCCAAAGCTCAGGGCTATACGAAATAGTTGCAGGAAAACCATTTTTGTCCCATGAAGGCATGGAACAATTTTCAATCGCGATTTTGATCTTTAGCTGTTCTGCATAGTCCACGATGGGACGCACAAGTGAATCTAATAAAGTAAAGTTTTTCGCAATTGACTTACTGTTATCCCGTCCTAAAAAGGTACTAATTTGTGGAATCCCATTTTCAAAAGCAAAATCAATCAGGCGGTACAAATTGTTTATGTGTAGCTGTCTTAAGTGCTTTTGCTCGGTCAAAATATTTTGATAATAAGCTAAAGAAGAAAAACGAATTTCATTCTCGCAGAGTTTGAAGTTTAAACACTCACTATCGAGAGTAGCCATACGTTGAGTCGAACTTGGTGTTAGGGAAACTTCTAATTGAGAGTAGCCTAGTTGCTTAGCTAAAAAGACCTTATCTAATAAAGAACCGTTAAAGCAGTTGGTCAAAAAGCCTAGTTTCATAAAAACACATCCTTTTTACGTAAATTTTATATTTTCACCACAAAGATACACCAGATAAAATTATTAAGCAACTTTTTTTTGCTGTTTAAATCAAATTTAGCTAAAAAATAGCGTAAAAACGAAAAAAATATTGACAAAGAATATCCGTGGTGGTAGGATTTGTGTGTGGAAAGCGCTAACACAAATAAATTTACGTAAAAAAGGAGTGGTGATTTTGGAAGTTGGATACATGACAAATGGTTTCGGTGGGTTAGTAGGTACAGGCGGCGGCGTCACCAATGTTAGGGAGGCGAAATATCTTTCTTTAATCGATGAAGCTGAAGTGATGAAGAAAATCTCTGAAGTTGGGTATCGCTACATCGAATTGTTTGATGGGAATTTAGAAAAATTTGATGATTCGCCAGAAAAATTGAAAGCGTATTTAGCTGAAACAAACACGAAGATCTTAGGGATTTATACCGGGGCAAACTATATTTATAGTGATGCGTTCGAAGATGAATTTTTCCGCATTAAAAAAACGATTGAAAATATGGAAAAATTTGGAGCAAAGCACTTAGTTCTTGGAGGCGGAGCAATCCGAGCAAAGGGAAATGTAGCGGAAGATTATAAGATTTTAGCAAAAAATCTTGATCAGGTTGCGCAATTTGCTAAAGAAAAGGGCATCATTGCAAGTTATCATCCTCATCTAGGATCAGCAGTTGAGACGCCTGAACAAATTGATCAGCTGTTTTCGTTAACGAATATTTGTTTTTGTCCAGACATTGCTCATCTTGTGGCTGGCGGTGGAGACGCTTTGGCATTGATTAAGAAATATCGCCAGCGAATCGAATATGTTCATTTAAAGGATTTGAAGGGATCAGAATTTGTTCCGTTGGGCGAAGGGGACATCCCATTGGAAGAAATTATTCGCTACTTAAAAGAGGATGGTTTCTCGGGAGACTGGTTAGTAGAAATTGATGGCTACTCAGGGGATTCTTACTACGCTTGCGAAGCTTCTTACAAGTTTTTAGAACAGTTTTTTGAAGGATAGGGGGAGAGTTATGAAGTTTATCAAAAAGATGATCGTTTTTTCATTAATTTTACTATTTGCGACTGGATGTGGTTCGGATTCTGCAGCTAATAAGGACGCGTTAGAAAAAACAGATGGAAAAGACGAAATAGTGTTAGATGAAAACGACATAAAATCGACAGGACCGAACGGAGAAAAAGCCGCACCCGCCAGTTCATTAACGCTGACAGATGAAGAAATCGCAAAATTAAAAGCAGGTAATTATTCAGCGGCCATTTCGTTTCATTATGCTGGAAATGACTGGTCCTCGGCTCAGCAAAAAGGATTGGAGGATACCTTCAAAAAATATGGGATCAATATTGTAGGAACAACCGATGCGAATTTCTCAGTTGAACAACAGGTATCCGACTTGGAAACCTTAACTGCTCTTAATCCAGATGTGATGATTAGTATTCCCACAGATGCCAAAGCGACCTCTGATGCCTTCAAGCGCGTAAGTGATCAAGGAATCAAGTTAGTCTTTATGGACAATGTACCTGATAGTTTTGTCGCTGGTGAAAATTATGTTGGGTCTGTTTCAGCCGATAATTACGGCAATGGTGTTATCGCAGCGGAGCTGATCGGAGACAAGTTGAAGGGCAAAGGGAAAATTGGAATTATTCACTACGATGTTGACTATTTTGTGACGAATCAACGGTTAGAAGCATTTGAAAAAACGATTAAGAAAGAATATCCGGATATTGAAGTTATTGCAAAAACTGGTTTTTCAGATGTCAACCAATCTACCGAAGTTGCTGACGCTATGCTGACCCAAAATCCAGATTTAGAAGCGATTTTTGCAATTTGGGATATTCCTGCCGAGGGTGTCTTATCCGCACTTACCTCTGCTGGGCGCGAGGATGTTTTTGTCAGTTCCATTGACTTAGGCGATAACATTGCCAAGGAAATTGCCCAAGGAAAAGTTTTAGGCGTAGGCGCTCAATTACCTTACGATCAAGGCGTAGCGGAAGCAACGATGGCAGCCTATGCTTTATTAGGTAAAGAAACACCTTCTTATGTGGCTGTTCCCGCAACAAAGGTGGAGAGAAATACCATTGTTTCTGGCTATGAAATGGTTTACCACAAGAAAGCACCGGGCTTTATCACTGAAGAATTAGACAAATGATAGTAGAGGGTGAACGCATGCTTGATTCTATTTTAAAGATGAACAGGATTGAAAAAAAGTTTGGCGAAACAAAAGTTTTAAAGGATGTGGATTTTACCTTAAAAAGAGGAGAAGTTCATGCATTGGTTGGTGGCAATGGCGCAGGTAAATCGACACTTATGAAAATAATGACAGGTGTCTACTCGAAAGATGGTGGGGAAATTCGGATTGAGGATCAGTTAGTTGATTTTAAAAATCGCGAAGATGCCTCAAAAAACGGGATTGAAATGATTTTTCAGGAATTGTCTCTCGTTCAATCGATGACGGTGGCACAGAATATTTTTCTTGGGAGTGAGCTGCAAAAGAGCGGATTGATTGATGAAAAGGAAATGAACAGGAAGGCACGATCAGCTCTACTTAATTTAGGAATAGATATCGATCCTAAAGCAAAAGTCGAAAGTTTGAGTGTCGGACTAAGCCAGATGGTGGAAATTGCGAAAGCGGTTATTAAGGATGCTAAAATTCTGGTTTTTGATGAACCGACAGCCTCTTTGTCAGACGGAGAGTCAAAGCAGCTTTTTCAGTTGATTAATGACTTAAAAGATAAAGGTGTAACAATGGTGTACATCTCACATCGAATGAATGAAATCATGAATATCGCAGATCGGATCACTATATTAAAGGATGGAACCAACGTTTTAACAGATGAAATCGCTAACTTATGCTTAGAAGATATTGTTTCGTTCTTTGTTGGTGAAAACGGACCGACTTTTGAATGGAAAAAACGTGATTATTCGCAGGATGAGTCAATTTTAAAGGTAGAGAACTTAACCATTAACCACGCCATTTCCGAGATATCCTTTGAAGTGAAGAAAGGGGAAATACTTGGTATTGCTGGATTGATGGGGAGCGGTCGAACGGAGATTTTGGAAGGACTATTTGGCATCAGTCCAATAGAAGCTGGAGAAATCTATATTGATAATCAAAAGAGTACGATAAAAAATACGCGAGATGCTATAAAATCGGGTCTCGGTCTGGTACCCGAAGATAGAAGAAAACAGGGATTGGTATTATCTCACTCCGTGAAAGAAAACAACATTTTACCTATTTTAAAGAAATTGTCCTTTATTGATTTCGTAATTGATGAAAAAGAATCACAAGAAGTAACTAAAAAGAACGTTTCGGATTTCAATATTAAAACCTCAAGCATAGACAAAAAAATCAGTCTATTATCGGGCGGAAATCAGCAAAAGGTTGTCATTTCAAAATGGTTGAACACAAATCCTAAAGTGATGTTATTGGATGAACCAACAGCTGGAGTTGATATCGGAGCCAAAACGGAAATCGTTAATATCATTCGCGAGTATGCCGATAAGGGAAACGGTGTCCTGTTTGTTTCTTCAGAGCTTGCAGAGCTACTGGCAGCATGTGATCGCATCTTGGTTCTTTTTGATGGAAAAATAGTGAATGACATTAAACGAGAAGAAATTTCATGTGAGGAGGAACTACAGCATGCAATCCAAGCAGGCTAATTTAGAAAAAAAGACATCCGATACTAAAATCGATTTGAAAACGATCGAGTGGAATAAATACATGGTTTACATCGTATTTGTTATTGTTTTTCTGGCTTTCTCGATTTTTTTAGGAAATAAAGGCTTTTTAAGCTCCAACAATCTGTTAAATATTCTAAGACAAACGTCAATGATCTCTATCATGGCGGTTGCAGGAACGTTTGTATTGGCGGCTGGTCAGATTGATTTGACGGTGGGTGCGGTTGCAGCAATGACGGCCATGTGTGTGTCTTTAGTCTTGCAAAGTACGAACTCGATTGTTTTAGCCTTACTAACCGGGTTAGGATTTGGCGTCATTTGTGGGGCGGTGAATGGTTTCTTAGTTACCATTCTTAAAATTCCAGCATTTCTTGCTACATTGGGAATGATGCAGATTATTCGTGGGTCGGCTATGTGGATTACCAATACCGCAGCAGTTCCGATCAAGAACAGTCAATTTAATAGTGTCTTTGGTATAGGTAGTGTTGGTGGTATTTCTGTTCTGATTTTATGGACGATCCTGTTTTATGTAATTGGTGTATTTCTATTTAACAAAACGCCATTTGGGAAACATACATTAGCCACTGGCGGGAATGAATTATCTGCAAAATACAGCGGAATAAATACAAATCTCATTAAGCTGAAGGTATTTATCATGTCAGGCGCATTCGCCGCATTTGCCGGGATTTTATACGCCGGAAGAATGCAGTCAGGAAGATACTCTTTTGGTGATGGTGATGAAATGTCTGTCATAGCAGCGGTGGTCCTTGGCGGAGCAGCTATGAACGGAGGCTCGGGTTCGGTTATAGGAGCATTAGTCGGGTCATTATTGATGGGGATTATCAAAAATGCTTTGATCTTGGCGGGATTGAGTTCTTCTCAACAAACCATTGTTCAAGGGTTAATTATCGTTTTCGCAGTTGCATTGAGCAATTTATCAAGTAAAAAAAATAATTAAAAGTTAAGGGAGAGATATTGAAATGATCAAAAAAATTAATGTTGGACTAATTGGAGCAGGATTTATGGGAAAGGCACATGTAGTAGCCTATTCGAATATGCCAAAATTCTTTTGGCCGGCGCCAGCGGTTCCCGTATTAAAGGTAGTTTGTGATGTTGAAGAAGAGATTGCTAAAGAAGCAAAGGATCGCTTTGGTTTTGAAGAAGCAGTCACTGATTGGAAAGCAGTTGTGAATAATCCAGATATTGATGTTGTCAGCATCTGTACACCAAACGATTCTCATGCAGAAATTGCGATCGCTGCGCTAGAAGCTGGAAAGCATGTCTATTGTGAAAAACCAATTGCCAGTACCCATCAAGATGCTAAAGCAATGAGTGAAGCAGCAGAAAAAGCAGCGAAAAAAGGTATTATCTCAATGTGTGCGTATCAATACCGTCGTGTTCCAGCTTTAGTTTTGGCTAAGAAGTTTATTGATGAAGGTTCAATCGGCGAAATTCTAAATGTACGGGCACAATATCTACAAAGCTGGTCTGCTGATCCAAATTCTCCTCTATCTTGGAGATTCCAAAAAGCCATCGCAGGAGCAGGGACATTAGGCGATATTGCGACTCACGTGATTGATATTTCTCAATACTTAGCTGGAAACATCAGTGAAGTCGTTTCTACGGTGAAAACCTATATCAATGAACGCCCAGTGCAAGAAGGCGGAGTGGATCTATTAGGTACGGTGAAACTTAATGGCGATGTGAAAAAAGAAGCCGTAGATGTGGATGATGAAGCGTCATTCTTGGTTAACTTTGAAAGCGGTGCAGTTGGAAGTATCGAAGCTACCAGAAATGCTTGGGGCCGAAACAACTTTATCTCAATTGAGGTTCATGGCACAAAGGGTTCTCTAATCTTTAACTATGAACGTCTAAACGAGCTTCAAGTTATGTTTGCAGATGATCCAGATGATCGAAAAGGATTCAAAACAATTTATACCGGACCAGCCCACTTCTATGGAGAAGTCACTTGGAATATCCCAGGAATGAACATTGGTTATGGAGAATTAAAAACAATTGAAGCCTATGAATTCATCAAAGCTGTAGTAAGTGGAAAACAACCATCAACTAGTTTTGCAGAAGGCTATAAAGTGGACTTAGTCACTGAGGCAGTTATCAAATCTTCAGAGACAAAGGCTTGGACGAAAGTAGCAGAATAGATCATTTAAATAAGAGGACCATTGATCATCAGAATGGTCCTCTATTATTGACATATATTGAGAGGAGCTTATTTATGAAGCTAGGAATTGTAAGTGCGATTTTTGATCAAAGCAACTTCGAGGAAATGATCGATATCGTATCCGATACAGGTTTAGAATGTGTCGAAGTCGCCTGCTGGCCGAAAGGAAAAGCAGAACGACGCTACGCGGGTGTTTCACATATTGATACGAAGAATTTAACAGCAGAAAAAGCGCAAGAGATTTTGGCTTATTGCAAGACAAAGCAGGTAGAAATTTCGGCATTGGCCTATTACCCCAATCCATTAGATGAAAATCTAGAAAAACGGCAAGAAGTTATTGATCATTTGTATACACTCATTGATGCAGCCAAACTATTAGGCGTAAATTTGGTGACCACTTTCTTAGGAAGAATGCCAAGCAAAAGTGTTTCTGAAAACCTGAAGGAGGTAGCAAAAGTTTGGCCGCCAATTATACAATATGCGGAGGAACAAGAAGTCAAAATCGGAATTGAAAATTGTCCAATGCTTTTTACAGAGGATGAATGGCCTGGTGGACAAAACCTGATGACAACGCCTAGTAATTGGCGAAAAATTTTTGAAATTCTGGATAGTGACCACTTTGGGATTAACTACGACCCTTCTCATTTTGTCTGGCAACACATCGACTATATTGAACCCCTTTATGAATTTAAAGATAAACTATTCCATGTCCATTACAAGGATATCAAGCTGTATCCAAACAAACTGAAGGATGTAGGCATTATGGCAACGCCACTGGAGTATATGTCACCTAAATTACCAGGGCTAGGCGACGTGGATTGGGGAAAATACGTCTCCGCGTTGACCGATATTGGATACAACGGATACACCTGTATCGAAGTTGAAGATCGTGCGTACGAATCTGATTATGAAGATGTCAAACGTTCGGTTAGACAAAGTGCCCATTATTTGCGGAATTTTGTTTAGGGGAGGTTTCCTTGGAAAAGCAAAATAAAAAGATAATTGGTGTAGATATTGGCGGTACGGCCATCAAGTTTGCATTAATGGATACGCAAGGGATAATCGAAAAAAAGTGGTCGATTCCAACAAATATTTCTGAGAAAGGAAGGTTTATTCCGGCTGAAATCAGCTCATCTATCCGCCGTTCGATAGACAAAGATACGTTAAAAGAGATCGAAGGAATCGGAATTGGTGTACCTGGAGCGATCTCGTCAGACGGAGAGACTGTCCTCAGAGCAGTCAATCTTGACTGGGAGCAGCTACCTTTGAAGAAAATGATCAAACATGAATTGGGTATTGAGGCTTGTTTACTAAATGACGCGAATGCAGCAGCTTTAGGTGAAATGTGGAAAGGGGCTGCCCGCAGTAGAAAAAATCTGCTTTTTGTTACTTTGGGTACGGGAGTAGGTGGCGGCATTATCCTGAATGGAGAAGTATTAAATGGCTGTCATTCTGCCGGAGGCGAAATCGGCCATATCCCTATTCGATCTAATGAGAACAGACTATGCGGCTGTGGGGGCAGAAATTGCCTAGAAACCTTTGCCTCTGCGAATGGTCTCGTACTTTCTATGCGAAAAAAGCTGGAGCTGTTAGATCAATCTTGGGAAGAAATTACGCCACCGATCATTTTTGCAAAAGCCGCTCAGAACGACGAGGCGGCTAAAGAGGTTTTGAATGAGTTTCTAACTGTTTTAGCCCAAGCATTAGCAGGGATTATGAACACGATTGACGTGGAAGAAATTATTATTGGCGGTGGATTATCTGAAGCAGGAGCCTATTTATTGGAGCCATTAAATGAAAAGCTGGAAAAGTATGTATTCCCTCAAATAAGCAATCACTTCTCTTTAAAAAAAGCTATATTAGGGAATGAAGCAGGGGTTTATGGCGCTGTTTATTCTTACTTGTCGAAAAATACACTGTGAATCAGCATAACCTTCTAGTAAAAAGAATGACTTAAATAGATTCTAATGTAAATTTTTCCAATCGTTCCCCAAAATAATAGTGATAAAAGTGCTTCACATTCATAGATAAGCAATCTAATAATTATCTTTTAACAAAAGGAAATTCTGAATTAGGCTCAAGCACATAAAAAATCTCGAATTTTTTAGTTTTATAAGTTTCTGCATTGGGATTTTTGATTTCTTATTGAATTAAGTTCTTCTGTTCTTCTACTAAAAATACGAAATAGCTAATTTAAAAATTGAAATTTAGTTTCGGTCAACGCAATAAATAGATTAAAGGTAAAAGCTAGGTAGGTTATTTTGATTGTCCAAACTCCGCAGTTGTATAGGTTGTTTACAAATTATTGTCAATCATTTAATATATAAGTGTATACAAATTTCGGAGGACGATGAGAATGCCTAAATATAAAGAAATCGCGATTGCCTTAAAAAATAAAATTGTGGAAGGTGATTTTAAAGAAGGTGCACTATTGCCAGATCAAGAAACATTGGCAAAAACGTATAATACAAGCCGAGTTACCGTTAGAAAAGCGATACAGTTATTAATCGATGAAGGACTGCTTTACACGAGGCGAGGATCGGGAACATATGTCAAAAGCAATATTAAAAAGAACAATAAGAATGTGACACAAATCAATAGCGTATTTGGTACATCTGTTCAAGAAGGTGCGGAGGTTACCAGTAAGATTATTCGTTTTGACGTGCGCTTTCCAACACCCTATGAGGCTGAGGAGCTGAAGATAAAACTTACCGATCCAGTTTATGATATTAAACGCGTAAGATACGTAGATAATGATGCCCGAAGTATAGAAACATCCATCATGCCGCTGAGATACATCAAAGACTTAGATGAAAATATTTTGATGGGCTCTATCTATAACTATATAAGAGATGAACTAGGTTATGTGATCAGTGCTGCTCAACGGGTGATTATTGCTTCTAAGGCAAATGATCTAGATAGCGAAGAATTTGGTATTGAGGTTGGCGAACCAATTTTGGAAACAAATCAGGTCGTATTTTTTGATGATGGTACCCCATTTGATTTATCTAAAACAAGATATCCCTACACATCTGGAAAAATTGTAGCGGACATAAACTAAAACGAATATCAATTTAAAAGGACTTTACTTAGAGAAATCAAGTAGAGTCTTTTTTTGTGTATCTATAATTTGTATATACTTATTTAATTAATGTATTTACAGAAACGTTTACAAGTGATATTATGTATTAAAAGTTAGCGCGCAACTGTAATTAATCTTGGAGGTACAAATGATGGATGAGAATAAAAAGCAAAAAAGAGAAGCATTGATGGGGAAATTTGTTTTAACTGCTCAGAAAATTGGGGATCAAATTTATTTGAGAACGCTGCGGGATTCGTTTGCTACAATCATGCCACTATTCATTCTAGCGGGTATTGCTATTTTAATTAATTCAGTGGTGTTGGATTCGACAGGCTGGTTCAAAAGTATTATTAGCGCCGATACCATGTCAACTTGGCAAAATTGGGGAAATATTATTACGAATTCAACACTCAATATCACAGGTGTCATTCTTGTGATTGCGATCGGGTATTTCTTAGCAAAAAACAGGGAGTACGACAATCCGATTGGTGTTGTGATCGCTGTTGTTCCAGCATTTTTGACATTGCTTCCAACAATGATTGAAACTACTCCGATTGATGCAGAGACTGCTGTGAAAATCAGTGGTGTTATCAGTTACGGGAATATCGGTTCAAAAGGCGTTTTTGCTGCAATTATTACTGGACTATTAGCAACAGAAATGTATATCCGTCTCACACGATCCAAAAAGTTAAAGATTAATTTGGGTGATAGTGTGCCCCCGGCAGTTGGAAAATCATTTAATACAATGATTCCATTGATTATCGTAGTATCATTATTTGCCTTTGCATCATTTTTAATCCAATTAACAGGAAATGACTTCATGACGATGATCGAACGATTTATTCAAGAACCTTTAAGAGGAGTGGGAACCTCGTTATTTGGCTATTTGTTCTTGGTATGTTTTGGGAATCTGTTGTTTTCATTTGGTATTCATCAATCTGTTATTACAGGCCCAATCTTAGATCCGTTATTGATGGTAAATATGAATGAGAACATGGATGCGGCTGCTGCTGGGCAGCAGGCTCCTCATATCATCAACTCAGCGTTCCATCAAGTTTATGGTGCTTTAATGGGTGGAACAGGGTCAACGATTGCTTTAGTCATAGCCATTTTGATTTTCAGTCGCTATCGGGCTTATAGAGACTTGTCAAAACTGGCTTTAGGTCCCAACCTTTTCAATATTAATGAACCTGTTATTTTTGGATTACCGATTGTATTCAATTTACCAATGATTATTCCATTTGTTCTATCTCCGATTGTTGGTACAGTTATTGGGTATTTAGCGACTGCTGCAGGATTAGTAAATCCATGTGTTGTCACGATTCCTTGGACAACGCCACCATTTTTAAGCGGCTTTTTAGCGACAGCTGGGGATTGGCGAGCAATCATTGTCCAAGCCATTATTATCGTGGCGCTAGTATTTTTCTATTTACCGTTCTTGAAGATCAGTGAACGGGTTGCTCGTGCAAGTGCGGAGCTGACTGCTTCCTAGTCTGTTAATCAACGAAACAAGCTATTAATAAATTAGAACGATGATTGGAATGAGAAAATGGGAAAGAAAACTTTTTTTTGGGGAGATTCCTCATCAAGCATGCAGACGGAAGGCGCTTGGAACGAGGGTGGAAAAGGCTTATCTGTCTATGACATTCGCGAGGCGACTGAAACAACTTCGGATTGGAAATACGGGATCGATCGTTACAACAGGTATCAAGAAGATCTCGATTTGATGCAGGAAATGGGCATGAATTTTTACCGTTTCCAAACCTCTTGGTCGCGGCTCAATCCGCTGGGTGATGGGGCGTTCAATGAAGAGGGGTTCTTATTTTATGACCGCTATATTGATGCGATGCTGGAACGAGGGATCGAGCCGATGCTTTGTCTCTATCACTTTGATATGCCGCTCCATCTGGCACAGAACTATGAAGGCTTTATGAGCAAGCACGTAGTAGATGCCTTTGTGGAATACGGGAAAAAAGTAGTGGATCGCTATAAGCGCAAAGTAAAGTACTGGGTCACCTTCAATGAACAAAATTTATATTCCACACCTTTGGCTTTACTATATGGTGGCACATTAACTACAGCAGATACGGCAGAAAACATTCACCAGATCGCGCATAATATTATGGTGGCACATGCAAGAATCGCCAACTATATCCATGAGACGACGGACGGCGAAATCGGTGGGATGCTAGCTTATTCGAATATGTATCCTGCGACAAATGATCCTAAAGATGTACTAGTTGCTAGAGAATGGGATGAGTTTATCAATCAAAATCTTTTAGATGCTTTTTGTGGACGAGGCTATTCTAAGCAAGTTCAGACTTTTGAAGAGCAGCACTTGAATCTAGAATTAACAGAAGAGGAACTGGCAGAGATCGAAAAAGTAACTAGTGATTATTTAGCATTTAGTTATTATTGTACAGGATCGATCAGTCACAAAAACATCCCAGCTAATGTTGCACCAAATTACTATTTGACTTATGGGGAAAGTGAAAACCCATTTGTTTCAATGAATGAGTGGAATCTTGGCATTGATCCTCTAGGATTTAGAGACATTATCAACAAGATGTACCAAAAATACCACGTACCTATTTTTCCTGTCGAAAATGGCATAGGAACGAAAGAAGAATGGGATGGTAAGAATCAAATTCAAGACGATTACCGAATTTTTTACCATGAACAACATATTAAAGCGATGCAGGACGCAATGAACATTGATGGGTGTGAAGTGCTAGGATACCTTGGATGGGGATTAATTGATTTGCCGAGCTCCAAGGGGGATATGGAAAAAAGATATGGCATGGTCTATGTCAATCGGGGAAATCATGACTTACGGGATATGAAGCGTGTACCAAAGAAAAGTTTTTACTGGTTTAAAGACTTTTTGCTAAAGCAACGGGATCTGTTAGAAGAGGAATAGAGCCCTGTAAAGGGATGCCGTTGTTTGGTATGGGAAGTTCTTAATTGATACGGTAATAGGAAAAAATACTATAAAAAGAGAGCAGGAGCGTTCATATGTTTATTGTTTAAAATAAACGATCTGTTCTTTCGATCAAGCCCAATCTTCTTCAGAGGATTGGGCTATTTATGTATAGAATGACAGGTTTACAAGAAAATTAGTGATGACATCAGGCGCAGATAACGCAATGAGGCCCATGCTTTGAGAAGTGAACAGTAGTTAAAAAGGGATTTTCAATGTTTCTTGGACATATAAAAAACTGTTAGCCGACGTAAAAGTCAACTAACAGATCTTTATACTTATTCTATTCAGATTAGTTCTTTACATCACAGGAGGGATTCGAACCCCCGACCGTCCGCTTAGAAGGCGGATGCTCTATCCAGCTGAGCTACTGTGACAGTAGTTTTGCAACAAAAACTATTATAGAAAAACTACCTTTGCTTGTCAACCTAATTCGTTATTTTACTGATTCAAAAAGGTATTCCTTGATCAGTTGCAGGGTTTTAGGATTTTCAATCAGTGAACCATGGTCCGCTTGATCATCTACAATGATTTCTTTGTATTTTTCACTATCTCCATAAATTAGGCGACCAGCCAAGACGCTTGTTAATGGTACGGTAGTATCTGTGTTCTGGGTATCAACATTGCCGGCGATATTATAGACCGTGATGTTTTTGGGAATATTTTGTTTGTTTTTCAAATAGTAATCCAGCAAATCACTCTTGGCTTTTGGTTTTGTAAAGGTAGTACTACAGTCGTTGTAGTCCCAAGATGTATCATTGTAAGGAGTCCCCAACGTAATCAAATGATAGAGCGCCGGATCATTGCTCTTTTGTTCATTCTCTAAATAGCCAGTGATGATCAGTCCGCCGTTTGAATAGCCTAAGTAATCGTAAGTGTTAAACGTATATTTCTTTTCGGCATATTCTAAGGCCTTTTGAAACCAGCGCGATTGTTTTGGTAATGAAGGATCTGAGCCATCTTCAAAGGCGATAGCGATAATTGGCCGTTTGGTTTCCTTCGTAAAGTGACCCGAGGAGGTGATGGAATCATCTTTATTAACTGTAATTTTTATTTCATCTACCCCTTTTTCTGTTTGTTTCAATGAATCCACCAGACTATCGAAACGATCTACATCCCCATTGGTTCCTGGTACCATGATTACTGGAGCAGTGATCGGTAAAGGATCATTTGAATTTTTTTCAGCATGAACATGGTCTCTTGTTTCGAGTAGGATTATCCCAAGTATACAGAACACGATGATTGTTAGGACACCTTCTATTTTTTTGCTGTTCATAGGAAATTCCTCCATTTCAGTTTCTTAGTGTACGCCAATTTTTCTCAGGTACAAGTAAAAAGGCGGAAATTCAAAAAAGTTTCAAATTTCCGCCTTTTATCTATTTATTTTTTGAAATCAACGCGACACCGTCGCCTAAAGGTAATAGGGTAGAAGTCAGTTCAGGAGATTTGGTGATTTCATTTAAAAATTCATTCAAGTGACGATGGATCGAGCGATTCTTCCTTGGTATTTCTTCGATCGGCTGCAACACCGTTCCCGCCTGGAAGATATCATCTACCATTAACACGCCATCCGCTGCTAACAAGCGCAGGCATTCAGGTAAGAAGGTAATATATTTTGATTTTGCACTATCCATAAAGATGAAATCGTAGGGGCCTTTTAATGTGCTGAGTAAGTCAGCTGCATCGCCTTCCAATAAAGTAACTTGTTCTGTTAATCCTAACTTTGCAAAATTCTTCTTTGCTTTTTCGATCATCACAGGAAAGCGATCGATTGTCGTGATTTTGGCTTCTTTGCCAAGCGATTCTGCCATCAAACTAGCAGAAAAACCAATAGCGGTACCAATTTCCAAGACATTTTTTGGTTGCTTTTGCTTTAATAAAAATTGCAGGAAGACAACTGTTTCATGGGGGATGACAGGAACGCCATTCTCATGAGCCAGTTCTTCTAGTTCTCCTAGTGATCCAGTCAGTTGCTTTTGTTCTGTTCGCAGATAATGTAAAATATCTTCATTAATAATTGGGCGGTACATCATTTCGTTGCGCATTATTCTTCCTCTTTCTCTAGTAATTTTCCTAAATTTAACCAGTCTTTTCTAATTTTTTCACTTAGTGAACGATTATAAAAAATCGCTGCCGGATGAAAAAGCGGGATAACTGTATATTCTTTTTTAGACGGTTGATAGCTATTTTGTTCTGGATTCAGTTCTAGTACCGGGCCATGGTAAACCTCGCCATGCCGTTCACTGATTTGCCAATTTGGACCAAGTAGACGTTGTAAGCCGATATTGCCTAAAGTTGCGATGATTTTTGGCTGTATTATTTCCAATTCATAGTCCAGAATTGGTGCGTGTGCTAAGATTTCTTTTTTATTCGGTGTTCGATTGGGATAAACGGTTTCGTGTTCTTGTGTTCGTTTGTTCACGCGTTTAACGATCTTGTAAGGACGACTTCGAACGGCACTGGTAATATACGTATTTTCCCGAGTGAGTCCGATTGATGCCATCGCTTGGATCAGTTCCTTTCCAGCAGCACCAGAAAAGGGAATATGATTGACGATTTCTTTGCGCCCGGGAGCTTCGCCAACGAGCATCAGCTTCGGATGAAGCGGTCCTTGTCCGGCGATAAAGCCTTCAAGCTGAAATCCTTTTGAACGTTCTTCAACGAGCGTGACTAAACTATTTGGATAGTCCATTTTCTTCGCCTCACTTTGTCATCCTCTTAATAGTAGAAAAAAGCAGGGCACGCGTCAATAAATAATCATTGACTTGACCTATCTTTTTTAGTAAACTATGAATGTTGTAATTGTGGAACCCACAGCTACAACCGCACAGAACAAGTTATTAAGTACTTCGGTCACTTGGGATGGCGAGTCTAAGTATCTATTATAAGGAGGTGCCACAAGCATGTACGCAATCATCAAAACTGGCGGAAAACAAATCAAAGTTGAAGAAGGTCAAGCAGTCTACATTGAAAAATTAGACGTTGAAGCTGGCGAAAAAGTTATCTTCGACCAAGTTGTTTTAGTAGGCGGAGAATCTACCAAAGTAGGAGCTCCTATCGTTGAAGGTGCAACTGTTGAAGGAACTGTTGAAAAACACGGCAAACAAAAGAAAGTCGTTACTTTCAAATACAAACCTAAAAAACATTCACACCGTAAACAAGGTCATCGTCAACCTTACACTAAAGTTGTCATTGACTCAATCAAAGCATAAAAAAGAAGGTGCCTAAGTTGATCAAAGGTACATTCACTCGAAATCAAGCAGGACTAATCAGCGAATTTACTCTGACAGGTCATGCTGAAGCCGGTCCTTACGGTAGCGATATCGTTTGTTCTGCGGTTTCCGCATTAGCTATCAGTACAGTAAATAGCTTGGATGCACTAGCAGGTGTCATTCCGAACATCGAAACCAACGATGCTGAAGGTGGTTATCTTCATGTTGCGTTGAAGGAAGATGATTCCATGACCCAAGAGCAGATGAATATCTCGCAAATTTTGCTGGAGCATTTATTATTAGGCTTGCAATCAATCGAAACTGAGTATTTGGATTTCATTGAAATCCAAACAGAATCTAAATCATAGGAGGTGCAGCTCATGTTATTGAATATGAACTTACAATTATTCGCCCACAAAAAAGGTGGCGGTTCAACTTCTAACGGACGTGACTCAGAATCAAAACGTTTAGGTGCTAAACGTGCTGATGGTCAAACTGTTACTGGTGGATCAATTCTTTATCGCCAACGTGGTACTAAAATTTTCCCTGGTGTTAACGTAGGTATCGGTGGCGATGACACATTGTTTGCTAAAGTTGACGGCGTGGTACGTTTTGAACGTAAAGGTCGCGACAAAAAACAAGTGTCTGTATACCCAGTCGCTCAAGAAGCTTAAGAACTTCACGCTCTATCCCTTGTCGCTCAAGGGGTGGAGCTTTTTTTGTTTGGCAAGAGATACAATCTTCATCTTTAAAAAACGGATGATTTTTACTTTTTTTAGAACTAAATAAGAAAGTTTAAAATAATGTTTGCGGTTTCATTTGTTTTGTGCTAAGATGCTTATAAATCAAACAGGCATGTGACTGGTAATGCAGGCAGGACCTAAATAAGTCTTCATATTACATTTAAGTAAAGTGAGGAGTTATTTTGGTCCTGTTTTTTGTTGTCTGACTGGCCATCAGCAACAAACTAAATGGAAAAGAGGAGAAAAAATGAACTATCAGAAAACAGCACAACAAATCATTGATAACATTGGTGGTAAGGATAACATCTCTCATATCGAACATTGTTCGACTCGCCTTCGATTCACATTGAAGGACGACGGTAAAGTGAATAAAGCAGCTTTAGAAACAATTGAAGGAGTCATTGGTGTTCGCCACAATGTTCAGTGTCAAGTCATCATTGGAAATGAGGTTGTCGAGGTTTACGAGGAAGTCCTTAAGCTCGTTGGAGATACTGTCATGACTAGTACGGAAGAACCAAAAAAGAATCGAAAAATCGGTGCTATTTTATTAGATTTTGTTATTTCAATCTTTCAACCATTGGTACCAGCACTTGCTGGAGGCGGGATTTTGAAGTCGTTATTGATGTTAGCATCTTTGACTGGATTAATGAATGACCAAAGTCAAACCTATCAAATTTTAAATCTGATTGGCGGTGCATCACTATACTTCTTACCTATCCTAGTTGCAATGACAACGGCTAAGAAAATGAAGGTGAATCAATTAGTAGCAGTATCCATTGCTGGTGCGATGATCTTACCAGACTTAACGGTCATGCTTGCAGACGGAGCAAAATTTTTATCTTTCAATATCGAGAATATCGCTTATGCGTCACAGGTGTTTCCAGCTATTTTAACTATTCTATTTTATGCTTATGTAGAGCGATTCTTTACGAAATACTCGTTTAAGTCAATTCGCATTTTCTTTGTTCCGATGATGAGTATGTTGATCACTGTTCCAATTGGTTTATTAATTTTAGGACCTCTTGGATATAATGTGGGATCAGTTTTTTCAGGTGCGATTATCTCTCTTTACTCAACCGTTGGTTGGGTAGCTACGGCGTTATTAGCAGCCATTTTACCATTGATGGTTGTCACGGGAATGCACAAAGCGATGATTCCATATGCGGTTTCCTCAATGAGTGAGTTGGGAGCAGAACTACTTTATCTTCCAGCTTCATTAGCTCATAACATTGCAGAATCAGGAGCGTGTTTTGCAGTAAGTCTGAAAACAAAAGATAAAGATCTTCGTTCAACAGCTATTTCTGCTGGAATCTCTGCTTTATTCGGAATTACAGAACCAGCACTTTATGGTGTAACGATAATTCATAAACGTGTATTGATGGCAGTAATGAGTGCGAGTTTAGTAGGCGGTGCATTGGCTGGAATACTTGCAATTAAAGCTTTTGCATTAGTTGGACCTGGTCTGGCAAGTATTACAATGTTTGCAGATCCATCAGGCGGGGCAAATTTGAAATGGGCATTTGTAGTCTTTGGCGTTTCATTTGTTGTAGCATTTTTAGCCGCATTTTTCTTGTATAAGGATGCTGAAACAGTTGAAAAAAGCACTGCAACTAAATCGAATAACTCTATCGAATTCTTAACAAGCCCAGTAAAAGGTCAGGTGGTTCCACTATCTGAGGTTCAAGACGAGGTCTTTTCCAGTGGTATGGTTGGAAAAGGGGTGGCGATTATTCCTGAAGAAGGAATGCTTTATGCACCGGAAAATGGTGAAGTGACCACAGTATTTGAAACAAAGCATGCGATCGGGATGAAATTATCAAATGGCGCAGAATTGCTGTTTCATATTGGCTTGGATACTGTTCAAATGAAGGGAAACGGCTTTGAAGCATTTGTTGAAGCCGGTGACCAAGTCAAACAAGGAGACCCGTTAATTAAATTCAATATTGTGGCGATCCAAGAATCGGGTTTTGATCCTATTGTTATTTGTGTCGTAACTAACGGAGATCGCTTTGATGTTCAAACGTTTAATGAAACGCAACGAGTAACGAATGATTCAGATGTGCTATCAATAAATACTATATAAAAGGGAGATTATAAAATGACAGAACAGACAACTTTTCCAAAAGATTTTTTATGGGGTGGCGCGATTGCTGCTAATCAGGTAGAAGGTGCATGGAATATTGATGGCAAAGGATTATCGGTTGCTGATGTTGCGACTTATAAGCCTCATGTCGATCAAAAGGATTACTCTGTACATTTGAAGGTCACTAGTGAAGCTGTTGAAAAAGCAGCAGCTGATGCCACTGATACTTTTTATCCAAAGCGACGTGGTATTGATTTTTATCACCACTTCAAAGAGGATTTGGCGTTATTTGCCGAAATGGGTTTTAAAACATTACGGTTATCCATTGCTTGGACAAGACTGTTTCCAACAGGAGAGGAAGAAGTACCTAATCAGGCGGGAGTGAATTTTTATAAAGAAGTTTTCAAAGAAATGAAACGCTTGAACATAGAACCAATCGTAACTTTATCACATTATGAGATGCCTCTTGCGTTAAGCATGAAGTATAATGGCTGGGTCAATAGATCAGTAATTGATCACTTTGTTCGTTTTGCCAATGTCTGTTACGATAGCTTTGGAGAGTATGTTCGATACTGGTTGACGTTTAATGAAATTGATTCGATTCATCGTCACCCCTTTACTACTGCGGGAATTATTCCAGACAGATCTGGAGATACTATTGAAAAGGATATTTATCAGGCTCTACATCACCAATTTGTAGCAAGTGCGCTTGTGACAAAAATGGCTCATGAAAAGATTCCAAATAGTCAGGTAGGATGCATGCTAACGAAACTAATTACCTATCCGTTAACCTGCGAGCCCATAGATGTTGAACTGACACTGAAAAAAAACTTAGAGAATAATTTTTATGCAGATGTGCAAGTGAAGGGTGCTTATCCTAAGATGATCTTAAAGGATTTGAAGAATCGTGATATTCAGATAGAAATGGCAAAAGAAGATAAAAAAATCCTAAAAGAAAATACAGTGGACTTTGTAACCTTTAGTTATTATATGTCCATGGCAGAATCCGGTAATCCAGAAGCAGAACGGACGCCAGGAAATACAGTACTAGGTGTGAAAAACCCGTACTTGCCATCTACAGAATGGGGCTGGCAAATTGATCCCAAAGGCTTGAAGATTTCATTGATTGAGCTTTATGATCGCTATAATTTACCGTTAATGATTGTTGAAAATGGCATGGGTGCTGTAGATATCGTTGAAGAAGATGGAGCTATTCATGATCCTTATCGTATTGAATATTTCAAAGCACATTTCAAACAAATGAAAGAAGCAATTGATGAAGGCGTAGACCTGATTGGCTATACAAGTTGGGGTCCCATTGATTTAGTAAGCGCAGGAACTTCGCAAATGAGTAAGCGCTATGGTTTTATCCATGTAGACGCAGATGATGAAGGAAACGGAACATATAATCGTAGCAAGAAAGATTCATTTTATTGGTATAAAAAAGTTATTGAGACGAACGGCGCTTTATTGAATGACTAAAATGAGGAGGTGAAAAGGTGATTTTGATCAAGAAAGTCTTAAACTCAAGTGTTGTACTTGCTGAAGATGAGGGAAAAGAGATCATTGCTTTTGGTAAAGGGATCGGCTACGGGAAAAAGGCTGGCGAAGCTATTTCAGATGATCGAGTTGATAAAATGTTTTTAGCAGCAGAAGATAAAAAAACATCACAAATTATTGAGTTGGTGGGAGAAATTCCTTTTGAGTTTTTTGAAATTTCACGTGACATCATCCTTAAAGCAGAAAATGAGCTACAAAAACAATTAAATAGTAATATCTATCTCACTTTAACAGATCATTTGCATTTTGCTATTGAACGTTCAAGAGAAGGGCTGATTGTGGCCAATCGATTGTATTGGGAAATAAAAAATTATTATCCAAAAGAGTTTGAGATCGGTAAACAGGCGTTGCAATTAATGAAAGAGAAATATGAAATTCAACTACCAAAAGAAGAGGCCAGTAATATTGCCTTTCATTTGATTAATGCGCAGTCAGAAGGTTCTGAAGCAAATGGCTTTAAATACGCTAAAATGATTAGTGGAATTGTAAATATGGTTCGCTATTCTATACAAAAAGAAATCGATACTTCTTCCATTCATTACTCGCGATTTATCACCCATGTTCGCTATTTTGTAGAACGTCTTTATGGAGATAGCCTACTCGAAGAAGGTGAAGATCAATTATACGAGCAGATGTGGATATTATATCCAGCGGCTATGGAAATAGCTGGAAAGGTAAAAAGTTATATCGAGAAGGTTAATCATAAGACTATTCCAACAGATGAAATTATTTATTTAGGTGTTCATATTAATCGTCTAATGAAACATACTACTTAACAATGTAAAATCTAAATAAGTATACATGATGATATACCTCTTGATTTCTTTTCCTATGTGCCCCACACGATTTTTTGAATGCCAAAGTGAATGCCATTTGGCTTCACTTTTATGAAATGTATTGATAAGTGAAGTTGCCAATATCCTTGATATTACTGGACTTGATAAATAATAATACTGAATGATTTGCTCAGCCATCTGGACCCAGTCGCTCAAGAAGCTTAAGAAATTTGAAGTCCTAATCCTGATTACGGGATTAGGGCTTTTTTTTCGCTTCTTTTTTCAACTTAGGGTAAAATTTTGTCATTGAAAGAAGTTTTGAGGTGTATTTATTGAATAAGAAGGATCGAACAGTACTGATTTTTGGAAGAATTGCTTCATTTTTATCGGTGATGATGTATGTTTCATACATTCCGCAGATTATGAATAATCTAGATGGAAACAGGGGAAACCCGATTCAGCCTTTAGTTGCCATGATCAACTGTATTTTTTGGGTAATCTATGCCACAATGCAGAAGAAAAAAGATTATCCCATCATCGTAGCGAATATACCTGGAATCTTTCTAGGTGCAATTACATTTTTTACAGCAATAATGTAGTGACTGTTATAAAACGCGTATCAAAAAAGTATCTTTAGTAGAATTTCTGCTTGAGATACTTTTTTTATTAGCAAGTGAAAGAGAAGTGTTAATAAAGTTATTCCTTTCCAACTTCTAAATTGTATAGTTTCCGCGTTTTCTCATGCTTGGTTAATTATATCCAAAAACCATTACTTTTTTGAAAATCATGAACAAAGCTTTCTAGAATGTCCGTTGTTTTCCCTTATAGAAAAGGCTAGAATGGAGAATAAGAATATTATTATTAGCTGGAGGATGGAATGAAGATTATTGTTTTAGGTGCTGGTAAAGTCGGCAAAGCGCTGACTCAGCATTTGTCTGATGAAGACTATGATTATGATGTGGTTGTCATTGATTTGCACTCTGAAAAGGTTGAGGCGATCGTTAACCAGTATGATGTGTTAGGTGTTGTTGGAAATGGCGCTTCATATGACATTTTACTAGAGGCTGGTGTGAGTGACACGGACATCATTATTGCGGTGACAGAGTCAGATGAGCTGAACATTTTAGCTTGCTTAATGGCGAAGAAAATGGGGGCAAAAAATTCAATTGCCCGGGTACGAAACCCTGATTATCTGAAGCAGCGCTCCTTTATGCGGGATCAGCTGGGAATTTCTATGATCATTAATCCAGAGCTAGAAGCAGCAAATGAAATTCGACGGATATTATTGTTTCCTTCGGCTTTTAAAGTGGATACCTTTGTTGGTGGCAAGATCGAGATGGCGGAGTTTCGTTTGAAAGAGAATGCCAAATTAATTGATATGCCGTTAAATCGTCTATATAAAATTTCTAAAACTAATGTGTTAATTTGTGCAGTGCGAAGAAAAGATGAATTAATTATTCCTGATGGTAACACGGTTTTGATGCAAGGGGATCGTATCCATGTGATGGGACAGCATCGAGATTTAGTCCGTTTTTGTCATGATATCAATTTATTTGAACAAAAAACAAAGCGGGTCATCATCGTTGGTGGCGGACGAATTGCTTTTTATTTGTCGCGCCAGCTTGTAGAGCAGGGGATCGAAGTGAAGATTATCGAAAATAATCCGAAGCGCTGTTTAGAGCTTTCGAGAAAACTTCCTGATGTCACAATTATTGAATCGGATGGCAGCGATGAGGAAGTGTTGATCGAAGAAGGCATCGAGAATGTAGATGCTTTTGTCGCGCTGACTGGTTTGGATGAAGAAAACATCGTCATCTCGTTGTATGGTAAACAAATGAGAGCTAAAAAAACGGTCGCAAAGGTTACTCGGACGAATTTTATGGATGTTTTAGATCAATTGGACATTGACAGTGTCATTTCACCAAAAAATATTATCGCTGGACATATTCTTCGTTTTGTTCGAGCAAAGAACAATAAAGATGAGGATGGTGGTGTAAGAACACTGCATCGCTTAGTCAACGATGAGGTGGAGGCGATGGAATTTGTCGTGACTCCACAAACCTGTTTCTTAAATAAAAAAGTTTCTGAGGTCAATTTGAAGAATAATACGTTGATAGCAGCGATTTCAAGAGAACGTGGTTTTGTGATTCCAAAAGGGGATACTCAGATCCGCTTGAAGGATCATCTTGTTATTATTACCACCAATCGTAAAATTTGTAATTTGAATGATCTGGTAAGGAGATAACGGTGAATCCTAATGAATAAAAAAATGGTTTTGTTTACATTGGGAAAACTATTAAAGGTGGAAGCGGTCCTATTGCTGCTTCCTCTGGTAGTCTCCTTGATCTATCAAGAACATGTTGCGCTTTCTTACGCAATCGTCGCGGTTTTTGTTTTCCTGATTGGTCTGTTGATGAGTCGAAAACTTCCTAAAAATCGCAATATTTATGCACGAGAAGGCTTCTTCATTGTTGGAGTAAGCTGGGTTCTGTTATCAGTATTTGGTGCGCTGCCCTTTATGCTCACTGGCGAAATTCCATCTTTTACGGACGCTTTTTTTGAAACGGTTTCTGGTTTTACAACGACCGGCTCATCTATTTTATCAAGTTTAAACGGTTTAAGTCATGCCAGTCTTTTTTGGCGAAGCTTTACGCATTGGGTAGGTGGTATGGGGATACTAGTATTCACCGTAGCATTTATCCCTCTAGCCTCTGGTCGGACAATGCATATTCTAAAGGCTGAAATGCCTGGCCCGGTTGTTGGTAAATTGGTGTCTAAGGTTCGTGTAACTGCTCGCATTCTTTATGTAATCTACGCTGTGCTGACCTTGGTTCAGGTTATTTTATTGATATTAGGTGGTATGCCGGCTTTTGATAGTATTCTGAATTCCTTTGCGACTGCCGGAACGGGTGGCTTCGCCATGACCAATGAAGGAATTGCTGGCTATCAAAGTGCGTATATCGATGGCGTCATTACTTTCTTTATGATTTTATTCGGTGTCAATTTCAATTTAATCTATTTCTTTTTGATTGGTAAAATTGCACCGGTATTGAAGAGTGAAGAATTGCGAGGCTATTTAGCGATTATTGCTGGATCAACACTTCTGATTACGCTCAATATCGCGTCTCAATATACGTCATACCTAAAGGCCTTTCGTTATGCCGTGTTTCAAGTAGCGTCGATCATTACAACTACTGGCTTTTCAACAGCAAATTATGATAAATGGCCGATGTTTTCTCAAATAATTTTGCTGCTATTAATGTTTATTGGCGCTTGTGCAGGATCAACTGGCGGAGGAATTAAAGTTTCTCGGATTATCATGCTCTCAAAGCAAGCTATTCAAGAGTTGAAAAAAATGATCCATTCTCGCAGTGTGACGACTTTGAATTTTGAAGGTGAGGCGATCGCCCCTAAAACAATTAGTAATGTTTATTCCTATTTAGTACTATATTTGCTAGTATTTGCGGCTTCGCTACTTATTCTATCTTTAGAAAATCTTGATTTTCAAACCACGTTTTCAGCGGTTGCGACCTGCATTAATAATGTAGGTCCTGGATTCAAAGGGGTAGGTCCAACCGGAAACTTCGAATTTTTATCGGATATTTCCAAATGGACGCTTTCCTTTGCCATGTTGGCTGGAAGGCTGGAGATTTTTCCTATTCTATTGCTTTTTTCAAAATCACTTTGGAAGAGTTAACCTCCGGGAAGTTCATGATGAAATCTTATCTCATTTTGAGATAAGATTTTTTTGCTTTATGCGTGCCCAGCAAGCCGTTAATTGCTAACTGGTGAAAGTCCAGTCTGAGTAAGTGCCAAGACGCTCAGTAGCTATCAGGCAGTCAGTGGCGAAATCTGCTGGCTGAAGCCCTGTGAAAAAAGTACCGAGAAATCGGGCGAGCAACTTATCAGGTTGTAACATGAAGTGAATTCTGCGGCTCCGTCAAAGAACCTGTGTAAACAGCCAAAGAGAAGTCGAGCCTGCATAGAGTGGGCGAAGACCATGGACGGTGTAGTGAACTTGGAAACAGCACCTAAGAATCTCTCGGAGTATAGGAAGCGACATGATAAGAAAGTAGTTAACGGAACTGGGGAGACCCTCCCCATCACCTGTCAAAGGTAACGTAGGAATCTATAAGGCAGATGCCGAAATGAGGACTAGATGGAAGGGAGTCGGAGGAGGTCATAGTACCAATGATCACTAAGACAACACAACTTAGTGTAGGAAAGGACCTCTACTTCACTTAACGAATTTGAAAGGAGGCGTTCATACATGAATGTCCGAAATATGACTAATACCATGTTGAAACAAAAAGTGGATGCTTTTGGACAGGTTCTATATCAATGTGCCAAAGAACAACCAAATCGCAAGTTTCATGCACTCTATGACAAGATTTATCGTCCCGACGTACTCAAATTAGCTTGGCTGAAGGTACAGGCGAACCAAGGAAGTGGCGGAATCGATGGAAAAACCATTGATTACATCGTGGATACCATCGGAGAACGACAGTTTCTGAATGACTTGTATGTAAAACTGAAACAAGAAAAGTATGTGCCTCAACCAGTGAGACGAGTATACATTCCCAAGGGGAATGGGGAAACGAGACCACTTGGAATTCCCGTGATCGAGGATCGAGTGGTACAACAGGCAACAAAATTAGTGATGGAACCTATCTTTGAAGTGGATTTTAAAGATTGTTCGTATGGTTTTAGACCCAAACGGAATGCACACCAAGCGCTGAAAGTGATCAGGAAAGAAAGTAAAACAAAGTATTGGGTAGTAGATGTCGATATCAAAGGCTATTTTGACAACATTTCCCACCAAAAGTTGATGCAATTAGTAGAACAACGAATCTCTGATCGACGGCTATTAGCTTTGATTCGTCAATGGTTAAAAGCTGGCGTAATGGAAGGAAAAGAATTCCATGAATCAACCGTCGGATCGCCACAGGGAGGCGTCATCAGTCCGCTGCTTGCGAACATTTACTTGAATTACTTGGACACCTTATGGGAAAAGCACTGTTCTCATCTAGGAACACTGATACGATACGCAGATGACATGGTAATCATGTGCAAACGAAAAGGGATGGCTCTGGAAAGCATCCGTTCTCTAAAAGGAATCTTCGAAAAACTGGAACTAGAAATGAATACAGAAAAGAGTCGTTTGGTCAATCTATGGGACGACTCGGAAGGATTTGATTTTCTGGGATTCCATCATCGAAAATTTCCCAAGAGACGGAAACACGGGAAAGTGATTTATACACTTGAACATGTGCCTAGCAAGAAAGCCATGAAGAAAATGCGACAAACCTTTAAAGCAACCATTTCTCCACGAAATAAACTGTATCTAGATACCTTAGATTTTGTGGAAGGACTCAATCGTAAGATTGTAGGAATGAGAAATTACTATTTCACCACTCCGCTATCTCGTAAGTGGTTAGCGAAGATTGACTGGTATATCAGAGATTTACTAATCATCCACTACAATACAAAACGACAAAAATTCAAATATAGGAACCGAAAAGTTGTCGTAAGTCTATTAGAGGGTAAGCTAAAGAAATTAGCAGCCGATTGATTCTATAATGTACATGATGAAGAGTGTCGGAAAGCCGTATGAAGGAAAACTTCACGTACGGTTTGATGAGGGGAAGCTGAAAGTAAAACACCGACCCAAGGGCCGGTGTTCGAAATCAGTTTTCTACTCTACGCTTAATGAATGAGAAAGCCCTTTTTTTGCAGCAGCATATCTAGATAAACCTCCGCTTTTCTTATCGAAAGAAATGAAAATCTATCAAATAATAACTACGTAGAATAAATTGTTAATTTTTCATTTCGAAAAAGAACTATAGTTATCTTCTATTATAATAGAAGAAACTCGGCACAAATAAAATAATGTGACAAAGAAACGAGGAAAATATTTAAATGTGCTTAAGATCAATCGAAGTAAAAACCCTAAAACTTTCATTTTTCAAAAATATAGTGTATTATTTTGTATCGAAATGTTTGACTTTTTAATAAAAACTATAGATGATTGATTATATGGAATACACTAATAAAGAAGGTGACTGAATGGAACGACGGATTGACCGCATTTATCGCTTTGTTTCAGAAAATGCAAATGTAACGACAAAAGATGTAGCGGATTCATTGGATATTCAACGGACAAATGCCAGTAAAGATTTAAATCTTCTTGTTAAGGAAGGTCATTTAGGCAAAAGTGAAGGTAGACCTGTTCGCTATTTTGTTTCGAACCAATCAACAGCAACGTCGTTTGATGCAGAAGTCCCTAAGACGCACACACGTGTTGTGGAACCGCCGGAGAAAAAGATTCTTACTAAAAATACCGGCAATGTATTTACTCAAATTATTGGTTCTGCTGGAAGTATGCGTAATGCGGTAGAACAAGCCAAAGCA
Organism: Enterococcus sp. DIV0756; assembly: GCF_051710745.1. Taxonomy (NCBI): domain Bacteria; kingdom Bacillati; phylum Bacillota; class Bacilli; order Lactobacillales; family Enterococcaceae; genus Enterococcus; species Enterococcus sp. DIV0756. The sequence continues at coordinate 2,521,985 of NZ_JBIOLF010000001.1, read as the reverse complement.
GCAATTTTGTATCCGCCTCGAGGATTAAATTGTTTGATTACGGGACCAACAGGATCAGGTAAAACTTTTTTTGCCCATGCTATGTTTCAGTTCGCTCAAACAGAAGGGGTCGTGGAAGCCGATCGTGAGCTGGTTGTTTTCAACTGTGCGGACTACGCCAACAACCCAGAATTATTGATGAGTCATTTATTTGGTTACGAAAAAGGAGCCTTTACTGGTGCGGATACCGAAAAAGACGGACTGATTCAGCAAGCAGACGGAGGGATGCTTTTCTTAGATGAAATTCATCGTCTACCGCCCGAAGGACAGGAAATGATTTTTTATTTCATGGATCATGGGACTTACAGCCGCCTTGGTGAAACTGGGAAGAACCGCTTTGCGAATGTTCGAATTGTTGGAGCAACAACAGAAGATCCGCATTCTGCATTATTAGATACCTTTGTCCGACGTATCCCGATCAATATCCAAATGCCTGCGTTTGGTAGTCGACCAGCTGCTGAGCAGTTGGACTTAGTCCGTGTAATGGTGGCGATGGAAGCAAATCGGATTCAACGGAAGATCACGTTGACAGAAGATGTTGTAAAGGCATTATTAGGTAGTGTATCCTACGGAAACGTTGGCCAGTTGAAATCAAATGTTCAGCTGATTTGTGCCCGCGGGTTTATGAATCATATGATGCAAGAGGAGATTCATATTACCTTGAATGATTTAACAGAGGGAATTAAAGCAGGGTTGGTTCAGTTATCTGCTGATCGAATCAAGTCAACTGATATCTCGCCTTACCTTGAACCTGAGATGGTGGTGACGCCGAATGAGATTGACGAGTTGATCAAAACAGATACGTATGAATTGCCTTATAACCTTTATGACATTATTGGTGATAAAGCCGCGCTGTTAAAAACAGAAGGTCTTGATCAAGAAACAATCAATCATTTCATTTCTACCGACATCAATGTTCATTTGAAATCATTTTATAAAGATCACGGTTTTACTTTTGATACAGAGACTCGCTTGACTGAATTTGTTGATAGACATGTTATTGAGATCAGCAATAAAATTGCTGTATTGGTTGGTGAACGGTTAGAGACTCATTTCCAGCAAAATTTTATTTACGCGATGAGTCTCCATATTTCTTCCTTTTTGAAAAAGATTCATGTGGGAGAAACACGCGAGACTAATGCCAATATTCGGGAGATGGCAAAGGATTATCCGACTGAATTTGCTGTTGCTCGTGAAATTCGCCGATTGGTTGAAAAAGAATTTCAAGTGGTTATTCCTGATAGCGAAGACTACTACTTAACTGTATTATTAGTTTCGTTGCGAGAAGATCAATCCTCCGGTAAAATTGGTGTGGTTGTAGCGGCTCATGGAAATAGTACGGCAACCTCGATGGCTCAAGTAGTTCGTGAACTGTTGGATGTTTCCAATATTATTGCGGTTGATATGCCCTTAGACATGCATCCGCGAGTGGCTTATGAGAAAATGCGTGAAGCGGTAACTCAAATTGATGAGGGCAGCGGAGTTTTAATCATGGTAGACATGGGTTCCTTAGCTACTTTTAATGAAGAAATTCGAAAAGACACTGGAATTGAAGTTTGTACATTAGATATGGTTACAACGCCCTTATTGATCGAGGCAGCCCGAAAATCGAGTGTATTAGGTTCAGGGGTGGATGAGTTATATGACTCATTGCAAGGCTTCCGCGGTTATGGTCATGTTATGCCGGAAAAAGAAGAGCTACAGGAAAAACAAGCGATTTTAGCCATTTGTGCTTCCGGTGAGGGAACCGCCCAGCGTTTGAAGGAAATCATTGAACGGCCACTGCAGCAACGGAATCTAAAGCATATCGATGTATTAACCTTGGCTGTTGCAGACATCAAAACTAAGGTCCCCGCTTTTAAAGAGGAATATAAGATTTTGGCAACGACAGGGATCATGGATCCAAAAGTTGGCGCTCCCTATATTCCAATGGAAAAATTTATCAATCAGAAGGCTGATCAGATTTTAGATGAGCTGTTGCTCGAGAATGATTTGTCTGAGCAGGAAGAAGTTGTGCTGGATGCAAATAAGGCGCGAGAATTGTGTATAAAGTTTATGGAGGAAAGTTTTACTTTCATCAATCCGAACAAACTCATTGATCCGCTCTGGCATTTAGCGCAAACAATTATAGCGAGTGCTGGCGATTCATCTGAGTATGCCTTGATGGTAAATTTTGTGATGCATATGGCTGGAACGATCGAACGAGGGATTTTACAACAGCCGCTTAAGATTGATGAGGAATCCAAGCGGGCTTATCAGAATGTTACCGATAATGTAGTGATGAATCGGGGATTAAATGAATTAGAAAGTCAGCTCAGGATCACGATTCCGACATCTGAGCGATATTATATTTATCAATTACTGAAAAACAATGAAGAAATTAGCGTATAAACAATACACAAAAAAGGATACAGTATACTGTATCCTTTTTTGTGTATTGTTTATAAAGGTGATAAATAAAGAATTTCTTGCTAGTGTATTTTGGCACGGTACTTGCTTTATTATAGATGAGTACTTATGCAATACTGTACTCAATAATGTAGCACAAGTCTTTTAGCATCTGAGCCTTGTAATTGCAGGAGGTGGTGGGATGGTAATGGATATTCGACTCACTCGGATCGATGATCGTTTGATTCATGGGCAGGTAGCGACAGTTTGGTCCAAGGCAACAGGGATCGAACGAATCTTAGTGGTTAGTGATGAGGTTGCGAACGATGAGTTGCGTAAGTTTCTCCTAAAACAAGCCGCGCCACCAGGAATCAAGTCCAATGTCGTCACAAAAAGAAAACTGGTTGAAGTGTATCAAGATCAATTGTTTGATGGGATGAAGGTTATGTTGTTATTTGCTTCCCCACAAGATGTGGTGGAAGTCGTTGAAGCAGGTGTTGATTTGAAATCGGTCAATATTGGCGGTATGCGATTCGACGAAGGCAAAAAAATGATTACTAATTTTATTTCTGTAGATAGTAAAGACGTTGAATCTTTTCTTGAGTTAATGAAAGCAGGAGTAGAATTGGAAATACGTCAAGTGCCGAAAGACCGAAAAACAGATCTGATGCAATTAATCAAAAAAGAAAAGATGCTGCAATAACTTAATTTTGGTTACAGGTTTTTTAAGAACTTATTTATATTTTGAGCTGTAACAATACTAATAGGAGGTAAAAAGATGGTAGGAATTATCATTGCTAGTCATGGCGAATTCGCTAACGGTATCTTGCAATCTGGAGCGATGATCTTTGGAGAACAAGAAAATGTCAAAGCAGTAACTTTGATGCCGAGTGAAGGTCCTGATGACGTTAAAGCAAAAATGAAAGAAGCAATTGCCTCTTTCGAAAACCAAGACGAAGTATTGTTCTTAGTCGATCTTTGGGGTGGAACTCCTTTCAATCAAGCTAATAGTTTGTTTGAAGAACACAAAGACACATGGGCAATCGTTGCTGGTATGAACTTACCGATGTTGATCGAAGCTTATGCTTCACGTTTTTCAATGGAATCTGCACATGAAATCGCTGCGCATATTTTGGGTACAGCTAAAGAAGGGGTTAGAATTCGTCCTGAAGAACTTGAACCTGCTGAAGCAGCTCCTGCTGCGGCAGCTACTCAAACTTCAAATGCTGGAGCACCTGGTAAATTCTCATATGTATTAGCTCGTATTGACTCTCGTTTGTTACATGGACAAGTGGCAACTGCTTGGACTAAAACAACTGGTCCAACTCGTATTATCGTTGTTTCTGATGCTGTTGCAAAAGATGAACTACGTAAAAAACTAATCCAACAAGCTGCTCCTCCAGGTGTAAAAGCTCATGTGGTGCCAGTGAACAAAATGATTGAGCTTGCAAAAGATGACAAGCATTTTGGTGGGCAAAAAGCATTGCTTCTTTTTGAAAATCCGCAGGATGCTCTTAGAGCAGTCGAAGGCGGCGTTGATTTGAAAGAAATTAACGTTGGATCAATGGCTCACTCACCTGGTAAAGTACAACCAAACAAGGTGTTAGCATTCAGTCAAGATGATATTGATACATTCAATAAGTTGAAAGCTAAAGGAATCAAGTTTGATGTACGTAAAGTGCCAAATGACTCAAAAGGCAACATGGATGAAATCCTTAAAAAGGCTCAAGAAGAGCTTAATAAGTAAGAATAGTCCAAATTATCAGAAGAAAACGGAGGATTAATAATCATGGAATTAAATATTATTCAAATGATTTTAGTCGTTATCGTAGCATTTTTAGCTGGTATGGAAGGTATCTTGGATGAATTCCATTTCCATCAACCAGTTATTGCATGTACGTTAATCGGCTTGGTAACAGGTAACTTAGTACCGTGTGTAATCTTAGGTGGTACATTACAAATGATCGCTTTAGGTTGGGCAAATATCGGTGCAGCTGTAGCGCCAGATGCTGCATTAGCATCTATCGCATCTGCAATTATTTTAGTATTAGGTGGACAAGGTCGTGCTGGAGTATCTTCAGCTATCGCAATTGCTGTCCCTCTAGCTGTAGCTGGTTTGCTATTAACAATCATCTGTCGTACTATCGCAACTGCGTTCGTACATTTAATGGATGCTGCTGCTAAAGATGGAAACATTCGTATGGTTGAATTATGGCACATTATTGCTATTGCAATGCAAGGTGTTCGTATCGCAATCCCTGCAGCGTTGATCTTAGCTGTTGGTGAAGGTCCAGTACGCGGCTTGCTAGAATCTATGCCAGCATGGTTAACAGATGGTTTAGCAATTGGTGGTGGTATGGTTGTTGCCGTTGGTTATGCAATGGTTATCAACATGATGGCTACTCGTGAAGTATGGCCATTCTTCGCAATTGGTTTTGTATTAGCGACAATTTCTGAAATTACTCTTATCGGTCTTGGTGCTATCGGTGTAGCTCTTGCTTTAATTTACTTGGCTCTTTCTAAACAAGGCGGTTCAAGTAACGGAGGAAGTTCAAATACTGGTGACCCATTAGGCGATATCATCGATAACTACTAAGAAGGAGGAGAACACGAAAATGGCAGAACAAGTTAAATTAACAAAAAAAGATCGTATTTCTGTTTGGATGCGTTCGACCTTCATTCAAGGGTCATGGAACTATGAACGTATGCAAAATGGTGGTTGGGCATTCTCAATGATCCCAGCGATCAAAAGATTATACAAAACAAAAGAAGATCGTGCCGCAGCTTTAACGCGTCACTTGGAATTCTTTAATACTCACCCATATGTTGCTTCACCAATCATCGGGGTTACTTTAGCGCTTGAAGAAGAACGTGCAAATGGCGCGCCAGTTGACGACGTAACAATTCAAGGGGTTAAAGTTGGTATGATGGGACCTTTGGCAGGTATTGGGGATCCAGTATTCTGGTTCACTGTTAAACCTATCTTAGGTGCATTAGCTGCTTCTCTAGCAATCAGCGGAAACATTCTTGGACCAATCATTTACTTTGTTGGTTGGAATATTATTCGTATGGCATTCATGTGGTACACACAAGAATTTGGTTACAAAGCGGGTTCTCGTATCACTGATGACTTATCAGGTGGACTTTTACAAGATATTACAAAAGGTGCTTCTATTCTAGGGATGTTTATTCTAGGTTCCTTGGTTAATAGATGGGTATCAATCAGTTGGGCGCCAGTCGTGTCTACTGTTAAATTAGACAAAGGTGCCTACATTGAATGGGATAAATTACCTGCTGGAGCACAAGGTATTAAAGAAGCCTTAACTCAACAGGCAAGTGGACTTTCATTGGATAGCTCAAAAGTAACTACTTTACAGGATAACTTGAATTCATTGATTCCAGGACTTTCTGGCTTATTGCTAACACTATTATGTATGTGGTTACTTAAGAAAAAAGTTTCTCCAATTGTTGTCATTCTTGGACTATTCGTGGTTGGTATTGTCTTCCACTTAATCGGATTGATGTAATCATTGGATAAATGCTCGGGTTGATTCCCGGGCATTTTTTACATAAAATAGAGATAGTAAATTATTCATAGTAATTGCTGCATAGAAATGGAGTAGATCAAATGGTTCAATCACTCAATACGAAAGTGGATTTAGTCGTGAAAGCAACTTCGTATCAAGGTTTAACAGATTACGGAAAAATTATGGTTGGTGATAAAGGATTTGAATTTTATAATGAACGTGATGCGAACAATTTCATTCAAATACCTTGGGAAGAGGTCGACTATGTGATCGCTTCAGTAATGTTCAAAGGGAAAAAAATTCCTCGTTATGCGATTCAGACAAAGAAAAACGGAACGTATTCCTTTGCTTCAAAAGAACCAAAAGAAGTTTTAAGGGCTATTCGTAAGTATGTAGATCCAAGCCGTATGGTTCGCTCACTTAGTTTCTTAGATGTGATAAAAAGAGGAATGAAAAATATTTTCAAACGATAATCAAAATAATCATTATTGGACAGGTCAACCATTGATCTGTCTTTTTTTATTCCGACATATCACGAAAATCACATGCTGTGAACGATAATTCAGAGAACCAATGCTCAGAATTATTCCAGCCTTCATATTAAGTAGAAGTAATAATGATTTTATCAAATAGCTTTGCAGCAAAGGGCATTTTAATTTTGGCACAAACTTCTGTGCCAAAGCTCTATCTTCTATTTCTTGAAAGCGGATACCGCAGGATATAAGATAAATATGTAAACGAAATCATTTCATATTATTTCTAAGGAGGAAAAGGAAATGGAAATGCAAGCTACTGGACAAAAGGGTGGACTTAAGGCAAAAGTCCAGCGTCTCGGGAGTCATTTGTCAGGAATGGTCATGCCAAATATTGGAGGCTTTATCGCTTGGGGTGTAATCACGGCCTTATTCATCCCAGATGGTTATATTCCAAATGAACAACTTGCTACGTTAGTTGGCCCGATGCTTTCTTATTTACTGCCATTATTAATCGCTTATACAGGTGGTAGCATGGTACATGGACAACGTGGTGCAGTTGTTGGGGCGATCGCAGCAATGGGTGTTATCGTTGGTTCGGAAGTACCGATGTTCATCGGTGCGATGATGATGGGACCGTTAGGCGGTTGGTGTATCAAGAAATTTGATGACGCTTTCCAAGATAAAATCAAAGCTGGATTTGAAATGTTAGTTAACAACTTTTCTTCTGGATTAATCGGTTTTGTATTAGCAATTGTTGGCTTTTACGCTATTGGACCAGTTGTTGGCTCATTAACAAATATGATGGCGGCTGGTGTTGAAGCAATCATCAATATGCACTTGTTACCACTAGCAAATATCTTTATTGAACCAGCAAAAATCTTATTCTTGAATAACGCGATCAATCACGGAATTTTGACACCATTAGGAATTGAACAAGCAGCAGAAGCTGGAAAATCAGTTCTCTTCTTATTAGAAGCAAATCCTGGACCAGGTCTAGGAATCTTATTAGCCTTCACACTATTTGGTAAAGGAGCGGCGAAATCTTCTGCACCAGGTGCGATCATTATCCAATTCTTAGGTGGGATTCATGAAATCTACTTCCCATACGTAATGATGAAACCTCTTTTATTCTTAGCTGTTATGGCTGGTGGGGTTGCTGGAACATTTACTTTCCAATTGTTAGGTGCAGGTTTACGAGCTGCTGCTTCTCCAGGTTCGATCATTGCGATCATGGCAATGACACCACCTAATGCAATTTTTGCTAACTTAGCCGGAATTGTTGTTGGATGTGCAGTTTCATTCTTGGTAGCGATGATCATTATTAAGTCTGACAGCAAGGAAGATGACTTAGCAGCAACTCAAGCAGCTGTAGCTGATGCTAAAGCTCAAGCAAAAGGACAAGGTGCAGTAAAAGCGGACAATCAAGAAATGTTCGGCAACATCAACAAGATCATCTTCGCTTGTGATGCCGGTATGGGCTCAAGTGCGATGGGTGCTTCAGTATTACGAGACAAAGTGAAGAAGGCTGGTTTAGGATTACCAGTTTCCAATTCAGCCATCAACAACTTGAGTGATGATCCGAATGCTTTGATCGTGACGCAAGAAGAGCTGCATGATCGTGCAAGTCAAAAAGCACCAAGCGCAACCTTTGTTCAAGTGGAAAACTTCATGAACTCTCCACGTTATGATGAGATCGTTGAACGGTTATCAGCCGAACCAACAGGTGACAGCACAAAAAAGCCTCTGACAGATGATGTGGTAGAAGGCTTAGCGGATTACTCAAAGGTCGATCACATTATCTTTGGTTATGATCAAACAAAAGGCTCAGCGAATATGGGTGCCACGATTTTGAAAAAATTATTGAAGGATAACGGGTTGAATTATTCAGTTACAGTGGCCTCTATTGATACACTGCAAGATGAACCAAATGCGTTGATTGTTACAACTAAGGATGAAACGGTTAAGGCAGAACAACAAGCTCCAAGCGCAACGCATGTTCCATTAAATGATTTAGTTGCATCTGAAAAATATGACAAGGTCATTCAAAACTTAAGGAAATAAGTAGTCTTTTTTAAAGAATCGTATTACTCTTAAAGCAGTGGGGATTCTCACTGCTTTTACCCTTTTGAAATTATTGGAGGAGATATTGTGTATTTTTCGATTCGCGAAAAAAAGATACTTTCCCTTTTGTTAGATTATCCGAATGGTATCACCCCAGAAGAATTGCAAGATATTTTACAGGTCAGCAAACGAACGGTTTATCGAGAAATATCAAGTATTGAAAAGACCATCAAATCCCAAGATATTCAGATTATTAAACCTCGCGGCGAAGGCTATCGAATTGTGGGAGAAACCTTAAATCTGGAACGCCTGCAGCAGCAATTAGGCGAAAAGCAGGCGGAGCTCTTTACAGATAATGTGCAGCGTCAAAGTGCAATTGTTTGCTCCTTATTATTGATGGATGAGGAGGAGACGATCGAAGGCTTGGCGATCGATTTTAAAGTCAGTCCAGCAACGATTACTTCTGATTTAGCTACAATTGAAAAAAGTCTAATTGATTATCGTTTGGAGTTGCAGCGTCTCAAAGGGCGCGGCATTCGGATCGTTGGTCGCGAAAAGCAACGGCGTCAATTATTAAGTAACTTGATCTATAACGGTGTCAGTGAATTCGACTTTTTTCAATTTATTGATTCATTAGATGAGGAAAAAAAGACAACCGATAACTTCTTCTTGAATTTATTGAGTCAATCGAGTTTGTTACTGGCACGGACGATCTTTGATCAAATTTCGAGACAGGTATTTGAACAGGTAACGGACAATCAGCTGCAGCGCGTATTGATTCTGTTAGCTCTTTCGATTGATCGAATGTCACAAGAGCGATTTGTAGAAGTCGAACAGGAAAATAAAGCGAAGCCGGAAAGCATGCAAATCGCTAGTCAAATCATGATCAAAGTTGCAACGACACTCAAAAAATCGATTCCGCCACAAGAAGTTCGTTTTTTTGCTTTTCAACTTGAAGGTGTGAACTATAAGAAACCGCAGAATATTTTTATTGATAGTTTTGATGTGGAACTTTCTTATAAAATTAAGGAATTAATTCGTTTGGTATCAGAAACGACGGGGATTGATTTTCGTAAAGATGAACAGCTTTTTAATGATTTATCTGCCCACATGTCAGCAGCTTTAAAACGAAATTTAACTGTTCTTCAAGGAGCGAATAATCCGTTATTGCAAAAAATTCGTGAGAAATATCAAGACTTAACGACAGCGATTATTAAAGAATTGGCAGTTGTTTTTCCAAATCATCAATTTACATCGGATGAATTAGGCTATGTTGTAATTCATTTCGCTACTTCTCTGGAACGTCATCCAAGTGGTCGGGCATTATCTGCCTTAGTCTTGTGCTCCAGCGGGATTGGTACGGCGCGAATCTTGGAAAGTCGAATTCATAAGTATTTGAATGAGATTGAGAGAGTACAGGTAGCAAAGATTTCAGAAATGAATCAATTGGATTATAAAAGTTATGATCTAATTTTAGCGACGGTTTTTTTACCAGGTTTTAATTTGCCATACAAAGTGATTTCACCGCTGTTGTTAGATGATGAGATTCAAGAGATCAAGGAATATAGCCAAACCGTTCATCCTGACAAAGTTCATGAGGCACTGGAGGAACCAGAACAAGAACCCAGCGAAGCCTTTGATGAAATTTATGAGACGATGCGCATCGCCAATAATTTATTGCAAAATTTTGACGTCAGAAACATCCATGCGCGGGAAACAATTGAACTCACGCTAGAAGAAATTATTGACCAATTACAAGGAACAATCGTTACTGATGCTGAAATTGTTACAGACAAAGTGATCAAACGGTATTTAGTAGCACCGATCGGCGTTCCTAACACAAATTTTGCCTTGTTCCATTGTGCGGATGTACATGTTAAAGAACCGTTGTTTACCATTTATGACTTAGATCAGAAGTTTTTGATTCAAGGGATGGATAAAAAAAGCATTGATTTAACACGAGTATTATTACTGTTAGCTCCCGATCCAATGCCTGAGAGCCAGCAAAGTTTGTTAGGAAAGATTAGTAGTTCAGTCATTGAAAGTGATTTAAACACAGAAATTTACAAATTTGGGAATAAAGAAATCATCTATCAGTTGTTGAGTTCTTTATTTGTGAAAGAGATTCGAGAAAATTAGCGCTAGCTTAGAAAAATCGGAGGGAATAGAAATGGAATTACAACCAGAAATGATTTTATTAGACCAAGAATTTACCAACAAGGAAGAAGCGATCCGTGCAAGCGGGCAACTGCTAGTGGACGCTGGTTGTGTGGAAGAAGGGTATGTCGATGCCATGATCGAAAGAAATAAGCTGGTTTCCGTATATATGGGCAACTTTATCGCGATCCCTCATGGAACCGATGAAGCGAAACGCTATGTGAAGAAGAGCGGTATTTCAGTGATCCAAGTTCCAACAGGTGTTCATTTTGGAAAGGATGACACGGAGGATGTAGCAATGGTATTATTCGGAATTGCTGGGATCGAAAATGAGCATTTAGATATCTTACAAAAAATTGCGATTTTTTGCTCGGATGTTGAAAATGTCGTGAAATTAGCAGATGCAAAAACAAAAGAAGAAGTCATTGGCTATCTTCAGGAGGTAGAATAGGATGCAAGCAACACACTTTGGTGCCGGAAATATTGGACGTGGATTTATTGGAGAAATTTTAGCGAAAAACGGTTTTTCTATCGATTTTGTTGATATCAATGAAACGATTATCAACGCGTTGAACGAACGAAACGAATACACGATTCAGCTCGCAGACGAAAGTCAAAGAGAAATTCACGTTTCAAATGTGGATGGGTTGAACAATCAAACAAATCCAGAGGCAGTCATTGATTCAGTCAGCAAAGCGGATATCGTTACCACTGCAATTGGACCGAATATCTTACCGTTTATCGCGGAATTAATTGCAAAAGGAATTCAAAAACGCCGTACTGAAGGCAACACAGCGGAGTTGGATGTTGTGGCCTGTGAAAATATGATCGGCGGTAGCCAATTTTTATTCGAAAAAGTCCAAAGCTTCTTGTCAGCCGAAGATTTAGCATTTGTGGAACAATACATCGGTTTCCCCAATGCGGCAGTCGATCGGATTGTGCCGATTCAACATCATGAAGATCCGCTATTCGTATCAGTGGAACCCTTCAGTGAATGGGTGATCGATGCGACGCAAAGTAAAAACAAAGCCTTGCGCCTTGAAGATGTAGAGTACGTAGAAGATTTAGAGCCGTATATTGAACGGAAGTTATTCTCAGTCAATACTGGACATGCGACGGTTGCCTATACTGGAGCCTACGAGGGGTATCAAACAATTGATGAAGCAATCGCTGATAAACAGGTGTTAGAAAAATTACGTGCGGTACTAGGTGAAACCGGGGATTTATTGGTTCATAAATGGAACTTTGATAAGGAAAAACATTCTGCTTATATTGACAAGATCGTCAGTCGTTTCGAAAATAAATATATTTCCGATAGTATCAGCCGTGTGGCACGGACACCGATTCGTAAGCTGGGCTTTGATGAACGTTTTATTCGTCCAATACGCGAATTAAAAGAACGGGGACTTGCCTACGATAACTTGCTAGATGTAGTGGGAATGGTCTTAAAATACAATGATCCGAATGATGAACAAAGTGTTGAATTGCAGGGACTGTTAAAAGAAAAATCAGCAGCTGAAGTGATTCAACAAGTGACCGATCTGAAGGATGATGAATTAATCGCTGAAATATCAGCAAAATATCAAAAATAATTTTTTCCTCTAACGCGGATAAACAACCGTATTAGAGGTTTTTTGTTTGTAACAAAAGAGGGTGATAAACACGAAACAATATTTCAATTTTCGAAATTTATTAAAAGATTTTTCAAATAAAATTTAGAAAAAGTTTCATTTAATTAATTGCCTGTCGGTTAAATTTAGAAACGTTTGGGAGTGTATAGGATAAAATAGTTCGTGTTTTTATCGGAATACTCTTGATTCTTTCTTTTTAAAAAGATATTATAGACAAAGTTGAGAAATTTCATTTCATGGAGTGCCAAAAAAGTTTGAAGTGAGGTTTTTAAGGATACGCTGTTTATAGTTTGTATTTATTCTTAAAGCACACTAAGGGGGAGTCAGATGACAACGTTTGCTGAGTATTATGATCATTTGAAAGCATTTACGGAGGACTTATTTTTACATCCAGAATTAGGTTACAAGGAACACCACACCTCAGAAAAGGTGATTAGAGAATTGAGACGAATCAATCCATCGGTTGAATTTTCGAAATTTTCAGAAACTGGGCTTAAAACATTTTTATCAAGAGACAAGAAACGAACGATGGCCTTTATCGCGGAGCTGGATGCTGTTTATGCACCCACACATTTTCAAGCGGATGCTGAAACGGGAGCAGCGCATAATTGCGGCCACTTTACGCAAGTCGCAATCGCGTTGGCTTTATACGATCATTATGTTAAAACCGAGAGCTATAAAGAGCTAGACTTCAATCTGTGCTTTATCTTTGTACCGGCAGAAGAATATTTAGATCTGGATTTTCGCAAGGAGCTTCGAGATGCTGGTAAAATCCAGTTCTTAGGCGGTAAACCAGAAGCAATGTCCTTAGGGATTTTTGATGATATTGACTTTGGTGTCTGCGTTCATGCTATCGGTGAGGTATTTGAACGTCCGACGATCGAAGTGAATTGTGATTTAGCAGGATTTTTGTACAAACGGTATCATTTTTCGGGAAAAGCAGTTCATGCTGGTTTTGATCCTTTTTCAGGCATCAATGCCTACAGCATGTCGACATTATTCAATACAGCGATCGGGTTGAGTCGACAACAATTTAAGGATACAGAATCGATTCGAGTCAATCCCATCGTAATGGACAGTGATATGTCGACCAACGTGATTCCGAATCATATTACTATCGGAACTGATTTACGCTGTAAGACTTTAGAGTATATGCCGGAGGTTGCGCGCAAATTGGATCGTGCAGCTCAAGGAAGTGCCTATGCTTTGGAGGGGGAAGTGGCGATTGAAACAGAGATGGGCTACCTGCCTTTTGTTCAGGATCGCTATTTAAATAGCTTCGTGGAACGGGCCTTTGCGAAGTTTGACAAGATTCCGGATATTATTGACGATCGTGGTGGGATCGCTGCTGCTGGTGATATTGGTGACTTAGCATTTATGATGCCTTGTATCCAAATCAGTTATGGGGGCTTTGAAGGTACGATTCATGGGGATGATTTTAAAATGATTGATCCAGAATTTGTATTAGAGACGTTTCCAGAATTTTTGACGGAAGTTTTAAAAGAAATGTCAGGTAATTTGGATGAAAGCCAATTTTATCGTCGTTCATTTAAAGAATATAGAGAATTGATTGATTCAATCGGAGGGAATGTATGAAAAAGCAATTGGTGTGGTTAGTTGGTTTCGTAGTGGTAGTAGTAACTGTTGCAGAGTTGATTGGGATGCAGTTTATTTCGTTAGGTAATACGACGATCACGGTTTTACCACTGGTGTTTTCTGTGTTACTGGCAATGTTGTTTGGGTTGCCGATGCTTCGTAAGGGGCTTGTTGCTAAAATCTACTCAAAAAGTAATATTCAGTTTTCAGCAAAGTATTTACTCTATATTATGTTGCCGTTAATGGCGCGCTATGGGGCTGATGTTGCACCTAGACTGAAAGAAATTTTGACTGTTGGTTGGGTTTTCCTTTTCCAAGAATTAGGAAATGTTGGAACGGTTATTATTGGGCTGCCTGTCGCACTTATGTTAGGGCTACGTCGAGAAGCAATCGGGGCGACATTAGGCTTAGGACGTGAAGGGGAATTGGCGTATATTTCTGAAAAATATACATTGGATTCAGCTGAAGGTCGTGGCGTGTTGTCACTCTATTTAATTGGTACACTATTTGGCTCAATTTTCTTTAGTATTTTTGCACCGATTATGGCTGGACTAGGGTTTGACTATCGGGCATTAGCAATGAGTTCAGGTGTTGGTTCAGCCAGTATGATGACAGCAGCATCTTCATCATTGATCGCATTGATGCCAGAAAATGAAACGACGATCGCAGCCTATGCAGCTGCAAGTCAATTATTAACGAGCTTTTTAGGAACTTACACAATGGTCTTTATTGCGGTACCATTGCAGCGTTTTATGTACAATTTATTGACAGGAGGATCACGTCGTGGAAAAGAAACAGTCTAACGAATACATCAAAATATCACTAGTTTTATTACTGAGTATTAGCTTGATCTTGTTTACTCAAGGAATCAAATTGCTTAAAAATCCAGCTTCTACTCCGATTACGTTTAACACGATTCAAGGCTTAGTTGTCCTTTGGGCTTTTTCAATGATCGGCGTATTTATTTCAACCTTGGTGAAGAAAACCAATATAAAAATCCTAGCTGATTTTCCAATTTTAGGTTGGGTATCCTTAACCTCTTTATTCTTCTGTCTGCTTTCTGATTTTTTTGTTCAAGCAATTGCGGGTGTTGACTTTTTATCGATCACTACTCCGATTTTGGCCTTTGCTGGTCTATCGGTCGCGGATAGCTTGATGGATTTGCGGAAGACTTCATGGAAAGTCGCCATCGTTGCGGTATTTGTTTTTATCGGAACCTATCTAGGTAGTGCGGTTATTGCCCAAATTGGTTTGTATTTAAGTGGAAAATAAACGTTCATAAGTAATGTCAGGAACTTCAGACCAGAAGAAATTCTGTTCTGGAGTTTTTTGAATAGAAAACTCTTTACCTTCCCGCAGAAATTGACGATAATGGCTTTAGGCAAAGATGATAGAAATTTAATAATTTGGTCTAGACATTTTTATTGAAAAATTCGTTGATCGGTGTTAGAATTGGTGTATACCAAATTGATAAAGGAGCGTTTAACCATGAAAGTAATTCGTGTGAAAGATGCCAACGAAGGCGGAAAAAAAGCATTTGAAATCATCAAAGATGGAATGGAAAACGGCGTAAAAGTATTAGGACTAGCAACAGGCAGCACTCCTGAAACCTTATATAAAGAAATGACAACGAGCGATTTAGATTTTTCAGACATGACTTCTGTAAATTTAGATGAATATGTTGGCTTAGATGGATCAGACAATCAAAGCTATCGTTACTTCATGAACGATCATTTATTCAACAAAAAACCATTTAAAGAAACTTTCGTACCAAATGGAAAAGCTGAAGATTTAGAAGCTGAATGCAAACGTTACGATGAAGTGATTGCTGAACATCCACTTGACTTGCAAGTATTAGGAATCGGCCGTAATGGACATATCGGTTTTAACGAACCAGGAACACCATTTGATGTTACTACGCACGTGGTTGAATTAACAGAATCAACAATTGAAGCCAACAAACGTTACTTTGATAAAGTTGAAGATGTTCCGACTCATGCATTATCAATGGGAATTGGCTCAATCATGCAAAGTAAAAAAATCTTGTTGATGGCTTTCGGTACAGACAAAGCTGATGCAATCAAAGGCATGATCGATGGTGAAGTAACTGTAGATCTACCTGCAAGTGTTTTACAAAATCATGATGATGTAACAGTGATCATCGACGAAGACGCAGCAAGTAAATTATAATTGTAACCAATAAAGTGCCGAGGAAAATTCCTTGGTACTTTTTTTGCGAGTTCCACTTCGTACTTCACGTACGTTAGTGGAATCGTATACGCGGAGATAATAAAACTCATTTTTTCGCTTTTTGGAAAAATGAATACATAAAATGAGCTAGTTGTCAGTTCTGCTTTTCGCAGAACTAAAGCTTCAAATCTAACTATCAATGCTTGAAGATAAAGAAGTCAAGCTGTTTAGCAGAATGATATGCGAAGTGAGAATCAGCTTCATTTTTCATGGGTTTCGAAAAATGAATTCTGGCCTACGAGCTAGCTGTCAGTTCTGCTATTTTATGAAGAGTAGCAGTTAGACAAAGAACAGGTGACTTCGGCTTGGGACAATAAAGGCGATATCATCATCGGAAATGATGTCTGGATCGGCTATGAAGCAACGATTTTATCCGGTGTAACAATCGGAGATGGCGCGATCATCGGGGCAAAGGCAGTGGTGACGAAAGATGTTCCAGCCTATAGCGTAGTTGGCGGTGTTCCAGCGAAGAAAATCAAACACCGATTTGATTCGGAAACGATTCAGAAATTGCAGCAGCTCAAATGGTGGGATTGGCCAGATGAAAAAATTCGACAAGCGATCCCCTATTTGAAAAATGGTCAGATCGATCAATTGTTTGAATAAGCGGTGCGAGCTCAGTCGGTTACACTGCTGGGCTTGCTTCTTGTTCTTCCTTTGGCTATAGTGAACACTAGAAAAGTTAGGCGGAGGATTTAAAAATATGCGTTTAGATAAATTTTTGGCGGAGGTCGGCTTAGGTAGCCGCAAAGAAGTCAAGCAGCTGATCAAAAAGGGTCAGATCAAGGTGAACCAGCAAACTGAAAAATCAGATAAAAAACAGATCGATCCAGAGAAAGATCAGGTTGAGTACCAAGGTGAAATCTTACATTATCAAGAGTTTTACTACTATTTATTACATAAGCCGGCTGGTGTCGTGAGTGCCACAGAGGATAAGCATGATCAGACCGTGATGGATCTATTTTCACCAACCGATTATCGCAGTGATCTTTTTCCAGTGGGACGTTTGGATAAGGATACTGAGGGGCTATTATTAATTACCAATGACGGCAAGCTGGCTCATGATTTGTTATCGCCTAAAAAGCATGTAGAAAAGGAATACTTTGCTAAAATTGCTGGAGTGATGACCGCTGAGGATCAGCAGCGTTTTGTTGAAGGGATCATGCTGGATGGAGAGCTGACGTTGCCAGCAGAATTAATCATAGACGAAACGAATTCAGAGACCTCGCAGGTGCGGATTATTTTACATGAAGGAAAATTTCATCAGGTCAAACGAATGGTCAAAGCCTGTGGGAAAGAAGTCACCTATTTGAAACGAATTCGGATGGGAGAACTGACTTTGCCGCAAGCTTTAGCCAAAGGGTCTTATCGCCCATTGACCGCGGATGAGTTGCAAGGATTAAAAGGTTAAGTGAGCGCTCTTTTTTGTAGCCGTGCTATACTAAAAGAAAAGAGAATTTAAGAACAAGAAGGTGGTGCACAAATGGATTTGAAATTGTCTGTTTATGAAATTATGCTGCGGCTATTTTTAGCTATGATCATGGGTGGTGCCATCGGGATTGAACGAGAGTATAAGAATCGGCCAGCAGGTATACGAACGCATATCTTGGTTTGTATGGGGGCGACCATCATCGCCTTGATCCAAGTGGAAATTGCCGACCAAGCGTTACGCTATGCTGCGGCAAAGCCTGAATTTGTCGGAGTCGTGCGAGCGGATGAGGCGCGATTGATTGCGCAAGTCGTTAGCGGGATTGGTTTTCTTGGTGCGGGAACCATCATGGTTAGCAATCGTTCGGTAAAAGGATTAACCACTGCCGCATCGATCTGGGCAGGTGCTGGTTTAGGAATCGCCATCGGTATGGGCTATTATACGATCGCTATTTGCAGTTTTGTCGGTATTATTTTAGCTTTAACGGTGGTAAAGCGGATTATCAAAATCAATGCCATCAAAAAGCTGGAGATTCGTTATATCCATCGTGAAGCGACCAAGGAATTTATTATGAATTATTTTGAGAGTAAAAAAATCGAAGTAGAGGATGTCGATTTTGACGTAGATTTCATGGACGACTATCGGATTTACACGAATGTTTATACGATCGATCTGCCACGTGGAATGAATTATACCGATGTGATTGAGGATTTATCGATGTATAAAAACATCACAAAACTTCGGATGATCAATGTTTAAAAGGGAGGATAAAATCATTTAACGATGGTTTTATCCTTTTTTTGAATAAAGTAGTATTGTCAGGGCTCCTGTTCATTGATAGAGTTAGAGGTAAGAGGAATCAAATGGGTGTATTTGGTATATTAGGAGGAAAAATGAGGAAAATTCTTTTATTAGAGGACGATCAAAATTTAAATAATGGGATTCAATTATGTTTGAGTAGAGAAGGGTACGAGATCACGACTTGTTTAGATATTGCTTCAGCTGAGCGGGCATTCGAACAAAATGAGATTGATTTAATTATCAGTGATCTTTCTTTGCCAGATGGCAGCGGTTTGGATTTTTGTCAGAAAATTCGCGAACAATCGAATGTTTTGATTTTGATGCTGACTTCTTATAATCAGGAACACGACATTGTGTCGGGCTATGTTCATGGCGCTGACGATTATATGACGAAGCCTTTTAGTTTGATGGTTTTGGTCTCAAAAGTGCAGGCGATGATGAAGCGAGTCGTACGCAATCAAGGACAAGAATTAATATCTGGGGAATTATCAGTCTCATTAACCGAAATGAAGGTCAAGTTACAAGGAGAGCTTTTGCCGTTAAGTAAGACGGAGATCCAATTGCTGGTGCTTTTCATGGAAAATCCGAAACAAATTCTTTCAACAGATCAGTTACTTGATCAAATCTGGGATACCAAAGGAGAGTATGTTGATACGAATACCGTTTCAGTTAATATTAGTCGGTTACGGCAGAAAATCGGTAAGGAACGAATTAAAACCGTACGGGGAGTGGGGTATCTATGGATCAACGACGTTCAAAAAAAATAATTTTGATTTACGTATTGATATCTATTGGGTGCTTTGCGCTGTTTATCGCTCAAAATCTTAAAATGTATTCGGAAATCGAGCAGGATCGTCAAGCGACTTTAGCATTATTGAATAAAGAAGCGAAATTTTCAGAGGCCGCTTTGATTGAGGTTTTTGAAAAACAAAAAACCTCTGAGTTAGTGATAGAGGGGAAATCTTTGGAAGAAAAATATGGCTTGGTAGACAAAATGAATCATCCAATCCTATTACGTGCTTTTTTTATCAGGAATCTGCGAGTATTTTCGATCTGTTGGCTGATCCTTTCTCTGCTGTTTTTTTGGCAGATGTATGAAAAAAGAAGAATCCAAAAGAGCCTTGAGGAGTTGACCAATGAATATCAAGAAAAGATAAGTCACAATGAATTGATGCTGAAACGCAGTCAGCTGGAAGAAGGAAATCTGAAATCCAGTATTACAGATATCACGCACCAGTTAAAGACACCTGTTGCTTCGTTAAAGCTAAGCTTAGACATCGCGCTTTCAGATAATTATGAAGAACACGAGCGAAAAAATTTCGCCGATCAAGCAGAAGTTCAGATCAACAAATTGGACTTGATGCTAGATGGATTAGCAAAAATCTCACAGCTAGAAACAGATTTGATTCAACTGAAACCACAAAAGCTTTCCTTGCAACAGTTGATTAATGAAGCAGTCAATGGTGTGATCATGAAAGCAGTCGAAAAGGGCATTGAGTTGGAAGTTGAATTGTTGGAGGATGTTTTTGTTCTGGTTGATAAAAAATGGACGTTAGAAGCTTTAGGAAATGTTTTGGAAAATGCGGTGAAATATTCGCCAAAGCAAACCACAGTGATTCTTCAGGCTTCCTCATTGGTGACTTATGTGTTGGTTGAAATTAAAGATGAAGGACCTGGAATTCCTACTGATGAACAAAATAAGATTTATCAACGTTTTTACCGCGGCATTTCTAGTACGGCGGTGGAAGGTTCTGGAGTAGGACTGTATCTGACTCGGAAAATTATTGAGGGGCAAGGCGGGACAGTCATGGTGAAGCAACGGTATCCTCGGGGATCAAATTTTCAATTGACCTTGCCGACATCGTAATTTCTTTTCTTACAAATTTGTTATGTTCGTTGAAAGAATCCTGCAAGGGTTCTTTTTTATACTAAGGGTATAGAAATGAGATGAGGAAAGAAGGGGACGAAAATGATTTTAACAATTAGGGATTTAGTAAAGCATTATAATGATGGGAGTTCAGTCGTAAAGGCGGTTGACCATATTGATTTGGAAGTACAAAAGGGCGATTTTGTGGCGATAGTTGGTAAATCGGGTTCCGGGAAAAGTACACTGCTGAATTTAATTGGCGGGTTAGATCGACCCGATTCAGGGCAAGTCATTATTGATGGGAAGAATGTTTTTCGAATGAAGGATGAGCAATTGGCTGTCTTTCGTCGTCAAAAAATTGGTTTTATTTTTCAGAATTATAATCTGATTCCATCACTGAATGTTTGGGAAAATGTCGTTTTGCCGATCGGTTTAGATAATCGAAGAGTCAATACCGCATTTGTCGAGGACTTATTGAAGACGATCGGATTAAGTGACCGGAAAAAAGCATTACCAAGCATGCTTTCTGGGGGGCAACAGCAACGGGTAGCCATTGCACGAGCGATCGCTGCTGAACCGGCGATTATTTTGGCGGATGAACCAACTGGGAACTTAGATACCAAGACAGAATTAGAAGTGATGTCGCTTTTAAAAAAATCAGTTGAAAAATTTGGACAGACACTAATCATGATTACTCATGATGAAGGAATCGCCCAAACAGCTGATCATATTGTTCACATTGAAGATGGGCGGGTGATCTAAATGAAGATGACTAATACGGTGGCTTTAGCCAACACGAAATATCATAAAGGGAAAAATCTACTTTCGGGGATTGCGATCATTTTAACCAGTGTGTTAGTTTTCTTGATCACTTCGATTGGTTTAGGGGTTGTAAATGTTCAGAATGCAGCTGTCAACAAGATTTATCCAACCTGGCATGCGATGTATCGCGAAGTCTCTGAAGAAAATATGGAGAAAATCGCTCAGCATGATACGATTGGCGAATACGGTCTGCGTCAAGATGTTGGTGAATCTGTTTTAAATAAAAACGACTTTGTTCTGATTAGCTATTTGGATAAAGGTGCGCAAAAATTGGCCAAACAAACATTTACGAAAGGACGCGCCCCGGAAAAAGGGAACGATGCGGTTCTTTCACGTCAGGCCTTGAAAACGCTTGGTTATCCGGATGCAAAAATCGGAGATACGATTAAAATTCCAATTCAGATCTATGAAGAGGATGGAATGAGTTTACAGCAGGAACAAAGCTTTCGTTTAACTGGTTTTTCTCCTGATGGTGAAAACAAAGGGGATAAGAAAATCTTTTCAATGCTCGTTTCAAAAGATTTTATGGATGAGGTCATTCCCAAAAAACAACGAAGCTATCGTATGATGATTCGTTTGACTGATGCCGCCGCAACTTCAACCGATGCTATTAAGGATCAAGTCAAGGAAATTGGAAAAATTTTCGGTGTAACTGAAAATAATATTGTCGAAAATGGCGATTATCTTTTTGCTAACTATATTGATCCCGCCTTTTATTCTGGGATGGTAATTATTGTAGGAATTATATTGATTGCCGGAGCATTGACGATTTATAGTATTTATTATGTGTCTTTGATCAATAAGGTTCAGGAGTTCGGAAAGCTGGCCGCGTTAGGAGCAACCAAGCGTCAAACGCGCCAAATTATTTTAAAAGAAAATTTGATTGTAGCGGGAATTTCTATTCCAATTGGACTGTTGATCGGGATTGCTACTGTGAAATTTGTTTTCTTCTGGATGTTGTCTTCAATCAAAAACGAAGTGACAAGCATAGAAGTGATGCGAGAGGTTGTAGAAAAAGGCGAGGTATCCCTAATCCTTCCGTGGATCATCGGAATGACGGTAGGAGTTACTTTACTAACGGTTATTTTAGCTTCATTAAAACCAATGCGTCAAGCAAGTAAAATCATGCCAGTGGAGGCTATGCGATACACTGGACAAACGCAAGGCAAGAAAAAGCAGCGTAAAGGGTTTATTGATCTTAATTTAAAACGACTGGCAAATGCTAATCTTTCAAGAAATAAAAAACGGACGTTGATTACTATCTTTTCACTAGGAATGATTGGTGTTCTATTCGTAGTCATCTCGACTGTCTTCAGCTGTATGAATCCTCAACAAATTGCACGAGATACGATTGCCGAAGATTATCGGATGAATATCGGCTCAAGAAGCGGAGATAAAATGCGACCAGAACTTGAGTGGACAGTGATCCAACAGGATAATCCATTAAACGATGAGATGATCAGTAAGATCAAATCAATTAAAGGTGTTGAAAAGGTAGAAGACTTTCAATCTATTACAGGCGAGGTTCCTAGTGTTAAGGAACCTGGGACAGATAAACCAATGGGATTATCGATTGGCGGTATTTCTAAAGACCAAATGGCTCTGATCAATAGAGATATTGAGGAAGGACATGCGACTTACGAGGAATTAAACTCGGGAGATAAAGTTATTGCGACAGGTTACGTACTAGCAAATTATCCGGAAATCAAGATTGGCGAAACATTGACCTTCAAATTCTTTGATGGCGATCGTACTTTTGAAAAAGATATGACAGTTATCGGTGGAGGTAATATTGCACAATCAGTTGCGAACTTTGATAATTTCTTGATGAGCAATGAAGCAGTGAAGAAATTATCGAAAAACAATTTGACCTATTATGTGAATATCAAAGCAGCAAAAGGGCAAGTTAAAGCTATCCAGCCGGCTATCGAAAGTATTGTAGAAGGAAGTGAACTATTTCAACTAGAAAGCTATAAGGAAGTTTTAGAACAATGGGAAGGGTCACTGCAAATGATGACTGGTGCTGGTTATGCCATTATGCTTATCTTGGCAATTGTTGGCATTATGAATTTGATCAACACAACGATCGACAGTATTTTAAGCCGCAAAAAGGAATTGGGCGTTATGCAAGCAATCGGCATGTCCGATCATCAAATGAAGAAAATGCTAAGAACAGAAGGATTGATTTATGCATTAGGAATCATTTTACTAGCAGGAGGATTAGGCAGTATTCTAGGTTACTTAGTTTATCTCTACGCAGAAAGTAATGCGTTGCTACAAATTAAATTGTATCAATACCCATTAATCCAAGTCTTGCTGATGATCTTCTTGGTAGTTGTTGTTCAGCTGATTCTGACCTATGCAACGACTACGATTGTTAATAAAGAAACAGTCATTAAACGAATTCAAGCATCAGAATAGAAAATAGGCTGCCAGCATTTTTTGCTAGTAGCCTATTGCTTTATTCTAAGCCAATCAAATAATCATCATCGTTCATGGCTTCGACTTGGCCAAGCAAGTAGCCATTGCCGACTTGTGAAAAGAAATCATGGTTGCTAGTTCCGGTGGAGATTCCGTTCATTACGATTGGATTCACATCATCTGCGGTATCTGGGAAGAGCGGGTCCATGCCTAAATTCATCAATGCTTTATTGGCATTATAGCGTAAGAATGTCTTCACTTCTTCGGTCCAGCCGATTTCATCGTATAATTCTTCGGTATAACGTTCTTCGTTTTCATACAATTCATACAACAAATCGTACATCCATTCCTTCAAACGTTCTTGTTCTTCTTCTGTTTGCTCATTGAAGCCGCGTTGGAATTTGTAGCCAATGTAAGTTCCATGAACCGATTCATCACGAATAATCAATTTAATAATCTCGGCCACGTTTGCTAATTTATTATTTCCTAAATAATAGAGTGGCGTATAAAAACCAGAATAGAAAAGGAAAGTCTCAAGAAAAACACTGGCGATTTTCTTTTCTAAAGGTGTGCCGTTTTTATAGATCTCGTTGATTCGTTCTGCTTTCTTTTGCAGGTATTGATTGGTGTTGGTCCATTCAAAAATTTCATTGATTTCCGTTTTTGTATTTAAGGTACTAAAAATCGATGAATAGCTTTTCGCGTGAACAGATTCCATAAATTGGATATTGTTTAGTACGGCTTCTTCATGCGGCGTCCGAACATCTTTGCGCAATTGATCCATTCCGCTTTCCGATTGGACAGTATCTAGTAATGTTAGCCCACCGAAAACATAGCCGACTGTTTTTTTCTCTAAATCGGATAGTTTGCGCCAGTCGTCTAAGTCATTAGACAACGGAATCCGTGTATCCAACCAAAATTGTTCGGTTAATTTTTCCCACGTCGATTTATCGATGACGTCTTCGATCTCGTTCCAGTTAATGGCTTCATAGTAAGTTTCTGCCATGGATATTCCCCCTAGTTCGTATTAATGTATTTATTTTTTCAAAGACCGAAAAAATAAAGTTGATGCTCACCACGTATATCATCCAACTAAACTTGACTTGCTGTTATTGAGCTAGCTCATCTACAATGTATGAATTTTTCTAACGTAAAAATTCAATTGATTTTCGTACGCATACCATTTTACTAATCTACTAAAGTAGAAAGTAAAACTGGCAACTGCGAAAAGTTGGACTGAAGCCCTAAAGTATTAATTTACGCATAACACGACCTCTCGAACCGAAGTGCGAGAGGTAATGATCATTAGATTACACAGCTTTCACATTGATTTGAACCAATCTCTTCGGCATCATCAGTGAAGGTACGTACGTAATAGATTGATTTACAGCCTTTGTAGAAGGCGTAGTTACGCAAGATATTCAAATCACGTGTGGTTTGTTTACTTTCTGTTTTCCATTCGTACAAGCCTCCAGGAATTTCCGAACGCATAAACAAGGTCAAGCTCATTCCTTGGTCAATGTGTTGTTGCGCAGTTGCGTAAACGTCGATGACTTTGCGCATATCCATATCGTAGGCAGAAGTATAGTAAGGTAAGGTTTCATTATTCAAGTAAGGTGCTGGATAATAGATCTTACCGATTTTCTTCTCTTGACGTTCTTCAATCAAACGAGTGATTGGGTGCAAGCTGGCACTTGTATCATTAATGTAAGAAATTGAACCATTTGGTGCTACGGCTAGACGGTTTTGATGATACAAACCATCTTTTTGAACGGCTTCTTTTAATGCTTGCCAATCTTCAGCAGATGGGACAAAGATATCCTTGAAAATTTCTTTGACTTTAGCTGTTTTAGGTACAAATTCGCCAGTCGTGTATTTATCGAAATACGAACCGTTTGCGTAATCTGATTTTTCAAAGTTATTGAAGGTTGTCTTGCGTTCTTTTGCTAATTCGTTGCTTTCCATTAGTGTCCAGTAGTTAAGCAACGTGAAATAAATATTGGTAAAGTCGATTGATTCTTCTGAACCGTACTCCATCAGATGTTTCGCAAAGAAGCTGTGTAAGCCCATCGCACCTAATCCGATCGTGTGGTTCAGCTTGTTTCCATTTTGGATCGAAGGAACAACTTCAATATCTGACTCATCAGTAACAAAAGTCAACGCACGAACCATTGTCCGAACAGATTGACCAAAGTCGGGACTTTCCATCAAGTTCACGATATTGGTTGAACCAAGATTACATGAAATATCTGTACCTAATACATCATATTCTTGTCGTCCATTGATGGTAGAAGGTGTTTGAACTTGTAAGATCTCAGAACATAGATTACTCATGACGATCTTCCCATCAACAGGGTTCGCCCGGTTCGCTGTATCAATATTGATGATATATGGATAGCCAGATTCTTGCTGCAACTTAGAGATTTCATTTTCTAAATCGCGGGCACGAATTTTCTTCTTGCGAATATTTGGATTAGCGACTAAGTTGTCGTATTCCTTCGTAATATCCACGTAAGAATAAGGCACACCATATTCGCGTTCGACGCCGTAAGGGCTGAACAAATACATATCTTCATTTTTACGAGCCAATTCGTAAAATTTATCTGGCACAGTCACACCAAGGGAAAGAGTCTTCACGCGAATTTTTTCGTCGGCGTTTTCCTTTTTGGCAGATAAGAACATTTCAATATCTGGATGGAAGACGTCTAAGTAAACAACCCCGGCACCTTGACGTTGACCTAATTGATTTGAATAAGAGAAGCTATCTTCGAATAATTTCATAACTGGAACGACACCACTTGCTGCTCCATCATAACCTTTGATTGGTGAACCTGCTTCACGCAAGTTGGACAAATTGATACCGACACCGCCACCGATACGTGATAATTGCAAAGCGGAGTTGATTGAACGGCCGATGCTGTTCATGTCATCAGTTACTTGGATCAAGAAACAAGAGACCAATTCACCACGACGTTTGCGTCCCGCATTCAAGAAGGACGGGGTAGCG
Source organism: Enterococcus sp. DIV0756 (assembly GCF_051710745.1). Lineage (NCBI taxonomy): Bacteria > Bacillati > Bacillota > Bacilli > Lactobacillales > Enterococcaceae > Enterococcus > Enterococcus sp. DIV0756. Next base: position 2,495,513 of record NZ_JBIOLF010000001.1, on the reverse strand, counting down.
GGTTGGTAACGTTGATGGATCATTTCATCTGCTAAGGACAAAGCTAATTTTTCATCTCCATCCGCAAAGTACAAGGCATTAAAAGCAACACGGTCTTCATAGCTTTCTAAATATTCCGTGCCATCATTGCTTTTCAGCGCATATTGCGAGTAAAACTTATACGCTGCCATAAATGATTTAAAAGTAAAGTTTTGTTCAGCTAAATAGGTATAAAGCTTTTCGATAAAAGCAGGAGTATATTTTGCAAGAAACTCTGCCTCTAGAAAATCTTCTTCTATTAAATAGTTGATTTTCTCTTGTACGGAAGAAAATGCATGAGTATTTGGTTCAACATTTTCTTTGAAAAAAGCGGCTAATGCTTCTTTATCTTTATTTAGTGGAATCTGTCCATTCACTGGACGGTTGATTTCATTATTCAACTTGAAGTATGATACTTCACCTAGGTCTTTCAAACTCATCTCGTCACATCTTTCTATATATAGTGTCTGTATATTTCTAATCATTTAAAATCGAAGGAATGACTCGTCATCACGTATTGATTTATGAATGTTCCAACAGATAACGTCAAAGTTCGTTCATTTTGTTGTCTGAATTTTTCTGACGTTAAAATTTAGAGAAAGCTCATACACATAACCATTCCATAAAGTTTCTTGAACAGCGACTCATTTACTAAGCAAACTGCGAAAATTGGAACTGGCAATAAAGAAAACTTTGCAATCATGGATCGCAAAGTTTCGAAAAACGGTGCTCTAGAAGCAATTTCTTCTACGCAATAAGCCGAATTAGTCCAAAACATGAAAATCTGTTTTAAGATGGTCCTTCTTATTCATGAAGCTAAATGCTTCTGCCGCGTCCTCTTAAATTACGCTAATGCTTTCAATTGATCTGGACGGAAACCGATGATGGCTTGCTGTCCGCCGAAAATAACTGGGACACTTTGGAAACCTTGATCTTTCAGAAAACCTAAAGCTTCGGGTTCATTGTCGATGTTGACCTCTTCGAATGAAATATGATTTTCAGTTAAATAACGTTTTGTCATTTTACATTGCATACAATTATTTTTTGAATAGACTTTTACCATAAGACTACCTCCCTTGATTTCTACAATTACTAGTATAAAAGATGTAGAGAAAAAGTCAATCGTTAAACACCATATATTGTGTTGGAGAAATATTGGTATACTACTCTTTGTGTTTTTTGCAAAAAGATTGAAAACGGGTAGTTGCAAAGAAAAATCCCTTTACAGAATAGAGAAATCCGTAATACGATGTTTTTTTACAAGAAAAAAATTTTTTTAATAACGAAAATCCGTATTTTGAAACAAATAAATCAGGGATTGTCAAACAACTTGCTCGGAAAAAAGCAAAAATCTTCGACCATTTATTGACTTTGCCATCAAATGAAGCTATTCTTAGTGAGAAAGATTCTCATTATTAATTAGATAGAGAAGTCAAACAGTAAGGTGGAGAAGAAAATGACAACTTTGGCAGATGTTTCGTTGAACCACGTCGTACAGATTGATGAAATGCCTTTAACAAATGATTTGAAGCGTCGGTTACAAGATTTGGGTATGATTGTCGGTTCGAAAGTTGCCGTCGTCAATCATTCTGGTGATAATGGCATTATTCTCTTGCATAATACACGACTGGCTTTATCCCAGTCATTACTCAAACAAATATTTGTGAAAGAGCTAACGGAAGACCAAGAAACTTGGGTATCTCTGGATCAATTGAATGTCGGCGAAGAAGGGGTCGTGGTAAATGTTCATGGCAATGGTTCGATTAAGCGCCGTTTAATGGATATGGGGTTAACGAGAGGAACCGCAATTAGAGTAGTTAAACTGGCTCCTTTAGGAGATCCCATGGAGCTTCGTGTTCGCGGCTATGAATTGAGTTTACGAAAAAGTGAGTCAGAAATGGTGATTGTTTCTAAGGAGGCAGAATAAATGGTGAAAACACACATTGCTTTAGCGGGAAATCCTAATAGCGGAAAAACAAGTACCTTTAATGTTTTGACAGGGACGAATCAGTTTGTGGGAAACTGGCCAGGAGTAACTGTTGAACGCAAGGAAGGGATTTATAAAAAGGATTCCGAAGTCATCATTGACGATTTGCCAGGAATTTATTCACTCTCACCATATTCTCCAGAAGAAGTAGTCGCACGTGACTATTTACTTTCAGGTACGCCGGATGCCATTGTTAATATTATTGATGGTACGAATCTTGAGCGTAATTTGTATTTAACGACCCAATTGATTGAGACGGGGATTCCAGTAGTAGTCGCCGTAAATATGATGGATATCATTAAAAAAAGTGGCAAACAAATTAATTTAGACAAATTGGCTTATGCATTAGGCGTTCCAGTCGTAGGAATCAGCGCACTAAAAAATTGGGGTTTAGATAAAGCAGTAAGCGAAGCCCTTCATTTAATTAAAAAAGGAGGGGAGGAAGTTAATTTTCCCCACTATGATAAACGTTTAGAAGCTGCACTTAGTGAAATTGTGGAAGTTTTAGGTAGCACAGTTGTCACTAAATACAGTCGCTGGTATAGCCTGAAATTATTTGAACGAGACGAACGAGCACAAAAAGACTTAGATTTAAGTCCAATCCAACAAAAAGATCTGCAAGAAATCATTCAAATTACGGAAAAAATCTTTGGTGAAGATGCCGAAAGTTTGGTAATCAATGAGCGGTATAACTTTATCACGGATTTAAAAGCATTATGTGTTGTTGACGAGGACCAATTCAAATTATCGATTTCAGATAAAATAGACCGAGTTGTCACTAATCGTTTCTTAGCATTGCCGATTTTTGCGTTAGTAATGTGGTTGATTTACTATATTGCGATTCAAACGGTTGGAGCGATGGGCACTGGTTGGGTAAATGATCGTCTATTTGGCGATATCGTGCCAAATGTTGTCAGCTCAACCTTGCAATCGTGGAATGTTGCTGAATGGATGCAAAGCTTGATATTAGACGGAATTCTTGCCGGAGTCGGGGCTGTTTTAGGTTTCCTTCCACAATTAATGGTGCTTTTCTTATGTTTGGCGTTGTTAGAGGATTGTGGTTATATGTCTCGAATTGCCTTTGTGATGGATCGGATTTTCCGCAAATTTGGATTATCTGGAAAATCATTCATTCCTATGCTAATCGCCACGGGTTGTGGCGTACCTGGAGTAATGGCTAGTCGAACGATCGAGAATGAAAAGGATCGCCGAATGACTGCAATGTTGACCACATTTATGCCTTGTTCCGCGAAACTACCAATTATCGCACTGATTGCTGGAGCCTTTTTCCCTAACAGTAGCTGGGTAGCACCTTCTGCTTACTTTGTCGGAATGGGAGCCATTGTTTTATCAGGAATTGCGTTGAAGAAAACTAAGCTTTTTGCGGGTGATCCGGTACCATTTATCATGGAGCTCCCACTCTATCATATGCCTAGAATTGGCAATACGGTGCGTTATACGTATGATCATAGTAAAGCCTTTGTCAAACGGGCAGGAACAGTTATTTTTGTTTCTAGTATTGTGATCTGGTTTATTTCTAGTCACAATTTTACTTTACAGGCAGTGAACGAGAATGATAGTATTTTAGCCGCTTTAGGTGGTTTGATCGCACCGCTATTTGCACCGCTTGGTTGGGGAGACTGGCGTGGTGCTGTAGCTGCGATCACAGGCTTGGTTGCTAAAGAAAATGTGATTGGTACCTTTGGAATTTTATATCGTCATGCTGAGGTAGCAGAAAATGGTGTGGAAATCTGGAAATCCTTGCAGGCAGCTTATACACCAATCGCCGGTTATTCATTTTTAGTTTTTAATTTACTCTGTGCGCCATGCTTTGCTGCAATTGGTGCGATCCATCGCGAAATGGGCGACATCAAGTGGACTTGGCGAGCAATTGGTTATCAATGCGGATTGGCTTATGCTGTGAGCTTTATTGTCTACCAATTTGGACATGTGATTTTCGAAAATGGCCAGATCGGTATCGGGTTCATTTTAGCAGCGGGTGTGCTTGCTGTGATGATTTATTTCATTATAAGACGCCCTGTTAAGCAAACGCCATCAGTAACAATTGAAGAGATCAAAGAGGTGAAAGAATGGCAACTGTAATTTTGAGTATTTTGATTTTCGGCGGTGCTGGAGTGATTGTCTATCGACGGATTAAAAATGGCAGTTCTTGTGAAGATTGCGACAGTGGTTGTCCGGTAAAAGAGGAGCAGCATAAATATTAACCTGAACGAAGAACCTGGTGAATTTCGCTAGGTTCTTTTTTGTAGTTTATCAGGTTTGTTAAATAACTGTATTCTTTTCAAGTGTCATGGAATAGGTGGTTTAGCAGAATGTCATGTAGAGAAGCCAAAAAAAATTCCTTTCATTAAATGAATAATCGAAAACTTTGGTTGGATCGTATGCGTAGTAAAAATAGGTTAAAGTTATTGACAACTGTTCGGTACCGAACTATAATAGCTAATGTAATAAAGTTCGGTACCGAACTTTAGTGATGGAAGAAGGAGATTTTTACAATGAGCGAATTTACTAAAGAGTTAATGCGTCAATTACGTTTTATTAGTTCTGCTAGTAATGCCTTTATGAGTAAGAGACAAAAGTTAACAGGACAACAACGAGTTTTAGCCATTTTAGCAAATGAAGATGGTTTGATTCAAAGTCAATTAGCCGAAATTCTAGATATACGTCCCAGTTCTTTAGCTGAGTTGATGAAAAAAATGGAAAAAAGCGGGGATGTCCAGCGTAAAGAAGAGGAGCACGACAAACGAATCAAACGCGTTTTCCTAACTGAAAAGGGAAAGCAAAAGGCTCAAAAATTAAGCCACGTTGGAGAAGATATGAGTGAAGCGTTCTTTGCTGGATTAACAAAGGAAGAACAAGAAAAGTTTAGTGAGTATATGCAAAAGATTTCTGCTGGGTGGCAGGAAGAATTTCAAAATCAAGCGGGACGTTTTGTCGACCCAATGGATCGCCTGCGTCAGATGCAAGCGATGCGTGAACAGCTTGCGGAGAACTGGCAAGAAGATTGGCAAAATCTTTCACGTGAAGAGCAGCATCGAATGCGCAATCAAATGAAACGTGAGATGCGAAATGCATCACGTGATTTTTCACGCAATTTCAATCATGATTTTCGACGGAACTTTTGGGGAAATCACGATTTCTGTGAGGATTCCACAAATACGAGGAATCCAGAAGATACGGAATGGCAAGATTTTTAATTAGATAAACGTGAGAGGATACTTCGACTGAAGAATTCTCATGCTTATACGTTTGGAGGAACCAATCATGGATCGGGATATGAGTATGACGCCTGAAGGAACAGTCAAGGGCGACAAAAAGAAAAGTAACTATAAATTAAAGGATTTTCTGCGCTTAATTTTGAGTGTTAATCCTAAGAAGTCACTATTTGCAATTGGTTTGTTTTTGAGCTTATTAACAAGCGGAGCCAGTTTAATCGTTCCACAATTGACGAAGGGGCTGATTGATACAAGTAAATTGGCTCGGATCGACAAGACCATGTTGATCGTTTTAGTTTTAGCTTTTGTGGCGCAATTAGCGTTTGGTGCAATTGGCAGTTTTTTACTGCGCTATGTTGGTGAAAGTGCTGTTAAAACCTTAAGGGAAAAATTATGGAGTCATCTTTTACAAATGCCAGTAGGGTATTATGACGATCATAAATCGGGTGAAAGCAGCTCGCGACTGGTGAATGACACCACCGTCATTAAGGATTTAGTTGCTACACAATTTCCTAACTTCATTACTGGAGCAATCCAATTAGTTGGATCGATGATCATTTTATTTGTAATGGATTGGAAAATGGCAGCGATGATGTTTTTGGCGGTACCGATCATGGCATTAATCATGATGCCGATTGGACGAATCATGTCTCGCTTAGGCCGTCAATTACAGGCGGCTACCGCGGATTTTAATGCGGAAGCCAGTGAAAAATTGTCTGAAATTCGTCTGATTAAATCTAGCAACGGTGAAGAATTTGAAAAGAACAGCGGTGGAACATTTATCAATAAAATTTTTAATTTGGGTGTTAAGGATGCAAAAGTTGAGGCGATGCTCCAACCGATTATTACGACTGTTATGCTGGGTCTATTTGTTGGTATTCTAGGATATGGTGCTGTTCGTGTTCAAGCAGGAACATTAACGAGCGGACAATTAGTCGCTTTCTTGTTGTATCTATTTAATATCATGATGCCGGCAGCCAGCTTTGCAATGTTCTTCTCGCAAGTGCAAAAAGCCATGGGGGCAACTGAGCGAATCGAACAAATCCTAAAAACCGAATTGGAGCCTATTACAACAGGGAAAAAGGTAGATGTAGCAGGAAAAACAATCAAAGCTGAAAATCTTTCCTTCCATTATGTAGCCGATCGTCCCATTTTGAAAAAGGTTTCCTTTGAAGCAAAACCAAATACCGTGATTGCTTTTGCCGGTCCTAGTGGCGGTGGGAAATCGACTATTTTTGCACTGTTGGAGCGTTTTTATCAATCGAACGATGGAATAATCAAAATTGGAGAGGACTCAATTGAGGCACTTAGTCTAACCAATTGGCGGTCACAAATCGGTTACGTCTCGCAAGACAGTGCGGTTTTTGCAGGAAGCATCCGAGAGAATTTACAATACGGACTAGATCGGACACTGACAGATGAGGAATTATGGCATGGATTAGCACTGGCCTATGCGGATCAATTTGTTCGCGATTTTCCAGATCAATTAGAAACAGAGCTAGGTGAGCGTGGAGTAAAATTATCCGGTGGTCAAAAACAACGGATTGCCATTGCTCGAGCATTTTTACGAGATCCCAAAATCCTGATGTTAGATGAAGCTACTGCTAGTTTAGATTCTCAATCCGAAGAAAAAGTCCAACGGGCTTTGGATCAATTAATGGAAGGGCGGACAACTTTGGTGATTGCTCATCGGTTATCAACGATCGTGGATGCCGATCATATTTACTTCATTGAAAAAGGAGAGGTAACTGGTCATGGAACGCATAGTGAGCTAATTGCCAGTCACCCACTCTATGCTCAATATGTACAAGAACAAATCGTGAATTAACAAAATAAAAGAAAATCGTATCAAAACTTTACGAATAGAAAGTTTTGATGCGATTTTCTTTTCAATTAATAAGTTGGCATGTTTTTTTCGTATGCAGTGATCGCCTCTTCATATTGCAAGGTGATACTGATATCGTCAAGTCCATTCACTAGTTTTTCCTTCCAGGTTGGATCAATTTGAAAGGCATAGTTAGCTTCAGCGGTCCGAACTTCTTGTTTTGGCAGATCAATCGTAATCGTCTGCTCCGCAGGGATTTGGCTGAGAATTTCCCGGACATCTTGATCCATGCGAATCGGCAAGAGTCCATTTTTTAATGCATTCATGTAAAAAATATCGCTATAACTGCCGGCGATGACTGCCTTGAAGCCGTAATCTTGAATCGCCCAAGCCGCGTGCTCACGAGAAGAGCCAGACCCAAAATTTTCACCAGAGATCAAAATAGTCGCGTCTTTTCGTTCAGGTGTGTTTAAAATGAAGTCGGGATTTGGCGAACCATCTTCCAAAAAACGCCATTCGTCAAACAGATGTTTTCCAAAACCGGCTTTATCGACTTGCTTTAAGAAGCCTTTTGGGATGATTTGGTCGGTATCAATATTATCATTCATCAGTGGGACTGATTTTCCTGTATAAGTCGTAAATTTTTCCATTAGATGACCTCCTTACGGCTATCGACAAAGTTTCCATGAATGGCTGCTAGTGCTGCCATGACTGGACTACACAAGTGTGTGCGGGCATCTTTTCCTTGGCGCCCTTGGAAATTCCGATTAGATGTTGAAGCACAATGCACACCTGCCGGTACTCGGTCAGGGTTCATCCCTAGACACATGGAGCAGCCAGGTTCACGCCATTCAAAGCCAGCCTCGATGAAGACTTTGTCCAATCCGATTTCTTCAGCGGCTTTACGAACAGGTCTAGAACCGGGAACGACGATGGCTGTAACATTGTTATGAACTTTTTTGCCTTCCACGATTTTTGCTGCTTCTTGTAAATCAGACAGGCGCCCATTTGTACAAGAGCCAATGAAGACATAACCAATTGGAATATCCGCCGGCGTTTGCCCAGGTTTTAGATCCATGTAATCGTAGGCCTTTTGCAGATCAGGAGATGTGATCGCTGGAAATGTCCCATCAAATGGAACACCCATTTCAGGATTCGTCCCCCAAGTAACAAAGGGCACCAATTCACTAGCATCGAGCGTTAATACTTTGTCATAATGAGCATCTTCATCTGTATAAAGCTCTTTCCAATCGTTAATTGCAGCTTCCATATTTTTCGGTGCATATTCGCGACCAGCAACATAGTCAAAAGTCTTTTCATCTGGAGCGATCAAGCCGATTTTCGCGCCGCCTTCGATCGCCATATTACAGATCGTCATGCGTTCTTCCATTGAAAGGTTTTCAATTGTTTCCCCACAGAATTCGGCGCCGTAGCCTACACCGAAATCAGTGCCATATTTCGCGATCAACGCCAAAATAATATCTTTTGCATAAACCCCGTTTGGCAATTTGCCAGTAACTTTGATGCCCATGTTTTTTGGTTTATTTTGCCAAAGCGTCTGAGTGGCAAAAACGTGTTCCACTTCGCTAGTACCGATGCCGAAGGCTAGTGCGCCAAAAGCGCCGTGAGTTGCGGTGTGTGAATCCCCACAAACAATTGTTTTCCCAGGTTGGGTCAAACCAGTTTCCGGTCCGACCATGTGAACGATCCCTTGACGATCACTGCCGTTGTCACAAAGCTGGACACCAAATTCTTGGCAATTGTCTCTCAAGGTATCGATTTGTTTTTTCGCCACTAGATCGGTGAAGTTAAAAATATCTTTAGTCGGTGTATTATGATCCATCGTAGCAAAGGTCCGCTCAGGATGACGCAACGTTCGTCCAGCTTCACGGATTCCCGCAAACGCTTGAGGGGAGGTGACTTCATGGATCAAATGCAAATCAATGTAAAGCAATTGCGGAGAGCCTTCTTCGCCGTGAACAACATGCCGATCCCATAGCTTATCAAATAGTGTTTTTCCCATAATTATACTTCCTCCAATTCTTGAATCACCGCGTTCGTAAATTCAGCTGTCGTTGCTTGCCCGCCTAGATCATGCGTAAAGATTCCTCTAGATAAAACGGTATCGCAGGCTGTTTCAATTGCTTTGGCCGCTCGTTCTTCTTGGAATGATTGGCGTAGCATCATCGCCACTGATAAAATCATTGAGATCGGATTTGCGATCCCCTTTCCTGCGATGTCTGGTGCCGACCCATGAATCGGTTCGTAAAGTGAAGGTCCGCCATCGCTGTGACTTGCACTTGGCAACACACCTAACGAACCTGGCAATACGGATGCTTCATCACTCAAGATGTCACCGAAAAGATTTTCCGTTACGATGACGTCAAAAGCTTTCGGATTTTGGATCAGTTTCATCGCCGCTGAATCAACGTATTGATGCTCTAGTTGGCAATCAGGGTATTCTTTTGCGACTTGCTCCGCGGTTGCCCGCCATAACTTACTAGAAGCAAGTACATTCGCTTTATCTACTGAGGTTACTTTTTTATCGCGACCCTGAGCAATTTTAAAGGCAGAATGCAGAATTCGTTCGATTTCTTCCTTTTGATAGCGTGCGGTATCGTAAGCCATCGTGTCTGTCAATTCCCGAGGTTCCCCAAAATAAATACCGCTGCTCAATTCTCGTACGATGATTAAATCAGTGCCTTCAAGAATTTCTGGTTTTAAAGGCGAAAGATGCAGCAGGGCAGAGGAAACTGAAACTGGCCGAATGTTGGCGAACAAATTTAATGCTTTTCTCAAAGCTAGTAAACCTTTTTCTGGTGTATCCTGCATCTTTTCCCACTTCGGACCACCGATTGCTCCCAAAAGAATCGCATCAGCGACCTGACAAGCAGCCAATGTTTTTTCCGGAAGAGAAGCCCCGACTTCATCAATTCCCGCTCCCCCAAAAGGAAGTTTTTCAAGTTCAAATGTATGTGTACATTTCTTTTCGACAGCTGCAAGTACCTGCAGCCCGCTATCCATAATTTCTGGTCCAATACCGTCACCGGCTAAAACAACAATTTTACTATTCATGTGCCTGCTCCTATCTCATATTAAGGTATTCATTTTTCAAAAAACAAAAAATGAGTTTGATTGTCGTCACGTATACTATCCAACTAAACGAGACAAAAAAGAATTAATTGTTTCATTGATACAAAACTTGCGTACAAAGAGTTCTGCGAAAAGTTGGACTAGCATCCTATCTCAAATTAAGGTATTCATTTTTCAAAAAACGAAAAATGAGTTTGATTGTCGTCACGTATACTTTCTATCTATACATGGCAAAATTGTTTCATTAGTTCGTGTTCACAATGCCGTTACTTAGCCATTTTGTTTTAAATGATTGCTGGCTTGAACGTATGCTTTGGCTGATGCATGGAGTACATCGAAATCAACCCCGATTCCGCGGTATTCATTATTGGTTTCTGCGTCACGTAGCGTGACACGTACTTCCGCTTGAGCATCTTCACCGCCAGTTAATGCCTGAATTTCATATTCAGTCAATTCGGGATCTTGCTGGAACAACTCGTCGATCGTATTATAGATTGCCTGAATGCTGCCTGAACCGATCTGAGAGGCTACTTGTGTTTCGTTTTCTTCATTAATAATAGATACGATCGCGCCTTGATACCCATTGGAGCTATATTGTACTTGAACATCGGCCAGCTTGTATTTCTCAGTTTCTTCTCGATATTGATCCGCCAGCAGAGCCACTAAATCTTTATCAGTGATTTGTTTCTTTTTATCAGCTAATGACTTAAAGCGTTTGAAGGCTTCTTTGCTATCAGCTTCATTTAATTGGTAGCCCAACTCTTCTAATTTGGCAGTAAATGCATGTCGCCCTGATAATTTTCCAAGTGGAAGAGAATTTTGATTGACGCCCACTAGGGTAGGGGTAATAATTTCGTAGGTCTCTGGATTTTTCAATACACCATCTTGATGGATACCAGATTCATGCGCATAGGCGTTGTCACCGACGATTGCCTTGTTTTTCGGAACTGGTATGCCAGAAAGCCGTGAGACCAGTTCACTGGTCCTTTTTGTTTCATTTAATACGATATTCGATTCGCATTGATAAAAGTCCTTGCGGATTGCCAGCGCCAATGCCACTTCTTCTAGGGCTGTATTGCCGGCACGCTCACCGATTCCATTAATTGCTCCCTCTACACGATTTGCGCCATTTTCGATGGCAGCCAATGCGTTTGCGGTTGCCATTCCCAGATCGTCGTGGCAGTGGGAAGAAAAAGAAATTTCCTGTTCGCTTTGTATATTTTCGATCAATGATTTAAATATCCCGCCATATTCAGTCGGATTTGAGTAGCCGACGGTGTCTGGGACATTGATAATAGTCGCGCCAGCATCAATTGCAGTTTGTACCGCTTCTAATAGGAAGGCTTTTTCTGTCCGAGAAGCATCTTCTGGCGAAAACTGAACTTTCTCAAATAAACTGCGGGCATAACTGACATGCTCTTTAATAGAAGCCAGAACTTCTTCTCGAGTCATTTTCAATTTGTACTGCATGTGGACATCACTGGTTGCTAAGAATACGTGAATCTGCGGATCAACGGCATCCTTTAATGCCTCATAGGCACGATCAATATCTTTTTTCTGGCAACGTGCCAATCCGGTTACCGTCATATTCTTTACCTGACGAGCAATACTTTGTACCGCTTCGAAATCACCAGGTGAAGCAATTGGAAATCCGGCTTCGATGACATCAACTCCCCATTTTTCTAATTGAAGGGCGATCTGAACCTTTTCTTTTGTATTAAAATTTACGCCCGGTGTTTGTTCACCATCTCTTAATGTGGTGTCAAAAAATTGAATCTTTCTCATTTTTTCTCCTCCTTTATTCAAAAACGGGTATAAAAAAAGCATCCCATCGGAAAAGAACCACTTTCTTTTCCGATGCAATGCGAATAGGGACTTTATGAAATGATTTTCAGAAAGTCCCAGCTATAATAATAAAGTTGCGTTGAAAGACATATTTGATTTCATCATGGCAACCACCCGTTTATTGTCAGAATTTTTTTAAAATTGTTGTAATCATCGTATAAAAAAAGAAAAGAAATGTCAATACGATTATGAAAAAAAGATGAGAATTATTTTTAATAAACTCATTTCTATATAAAGCCAAATCAAATGAAAATAGAAATGCTTTTTTTTTTAAAAGTTTTCTACTATTACATGAAACCATAATTATCTACCATGAAGATGTCACTCTACAAGCATAAAACATAAAAAAGCAAAATATTTTTAGTTCAAAAAAATTTTTAATAAAAGAATTGCTGATTTTACAAGTTTTCTTAGGATTTCTTTACATAAATACAAAAAAGATTAGAGCATATGGTTTGATTTATTAAAAACAAATGATTAAAATACTCTTCATATTCAGAACTTCATAATTATTCTGAAAATTGAATCAAAAGGGGAAAAAGATATGAGGAACAAATTTGCTTATGGTATTATCGCGATTTGCGGGCTCGCTTTAGCGGGTTGTTATGGAGGCAATAGTGCAACAACTGATGAGAGCAGTTCTAGCACAAAAGCCAAGGACAACGGAACTTTTAATTTGGTGGTCCAACAAGAAATGCCTACAGCGGACTTATCCGTCGCGACAGATACAATTAGTTTTGCTGCACTAAATAATGTTTATGAAGGAATTTACCGTTTAGACAAAGACAATAAGCCGCAACCTGCCGGCGCTAGTGAGAAAGTAAAAGTCAGCGATGACGGTAAGACCTATACTGTCAAATTAAGAGAAGATGCCAAATGGTCTAACGGCGATCCAGTAACAGCTAAAGATTATGTTTTTGGTTGGCAACGTACGGTGAAACCAGAAACGGCCTCAGAATATGCGTATCTTTTTGAACCTGTTGAAAATGCGGCTGATATTTCCGCTGGTAAAAAAGCACCAGATGAATTAGGAATCAAAGCTGTCAATGATCATGAATTAGAAATCAAGTTATCAAAACCAACACCATATTTTGATTATCTGCTGGCTTTTCCATCTTTCTTCCCACAAAATCAGAAAGTCGTGGAAGCAAACGGAAAAGAATATGCAACTAAGAGCGACAAATCTGTCTACAATGGTCCATTCACCCTAGAAGGCTTTGACGGACCTGGTACGGATACAGAATGGGAATACAAGAAAAATGACACTTATTGGGACAAGGATGAGGTCAAACTATCCACTGTAAAAGTTAATGTCGTTAAAGAATCTTCTACATCATTAAACTTATTTAAAGATGGTGAAGCGGATGACGTAATTCTATCTGGTGAGTTAGCGCAACAAAATGCGAACGATCCAGCATATAAATCATTTAAAGAGGCTCGGACAAGCTACCTTGAGTACAATCAACGGAAAGCAGATTCGCCTTGGAAAAACGAAAATTTGAGAAAAGCTGTTTCCTATGCAATTAATCGAAAATCTCTAGTTAATCAAGTTTTAGGTGATGGTTCAGTTGTATCTACTGGTTTAGTGCCATCTGGTATGTCAAAAAATCCTAAGACAGAAGAAGATTTTGCCAAAGAAGCCGGTAAGTTAGCTCCTTATGATAAAGAAAAAGCGAAGGAGTATTGGGACAAAGCTAAAAAAGAATTAGGCATCGATAAACTATCCTTTGAGCTGATGGCTTCTGACACGGACTCATCTAAAAAAGTCATTGAATATATTCAAGGTGTTCTAGAGGACACGCTGCCAGGAATGACCGTGAAACCAACACCCGTTCCTTTCTCTGTTCGTTTAGACCGTTCAAATGCGGGTGATTTTGATGTTCTACTTGGCGGTTGGGGAGCTGACTATGCTGACCCATCTAGCTTTACTGATTTGTTTGTAACAGGAAACTCTTACAACCGTGGACGTTGGAGTAATGAAGAGTATGACAAATTAGTTGATGCTTCCGGTAATAAGGATGCTAGTGATGAAGAAGCTCGTTGGGACGATCTGCAAAAAGCCAATGAGATCATTTCGAAAGAATCCGGTGTCGCACCACTTTACCAATTATCTGAGGCTCATTTAGTCAACGAAAAAGTCAAAGGTATTGTTCATCACCCTGCTGGCGCTTCTTGGGATTACAAATGGGCTTACGTGGAAAAATAATAGTTAAGTGAAACTCGCGTTTCTTTCATGGTTCTTACTGGTAATGAGACGCTGATGAAAATAAAAAGAAGTTGGAACGGCAACGCCGTTCCAGCTTCCTTTTAACTCATTGATATCAATGCACAAATAATCGAAGCTGCAATCAGTATAGCAGCGATGATCAACCAAAACGAATAGCGTCCTTGTCCGACTTGTGAGAGGGACTGAAATTCTGATTTTTTCTTTTGTTTTCTGCTGAAGGCTTGATGCATTGAATGTTGAAAGTGATCAAAGAAGCCTGAAGAAAAAATCCAAAACAGGATACCTATGATTAGAAACGGTAATCCAACTAAGAAAAATCGGTTGGATAGGGTCAAAAAAGTGAGTGGTCCTCGAATGAACGAATAGACCAAAATGATCACAAGCAGACCGCCGCCGATTCCAATGGGAAATAATTTATTTTTCATACATACACTCCAATAATTAATAGCTAAAGCTATCTAGATAAACATTTATCCGCAATGTATTTCTACTCTAAACCATAATAAAAGTAGAAGTCAAAATATAAGAGCGGAACATCAGACTTATTTTAGGAGGCACCTCATGGGCAGTTATTTGAAATATTTTTTAAAGCGTGTCTTTTTCATGTTGATTACACTGTGGTTGATTGCTACTATCACTTTTTTCTTGATGCAATTATTACCCGGGACACCATATACCAATCAAGAACGTTTAAGTCCTGAAACGATTGCTATGTTGAATAAGCAAGTTGGTTTAGATAAACCAGTGATCGTTCAATACGGGATTTACTTATCAAACCTCGTACAAGGAAACTTCGGAATTTCTTTCCAATTTAAAAACCAAGCAGTTGCTGCATTGCTAGCAGGACGGATTGGACCTTCATTGCAATTAGGTTTGCAGGCGATCATATTTGGAACCTTCGTTGGAATTATTTTAGGGACCATCTCGGCAATGAAACAAAATTCATGGGCTGATACGGCTTCAACATTAGTTGCGATTTTAGGACGTTCAATTCCTAACTTCGTCTTCGCGGTACTATTACAATATATATTTGCAATGAAATTACGAATCTTGCCAATTGCAAAATGGGAAGGTTTTGCTTATACAATCTTACCGACATTAGCACTCGCCATGTCACCTTTGGCAGATTCCGCCCGTTTTATCCGAACGGAGATGGTGGAAGTGCTCCACAGTGATTATGTCGAGCTAGCTCGAGCTAAGGGGTTGAGTCGTTGGGAAATCGCCTTTAGGCATGGTTTGCGGAATAGTTTGATTCCGTTAATGACCTTGCTTGGACCATTGGCAGTTGCTTTAATGACTGGGTCATTGGTTGTTGAAAATATCTTCGCAATTCCTGGTATTGGGGAACAATTTGTAAAATCGATCATGACCAACGACTACCCAACAATTATGGCTGTAACGATTCTCTATTCATTCATGCTGGTTTTTGTTATTTTGGTCGTCGATCTGCTTTATGGCTTGGTTGATCCTCGTATTCGTCTATCAGAAGGGAGTAAGAGCTAATGGAAATGAAATATCCTTCAATCGTTGATATTCCCGCTGATGAATTTCAACCCTTACAAAAAAATACTGAAGAGGAACGTGAGGAAATCGCTGCACCTTCGCTGAATTTCTTACAAGATTCTTGGCGCCGTTTGAAGAAAAATAAAGCTGCAGTCATTTCGATGGTACTTTTGGTCATAATTATCGCGGTTTCCGTTCTAACAATTTTTGTCTCGCCACATAATCCGAGCAAGCAAAATGTTGATTATATTAATTTGCCGCCGCGTGTTCCAGGTTTGAATATCAACGGACTGAATGGAAAAACCATGGTCGCCGGTGAACTCGTTGATAAATATGCCCAAGCAGATGTTCCGAACAACGTAAATTATTTTTTAGGAACAGATGGGCTAGGCCGCGACGTACTGAGCCGTTTATTTATGGGAACGCGTATTTCACTATTGATCGCTTTTATTGCAGCTTTATTTGATATTACAATCGGTGTCGCTTATGGACTGATTTCTGGAATGTTAGGCGGAAAAGTGGATAATGCGATGCAACGTTTTTTGGAAATTCTTTCAGGGATTCCGAACTTAGTTGTCATGATCCTGATGCTGGTTGTTTTTGAACCAGGAATTTTCTCGATCGTTGCTGCCATGGCGATTACCAACTGGATTCCGATGGCACGGATTGTCCGAGCCCAGACCCTCAAGCTGAAAGATCAGGAATATGTTTTAGCGGGGATGACTCTGGGAGAATCAAAATGGAAGATTGCCTTCAAGCATATCATTCCAAATATCTCCAGTGTGATCATTATTCAAATGATGTTTAGTATTCCCACTGCGATTTTCTTTGAAGCCTTCTTGAGCTTCATCGGTCTAGGTTTGACACCGCCAGCGGCTTCTTTAGGTACTTTATTAAATGATGGGTATAAAACCTTCTTGTATCTGCCTTACCTATTGTGGATTCCAGCAGTGACGATTTCACTGATCATGATTTGTTTCAATTTACTAGCCGATGGTCTACGTGACGCATTCGATCCGAAAATGAAAGAGTGACGATATTATGGAGAAAATTTTAGAAGTAAATAATTTAAACATTTCGTTCGACACCTATGCCGGAAAGGTTCGTGCCATTCGGGGCGTAGATTTTGATTTGAATAAAGGAGAAACGCTGGCAATTGTAGGAGAATCTGGCAGCGGAAAGTCTGTTACCACCCGTACGATCATGCGTCTTCTTTCCAGTAATGCGACTATTGATGAAGGTCAGATTCTTTTTAAAGGCCAAAACATCGTTGATAAATCCGAAAAAGAAATGCAAAAAATTCGTGGTAGAGAAATCGCAATGATTTTCCAAGACCCGATGACTTCACTTGATCCGACTATGACAATCGGCAAGCAAGTAGCGGAGTCTTTACGTAAGCATCAAAACGTATCAAAAAAGGAGAGCTTGAAGGCTGCCTTAGATCTATTGAATTTAGTAGGAATTCCCGATGCTGAAAAGCGCTTGAAAAATTATCCTCACCAATTTTCCGGTGGGCAACGCCAACGGATCGTGATCGCTATCGCTTTGATTTGTAATCCAGAAATTCTAATTGCCGATGAGCCAACAACCGCTTTAGATGTAACGATCCAAGCACAAATTTTAGAACTATTAAAGGAAATCCAAGAAAAAATCGAAACATCAATTATTTTCATCACCCATGACTTAGGTGTCGTGGCAAATGTAGCCGATCGTGTAGCGGTCATGTATGCGGGTAAGATCGTTGAAGTTGGGACGGCTGAAGAAATTTTCTACAATCCGCAGCACCCATATACTTGGGGCCTACTTGGATCAATGCCGACTCTAGAGAGCGAGAATGATCGCTTATACGCAATTCCTGGATCACCGCCCGATTTATTAGATCCGCCAAAAGGAGATGCGTTCTACCCTCGTAACGAGTTTGCGTTAAAAATCGATACTGAAATGGAACCACCATTTTTTGAATTATCTGAAACCCACAAGGCGGCAACTTGGCTGCTTGCTCCGCAAGCGCCAGTAGTGACACCTCCAGCTGAAATTCAACGTCGTTGGGATATTTTCCGTAAGAAACAAAACCAATATTCCGCTTAACTTTAGCGAAGAAAATGGAGGACTAAGATGGAAAAACGATTACTAGAAGTAAAACATTTAAAACAGTATTTTAATACTGGCAGTAAAAATGAAGTTCGTGCCGTCAACGATGTGAGTTTTCATATTAATGAAGGGGAAACATTTGGTTTAGTAGGAGAATCCGGTAGTGGAAAGTCCACTACTGGTCGAACGATTATCCGTTTAAATCAAAAAACAGACGGAGAAATACTTTTTGATGGAAAAGATGTAGCCAAAATCCACGGGAAAGCGGCATTGGCTGAGTTCCGCCGTGATGTCCAAATGATTTTTCAAGATCCATATGCTTCTTTAAATCCGCGAATGAAAGTCAAAGATATTATTGCAGAAGGTATTGATGTTAATGGTCTAGCTAAAACGCCAAAAGAACGAGATAAGATCGTGAATGATTTGCTAGAAACAGTTGGTCTGAATCCAAGTCATGGGACACGCTACCCACATGAATTTTCCGGCGGACAACGGCAACGTATCGGGATCGCCCGCGCATTAGCAGTCCGTCCACGTTTCATTATCTGTGATGAACCAATCTCGGCATTAGACGTTTCCATCCAAGCGCAGGTAGTAAACCTGTTGCAGGATTTACAGAAAGAGCATAATTTGACTTATCTATTTATCGCTCATGATCTCTCAATGGTGAAACACATTAGTGATCGAATCGGAGTGATGAATAACGGGCATCTGTTAGAAGTCGGAACGAGTGATGAAATCTATCACTATGGAGTTCATCCTTATACGGAAAGTCTACTGTCGGCGATCCCGATGCCTGATCCTGATCATGAGCGTCAACGTCGTCGGATCAAATATCAGACAGAGCCACACGATGGCAAAACCCGCTCACTGCGAGAAATCGCACCGGGTCACTTTATCTATTCATCTGAAGACGAGGTGGCTTATTATAAGAAGAAATTGCAACATTTGAAAAGTCAGAAAGCTATAGCAGTGTAAAAAGGAAAAGCCAAAGCAGAGTAAAAAATCTGCTTTGGCTTTTTAGCTCGTTGACGAAATACTTTCCATTCGTTAAACAGAAATCGAAAACACTTTACGATTGTAAAGTATAAAACTAATTCGTTTTATTTTAAATAAGCACGACGTTTTAAGACAACTAAGCCTGTAAATAAGAATACAGCGATTCCGATTATTGTTAGAGAAGTAGTACCGCGTTCACCTGTCTTAGGGTATTCCTTCTGACCAGCAGTTTGACCTGTGATATCATTTTTCATTGTGGTTGTAGTGTTCGGGAATGTTGCAATATCTTGAGCAATTGGTTTAGTAGTTGTTGCTAGATTTTGGATAGGTGCAATGGGTCTTGGTCCATTCTCAATCGGTCCATTTCCTTGTTGAGAGTTGTATAGCCAATGCACCAGACCAGAGAATAAACCGTTTGCAGCACTTAATTCATCTTCTGCGCCACTAAGATGATCTAGGATGTGTAGCATTTCTTCATTAGAAAATTGTCGAAGCGGCAAGAACCCATCTTTATTCGCATAAAGGACTCGTAAATAAGCTTGCAACTGATCAACATTTTTAGCCAATTCGGCAGTTGTTGTGTAATTATTTGGATTGAAAGCTAAGGCTTTTTCGACATCATTCCATGAAACTACCTTTTCTTTATAAACCATTCGTAACACCCGGACATAGCTTCCCAGATCCATACCAGTAATATCGAAGTTATAACGATTGAATAGTTTGAAGGCATTTGTCAATTCTTCATCAGTGTATCCTTTTAGTTCGTTTTGATTGATTCCGTAATCTGTACCAGTCAAATTTTCGCGAATTTTTTCTGCTGTCCATTCCTTATTAAGATTTTCTTCGACAACCGCTGGTGATTCTAACGCTTTTACAACAGTCTGTCGATTTTGGACAGAGTCTGAAGTTTTAGCATTTTCCGTTGCTTTTGTCTCTACATTAGAAGTTTCAGTAGTTGGTGCTTCATTTAGGTTCTCTTTTTTTGTTATCTCTAAATTAGCAGTAGCATCTTCAGTGTCAGTTTCTTGAGTTTCGACTTTTCCTTCCGAAGAGGTTTGAGTCTCAGTAGGGACAGTGGAGAGTTCATTATCTACTCCGGTTTCTTCAGGAACAGAACTGCTCTCAATTACTTGTTCTTGACGGGAGCCTACTGTTTCAGCAGGAATACTTTCAGAAGTATCAGCAAATGCAGCAAGGGGGAAGCTCAGTGCCAACAAACTTAAAACAACCATTTTTTTCACAAGAATCACTCCTTAATTTTTTCTGTAACACAATTGTAACATAAGAAATATTTTTGTAAACTAGAAAGTTGGAAATAGTTGAAAAAGTTTTTTCTGCTATTTTCGAAAACACCTTAAAGAATAATTACTATTATAAAGTTATTTTTATGAAAACATATCACAAAAAATGTTTTATGTATCTACAAGTTATTTTTCGAGGAAAAAACCGCATAAAATCTTGTTAATGATTTTATGCGGCTGATTTCAATTCAGTTAGTAAAAAAGGACAATTATACGCGAAAACGTCTCTCTAAAAGAATAAAACCTGACATAAGGAAGCAGGCAACCCCGATGATTGACAATACGAGAGTTCTCTTTTCGCCAGTTTTAGGATATTCTTTTTGCGCAGTTGCATTCATCGTAGCATCATTGTTTTGCAAACTTACAGGAATTGAGCTTGATCTTGGAATAGATAAAACACTTCCGTTAGCAGGATTAGTCGATGTTAACAGATTTAAATTTGGCACCAAAGGTCTGAGTCCATTTTCGCTTAGATGATTCTCCTCTTGAGAATTGTAAAGCCAGTGGAGGATACCTGAAAACAAATTATGATCCTTACTTAATTCTTCTTCGTAGCCGCTAAGATCATTTAAAATTTGAAGCAGTTCTTCATTTGTAAAAGGTCTAATTTGTAAAAGCCCTTCCTTATTTGAATAAAGAACTTGCAAATAAGTTTGTAATTTATCAATATCCCTAGCTAGTTCCTTAGTTGTGTCATAATAAATAGGCCTAAAAGATAGAACCTTTTCAACATCTGACCAAGAGATTACCTTATCTCTATAAACCATTTGTAGAACATGGACATAAGCACTCCAATCCATGAACATGATATCTTCACTGTAATGCGCGAACAATTTGAAGGCATTTTCTAGTTCTTGGTCCGTGTAGTCACTCAGTTCTTTCGGGTCTATTTTAAATTGTGAATGAGTTAAGACTTCGCGAATCTGCCACGGGTATATCCATTCAACAATAAGGTATTCTTCTTGGAAGGATAGGGCAGGTTTCGTTTTTTCAGCTATTTCTTTAGGATCTATTTTTCCAAGAGCGGATGATAGTGCTCTATTTTCTATAACTGCCGGAGAGATAGTTGTCTTCTCTTCAAGATTTTCAGAACTACTTGTGTTTGATTCAGTCTCTTCTGATTCTGCTAATGATTCATCAGTTGAAGACAATTCCTCCTCGGTTGAGATAATATCAATACTGGAGGTTTCTTCAGGTATTGTTGCTTCACTTTCAATTGTTGGTTCATCCGAAGTCTGAGTTTCATTAGCAACAGGTGCTTGACTTTCATCTGTGATATCTTCAGGTATTGATGTAGATTCGGTAATTAGTTCTTGGTCCGGAGTCGTCAATTCATCAGAGGTACTCTCAAAAGTATCGGCCAGAGCAGCGGCAGGAAAAATCAATACCAATAAACTAAACAAAACTATTTTTTTCATTAAATCACTCCTTGTTTTTTATACAGCGACAACAAAAATGTTTTAATACAAAAACCAACTAAAAGACTTCCTAATATTATTCAAATATATCACATAATTGTTATAAAGTATCTTTTATGTTGATTAAATAAAGGCGATTAAAGAAAAAACACCATGTACATATCAGTTTAAAACGTCGGGAAACGTTAATGATGTACTGGTGGTTTAGTTTTTATCTATTAAATAGGATATAAAGTTTAGTGTTCATGGTGGAAAATATGTTCAATTCACTAAAAGGGAGATCACGAGCATCTTCTTAGTTAAAACCTTTAAATATAGCTATTTGATGGGGAAAGTTCATCCAAAAAAACAAAAAATGCCACCACGCACATTCTTTTCTAAACTACCGAAGTAGCCAAGAATGCACTGGTGACGTGGGTTTGGCACCCAATGGGCCGTGAGGGGCTCGAACCCGCGACCCGCTGATTAAGAGTCAGCTGCTCTACCAACTGAGCTAACGGCCCAAACAAAGTACTTTCATATGTTAGCACTGAGAAAATAAAATTGCAAGAACAAACGTCAATTTTTTTATCGAAAAATTATCCAGTTATCTAGTTTTTAAAACTACATTGTATAATTTTCGTAATTTTGATAAACTACTAATGAAAGGGGTGTAAAAAAATGGAAAACAAAAAGCTCAGAACATGGGCAGAAGGTTTAAAAGAATTACAACTGCCTCGTTGGGAAGAGTTACCCGAATTAGAGTTATACATGGATCAAGTGATTACTCTTGTTGATCGTTATTTGTCGCCACTAATCGAAGATGAGAAACATCAACTTTTATCCAGCGCAATGGTCAACAATTACGTTAAACATAAATTAATACCGCCACCTGTAAAAAAACGATATAACCGAAATCATTTAGCGTATCTGATCGCCATTACTTTACTAAAGCAAGTTTTTGCAATTCCAGATATCAACGAGTTGATTCGGATGCAACTGGCGATTAACGAGCCCAAAGATGCCTATAATAGTTTTTGCATGGTACAAGAAGAAGCTCTATTACAGATAGCAAAAATTGTTTTAGGGGAAGAAGTTAGTCTCACTCGTAGGAGCGAGGATTTTTATTATTTGGCGATGGAAAGTGCGGTTGCCTCATTTACCCAGAAAATGTTAGCTGAAAAAATAATTCAATTGGACAAAGAGAAAGAGGGCGAAATTAATGAGTGAAAAAATTGCAATTTTAGTTGATTCTGGGACAGATGTTCCAAAAGAAGTGGTAGACAATGGACCATTTTTTATGGTTCCATTACGAATCATTTTTAGTGATCGAGAATATCGAGATGGGATTGATATCAGTTCTGATACAATTTTTCCATTAATCAAAAAAGAATTGCCATCGACTTCTTTACCTGACGGAGAGTTGATTCATAAAGTCTTTGATGAGATCAAAGAGCAAGGATATACGCATGTAATCATTGTAACGATTTCTAGTGGACTAAGTGGAACGTACAACGCATTACGTGTGCTTGGTGAACATTATGAAGGATTAGTCTTTCAATCAATTGATACGAAAAATGTTGGGATCGGTGCGGGAATTCTAGCAATCTATGCTGGTGACTTAGTCAAACAAGGAAAGTCTTTTACGGAAGTCATCTCGGAAGTTGAAAGTAAGATTCCTATGACAAAAATCTTTTTCAATGTTGATACGTTGGAATATCTGCAAAAGGGTGGTCGGATCGGGCTCGTTTCTTCTCTTTTGGGAAGTGCCTTGAAGCTGAAGCCAATTATTTCATGTAATTCGGATGGAATTTATTATACAGTGGCTAAGGTCCGCGGATTAAATAAGAGTATTGACAAAACGCTTCAATTAGTAAAAGAGCATGTTGGCAATCATAAACGGTTTAATTTGGCAGTAACACAAGCAGATGCACTAGAAACAGCTGAAAAAATCCGACAGCGGTTGCATGAAATGTTTCCGACAGCAGAGAATATTTATTTCGGTAAAGTTTCACCAGCGTTGTCAGTCCACACAGGTCCTGGTTCATTAGGTGTGGTGTGCCAAGTATTGGACTAGTAACTGTTTGGCATCTTGATGTTGCTGATTAATTTGTGAGCAACGAGAAAATAAAGCCAATTTTAAAAAGAAGGTGAGCCTGTGCTCATCTTTTTTGTTTATAATAAATGAATTCTTTTTCTATTTTTTCTTAAGTAATAGTTGTAAAAGATTCGTCGTCTGTTTGAAAAGATGAAACAGCTTTGAAATTATTGTATAATAGTAAGGCGTACATACAATCCTATAAAGGTATGAGGTGACTCTTAGTGAAAAAAATTCTAGTAGTTGACGATGAAAAGCCGATTTCGGACATCGTGAAATTTAATTTAACCAAAGAAGGCTATGAAGTCTTTACTGCGTATGACGGTGAAGAAGCCTTAGAAAAAGTTGAAGAGGTCAATCCCGATTTAATCTTATTAGATCTGATGCTGCCTAAAAAAGACGGTTTAGAAGTGGCTCGTGAAGTACGCAAGACCCATGAAATGCCGATCATTATGGTTACGGCTAAAGATTCTGAGATCGATAAAGTTTTAGGTTTGGAACTAGGGGCGGATGATTATGTAACCAAGCCTTTTTCTAATCGCGAACTAGTTGCTCGTGTAAAGGCAAATCTGCGCCGTGGTGGTCAAGCGCCAAAAGAGGAAGAACAAACAACGCAAAGTGATTTAACGATAGGTGATTTAACGATTCATCCTGATGCTTATATGGTTACTAAGCATGGCGAGACGATCGAACTGACTCATCGTGAGTTTGAATTGCTGCATTATCTAGCAAAGCACATTGGACAAGTAATGACTCGAGAACATTTATTACAAACAGTTTGGGGATATGATTACTTCGGGGATGTGCGAACTGTGGATGTGACTGTGCGTCGTTTACGGGAAAAAATTGAGGACAATCCAAGCCATCCAACCTATTTAGTAACAAGACGTGGCGTAGGATATTACCTACGTAACCCTGAACAGGAGTAAGTATGGAAAAGAAAGTCCGTTTTTATAGATCAGTCAATTTTAAGATTGCCTTTTCGTTTATCTTAATCTTGCTGATTTCAATCGAGATCATCGGTGCATATTTTATTAGAGGGCTTGAAAAATCAACGATTGACAATTTCACTAAAGACATGAATCAACGTGTGGCTCTACTAAGCACAACATTGGGTTCTACGATGGCAGAAGACAGTGAAAATGAAGCTGACCAGCTGCAACGGCTCTTGGAAAATAATTCCGCTGCCGATATTAAAGAAATGTGGGTCGTAGATGACAAAGGAATTGTTTTAGCTACGAATGATGTAGGACAAAAAGATTCTATTGTTGGAAAGCGAAATGAATACAGCGATATCGATGATTTTTCAATGAAACAATATGTGACCTTGGATGACAACAATAAGCGGGTATATATCAATGTTCAACCTATTCAGTCCCCGACCGGCGATTCGGCTGTGATCGGGGCTCTTTATGTTAAGAGTGACATTGAACAAAAATACTCTGAGATCGGCAATACTGCGTTAATCTTCTTTACGGCTTCTCTGATTGCAGGTCTGATTTCAATTGTTGTCGCCTTATTAGTAGCACGATCGATTACTAAACCTATCAAAGAGATGCAGAAGCAAGCGGTTCGGATTGCACAAGGTGATTATTCTGAAAAAGTAGATGTTCAGGGGCATGATGAATTAAGCCAATTGGCAGAGACCTTCAACAGACTGTCAGATCGGATTGAAGATGCACAAGATACAATGGAGGCAGAACGAAATCGATTAGATAGTGTCTTAACTCATATGACAGATGGAGTTATTGCCACCGACCGTCGTGGAAAAGTAATTACCATTAATGAAATGGCACTATCTTTATTGAACACCACCAGTGAAGAAGCAATTGGTCAATCGATTTTAACGTTGCTGGATTTAGAAGAAGAATATACGCTACGCAAGTTATTGGAAACTTCAGATGAGATTTTAATTGATCGTTCAAAATCGGACTCTGAGGAAGACCGTATGACCTTACGTTCTGATTTTGCTATGATTCGCCGTGAATCCGGCTTTATCAGCGGATTGGTTGTGGTTATTCATGATGTTACAGAGCAGGAAAAGACTGCAGAGGAAAGACGTCAGTTTGTTTCGAATGTGTCACATGAATTACGAACACCACTTACGAGTGTTCGCAGTTATCTAGAAGCTTTGGAAGAGGGCGCCTGGAAGGACAAGGCGGTAGCACCAGAATTTATCCATGTGACTTTAGGAGAAACGGATCGGATGATCCGCATGATTAATG
This sequence comes from Enterococcus sp. DIV0756, assembly GCF_051710745.1. Taxonomy (NCBI): domain Bacteria; kingdom Bacillati; phylum Bacillota; class Bacilli; order Lactobacillales; family Enterococcaceae; genus Enterococcus; species Enterococcus sp. DIV0756. The sequence continues at coordinate 2,469,668 of NZ_JBIOLF010000001.1, read as the reverse complement.
ATCTATTAAATCTTTCCCGTATGGATTCCGGAGCCCAGCAGATGGATATTGAATTGGTTAACTTTAATGAGTTAGTCGATTATATATTAGATCGGTTCGATATGATGGTGAACAGTCAAGAAAAGAACTATCGAATCGTCCGAGAATTTACGGAAAGAGATTTGTGGGTTGAGATTGACACAGACAAGATTATGCAAGTAATCGACAATATTATGAACAATGCGATCAAGTATTCACCGGATGGTGGAAAGATCGAAGTTCATTTGATGGAGACGCATAACAATGTTGTCTTAAGTATTTCTGATGAAGGCTTGGGAATTCCTAAGAAAGATTTAGAAAAAGTGTTTGAGCGTTTTTATCGCGTAGATAAAGCAAGGGCTCGTCAGCAAGGAGGAACTGGATTAGGTTTGGCCATCTCTAAAGAAGTCATGAAGGCCCATCAAGGTCAAATTTGGGTTGAAAGTGTCGAAGGTAGAGGCTCGACCTTTTACATTTCCTTACCTTATGAACCTTATGAGGAGGACATTTGGGAATGAAACTATCAGAAAAAATTATCCGCGTCGCGCTTTTGGCTCTGATCGTACTCAGCATTGTCCTAACCTATGCGATTTGGCTAAGTCCAACCTCGAAAACTGCGGATATCAATACAAGTAAACAGGCCGTAAAAAATGATCAGAACTATGCGAAGGCTACGGATGCCTTTTTACCAATTCGCGGTATTTGGGATGTAAATAAAGAAAAGTTCCAAACCAGTAGTGAAAATCTTTTAGCCACGACACAAGCTCGTTTAACAGAAAGCACCTATGGACAACTTCAGGAAGTTGCCCAAGGTGAAGAAGAGATCAAAAATTACTATAACTTGGATGATGGAATCGAATTGAACTACGAAGGCGGTTTTTCATTGACCGAATACGTGAAGGTCTTTGATATGCCGATCAATTTGAATTCACTAAAGGAAGCAGAAACACTGACTTTTTCAAAGATTCAAGTAGATTTTGCAAAGAAAAAAATTCGTTTTTTGAATTATGGTAAGGATACTGTCTATGAGGCTGCTATTTCCGCTGATTTCACTGGTTTAGAAACGATTTATCAAAAAAATCAAGAAAAATATTTGCCAATGACAGCAGAAAATCCTTTTGTTCCTCGTCTTTTACGCACAAAGGACCGAGTGCGTCTAAAAAAATATAGTTATATTTTGACGACACAATCGTATTCACTTTTCCGAAATGCATTTTTTCAAGAACCTGACCAAGCGAGAGGTGAAGAAGAGGCCAGTGGGGTGCGCTCCTTTGTTAGTGGGCATGAAGAGCTAATGATGGATGAACAGAAACGTCTAGTCACATTCACTGGGGAATTACCGAAGGATTTATCTAAAGAAAGCTTATACAGTCAAAGCTTTAACTATGTTAGCCGCTTAGGAACCGCCGTTGGTAATCTGCGTTACTTTGATCATCATGATGGACAGATCAATTTCAGAATCTTCGTTGAAGGATATCCGATATTTAGTGAGTCTTCAAAGGGAAAGATGAGTGTGAAGATTGAGGATGAATCCAATACTTCAACACCACAAGTTAAAATCGAAACAAGTATGGACACTGTTCAAGTACCTATACCTTCGGACGAAGAGGTTGAATTGCCGAGTACATTAGAAGTTGAAAATAATCTAGCAGCGGTTGGATTTGATTTGAATAAAGTTCAAAGCTTTATTATTGGCTATACCTGGCAAGATATTGATGGCGTGAATAAACTAGTTGCCTTGACTCCGGAATGGTTTGTCAAATATGACAACGATTGGTATGCTGCTAATCAATTAATGCAAGGGAATTTTGAAACGGAGGCGAGCTAATTGGATTTCAGAAAAATCGAATGGATCTTTTTTCTCGTCTTTATTGGGTTGAATATCTTTCTTTTTAGTATCTATTGGAATAATCAGCATGAACAAAGCCTTGTCACAAGCTCGAATCAACGCGAGGATATTCTTCAGCGTTTAGAAAATGACGAAGTAACAGTCAATGAAGAGGTTTCTGATGAGCATCGTGAAGGATATTATCTAAGTGCTGAACAAGATAATTTTGAATCGTTGTTGAGTGCAACGGGAAATCCAACGATTGCGAGAAATTCTAATATTTCAGATAAAGTGTTAACAAGTTATCCAAGTGAAGAAACAAAATTTGATTTGAAAAAAGCGACTAGCAGTTTTAATCGTTTGATGAAGAATAAGGATTTCATTCTGGATGGTCAAGAGTACACCTACTTACCGGATATTTCTAAAAAAGATGACGATTTAGCTAAAATAGTTGGAGCTCAATCTTATGAAGGAATCCCCTTCGTTGACGAAACCTCCCGTGTAACGTTAGATATCGAGAAAAACAATGATCAAGAGCAGGTTATGAAATATACTCAAACCCGTTTGAAGGAAATTGAACCCCTACGTGAAAAAATGACGCTTTATTCTGAAAAAGAGATTTTAAATACGTTATATATTAATAATAATATTCCGAGCAATTCAACGATCACTAATATCTATCTAGGCTATTTTCGAACACTCGAGGTACGTGAAAAAAATGTCTATGTTCCGGTGTGGTTTGTTAAAGTAAGAACCTCGGATAAGACAACACAAATTGAGAAAGTCAATGCATTAAATAATCAAGTGATTACGAATAATTTAGTTCCAAAGGTGGAAAATCCATAAAAAGGGTTGTATACTGAGAACAGTTTTAAAAGAGAGGACCAATTGCTCATGTTAGAAATGAATAATGCCTTCAATATCAGCATTTTAGCCAGCGGCAGTACAGGAAATTCTTTGTACTTAGAAAGCCCGCAAAAAAGAATTTTGGTTGATGCTGGATTGAGCGGGAAAAAAATCACTTCGCTATTGGCAGAGGTCGATCGAAAACCTGAGGATCTAGATGCGATTTTAGTCACTCACGAGCACCGTGACCATATCCATGGCGTGGGAGTGTTAGCGAGAAAATATAAATTACCTGTCTATGCCAACGAAAAGACTTGGGAAGCGATGGCTCCATTGATTGGAAAAGTTGACGTAGAACAAAAGCATATTTTTGAAATGGGGAAGGTATTGACTTTTGGTGATTTAGATATCGAAAGTTTTGGAGTTTCTCATGATGCGGCAGCTCCGCAGTTCTATCGTTTCTATAAAGATGGACATTCTTTTGTAATGTTGACGGATACTGGCTATGCTAGTGAACACGTGAGAGGAACGATTCGTGATGCCGATGCTTATTTAGTTGAAAGTAATCATGATTTAGAAATGTTGCGGATGGGCGCTTATCCATGGAGCTTGAAGCAGCGAATTCTTGGTGATCGTGGACACTTGTCCAATGATGATGGTGCATTAGTAATGACCGATATCTTAGGTGACCGTACAAAACGGATTTATTTAGGACACTTAAGTAAAGAGAATAACATGAAGGAACTGGCACACATGACGATGGAAGAAACCTTGACACGTTATGATCTTGGTGTGAACCATCAGTTCCAAATTTTTGATACTGATCCAGACAGTGCAACAGAACTATTTGCTATTTAAAAAGACAAGCTTGCTTTTGCAGGCTTGTCTTTTTTTCTAACTATAGACACTAAAATGCTGATTTAAATGTCTTGGTTCAATGACTTCATCAATCATAGCGATGGCGTAATCTGCCATACTGATTTCACTTTTACCAGCAGCATTTTTTTGTAAGTGATCATCACTAACTTGATAGTGGCCTGTTCGAGGACCATCGGGAATAAAATTTGCAGCAGGACTTAAGTAGGTCCAGTTTAATTGTTGAATAGACTTTAGGTCTAAAAATGCTTGGTACATATTATAGGCAGTTGGATAATAGATCGCATTTGGATCAGAAACATCGATCATTCGGTGATTCTCATCGATAAACAAAGAAGAGGTTCCGCCGACGACAATTAGACGAGTCTCCGTTCCTTGCAAAATAGTGCTTAGATGTTTTAAAGATGTTTGGTGCAGTTCTTCTTTTCCAACCGGTGGCCGAAATGCATCGATTACAACGTCAAAAAATTCTAAATCTTTTGTAGTAAGCTCAAATAGATCCTTTACTAAAATTGGGACCTTAACCTCTAGTCTCTCTGGATGACGTACGATTGCAGTAACTGCCAAGTGACGATCCAAAGCCTCTTTTAATATAAATGAGCCAGCATGACCAGTTGCTCCGATAATTGCTACCTTCATATAAAAACCTCCTTAGACTAAATCTATCTTTAGTCTAAGGAGGTTTTTATAAAATAGCAAAAGATTCGTTTCGCAACTGTTATGACTGCAACGCTAATTGTGTCAGGATAACTAATAAATTCATACCTACATGGGTAATCATTGATGCCCAAATGCGTCCGCTATAGCGATACATGCCGCAGAATAAGAAACCTAAACCTGCGTACAACAAGTAATGGCCGTCATTGTGTGCAAAAGCAAAAAGAGCGGAGCTTAAAAGTGCTGGTAAGAAAAAGCCGAATCTTTTCTCTAATGCCCCGAAGATTGCACGACGAAAAACAAATTCTTCCATAATTGGACCGGCAATCGTAGTCGCCAAAATGAAAATCATATTATTCATGATCAATTGAACAATGTTTTGCGTATTTTGTGAAGCGACTGATTGTCCAAGCAAACGTTGCTCGATTTGCAAAATAAGCATTTGTAGAATTAAGGATGCTGGAATCCCAATGATTCCTATTAAAATAGTAATCAGAAGATTTTTTTGTTGCCCCTCTAATTGAAATGATCGTGACTTAACACGATAAAAAATCATTAGGATAGCACCTAAAAAATAGGTCAGTGTGGTTAATTGAATAATTAGTGAAGGCCCCGCCTTTAAAAAGCTTTGAAAAACGACAGGTGAAAAGAGCACTAATCCATACGTGAAGATCGTAATAAAGCTATATTTTTTTTCGGTCATTAGTTTTCCTTCCTAAACGTTTATTGTTCTCAAGTATATCATACATTTTAAAAAATTTAGCGTAGAAAAAATCAAACGAAGGACTTGCAAAAAAAAACAAAAATGGTATTATAAGAATTGTGAGTTAGCACTCGATAACTAAGAGTGCTAACGACTTAGAAAATCATTACTAGTTGGAGGGATTTATTGTGTTAAAACCATTAGGTGATCGTGTCATTCTTGAAGTTACTCAAGAAGAAGAAAAAACAGTTGGAGGCCTAGTCTTAGCTTCAGCGGCCAAAGAAAAACCTCAAACAGCTAAGGTTGTAGCTGTAGGTGAAGGCAATGTGTTGGAAAACGGTCAAAAAAGTCCAATGCCAGTAGCTGTTGGTGATATGGTAATGTTTGAAAAATACGCAGGTACAGAAGTGAAATATGAAGGCAGTGAATATTTGATCATCGCTGCAAAAGATATTATGGCAATCGTAGAATAAAAAAATAATGAGGTGAAAGAATCATGGCAAAAGATATTAAATTTTCTGAAGACGCTCGCGCAGCAATGCTACGTGGTGTAGACAAATTAGCAGATACAGTTAAAGTTACATTGGGACCAAAAGGACGTAATGTTGTTTTAGAGAAATCTTATGGCTCTCCTTTGATCACAAATGACGGTGTAACGATCGCAAAAGATATCGAATTAGACGATCATTTCGAAAACATGGGAGCAAAATTGGTTTCAGAAGTTGCTTCAAAAACAAATGATATCGCTGGCGACGGTACAACGACAGCGACCGTTCTTACACAAGCAATCGTTCGTGAAGGCTTGAAAAACGTTACTGCTGGTGCAAACCCAATGGGTATCCGTCGCGGAATCGAATTGGCTACGAAAACAGCGGTTGAAGAACTACACAGTATCTCTGAAGAAGTAGATTCAAAAGATGCTATTGCACAAGTAGCGGCTGTTTCTTCTGGCAGTGATGAAGTAGGTAAATTAATTGCCGAAGCCATGGAAAAAGTTGGTAACGACGGTGTTATCACAATTGAAGAATCTAAAGGGATTGATACTGAATTAGACGTGGTTGAAGGAATGCAATTTGATCGCGGCTATCTATCTCAATACATGGTAACAGACAATGACAAGATGGAAGCAGCGCTTGAAAATCCATATATCTTGATTACAGATAAGAAAATCTCAAATATTCAAGATATCTTGCCATTGTTAGAACAAGTATTGCAACAATCTCGTTCATTATTGATCATCGCTGACGATGTGGACGGCGAAGCATTACCAACATTGGTATTGAATAAAATTCGCGGAACATTTAATGTTGTAGCAGTTAAGGCTCCTGGATTTGGTGATCGTCGTAAAGCTATGCTTGAAGATATCGCAATTTTAACTGGCGCAACTGTCATTACAGAGGACCTTGGTTTAGATCTTAAAGAAGCAACAATCGAAAACTTGGGTACTGCTGGTAAAGTTGTGGTAGATAAAGACAATACTACGATTGTTGAAGGCGCTGGCGACAAGGCTGCATTGACTGATCGTGTTGAAATGATTAAACGTCAAATTGGCGAAACAACGTCTGATTTTGACCGTGAAAAATTACAAGAACGTTTAGCGAAACTTGCTGGCGGTGTAGCAGTCGTTAAAGTTGGTGCGGCTACAGAAACAGAATTAAAAGAATTAAAATTACGTATTGAAGATGCGTTGAACTCAACACGTGCAGCTGTTGAAGAAGGAATCGTTTCCGGTGGTGGGACTGCATTAGTCAATGTCATCAAGCGAGTTTCTGAATTAGACGCTGAAGGCGATGTGGCAACAGGTGTGAAAATCGTGGTTCGTGCTTTAGAAGAACCTGTTCGTCAAATTGCTGAAAATGCCGGTTTTGAAGGTTCAGTTGTTATCGATAAATTGAAAAATGCGGATCGTGGAACTGGTTTTAACGCAGCTTCTGGTGAGTATGTCAATATGATCGAAGCTGGAATTGTTGACCCAACGAAAGTGACTCGTTCAGCTTTACAAAATGCTGCATCAGTATCTGCGTTGTTATTAACAACTGAAGCAGTTGTTGCTGACAAACCTGTTGAAGGCGGCGCAGCTGCTGCCCCAGCAATGGATCCATCAATGATGGGCGGCATGATGTAATCAGAGCGTTAATTGAAAAGTCATCGGGAAGTTTTCCGGTGACTTTTTTTGACTAGAGAGCGGTGTAACATATAGAAGTTTTTCATTTCTATACGGTCAAAAAAACAACGAAGGCTGCAATCCTTTTACTAATTGAAGTTGCCATTTGGTGGAGTTATCAAGATTTTTTTCTTTTTCATAAAAATTTTTTTATTCATTAAAAAACATTTGCTGCGTGTGTTAAAATGATCATAATAAAGAAAATAAATCAGTCGCATAGACTAAAAAGATATAGATGGGAGAATGTTGAATGAAATTAATTGAGACCCCTTTAAATAGTAATGTTAACTTAGAAACACTATATCCTAATCTAACAAAATACTTTTTTGATAAACGTCCAGCTGTAAAACTGCTTAAATTGTACGCTTATGATCGGACGAAAATTATTTATGCGGATCGTTTTGATACGATTGATTTGTTATTATTGAATCGTCAGCGCAAAATCAGCCATCAAGAAGTAGACACAATTATTCATCGGCTGTTAAAAGTTGATCGCGAGGACGTTACTGTGGATGTCGGTTATAAAAAGCAAATTATGGAAGCCGGCTTACGTCCAAAAGAGACCTATAAAGATATTATCGCAGTGGAATACAAGATTCCTAAAGAATAGCAATGAACGAGAAAAAGGCTTAAGGCCTTTTTTCTTTTACCAGCATTTATACGAGTAAGCTTCCATGATTAACAGTGAAGAAAATAGGAACACTCGGGTAAGTACTCTAATGAATAGATTTCTTTGGTATAGAAGAGCTAACACTACTCCCGCTGATTTCTTATGCTATAATAAGTGAAATAGTTCAAATTACTAAAAACAAATGAGGAGCATGACTATGAAAAAGTTGTACGAAGATGACAGTTTGACACTTCATACGGACCTTTATCAGATCAATATGATGAAAACTTATTGGGAGACAGGTCGAGCGGATCTTCATGCCGTATTTGAGTGTTATTTCCGTAGTATGCCGTTTGATAATGGCTATGTCATCTTTGCGGGTCTTGAACGACTTGTAAATTATTTGGAAGAACTGACTTTTAGCGAAAGCGATTTGGCATATTTGTCTGAGGTAGAACACTATCCGGCAGCGTTTATCGATTATTTACGAGATTTCAAATTTGCTTGTACGGTTCGTTCTGCAGTGGAGGGGGAATTGGTATTTAGCAATGAACCGATTATTCAAGTAGAAGGACCGTTACTTCACTGTCAATTAGTTGAAACAGCACTTTTAAACATTGTAAACTTCCAAACATTGATCGCAACAAAAGCGGCACGAATCAAATCTGTGATCGGCGATGACCCGTTGTTGGAATTTGGCACACGTCGGGCTCAAGAGTTGGATGCAGCACTTTGGGGAACACGCGCGGCCTATATCGGAGGTGCGGATGCCACAAGTAACGTTAGAGCAGGGAAAATTTTTGGGATACCTGATAGCGGAACGCATGCTCATTCATTGATTCAATCCTATGGGAATGACTATGAAGGCTTTAAAGCCTACGCTCAAACGCACCGCGACTGCGTCTTTTTAGTCGATACGTACGATACGATCAAATCGGGAGTGCCGAGTGCGATCAGAGTTGCCCGTGAAATGGGTGATAAAATCAATTTCTTAGGCGTACGAATTGATAGCGGTGATATGGCTTATATCTCAAAACGAGTGCGTCAGCAATTGGATGAGGCAGGTTTTCCTGATGCGAAGATTTACGCATCCAACGATTTAGACGAAAGCACAATTCTAAACTTGAAGATGCAGCATGCGAAGATCGATGTCTGGGGTGTCGGGACAAAATTAATTACGGCCTATGATCAACCAGCTCTTGGGGCTGTTTTCAAATTGGTGTCCATCGAAAATGAGCAAGGAGAAATGGTGGATACCATTAAACTTTCAAGCAACGCCGAGAAAGTAACCACTCCTGGTAAAAAACAAGTTTGGCGAATTACGCGTAAATCTGATGGGAAATCAGAGGGTGATTACGTAACGCTATGGGATGAAAACCCACGGGAAGAAAAAGAGCTCTATATGTTCCACCCCGTTTATCCGTATATCAATAAAACGGTGAAAAACTTTGAGGCTCGTCCGGTCTTGAGAGATATTTTTGTAGACGGCAAGCTTATTTATGAACTACCTGATTTAGAAGAAGTCAAGCAGACTGCCAAAGACAGCTTGGATTCATTATGGGAAGAATACAAACGCGACCTAAATCCACAAAAATATCCGGTCGATCTTTCTACAGAGTGTTGGAACCACAAAAACAAAATTATGGACCAGGTACGTAAATCTGTGGTAAAAACGGAACAAGAAGATTAAAGGAGTGGATACCTATCATGACGTTACAAGAAGAGATTATTCAGGAACTAGGAACGAAACCAACAATTGATCCAAAAGAGGAAGTTCGTAAAAGCATCGACTTTCTAAAAGCTTATTTGTCCAAATATCCTTTTTTAAAAACATTTGTTTTAGGAATCAGCGGAGGACAGGATTCTTCTTTAGCTGGTCGATTAGCTCAGCTTACGATGGAAGAAATGAGAAAAGAAACAGGCGACGCTGCCTATAAATTTATTGCCGTTCGTCTTCCATATGGTTCTCAGGCAGACGAAGCGGATGCTAAGCGAGCGCTAGATTTTATTAAACCAGATGTTAGTCTGAGCGTGAATATTAAAGGAGCGGTTGATGCAGAGGTTGTTGCGCTGGAAGAAGCGGGGGTTACAATTAGTGACTTTAACAAAGGAAACATCAAAGCGCGTCAACGAATGATCACGCAGTATGGAATTGCTGGCGACAATCAAGGTGCTGTTATCGGAACGGATCATGCGGCAGAAAACATCACTGGCTTTTTCACTAAGTTTGGAGATGGCGGTGCGGATATTTTGCCACTGTTTCGGTTGAATAAGCGTCAAGGAAAAATGTTATTGAAAGAACTAGGCGCAGAAGAGGCTTTGTACATGAAAGTCCCAACTGCTGACCTAGAGGATGGAAAACCATTGATCGCCGATGAGGTAGCCCTTGGTGTAACGTATGATGATATCGATGATTACTTAGAGGGGAAGACGATTGACGAAAAGGCTCAAACAACGATCGAAAATTGGTGGAACAAAACACAACATAAACGTCATTTACCCATCACAATCTTTGATGATTTTTGGAAATAGATCAGTGATTTGCTGACTAGCGGAGTTTTCTCTCCGCTAGTCTTTTTTATTTTTAGGTTCAAGGGGAACCTTCTTTACTTTCGTCTGATTTCTCGCTAAACTATTGAGGATGCTCGCTCATTCCAATTATCTAAGTGATAGTAGTAATCGCATAAATGCGGGAAATATTCTATAAATGAGCAGCGGAATTTTCGTTCGTTAATAACAGGGGAGTTATTATTACGAATTTGAAGTTCATGGATAGGAGAGACATATGCAAAAACTTCGAAAGATTCCTTGGCGTCTGCTTTTAAAAATTTTTGGCGTGTTAGGACTAATTATTATATCTAATCTTTTCTTTCAATTGACACAAAATGAATTTTCTTTTGATTTGATGTTTAAATTTGCTTTTTCTTGGCATACGGAAAAATTCTTTTTAGGTTGTTTGGTATTACTCATTTTTTACGGTTGGATCAGCAGCTTTTTGGGGTCATTAAAGACCGGAAGTCTCGTTTATCTTTTAACGGTGATTGGCATAGGAATTGCTAATTATTTAAAAATGAACTATCGAATGGAACCGATCTATCCCAATGATTTGAAAATGATTACTGAATTTGGAATGATCTATGATATGGTTGGGCTACCATTGTTTCTGTTATTCTTAGTACTTTTAACAGCGGGTATTTTTTTAATTGTTTTTAGCTTGAAAAAAAGTGTGAAGTTAGCTAAAAAGCAACAATGGATTCGTTTAGGGCTTTTTGTTTTAACTAGCAGTTTGTTACTTTACATTGGTGGATTTAATCAACAAGGGAATTTATTACGCAAAGCCTATAATAAAACAGCTTTATGGATTCCATACAGTCAAAAAATGAATTATTACAACACAGGATTTATGGGCGGATTTCTATATAATTTGCCAGTAGAAGCGATGGAAAAGCCAAAGAATTACTCTAAGGCTAACGTAGAAAAAATTACTAAGAAGTATCTAAAGGAGAAAAAAACAACTTCTGAGGAAAAACCGAATATTGTTTATGTCATGAGTGAGAGCTTTTCTGATCCGAGTCGTCTGAATGGTCTAGAGATCCTTGGCGGAGATCCTTTACAGGCTTACCGTGCCATTGCCGATCAAACGTATAGCGGTCAAATGTTATCGCAAAACTATGGAGGCGGGACAGCCAATATTGAATTTGAAGCTTTAACGGGTTTTTCTATGGAGCTTTTCAATGCGCAGATGACGACACCTTATACGATGCTGATGTCTGAGTTTAATTCTTTTCCTTCATTAGTAGGAACACTAAAAGAGCGCGGTTATCAAACGACTGCGATTCATCCTTATAACACCTCAATGTACAAAAGAAAAGATGTTTACGAAACATTTGGTTTTGATCATTTTTTGGATGAAAAAACCATGCAGCATACGGACAAACTTGAAAATAATCCTTATATTTCTGATGCGGCGGCCTATCAAGAAATACTTGATCAATTAAATAAGAATAAAAAGCCGCAATTTTTACATTTGGTAACAATGCAAACACATATGCCGTACGAAAACAAATATACCGATGTTCCATACATGGTTAAAGGGGACAATAGTTTATCTCTTCAGATGTATCTCCAAGATATTGCTTATAGTAGTGAAGCTTTGAATGATTTTCTAAGAGAGTTGGATAATTTGTCTGAACGAACATTGGTTGTTTTTTGGGGGGATCATTTGCCAGGAATTTATTCAGAGGATATCCAAAAGAAGAATCCAGGACATTTATTACACGAAACGGAATTTCTGATGTATGACAATCGCCATGAACTCAATAGGGAACAAGTCACAACAAGTCCGTTTTATTTTGCGGCAGATCTATTCCAACAAGGAAGACTTCAAATGACTGGCTTCCAACAATTATTAGTGGCTTTGCAAAAAGAGTTTCCTGCCTTTGAAAAGGGAATGTATTATCAAAGTGGCCAATGGTTTAAAGAAGCTCGGTTGAATAAAAAGCAAGAAAAGCTCTATCAAGAGTATCAAATGATCCAATATGACATTACTACCGGCAAGCAGTATAGTTTGAAAGAGAATTTTTTTAAATAAACCAAGGATTAAAGGAGCTAACATGGGATTTAAAAAGAAAGACAATCAGAATTATTACAATCCGTTGCGCCGAGCAATTTTGAATCATCAAATGATCGAGCCGGGTGATAAAGTGGCAATTGGTATGAGCGGCGGGAAAGACAGTACAACGTTACTTTATTTACTAGATCAGATTCGTCGTCAAAAACGCTTAGGCTTTGATTTCGAGATCGTTCCGATTTCTCTTGATATGGGGTTTGAGGACTGTGACATTACTCCGATGCAAAAGTTTGTCGAAGGGTTAGGGTATCAATTAGAGGTTGTTCCAACGAATATTGCAAGAGTCGTTTTTGATATTCGAGAGGAAAAATCTCCGTGCTCTTTATGCGCTAAGCTGCGTCGAGGAATTTTGTATAATCGCGCGAGTGAGCTTGGTTGTCAAAAAGTTGCTTTGGGCCACCATGTGGATGATGCGCTCGAAACCTATTTGATGAATTTTTTGTTTCACGGACGCCTGAATAGCTTTGAACCGAAAAGCTATTTATCTAAAACAAAGGTGACATTGATAAGGCCGATGGTCTATTTAGAAGAAAAACAGATTATTCGTCTTGTGAAACGTGAAGAATTGCCTGTAATTTTTAATCCTTGTCCTGTGGATAAAAAAACAAAGCGGGAAGAGATTAAAAACCTAGTAACACAGCTTGCTAAAAACTATCCAGATATCCGAGAAAAGTTTATAATGGGCATGGAACAAGGAACTGCTGAAGATTTTTGGACAAAAGTCTCTGTTGGAAACTCTTACAATTCATTAATTGAAAAGTAGTGATTGTATTCCAGCCTTTTCTCATGCTATAATTCGTTTTGTATTCATGAGGGAGTAACTAGCAGCGCAAGCTGTGGCAACGCCACCAGCAAGAAAAGAAATTTTCTGGTGTTGTCTTAAATAGTGAGACTTATGTATGTGTTTTTTCGCATACACAAGTCTATTTTTTTTATTCCCAAAAGGAACAACATTCAAAGCGAATTAATTTTCAAAAGAATTAATTCAGAAAAACAAAGGAGGACTATAATGTCAGAGGAGAAAAAACAACAGCTGCTGAAGCCTTTTTACACAGAAGAAAAAGAGCAGGTCTTGGCAGAAGTTCAAACAACGGAAGAAGGACTTACTTCTGCTGAAGCAGAAAAACGTCTGAGTCAATATGGGTTGAACGAACTAGAAGAGGGCGAAAAAAAAAGTATGCTCGCTCGCTTTATCGAACAGTTCAAAGATTTAATGATCATTGTCTTATTGTTTGCAGCAATTATTTCTGCGGTCGTTTCTCATGAGGTAGTGGATTCGATCATTATCTTAGCCGTTGTCATTATCAATGCGATCATGGGGATCGTTCAAGAATCAAAAGCGGAAGAAGCGATCGAAGCGCTGCGAGAAATGTCGACACCAAATGCGAATGTTTTACGTGATGGGCATATTAGCTCAGTAAAATCGACCGATCTTGTTCCCGGGGATATCGTGATGTTAGAAGCCGGCGATGTCGTTCCTGCCGATTTACGCTTGCTGGAAGTTGCTTCACTAAAGATCGAAGAAGCGGCATTGACAGGGGAATCCGTACCAGTCGAAAAAGAAATGATTGTCATAGCAGATGGCGAAGTCGGTATTGGGGATCGTGTCAATATGGCTTATTCAAATAGTAATGTGACATACGGTCGCGGTAAAGGTGTCGTTGTCAACACTGGGATGAATACTGAAGTAGGTAAAATCGCAGGTATGTTGGCCCAAGCAGATGAAACAGAAACACCGCTTAAAAATAATTTGAATCAATTAAGTAAATTCTTGACCTTTGCGATTATTATCATTGCCGTTGTAATGTTTTTCGTTGGGATTTTCTTCAATAATACTTCTTGGGTCGATATGCTATTAACTTCGATCTCATTGGCGGTTGCGGCGATTCCAGAAGGTTTGCCAGCGATTGTCACAATTATCTTAGCTTTAGGTACACAAGTAATGGCTAAACGAAACTCTGTAATCCGTAAACTGCCAGCTGTTGAAACATTAGGTTCAACGGATATTATTGCTTCTGATAAAACAGGGACATTAACATTGAATCAAATGACGGTTGAAAAATTATATGTAGATAATCATCAATATGATGCCAATGGTGAAGTGCCTGTAGACAGTATGGCGATGAAGGTCATGAACTACGCAAACGATACGAAGTTTACGCAAGAAGGCAGCCTGATCGGCGATCCAACAGAAACGGCTTTAGTTCAGTTTGGTTTAAACAATGCCTTTGATGTTCGTGAAAAAGTGGCAGAAGAACCACGTGTAGGCGAATTGCCATTCGACTCAGACCGTAAATTAATGAGTACGTTACACCGAGAAAAAGACGGCAAGATTTTAGTGGCTGTTAAAGGTGCGCCAGATGTGCTGCTTGGTCGGACATCACAAATCTTATTAAATGGTCAAGTTGTACCAATGACTGATAAAGAAAAACAAGATATTTTAGCTAATAATAAAGATATGGCCCAACAAGCGCTACGTGTTCTAGGAATGGCATATAAATATGTTGATGTTGTTCCAGTTGAACTAGAATCTGAAGTAGTTGAGAACGATTTGATCTTTGCCGGTTTAGTCGGAATGATCGACCCAGAACGTGCTGAAGCAGCTGAAGCTGTGCGGATTGCAAAAGAAGCAGGGGTTCGACCAATCATGATTACTGGGGACCATAAGGACACAGCCGAAGCCATCGCTGCTCGTCTTGGAATTATCGAAAAAGGTGACGATGCTTCTGTTTTAACTGGTGCTCAATTAAATGAAATGTCAGATGAAGAATTTGCCCAAAAAGTGGAACACTATTCTGTCTATGCGCGGGTTTCTCCGGAACATAAAGTTCGAATCGTGAAGGCATGGCAAAAAGAAGGAAAAGTGGTTGCCATGACTGGTGATGGCGTGAATGATGCGCCAGCATTGAAACAAGCGGATATTGGTATCGGTATGGGGATCACGGGTACAGAAGTTTCTAAAGGGGCCTCTGATATGGTTCTTGCTGATGATAACTTTGCAACGATCGTTGTGGCAGTTGAAGAAGGACGTAAAGTCTTTTCAAATATCCAAAAAGCAGTTCAATATTTGTTAGCTGCTAACTTGGGTGAAGTGTTGACCTTATTTATCGCTACTTTACTTGGTTGGGATACCTTATTACCGATTCATCTGTTGTGGATCAATTTGGTAACCGATACGTTCCCAGCGATTGCGTTAGGAATGGAACCAGCTGAAAAGGATTTAATGCAGCATAAACCGCGTGGACGTAGCTCCAACCTGTTCTCAGGTGGTGTCTTATCAAGTATCATCTATCAAGGGATCTTAGAAGCAGGTACAGTGCTCTTTGTATACTGGTCAGCGATCCAGTGGCCCGTACACACAACTTATACGGAAATCCACTCTGACGCATTAACGATGGCTTTTGCAACATTAGGCTTGATGCAGCTGTTCCATGCCTTTAATGTGAAGTCAGTTCATCAATCATTATTCAAAGTCGGACCGTTCCGCAATAAGAGCTTTAATTGGGCGATCTTGTTATCCTTTGTATTGATGATGGTGATCATTGTTGTACCAGGTTTGAATGATATTTTCCGAGTGGCACATCTTGATCTTTATCAATGGGGAATCGTTATCGGTGCATCCTTTGCGATTATTCCGATTGTTGAGATTGTTAAAGCTTTCCAACGAAGTGCACAAAAGAAATAGTTTAACTAAAAATTCGCATGAAGCCATCACTATTGGCATTCATGCGAATTTTTTTATTTGATCAAAGAATACATCTGCATATCGATAATCTCACCATTTTTAATTGCATTTTTTCTCAACGTTCCTTCCAATTGGAACCCATTTTTCTCCAACAAACGACAAGAAGCATGATTCGTTGAAAATGGCTCTGCAAAAAGTCGAATGATGTCAGTTTCGTTAAAAAGATAGTCTACCAGCTGTTTGATCGCTTTTGTTCCGATTCCTTGGCCCCAATAATTTTCCGCAATGTAATAGCCTATTTCAGCAGTTAAGTGATGAATGTTCTCGCAGCGGAAAGCGCCGATGCTTCCGATTGCTTCATCTTGCTCATTCACGATTGCAAAGGCAAAGGTTTTGTCTGGATCAGCTTCTAGCATACTGTGAATAAAATCTTCAGCATCTGATTCCGTATAAGGATAAGAAAGCCCATCTCGTAAATTTGCCTGAATTTTTTTATTGTTTAGAGCTTTAGCCAAATTTGTTGCATCTTCGCGTCGCCATTTTCTGATTATCTTATTCATACTACTCCCCCTCTTGAAAAACTTATTTCTTCCAAAGTATCATCAAACGAATAATAAATGAAGCAATTTTTAATATTTTCTGGGCTTCTTTGCATCTTGAAAGAAAATCGGTAAAATGGATAGTATCAAAAGATAGAAAGTAGGAATAAAGGAATGCGACCTAATACAGGATTTTATGCTAGAGAAATTAACGAAATCGTTCAAAATACGGAAAAAATGGGTGAGCGTTTACACCCAAGCTACGAAGAAATTCGAACTGCTTTAGATGAAAATAAAATGGCTGAGTTTGACCAAGAACGTCTATCAGAAATCCATGAACTTTTTAAAGAAGGCACTCAGTTTTATCAATTGAATTTAGAAAAGATTGGGCTGTTAAAAGCACCTGCAAAAGTAATGGGAAACCATAAAAGCTTTGAGAAGGCATACGTTCAATACGTAGCCGGCTGTCAAGAAATGACAGATAGTTTGTTACCAGAAGTAAATGAAGAAGCGTTTAACGCAGCCGAAAAAAAACAGGATGCTGCCACTGACATCATTTATAAAACAATCCAAAAAATCACTAATCTGTTATTGAAATAATTAACAAGTTTAAACCATAAGAGAACAAGGGTTTTCTAATTTTTTTATAACGTTATTTTAAATACAAATGGAAAAGAATTGAGTATTATTAATTCATAACCAATAACAACCTTTTCTTTTTCATTGCATTTAGGTAATACTCCTTTAGCACCGATTTGCCGATCGGTGCTTCTTTGTCAGTTCTGCTTTTCGCAGGACACTGAAGGCTCAAATCGACTTATCGATGATTGAAAATAAAGAAGACAAACTGTTTAGCAGAATGATATGCGAAGTGAGAATTAACTTCATTTTTCATGGGTTTGGAAAAATGATTTCCGTATTACGAGCTAGCAGTCAGTTCTGCTTTTCGCAGGACACTGAAGGTTCAAATCGACCTATCGATGATTGAAAATAAAGAAGACAAACTGTTTAGCAGAATGATATGCGAAGTGAGAGTTAACTTCATTTTTCATGGGTTTGGAAAAATGATTTCCGTATTAAGAGTTAGCTGCAGTTCTGCTCTTCTCAGATTACTGAAGGTCCATCATCAACTCAACATACAAAAAGTCTTTCCTTTCGCGATGAGCACGAAAGGAAAGACTTTTTTTAATTCTCGATATTTCTTACATAATTTTCGAAGTAATCATTCAAATCGTTTTTAATCTTTTGATATTCTTCTTCGGTATATTCTTTTTCTTCTAAACGTCCTTTGAAGTTTGGTAAATCCAAATCCTTTTTCAATCGTTCAATTACTTCTTCTTTATTCATAAGTACGACCTCCTAAGGTATCAGGGACTAAATATTTTTCCCATTGTACTGCTTACTAATCAAAGTAGACACAAACAGCTTCAGGCGCAAAGACATCCTTCTGGATCATCGTCAATAGACCAGTCTCGCTGTCACGACGATAAAGCGTTAAGTTATCACTGTTTTGGTTTGCGGCAACTAGATAGTTATTATCCGGGCTTAATGCGAAGTCTCTTGGGAAATCGCCTTCTGTTGAAATGATTTGGATTGAATCAATACTCAAGCCATCTTCAGCAACTGCGAAAACAGCAATCGAATTGTGTCCACGATTTGACGCATACAGATAACGCCCATCCTTTGATACGCGAATCGCTGCACCGCCATTTTCGCCATCAAAATCTTTTGGCAGGGTAGAGACTTTTTGCGTTTGAGTAAAGCTACCATCTGTTTTGTCATAAGTTAGAACAGTTACGCTACTATCTAATTCACCAAATAAATAGGCGATCATTTCAGTTGGATGGAAGACTAAATGACGAGGTCCTGTACCAGGTTCTGCGACATAGACGGCCACTTCTTCGACCTCACCAGATTCTGAAACATCATAGGTATAAACACGATCAGTACCAAGATCACACACAACTAAGCGTTGATCAGGTGCAAGATCCGTGTAGTGAGTATGAGCGTGGTCTTGATTTTTATGAGGTCCAGTTGGCTCTTTATGGAAAAGGGAAGCTGCAGCCTCTAGAGAGCCATCTGGTTGGATTTTATAGGTATTTAATTCGCCTTTATGATAATTGGCGCCGTAAACAAGTTGCCGTTGTTCATCAACAGCCACGTAACAAGGTGGAGCGCCTTCTTCTGTCACCGCATTCAAAAACTTATTTTGCGCATCGTAGCTGGACATGCCGCCCTGACCCTCGCGACTTGTTACTGAGTAAAGAAAATTTTCTTTACTTTTGGCAAAGTAGGTAGGACTTGTTTCTTCTGTTACTAACTCTAAGTTGTTTAACGTTTCAGCCGAAGTATCTAACTCGATTTGGTAAATCCCTTGACTGATGCGTCGTGTGTACGTTCCTAAAATTATTTTGTGGATCATTAAAAAACCTCCTTCATTCTATCTACATTTTAGCAAGTTTATTCCCGCTTGGATAGCGCTAACTTTGTGATATAATTGAAAAATAAATGTGAAAAGAGAGTGACCTATGACTGTAACGGAAATTACTAAAATTGGAAAAAATGCGATTAACGATGAAAATATTTTAGTGCTTTTTGGTGAAAGTATTACACCAGACTTATTAGATGTCTCGATCGTTCAAAAGCCAATCACTAATACTCCAATTGTTTTAGAAAAGGGTGGCCAATTGATTTTTGGCGATCAAGTATACCAAGTGAAGGGTATGGGGCCGTTGGCCAATCAAAATTTAAATGAAATCGGACATGCGACAGTTTTCTTTCAAGAAAAAGTCGGTGAAATTCCCAATGCAATCTATGTCACCCCAGAGAAGCTTCCGAATTTGGAAGTAGGGATGAAAATTACCTTTCAGTAGGAGCGTGAGTAAGTGGATAAAAAGAAATTAACGCAAAAAACTTCTTGGTTTTGGAAATGGTTTTTAAATAGCCAAGTGGTTGTGGCATTAATCATTGTATTATTGCTGCTGCTAATCGCGTTGGTCTTTACGAAAGTGTCGTATCTATTTGAACCGGTGGGTCAATTCTTTGCAATCGTTGGTCTTCCGATGGTGATTGCTGGTATTCTCTATTATTTAATGAATCCAGTAGTCAATTTTTTAGAGAGAAAAGGGCTGAAGCGCAGCTTTGCTATTGTATTGCTTTTTATCGCAGTAGTGGCATTGATTATTTGGGGCATCGTCGTTATCATACCGCAGATTAGAGAGCAAATTGGTTCGATGATGAGAAGCTTACCAGGCTATTTTGATACAATCAGCGATAAACTAAGTGAGATTTTTACAGATCCAGCCTTCAAACCATTTCAACAGCATATTGATAATAGTTTGCAGAAAATATTAGAGTCGTTGACAGAGACGGCACAAAATATTTCTCGTGTGACTTTGCAAGGCTTGGGAAGTGTTGTTTCGACATTGGCGACGGTTCTGATTGCATTGTTTACGGCGCCGATCATTCTATTTTTCCTTCTGAAGGATGGCGATCAATTAGCACCGTACATTTTAAAATTCTTACCGACTAAAGCACGAAAACCAACCCTGAAGGTTATGACAGAGATGAACTCACAGCTAGCGTCATATATTCGCGGACAGCTGACTGTAGCGTTTGCAGTAGCCGTAATGTTCATTATTGGATTTTCTTTAGTAGGAATGAATTATGCGATTACTTTAGGGATTTTAGCCGGATTTTTGAACTTGATTCCTTATCTGGGATCTTTCTTAGCAATGGTGCCAGTTGTCTTTATTGCCATTGTTACCGGTCCAATCATGCTGGTGAAAGTGATTATTGTTTTTGCGATTGAGCAAACAATTGAAGGACGAATTGTCTCACCATTAGTTTTAGGAAATCAATTAGAAATTCATCCTGTGACGATTATGTTCGTCTTACTGACAGCTGGAAAAATCTTTGGTATTGCGGGAGTAATCTTAGGGATTCCGTTTTATGCGGTAGCGAAAGTAATCGCGATCCATGTATTCGAGTGGTATAAAGGTGTCTCAAGTTTATATGAAGATGAAAATATAGAAAAAAATCCTGTCGATGAATAATCGACAGGATTTTTTTTAAAATTGTGCAGCCAATGATGTGGCTTTTTCTTTTGCCGCTGCCATAATCTCAGGTGCTCTGGCTGGATCGTAATCCGCGCCTTCAATGTAGATAGAGTCAAAATCAGTGATACCGATAAAATTCAAAATTCCTTTAACGTATTGTGCTGAGAAATCTTGACCATTATATGTACCGCCACTTGATTGAATGTGGAGAGCTTTCTTATCTGTAATCAATCCAATAGGACCTTCAGCTGTATATTTGAAGGTTTTACCTGCAACATTTATTGTATCAAACCACGCTTTTAATTTCGTTGGAATATTCAGGTTCCATAAAGCGTTGGCGATCACAATTTTTTCACTAGCTAAAAATTGATCAGTAAACTCATTAAAGACACGAACTTTTTCTTGCTGAACACTACTTAAATCTGTAAACTCAGTACCTTTTTGAAGAGCCTTCCAGGCGGATAATAAATCGCCGTCGATCTCAGGAAGATCTGTATAATACAAATCCAACATGGTGAACACGTCTTCCGGATGACTTGCTTGATGGGCTTCGATAAAAGTATCCAGAATAGTTACAGTTTGTGAGTCTTCTGCGGCTAACGGATGAGCATTCACTACTAGAACATTTGCCAAAACTAACACTCCTTAAATTTAATTACAAACGAATCGTACACAATATATCTAAAACAGACAATTTATCTGCTCAGAAGTTTCAAATAAAACAAATTTTGTTAACTTGCAAGATATTGCTTATAGGCAGAAGTACCACCAATTACATTTGTGACTTGGAAGCCTTCATTTCTTAAATATTGAGCCATCGTTTTCGAACGACCACCGAATTCAGTGAATAGGTAATACGTTTTACCTTTGTCAAGTTGGTCCAAACGATTAGGCAATTGGGTTAGAGGAATACGAGTTACGTTAGACCCTTCTAGTAAATCAAAGGAATCAGTAAAATCAGGGTCTCTTAAATCCAATACGTCCACAGGTCCCTTAGCAGCAAGTAGCATAAATTCTTTTGTTGTTACTGAATAGTTCATTTTTTTCAACAGCCTTTTCTTTCTTAATAGTTATTCCAACATTAATGTATTTATTGCTTGATTACAAGTGTTATCATAGACATTTTACTTGAATTTGGTAAAAAGTAAAGTAATCATTCAAAAAACTTTCAAAACTAGAAAAAATTGACAAGGTTTTTTCATTGATTTTATGAAAATATCATTTTCTTGTTATTGTGTTCATTTTTCGGGGTAGAAAATAATCGACTCTTTTTTTAGAAAAGATATTGCTTGCGTGAATCAGAGGGCATCGGTAGAATAGTAGTGACGGAGGGAAGAGAATAATGGAGAATTTTCATTTAGGGACACTTAGTTTGAAAACAATCGCTATTCGTGTGCGAGATCGTGATGGCATGATTCATTTTTATCGGGATATCATCGGATTGCATCTATTACGTGAGGAAAACGAATTAGCGATTCTAGGATACAAAGATCCAGCCAGTGAATTACTTTGGCTGGAAGAAAGCCCACGAGCAGATGAACATCGTGGAGAAATTAAAAAAATGCAACGGGTCTCATTAGTAGTACCCAATGTAGAGGAATTGGCGAATGTCTATTACCGTGCAAAGGAAGGAAACTATCCTGTTAAATCTGCTTTGCAGGCCGATGATGAGAAGGGGTTGCTCTTTGAAGATCCTGAAGGAAACGAAATCGAGATTTTCTTTGCTCCTAGTAAGGAACGTTCAACCTCAGAACCAGTAGAACTAGATTTCAGTGAATTAGCCAAAAAAGCAACAAAGCGTGAAAAAATTCATGGTGCCTATTTTGACAAGCTACATTTAAATGTTAGTGACTTGAATAAACAACAGGCCTTTTTAGCTGATATTTTAGGTTTGAAGGTTCATGATGAAAGTGAAGAAGAGCTAGTATTGAATCGTGGCGACTTTAATATTGGATTGACATCGGCAATTGGCGGTACAATTGATTTGCCAACAGATAAAGTATTGGGCTTGGACTTTTTGCAATTCAAAGTTTCGAAAGTGAAACTACTGGAATTATCTAAACACCTAAGTAATAAAGAGTTCGACTATTTCATGGATCAAAAAAAATCTCTGATTACAATCTATGATGCAGCTGGGATCGAATGGTGGTTTGTACTGAAATAGAAAAAGTCGCGAGAAGATCGCGGCTTTTTTATTTTTAGTAGTTAAATTCATTCGCGTAGACAACTTACTTCCAACTACTATGAATGATGACAAGTAACATTGAGGCATGAAGAGTGGGTCTAACTGCATGAGTATAGTAAACTGCTAGACCAACTAGGAAGCACAGAAATAAATGGATAATAAAATCATAGACAGGTACGATAAAAATTCCTGTTTTGCTGAAGTAGTCAGTGAATTGATAAAGAAGGGTACTATCAAGCAAGAATATAAAGAATAGACTGATACTCTTAAGTTGCCAATTGTCCATAAATAAATCAACTAAAAGAATCAGAGTAAAAGACAACAAAAGGATGAGAATATTTCGTGGCTGTAAAATTTTTTTATGCCTTGTCTTCATCGAAGGGCACTCCTTTTTAGGGATACTTTATTCTTTTCATTTTACCGCTAATTTTTTTCTAGAGCTATTCAAATTTTAAAAAGGCTCATTTACTATTTTATGCTATACTTTTTAAGAAACAAGTCTATATGGGAGGTCAGCATGTATCCTGATACACTTCAATTAATAGAAGAAAAAATGCAGGAGGGTGTTTTTCCAGGGGCAGTTGTGCGTTTTATCGAAAGTGAAAATGACGAGAATTATGTCCTAGGAAATGCACAAGTAGAACCAACGATAGTTTCGATGCAAGAAGATTTCCTTTTTGATGTCGCTTCTTTAACAAAAGTCGTCTGCACAACAACAATCATGTTGAAATTGAAGGAGGCAGGGAAAGTTTCGTGGGATCAATCCCTTCATAGTCTGCTGCCAGATTTTCAAAATGAAACGATTACCTTACGACATTTATTAACACATACATCAGATATTCAAACGTATATCCCAAATCGTGATCAGTTAAATGCGCAAGAACTCCGAACGGCATATCTAAATTTACAACCGGGAGAAGAGCTGGGAGAAGTCGTTAAGTATACGGATGCTGGAACGATCTTATTAGGATTTCTAATCGAAAAGCTTTATCAAAAAGATGTGATCGACGTTTTCAAACAGGAAGTTTTGCAGCCACTTGGAATGTCCGATAGTCTTTTTTTACCACAGGCACCTTATGATAAAATTGTGCCAACTGAAAAGTTATCAGACGGGACGATTTTAAAGGGTATGACTCATGATCCGAAGGCTCGCGTATTAGCGGAGCATGCGGGAAACGCTGGACTTTTTACGAATATGAAAGATTTAAGTAAATTTGCAAAAATGTATTTGAAACTTGGACGTGTTAGCGATATGATTTATTTGCATGATAAGACAGTTCAAGAATTACTTTGTGATCAAACACCGACAGGAAATGGTGCGCGTTCAATTGGCTGGGATCTGAAATACAGCCCATTAGATCGAAGCCCGTTACTCTTTCATACTGGGTATACAGGGACCTTTCTAATGCTGGATGTTATAAAAAAATCAGCTTTTATCTTTCTATCAAATCGCGTTCACACAGAGGATCATCGTGCTAGTTACGTGAAGCACCGTGATGAGATTTTGGTCTGTTATTTGAAAGAACGCATGCAACGGTATCAAAAATAAGGTTAGGATAGCTGCCTATTTTCAATAACTTAAAAATCTACAGCTTTTCGCAGCTTGCTTAGGGCGAAATGAACATAAATACACTAACTTAAAAAGGAGCAAGAAGTATGGAACCATTATTTTTACAACCAGTCTTTCAAGAAAAAATTTGGGGTGGCGATCAATTACACACTGTTTTTGGCTTTGACATTCCAAACGACAAAATCGGTGAGGATTGGGCGATCAGCGGACATCCGCATGGTGTTAGTATCGTAGAAAACGGTCCTTACAAAGGCTGGAAGGTCAGCGATCTTTGGAATGAGCATCGTGAATTGTTCGGTAATGCAGAAGGCGACGTATTCCCATTATTAACTAAGATTTTAGATGCAGAAGATGACTTATCTGTTCAAGTTCATCCAGACGACAGCTACGGATTGAAGCACGAAGGAGAACTAGGTAAAACTGAATGTTGGTATATTATTAATGCGAAACCAGGTTCGGAGATCGTTTACGGACATAATGCGAAATCTCGTGAAGAATTGGCAGAAATGATTGAAAACGAACGTTGGGATGATTTATTGCGACGGGTTCCTGTAAAAAAAGGTGACTTTTTCTATGTCCCAAGTGGGACGATCCACGCAATCGGTAAAGGCATCATGATTTTAGAAACACAACAAAGTTCAGATACAACATACCGCGTTTATGACTATGATCGTAAGGATGATCAAGGCAATACACGCGAATTGCACATCCAGCAATCAATTGATGTGACAACGGTTCCAGCTATCAGTCCCGAATTAGAAATCTCTGAAAGCAAAAAGGGTACCTCTTCAGTAATTACCTACTTGAAGACAGATTTCTTTAATGTGTATGAATGGGACGTTGTGGGTGAACTTGCTCTTAAAAAAGAAGGGGAGTACACGTTAGTAACAGTTGTTGAAGGGTACGGAAATTTGATCGTTGATGGTCAAAGTTATGAGATGAAGCCTGGAACAAGCTGCATTTTACCGGCACAAATTACCGAATGGAAGGTTGAAGGCGAAATGAAGATCATCGCTTCCACTCCAGGAACAAAATAGTAAATGTTTTTTCATATACAAAAATGCTCATCCAACTAACGCGGATGAGTATTTTTATTTTATGGTAATTCTGGCAGATCAACATCTTCCCCGTACTTATTTTTTAAAGCGGTATGAAGTAAGCGCACAGCCAATGATTTGTTACGAGCTAAGATCGGACCGTGGAAGTATGAGCCATAAACATTTTTGTAGATAACACCTTCACCATGGTCTTCGCCGTTATTCCCATTGCCTTTAACAATCGTGCCTAGTGGGCGTTCACCTTCACCTAAGAATGTACGACCATTGTGATTTTCAAAGCCGTAATAGGTTTCCCCAAATTCTTCGTTATGGATCTCGATATCTCCGATGAAACGATGGTTGTCTTGGCTTAGGGTGTAATGATCCAATGCACCGATACCATCGATTTTTTCTCCATTTGCACCAATATAGTAGTGGCCCAGTAACTGATAGCCACCACAGATTGAAAGAATGACCCCGTTGTTTTCGATGTACTTAATCAAGTCTTCTTTCTTATCTTGGATATCCTTTGAAACGATGACCTGTTCATAATCTTGTCCGCCACCGATGAAGACAAAATCATATTTATCAGGATCGAAGTCTTGATAAATGCTGACGATCTCTGAATGGATGTCGATGCCCATTTGTTTCGCATAATAATTCAACGTTAAGAGATTACCATTGTCCCCGTATGTGTTTAACAAATTTCCGTATAAATGCGCTAAGTTCAATTCGTATTTAGCCACGATCCATACCTCCATCAATATAGCCTTTTTGGGCTAATTCTTTCCGTAATTGTAAAACGGCTGTGTAGGTCGCAAGGATGTACACGTGTTCCGTCGGCAATAGTTTGATCTTTTCAATGACATCCGTCAAGCTTTCCGTCTCAGTTAGTTTATCTTCAGGAATTCCTGCTACTTTCAGGCGAAGGGCCATGTCCTCATGACGATCTCCACCTGCAATGACTGCGGGAATTTCCATCTCAGCGAAGGCTTCGTGATTGCCATCCCAGATCCAACTGATGTCGATACCATCTGCATAATTGGCATTCAATAAGGAAACCAATGAGAAGGGATAAGGTGCTAGACCGATCATGTCGATAACTTGGTTTAAGCCGACTGGATTTTTTACTAAAACAAGCGTACATTTTTTGCCATCAATCACAAATTCTTCTTGGCGACCAAAGACTTTTTCATCATAGCCAAGTCCGCGTTTGATCTTGTCTTTAGAAACGCCATAGAATTCCGCTACAGCAGTTGCGGCAAGAGCGTTGTATACATTGTACATACCGCCGACTTCGATCTTATAATCTTGACCATCAATTACAAATTCTGAAGACTTATTATCCATTGCTTTCATTTCAGTTAATTTATAATCTAATTCTGGACGGTGGAAGCCGCAGTTAGGACAATAATATTTACCTAAATTGGCATACGTGATCATTTTGTATTTCAAAATGTGCTGACATTTAGGACAAAGCAGACCGTCCGTATTGTAATGTGCATCCTGATCTTCATCTGGTAAATGATCGAAACCGTAATATTTTCTTGGGTTGACTGTTTCCAATGAATTGAAGATCGGTGAGTCGCCGTTACATAAGATCGGAGCGCTTGGCGATTTAGCTGCACCGTCCACGATCAATTTGTAGGTCGTATAGATTTCACCGTAACGGTCCATCTGGTCGCGGAAGATATTCGTAAATAGAAATAGCTCTGGTTTGATGTATTCCGTGACTTTGCTCAAGCTGGCTTCATCAATTTCAAGAACAGCTATTTTTTTGTCGCCTTTTTTCCCTTTAGCATTCAAAAATGTTGATACGATTCCTTGTACCATGTTGGCGCCGGTTGGATTTGTCAACACATAATCAAAGTCCTGTTTTAAGATATTAACCGTTAAGGCAGTGGTTAAGGTTTTTCCGTTTGTACCAGTTACTACTACCACTTTATAGTCTTTGACTAAGGTATCTAAAATCTTTGGATCCAACTTTAAAGCGAGTTGTCCAGGATAACTGGATCCGCCTTTAAAAAACGTTTTTAATACCCATTGGGCGGTCTTGCCGGCAGAGATAGCCAGTTGACTTCGTATCCCCATTACACATCCTCCATGTCTAAAAACAAATTTAATTCATCTTATCATATTTAAAAAAAAAGTTTAAATAGCTTTTCCTATTCTTAAATTTTCTATAGAAAAAAGCTAGGGCAAAGTTTTGCTCCTAGCCAATAATAATCTTTTCTTCTGGAAATTCATAGCCTAAGTCCTGTGTTTCTTTTGGAACAAAGAGCATCAGGGTATAAAGCATGCCGATACGTCCGATAAACATTAAAACAGCGATCATGATTTTTCCGGTATTTGAAAGGTCATCAGTAATTCCTAAAGAAAGTCCGGTCGTTCCAAAAGCAGAGGTAACTTCAACGATGATCGAAATCAAAGAATGATCCTCCGTCGCCGTTAAAAAAAGAATACTGAATAGACACATTCCAGCAGATAGCATGAAGACTACCACAGATTTTCGGACATCTTCTTGAGCGATTTTTCGACCAAAAATATTGATGTCGTTCTCATTTTTTAAGAATGAGTATAGATATAATCCGATAATCGCGATCGTTGTGGTTCGAATTCCGCCGCCCACTGAACTAGGAGAACAGCCGATAAACATCAGTAAAGAAAAGATGATCAAGGTCGTATTTTGGAACAAGTTCAGGTCATGAATTTGCAGACCGGCATTGCGCGTTGTCATGGAATAGAAAGACGAGTTCAACCATTGGTCAAATAGATTCATATTAGCAAAATTGTGATCTTTTTCTAATAGCCAGATAGCTACTGTACCGCCAATAAATAGAACAAAAAAAGCGAGCAGCGCAATTTTAGAAAAAAGACTAAACCGAAACGGAATCCGAGATTTAGAACGTTTGTGATAAATCCAGCCATGAAAATCCATTAAGACGGGGAATCCGATCCCACCGATAAAAATCAACACCATGATCGTGATGATGAAAAAGTAATCATGAGAAAAAGGAATAATTGATTCACCAGTCACGTCAAAGCCCGAGTTCGTCACAGCAGAGATTGCCTGATAGAAGCCAAAAAAGATCGCTTCCGATAGTTTTTGATAATAGCCTGCCAGATAAAAATAAATCGAAAAAATCGTGCCAAAAAGAACTTCTATTGCTAACAACATCGTAAATGTAATTCGAATCAAGTTGACAATTCCACTTAGACGCGGTTGATTCATGTCTGTCATAATTAGTTGGCGTTGTTTCAACGTAATTCGACGTTTTGATACGATAAAAAAGAAAGTAGTGATCATCATGATCCCCAATCCACCAATATGGAATAATACTTCCAACATTAAAACACCGGTATCGTTGAAGACTGAATTGATATCAAAGGTGGTTAAACCAGTCACTGAAATGGTCGAAATGGCCATAAATACCATATCAAGAAAAGGCACGTGTGAACCTGGCTCACGAAAAATTGGTAAATGGAACAAGATCAAAGAAAGAATGGTCATCGCTAAATAGTAGAAGACGATGATTTGAATCGAAGAAAATCGATTATTAAGCTTTTGCCAGCTTTTTTTGAGAAAATTTACTCGGCGATCAAAATTCATAGAAGACTCCTTCAATCATCTGTGGGAAATTTTTACAATAGAGATAGTATAGCATGCTTCCATGAAAAAAACTCCCACCGGTTTGGAAGGAGTAAGTAAGAGGAGATTGTGTTTGATTAGTTGTCCTGCGCAGTCGCTGCAATATCGATTTCACGAATGTTGACTTCTTGCGGCATGTCATAGATAAATTTCACTGTCTCAGCAACATGAACTGGATCAAGTGTGATGCCGCCCATGCTTTCTTTCCAAGCTTGGTAATCCGTTAATGCTCCTTGGTCTGTCACATGGGTAAGCAATTCTGTTTCAGCAGCGCCAGGAGCGACTAAAGAAACGCGGACATTTGAGCCGGAAACTTCTTCACGAATTGTTTCACTTAACCCGTGCACGCCGAATTTTGAAGCAACATATGCAGCATGGTTGGTAAAGGTTTTCTTACCAGCAAGAGAAGACATATTGATGATTGTTCCATGTCTACGTTCGGTCATACTAGGCAATACAATCTGCATTCCGTTTAGTACTCCCATCACGTTAGTATTCAGCATGGTTTGCCATTCTGCTGGATCTTGGGTCAAGACATTTCCAAGTAACATCACGCCTGCATTGTTGACTAATAGATCTACTGGACCATAGGCAGCTTCTGCTTTTTTAATACTGACTTCAAACGCCTTTTGATCAGTCACGTCAACCTTTTCAATCATGACATTCTCAAAATTCAAGGGTAGTGCTTCGATTTTTTCTACGCGACGACCGAGCAGCAGTAATGGATTTCCTGCTTGGTTAAATAGTTTGGCGATCTCGGCACCAAATCCAGAACTAGCACCTGTAATTACAACTAACGATTTTTCCATATAAATTGCCTTCTTTCAAAAGTATGATACACTGACTTTACTACTTGGAGTTAACTCCAGGTCAAGAAGGAAGTTTGAAAAAATGAAAAATTTTTTGATTGGCGATATTACAAAAATGTATGGCATCTCTCAAGACACTCTGAGATATTATGATAAAGCAGGGCTACTGCCATTTGTTAAGAAAAATCAAGCAGGTCGCAGAGTATTTACTGAGGATGATCTTGGTTATATCGAAGTAATTGATTGTTTAAAGCGCTCTGGAATTCCTGTTAAAGAAATTGCGAAATTTATGGATTGGTGTGTAGAAGGGGACAAAAGCTTGCCGCAGCGCTATGCTTTTATGGTTGAGCAAGAGGCAGCCTTAGAGAAAAAAATCATAGAATTACAAGCCCAATTGGATTTTCTGCGCTGGAAAAAGTGGTACTATAAAACTGCCAATGAAGCAGCAACGGAGGAAATCTTCTTTAAAGAAGGCACACGTCAAGTAGATAAGAAGTGGCGTAAGACGTATCTAGAGACAATAAAGCCCGAATCGTAAATTGATTCGGGCTTTTTATTATGAAATCAATACACCAATCGCTAAGAAAGCGAGAATTAAAACAATGATAGTGACCAATAACTTCGTGACAAATTTTATCCATTTATCAAAGCCGATGTTCACCACAGACAAGGAAACTAAAATCAATCCTGTTGGGGCGACCAATCCAATCAAGCCTTGTCCCCAGTTATAGGCATCAATAATCAATGCACGATCAATACCAACAACATCAGCCAAAGGCGCCATAATTGGCATTGATAATACCGCCAAACCAGAAGAAGA
Organism: Enterococcus sp. DIV0756; assembly: GCF_051710745.1. Classification (NCBI taxonomy): domain Bacteria; kingdom Bacillati; phylum Bacillota; class Bacilli; order Lactobacillales; family Enterococcaceae; genus Enterococcus; species Enterococcus sp. DIV0756. Next base: position 2,438,984 of record NZ_JBIOLF010000001.1, on the reverse strand, counting down.
TTGAATGAAGAAACCTAAAATGACATAGACTAGGAACATAAACCAAATGAAGATGACATTGTTCATCCCGCTGATGGCATTGCTAAAGAAATTCATGATCGTATCACTGATAAAGCTGTTTTCCATCACGATACCGACCGAACGAGCTAACCCGACAATCAATGCAACCCCTAATAGATCCGCAGCGCCAGTAACGAAGCTGTCGATGAATTTCTTTTCTCCTAACCCTGAGACGAAGGCTAGTATATAAGTAACTGCTAAGAAGACCACTGCAATCTCGGTAAAGTACCAGCCTAGTTGCTGCACGCCATAAATCATTACAACAAAGCCTAAAGCAAAAACAATCAATGAAAATTTTTGCCGTTTGGTGAAATCTGTATTTTTTTCACGTTCCTGTCCACCTAAGAAACGTTCTCGGTCGCTTTCTGCTTGATCGGCAACTAGCGATGTGGCAGGGTTCATCCGGACTCTTTCTGCGTATCGAATCGTATAAAGAATTGAGAGACCTACGGCTGTGACCCACATCAAAATACGCAGTGGCATGCCGTCAGTAAAACTGATTCCAGCAGCGTTTGATGCAATCACCGTCGAGAAGGGATTAATCGTAGAGCTCATCGTTCCTATGGCGGTTCCTAAATAGATCGTGGCGACTGCCGTGAGCGTATCATAGCCTGCCAATAAGAAAATTGGAATTAAAATTGGATAAAAGGCAATCGTTTCCTCCGCTAAACCAAAAGTAGTTCCGCCAATAGCAATCAAGGTAGTAACGATTACGATCAACCATTTTTGTTTGCCTTTCAATTTTTCTGAAAGCCGCATCATTCCAGCGTCCATCGCGCCAGTAGCATTAACAATCCCAATAACACCGCCTAAAATCAAAATGAAGATCATGATGTCAACACTTTCAGTAATTCCTTGAACTTGCGCTTTTAAAAACTGAGTGATCGTTCCTGTAATTCCGCGTTCGGGCTTTTTAATCCCTTCATAAGAATTGGGAATAGCGGCTGGACGATAAATTGTTCCATCGCGAAATTTATCAACCTTGATATGAATATCGTATTTATCCAATGTTTTTTGTGTTGCAGGCTCCATGATCGTTTTATCCTTAGCATCTGTAATCGCGAATTGATCTTTGCCACTGTCATAACTCAACGTACTGTACTTGCCTGAAGGAATAAAGAATGTTAGTGCTTGAACCAAGATCAACACAATAATGATAACTGTGTACGCAGAAGGGAAACTACGCCGCTTCTTTTTACCTGATTGTTCCATGAGAACGCCTCCTAATTTTATATTTATAAAAATAATTACCAACGAAAAGTATAGCATTGAGCGCTTATATTCTTAAAAAGATAGCCTGTGATTTTGTTGAAATTAATTATTGATTCTTCTAAGATGAGGCATTAATGAAAATTATTACTGTAAATAATCAAGCTTTTCCGCTATAATACGATAGGAACAAAAGGGAAAGGTGACAAGAAATGGCCCAGCTTTTTTTTAAATACGGTGCAATGAACAGCGGCAAAACGATTGAGATACTGAAAGTCGCTCATAATTATGAAGAACAAAACAAACCGGTGGTATTGATGACTAGCGGTCTGGATACACGAGAAGGTGTAGGAACCATCTCCAGTCGGATCGGCTTGAGCCGACCTGCTGTACCGATTTTTTCAGAGACCAACATTTACGAATTTATCAAGGAACTCGACTATAAGCCTTACTGTGTTTTAATTGATGAATCACAATTTTTATCGAAGAAGCATGTTATTCAATTAGCACAAGTCGTAGACGACTTAGACATTCCAGTTATGGCCTTTGGTTTGAAAAATGACTTCCGAAATGAAATGTTTGAGGGTTCAAAATATTTGCTGCTTTATGCAGATAAATTAGAAGAGCTGAAAACAATCTGCTGGTTTTGTCATAAAAAAGCCACGATGAATCTCCATTACATTGATGGTCGCCCCGTCTATGAAGGCGATCAAGTGCAAATCGGCGGTAATGAGGCCTATTACCCTGTTTGCCGCAAGCATTATTTACACCCAGAGATTACTAGTCCGGAATAACTATTTCATGGACATAGATGATATAGGTAGAAAAATTTTTATAGGAACTAGGAGGAATTTTATTCATGTACGATCAACTGCAAGCAATCGAAGATCGTTATGAAGAGCTTGGCGAATTACTAAGTGACCCGGAAGTCATTAGTGATACGCAGCGCTTCATGCAGCTGTCAAAAGAAGAAGCGAATACCCGCGACACGGTAGAAACTTACCGTCGTTATAAAAAAGTGGTAGAAGGCATTAGTGATGCAGAAGAATTATTAGGTGAAAACCTGGATGCCGACATGGCAGAAATGGCAAAAGAAGAACTATCAGATTTAAAAAAGGAAAAAGAAGCGTTGGAAGAGGAGATCAAGATTCTTCTATTACCGAAGGACCCAAATGATGACAAAAACATCATCATGGAAATTCGTGGCGCTGCTGGTGGAGATGAAGCTGCTTTATTTGCAGGCGATCTTTTCAATATGTATCAAAAATACGCGGAAAATCAAGGCTGGAAGACGGAAGTCATGGAAGCCAATGTAACTGGTATCGGCGGATATAAAGAAGTCATCATGATGATTACGGGTGACAATGTTTACTCGAAACTCAAATACGAAAGTGGCGCACACCGTGTTCAACGTGTACCATCAACGGAATCTCAAGGTCGTATCCATACTTCGACTGCGACGGTCGTGGTTATGCCGGAGGCGGAAGAAGTTGAAATTGATATTGCTGATAAGGATATTCGGACGGATATTTATCACGCATCTGGTGCCGGCGGTCAGCACGTCAATAAGACAGCATCTGCGGTTCGTTTGACTCATTTACCAACTGGGATCGCTGTTGCGATGCAGGACGAACGTTCTCAAATCAAAAACCGTGAAAAAGCGATGAAGATTTTACGCGCACGTGTGTATGACAAAATCCAGCAAGAAGCACAAAGTGAATATGATGCGAGTCGTAAATCGGCTGTTGGAACAGGAGATCGTTCAGAACGTATCCGTACGTATAACTTCCCGCAAAATCGGGTGACGGATCACCGGATTGGCTTAACGATCCAAAAACTAGATCAAATCCTAGCAGGTAAGCTAGACGAGATTGTTGATGCCTTGATTATGTATGATCAAACGCAGAAATTGGAAGAGATGCAAAATGGCTAAAACCTACGTAGAAGTCCTGTCTGGGGCTTCTTCTTTTTTAGAGGATCATGGAAAAGAAGGCTATGCGATCGAATATCTTTTTCTAGCTCGTAAAAACTGGGATAAAACCCAATGGCTATTGCATATGCGGGAGAATATTTTACCAGCGGATGAACGAATAATTCAGAAAGACCTGGAAAGCTTAATGGCCAATATTCCCCCGCAGTACTTGTTGGGCTATGAATATTTCTTTGAACATCGTTTCAAAGTGACCAAGGATACGTTGATACCGCGACCGGAAACGGAAGAGTTAGTTGCTTTATGTTTGTCTATGAATGAAGGCAAGACGAAGAAAATTGTCGATATTGGAACAGGCACTGGGGCCATCGCGATTAGCCTGAAGCTAGCTCGTCCAGATTGGGATGTGATTGCTCTGGATATTTCGAAAGAGGCGTTGTGTGTTGCAGAAGAAAATGCAGAAAATCTGCAAGCATCAATCAAATTCACACAAAGCGATGTGTTATCAGCAATTTCTGAAAAGCAAGATATTATCATTAGTAATCCTCCTTATATCAGTCAAAGCGAATGGGATTTGATGGATGAAAGTGTTCGAACTTACGAACCTAAGCTGGCGCTTTTTGCGGAAAATGATGGATTAGCTATCTATCAAAAAATTGCGTCAGAAAGTCGTGAGCTTCTACAGCCAACGGGCATGATTTTCTTGGAAATTGGCTTTCAGCAAGGGCGAGCGGTTCAACAAATCTTCCAAGAAACTTTTCCGGAAAAAGATGTACGTATTCATCAGGATATGTCGGGACATGATCGGATGGTTGTCATTCGCTAAAAATTATTTTTAGCGAAAAAAATAATAAAAGAACGCTGATATAGCAGTGTTCAAAAACACAAAAAGTTATCAACATGGTTATACACACTTGACAATCGTGTTATCCACAACGTGAGGATAAGTTACGAAAGAAAGTTTATAAATGAGGAAAGCTAGAGTAAAGGAGCTGTGGAGAAGCTGTGGAAACGAAAATTTTTCAAACGGATCAAATAAATCAAGCGGCGGCGTTATTGCGTCAAGGAGAGTTGGTGGCTTTTCCTACGGAGACTGTCTACGGATTGGGAGCTAACGCGCTTTTACCGGAGGCTGTCAAGCAAGTTTTTGCGGTTAAAGGACGACCTAGTGACAACCCATTGATCGTTCATGTGGCCGATTTCTCGATGACTGAAGAATTTGTGAAAAGCTATCATCCTTTAACTGAAAAAATCGTTCAAAAGTTTTGGCCAGGACCGCTGACGTTGATTTTTTCGATCAAAGCCGGGAGTTTAAGTCCGATTGTGACCGGTGGTTTATCCACAGCTGCCTTTCGGATGCCAGATAATAAAAAAACATTATCTTTGATTGAAGAAACAGGGGCTCCTTTAGTTGGACCGAGTGCGAATACCTCTGGCAAACCAAGTCCAACAACAGCGCTGCATGTTTTTCACGATCTTAAAGGCAAAATTGCTGGAATTTTAGACGATGGAGCAACACAAATCGGCGTAGAATCGACGGTGTTGGATTTAAGTGGAGAAGTGCCGACAATTTTACGTCCAGGTGCAGTGACAAAAGAAAAACTAGAAGAAGTTTTGGGTATTGAAGTTCCTTTAGACAAACATCTAGTCAAAGAAAGTGAAACGCCGAAAGCGCCCGGAATGAAATATAAGCATTATTCGCCTGATGTATCGGTTTTAATGATTAAACCAGGTGATTGGGAAAAAGCCATCGCTTGGGCTGATACAAACGGGAAAAAAGTCGGTTTGCTGGCGACGCCTAAAATTGCTGATAGCTATCCTTCAGCAGATCGTTTTGTCTTTGAAGAAGATTCAATCGAGGCGGCTACTCGCGGATTATTCAGCGGATTGAGAGCATTGGATGAGGCAAAACAAAGCGACGTAATCTTTGCGGAAGTCTTTCCGGAGGATCATCTAGGCTTAGCCTATATGAATCGCTTGAAGAAAGCAGCAGCACAAAAATATTTTACAGAAAAGTAAACAAAAGATTCGATTATCTGTTGAATCTTTCGTATACTTAAATCAGAAAATTGAAAGGTGGCGTTGGGATGGATTATAAAGCACTAGATCCCGAACTATGGGGAGCAATTGAAAACGAGGCGGAGCGTCAAGAACAGAATATCGAATTGATCGCCTCAGAAAACATTGTGTCAGAAGCTGTAAGATTGGCACAGGGGAGTGTTCTGACAAATAAATATGCAGAAGGATACCCTGGTCGACGCTATTATGGCGGTTGTGAATTTGTCGATGTTGTAGAGAATTTAGCAATCGATCGCGCGAAAGAATTATTTGATGCAACATTTGCGAATGTCCAGGCACACTCTGGCTCACAAGCGAATCAAGCAGCCTATTTTTCATTGATCCAGCCTGGTGATACTGTTTTAGGAATGGATCTATCCGCAGGAGGTCACTTGACTCATGGTTCACCAGTGAATGTCAGCGGAAAGTTATATAATTTTGTCAGCTATGGCGTAGATCCTCATACAGAAACGATCGACTATGAAGTCGTTCGCATTTTGGCGCGGAAACATCAGCCTAAATTGATTGTAGCAGGAGCGAGTGCGTATAGTCGGACGATTGATTTTGCCCGTTTCCGTGAAATTGCCGATGAGGTAGATGCAAAATTGATGGTGGATATGGCTCATATTGCGGGATTAGTAGCGACTGGTTTACATCCTAACCCAGTACCTTATGCAGATATCGTAACTTCAACAACTCATAAAACCTTACGTGGACCACGCGGCGGGTTGATCCTAACTAATGATGCTGATTTGGCAAAGAAAATCAATAGTGCTGTTTTTCCTGGTTTACAGGGTGGACCATTAGAACATGTGATCGCAGCCAAAGCGGTAGCTTTTAAGGAAGCTTTGTCACCAGATTTTAAAGAGTATAGCGAGCAGGTGTTAAAAAATGCACAGGCAATGGTTAAAGTCTTTAATCAAGCGCCGGAAACGCGTGTAATATCTGGAGCTACAGACAATCATTTGCTTCTGATCGAAGTGACAGGTTTTGATATTACTGGACGCGAAGCAGAGGAATTATTAGATAGCGTGCATATTACGGTCAACAAAAACTCTATTCCTTTTGAGTCAAAAAGTTTTAAAGAGACGAGTGGTGTTCGAATCGGAACACCTGCTATTACCAGTCGTGGATTTGTTGAAGAGGATGCAAAACAAGTGGCAGAATTAATGATTGAAACCTTGCGTTCTAAAGGTGATGAAGCGAAACTGGCAGAGATTCGCAAAGCAGTATTAGAATTAACAGAATCTCATCCAATTCAGTCACATTAGACTAGTTTTCTGACACTAGTTGTCTTATAATTAGGAGAAATGCAGAATAAGGGACGTCCGTTTTTTAAGTGTTGTAAAGACCTGCGGTACAGTATTCTGTCTCATTTTTCAATGCGAAAAATGAATACTTTAAAATGAGTAAGGAGCAATTTATTATGGGTAAGTTTCAAGTAATTGATCATCCACTGATCCAACACAAATTAACGATCATTCGTGATAAGAACTGTGGAACAAAAGTTTTTCGCGAAGTAGTCAATGAAATTGCGATGTTGATGGCATACGAAGTTTCACGGGATATGCCATTAGAAGATATCGAGATTGAAACACCAATCACGCTATCTACACAAAAAACGTTATCTGGTAAAAAAGTTGCGATCGTACCAATCCTGCGCGCGGGTATCGGTATGGTAGATGGCATTCTAGAATTGATCCCTGCGGCAAAAGTTGGACATATCGGTATGTTCCGTGATGAAGAAACGTTGGAACCACATGAATATTTCTTCAAAATGCCGGAAGATATTGACAGCCGTCAACTATTCATCGTTGATCCAATGCTAGCTACTGGGGGTTCGGCAATCATGGCGATTGATTCGTTAAAAAAACGTGGCGCGTCAAACATGAAATTTGTTTGTTTAGTTGCAGCTCCAGAAGGCGTAAAAGCATTACAAGATGCGCATCCAGATGTTGATATTTATACAGCGGCTTTAGATGACCAATTGAACGAGCAAGGCTATATCGTTCCAGGTCTAGGCGATGCAGGCGACCGTCTATTCGGAACAAAATAAATAAATGAACGTGATCGAATGAATATTCGGTCACTCAGACTGTAGACAAAGGACGTTCCAAACTCGAAATTTGAGTTTGGGATGTCTTTTTACTGATTTCTTTCGAAATTCAGGACAAAAAAATAAAGGCTTCTTGCCTTTCCATAGTCATGTGGCTAATTTCTTTAAATTCATTGCAGCAAATACCTTTTTTTGCAAAAAAAGAGGTATGCCAAATCTCTTGGCATACCTCTGATACTTAAGAAGATGTGTCTTGCGTCAGAGTCTTCTTGTTGCTTAAAAAATCAAACAATTCGCGAAACCTTTAAATCTTCTTCATTTGTTTATAATTGACGACGACAACGCCGTTGGAATGATTGATCAGCTCTTCATTGTCCTGCTTTTCATCAATTTCAACGACAGCTGCGTTTTTCAATTGTTTAGCAACAATCCCAGTTTGAGATTTGCCGCGGATAGTGAACATGACGTGTGTCTTAACGGGAAATTTTTTCCCAACTTCGGAAGGATCTATATGCGTCTCTATTTTGCCAAATGTAGCCATACTTTTTGAACGCCCCCTTTTTTCACGTACTTAATTTTAGCACATTTTCAAGTTTTTTTCATGTAATCGCTTTTTGAGAAGAATCTTACTTTACTTTTTCGCAGAAGTTTCTTATAATTTCTTTTGTACTAATCGCCAGCTTAGCTCAGTTGGTAGAGCAACGCACTCGTAACGCGTAGGTCACAGGTTCGAATCCTGCAGCTGGCACTACTTATAAAAGCCGTCGTATCAAGGTTAATCCTTCGATGATGACGGCTTTTTACTATCCTGATCATAGTTTATCGACCAAACTTGTATAGTATTTTTAAAGAATAGTGGATTAAATGAAGGAGAGTTATGAAAAAAGTTTATGGATTCCATCTCGGTGTATGGATGTATATTTTATTGATGTATTTCACTCAGACCAATGGCGTTGAATGTCTTTCTAGCATGGCTGCCAATTGTTTTTGCACAGCTCTTTCTAAAATTGAGAAGTAACTGGCGCTGGCTTTTTATACCGCTGTGGTTGTTGTTTTTCCCAAATGTTCCATATTTAATGACTGATATGTTTCATCTGGCTAGTTTAAAGGTTTATCAGCCTGGCGGGCATTTTTTTAATGACAGTAATAGCTGGTGGTCTTATCTTTTATTACTATTGCCAGCTCTTATAATGGTTTTTCTCGGCATGGCGCAGGTGTTCAAACTATTTTCAGCAATCAGATTGCCGTTGATGCAGAAGATCGGGAGTTTAACCGTACTGTCAGTTCTTTCTAGTATCGCAGTTTACATTGGGCGCTTTGAACGGATTCATTCGGTCGAGCTATTCATTCAGCCTATGAAAGTGCTGAAATTACTTATTGGTCATTGGAGCGCTGAAAAGTTGCAATTTGTCGTAATGTTTAGTATTTTGCAGCTGGGGATCTGGGGATTGATCAACTTTTTACAACATGACTTTCGAGAAGAATAAAGTTTTTACAAAGTCAGCGATGCTGACTTTTCTTTAATCAAAGAAGCGTCTATAATAGGGCAAGTACACTGTGGGAAAAGAGATGAACAATGGATAGATTAAAAAAGAATAATAATGACAGCCGAATTGATTATGGCGTTATTTTACCTGTTTTTATATTGTGTTTGATCGGGCTGCTTGCTTTATATGTTGCGTTGGTTCAGGACCCGAGAGATCCGAATGTTTTTCGTGGGTTGGCCATGCAAGCTGTTTGGTACGTGGTTGGTGCATTAGCTGTAGTAATTATCATTCATTTTGATGCGAAGCTCTTATGGCGCATAACCCCGTTTATGTACGTGATTGGTTTAGCGGTTATGCTTGCTTTGTTGAAGTATTACGACACTGCCTTATTTGCTTCTACTGGTTCGAAAAACTGGTTTAAGTTTGGAACACTGACCTTCCAGCCTTCAGAATTGATGAAGATTGCTTACATATTAATGATGGCGCTGATCATCACTAAACATAATGTGTCGAATAAGCTTCGCAGTCTTAAAACCGACACTATGTTGATTGGTAAAATGTTTTTAGTAACTCTTCCGGTTCTAGTTTTAGTGTTGGCACAAAAAGACTTTGGTACAATGCTTGTCTTTTTAGCAATCTTTGCAGGAATGTTTTTAATGTCGGGAATCTCATGGTTGATTTTGGTTCCAGCAATTATTTTAGCAATTGTTTTAGGCGGAACCTTGATATTTTTCGTCACGACAGATGCAGGACGAGAAATCCTAACACATATAGGATTCAAGAATTATCAATTTGCTCGAATTGACTCCTGGCTTGAGCCGTTCCACGATCCTCAAGGAATCAGTTTCCAATTAGCCCATGCATTGATGGCAATCGGGTCTGGCGGAATGTTCGGGACAGGCTACAATGTTAGTAATGTCTATGTGCCAGTACGGGAATCGGATATGATCTTTACAGTCATTGGTGAGAACTTTGGATTCATCGGCGGTGCTTTTGTAATTTTGATTTATTTTATTTTGATTTATCGCATGATTCGGTTATGCTTTGACATGAATAATGAGTTCTACGCCTACATCGCATCAGGAATCGTTATGATGATGCTGTTCCATGTTTTTGAAAATATTGGGGCAAATATTGGGTTATTACCGTTAACGGGGATTCCGTTGCCATTTATTAGTCAAGGTGGATCATCGATTCTGGGAAATATGATCGGAATCGGTTTGATTTTATCGATGCGTTATCAAAGTGCAGATAAACAACCTATTAGGAGGACACGCAGTGCTTAAATTTTATTGGTACCCTAAATGTTCAACTTGCCGCAAAGCTAAAGCTTGGTTAGAACAAGCTGGTGTGGAGTTTGAAACGATTGATTTGGTTCAAGAGACGCCTTCAGCGGATACTTTTGAAAAGTGGCTGACTGCTAGCGATTTGCCAGTCCGCAGATTCTTCAATACTAGCGGTATGAAATATCGTGAATTAGGCTTGAAGGACAAAATGGCAGATTTATCGGTAGAAGAAGCCAGTGAATTATTAGCAAGTGACGGGATGCTAGTGAAGCGCCCATTACTGATCAAAAATGATCAATTTTTATTAAACGGATTTAAAGAAACAACTTACGAAGGGACGTTCTAAATAAATGAGTTACTTGAAAAAAAATGAAGGTCTATGGATCTTACACAACGATAAAGATTTTTGCATGGGGCTAACTGCTGAAATGGCGGATACCCTTGGTGATGTGACCTTCATCTCGTTGCCAAAAATTGGGCAAGCGGTCAAAGCTGGCGAACCATTACTAGAAATTGAAGCAGAAAAAGCAGTCCAAGAATTCAAAAGTCCATTAACAGGTGTGGTTTCATCGGTTAGTGAGAAGGTACTAGCTGATCCTGCTGCATTGAATGTGAAGGAAGAATTGGATGCATGGATCTTGTCTTTACGAGAAGTCGATGTTGATGAGTTTGAAAACCTATAAAGAAATTTTCATTTGATGTTTGACAGGAGAAAATCAGCCTGATATAATCCTTTCATACACATGAGAAAGCGATGAAAAGAAAAGTACATCTGATTAAAGTACAAAGAGAGCTCCGGTATGCTGAAAAGGAGTTATGGCAATGAGATGGAAAATGGTCTTTGAGCAGGATGGACGAAGCGGGTGCTAAGTCTATCACGGGAGTGCCCGTTACAGCACCTCAGTATACGCGTGGAGCAAGTACTGGCAGAGGTTGTGATCGCAAGGTCAGAACGAATTTTAGGTGGTAACACGGAAGTCAAAGCTTTCGTCCTAAGTGTACATTCGTACATTTTTAGGGCGGAAGCTTTTTTTGCGAGTTACACTTTTCGCAGTATCTATTATTCGTATCAGCTTGATAACGATTTAAGCTGTCGAAAGTGTCGAGCGCTTTAGTGGAATCGTATGCGAGGCGAGAATCAGATTCATTTTTCGTGTTTTTCGAAAAATGATTACTATTCTTCCGAGCTAGCTGTCTATTCTGCTTTTCGTAGTTTGTTCAGTATGACGTGAAAAAAGTTTTATTACTGATATTACGAGCAAGCTGTTTAGCAGAAAGATATGCGTACGAAAATAAGGCTTTTTCGAACTTTGAAAAAGCTTCCGCTACTATGAGCTAGCTGTCAAACTTCCTCATCAAATTTTCGCAGATTAATGCAATGACAAGCGAAATAAAAAATAGTTACATATCTGAATTAGCTATAAGCTAATCAGTTATTTAGAAAGGGTGTAAGAAACATGGCATTGATTGAATTAAATCAAGTGGGGAAAAGTTTTGCCGGCAAGACTGGACCAATCCACGCAGTCAATGGAATCAATTTAGCGATCGAAGAAAAGGATGTTTATGGCATCGTTGGTTATTCGGGCGCTGGGAAGAGTACATTGGTTCGTTTATTGAATGGACTAGAAACACCTACTAACGGTCAAGTGTTAGTGAATGGTGAAAATGTTGCCAAACTGCAAGGCGCATCATTAAGAACGTTTCGAAAAAAAGTTGGGATGATCTTCCAGCATTTCAATCTATTATGGTCACGAACAGTCATTGAGAATATTCAATTACCTTTAGAATTGGCAGGCGTGGCAAAAGACCAACGTCGCAAAAAAGCAGAAGAACTGCTAAGTCTAGTCGGTCTTGATGGCAGAGGAGACGCTTATCCTTCTCAACTATCAGGCGGACAAAAACAACGGGTCGGGATCGCACGAGCGTTAGCAAATGACCCAGATATCCTACTCTGTGATGAAGCGACCAGTGCGCTGGACCCGCAGACAACGGAAGAGGTTTTAGAATTATTGGCCAATATCAATAAAAAATTGGGTTTGACGATTGTGTTGATCACTCACGAGATGAACGTAATTCGCAAAATTTGTAATAAGGTCGCGGTGATGGAGTTAGGCAAAATCGTAGAAGAAGGTTCTGTTCGTGAAGTCTTCCGCCATCCACAACAGGAAGTGACCAAGATTTTCGTTCAACAGGATCTTGAGCCGAAAGCCGATCCATCTGAATTATTGAAGGAATTTATTAAAGAAAATCCCAACGGAACATTAGCAACATTGCACTTTTTAGAGGACAATGCCAATGAACCAGTCGTATCACAAGTAATTCGTAATTTTCCAGTGAATATCAGCATCGTTTATGGCAATATCGAACGGGCAACGGGAAATTCCTTCGGCACATTGACAGTTCAATTGACGGGCGATGCGGACAAGGTTGATGAAGCCATCGCCTTTATTGAAAATCAACAAGTGGAAGTGGAGGTGCTGCACCGTGGATAAGAGTTTTTCAGAAACGTATTTAAACTTTCAACAGGTATCGTGGGATACGCTAAAGGAAGCCATCAATGATACCTTGTTTATGACGATCGTTTCGATGTTGATCGTGTTTGTTTTAGGACTATTGCTAGGACTGCTGCTTTATTCATTGGGGCGGAAACATTCCGCTGCTCGCAGTATCTTATATGGATTAGTTTCAATTCTCAGCAATATATTCCGATCAACGCCGTTTATGATTTTGATGGTTTTGATTATCCCATTTACGAAAGCGTTAGTCGGCACGATGTTGGGTGCGAAAGCTGCCATTCCAGCATTGGTTTTATCAGCGACACCGTTTTATGCACGACTGGTTGAAATTGCTTTTCGCGAAGTGGATTCAGGGGTGTTAGAGGCGGCAGATTCAATGGGCGCTAGTTATTTCCAAACGATCTATAAGGTTTTAATTCCGGAAAGCTTGCCAGCGTTGATCTCTGGATTAACAGTTACTTCGGTTTCGATGATCGGTTTTACTGCAATGGCGGGTGCAATTGGTGCAGGTGGACTTGGAGCATTGGCCTGGCAAGAAGGCTATCAACGTGGGAATTACACAGTCACACTGGTAGCAACAGTAATTATTTTGATTATCGTATTCATCGTTCAAGGCGTTGGCGATTTCTTGACAAAACGAACAGACAAGCGTTAACACAGAATAGCAATTATTCTTAAAAATAAATCCAAAAAAATTTAGGGGGAACTATCAATGAAAAAGAAAATTTTAGGTTTTGCAGCAGTAGCGTTATTAACAGTCGGCTTGGCAGCATGCGGAAACAGCGGATCAGGTTCATCAGACAGCAGCAGTAAAGAAAAGAGTGACACACTAGTTGTAGGGGCGTCACCAACACCGCATGCGGAAATCTTGGAGCACGTGAAACCGTTGCTTGAAAAAGAAGGCGTCAATTTAGAAATTAAAAAATTCGATGATTATGTCTTGCCGAACAAAGCGCTAGCAGACAAAGATATCGATGCGAATTACTTCCAACACAAACCGTTCTTTGAAAAAGCAGTGAAGGAAAATGATTACAAATTCACGGATGCAGGTGCGGTTCATATCGAACCAATGGGCTTATATTCTAAGAAGATCAAAGACATCAAAGATTTAAAAGAAGGTGCGACAATTATCACTTCAAGCTCCGAATCAGACTGGGGCCGTATCATCACGATCTTGCAAGATGCTGGTTTAGTCAAAGTCAAAGACGGTGTTGATTTGGAAACAGCAACATTTGAAGATATTGCTGAAAATCCTAAGAAATTAAAATTCGATCACTCAATTGACCCTGCGTTGTTAGCAACGACTTACAGCAATGATGAAGGCGATCTAGTAGCGATCAATGCCAACTTCGCTTATGGTGCTGGTTTAAATCCAGTGAAGGATGCCGTTTTACTTGAAAAAGATACTTCTCCATATGCCAATATTTTAGCCGTTCGTACAGAAGATAAAGACGATCCTCGAATTGAAAAACTGAACAAAGTCCTACATGAAAAAGACGTTCAAGATTGGATCTTGAAAAAATGGGACGGTTCTGTAAAACCAGTTGATAAATAAGTAGACTTTTTGACCTCAATACAAGTGTATTGAGGTTTTTTATTTAGTCACTTTCTAAATAGCTCAAAGATTATGATCTAAATAGATCATGATTTTTGAGCTATTTTGTCGTCAAAAGACTTTTAAACCGAAAATCAGTCAAAATATTGAACGCTTTGGATAGCGATGCTATAGTTATCAGCATAAACAGGAAAGCGCTGTCCTAGTTATGAAAGTAGGTTTTTATCGTGAAGTTAGTTGATTTAATGATGAACGATTTGATTCTTTTTGATGAATCAATCCGTTCAAAAGATGAGCTGTTTGAAACATTAAGTCGTTTGCTAGAAAAAAAGGAGCGAGTGACAAAAGCCAAAAAGGTTATGAAAGATTTGTATCGTAGAGAGTCAGAAACATCTACAGGAATAGAGGATGGGTTTGGTATTCCGCATACGAAAAGCAAAGCGGTTTTAGCACCTACGATTTGCTTTGTGCATACAGGGAAAATTTCTGATTATGTCGGACTGGATGATAAAGAGATTGAATGGGTTTTTGCCATTTTTGTCCCTCAAAAGACATCGGATATGCATTTGGAAATCTTGAGCAATTTATCACGAAAATTGATGAATGAATCATTTAGAAGTCAGTTAAAGGAAGCTACTGATGCGACGGAAGTGTTAGAGATCATGAGTAAGGAGGAATTATCATGAAAATTATTGGAATCACTGCTTGCCCCACTGGAATCGCTCATACGTACATGTCTGCCGAAAAGCTGGAGGTTACTGCAAAAAGTCTAGGTTATGAAGCGAAGTTTGAAACACAAGGAGCAAAAATAGAAAATGTTTTGACTTCCTCGGATATTGAGGAGGCGGATGCCATTATTTTGGCGGTGGATAAGGACGTTGATACGAGTCGCTTTGCTGGGAGGAACATTAAGCGTGTATCTACTGCTCGAGCGATCAAGGAGCCTGAGAAGGTTATCGAAGAAGCGCTAGAAAATATTGGAACTACTAAAGTTTCTTTAGACAAGAAAAAGAATTCACAGGAACAAAAAAGCGGAATCTATAACCATTTTATGAATGGTGTCAATTACATGCTGCCATTCGTCATTGCAGGCGGGATCATTATCGCGTTGAGCTTTGCCTTTGGAATAACGGCGTCTGATCCAAAATCTGACGATTACAATGTTCTCGCTGGTGCGTTATCTACGATTGGCGGAGGAACAGCCTTTGCGATGATGGTTCCTGCTTTAGGAGCGGGGATTGCCAGTTCAATTGCCGGAAAAGCTGGATTCGCACCGGGAATCGTCGCTGGATTACTGGCGGCAAATGGTGGATCAGGTTTCTTAGGCGGGATGATTGGCGGTTTACTAGCTGGGTATATGACGGATCTTTTAGCAAATAAAATTAACGTTAAGAAGCAATTTGCCGCTATTTATCAATTGATCGTCGTTCCCTTAGTTTCTATTTTAGTGATTGGTCTGGCGATGGTCTTCCTCATTGATAAGCCGATTGCCTGGGTTTTAGACGCATTGACCAGCTGGTTGAATGGACTGGGAAATACGTCAGGTCTGATGTTTGGCTTGTTGATTGGCGTCATGATGGCGGCGGATATGGGTGGTCCCATTAATAAATCCATTTCGACCTTTTCGATTGGCTTGATGTCTGCGGGAGTGAATGCGCCAATTGCTGCTTGTATGGCTGCTGGAATGACACCTCCTTTAGGCTTAGCGTTAGCTACAATCCTATTTAAAAACAAGTTTACGAAAGAAGAACGCACTTCGGGACAATCGTGTTGGATTTTAGGGGCTTCATATATTACTGAAGGAGCGATCCCATTTGCGGTAGCAGATCCAATTCGGGTAATTCCTAGTTTAATGTTAGGCTCAGCCACTGCAGCGGGAATATCGATGGCTGCTGGTGTGACTTCGATGGCGCCTCATGGCGGCATTTGGGTGATGCTGATCCCAAATGTAATGAATAATTTACCAATGTATTTATTAGCAATTGTTGCTGGCACTTTAGTGACAGCTGTAGCTGTTGGGCTATTGAAAAAGCCAGTGACTGTTGAAGAAACAAAAATGATGAACGAGGTGGAATTGTAATGTTATATACAATGAAGGATTTATTGAAAGTCGCGAAAGAGAACAAGTTTGCTGTACCTGCATTTAATATTTGCAGCTACGATATGATGAAGGCCATTATGGAAGAAGTGGAAGCTCAGAATGCGCCAGTGATTCTAGAAATCCATCCAGATGAAATCGCCTATTTAAATAATGAGTTTGTGGCAGCAGCGAAAGAGTATGCCCATAACAGTAATGTTCCGGTCGTTATCCATATGGATCATGGCGGTTCGGTCAAGGATGTGATGCGGGCAATCCGCAATGGGTATACTTCGGTGATGATCGATGCTTCAACACAAGCATTTGAAGCAAACCTGCAATTAACAAAGGAAGTTGTGAAGCTAGCTCATGATGTAAATGTTTCGGTCGAAGCAGAATTAGGAACCATCGGCAATAATGGGTCTGCTGAAGGAGGATCAGCGAATATTATCTATACAGATCCTGATCAAGCAGAAGAATTTGTCAGAGAAACAGGCATTGATACATTGGCTGTGGCCATTGGAACGGCACATGGACTCTATCCTAAAGATATGACGCCAAAATTAAATATCGAGTTACTTAAAGAATTGAATAAACGCATCGATATTCCGTTTGTTTTGCATGGCGGTTCGGGTAATCCTGATGCCGAAGTAAGTGAAGCAGTGAAATATGGGGTGGCAAAAGTTAATTTGAGTTCTGATTTAAAGAGTGTCTTCTTTGATGCTTTAAGAGAGATTTTAACGAAGAATCCTGCGATGTTTGAACCAGGAGACGTTTTCCCAGAAGCCAATGAGAAGGTCAAAGAAGTAGTCAGACACAAGCTAGGTGTTTTGAATACAATTGGAAAAGCTGAATTGTATTAATCAAAAAAGGCAGAACTTCCATTTTTTGTGGAAGGGCTGTCTTCTTTTCCTTTGGAGCAGGTATAATTAGAGAGAAGAAGTAGAGGGGGAGAAAGATGCTAAGTGCGATAGAAGATCGGCAGCAACAGATCGTCAATCACTTAAAGGTAAATCAATTTGCAACAGTGGCGGATTTGATTGATTTGGTTAATTACAGCGAGGCGACGGTCAAAAGAGATCTTGTTTTATTGGAAGAGAGTGGATTAATCAGGCGAACACGCGGCGGCGCGATGATTATTGACAACAAGAAAATTGATGTTCCTTATTTAATGAAGGTAACACGTCTAAACGAAGAGGATAACAAACAATATATTGCCGATGTTGCAGCAACATTAGTGAAGGATGATATGGTGATTTTTGTAGATTCCAGCACGACGAGTTTGCATTTGATCAAAAATTTAAGCAAGTTTGATGGGTTGCAGGTCATTACTAATGGCGTACTAACTGCGGCGATGCTAAGTGAATTTACGACAGCTCATGTATCCGTTCTAGGCGGGTCAATCGTACCCAAACGAGCTACGATCAATGGTTCTAAAGCGTACAATGACATTCTAACCTATAATGCGGATATGGCTTTTATTGGTTGTCGCGGCCTAGATTTTGATCACGGGGTGACGGAAACCCATGAAGGGGAAGCATTAATCAAAAAAGCCTTCCGCCGACAAGCCAACCATGTAGTCGTGTTAGCGACCGAAGATAAGCTGGATCATAAATATATGTATCAGGCGATTGCTTGCCATGAAATCGATTATTTAATCACCGAAAAACCAGTACTAGCAGAGAAAATGGAGAAGCTAAATCATCATCATATTAAATGCTTGTATTAATTGTCTTAAAGACGCTGGAGAAAATAGTTCTTCGGCGTCTTTTTAGTTTTATGAAAAAGGAATTTTGTATCCCAAGTCATTCTTGATACACTAGAATAAAATAATAGTTCTAAAAAGCAGCGATAGTCTTGGCTGGATCAAAAAAATTAGGAGGATTACACGATGGAATTACAGGGTCATTGTCTTTGTGGCGAGGTGCGTGTTACTATTCTTGAACTATCAGGAGAAATCACTGTTTGTCATTGTCATATGTGTCAAAAATTCTTCGGTGGGCCATTTTTGTCGTTAGCGGGTGTGTTGCCAAAGGATGTTGAGATCAATGGAGAAGAACAGATTCAACGCTATCTGTCTTCGGAATGGGCAGAAAGGGGATTTTGCAAACAATGCGGAAGCAGTCTGTTTTATCATAGCTTGGCAGATGACGAATATTATTTTCCAGCAGGCTTGTTTGATGAAATCGATCAGGCAAAGCTGACGACGGAAATTTTTTATGATCAGAAGCCGCCTTTTTTTCATTTTAAGGAGTCGACAGAAAAATTAACCGAGGAAGCGTTCTTACAAAAACTCTTTACAGATTCTGATTAGTTCAGTCGAGAAAAAGCATTTTTATAATTATTCTAAATAAAGGATAGTTTTTTAGAAGAAAATTGGTGAATCGGTTTGTATTCCATTCTCATTTAGTCTAAAATATGTGAGAACGAGAAAAAAATTTTGGAGGTACTTTCATGTCAGTTTTAGAAATCAAAGACTTGCACGTTGCCATTGACGATAAAGAAATTTTAAAAGGTGTAAACCTTGAGATGAAGACAGGCGAAATCCACGCCATCATGGGACCAAATGGGACTGGTAAGTCAACTTTATCCGCAGCAATCATGGGCAACCCAAACTATGAAGTGACGAAAGGCGAAATCCTTTTCGATGGAAAAAATATCTTAGACTTGGAAGTCGACGAACGCGCACGTCTAGGGTTATTCTTAGCGATGCAATATCCAAGCGAAATCCCGGGAATCAGTAATGCTGAATTCATGCGAGCAGCGATCAACGCTCGTCGTGAAGAAGATGAAAAAATCTCTGTGATGCAATTTTTGAAAAAATTAGATAAAAAAATGGAATTGTTGAATATGCCGGAAGAAATGGCGGAACGCTATTTAAATGAAGGCTTTTCTGGTGGGGAAAAGAAACGTAACGAAATCCTACAATTATTGATGATCGAACCTACTTTTGCAATTTTAGATGAAATCGACTCAGGACTTGATATCGATGCCTTGAAGGTCGTAGCGAAAGGGATCAATGAAATGCGTGGCGAAGAGTTTGGCGCGTTGATCATTACCCATTACCAACGTCTATTGAACTACATCGTGCCAGATGTGGTGCATATTATGATGGATGGCCGAGTAGTCTTGACTGGCGATGCAGAATTAGCGAAACGTTTAGAAGCTGAAGGCTACGCAGGTATCTCTGCTGAATTAGGTATCGATTACAAAGAAGAAGTTTAGGAGGGCAAGATAGATGAAAAAATGGACAGAATATCTTGAGGCCGTCAAAGCTTTCTCAGCCGAATGGGCCGAACCTCAATGGATGACCGATCTACGGGTCAATGCGTTAACAAAAATCGATGAGCTGCCTTTACCAGTGATTGAAAAGGTAAAATTTGCTCGTTGGAATCTTTATAATGTAAAACCTGAGCATCAAGAAGCAGCGGGGACCATTCCAAGCTTTGATCAAATGAAGGACAATCCGATGATCGTGCAAAGTGGGGAGACGACTGTTTTCGAACAAATCTCACCAAAGCTTGCAGATCAAGGCGTGATCTTCACTGATTTAGTGACAGCGATGCAAGAGCATCCTGAATTAGTCAAAGAATACTACATGCAAAAAGCAGTACCCGTTGAAGAAAATTCATTGACGGCGTTACATGCCGCTTTCATGAACAATGGGATCTTCCTATATGTACCGAAAAACGTCGTGATCGAAGAACCAATCGAAAGTCTCTTCTTGCATAACGGCGATGACGATGCGCATTTCTTCAAGCACGTCCTAATCGTAGCTGAAGACAATAGTGAGTTCTCTTACTTAGAACGTTTTGAATCACAAGGCGAGACAGCGAAGAAACTTTCTGGGAACGTAGTGGTCGAAGTGATCACGAAACCAGGTGCTCGTGTGAAATTCTCAGCGGTAGATTCAATGGGAGCAAACATCGCGACTTATATGAACCGGCGTGGTTACCTAATGCGCGATTCTATGATTGATTGGGCAATCGGAATCATGAATGATGGCAATGTGATCGCAGACTTTGATTCTGATTTGGTGGGTGAAGGCTCGCATTCAGAAGTCAAGATTGTAGCGATTAGTGACGGCAAACAAATTCAAGGGATCGATACTCGTGTAACCAATAAGGCCCCACATACGATCGGGCATATTTTACAACACGGCGTTATTCTTGATAAATCCACCTTGACCTTCAATGGGATCGGGCATATCTTAAAAGGAGCGAAGGGCGCCGATGCACAACAAGAAAGTCGTGTATTGATGCTGTCTGAGAAATCTCGCGGCGATGCCAATCCGATTCTTCTGATCGATGAAAATGAAGTTACTGCCGGACACGCGGCCAGTGTTGGTCGCGTTGACCCAGATGAACTCTTCTATTTAATGAGTCGCGGACTAGAACGCGCGGCAGCGGAGCGTTTGGTTATTCGCGGATTCTTAGGACCTGTTATTACTGCTATTCCAGTCAAAGCCACTCAAGAGCAACTGATCGATACGATCGAAGGGAAGTTGAGTAAATAATGAGGGATTTTTCTACTATTAGAAAAGATTTTCCGATTCTTTTCCAAGAAGTAAATGACGAACCACTTGTTTATTTAGACAATGCGGCAACTACACAAAAGCCGACGCAAGTCTTAGATGTTTTGCGCTATTATTATGAACATGACAATGCCAATGTTCACCGTGGGGTGCATACGTTAGCTGAACGGGCGACAGCCGATTATGAAAATAGTCGCGAAAAAGTCCGAGCCTTTATCAATGCGAAGGAAACAGCAGAAGTCTTGTTCACGCGTGGAACGACCACCGGCTTGAACTGGTTGGCTCGCAGTTATGGCGATGCTTTCATTAAAGAAGGCGATGAGATTGTCATTTCTTACATGGAGCATCATTCCAATATTATTCCGTGGCAGCAATTAGTCGAACGCAAAGGTGCAGTTCTGCGTTATTTGCCATTAACGGATCAAGGCTTCATTGATATGGCAGCCGCAAAAGACATCATTAACGAAAAAACAGCGATCGTTTCATTAGCCTACGTGTCAAACGTGCTGGGTGTGATTAATCCGATCAAAGAATTAGGAGAAATGGCTCATGCCAATAACGCGGTAATGATCGTGGACGGTGCGCAAGCTGCTCCACATATGGCTGTTGATGTTCAAGCACTTGATGCCGATTTCTTTGCTTTTAGCGGGCATAAGATGTGCGGACCAACGGGAATCGGTGTATTATATGGCAAACGTCAATGGCTAGAACAGATGGAACCGGTAGAATTCGGCGGTGAGATGATTGATTTCGTCAATCTGTTTGATAGTACCTGGAAAGAACTGCCATGGAAATTCGAAGCAGGCACACCGAACATCGCAGGAGCTATCGCTTTAGGCGCAGCGGTTGATTACTTGAACGAGATTGGGATGGAGAACATCCATCGCTACGAACAAGAATTGGTTGAATACGTCTTACCGAAGCTGCATGAGATCGACGGGATCACGACTTATGGACCACAAGATCCAAAACATCATACCGGTGTGATTGCCTTTAATCTGGATGGCATCCATCCTCATGACGTAGCGACTGCTTTAGATATGGAAGGGATCGCGGTGCGTGCTGGTCATCACTGTGCGCAACCGTTAATGAATTATTTGAATCTGCCAGCGACGGCGCGGGCTAGCTTCTATTTCTACAATACGAAAGAAGATGCGAACCGTTTGATCGAAGCAATCAAGGCGACGAAGGAGTTTTTCAAAGATGGCGCTATCTAAATTAGACAATTTATATCGGCAAGTGATCTTGGACCATTCCTCTCATCCACACCATCGCGGAAAACTAAGTGATTCTACGAAAACGATCGAGATGAACAATCCAACCTGCGGCGATGTGATCGAGCTTGAATTGATCGTTAAAGATGACGTGATCACAGACATTGCCTTTTCCGGCAGCGGCTGCTCGATTTCAACTGCCAGTGCATCGATGATGACGGATGCGGTAATCGGCAAGCCAGTCTCAGAAGCAGAACATTTAGCGGTGATTTTTGCCCAAATGGTGCAAGGCAATGAGATCCCTGAAAAAGACGAAGAAGCATTGGGCGATGCAGCGATGCTTAGCGGGGTCGCAAAATTCCCAGCCCGCATCAAATGCTCAACGTTAGCGTGGAAAGCCTTAGGCAAAGCGCTGACCGATGAACAAGGTAAAGCTCGGGAAGGGCAATATCATAAAGATTAGTAAGATAAATACATTAATACGAATAAGGATGCCAGTTGCGAGTTCCACTTCGTATTTTTAATACGTTAGTGGAATCGTATGCCAACGACAATCAGAAAATTTGTTTCAAATTTTCACCTTTACATTAGAGTTGGCTCCTCTTTTCGCAGTTTATTTTTTTGAACGACTACATTTATAGAGGAATGGTATACGGCATGAGAATCAAACTTATTTTTTTGAAGGAAAAATAAATACATTAATACGAATAAGGAGCGGGACTACATGAGTGTACCTGAAATGCAAGAGGAATATCAATTTGGCTTCCACGATGATATCGAACCCGTCTTTACCACTGGTGAAGGTCTATCGGAAGAAGTCATTCGCGAGATCTCCCGCGCAAAAGGAGAACCAGAATGGATGTTGGATTTCCGCTTGAAATCCTTAGAAACATTCAGAAAATTAGAGATGCCCGGTTACGGACCAGATTTATCCGAACTGGATTACGATAAAATCAACTACTTCATCCGTTCCAGCGACAAACCTGCTCGTGATTGGGATGATGTACCAGAAGAAATCAAAACGACTTTTGAACGTCTAGGGATTCCAGAAGCAGAACGTGCTTACTTAGCTGGTGCTTCTGCCCAATACGAATCAGAAGTGGTGTACCACAACATGAAGGACGAGTTCACTAAATTAGGGATCGTCTTTACCGATACAGACTCAGCTTTGAAGGAATACCCTGAATTGTTCAAGGAATACTTCGGAACATTAGTACCGCCATCAGATAACAAGTTGGCTGCGTTGAACTCTGCAGCTTGGTCAGGCGGAACCTTTATCTATGTACCAAAAGGTGTGAAAACCGATATTCCGATCCAGTCCTACTTCCGAATCAACTCGGCGAATACCGGACAATTCGAACGGACATTGATTATCGTGGACGAAGGCGCAAGTATCAATTATGTTGAAGGCTGTACCGCACCAACGTACTCTTCTGACAGCCTGCATGCCGCAGTCGTAGAAGTTTTCGTAAAAAAAGACGGCTACTGCCGTTACACGACGATCCAAAACTGGTCAAACAACGTCTACAGTTTGGAAACCAAACGTGGACAAGCCCAAGAAAACGCGACAATGGAATGGGTCGACGGCAACTTAGGCTCAAAAGTAACCATGAAATACCCAAGTGTCTACATGGAAGGCAAAGGCGCCCGCGGTACGATGTTATCGATCGCCGTAGCCGGCAAGAACATCGTGCTAGATAACGGTGCCCGCATGATCCATAATGCACCGAACACCTCCAGCTCGATCGTTTCAAAATCCATCGCCAAAGATGGCGGCGCGGTAGACTACCGCGGAACCGTTCGTTTTGGACGAAACAGTGCAGGTTCATTCAGCCACATCGAATGTGATACGATCATCATGGATGATCAATCCAGTTCGGATACAATTCCTTATAATGAAATCTTAAATGGAAATGTATCTTTAGAGCATGAAGCGAAGGTTTCGAAAATCTCTGAAGAACAATTGTACTATCTAATGAGTCGCGGCATTTCTGAACAAGAAGCGACAGAGATGATCGTTATGGGATTCGTGGAACCATTTACGAAGGAATTACCAATGGAATACGCTGTGGAGTTGAACCGTCTGATTCAGTATGAGATGGAAGGGTCTGTGGGGTAATACTCGAACCATTTTAAGCTAGAAACCTTGATGTATGGGTTTCTAGCTTTTTTAGTATTAGTTGGAGGAGCAAACGTAAATGTAAGTCCTAAGAAATAACTTAGGAATCAAACAATAATATAGTAATCGGATTGACTAAGTCGATTTGGTTGTATAATAGAAAATATTATTGTTACAAATTTAGGAGGAAAACCAAAACATGACAAGAGCAGGAATAGAAACTCTATTTGATAGAATTACTTATATTAATACTGCCATTGAGAAAAGTAAAGATAAAGATATTTTTATTTTAATTGAGCACTCTTTTTATATGCCTTACATCACACTTTTATACAATACAGATTTCAATATTTTATCGAGTAAGTTAGAAACCATACTAAAAGAGCGCAGCAGTAAATACAGAGATGTTAAAGATTTTGAAACCTTGAGTAACAATTCAGGAGAACTTATTGCATACAGAGGTTATTGGACTGGTGAAGATAACGAAGATCCTAATTACTATTTTTATGAAGGTGGAATTATTAAAGCAAGTGAGTATAGAGACTAATCGAACTATATTAGTATTGGTGGATTTACTAATGTATATGATGAAACTATGGGATACTATAACTAATAAAGGCTTACTGATATAAAGATTAAAAGATCTGCTTTAATTGACTAAAACGCCATACTTTATATGAAGTGTTCTGCGAGATAGAAAAGTTAAAATCTTCCGAAACGTTGAAATGTGAACGCTTCGTCTTTTTATTTTGTATTCATGTCCCGGAATTCACAGTAAACTATCTTGTTGATTATTCTAGTTATGGCATGATTTCTTTATAAGATTAACAATAAAGAGGGCTTATTTTAGCTCTCAAGGTGTGTTAATCTTGAATAAGAAAAATATTTGATTCTACTAATGTAAAATGATTAGACTCATTTTGGTTATGAAATTTCATTGAAAGGAGAAAGCTATGGAATTTTTTAAGGTGCTTACTCAAACAAATTTCAATACAAGCTCTTTTTCAAAAAAACATAACATTTCAAAAATGATTGTTGGTAATAGTGGATACTCGTTTGCATTGAAATATTCCCCTAATGAATATCAAGCTTTGCTGTCTGATGAGGACTTTTATAATTTTCTTATAGAAATGTCTATTAAGCAATTGTTGATGTCTAATTGGAAATTTATTCAACTTGCAATTTCAGCAAAGAATTTACGAATTGAGCTAGTTGATTGTGAACTATTTGATGATGATATAGGCAATTATTTACAGGAAGAGGATTTTGATTTTTCGCTTTTCCTTCAATTAATTTCTGAATATGATTTTCGAATAAGTAAACTTTTCTTCAGAACTAATAGTCAATGTATGATCGTTATTATGAATAATGGAGTAATCGGACTTGATGAAGAGATTTTGGATAAAGAGTATGAAATTATCGCTCAATTATTAGATTTTCTAAGTTACGGAAAGGTGATAATACATGAAAAGTAATTTATGGTCATTATTCAAAACTTTTTTAGTAACGATAATTACAGCGTTTATTGTGACGAATGAAAAAAATCCAATTTACTCTTTTTTAGATAATATTGAAATTAAAAATGAAGTTTTTAGGAAAAGTTTTTTGAGTGCTGCAGTAGCTTTGTTGATAGGTGTAATCGGATTGTTCATTGTGGCTTTTTTTCAATGGATGTGTCTGACCTTCTCAAAAATAGAGTTGGAAATGGAAATCAAGCAAAATAATAGGAAACTATCAAAGATAGTTTTTACACCGGATAGTAACAATGAATATCCGAAGGAGACAATTAATTTGGAAGTCAAAATGCATCCTAAAGGTAAGGTTTCTAATATTGTAGCGAAATGGTTCGATGTTAATTTAGAAATTTATTTTAATCCAAATGTTATCGATGTTTCTCTGGCTGAGCAGTGGGAACAAGCAAGTTTAAATGGATTTGCAGTCTCGGAGAGATGCATAAAAGTTCACATATTAAAACCAATGAATATTCAAGGAGAAAAGTTTCTAACTACTGAGCACACTATGTCTGAAAAAATCGAAATAAAGCCTATTAGAGTAAAAAAACAATCTACATACTTGGATTATTGCCCGACATTTGGTAATGGAAATTTTTTCCTCAATAGGCTGGCGAAACGTTTTCTGAAGGTTAAATACAATCAGTTTAAAATTGATTGTGAGGAGGGACTATAAGTTGAGCAGCGCTAAGATAATTTGCAAGCTTTATAAACTAAAGGAAATGACTTCTCTTTCTAACGTTAAATCTAAAATACTTAACAGATCTGAAACCGAGAAAGTTATTCTAACAAGAAAAGATAAAAAAAACGGAATTGTTTTGCATGGTGATGATGCAAAATTCAATTATACTTGGGACAAGTTTTCGGATGTTGAAACTTTAGAGACTGCTACTGTAAAAGAGGAAGAAAATAATCAAGAAAAAAAACTTCAGTTTATAAAAGCAATAGCCAATATAGAATACTCCAAACAAAAAAAACGAGATTCAAATGGAGCCTATTTACCTAAACAACAAAGAACCAACGAGGTCCAGGTTGACGTATACTTTATAGACATTGATGATAATATTTACGCTGTTATTTGTTCGTCTCAAATTGTGTATGTTAATCGTGTAAAAAAATTAATTGGACGAGAAAATTTCTCATCAAATAATCCCAATTATTCTTTTAAAAATGACTTTTTTAATTGGTTATTCTATCAATTTGATGAAAGCAATGGAGTTTTGGGAGACCAATTTTTTCTGAAGGGAATTGGCGGATTTATGGGTAATATAACTGATGAACAAAATACTTTTAAAGGAGTTTCTCAACAAACCTCTGAGCTAATAATCACTAAGGCATTTATCAGTAATGGTGAGACTTTAAAAAATATAACGGCTAGAATAAAAAAGGATAATGAAATAGATATTGTCTTTGGAATTGATGATAAATGTAACACTGTAATTTATGTTAATCAATCAAGGAAACTTCTTATACTTGATAGCGTGGAAACTTCAAGCTTCCTTCTAGTTTATCTGTATGGTTACTTGATACCTAAGTTAAGACTACTCTATGTTTCAGAAGAAGAATCATTTGCAAATGAGGATAAAGGAAACTTCAGTAAAAAAATAGGATTACAAGTAATCCGGTCGATCATCAACAATAATAATATTGATTTAAGTGAATTAAGAGGATTTTATGAACTAGAAGAAAACTTCGAGAATGAGAAGCAGATTCAATAAATCATGTTCTGTGAGATATAAACTATTTTTTCAAAGGTTAGTAAAGTGTGGATATTTGTAGAAAAGGGAGTTTATTATGATTAATAAAAAGAAAACGGTTATGTCTGATGGAAAGAGTGTTGACAAAAAGATAGAGAAACGTCTTGCGAAGTTTATTGAGAAAAAAAAAGAAAGCATTGTTTACAGAGGTGTAACCAATGAGTATGGCTCAGTAGAATTTACAACATTGATTTCAGATGTTGGGGAAAAAGGAAAATATTTTAAACAAACTTTATTAAACGAAGGCATTGAATATTTTGAAAAACTGAATATCAATGAAGATTCAATGAATGATTTTGACATAAAAAGTCATGCTAATAGTTCACCGAAATTATCAAAATATGTCTCCACGACAAAAGAATTTGAGGTTGCTAAGGAGTTCGCTCTTATGAAAAAAAACGAGATGCAAAACTCATATATAATACTAGCATACTATGATAGGGAAAATGATAAAGGACAATTTAAAGTTTTAACACAAACTTATACTCAGCACGCTTCTGAAAAGGAAACAACTTTTTTTCACGCCATTTTTGCTGATAGAATAATTGGGGTATTCAGTTTGGATGAGAGTGGGGAGTTCACTATTTTTAATATTAACCCCAATTTGCACCAACGTCTGATAAAAAAGGTTCCTAATTCATTTGAGGTTGACCAAACAAAATTCGACCAACATAAAGAGTTGTTAGGATATAAACATGAAACATGGAAAATGAATTAAGTGACTAAATACTATTTTTGAAATGGTTCCTCAAATGCATTTAGTTGAGGGCTATTTCATACACCATGTTTAAATATCATTGATGCTTCTTTTAAAAATAAAGCTCCGAAATGTGAAAAAATTTTCGTGACTTTTTTCATTTTATTCTTGTAAACCTTTACTAGAGTTGTAAAGTAATTTATATCATAGTGAACTAGGCATCTTTTCGGTACTTTATTTGATTACTTCAAATTAATATTAGGATAACGAAAACCATTTTATTTTGTCAGAAATATCGATCTTGAATGAAAAAATGATATCAATAATATAAAAATCAAAAAAGGAGGGGACTAGTTGATTACTTATAAGCAGGAGAAAAAAGAGGAATCACGACTAAGGATTTGGAAGAAAGCCATTTCTACATTAACTAATAATCGAGAAAAAGAAACACTGATTAATGAAAATGTAATTCGTGAAATGTGGCACTATACATTTGAACAATCAGTTAGCACAAAACGATTATCGGATTATTTTAGTATAGACAGCAGTATTTTAGCTGATTTCTGTGGCTTTATTAACCGTACAAATGAGACTAAGTATCCAGAAGATTTGAAAATCATATATTTTTGTGGTCCTGAACCTGAGAATGATTTGAACATTATGCTAAAACTTGGAGTTAAAATTGAGAATATTTGTGCAATTGAACAGGAAAATACTCTATATAATAAGGCAATTAGAAATGTTAAGGAGAAATTTCCTACCTTAAAAATATACAAAATGAGATTTAAAAATTTTTGCGAAAGCTTTCCTAAGCAAAAGTTTGATATTATATATCTTGACTTTACTGCGAGTTTATTTAATACAAATAATGTAGAAACGATTCATTACGTTTTTGATTATAATATGCTGGAGAACTTTGGGATATTAGTGACAAACAATTCAGTTCCTTCAAAAGAAGATATCAAGAAGAATAGTGAAAAATATAATGAATTATTAACTTCTTTTTTTGTCAAGCAAGAAAAGATAGAGCCTGCTATTATTGGTGAAGAAGGTTGCTATGCAGTCCTTTCCGCTGAATATAAAGATAATAAAGCTGCTCTTCTTCCTGATATTAAGAAATTTTTTTATCAAGCTTACTCTTCATTTTGTACATTATACCCAATTTTCTATTCAAATCATGTTTCGCCCGTATATAAAATATTTAAGAATAAAATTCTAAGCTCTTTTTTGATTGACGAAAATAAGGTTGGGGTTGAACTTTCTAAAAATTATAGAGGAGAAAAAATGTCCTCGTATTTTGTGCATAATTTGATTAGTGAATGGAAAAATAAAAATGCAATGTACGAGAATAAGGAGTCAGGGACTCAAAGAAATAGAATACAAAGCATTGATATAGTTGCCGAAATTTTAAATAGTTCTTTTTATGAACTGAATTGCACATTTGTAGCTGAACCATTTAAAAATGCTATTGAAAGCTCATATAAGATAATGAATATATTTGAGGAGAAAAGATTTTTTTGTGATATTGTTTTTTTGCGAACACTAGTTGAATTCACGATTTTTCAGTTAGGTTATCCATATCACGTGAACTATACAAATCATGAACGCTTTTCTTATAGATCAAAAGTAAATGAAATGAATGTTGATATATTTACTTTTGACTCTTGTCGTTCAATATATGATTGGTATCCGTTATTTGAATTATATGAAAACAACATAAATCTAGTAGAAAAGCAAATTATTTTAAGAATGTGTCTAGATTTAATAAGTGGTAAACAGGCCACTAATGCTCCGATAGGAAACTACAAAGATGCTTGTAATATGATTGCAGTGAATGAACCATTTAAAATGAAATTTTTTTCAGGATTTACACCCAGAGAGTATATCTAATAGATAGTGATGTTTTTAGTTTAGATAAGATTTCTAGTTGATATTGCATGACAATAATTATTCAAAAGTACAAAAAATGAACACCACAGTGAGTACTGTTTTGTCGATTTTAACTGAGATCATTGATTTTCAGCGAATACGATTGCTATTATAATCTGAATTATTAAATGAAAGGTTCTGTGGAGAATATCATAGTTACTGCTCGAAATGTTGACAAATAAACTTTTCTAATACGGAAGTTTATTTGCCTCTCCCACAACCTCAGGGATTGCGGGATGTATTGCGAAAGAACGGTTCTTTCTAATCTTCACACTTTTACTCTTTTTCATTTTTTGACGAGGTAAGTCTTTATTAATATGAAACGTTGACATGGAGCTATTTGTTATATTGGGAAAAGAAGTTAAAAATTTACTTTTTTGGTACAATTGAAGAAAAATATAAATGGAGTAAATTTATGATTGTAGCTATAAAAGAATTAATAAATGAGATTTTGGATAAGATGCAATATTTATTGGTTGTACTAACAGCATTTTGTTTTTTTGTTTCAATATTTTCTATACCTAGTAATATTTTGAATCACCAGTATATAAAATTTTGGTTTCCAAATAGCTTGTTGAGTAATTCCAATATAGATTTAATTCTATATTTTTTAAGTTTCCATGGCTTTTTATGGTTTTTATTCTGTATTATGGTGGCGATAAATCATTACTTTCCATTGTTTTGCTTAAATTTAATTTTTCTCTTGAAAAGAGTTTTAGAAGTTATAGGGAGTATTTTAATGATTGCTGTGGAATATGGGTTTATTTTCATCAATGTTAGAGGAGTTAGCTTAGAAGCGATGGTGTACAAGATAGAGGGTGTAGCTCACCCATTTTTATTTTATATAGGATTAGCAGTCCCTGTTGCGTTGTTAACACTAACAATAGGGAGCATGATTTACATTCCCTCACAAGAATAATAGCCCATGTGTAACAAGAATTTTTTGAAAGTTCTCTAGTAAAAAAGATATCTATTGTAAATATAGAAGCGAATATATGTTTTTCTAAATGATTACTATTAAGGTTTAGTTGTTGATGTAACAATAATCGTGGGCGTTTGAATAGAAAACCTTTAATGAAGGGCAGTGTGAGGTAAAAATTAAGTATAGTACCGATACATTTATTTAAAACGCTAGTAACTAATTATTGAGGAAATTGCATCAAAAAATAGTGATAAAAATTGAAACAAATTTTTAAAATGAATATGAAATCAATATCAAATAAACGCAAAATATTTACAGGTATTTTGCGTTTTTTTGATATTGATTAATATTACTTACATTCCTAAGAGATTACTTATTGAAGAGCACAGAGTGCAATGATCTATTCTGTATGGTCGATTTTTTTATAAATGGTTTCACAATTATTTTTTGGACTCTATCTAAAAAATACTAAATTTATCTCAAAATCTTCTTCATCCCAACAATCCTTTACAACCTAACAACATCCACTTACCCTTCCTCAACAACCGGCTCAATCACCACTTCTTCAATCCTACGATTCCGCATCTTCGAAATAGTGATCTTCAATCCATCCAACTGAATCGTTTCGCCTTCCATGGGGATTCGTTCGATTGACGCTAAGATATAGCCGGCGACGGATATGGAGTTTGTGGTATTTGTGATATTGAAAAGCTCTTCCAGGCAATCGAAGTCTGAGCGTCCATTTACTAGGAAGCTGCCATCTGCCAGCTTGTAATAATCCAGTTTCTTATTATCGTATTCATCCCAGATTTCCCCGACCAATTCTTCGATGATATCTTCTAGTGTAACGAGGCCGGCGGTTCCGCCGTATTCATCGATAATGATGGCTATATGGATTTGATCGGTTTGGAATTTTTTCATCAGCTCGGAAATTTTCATGCTTTTTGGGATGAAGCTGATTGGTTTGACGATATCTTCGATTCTTTTTTCACCTTTTAGCACATGGTAATAAAAATCTTTTTGATTCACCACACCGGTCACATCATCGATGCTATCTTGGCAATAGGGCAGGCGAGATAGGCCGGAGGATTCAAAAATTTCGGCTATTTCTTCGGTACTCTTTTTACTGTTAATGGAAATGATATCGGTACGGGGCACAAAGATTTTTTGTACCTCCAAATCGTTAAATGCGACCACACTTTTGATCAGAAGCTCGTCATCTGCATCGATCGAACCCTCTTGCGCTGCTTCCTCCACAAGAATCAGCAATTCATCTTCGGTGATGGAAGGGGTGGCTTCTTTGTTGGGTATCAGCTTCATCAGACCAGTTTTCAAGACAGAGAAAAAGAGCGTCAGTGGATAAAATATTGTCACCAAAACTTTCAATGGACGGGCAACGGCAAGCGCGAAAGTCTCAGGTGCTTCTTTTGCCAATGTTTTGGGAAATATTTCTCCAAAGGTTAAAACCAAAATCGTCATCACAACCGTCGATAGTGTCACACCGATGTTGCCAAAATAGCGTACAAACAGGACGGTCGCAATCGATGAGCTTGCGATATTCACGATATTGTTCCCGATCAGGATCGCTGATAATAGGCGATCGAAATTATGAAACAATTCTAAAACGTTCCTTGCTTTATCATTTCCTTCCTCTGCCAGTTTAGTGATCCGAATGCGATTCAATGAAGAATAGGCCGTTTCACTCGAAGAAAAGAACGCTGACAGCGCCAGCAATATTACCAATACAACCATCATGACACTTAGATTATCCAAAAAGGTTCCTCCTTATATTTTTCAACCAATGTAAAAAAGCACCCTGTATGCCAACAGCGCACGTTAAAATCATTATTAGTAAATACACGATTATTTTTTTCTATACACAACGAGTCCTCGTCGTCCAAAATATCATTTCTCCTAACTTAGCTAAAAATCTCTTTAATTAACCGTATCGTAGTCCAAATTGAATGTCAAGATAGGATTTAATCACAAATAGACAGGTTAAGAAAACGGCTATTACTTCAGAATTTTTCATTCAGCCAGCTTTTTACAAGAACGAACGTCAATAAGCAAAAATAGTGTGCCTTTTTCATGAAGGCGTTTTCTAATCACCCTGATTAGTGCTATCATTGTAGTAGTAACGTAGTATCCCCCAAACTTTATTCGATTCATCAAGACATCTGTCTGCAACTAAAATCCAACAAGAGTCTCTAATTGAACAAATTTAACTGTCCTATTTTCATTTGAAGTTTTTTTTGCTTTTTGAAAAGGGAGGTAGAACGATGTTCCAAGATTACAAAGTTGTGATTACTGGTGCGACTTCTGGTATTGGTCTGGCTACGGCTCGGCTGTTTATCAAGGAGGGCGCGACAGTGATTGGGATCGGTCGGAATTTTAGCAAGACGAAGGATTTAGGTGATCGGTTTATTCCTCGGACCTGTGATGTGCGGGATGCCGATGAGATAGTAAAGACGTGTGAATTTATCAAAGAAACGTTTGACAATGAGTTGGATGTGTTTGTTAACAATGCGGGTTTTGGTGAGAATACCACGATTCGCGATGTGACGGTCGATCAATTTGATCGCTGCTTCAGTCTTTTACTGCGGGCACCGATGCTGTTTGCCAAAGAATTGTATCCTCTTTTATTAAATGCTCCGAAAAACAACGCAAGTATTATCAACACCGCTTCTGCAGCCAGTCGAACAGTTAGCTCCGAAAATCCCTTGTATAATCTAGCGAAAAACGCCGTGGTGCTGTATACCAAGCAGCAAGCCCAGGGCTTTATTGGCGTGCGCTGCAATAGTGTCTCGCCGGGCTTTATCCAAACACCGATCTTCCAACGAGAGGGTGTCAATATGGTGGAAGCTGATGTTTTGGCGATGTATGATCAAATGGCGCAAATTACCTGCGGACGAACAGGGAAACCAGAAGAAGTAGCGGATTTGATCGCGTTTCTAGCCTCGAAAGATGCAGCACAGTACATCAATGGCGCCGATGTCTTGATCGATGGCGGCTTGATGACGGTCAGTAATTAATGCCAGTTCCACTTTACGCAGTTTAAATTAAAGAAAAAAGTTTAGTGGTTTAGTGGAATGGTATGCGTGACGAAACTAAGACTCATTTTTGAAAAAAATGAATTCCTTAAAATGAGGTAGATGCCAGTTCCACTTTTTGCAGTTTATTCAAAATATGAACGTTTAGTGGAATGGTATGCGTGACGAAAATAAAACTCATTTTGAAAAAAATGAATTCCTTAAAATGAGGTAGAAGGAGGATTCAACATGTTAAAAGATTCTATCGTAATGATTACTGGCGCGACTTCTGGCATCGGTTTGGCGACAACGAAGGAGTTTCTGGATCAGGGGGCAACGGTAATCGGGATTGGGCGAAATTTCAGCCGAACGAAGGAGTTAGGCGAGAACTTTTTGCCGGTTAAATGTGATGTGACGGATGAGGAGCAGATCAAAGCAGCGGTGGCTTTTGCGAAGGAAAAATTCGGTAGATTAGACAGCTTGATTTGCAATGCGGGTTCAGCGATCGTGGGTACGGTTGAAGAGGTGGATTCGGGTGAGTTTGAACGGGCTTTTCAATTGTACGTGCTGCATGCCGCTCTGTTTACTAAATATTGTGTGCCGCTTTTACGCAAGTCGAAAAATCCGAGTATCACCCACACCGCCTCGGTGGCTTCCTTCATGATTGGCGATTCGGTTCCTTATAATGTCTTGAAGGCTGCATTATTGAATTACACGCGGCAAAGTGCGGCGGCGTTGTTAAATAATAATCCAGCGGATATGTTTGGACGACCTAAAGCAGTGACGGAGATCGATGAAGGCGACAATACCTTCATTCGGGTAAACGCGGTTTGTCCGGGATTGATCCGCACTAATTTGATGCCGGATCAAGCATGGGAGATGTTGGGAACCGAATCAGCGTTGAAGGCGATCCCGAGTCGGCGGATCGGCGAGGATTGGGAGCCAGCGAAATTATTTGCCTTCTTGGCATCGGCTAAAGCTAGCTTTATCACTGGTGCGACCATCACGATCGACGGCGGCTGGTATACGACACATGCACGAGTATAAAAGAAAGTGAGGAATCATAAATGAAAGAAAGATATGCACCATTATTTGAACCGATTGGATTGAAGCATGGCGGACGTTTGGAGAATCGTTTCGCGATGTGTCCGATGGTGGTTTTCGCAGCTGATCCAGCAACGGGGCAACCAACGGAGGAGGATATCAAGTACTTTGAGCGGCGCAGTAAGTTTGCGAATTTGCTGATTACTGGTGCGATCACGGTTCAGGAAAATATCCAAGGACATCCGAAACAATTGTCCATTTTTAACGATGAAGCAATTGATGCTTACAGCAAATTAGCTGCGGCCATGAAGAGCAATGGCAGCAAAGCGATTGGTCAGATTCAGCATCCGGGACGTGAAGGCGCGTATGGCTGCTATGTCACTGGAAAGGCCTATGCACCAAGTGCGATCGAATTTCCATTTTTGCAATACAAGGTAACCGAATTAACAGAAGATGAAGTCTGGCAAGTGGTGAAGGATTTTGGCTTAGCTGCGCAGCGCTTGCTGAAAGCCGGCTTTGACGGTGTGGAGATTCACGGGGCAAATCACTATTTGATCCAGCAGTTTTTCTCTAGCTATTCAAATCAACGGACGGATTATTGGGGCGGCTCGTTTGAAAAACGAATGAACTTTGCCATTGAAGTGACGAAAGAAGTTTTGAAAGTCGCGCGAGCAGAAAATCCTGAGGCGATTGTCGGCTATCGAATTTCACCGGAAGAGATTCATGGGGAGATGGTCGGGTATGACTTAGATGATTCATTGAAGTTGATCGATAAGCTGTTGGAACAGGACCTCGATTTTCTTGATTTATCTTCAGCAGCAGGCGGAAACTTTGGTAAAGATGCTTATAAGGCGATGCCGCAAAGAGGCGGTTTTACTGAGCCAGTCAGCTTAGTGATCAAGAAGTTTGTGTCAGGCAGAGTGCCAGTGGTTATTTCAGGGACGATTCGTTCAGCTGATGAGGCCTTGGATGCACTGAACTACGGCGATGTGGCGTCGATGGGTGTGGCAGCATTATCTGATCCAGACTTCAAAGAAAAAATCTTAGCAGATAAAGAAGAGACGATCCACATGAATGTCAAAGGACATACGGAGGATTTGGAATTGCCGCCAGGCTTGATTGAAGTCTATACGGCAGGGATTGGATTGCCGCAGGTTGAAGGGTTGATAGAAAAAGAATAAAGAAAGACCGTTACGCAGAAGCTCTTAAAGCCTCTGAACCTGTTTACAACAACATGAAATAGGAGTGAACACCATTGTCTACAGCTCGCAGACAATGGTGTTTTTCTGGTGAAATATTTGTTTATTTCAAATATTACAAATAAAACAATTATCCAAAAAGTTCAGGAGGTCTTTCTTATAGAGACAATAAATGATATAATAAAAAACGTTATTAAACGCTAAAATATCTGTTTCGTTATAAAAAAGTCATTTTATTGATTAAATATGCTAGAAATAATTTCTGGGGTATTTAGCGAATAAAGCGAGGAGGGAAAGTAACTTAATTTTAGGGGTTTGGGAGAAAAAATATAAGGAGAAGCATTCAATTTGAATGTGTGGTGAAAAATGATTTCAGAAAAACAAAAATTAGCGATTGTTGCTTTAGCCGTTCTATTGGTTGGGGAAGTCATTGCGGTGATCAGTATCGGTCTGATTTATTTCAACCGAGAGTTTTTCGGCGAACACATCAATGTCATTAAAACCTTTGTCAATGCGTCAACAGCTTTCTTTGGTTGCTTCTTTTCATTTTTAGCAGCGCTATTGATGTTTCAATACTTGAAATATCGTGAAAAGCAGAAGGAAGTGCGTAAGACTGCGCGATTGTTTACGAAGCTGAAAAAGGAATATCAACATAATTATTCAGCACTAGTGGAGTTGGGTGGAGAAATCGCGAATGGCTCAACAGAACTTGCGACACTATTAAGAGAAAATCAAAAAGTACGCGATTTATTCGTACTTGGTGTTTATCGTTTAGACTTTGTAATGTATGATACCTACTATCATGATACGGATTGGCAGCTGATTCGTGAGGTCGATCGTCACAGCGAAAGTTATTTGGAGCTATTCGAACAAAGTCATCAAATCGAATACCTTTGCCAAGCGATCGTGGAAAATAAAATTCATTCAGAAGAGAGCTTGCGTCAGTTGTTAGTATTGATCACACAAAAGATCGGTACGCTGCAGCAGCATCAGCTGGAAATCGAGCTGAAGGAACGTCCAATGGAAACAGACAGCGAGACGGACTTTTCAGCAGATCCTGTCGGTGTTGAAATGGTTCAAGATTAAAAGTACAGCTTAATAAATTGATCCAATTCCGAGCGGAATCATTCGCTCGGTTTTTTCGTGTGCTACTAAAAATTCCAAAAACTCACGGAATAACGAAGAAAATGGTTCGTCAACTTTTTCAGCTAATTGACTGCCACAGTGAATCAAACTAATAGAACTCGACTGAATAAAAATCGAAAACCTTTTGTCAATTAGCGGATAGGTGCGGGAAAACCAACGATTCACATTCAAGCTTTGATGTCGAAAGCCTGCGACAATCACTTTTTGACCTGAAGTAGAACAGCCATTACTATTAAACTAGTCAAATTTTAGAAGCACCGTGCTTCGTTGTGCGCCAAGTAGTGGGATTTACGCAGATTTAAACTGAGGTTATTAAAAAGTCCTCTTCCCTCCTCTTTCAATACGCAAACTTAACAGAACTTGAAAATTACCAAAAATGACTTGGCGCACAACCTGTAAAAAAAAGAATGATTTTAAGAACGCTTTTATGAAAAAGGGTTCTTTTTTTTGTTTACCGGATGGGACATTCTAATTACCGGAAAGGAAAAAAAGCTAGGTCGCCCTGCTAAAATAGCTTACTATGAAGATACAGAAGGAGGCGGTAAGGGTCTATGTTTGAGGGGTTGAAAATTCAAATGGAGATTGGCAAGAAGTGGACAGCGCCGGAGGTCCGGATTCGAGCGGCTGAAGAAAAAATAGGTAATCAAATTGCTGGCTGTCTAGAAGCGTTTCAAGAGGAGCAATTAATCATTAAGGTAAACGAGGAGTTTGTCTTACTGGATAAAACAGACATTATTTATTTAGAAGTATTCAATAAAATCATGACCCTGTATACGACGAAGGACAGTTATTCTTTTCGTAAATCGCTGATTGCGTTGAAGGAGGAGCTGCCAAGTGAACATTTTTTACAGGTGTCAAAATCAGCGCTAGTCAATACAAAAGCAATTCAAAAATTAGAGGTGGCCTTTTCCGGCAGTCTATATGCCTATTTAAGCAATGGTCAAAGGATTACTGTTTCTCGTCGGTTTGTCGATCAGTTAAAACAGCATTTAGGAATCAAAAGGAGGAGTAAAAATGAAACGAGTACTTAAATTATTAGGTCAGTCGGTAGGGATCGGCAGTGCTATTTGTATGTTATTTGCGCTGATTTATGCGGATAATCACGTCAGAAAAATCGTCTTGAGCTTTGTCCTGTTATCGGTGGTGATCGGGTTATTGAGTCTGATTTATGAAGCGAAAAAGTTGCCGTTGCTAGTCCAAACACTGATTCATCTGGGAGGAAGCTTCATTGCTTTCTTGATTGTTGCGGGGATAAATCAATGGTTTCCCTTTAAGTGGCAGGTTATCTTATCGGCATCGATCTCGTTTTTCCTGATCTTTTTTGGGATTTGGATTTTTAATTATTTGAAATATAAACAGGAGATCAACCAAATTAATCAGAAATTGCACTAGAATAGGCTTTTTGAGAGTCAGCGGTCGAAAACTGCTGATTTTTTTAATGTTAAATATTGACAAGTTTACTTGTCAGCTTTATACTATGATTGACAATAAAACTTGTCAAAAAAAGGAGTGAAGGAAAATGAGTAAGGAAAAAAGATTTAATGTACAGACGATTGAAACAAGCGGATCCGGGATTACGACAGTTGTGGTTGATAAACATTCGGGCGTGCAATACTTATTAGCGATCGTTCCTAATATGGGGTCAGGAATGGCAGTGCTGGTTGATAAGGATGGAAAGCCGCTGTTGGCTGAAATGGAGAGAGAATGATTTTTTTTTACATACGATTGACAAGAAAACTTATCAAAAATAGGAGAAAACGATCATGGAACGAAAAGTATTAATTGAAGCAAGAGGTATCTCGAAGCAGTTTAAAAACTATCAAGCGATTAATCAATTGGATTTCAAGGTTTATGAAGGAGAAATTTTTGGTTTCTTAGGTCCATCTGGTGCTGGCAAGACGACAACGATCAAGATTTTAACTGGACAATTGAGAAAAACCTCAGGACAGGCCAGTATTTTAGGTATTCCTGTAGAGCATGTCGATGAAGATATTTATAAGAGAATCGGGATTGTTTCTGATATGAGTGGCTTTTATGAAAAATTGACCGTCTATCAGAATTTGAAGTTTTTTGCGAAGTTGTTAAATGTGGACCCCGCATCAATTGATGAGCTATTAAAAAAATTTGGGTTATATGAACATCGACAAAAGTTAGCGGAAAAGCTTTCAAGAGGGATGAAGCAGCGTTTGGTACTGATTCGGGCGATATTGCATAAGCCGCAGCTGCTCTTTTTGGATGAGCCAACTAGCGGACTAGATCCTGTTTCTGCGTTATCGGTCCATCAAATGATGGAGGAATTACGAGCGGAAGGGACGTCAATTTTTCTAACGACCCACAATATGGAAGAAGCGGATAAGCTTTGCGATCGAGTGGCACTGTTGAACGAAGGGATCATTGCTGAACTGGATACACCAGAGAATTTACGACTTAAATTCAACAAACAGAAACGCTTCAATGTTCATCTGACTGACGACACGGAAGTTCAATTGATGCAATCAGTTGAAACCGCCAAGCTGATTGAAAAATGGATCGCCGCAGATCGAGTGGAGACGATCCATTCATGCGAGCCCACGTTAGAAAAAGTCTTTTTGGAAGCCACAGGGAGGAAGTTAATATGAGTAATACAATGAAACGGCTCAATGCCATAATGGGCTTGAAATTTCAAACGATCTTGAGTAATTTGAGTATGATGAGCAATCCGATCATTGCTTTAATCATCGTGATGGTTTTTCGCCGAGTAATGGCGAACCTGCCGCAAGCAAATGGCGCCTTTCGCGTGGATGCCTTTCTACTGGGATTGGGGCTGATCATGAATATCGTTTCTGGCGGGTTGATGATCAGCAGCACGTCGATCGCTGAAGAAAAAGAGAAGCATACGTTGCGGGTCTTGATGACCTCCTCAGTAAAAAGCAATGAGTATTTGGTCGGGTCATTGATCCCAACTTTTAGTATCATCATGATTGTTAATCTTCTTTTAATTCCAGCGAGTGGGATAGCTTATTCAGCCATTGATCTTCCGGTTTTTCTTTTGATTACCGCTGCTGGAACCCTGATTAGTATTGTTTTAGGCTTTGTAGTCGGGATTTTGACGAAGGATCAGACACAATCTGGCGTGATCTGTACGCCGCTTCTGCTTGTTTTTACGATGCTTCCTCAGCTGCGTTTTTTCAGTTCGACGATTGATAAAGTGTCTAGTTATAGCTATTCTGGAGTGATTGCTGGTTATGTCGATGGAATTTTCAGCAAAGAAGGCTATTCTCTCAATATGCCGGATCTTGTAACAATGGCCATTTGGTTTGTTTTAGGAATCGTAATTTTTCTTATAGCGTATAGAAAACGAGGCATGGAGTCTGATTAATCAATCTTAAGCTATTCATTCTTCAGAAAATTAGCTATAATGTTTAATTAGAAAGTAGGGATCATCTTTGAAAAAAGAAGAAATACTGGCAAAAAGCCGTGAAGAAAATCGAAAAAAGGATCCTTACCGTGAAGAAGTTCAAAAACGTTCGAATTCTTTTAGCGGGTTGGTCGTAGTTCTTTTATCAACGGGTCTTTTTGTCATTCAAATGTTACTTGATAGAGGCTTTAATTTTGGGCTTTACGCGGTTAGTTTTTCTTATGGTGCTACAGACTTTCTGGTAAGATACTATTACTTAAGAAGACGTAGAGAGTTGATTTTCGGGATCATCTATTTATTGGTTACGATCGCAATGATCATTTTTCACATAAAACAGCTGGTTTCTGATCCTAAGATAGTCTAGGTGAGTCGTATGTCTGAAGAAAAATTAGTCTTAAAAAATCGTTTAAAAGAAGCGCGAAAAGAAAAGAAATTATCCCAAGCCGCACTTGCTAAGTTAGTCGGCGTGTCACGAACAACTATTAGCTCGATTGAGACGGGCCAGTTCAGTCCAACGGCTAAATTAGCCTTGGTTTTGTGTATCGCACTGGATGTGAAGTTTGAAGATTTG
Source organism: Enterococcus sp. DIV0756 (assembly GCF_051710745.1). Classification (NCBI taxonomy): domain Bacteria; kingdom Bacillati; phylum Bacillota; class Bacilli; order Lactobacillales; family Enterococcaceae; genus Enterococcus; species Enterococcus sp. DIV0756. The sequence goes on along the minus strand of NZ_JBIOLF010000001.1, from coordinate 2,397,681 downwards.
TTCTATTTTTAAATAATAATCTGAATTTTTACTGCCGATGATAAATATCATTGGCTTTTTTGTTTCTATATACCATTTTTTTGCAAAAATAACAAAAAAACGAACAAGTGAAACAATGAACAATCGTTTATAATAGTGGTGAGGGGAGATTGGTTTATCTATAGATTGTAAGCAGTCTCAAATGTTTTATTCCTGTTGTTGAGTTGATCCAGTGGTAGGTTAGTCCGGCTTCTATTTAGGAGGAATGACGAACATGGATTCAAGTAGACACGAAAGAATTTATCGAAGGAGTAACAAGATAAGTCGTATATTTCAGGTGCTTTTCTATTTTCTTGTCATGTTAAGCGTAGTTTTTCCAACCGATGAGGTTCTTATTTATTTAACGATGATCTGTTTGATCATGGCTTTGATCGTTTTGGTATTTCCTTTTTGTATGAGTTATTTAAAAAAAGAATAGGATAAACAAAATGATTTTTGTCCTTTTGAAAAAACGAATTGTGTCACACTGCCGGGAGCTTATATAAAAAGTTCCTGGTTTTTTTAGTAAAAGAGGGTTTAGTCTACAAACTTTGACGCGGATGGGTGAAAACGTATATGATGGCAATAGAAAGGGTTAAAAGGAGTTAAAAAATATGTGGGGACATAGGAAAAAGGGGGCCATCGTATGAAAAAGAGGCATAAGAAGGGGAAAAAGGACAAGAAGTATGAACTGTTTGATGCGCTTTGTCAGGAAATGGAAGAAAAGGATTATCATAAACAAGATAAAACCTTTTCGGCAAAGGAGACGGGAACTCAGGGAATGCTGCTGCCGCTTCCGTTGATCGTGTTGGTTGTAATCGGGTATTTTTGGCGTTGGGGAGCGGACGCATCGCCATTGTGGGAGATTGATTTTCTCTTGTTTTTGGGCTTATTTATCCTTTCATTTCCAGTACATGAGCTGATTCATGGACTGGCTTGGGCAAATTATGCAAAAAAGAAAATGAAAAGCATCACCTTTGGATTTAATGTCAAGGAGTTAATGCCGTATTGCCATTGTAAGGAAGCTTTAGCGGCAAAAGCCTATAAGATCGGTGTTTTAGCACCCGTTGTTGTATTAGCTGGCGGCTATTTTCTTCTGTCGCTGCTGTTTCCAAATACGGAACTGATCTTGCTCTCAGCATTTAATATTTTTATGGCTGCTGGGGATTTGATGATCTTTTGGAGTGCACGTTCAATTCATGAAGGCCTTGTGATTGATCATCCAGAATTACCGGGCTTTGTTGTTTTTACAAAATAGAAAAACAAACAGGATTCTGCTTTTTAGCAGAATCCTGTTTGTTTGAATTTGCCTTTATAACTGCAAGTTTAAATACTATTAAAAATGAGCTCCTATATTAGAACAGGCGTTAGCGTTTTAAATACATTCCTAGACTTTCTGGGGCGGTTTCTACAAAGCCAAATTGAGCATACAGCTTATCTGCAGGAGAATCAGCAATCAAATTTACATAGGCTTGCGGATCAATCTCATCATGAACGTGTTTCATCAACAGCTCCATGATCCTCTTTGCCAACCCTTTGCCTTGTTCTGTCGGATGAACGGCAATGTCCACAATCTGATAAGCAGTACCGCCATCACCAATGATTCGCCCCATTCCGATCAACTTTTGATCGGTATTGCTTCGGATAATTACTGAATAAATGCTATTGGCTAATCCCATTTTACTGGCTTCTCTGCCTCGTGCAGATAATCCGCAACGTTGTCGCAGTGCCAAGTATTCATCAACCTCGGGAGTATCAATTCTGATGACGTAGTTTTCCATCGCAAACATCCTTTCCATGTCTTCCTACGCCCATTCTACGCTATTCACTAAAAGAAACAAGAAATAAGATACGCAAATAATCTAAATCTCCCGTTTTATTATTTTAATCAAAAATAAAAAACTAAGATATTTTTCTGATTCTTTCCCATAATACAAGTGGTTTTGCTTTATGGATAAGCAGTAAAGGGAAGGAAAAAAATTTTTGACTGATTGACAGGTGGTTTCCGTTAGGATTATAGTCGAGGCGTGATCACAAGCGAATATGAGAGGAGAATGATCTTGACAGAAGCATTATTTACCCCGCAGCAAGTGTTTTCGCTCCGGCCCAAAACATTACAGACCAGAATAGATACACATTACAAAGAAACCCATGATGCGAAATCAACGATTCAAATTCTGATAGCGCTTCAAGTACGAGATGAATTAGGGGAAGAGGATTTTTCGTTTTTTATGAAGAAGCTTGTTCGTAAATTGTTTTTGGAGACGAAAACCTCGCGCACGTTGCGCCGCTACTATTTTTATTTTAAACATTATTTTTCTTCCAATGAATGGAAGGTCGTGTCTATCAGATTATTTTCAGTTAAGAACTATGTGACTGAAAAAATTGAAAAGCTCTGTACCCAATTTATAAAAGAACCACTAGCTAAACTAGCTGGCTCATGACGGTAAGATTAGACGCATAAAATACAACAAGAAAAGAGGAGAAAAACATGTTAAGTCTATCGGCAACGTTTGAAAAAAGCAACGGCAGAAAACATACGTGGCGGTTGAAAGACGCCAATCCGAATAAGACTGCCGAAGAAATAAGAACGCAACTAGAAAAGCTGACGACCCTAGATATTTTTGAAAAGAATGGTGTCAATTTCTTCGAAAAGGTTGTTACAGCGAAATTTATTGAAACGATTGAGACATCGATTTTCGATAAAGAAACAGAGGAACAATCAGAAGTATCAGAAGCTGCAGAAGCACCAAGAGAGACACGAAAGAATCCAGCGCACTCGGTGCAAACCATTCAGGAACCAAAGGATTTAATTGTTGAGCAAAGCCTGATCAAGCCTGGATTGCTTGAGCTATTTTTTGAGCTGCCGACAGGGATCGAACCACAGGATATCTCTGAGAGCGATGCAGCAGCATTAATTCTAGCTATGGTACCAGAAGGTGGAGAGATAGAGGACTTCGGTGTAATCGAAGGAACACAACCTGTCAGATTCCGACTTTTAGTCAAGCTTGAAGAGGATCTGGAGGGTCTTAATCCAGCTATAGCACCATCAAAAGCTAAGAAAAAGCGCGGTAGGCTAATCGATCGATTGAGAAAACGAAGGTCAAATTAAATAGGGAAGTAAACCAACCGGTTCACTTCCACAATTGAACATTATTTTGATTTGTAGCTGCTTAGTCGACCGTTGTCGTCCCAAGCACCAAACAGCTTGTTGGCCTTAGTATTGGTCAATAATTTCTGCAAGCGTCGATCAAAGAGTTCGGTATCAGCACTATAGCGCTGGATGTTATCGATCTTGATTCGTTGATAAAGCGCTGGGAAAGTTGAAAAGTTTTGCTGAATTTCAGGATCCGCTTCAAGCGCCTGTAAAATTCGCGGATCAATCACAAAACTTTCTGAAGACAAATCAGGCAAAGTCGCTCGACCTAAATCAGTCATCAACCCTAAATAGATTAAACGACGAGCTCGTTCCTTATTCAACTCGGTCCATTGGCTCTTTTTCGTTCTAGGTGAGAGTCGCTGTGCGATTTCCGTTGCGGAAAGCTTCTTTTTAGTGCTGTCGATCCAGCCAAAGCAAAGAGCTTCCTCCACGATATCTAAATAGGTCAGGTTCGATTGCTCACGATCAATCACGATCCAGCAATCGTTTGCACTTGCTGCATTTTTCGTTAACCAATCTCTCAGATCCTGTCGGCTCTGAGGTTTATATAAATTGTTCATTTCCAAAGTCGTCACCTAGTTTCTTTCTGTGTCTAGTGAACGAATCCGTTCGCCAGCGGCGGGAAGTTGATTATTGACGATATCCCAAGAATGTCCATTGTATTTTTCATAGGTCTCAAACACCAGTGGAAGACCATTGGCTGATTCGATTATTGCCGAGTCCATCAATTGAAAATGCAAATGTGGCTCAGTGGAATTTCCTGAATGCCCTACATTGCCAAGATAGGTTCCCTGGCTAATTTTTTCTCCCTCGGTGACAGCGATCGAGTCTTTTTGCAGATGACAAAAGGCGGCGTAGGCTCTTTCGGACTTTTTGAGGAGAAGATAATTTCCTGCGATTGCCTCAAAGCCATCCTGTTTTGGGTTGAAAAAAAGGGAATGACGGATGGCAGTTGTTTGGTCATGAAGCCATGAAGCATTTTCCCCATCGGGAGTATTGTTCTTTACTGTAATGACTTCGCCAGTAAAGGGAGCATAGACGGGTTGACCAAAACAATAATAGCTTTCTAAGGGAACTCCGCCAAAGAAATAAGCAGCTGAACCTCCAGTATGCGAGGCTTCTTTCTGATCCTTTTGAATAAAATCAAAGGCATAACGCAATCCAAAACGATCCGTGCCATGACTCGGGATTCGATCAGCTGGGCTTGTTTCCGTGTACCATTCTCCACGTAAAGGAAAGGCGATAGCAGTTGCTTCTTTTTCCATCACAGAACCTTCTTTCTGTTGCGGGTTATTTTTTGTGACCAATTGTAAGATAGACCAGAAAAGCAGCAGACAACTAATGACAATCAGTATCTTTTTCATCGTGCGTCCTCAATTACTTTTCATAAAAAACGTCTTTAAGATCTTCCAGATACTGGGTTAGTTTATCAGCAATGGCTTGAAAATCAATCTGATCACGATCTGCCTTTTTCAGTTCCTCCAAAATTTCATTGGTAAATCCAATATTCCCCCAAAGAATCAATTGCTTACAGCGTTCAACATTAAGTCCCGTTCGGAATTTCGTTTCATCAATCCCTTGAAATAAATCCTTGTTACAAGAAGAATGCTGTTGTTTGGCTATGTCAGCTACTTTTTGATTGATCTTTTCTGCTTTTGTTTCAAACGTCAAATTAGTAAAATCAAAAATCCACGGATTGCGTTTCATTAAGTCAATCTGGAGTGTATATGATTGCCGCAAACGATTAAAAAGATCTTTTTCCTGCCAATTTAATTTATTCCAATAGTCCTCAGCAATAGTCTTCTGACAATAATTCAGCAGAAGTAAAAACAACTCCTCTTTGCTTTTAACATAGTGAAACATCAATGCCTTCGAAATTCCCGCAGCCTTTGCGATTCGATTCGTTGAAGCCTCATCATATCCTCGTTGCGAAAACTCCTGTAGTGCCGCATTATAAATTTTTTGCATTTTTGGATCTTTCGGATTGATTTCAGTCAACATGCTCACTCCTTTACCTAATAGGTCAATTAGAGTCTAACAGTATTTACCTGATAGGTCAATTGTGAAGAGTGGAAAAACCAACAACAGTTTTTGTTATTGGTTCGTCCTAAACGATTGAATTACTTCATCGCTGAAATGATCCAAGTCACGCCATATTTATCCTTCACACAACCACTGATACTGCCGTCATCAGGGGGAGGATTGCTGGCGATTGCCGCAATAATGATGCCTTCTTCAGCGAGTTCTGAAAAGGCGTTTCTAGCCATAATTTCCTCCGGTAGGTGTGCTTGAATCGCGACATTTCCAGTTGTTTCGATTGGTTCTAGATAATCTGCACCAGTGATACCAGCGGTTTCGCTGACAGCAAGCCGAGCATGCATCACCTTATTTTTTAGTTCGCTGTTAATTGGGAATTCAGGATTCTCTGGTATTTCATCGTATTTGGACAGATGTTGAATAGTACCGTTGAACAGCCGAGCATACCACAAAAAAGCCTCTTCACAATCCCCATTAAAACTGATGTAGGGTGTAAACATAAACTTTAACCACCTCTTTCATTTCTATACTTGAAAGTATACCGTCACAATTTATAGGGGTCATTGTAAAAAAGTGACATCTTTGTTAAGTATTCTTTAGGGGTGAGTCCATAAAGCGCAGTAAAGTCATGAACAAAATGAGGATAGTCGTGATGGCCGGTTTGCTCAAATAGCAAAGCAATGTGAGGGCTGCTCTGTAGTAGCTCTACGGCATTCTTCATGCGGACAATGCGAGAACAGGTCTTTACTTTCGTACCAACATATTTCATAAATAAGCGATTTAATTGTTTTTCACTGTAGTAGGTTTGCCGCGCCAAGTCCTTCACATGAATCGCTCCATTGCTTTCAAGAATTTTTTCAAAGGCAATGCGAAAAGCAGGGTTAAGTTCTGTATCATGAATGGCAGCTAAAAAAATAGAATCAAGCTTATTCGTTAAATCAGGAATATTTTTAGCGATGAAATACGCTTCGGCTATTTGTTCAGTTAATGATTGGTTTAAATCAGTAAAGAGAAAGCCCTCATCCGCCAAATGATGTTGATCAATGTTCAGAAAGGGGTAAAGTCCGGCTGAATGAAACTCAATTAAAAACATAAAATCAAATTGTCGGGCATAGTCAGCGATCATAGTTGGTTTGGTATTCACTCCACGTAAGCCAGCAGTGAATTGTCCGTTCTTAAAAGTACAGACAAGGGTTGAACTGATTGTCGGCAGGATTGTTTGCTGCGGATGCATCGTACTTGGATCGGTAAATGTATAGTTCGCAATGTATGGACGCAACAGTCTGTGAGGAGGAAGGACAATCATATTGCCATTGATTTTTGGAAATGAACACTGATAAATATTTTTTTTATTTAACATAAGCTTATCCTCCAATAGGCAATTTTTAAAATCCGTTTTTCACACTAGCGATCCATTTCTCAATGGTCTCAGTCAAAAGCATCTGCTGCTGCATCACGGCTTTTGCTGTTTCAGGGATTTCCTTCGAAGCTTTGCTATCTGAGATGTCTTCCTCTAGTTTCAATTTCATCTTATTAACATTGGCTTCGATGATACCGATGCAAGCTTTTTGGTCTGTGGGTGATAGGCTATCGAGGTTAAGGATGACGGCATTGAAGTCTAAGAAAATATTGATGGGACGGGCGGCGATTCCTAGCATTAGTTTTTCGAATTCTGTCTGGCCTTTTTTAGTCAATGAATAGACAGCCTTCTCTGGCATCTTACCATTTTTCTTCAGGGTGCTTTTGACGTAGCCCTGTTTCTCCAGCTGCAGCATTTTTTTGTAGATGGTGGGGGTGCTAACTTTTACCCATTGAGAAATGTTCCGATAGTCAATCAGTTTTTGAATATCATAGGCACTCAGAGATTCCTTTTTTAGGATTCCTAGAACAATCAAATCAATCGTCCGCATCGCTTAACCCTTCTTTCTATCGTGTTTTCTTTATGATCTATCTACGAGTGATCGTAGAACTACTACTATCTTTTATAGTATTCTGTTTTGTTGGTCACGTCAAGCGTTGAAGGGGGAGGTAGGAACAAATTGATTACAGAAAAATGTGATCGTCCTCAAAGTGACGTATCTATTCGTTAGAATTTTCTTATTGTTGCAACTAATCATTTTTTTAACCGATCATCAAGTTTCTGGGAGTTAACCCAAATTCTTTTCAGTATATAATTTAAAGGAGAAGAGGAATGAAGGACTGTCAGTTAATGAATGCGAAAATCAGGTGACGTTTTGTGTCTGAAAAGGAGGAAGAGACATGCGTACAAAAGTATTGGTCCAGCAAAGAGGCGGGACCTTTGATCAGGCGGTGCAAAGCCAATTAATTTTGGGGTGGATTATTTTAGCGGCAGCTAGTCTGCTGCGGGGATTTCTGTTGGTGCTGTTCTAACTTTATTTTTTTAGTTCCTGTCGTCATTGCTTGTAAGAATCAAGCCTAAGAAAGGCGGCGTCTCCTAATTGAGACGCCGCCTTTTTCTATTTCCCATCTACTTTCTTCTGTAAGTGCCTGTTTCTGTTGTACATAAAGATGACAACGGCTAGTAAGAGAATAATGACGGCGATTCCTATCCAAATCCAAGGATTGGTCGATTCTTTTTCGATCGATACATCCTTGTCATTGTAATCGTTGGCTTTTTCTTGATTGATGGTGAATTTCGGGCTGCCTGTCCATTTTTGATCATCAGCGTTGATGGTCATTTTGACGGTATAGGTGCCGGGTGAAAATTCGGTATTATCCATCTGGATCAAGAAGGGCATACGTGAGCTTGGGGCCATAGTCAGTTTCTCTTTTTTGGCTTTAGCAATCGTTTTCCCATCTTTTTCGACTTGATAGTCAACAGACATATTCTTCACATAGGTGGCCTTTTCATTATCGACAATCACGTTTACTGCATTGCGGTGATTGACTTGCAGAGCGTTTGCTTTGGCGATAGTCAAATTTGGTTTTACCTCGTCTGTCTTGTTTTGCAGCAAGACAGCGATCTCTCGTGAAAACACATTTTTGATATTGCCTTCGACTTTTTCAGTTGAAAGTTGTTCGATGTAAAGACCGCCGGCTAAAATTCCCTCAAATTCTTTGTCTGGCATCTTTACATCCAAATAAATATCCTTTGATTCCTTTGGTGCTAAATCAATGGTTGGATCACTAAGTTTGACGTAGTCGGTGATATTGGGACCAAAATTACTCTCATCTTCATTCATCCCAGAGTACTCAACGACCCCTAAACTGTTCGTGACCGCTCGATTGAAGGTGGCCTTCAGCTTGATCGGCTGTTCTGTCCGATTGGTCAAGGTGATTGTCAGTCGCTCGGATTCCTTGGGCTGATACTGCAAATCATAATAAAGCTGATCTTTCTCAATTTGATGCTCTGATGGGTGAATGACCGCATCAAAGCTATCCAATGATTCTCCATGAGCGACAATTGGTAAAAATGAAAAGGCTAATAGGAGGCATACACCTCGAAATAAATAAATTAGCTGCTTTAGCATTTTTCTTTCTCCTTCAATTGTATTTTCCGCGTAATGGAAGAGTCTCTCTCAATGTTTTCTTTCCCCTTATCTATCAATCAAAGGGCAAAATCTTCGTCTGACAGAATGAAGTCACTTTCACAGTAAGCGCGGCTGTCGTTGGGATTTTGCCCGAGTTTTTTTTAGCTAGGTGTTGCTGAGAAGGTCCAGACGACGGTTGTTTGGTATTGGGCCGCTGTTTTTGCTGTGTTGGCTGGGACGTTCAGACTAAATTTATTGATTGGCAGTGCGGTCTCGCCAGCGCCTTCATTCGCTTGTGCGGTGATGACGGAGCCCGTCTGCCCAATAACCAATCCAAGCGTGCTGTTATTGGCGATTCCATCTCCTGTTGGCAAAGCGTTCAGGTTATTGGTAAGTGTACCAACGGTAAAGGATAGGATTGCTCCAGAAAGCACATTTTGTCCAGCTTTGAATTGTTCTGGTTGTGCCACTTTTACTGACCAGCCAGTGCCCACGGTTCCACGGTTATCACTAACAGCTACCTGCCCAGTTGTTACGGAAGAGGTTTGATTGCCATCAGAGGTAGCTGTCCAGCTCTCTGCTTGTTTTGTTTGAATTGGATGCGAACCAAAGTTCAAATTGGTTGGCAAGGACGCACTTGGATCGCCGGAAACTTGCGGATCAAAGGTGATACCGCCGGAGGTATAGTCTACAGTCCCAGTTGTGTCGGCCGAATGAACACTCGTTGCGAAAGTAAATAAGCTGCCGGCAAAAAAGGCGGCTGCGAATAAGGCTGCTTGTTTTTTCATCAGTTTTTCCTCCTATAGTGAACGATTCGCCACCCTAAAAAAGCGATTGCGAGAATCAGTAAACCAATACTAACTAAAAAGGTATTTCGTTGATCATTCGTTTGTAGAAAACGGGTGATGCCTGAGTGCTGCTTCCTGCTTTGTCTACTAGGTGAAGCAGGAGATTCTTTATGATTCGCAACATCCGTCGTGCTGTTGCTCGTTTCGCCAGTCCTGCTCTGAGAGCTTGTGGTGGAACGAGAAGAACTGTCACTAGCTGCCGTACTGCTTTCGTAATAGTACTGAACCTTGCCATTAGTAACGGCTGCTTCGATCGTTGGAGAAGGGACAACGAAGAGTGACAGAAAAACCAAAAGGATGCCAATCTGTGTCTTCAATTGTCTCCCCCTTTCTTGGAAAATGTAGTGGCTCTTTTCTGCGCAGAAAAGAAAATATTTCTTATGTCGGCATTATATAGGTCGCCTTGAAAATAACGCTATCAGAATGCTCACAGAATCTTCACAGTTAAGCAAAAAATTTCCCGCTTTCTTAAGTACCGGGTTTAATTAAGGGAGAAGACAATGAATGAAAGGGCTTTTTTATCAGTTTATTGGTAATTGATTGAGTATTAAAAACAAGATTTCCAAATCATTTTGCACTGTTGTCGATTATTTTCTTGGAAAAGAAATTTTTGAAGGCGTTGAGTGTAACGATAGAAGGAGGAAGTAAAATGAAGGGGAAATGCTCTCGATTATTTCAACAGTTTTGGGTTATAGGTTGGGCAATTTTTCTAGTTCTCACAAGTTCAAATATTATTGTAAGTGCGGTGTCGCTGGATTTATTTTCAAATACACAAGTCAGTAATAACAGCGGGACGACCGCGGCGGCCCCGTATTTAAATGTTACGAATAAAGCAGTGACTTTTACCATAAATGGCACAACAGCGATCGGTGCAACGGCTGGAAGGACAGGGGTGAAGTATGCCTTTATCAATGTGCCCGCTCAATTAGCTGGAAATGTACAAAAAAATGGAAATGCGGCTGTCGATACGACGGTTACCGTACTTGCTTCTGATATCAAGGCCGCAACAGGAACGGTCTTAGATTTAGTGACGACTTTGACGGGGTTGCTCACGACGTTAGGCTTAGGCGCAACGGTGACGAATCTTAATAATGCGATTACGGCGTTAAACAAGGAAGATTTCGGACGACAAGTATTCGCCTCTCCAGTTGAACAATATTCTGCTACTTTGTTAAGAGCGGATATCAATCAAGGCTTGCTGCCGATAATAACGAATGCATTGATTGTTCGTTTACAAGCTGTCCAAACGGTCGTTCAAGGAATTGCTTCTGTATCGTTGATTAGCACGGCGTTGAACAATCTCTTGAATGCGTTGACGAATACCATTAGCATCCTTGGCAATGCGAATTCGACTGTTAGCAAAAATCTAGTAGCGGCTTCTATTTTAGGATCAACGAGCGTTTCATTTCCGACGTTAGTTTCTAGTCCTACAGGATTGACGCAAGATTATACGGCTATTGTACGGGGTGGGATTTTTCAAACAGATAATTTTGATGTCCAGCTATTAAGCAACTATGGTGGTAATACGAATCTTTATTTCGCAGCTGGAAGCCTAGCGATGAAGAATGAATTATTGCCAAGCAGTTTGAACTTTGGCAGTCATCCGGTTCAAACAAAAGTCGACGAAACATGGAGTGCCCATGTCGGAGGGAATAACGCCAATCCGTTGCAAACAGGAACGATCCGAATCGATGATACTCGTACCACAGCAAAAGCCTGGCAGCTGAAACTTGCGCAAACAAATGCTTGGGTGAGCGGGCAGAAAAATCTAGCCAATGCTCGGCTAGATATCGTCCTAGGTAGCGTAAATAGTAACTTTCAGAATTATTTCTCCATTTCAAATCAGACAGTCCATATGCTCCCTAGCAATCAAGTGACCTTGTTTTCCTTGAGCGCCACTACAGCTCCCGGCTATTTCGAGATGCCGCTGAATCAGTTTCAGCTTTTTGTTCCTAAAGATACACCAAAACAAACGGGAACTTATCAAACCACTCTGCAGTGGACGATTTCCAATACACCCTAAGTGATGAGCGATTAAAAGTGCCTAAGAAATTAGGCGCTTTTTTTTGTGAGTTTGTGAAAACTAATTACATTTGTTTTTCACTGTGCTATCATAAACGTATAAGTATACTGATAAAATCGATACTGAAGTTTGTGAATCATTTTGTGAAAAAACTTTTCGGATTAAACAAATGAACGTTTAAAATCAAGCCAGCTACAGGTTCAGCTTTCCTGTTTCGTCATTTTTCTTCTATTATTTATTTGGGTAAGAATAAGCCTGCTGGTGTATGAATTGTTGCAAAATGAGGAGTAAGCCCAATGATTTTGTTGGACCACAGGGGAGGTTTGTCTATGGAAACATTAACGAAAGCAATCGCAAAGTTTAAAGGAGGTGTCAAAGTTCCCCATAATAAGAATACGGCAGAACTTGAAAGCGTTTTTATGGAACCGCCGAAAATTGTGACTATTCCAATGCAGCAGCATATTGGAGGTGTTTGTACGCCGACGGTAAAAAAAGGGGACGTTGTCACAGTTGGGCAGGTTATCGCGGATTCGGAAGCGTTTGTCTCAGCTCCAATCCATGCCTCTGTTTCTGGAAAGGTTAAGGGAATCAAACCGGTTTTGATGGCAAATGGTCAGATGTGTGATGCGGTTCATATCGCTAGTGACGGTCTACCTGTCGAATTTCCCGAACCAAGACCGGTTGAAATTCATTCGAAAGAAGATCTTTTGAAGGCTGCGCGAGACAGCGGCATCGTTGGGATTGGTGGCGCTGGATTTCCTATGCACGTCAAGCTGAATGTCAATGAGAGCACACCGATTGATACGCTGGTGATTAACGGGGCAGAATGTGAACCCTTTATTACGTCCGATTACCGAGAAAGCCTAGAGTATCCAGAGCGAATCATCGCAGGGATGCAATTAGTGATGAAGTATTTGAATATCGCTCATGGGGTCGTAGGGATCGAAAGCAACAAGCCAAAAGGGTTAAAAAAATTACGGGATCACTTGAATGAGCTGGCTGACCGTGATCCGTCGATCGATGTGATGGAGATTCCATCATTATACCCGCAGGGCGCGGAAAAAATGCTCGTGTATGCAACGACTGGTCGAAAAATCCCGCCTGGGAAATTGCCGTCTGAAGTCGGTTGTTTGATTATGAATATCTCAACGATTTCATTGTTACAGCGCTATATCGAGATCGGTATGCCGCTGACTCATAAGCGGATCACCGTAGATGGCAATGTGGCGCAGCCCAAAAATGTGGTGGTTCCTGTCGGGACGCCGATTGGTGACGTGATTGAGTATTGTGGCGGGCTGATCGATGAGCCTAGCAAGATTATTTTGGGCGGACCAATGATGGGGATCGCTCAATTTTCAGTGGATTTACCGATTACGAAGCAAACCAATGCCATCACGATTTTAGGAGCGGCTCAACAGCTGCCAGAGGAATCACCATGTATTCGCTGCGGACGCTGTGTCGAAGCTTGTCCGATGTCGCTGCTGCCGGTTCAGATCGAACGCTGTACGCGAAACAATGATCTTACTGGCTTGAAAAAGTTAAATGTATCCGCCTGTATGGAATGCGGTTGTTGTGCCTTCGTTTGTCCGGCTGGTCGCAGACTCGTTCAGTCGATGAAACGAGCGAAACAGTTAGAAAGGGAGGCTGCCAAATGAACAAATTACCGGTTTCTATCTCGCCTCATCTGCACTCTGGACGCAGTAGCCGAGGAATTATGCTGGACGTGATCATCGCGCTGATCCCAGCAATTATCGCCTCCACACTTATCTTTGGTTTTCGCGCGCTTATCTTGATCATTGTAACGGTTGCGGCTTGTGTCATCAGCGAGTATGTCACGCGGAAAATTTTAAAGCGGCCGGATTCGATTCACAATTTGACGGCAGTCGTCACAGGAATCTTACTGGCCTTGAATCTGCCGGTGACCTTGCCATTTTGGATGGCTATTTTAGGTGGTGTGATCGCGATTGTGATCGTGAAGGAATTTTTCGGCGGGGTTGGACAAAACTTCGTGAATCCCGCGATTACTGCTCGAATTATTCTGATGATGTCCTTTGCCTCTCAAATGAGTACGTGGCAGCCGCCGCTGAACTATTATATGTTCCGTCCGGATGTTATTTCATCGGCTACGTATTTTTCAGCCTCGCAGACGGGGCAAAAAATTCCGTCATTACTGGATATGTTTTTAGGCATTCGAGCGGGTAGTTTGGGGGAGACCTGTGCGTTAGCTCTATTGATCGGCGGGGTCTATCTAGTTGTCAGAAAGGTGATTTCACCGCTTATCCCGCTTTGCTTTATCGGAACAGTCGTCCTCTTCTCAACCTTATTGGGCGGTGATCCGTTGTATCAAATGATGTCAGGTGGATTATTGTTGGGAGCAATTTTCATGGCGACGGATTATACAACTTCGCCCATTACCAGAAATGGCAAGATTATTTTTGGGATCGGCTGCGGGATTGTCACTGTTTTGATTCGTTTCTTCGCAGCACTGCCAGAAGGGGTTTCTTATGCCATTTTATTAATGAATATTTTAGTTCCTCATATCGAGAACTTGACGATTCCGAAGGTTTTTGGTGAGGAGGCGAAGGTAAAATGAAAAAATCCAGTTCTAAAGTCATTTTTACCGATGCCTTATGTCTCTTCATTATCTGTCTCGTGATCACCTTTGCGGTAGCTGGAACACGTTCTGTGTTTAAAGACCGAATCGCTAAGCAGGAGTGGGAGCAAACTCAAAGCGTCATGAGCCAGCTGATCAAAGCCGATGACTTTCAAGAAGTCAAAGTAGCTGGGGACAACCAAGGCTATAAAGCGCTGGATAATTCCGGCAAGATTGTAGGGTATCTTTTTGTGACCAAGGCCTATGGCTATGGCAGTGACGTGAGTGTCATGAGTGCTGTGATGGATGGCAAGGTTCTTGGAGTCGATGTTTTGGATGCCTCGAATGAGACTCCAGGACTTGGACAAAATGTCACGAAAAAGGAATTTGTCGATCAATTCGACGGCATCGATGAGTCACTAGAGGTAGTAAAAAATGATCCAACGAATAAGAATCAAGTAGAAGCGGTGACTGGAGCGACAAAATCCTCCAATGCTGTCGCTGCATCAGTCAAAGAGGCGCTTGCTCTGTTTGAACAAGTTGCTACGTCAGAGAAATAGGGAGGAGAAGCAATGGAAAAAGAAAAAGCATCCACTATTTTCAGCAGAGGGTTGATCAAAGAAAATCCTGTCCTGCGTCTGATGTTAGGGACCTGTCCAACGTTAGCAGTGACGACCTCTGCGATGAACGGTTTAGGAATGGGCGTCGCGGCTACCGTCGTTCTTCTAGGCTCCAATGTCGTGATCTCTCTTCTACGGAAGGTGATTCCTGATCGCGTCAGAATTCCGGCTTTTATCACCATCATCGCGGGTTTTGTGACGGTGGTTCAACTAGTTGTAAAGGCATTGGCCCCTGCTTTAGATGCTACGTTAGGAATTTATTTACCCTTGATCGTAGTAAACTGTATTATTCTAGGGCGTGCAGAGGCTTATGCCAAAAATAATACGGTGCTTCATTCCGCTTTAGATGGGTTAGGAATGGGTGTCGGCTTTACAATGGCGCTCTTATGTATGGGAGGGATTCGCGAGCTGCTTGGCAGCGGGACCTTCTTAGGCTTTCCAATCACAGCCGGTGTGATTCCGCCAATGACGATCATGCTGCTGCCGCCAGGCGGGTTCTTCGTCTTTGGGATGCTGGTAATGCTGGCGAATAAGTTGAGTGATCGCAAGACGAAAGAAATCGATTGTAGTGCTTGTCCGGTCGCTGAAGCCTGTACCACGGTTTGTGATGAAAAGGCGGGTGATCAATAATGCAGATTTTTGTAACGATTTTAGTCGCCGGTATTTTAACCGATAATTTTGTTTTGTCGCAATTTCTAGGGATTTGTCCATTTCTCGGTGTATCCAAAAAATTAGATACCGCCGTCGGAATGTCTCTCGCTGTTACCTTTGTTATGGTACTAGCGACTCTAGTAACGTACCCGTTGTATGCGTCAGTATTAGTACCACTGGGGTTGGATTACCTTCAGACAATCGTCTTTATCCTGACGATTGCCGCACTTGTTCAGCTGGTAGAGGTCGTGATGAAACGGTATATGACTCCGCTTTATAATGCGCTGGGGATTTATTTGCCCTTAATCACCACGAATTGTGCAGTGCTGGGTGTTACGATCTTGAACTTTTCAAAGAATTATTCCTTTATGCAATCGATGGTCAATTCTTTTGCGGCTGGGGTCGGATTCTTAGTCGCTATGGTGATTTTTGCTGGTGTACGAGGCCGTTTGGAGGGAAATGATATTCCTGAATCACTTCAAGGCCTGCCGATCACGCTGATTGCCGCCGCGATTGTCTCGTTGTCGTTTCTTGGATTTGCCGGCTTGGCAGAAGGATTATTCCAGTAGGGGGTGGAAATAATGACAGAAATCATGATACCCATAGGTATTGTTAGTGGGATGGGATTAATCGCAGGAGTCATTCTTTCCTTAGCCACGATCATCTTCCATAAACCGGTGGATGAAAAGGAAGAAGCCTTGCGAGAAGCACTGCCGGGAATCAATTGCGGAGCCTGCGGCTATTCCGGGTGTGACGGCTATGCCAAGGCCATGGCTAAAGGAGAAGCTGGAGCGACCAACTGTACGCCCGGAGGACCAACTACGCAAAAAGCCTTGGCAGAAATCTTGGGTGTTGAGGTTGGGGATGTTCAAAAAGTCGCCGCCTTTGTTCGCTGTAATGGGACCTGCGAGTTTACAAACAAGAAAATGGCTTATGCCGGAACAGAAACTTGCTACGGAGCAAACCAAATTTTTGGCGGTCCGCAAGACTGCCGCTTTGGCTGTATGGGATTTGGCGATTGCGCGGCTGTTTGTGACTACGACGCGCTGCATATTGTAGATGGGGTGGCTAAGGTTGATCCTGATAAATGCGTCGGCTGCTTGAAATGTATCACCGCTTGTCCGAAGAATCTGATCAAGATGCTGCCGGCAGAAAACACCGCGCTCGTGGCCTGCTCCAATCAGGATAAAGGCGGTGGTGTGCGAAAAATCTGTGATGTGGGCTGTATCACCTGTAATCGGTGTGTGAAGACCTGTCCGCAAAACGCAATCAAAATGGAAAACAATGTCGCCGTGATTGATCCAGATCTATGTATCGACTGTGGCGAATGTGTCGAAATCTGTCCGCAAAATTGTATTTTACAGCTGCCGGCGAAGGAAAAGATTCCTAGTTAATAGAAAACGGAAGCCTTTTCAAAAAGGTGCGCTATCATTAAAAGAAAAGGGCAGGTGTTGAAATGAAATTATTAGTAACAGAGGATTATCAAACATTAAGTCAAATCACAGCGGACATCGTTTTGATGAAGTGGGCGGAAAGTCATCGCGTGAATCTGGCGCTGACTGCGGGCTCTTCCCCT
The DNA here is from genome assembly GCF_051710745.1 of Enterococcus sp. DIV0756. Taxonomy (NCBI): domain Bacteria; kingdom Bacillati; phylum Bacillota; class Bacilli; order Lactobacillales; family Enterococcaceae; genus Enterococcus; species Enterococcus sp. DIV0756. Next base: position 2,380,664 of record NZ_JBIOLF010000001.1, on the reverse strand, counting down.
AAGCGTGCGTACGAAATCTTAGCTGAACGACTGAAGCAGGTAGATTTCGATCAAAGCTTGGCGCATTTCTACAACTTTGACGAGATTACCCTAAAGGGTCAAGAATACGGATTAACGATGCAGGCATTGTTTGAAGAATTATTTCGACCATTAGGGATCGAAGAAGAAAATATCGAAGGTTTAAATGCCCAAAATTATCAGGACTACGATCGTCAAATCGCTGAAGATGGCGGCTTGGACTTAGTTCTAATGGGAATTGGCGGAGATGGTCACTTCTGTGGCAATCTGCCAGAGTTCACCTCCTTTGATTTCGGTGTTTATCGCGTACCAATCGAGAAGGATGATGAACTCTACAAGCTTCTGGAGGGAGCAAGTCCTCATGAACCAGGAGAAGAAATGGTGACATTTGGCACTCAAACCATTTTAGCCGCGAAAGAATTAGTGCTGATTGCTAATGGCGAGAAGAAGGCCGCTATCATCAAACAAGCGCTGGAAGGACCAATCACAGAAGATGTACCAGCATCTGTTTTACGCTTGCATCCGAACTTGACGGTGATCCTAGATCGCGAAGCGGCGAGTTTGTTGGAGTAATTGAATAGAAAAATAACCGAGCGCTTATACGATTAGTAATGAAAGTATAAGCGCTCGGTTTTCATGTCAAAAGCAGTTATCGCTTTATTGTTTTTAGTCTTCTATTCTAATTCTTCCTCTTCCACCGTTTCAAAGTATTGGGAGTGAACAACGACTAGTACAATTCCAATGAAGACCATCGCACTTGCGAAATAGAAGGTATAGTTCCCACCGAATCGCGCGCCAATTAGTCCAGCCACAAAAGGTGCTAACGAACCGCCAAAAAAGCGAACAAAGCTGTAAGTTGATGAAGCGATGTTGCGTTTAATTCCAGGGATTTCCATCGCAATGGTTGTCATCAAGGTGTTAATAATCCCTTGAAAGAAACCAGCAACAATCAGCGCAGCCGCGACAAGGGTTGGTTGATCCGCATTGATCCCCATCAACAATAAACAAATAACAAAACCAATGAAACCAATCATCAAGGTATAAAATGTTCCGATTTTTCGTTCAAATCGAGTAGCTAAGAAAATTGAGGATATAGCTAGTAAGATTCCCCAACCAAAGAAGGTCATACCGATATTCATTTCAGAAAAGTTCGGCATTAAAAAGGGCGCATAAGCAAGTAAAGTAAAGAAACCGAAGTTATACAAAAGGGCAATTAAGCCGATCGAGCGTAGCTTATGATTCTTTAGCGCTTTAACACCAGCAAAAAAAGCAATTTTTTCTTTTTCACCTTTTGGTTCTTTAAACATAATCAAGATCGATAGGAATGAGATCAGCATCAAAACCGATACACCAGCAAATGGCAAGCGCCAAGAAATCGAACCTAGCGATCCGCCAACTAAAGGACCAATTGACATACCCAACCCCATTGCCGCTTCATACAGCATAATTGATTTTTCCGTTTGCCCAATTAACACACTGACGATTGCTGATAAGGCGGTTGAAATGAATAGGGCGTTTCCTAAGCCCCAACCTGCACGAAAATAAATTAAGGCATCGATCGTATCAGATAAACCAGCGAATAGTGCAAATAAAATAATAATGAATAACCCCAGCATTAGCGTTCTCTTTGTGCCAATTCGACTTGAAACAAAACCAGTAAACAGCATCACAATACCAGTAACCATCATGTAACTGGTAAATAATAGTGTCGTTTGTGCAGGCGTTGCCTGTAATGATTTAGCGATCGAATTCAAAATAGGATCGACTAAACCGATCCCCATGAAGGCAATCATGCAAGCAAAGGCAACAACATACGCCGCTTTCCCATTAGCTTTCTCTCTTACTATGTTTTCATTGTTCTCGTTTAAATTTTCCATTAAGTCACCACTTTCCATTCAACAGTGTAATCACAAAAAGATTTTATGTCAATATTTACATAAATAAATTTACACATATTTTTTGACCAAAAAAAGAAGCAGACCGTATAAGATCTGCTTTAAGTCTATTTAGCAAAATATACATCGATTTTTTCTTCTGCCCACTCACACCAAGAAAGTTCTTCCTTGCATAAACGGATTTTCCGTTCAAGAATCAGTTCACGACCGAAATTCTTTCGACGATCCTCTCCGTTTAAATCATTCAGACCATCCAGTACTTTAGAATATTCGTTTAGTTGCTCGTGGAAATATTGTTTGCGTTCCATGATTAAAAATTTTGACGTATCTCGATCCAGTGCAGATATAGTAAAAACTTTCGCCAAAAATTCATCCTTTTGTGAAGGGGCATGGCTTTTGGTAAAGACCCACTCCTTGACTACTTCCTTACCTGTTGGGGTGATGTCATAGATTTTCCGTTTGCCATCAGGAATATCGACAATTTCAATCAATTCCTGTTTACGTAATTCCTTTAATGTCGGATAAATTTGACTATGATGCGCCTCCCAAAAAAGATTCAAAAAGCGTTTCAGTTCATAGCCGGTTAATGGCGCACGGACAAGCATCGCCAAGACGACATAGCTGATTGTATTCATTGTGAGACCCTTTCTGTTAAGGAATTTTGAGCCAGTCTATTGTGGTTCGACATTTTCTCCGTGTCTATTGTAACATTGATTGAAGGAAGATGATTAGAAATTGCTGACTATTTTTCAGTCTTTCGACGGATGATTTTCTTTTCGATCTTCTATACACTTAATTCAGAGAGGAAGATCGTCATGAAAGTTTTGTTTGTGTTTGAAGATCGGGAATATTCCAGTTTTTTTGTTTATGATTTAACGAGCGGTGTGAACAGTCTCTTACGGGTTTCACCCGAAATAAAGATTCAAAAACTGACATTGGGAGAACTGTATACCCAAGTACCGATTGAAAAATTTCTAGGCTATTTTTCCGTGGCCTTTTCTATAGAAGTAAAAAAATACTTGATTCTAAAAAAAGCGGACAGTCTATTAGGCGTGAAGGAGGCTGGGCTTGAAGCAGATGGTAAAATGCCGATAACTGTTTATAAAGACTTTATCGCTTTGAAAAATGGACAACAGTTTACAAAGGGTGATCACCGGATGTCGCTGGATCAGATTGATGCGTATATTAGTTATCAGATTGATCAGGATGGTCGAATCGATGTCTTCGAACGCCAAGAGGACATTATTCGGTTGATGAAACGCAAAACAGTTCGCCCACGCCTATCTTCGATTACCAATAACTATGGAACCGTTAAAGAATACTCCGGCAGCAATCTTAATTTGAAAGATATGCTTAAAATGGGCACCGGCTATTTAGCCAAAGGGAGTGCTCGGATGAATAAGATCAATGTACCAGAAGTCGGGAGTTTCTCACTAATAGGTGATTTTCCTTATCGCTTAGGAACAGTAAATTGGGAACAAAACAGTGTAAAGCTGCGGTCAGATCTGCTTCAATAAAAAAGTTATTCACAGGGGTGCCGAGAAAAGCGTTTTTATCTCTTGATTTAGCCGCTTACAAAAGCTTTAATGCTGTTATATCAATGTTTAATCAAGTTTCACAATTGAGAAACTTTTTGAAAAAAGCGTTCTAAAGCTCTTGACAATCGTGATAAGCATTTGACCATCAAAACGACGATGTTAAACGTTCGTTAAATTAATATCTTAGAGGCTTCCTGCGTTTCTGAAGGAATATTCTGGACTAAAATATAAAGTGAATAGCAGCTATTTTCCTATAGGTGTTTAAATAATTTTGAATGAAAAGGCGAGGAGAGATAATTATGATTTGGACATTAATTGTTGGTGCGATAATTGGTGCGATTGGCGGTAGCCTTTCTGGTCGTGGAAAGCAAATGGGCTGTATTTTTAATATCATTGCAGGATTAGCCGGCTCTTATATTGGACAAGCAATTTTCGGTCATTGGGGTCCGCATTTAGCAGGAATGGCGTTAGTACCATCGATCTTAGGTGCAGTAGTCGTTGTTGCAGTTGTGTCATTCTTTACTGGACGACGATGATAAAAGAAACAGAAGTTGAGATTGTGACTTCTGTTTTTTTGTGCGCAAAAGGCCAATTTCTTTTTTCTAGTCGTGTTCGTTCAGCTTTTGGGAACTCTTTGCTATAATGGAGGGTGGGTGATAAGAATGATAAAACGAATTGAAAAATTACGCGATTCAATGAAAAAAGAAGTCATCGACGCGTACTTAGTAACAAATCCAGCGAATCTTCGCTATTTGACAAATTTTACTGGGACGGCCGGACTAGCGTTGATTACGTTAGAAAAAGCGTTCTTTATTACTGATTTCCGCTACACTGAGCAAGCCAGTGAACAGGTGCAAGGCATGACAATTATTCAGCATCACGGCAATATTGTAGGGGAGATTTTAAAACTGATGGCAAGTGAAGGCATCAATGTACTTGGTTTTGAGGATGCCTTCATGACTTACGCGGAGTATTCTGTTTTTGAAGAAGTGATTGATGCGGAGCTAGCCCCTGCTAGCGGATTGATCGAAAAATTGCGGGAACAAAAGGATGATGGCGAGATTGCTATTATCGAGAAAGCCTGCGCTATTGCAGATGAAGGCTTCGAACATGTTTTGAAAATGATTCGTCCAGGCATGACTGAAATCGAAGTCGCTAATCAGCTAGATTTCTTCATGCGTTCGCTTGGTGCAACAGGAACATCCTTTGATACGATCGTTGCCAGTGGTGTTCGATCTGCTCTGCCGCATGGTGTAGCCAGTGAAAAAATGATCGAACAAGGCGAGTTGATTACGCTTGATTTTGGCTGTGTTTACCAGGGATATGTATCTGATATCACGCGAACTTTTGCGATCGGTGATCCGGGTCAACAGTTAAAGGACATCTATCAGGTCGTTTTGGAAGCACAACGGAAAGTTATTGAAGTAGCACAGGCTGGTGTGACAGGTGCACAATTAGATGCGATTGCCCGTGATTTTATCACTGACGCAGGTTATGGTGAAGCTTTCGGTCATTCTACTGGTCATGGAATTGGTATGGAAATCCATGAAGGGCCAAATATCAGCCGCTCAAATGACGAACCATTGGATGTTGGAAATGTCATCACTGATGAACCAGGCATCTATTTAGCTGGGGTGGGCGGCGTCCGAATTGAAGATGATTTGGTGATTTTAGCTGAAGGAAATCGAATTTTAACCCAGTCACCTAAAGAGCTCATCATTTTATAAGTCTCATTGAGTAGTGGTAGCGTAAGTAAACAAGAAATGATAAACTAGAACCAAATCTGCAGAGATTGAATTAGGAGGAAGTATCATGATTTCAGTAAACGATTTTAAAACTGGTTTGACGATCGAGGTGGACGGCGGTATTTGGCGCGTAGTCGACTTTCAACATGTAAAGCCAGGTAAAGGTGCGGCCTTCGTTCGTTCAAAACTAAAAAATCTGCGTACGGGAGCTGTGCAAGAAAAAACTTTCCGTGCTGGTGAAAAAGTAGCAAAAGCTCAAATTGATAATAAAAAAATGCAATATCTTTATGATGACGGTGATAACTACGTATTCATGGATATGCAAAGCTATGAACAAATTGAAATGCCTAAACAACAAGTAGCAGAAGAAATGCTCTATGTATTAGAAAATACGGAATTGACGGTTATTATGTACGGCAATGAAGTTTTAGGTGTGGATCTGCCAAATACAGTGGTATTAGAAGTCGCAGAAACAGAACCAAACATCAAAGGAGATACCTCATCAGGCGGCTCAAAACCAGCTGTGATGGAAACCGGCCTAACAGTTAATGTTCCTTTCTTCGTAAACCAAGGCGACAAACTAATCATCAATACACAAGACGGTAGCTACGCTTCAAGAGCATAGTAATAGTACTAGCGTAGAAGGTAGAAAGATATACGGCACGAACATCAGATTTATTTTTCTGGCAAGAAAAATAATTACATTTAGTAGGAGTAAGGATGTCAGTTCTACTTTTCGCAGGATCAATAAAAGAAAAGTAAATAAACATTCACTAAAAGCCGAGCTAGAGAAAAGTTTAGTAGAATGATATACGGCACGAACATCAGATTTATTTTTCTGGCAAGAAAAATAATTACATTTAGTAGGAGTAAGGAGAGAGTAAGATGGCAGATGAAAAAAATTTAGTTTTAGGCGAGAGCCCAGAACTTGGTGAGATTATCATTGCACCAGAAGTGATCGAAGTAATTATCGGGATCGCAGCTTCTAAAGTTGACGGTGTCTACGGCATGCGTGGCTCATTAGCCAGCAATGTGACAGAATTACTTGGTAAATCAGCTCATGGTAAAGGTGTTTATCTTAAAAACGATGAAGACGGCTTGAAAGTTGATATCTATTCTTATTTTGACTATGGCACTTCTGTACCAAAAGTGGCAATGGCTATGCAAGAACGGGTAAAACAACAAGTCTTATTTATGACAGACATTGCATTAAGTGAAGTAAATATCCATGTAGTCGGTGTTGTTGCAGAAAAATTGGAGCAACCAACTTTAGAAGAATTATTCAATGATGAAGAGGAAAATAATGAGTAAAGAATTATCACGTCATGAGATTCGGGAGAAAGCGTTACAGGCGTTGTTCCCATTGGATTTCAATCAAGAATTAACAAAAAAAGATGCCATCAACCATGCATTAAGCATTGACCAACAAGCGTTCGTTAGTGAAGACGAAGAAGCCTTTGTTCCAGTCTATCTTGATGAATTAGTTGGCGGAGTTGTTGAGCACCAAGCAGAACTGGATGGAATTATTCAAAAGCATCTACGTTCTAACTGGTCGATTCAACGAATTGCTAAAATGGATTTGATTATCTTGCGACTAGGTATTTACGAGATGTTATACAACACTCAAGTACCTAACCGAGTGGTTCTAAATGAAGCCATCGAATTAGCCAAAACTTTCAGTGATGATCAATCAAGAAAGTTTGTCAATGGAATCTTATCTAATGTAATGAAAGAGATCGATGAAGCTGGGGCAAATAGCTAATAAAGCTATTTTTCCCAGCTTCATTTAAACTATAGAAAAGAAAGAAGCGGGGAATGAACGTGGCACAACTTATTAATGGGAAAGAGTTAGCAGAAAAGCTTCAAAATGAAACAGCGCAGCAAGTTGAAACATTAGCAGCAAAGGGTATCCATCCAGGATTAGTCGTGTTATTGGTCGGCGAAAACCCCGCTAGTCAAATCTATGTTAGAAACAAAGAACGTGCAGCGAAGAAAATCGGCATTCACTCTGAAGTCAAAAGATATCCAGAAACCATCACCGAAGCAGAGTTGATCAAAGAAATTAACTATTTTAATCAGTCAAAAGAGTTCCATGGTATTTTGGTACAATTGCCATTACCAGAGCACATTAATGAAGAAAAGGTTCTATTGGCAATCAATCCTTTAAAAGATGTTGATGGGTTCCATCCAATGAATATGGGACGATTATTCGCGGGCATGCCTCATACAATTCCTTGTACTCCATATGGCATTATGAAAATGTTTGAAGAATATGATATCCCATTAGCGGGTAAACAAGCAGTAGTGATCGGCCGCAGCAATATCGTAGGTAAACCAATGGCCATTTTACTTTTAGGCGCGGATGCGACAGTGACTTTGACCCATTCAAAAACAGAAGATTTAGCCAAGGTTGCCCGTAAAGCAGATATCTTGGTTGTCGCAATCGGTAGGGGGCATTTTGTAACAAAAGATTTCATCAAACCGGGAGCTGTCGTTATCGATGTCGGTATGAATCGAAATGAGGATGGAAAGCTGATCGGCGATGTGAAATTTGATGAGGTTGAATCGATCGCCAGCTACATTACACCTGTTCCAGGCGGTGTTGGTCCTATGACTATCACGATGCTGATGCAGCAAACAGTAGAATGCTGTGAACGTCAGGTACTGAATCACGAATAGCAAAGAGGTGTTTAAATGGCACAAGAGTATTTAACTGTCAGTGCATTAAACAAATACATCAAACGAAAATTCGACGTAGACCCCTATTTAGAGCGGGTCTATTTGACCGGAGAAATTTCCAATTTTCGTATGCGGGCAAATAGTCATCAATATTTCAGTTTGAAGGATGAGCGCTCAAAAATCAGTGCGATTATGTTCAAGGGTGCTTTTCAAAAACTGAAGTTTTCACCTAAAGAAGGGATGAAAGTTTTGGTGGTCGGACGCGTGGCACTATATGAAGCCAGCGGAAACTATCAAATCTATATTGATCATATGGAGCCTGATGGTGTTGGTGCATTGTATCAGGCGTTGGCCGAATTACGAGAGAAATTAAACAAAGAAGGCTTATTCTCGCAACCGAAAAAGCCTTTGCCGCGTTATCCTAAACGAATCGCGGTGATTACTAGTCCAAGTGGTGCGGTCATCCGTGATATTATAACAACAGTAAAACGTCGCTATCCTATCACTCAATTGGTTCTTTTCCCAACTTTAGTACAAGGGGACAAAGCAGCGGCTGATATTGTTAAAAATATCAAAAAGGCAGAGGAAATGGACTTTGACACGATGATTATTGGTCGCGGCGGAGGTTCAATCGAAGATTTATGGCCGTTTAATGAAGAGAGCGTGGCGCGAGCGATTGCTGCTTCGCCAATACCGATTATTTCCTCGGTCGGACATGAAACGGACACGACGATTGCGGATCTAGTCGCTGATGTGCGAGCTGCTACTCCAACGGCGGCTGCGGAATTAGCAGTACCAGTTTTATCAGAAGAAATCTTGCGCATCAAAGAAAAACAAGCGCGCCTAGAACAAGCCTTCTTACATCAATTGCAACGAAAAAAAGAACGGTTTGAACGTTTGCAGCAATCCTATATTTTCAGACAGCCCAATCGTTTATATGAAGCGCAAAGTATACAACTGGATCGCTTAACGCAGCAATTACAACAGAACATGACTGTTTTAGTGAATCAGCGGGAACGAGAACTGATGCAGTACAGCAATCGGTTGGCCCAAGCTAATCCCATTAATCGCGTGAAACAAGCCCAACAGCAGATGACTTATTTGCAGGAACGCCTACAGCAGCAAATGCAAGGCTACTTAGAAACTCAACAACGGCGAGTGCAGCAAGCGATCACTTCACTAGATTTGTTAAGTCCGTTGAAAACGATGGGACGAGGATTCACTTATACGACGCAAGATGATCAGGTTGTTCGGTCAGTAAACGATTTGCAGGAAAAAGAGATGACCGTTCATTTTGTCGATGGCACGGTGAAAGCAGCGATTTTAGAAATTGATAAAGGGGAAGAATAATGGAAAATACAACCTTTGAAGAATCAATCACGCAATTAGAAACGATTGTCACACAGCTGGAACGAGGCGACGTGCCTTTAGAAGAAGCACTAGAAGCGTTTCAAAAAGGAATGATTTTGAGTAAACAATGCCAGGATACGTTAACAAAGGCGGAAAAAACATTGACTAAAATGATGAGCGAAGACGAAGAAGTGCCTTTCACAGGTGAGGAGGAAGCCTAAATGTTGCAGCAGCTTTCTGCTGAGGAGCTACCGAAGGTTGAAAAAGAGATCATCGACTTCATTACTACCTGTACTACCCATGAAGAATTGAAAAAGAGTATGCTCTATTCCATTGAAGCAGGCGGGAAACGGATTCGACCGTTAATTGTTTTAGCGACTGTCCGAGCGTTTCAAAAAGAACTGACTTCACCTGTTTATCAAACAGCTGGGGCGTTGGAAATGATCCATACGTATTCATTAATTCATGACGACCTTCCAGCGATGGATGACGACGATCTGCGTCGTGGAAAACCAACTAATCACAAAGTTTTCGGTGAAGCGCTAGCGATTCTAGCTGGTGATGGCCTTTTGACCGGCGCGTTTCAATTGGTGAGTGAAACTACATTGAGCCCTACTGAGAATGTGTTACTGATTCAGCTTCTAGCGAAAGCGGCTGGAATAGGCGGTATGGTGGCTGGGCAGGCAGGAGATATGGCAGCTGAAAAGCATCAGGTAGCGCTGAATGAATTAAAGGCAATTCATCGTGGAAAAACGGGTGCCCTTTTGACGTATGCGTTCGTTGCTGGTGGAATCTTAGCCAATCAAACCGAGTATGTAATTGAGTTACTTGAACAGCTGGGAGGTCACATTGGCTTGGCTTTTCAAATTCGAGATGATTTGTTGGACGTTGTTAGTACAACTGAGGAGCTTGGCAAACAAGTTGGACAGGATGAAAAATCTGAAAAAAGTACTTATCCAGCTCTGCTCGGTCTTGAGGGTGCTCAAAAAGCGTTGGCTGAAGAATTGGAACAAGCAGAACTAGTTATTCGTCAATTAGCAGAAGCGGGTGATTTTCAACCACAGCTCTTCCAAGAATTACTTAGTCTTTTCACTCTCAAAAAATAAAATTATGATGAAGTAGGAAATGATATGAAAAAAGAACGTGTCGATGTGCTAGCTTTTAACCAAGGGCTTTTTGAAACTCGAGAAAAGGCCAAACGCGGCGTAATGGCTGGGCTAGTCTATGATCAGAAAAATGAGCGGCTAGATAAACCTGGCGAAAAAATTCCATTAGAGACGATTTTACAAATCAAAGGTCAAAGTTTAGCGTATGTTTCTCGTGGTGGCTTGAAATTAGAAAAAGCGCTGAAAATTTTTGATGTTGACATCAATCAAAAGATTCTATTAGATATCGGTTCTTCAACCGGTGGTTTCACCGATGTTGCGTTACAAAACGGTGCTACTTTGAGTTATGCCCTAGATGTTGGCTATAATCAGCTAGCCTGGAAACTACGTCAAGATGAACGTGTCGTAGTAATGGAACGAACCAATTTCCGCTATTCGAAATTAGCTGACTTCGAACATGGACAGCCAAATTTTGCGACGATAGATGTCTCGTTTATTTCTTTGAAATTGATCCTACCACCACTTCACGAGATTCTTTCTGATGATGGTGATGTAGTGGCGTTAATTAAGCCACAATTTGAAGCAGGTAAGGAATATGTTGGGAAGAAGGGAATCATTAAAGACCCTAAAACGCATTTGATGGTCTTAGAAGAAATTACTGATTTTGCGGCAACACATGGATTTGATGTGCAAGAATTAACCTTTTCTCCTATTACTGGTGGTGAAGGTAATATTGAATTTCTCGCACATTTAAAAAAAGTGCCAGAAACAGGCCGCTTAAATCCAGAAATTGATTTAGCGCAGGTCGTTTCTGAAGCCCATCAGCAGCTAGATAAATAGTCTGGAGGAGAATGTATGCGAAAACATGAACGGCATCGTCTCATTACACAGCTTTTAAACGAGTATGATGTGAAGAAACAAGAAGAGTTTGTGGCGATCCTTGCACAACAGGGAGTGACAGTCACACAAGCAACAATTTCACGTGATATCAAAGAGATGAAATTAATCAAAGTCCCTGCTCAAAATGGTGGTTATCGCTACAGTATGCCTCGAAAAGAGCAGGAAGATGTGAATGAAAAATTAGCTGATCTTTTAAAAGAAGCGGTCATTTCTGTGGATCAGATGGAGAAGTTCATCAGTGTAAAAACATTGCCAGGAAATGCTTCTGCTTGTGCAAACTTATTGGAAAAACAATTTACAAAAATCTTATTTACGACTTTGAATGATGATGATAGTGTCCTAATGATTGCTCGTACAGAAGAGGATGCTAAGCGCCTTAAACAAGACATCGCTGATAAAAGTCAAACGAACTAGTATGTCTCATTAAAAAGGAGAGCAGACAAAATGTTACAGGAATTGACAATTAAAAATTTCGCGATCATTTCTTCGTTACATTTAGGCTTTACTGACGGAATGACGGCATTGACTGGTGAGACAGGTGCCGGAAAGTCTATCATTATTGATGCGGTGAGTTTACTGGCTGGTGCACGTTCTTCGATTGAGTATATTCGACAAGGTAGTGATAAATGCCTTGTGGAAGGACTTTTTGATTTGCCGAAACAGTCAGATTTTCATGTATTGATGAAAGAGCTTGGAATTGAAGTCGATGAAGCGGGACTGATCGTTCAAAGGGACTTGAATAGCTCAGGAAAGAGCGTTTCACGTGTTAATGGCAGAATTGTTACTCTTGCAAATTTACGTCGAATCGGACAATTTTTAGTCGATATTCAAGGACAAAATGACCATCAAGAATTAATGCATCCAGAATCCCATTTACGTCTATTAGACAGTTTCGGTGAAGCGGCATTTCAAGAAATCAAAATAGCTTATCAGAATGCGTATCGGGATTATGTGACTTTGGCAAATCAGGTCAAGAAATTCAAGCAAAATGAACAATCCTTCGTTCAACGAATCGATATGTTGACCTTCCAGCAAGAAGAGATTGGTAATGCTGAATTGATGCTTGGCGAAGAAGAGAAGTTGATGGAAGAGCGTGAAAAGCTGACGAACTATCAAAAAATTGTCGATAGCCTTTCTTACAGTTATCAAGCGATGACAAATGAGGAAACAAGTTCACTTGATGCCATCGGCTCAGCCAGTCAAGAACTTCAAACGATCGCCTCTTTGGACAAAGATTATGAAAATATTTCAGACAATGTTTACAGCGCATACTATCTTTTGCAAGATGCTGTCAGCGAGATTGGTCGTCAATTAGATCTGCTGGAGCTTGATGAAGAACGTTTAGATCTTGTTAATGAACGTTTAGAATTGATTCATCAGTTAAAAAGAAAATACGGTGATTCGATCGAAGTCATTATGAACTATTATGAACAGATCAGCCAAGAGCTTCTAGAATCAGATTTCTCTGGTGACAAATTGGAAAAATTGGAAAAGGAATTGACTGCCCAAAAGGCCGAATTGCATCAACTAGCTGAAGAGCTGCGAAAAGCACGACAGAAAATGGCGAAAAAACTGGAAGCGGCGATTCAAAACGAATTAAAGGATTTGTATATGGAAAATGCACGTTTTGAAGTGCGCTTCAAAGAGACCTCCTTTAACGTTGATGGAAGCGATGAAGTAGAGTTTTATATCACGACGAATCCTGGTGAGCCTTTGAAACCATTAGTGAAAGTAGCTTCAGGAGGGGAAATCTCGCGTGTCATGTTGGCTTTAAAGACGATTTTTTCAAAAACGCAAGGCTTAACCAGTATCGTATTTGATGAAGTGGACACTGGAGTGAGTGGTCGAGTAGCTCAAGCGATCGCAGATAAAATCTATCAGATCGGACAAAATTCTCAAGCCCTTTGTATTACCCATTTGCCGCAAGTGGCGGCCAAAGCGGATCATCAACTATTTATTCGAAAAGAAGTAGTAGATGGTCGGACAATCACTAAAGTAGAAGAACTAACAGAAGATGATCGAACCGAGGAAATCGCACGAATGTTAGCTGGAACAGAAATTACCGATTTAACAGTCAAACATGCAAAAGAATTATTGCAACTAGCAAAAAAATAGCCGAGGCAGCTGCCTCGGCTATTTGCTTACATGATACTAAGTAAACTACTCAAAACTAATGAACCAATTGTTAAAATTAACATGGTCCAAATAACAACCTTGGTAACCTTAGAAAATGTGCTCGTGGATTTTTTGTTATTCATGATGTCACCATCCCTCAAAAAAACTTCAAATTCATCATACTGCATTTCTTAAAACTCTGCAAATGACCAAAAAAACTTTTAAAAAATACTAAGAAATCTTTTCGTACCAATATTGCGAATTCAATTGTTAAAACTTGCTAAATCCTTTATATTTTAAATGAATTGAAACACGAATGTAACGATAATGCAGTATAGTGAGGATAGTAGTTTGAAGAGGAAGGACTGTATTTGTTGGCATCATTTTCACCAATTTTATTGTTATGGTACATTTTTCCGATAATCGTCTTTTTAGCGTCTGATTATATCGTGACAACTTTTAAATTAAAACAACGCTTCAATTTGAAAACGCCAGATATCACCATACCATTTTTAATCGTAGGTATGCATGAAATATCAAAAAGCATCAGCACGTTTTCGATTCTACCATATTTTTTATTAACTATTCTATTATTGGGTATTAGCGTAGTGGTTTTCCAAGCCTATCGCTATAGGGAAATCATGTACGGTCGCTTCTTTAAGATGTTTTGGCGCTTAACGTTTTTATTGTCCGTGTTAGTCTATTTTATTTTGATTATCGTAAGTATTATTAATGTCTTATAAATTAAAAAAACTTTAAAAAAACTCCTGATTATCCTTATACCCCTTGATAAAATAGGATGGTTAGTAAAGGTCAAAAAAGTGTTATTTTTGTTTTTTACAAAGTGTGGTAGATTGTGGGGGATTGTGGTAGACTAATCTCATGCGGTGGTAAAAAGGGGTGGAGTCTAGATGTTCATGGGCGAATTTCAGCATAACATTGATGCTAAAGGTCGATTGATCGTACCATCAAAATTACGTGAACAATTAGGCGAAAAATTTGTTGTTACCCGTGGAATGGATGGGTGCTTATTTGGATACCCTTTACCTGAGTGGAACGAATTAGAAACAAAGTTGAATGAGATGCCACTTTCTAAGAAAGATGCGCGTGCGTTTGTTCGTTTCTTTTATTCCGCAGCAACAGAGTGTGAGATTGACAAACAGGGACGAATTAATATCCCTGCCTCCCTACGCAATCATGCGTCACTTGAAAAAGAGTGTGTGATTATCGGGGTCGCTAATCGAATTGAGATTTGGGATCAAGCACGCTGGAACGAATTTACAAAGGAAACAGAAGCTAGTTTTGATGACATTGCAGAGACAATGGTCGATTTTGGATTTTAGAGAAGAGGATTATCAATGACAGACTTTCAACATACAACCGTTTTGCTTCATGAGACAGTTGATGGTCTAGCAATCAAACCGAACGGTGTTTATGTTGATTGTACATTAGGTGGTGCCGGACACAGTGAATATTTGCTGAGTCAGTTAAACACTGATGGACATCTTTATGCTTTTGATCAAGATCAAAAGGCAATTGAAAATGCGAAGATTCGTCTAGCTGAGTATGTCACAAAAAATCAAGTGACCTTTGTTAAAGCTAACTTTAGAGAACTTACGACTGAACTGAATCGTTTAGGTGTGATGGAAGTTGACGGCATTTTATATGACTTAGGGGTTTCATCGCCGCAACTGGATGAGGCGGAACGTGGATTTAGCTACCATCAAGATGCGCCATTAGACATGCGAATGGATCAGGATGCGCCATTAAGTGCTTATCAAGTCGTGAATGAATATTCTTACCACGAATTAGTTAAAATTTTCTTTCGCTATGGCGAAGAGAAATTCTCCAAACAAATCGCTCGTTTGATTGAGCGTAAGCGTGTGGACAAACCGATTAAGACTACTGGTGAATTAGTGGATCTTATTAAAGAGGCGATCCCGGCTCCGGCAAGACGGAAAGGCGGGCATCCCGCTAAACGTGTTTTCCAAGCTATTCGCATCGCTGTAAATGATGAACTGGGAGCGATTGAAAGTTCCTTAGAACAGGCGATTGACATGCTCTCAATTGAAGGCAGAGTCAGTGTAATCACCTTCCATTCATTAGAAGATCGGATCGTAAAAACAATGTTCAAAGAATTCAGTACACCAAAAGACATGCCTCCTGGTTTGCCTGTGGTGCCTGAAGAATTTCAACCAATATTGAAATTAGTAAATCGAAAACCCATCGTTCCTTCTGAAGAGGAATTACAGGATAATAATCGCGCGAGAAGTGCAAAATTGCGCATCGCTGAGAAAATGAAGAAAGGATAGGAATTATGGCAGAATTAAAAAATAAACAACCGTTTCAATTTGATTCTCAGCAAGAAGAAATTCACCAAACGCCAGATTCTTTCAAAGTCTTCGTTTCTCCTGGTGATCGTTTAAAGAAAATTTCACGGGTAGAAAAAATTGCCGTATTGGCCTTCTTAGTGATGTTAATTGGTTTATCCGTAGTGATGGTTAATTACCGTAATGATATTAGCAAAACACAAAATGAAATTACGAGTATTCAAACTGACATTGATGCAAAGGAAAAGACAGCCTCGCAATTGCAACAAGAAAAGAGCGAATTATCTCGTTCTGATCGTCTAAAAGAAATTGCTGAGAAAGCAGGACTTTCAATCAATGACGACAATTTAAGGAAAGTGAAGTAAATGAGCTTTAAAAGGCTAAAAAGAAAAATCCGAAAAAAGAATTTGACTCCGATGAACAATCGCAAAAAAGTAGGCGTTATTTTGTTTGCTACGAGTATTGGATTGTTCTTTTTATTTGCCGTTCGCATGATCTATGTAGTAGCAGGTGGTCATGTAGCGGGAACTTCCTTAAAAGCTAAGACCGAAGAGTTGTATCACGGCGGTGAGGAAATAAAAGCAAAGCGTGGTACAATTTTTGATCGTAATGGTGAAGTGATTGCTGAAGATGCAACTTCTTACTCCATTTACGCAATTCTTTCGGAGAGCTATGTTAAGGGAAATGAAAAGCTCTATGCGCAAGAAAAGAACTTTGATGATTTAGCTTCTATTTTAAATAAGTATTTAGGCATCAAAGAAAAGTCTGCATTAAAAACTTTAAAAAGCGGATTAAACAGTGATGGTACTAGTAAATATTATCAAGTTGAATTTGGTAATAAAGGTAAGAATATTTCTGAAGAGACCAAACAGAACATTGAGGATGCGATGAAAAAGGACAAGGTCAAAGGTCTTTACTTTACAGAGCATACGGATCGAATGTATCCAAACGGAAATTTTGCGTCTCATTTTATTGGATATGCACAACCGGATAAAAAAGAGTCATTAGTTGGTATGATGGGGGTTGAAGCCGCCTATGACGATGTTCTAAAAGGAAAAAACGGGAAAATCGTTTACCAAAAAGACGAAAATCAACGACCAATTCCAGGAAGTGTTGCTGAAGAGAAAAAGGCAGTCAATGGTGAGGATATCTATACAACCTTAGATGCCGGTTTACAAAGTTACTTAGAAACATTAATGGATAAGGTGAACTCAGAAGCCAAACCTACTGAGATGACCGCTATGTTGATGCAAGCAAAGACTGGGGATATCTTAGCGATGTCTCAGCGTCCAACATTTAATCCTGAGACTAAGGAAGGTTTAGGGGAGCAAGATGCGTGGCGAAATTTTCTCGTAGAAGATAGCTACGAACCAGGGTCGACCATGAAGGTCTTCACTACATCTGCTGCTGTCAACGAAGGCATTTTTAATGAAAACGAAAGTTATGTTTCTGGAAAAATCCAAGTAGCTGATGCGACGATCAACGACTGGGACTTGGGTAAAAAAGGTATTTTGACAATGCGTCAGGCGCTTTCTTGGTCAAGTAACGTAGGGATGGTCAAGCTAGAAGAACGTTTAGGTGATCGTTGGCCTGAATATGTGAAACGTTTTGGATTTGGTCAAAGTACGTATTCTGGGTTGCCCGGTGAAACAAAGGGGACATTGCCAACAAGTAATATTGTTGACCAAGCGATGAGCTCGTATGGTCAGGCAATTGGTGTAACGAATTTCCAAATGATGCGTGGTTTTACTGCTGTAGCAAATGATGGAAAAATGTTGCAACCACATTACATTGAAAAAGTTTCCAATCCTAACACAGGAAAAGAGATTATTACGAAACCAGAAGTAGTAGGAGAGCCAATTACGGCTGAAACTGCACAAAAGGTTCGTGAATATATGCGGGATACTGTTGAAAGCGAAAATTATGGTTCGGCTTATGATCAATACAAAGTACCGGGATACCATATCTCTGCTAAAACAGGTACTGCACAAATCGCGGAGGGCGGGAGATACTTAACTGGTGATACGAATTATATCTATTCGATCGCGTTGATGATTCCGTCAGAGGATCCCGAATATATTTTGTATTTGACAATGAAACAACCACAGGAAAAACAAGAAGGCATTTTGGGAGAAATTGCGAATCCGCTATTGAGTCGTGTCATGGAATTTCAAAATACCGAAAATGATTCTTCTGATGAGGAAAGTAATACAAAAGTTACAGTAGAGGATTACCGCAATCTTTCAACCTCCAAAGCAGCAGCAGATGCAAATAAGCGTGGTTTAACAGCTGTCGTGGTTGGCGATGGGGATAAAGTCATTCAGCAGTCAGCGAAGCCAGGCGAGAAGGTTATGGCAAATGAACATCTGATTTTATTAACTGATGGTAAGAAAGAAATGCCAGATGTCCGCGGCTGGTCTAAAGCAGATATCTTGAAATTAACCAATCTGTTAGACATCGAGGTTAGCTTTAAAGGAGACGGATACTGTACGAAGCAAAGTATTGCTCCATATGCAGAAGTCTCGAAAAAGAAATTGAAAATTACGTTAGGTTAGACTGGAGAGAATAACATGCAACCGGCACAACTATTTATCGCTTTTGCCAGTAGTTTCGCAATTACTGTGGCAGGCATGCCTTTTATAATTGGCTATTTTAGAATGAAGAAACAAGGACAAGAAATTCGTGATGAGGGACCAAAGTGGCATAACTCTAAAGCAGGCACCCCAACAATGGGTGGTTTAGGTTTTTTAGCTGCTGCGGTGATTACAGCCATTTGGTACAGTCTTTGGACGAATAAAATGACGACTTCACTATTAATTTTAGTGTTTGTTCTATTACTATATGGAATTATCGGCTTTTTAGATGATTTCATTAAACTAGCAAAAAAACAAAATGAAGGATTGACTTCAAGTCAGAAATTCATTGCTCAGGTGGTTGTAGCCGTTGTTTTTTACATCATTTATCGAATGGAAGGTTATCCTAATACCTTGAATTTCTTTGGCATAGAATTGCCGTTAAATATTTTTTATGGCTTGTTTGTAATTTTTTGGTTGGTCGGTTTTTCAAACGCAGTGAATCTAACTGATGGGATCGATGGATTGGTATCAGGATTAGGGACTATTTCATTTGCAACCTATGGAATTATTGCGTGGAAACAACAACAGTATGAGGTTTTGATCGTATGTCTTGCCGTAATGGGCGGCCTTGTTGGTTTCTTTCCTTATAACAAAAAACCAGCGAAAATCTTTATGGGAGATGTAGGATCGCTTGCTTTAGGAGGTCTGTTAGCAGCTATATCAATCGTCTTACATCAAGAATGGACATTGTTATTGGTTGGTTTGGTATACATTTTTGAAACAGCAAGCGTGATTATTCAAGTCACTTCCTTTAAAATGACTGGTAAGCGTGTATTTAAAATGTCACCATTGCACCACCATTTTGAAATGTCTGGCTGGTCAGAATGGAAAGTAGATACGGTGTTTTGGGCTATCGGGCTTATTGCATCAATCATTGTTTTATTGATCGTACTGTAGGAGATGACTAGAAATGAAACAAATCAAACAATATGAAAATGAAAAAGTATTAGTCTTAGGATTAGCAAAGAGTGGATTTAGTGCGGCCAAGTTATTAAATGACTTGGGCGCACTTGTTACGGTTAATGATGGGAAACCCTTCGAAGAGAATCCAGAAGCTCAAGGATTATTAGAACAAGGTGTACGAGTGATTACTGGACACCATCCAATTGAATTGTTAGATGAAGATTTTTCCTTGATGGTGAAAAATCCTGGTATCCCTTATGATAATCCTTTAGTAGCCAAAGCGAAAGAAGTGAATATTCCAATTTTGACTGAAGTAGAGTTGGCTTATCAAGTTGCTGAGTGCCCGATTGTGGGCATTACGGGAACGAATGGTAAGACGACGACCACTACCATGATTGGTTTATTGTTGAATCAAGAACGGACCGCTGGAAGTGCTCGTCTTGCTGGGAATATTGGCTTTCCTGCTAGTGAAGTAGCTGCTAAGGCATCAGTTGACGACGATATAGTAATGGAATTGTCAAGTTTCCAATTGATGGGGATTGAAACATTTAAACCACAAATCGCTGTTATTACCAATATTTATGAAGGACATTTGGATTATCATAAAACACGTGAGAACTATGTAGCCGCAAAATGGGCAATCCAAGAGAACATGACATCGGATGATTATCTAGTCTTAAACTGGAATTCAGAAGAATTACAAGAAATGAGTACACAAACCAAGGCACAAGTCGTTCCTTTTTCAACAAAAGAGAAACTTGAAAGTGGTGCATACTCATATGACGGCAGTCTTTATTATATGGACGAAAAAATTATGGAGGCTGCGGAATTAGGGGTACCCGGCGCTCATAATATTGAGAACGCACTGGCAGCAATTGCTGTGGCGAAATTAAAAGGCGTTTCCAACGAGGGAATTCGTTTTGCGTTAAGTAAATTTCATGGGGTACCTCATCGTACGCAATACGTTGGTACAATCAATGGACGCAAGTTTTACAATGACTCCAAAGCAACTAATAGTTTAGCGACAGAAATGGCCTTAAGTGGATTTGATAACGATCAGTTGATTCTGCTTGCTGGCGGATTGGATCGCGGGAATGGATTTGATGAGCTAATTCCATCTCTTGAAGGGGTAAAAGCGATTATACTTTTTGGAGAAACCAAAGATAAACTGGCTGAGACTGCTGAACGAGCAGGGATCAGAACAATTATCATGACTTCAAATGTTGAAACAGCTGTTCCTTTGGCCTATGAACAAAGTGAAGATGGTGACAGTATCCTGTTATCTCCCGCGAATGCAAGTTGGGACCAATACCCTAGCTTTGAAATTCGTGGAGACAAATTTATGCAAGCTGTAAAGCA
This sequence comes from Enterococcus sp. DIV0756, assembly GCF_051710745.1. Classification (NCBI taxonomy): domain Bacteria; kingdom Bacillati; phylum Bacillota; class Bacilli; order Lactobacillales; family Enterococcaceae; genus Enterococcus; species Enterococcus sp. DIV0756. Next base: position 2,360,090 of record NZ_JBIOLF010000001.1, on the reverse strand, counting down.
ATTAGAAAAGTAGGGAAATGAAATGAGAATACTTGTTACAGGCGGCGGCACGGGCGGACATATTTATCCAGCCTTAGCGTTTATCCGTTACGTACAAAAAATCCAACCGGAATCAGAATTTTTATATGTAGGTACACACCGAGGGTTGGAAAATAAGATCGTGCCTGAGACAGGCATTTCTTTTAAAACAATTAAGATCCAAGGCTTTAAGCGAAAACTTTCATTCGATAATATCAAAACAGTTCAATTATTTTTAGAGAGCATTAAACGTTCAAAAGAAATTTTACGAGAGTTCAAACCTGATGTTGTGATTGGGACAGGAGGATATGTATCTGGTTCAGTCGTTTATGCAGCAGCTCGGATGAACATTCCGACGATTGTTCATGAACAAAATAGTGTTCCAGGAATCACCAATAAATTTCTAAGCCGGTTTGCCGATCGAGTGGGAATAAGCTTTCCCGATGCTGCACAATATTTTCCAGAAAACAAAACGGTTTTAGTTGGGAATCCACGCGCTCAAGAAGTGGTAACTAGTGGAAAGTCAGAAGTCTTAGAACAGTATGGTCTGCTGCCTGATATCCCAACTGTTTTGATATTCGGTGGAAGCCAAGGGGCACTTAAAATAAATCAAGCGGTTATTCAAGCATTACCCAAATTTTCTCAGAAAGACTATCAAGTACTTTATGCTTCAGGAGATCGTTATTATAACGAAATACTAGAGAAGTTTGATGTTGAAAAAATCAGCCATAATTTGTCGCTCCAACCGTATATTAAGAATATGACAGACGTTATGGCCAATGTTGATCTGTTGATTGGGCGTGCGGGTGCTACTTCGATTGCAGAGTTGACTGCTTTAGGATTACCGGCAATTCTAATTCCGAGTCCTTATGTGACAAATGACCATCAGACAAAGAATGCTCAGAGTCTTGTCAATGCTGGAGCTGTCAAGATGATTAAGGATGCGGATTTAACCGGTGAAAACTTAGTAGAAGCCGTAGATGATATTATGAATGATTCTGAGAAAAAAGCTACAATGGCAATGGCTTCGCGTCAAGAAGGTATTCCAGATGCAGCGGAACGTCTATGGACATTGGTGAACGAAATCATCAAATAATTTTTGGAGGTGAGGACCATTAGCCGCAAAGAGTTTCCAGAAGAAAACAATGATATTCAGCAGGAAGAAAAAACGGAGCCTGAGAAGCTAACGCCATGGCAATTAGCAAACATGGAATATTTGAAACAAAAAGCTCTTGAAAAAGGAGAGTCAATTGAGCAGTCGTCAACCTCTGAACCGTTTGATGAAACAGGGAGCACTGATGAGTCTGCCGACCAAAAAGAGGAAACGTTTGAAAAAACTGAACCGGTAGCCATAGAATCGGAAATCGCAGAACCAGAGATAGAGGAGCCGCCAGTTGGACCGAAAAATGGTTCATTTTTGGATAGATTACCTAACATCAAACATGAACGTAATCGCCGTCTTTTACGGAGATCAATGATTCTGATTGGATTATTTTCCATTCCGGCTTTATTATTATTGTATTACATATCGCCTTTAGCTAAGCTAGGCGGCGTGAGTGTAAAAGGCAATGACAGAATTTCATCAGAGATAATTGAAAAAGAATTGAATTTTACAGTGGGTGACAATCTTTGGAGTCAGTATTTTGATCGCAAGGATAACGTGAAAAATTTGAAGAAGCAAGAACTGCAAATTGAAAATGCTGAAGTACATCTAGACGGAATTAATCATTTTGAAGTGGAAGTAAAAGAATATCCGGAAGTGGCGTATCTAGAAAGTAATGGAAAGTATTCACCAGTTATTTCAAATGGGAAAATTATTCCAATTGAAGTAGAGAAAAGCGACGGTGAGCTGCCAATTTTAGAGAGCTTCACTGGATCGAAACGGATTTTAAAAGTTCTTGATGGTTATAAAAAATTATCTGAAGAAGTTAAACAAGGTATATCTCAAATTAAGTATGCTCCAACGAATGAAAATAAGGAATTACTGGAAATTTTCATGAATGATGGGAATAAAGTTTTGATTAGTATCAATGATCTCGGTGATAAGATGAACTATTATCCTCAAATTGCTAAAGAAATGAATGATAAAGAGATTAAAGGTATCGTAGATATGGAAGCAGGAATATATAGCTATCCATATACTGAAAATTCTGCTGAAAATTCAGCGACCGAGGATGCAACACAAAACTCAATAGATCAATCTGGAACCCCTGTTGGAAATGATTAAATTTATTACAAGAAAATGTTGAATCTTCTTTTTCATTCTAGGCAAAATGTGTTAAAATTGAAGGCAGTGAATTACTTGCAAATAATTATATTTCATGCTTAACAGTAAGTTAAAATATTAAATCTGAATAAAGCATTTATTTGAAAATAGGAGGGAATCCCATTCATGGCAAAAGCAGGAATGTATGTAGGCCTTGATATCGGGACAACATCGATAAAAGTTGTTGTTGCCGAGTACATCGATAGCCAAATGAATATCATTGGTGTTGGAAACGCAAAATCAGAAGGAATCAACCGTGGGATTATCGTAGATATCGATAAAACAGTTCAGGCGATTCAACGAGCAGTAAAACAGGCCGAGGAAAAAGCCGGGATTCAGATTAAAAGTGTCAGCGTTGGATTACCTGCGAACTTATTAGAAGTTGAACCTTGTCAAGGTATGATCGCTGTTAATAACGAGTCAAAAGAGATTATGGATGACGATGTTCGCAATGTCGCTTCTGCAGCAATGGTTCGTTCTGTTCCTCCTGAAAGACAAATCGTTGCGCTATTGCCTCAAGAATTTACCGTTGATGGCTTTGAAGGCATTAAGGATCCGCGAGGAATGATCGGTGTTCGTCTTGAAATGTTCGGTTTGGTCTTCACAGGACCTAAGACAATCATTCATAACATCACCAAATGCGTTGAAAAAGCGGGCTTATCAGTTGCTGAAACAGTAATCACCTCTTTAGCCTTAACGGAGTCAATTTTATCTGATGGTGAAAAAGACTTTGGAACGATCGTGATTGATATGGGTGGCGGTCAAACTACAACGGCAGTCATGCACGACAAACAGTTGAAGTTCACTCATGTGGACCAAGAAGGTGGAGAGTTTGTTACAAAAGACATTTCTATTGTTTTAAACACTTCGTTCAACAATGCGGAGGCGTTGAAAATCAATTATGGAGATGCCTATCCAACGCGGACATCAGCAGAGGAAGATTTTCCAGTTGATGTTATTGGGAAAACGGACCCTGTCAAAGTGGATGAACGCTATTTAGCTGAAATCATCGAAGCGCGTCTAGAACAAATCTTCCGTAAAGCCAAAGAGGCTCTGGATGAGATCGAAGCACTCGATTTACCAGGTGGAGTTATCCTCACTGGTGGTGCAGCAAGCCTGCCAGGGGTGGTTGATTTAGCGGAAGATATTTTCGGAACCACTGTTAAGTTGCATGTCCCAAATCAAATGGGCTTGAGAAATCCAGTTTTCACGAATGTCATCAGCATCGTCAATTACTCAGCTGAGTTGAGTGACGTTTATCACTTAGCTAAATCAGCAGTTACGGGTGAAAAAGTTTCATTATCTGCCTCACCACAAACCAGTGCTGTATCCACAGCCCCTGTTTATGACGATTACGAAGCATCAACAGATTATGAAGAAGAATCAAAGCCAAAAAATGAAGAAAAAGTTACTGGGAAGATTAAAGACTTCTTCTCTAATATTTTTGACTAATTTGTAGGAGGAATAGAAAACATGGAATTCTCAATAGATAACAATATTAACGAAGGTGCAGTTATTAAAGTTATCGGTGTTGGCGGTGGCGGTGGCAATGCTATCAACCGTATGATCGAAGAAAACGTTAAAGGCGTTGAATTCATCGCATCAAACACTGATGTTCAAGCACTTAAAAACTCAAAAGCAGAAACAGTGATTCAATTAGGCCCTAAATATACTCGTGGCTTAGGTGCGGGTTCACAGCCTGAAGTTGGACAAAAATCAGCTGAAGAAAGTGAACAAGCAATTCGTGATGCTTTAGAAGGCGCAGATATGGTCTTTATCACTGCCGGAATGGGCGGAGGTACTGGTACAGGTGCTGCTCCAATCGTTGCGAAAATCGCAAAGGATTTAGGTGCCTTAACTGTCGGCGTGGTTACGCGTCCATTTAGTTTTGAAGGACCTAAACGTGGTCGCTTTGCAGCAGAAGGAATTTCAGCATTAAAAGAAAATGTTGATACTTTGTTGATCATCTCAAATAATCGTCTCCTTGAAGTTGTTGACAAGAAAACGCCGATGCTTGAAGCATTCCGTGAAGCAGATAATGTATTACGTCAGGGTGTACAAGGTATTTCAGACTTGATTACAGCTCCTGGTTACGTAAACTTGGACTTTGCTGATGTGAAAACAGTCATGGCTAACCAAGGAACTGCCTTGATGGGAATTGGTGTGGCCAGTGGTGAAGATCGCGTAGTTGAAGCAACGAAAAAAGCAATCTCTTCTCCACTACTTGAAACATCTATTGATGGCGCAGAACAAGTTTTATTAAATATCACAGGCGGCTTGGATATGACACTATTTGAAGCTCAAGATGCTTCTGACATCGTAGCAAGTGCAGCAACAGGCGATGTAAATATTATCTTAGGTACATCAATCAGTGAAGAACTAGGCGATGAAATTCGCGTTACAGTAATTGCGACAGGAATTGATCCAACAAAAAAGGAGCGTAAGGCTACACGTAATACACAACGTGCTAGTCAAATCCAATCGGTTCCACAAAAACAAAATTTAGATATTGAACCTGCAAGAGGTAACGACGGTCAGTCTGCTTTTGGTGAATGGGATATCCGCAAGGAAGAAAACATCCGTCCTAAAGTTGAGGAAACACAATTTGATAATATCGAAAAGAAAGAATTCGAAACCTTCAATCGTGAAGAAGTAAAACCTGAAAAAGACGAAGAACTAGATACACCACCATTCTTTCGCCGTAGAAAATAAAAGGGGGAGAGCACATGATCGCTGAAAACTTGCATAGAATCGAGCAAGAGATTCAGGAGTCGTGTGCTCTTGTTTCACGTAACCCAAAGGAGATTACTATGGTTGCGGTGACAAAGAGTGTCGACTCCACGACCGCAAGAGAACTCGTTGAATTAGGTATGACGGATTTAGCAGAGAATCGAGTAGACAAATTACTGGATAAAAAGCAGAGTCTTTCAAACTATCAGCAGATCAAATGGCATCTTATTGGTAATTTACAGCGACGCAAGGTAAAATTGATTATAAACGAGATTGACTATTTTCATGCATTAGACAGTCTGCGTTTAGCACAAGAAATTCAAAAACGTGCAGAACATCAAATAAAGTGTTTTATTGAAGTAAATGTTTCAGGAGAAGAATCAAAGCATGGTATCAAGCCAGATGAACTTCAGACTTTCATTGACGAATTAGCGGGGCTTGAAAAAATTCAAGTCATCGGTTTAATGACAATGGCACCTTATGACGCAAGTCAGTCTGAGATTCGAAATGTTTTCTCTACCTTGAGACAACTTCAAGAAAGCGTGAAAAAGCAAAACTTGCAATACGCACCATGTACAGAATTAAGCATGGGAATGAGCCAAGACTTCAAAACGGCAATTGAAGAAGGTGCTACTTTTGTTCGAATCGGAACGGCACTATTTAAGAAAGGTTAGGTAAAGTTAATGGGAATTAGTCTAGCAAAGATCACTGATTTTTTTGGTTTAGCAGATGATGATATGTACGAAGAAGCAGCGACACCTGCCCCAAAGAAGCAGGTTAGCCGCCCAGTAAGTGCACCTTTGAAAAAAGAACGCGTAACAGCACGTCCTACGTATCAAAAACAGGAACGTTCTCAGGAGCGTCCCAAAGAAAGAGTACCAGAAAGAGTCAAACCAGTTGTAGAGACTCAGACCAATCGGAGAGCAGAAACTGTTGTAAAAAAGGCAGAAACTATGCCTCAAAAAAATGAGAAGGTCGTTTCAATGCCTAACAATAATCATCGGGCACAACGAGTTTCTTCTTCTAGAACAGAAGAAAAAAGAAAAGAGCGCATTTCAGTAGTTGAACCTAGAGCATACAATGAAGCGATGACTATTGCGAAACGTGTTGGTCAAGGTGAAGTAGTCTTGATTAATTTCCAATCTTTGGATGAGATGAGAGCTCGTCGGATAGTCGATTTTCTAACTGGTGCAGTCTTTATGGTTGATGGTGATATTAAACGTGTTGGAAATGAAATGTTTTTATGTACGCCAACAAATGTCGAAATCACTAACTCTACGTTGAGCGCCATGGTTGATGACGATATTTATGGATTAGGAATGTAAAGGAGCCGCATAGTTGAATCTACTTATTACACTTTTTTATTATTTAAATCGACTAGTTTATCTGTATACGATACTTTTAGTCGTTTATGCATTAATGTCATGGTTTCCAGGGGCGTATCAGTCCAAGTTTGGTCAGTTGTTAGGTCGAATTTGTGAACCGTTTCTTAATTTATTTCGACGTTTACCTTTGCAATTCGGCGGGATCGACTTTTCTATAATGGCAGCGATTCTAGCACTAAATATCGCGATGGAGGTTTTGCAAAAAATTCTGATTAATTTTATTTATTAAGGAGGTGGCAAAATGAATGCCAATGTCTATCAACATTTTAGACCAGAAGAGCATCCATTTGTAGACAATGTTGGCGATTGGCTGGAACAAGTTGAGAGCCAGTATGCTCCTTATTTGACGAATTTTTTGGATCCTCGGCAAGCTTATATCTTAGAGACCTTAATTCGCGAAAATAGTGAATTGAAATTTTCGTTTTATGGTGGTTATGAGCACGCTGAACGTTGTCGCTGCATGATCTATCCAGAGTATTATGAACCACAAATCGATGATTTTGAACTTGTGATGATTGAAATCAATTATCCACAAAAGTTTACAGAGCTTTCTCACGGAAAAATATTAGGAACATTGATGAGTGCGGGAATTAAACGTGATTATTTTGGGGATATTATTTCTGATGGAAACCGTTGGCAAATTTTTTTAGCAAAAGAATCTGCTAGTTATATTGTCAATCAGGTAACTAAAATTGGTCGTGTAACCGTTCATCTAGAGGAACGTCCATACACGGACATCATTATTCCTAAAGATAGTTGGGTTGAGGAAACAACTACAGCGACCTCAATGCGACTAGATGCGATTATTTCAACTGTTTATAATATTTCGCGTCAACGTTCGAAGCAATTAGTTGAAGCCAGCAAAGTAAAAGTTAACTGGTCCGTTAATGAGCGACCAGATTATTTACTTGATTTATTAGATGTTGTTTCAGTTCGCGGGTTTGGGCGAATTCAGATCCAAGGAATAGAAGGAAAGACAAAGAAAGAAAAATTCCGTTTGCGCTTAGGCGTTTTACGAAAATAAATTTATGAGGTGAACAAAAAAATGGCATTAACTCCATTAGATATTCAAAACAAGAATTTCTCCACTAAAATGCGTGGATATAACCAAGATGAAGTCGATGATTTTTTAGATATGATCGTCCGCGATTATGAAGATAGCATCGCAAAAAATCGCGAACTAGAAAAAGCCTTGAAACATTCTGAAGAAAAATTAGAATATTTCAATGAATTAAAAGAGGCATTGAACCAATCTATCGTTGTAGCACAAGATACTGCTGATAAAGTAAAATCTTCAGCAAGTAAAGAATCTGAAGTGATCGTAACTTCTGCGCAAAATCGTGCGGATGAATTAATTTCTAACGCAATGCAAAAAGCAAACTTATTAACAACGACTGCGGAAGATAAAGCAAAAGAAATTCTAACGGATGCTACTTCTAAAGCTCGTCAGTTAGCTGCTGAAACCAATGATTTGAAGAAGAAAACACGTGTTTTCCATCAACAATTGTTGTTATTATTAGAAACACAAATTGATCAAGCCCGCAGCGGAGATTGGGAAGAAGTTTTGAAACCAATGTCTTCATATGTCGGAGATGGTCACGAAGTCTTGAAAGAAGTTTTAGCAAATGAGCTTGACAGTGATACAGAGAATGCAGTAGACTCAGATGAACCAATCATCCTTGATGAACCTCAAGAAGATATGGGTTTGACGATTGATATTCCTGAATTGATTAAATCAAACGAAGATTAAAAGTCTGGAACAGAAAAGCTGATTAGATTCTTTATAGCGAGCCGATGACAGTGAAAGTTCGGCAGACCCTCTAATTGGAAAGATCCTCTAGATTATTTCGATTATGAACGGTAAGTAGTAATCGACGCGTCATTGCGTTAATGATGGTCAGAGGAAACTTAGGTTTCAAATTTGGGTGGTACCACGACAAGCTCGTCCCTGTGCGGATAAGCTTGTTTTTTTGTGAACGTCACTACGTATTTATATTCTACCGAGTGAGTTCGATTAGCTTTATCAGTTGTAATTCTTATACGTATATTTGTATACGTAAAGAGGAAGCAACGTCTTAAAAAGTATCGTTAATCATCAATCTTATAAATAAAAGGAGACGATCGATAGTGAAGACAAAAGAAACTCTTCAGCTAGGAAAAACCGGCTTCCCAATGCGCGGTAATTTACCAAACCGTGAAGGTCAGTGGGAAAAAGAATGGGAAGAAAATAAAATTTACGAAAAACGTCAGGAATTAAATGAAGGAAAACCTACCTTTGTTTTACATGACGGCCCTCCATATGCGAATGGAAACATCCATATTGGACATGCCTTGAATAAAATCAGTAAAGACATCATTGTACGTTCTAAATCAATGTCAGGTTTTCGCGCTCCTTACGTACCCGGCTGGGACACTCATGGCTTGCCAATCGAACAAGTTTTAACAAACAAAGGAATCAAACGTAAAGAAATGTCGATGGCGGAATACCGCAAAAAATGTGAAGAGTATGCATTGTCACAGGTGGATAAGCAACGTGAGGATTTCAAACGTTTGGGAATTGCTGGCGATTGGGAACACCCATATATTACATTGACGCCTGATTATGAAGCCGCTGAAATTCGCGTTTTTGGAAAAATGGCTGAAAAAGGCTACATTTATAAAGGTTTAAAACCGATTTATTGGTCTCCCTCCAGTGAGTCCTCATTAGCAGAAGCCGAAGTAGAATATAAAGATGTTAAGTCGCCCTCAATCTTTGTTGCTTTCAAGGTGAAAGATGGCAAAGAAATTTTAGATTCGGATACGTCATTTATTATCTGGACTACGACACCTTGGACTTTACCAGCTAACCAGGCGCTTTCTGTTAATAAAGACTATACTTACGTGGTAGTGGAAGAAGTAGGGAAAAAATACATTGTAGCGAAGGATCTGTTAGATTCTGTAACGACAGAATTAGATTGGCAAGCTCCTAAGGTGATCAAAGAAGTTCAAGGAAAAGATCTTGAATATATGACCGCACAACACCCATTTTATGATCGTGAGTCATTAGTAATTTTAGGGGATCATGTCACTTTAGACGCTGGTACAGGTGTGGTTCATACGGCGCCTGCTCATGGTGAGGATGACTACTTTGCATGGAAAAAGTATCGTAATGATATTATTTCTCCAGTTGATGATCGTGGAGTGATGACTGCAGAAGCCCCTGGCTTTGAAGGTGTCTTTTATGACAAAGTCAATGCAATGGTCACTGATTTATTAAAAGAAAAAGGCTCTTTATTAAAACTAGAATTTTTCATGCATAGTTATCCGCATGATTGGCGTACGAAAAAACCAATCATTTATCGCGCAACTCCTCAATGGTTTGCTTCAATTGATAAGTTCCGTCAAGATATTTTAGATGAAATCGAAAAGGTTGATTGGATCATTCCATGGGGGAAAACTCGTCTGTATAATATGATTCGTGATCGCGGTGATTGGGTTATTTCTCGACAACGCGCATGGGGTGTGCCACTTCCAATTTTCTATGGTGAAGATGGAGAAGCAATCATCACGCCGGAAACTACAGAACATGTGGCTCAATTATTCGCTGAACATGGTTCGAATGTTTGGTTTGAGCGCGAAGCAAAAGAGTTATTACCTGAAGGATTCACTCATCCAAGCTCACCAAATGGTATTTTTACTAAAGAGACAGATATCATGGACGTTTGGTTTGATTCAGGTTCTTCTCACGAAGCGGTGTTACGTCAACGTGAGGAATTAACGTTTCCAGCTGATATGTATTTAGAAGGTTCTGACCAATATCGTGGCTGGTTCAACTCAAGTATTACAACAAGTGTTGCAATTAATGGCGTTGCCCCATACAAATCAGTTCTTTCTCAAGGCTTTACTCTAGATGGCGAAGGTCGTAAGATGAGTAAATCATTAGGTAACACGATTGTTCCTGGAAAAGTCATTAACCAAATGGGTGCTGATATCTTACGCCTATGGGTCAGCAGTGTTGATTACGAAAGTGATGTTCGTGTCTCTATGGATATCTTGAATCAAGTATCTGAGGTTTACCGAAAGATTCGCAACACCATGCGCTTCTTGTTAGCAAATACCAATGATTTTGATCCAGTAAAACACGGCGTTGCGTATGATGAATTACGTTCAGTTGATAAATATATGCTGATTCGTCTAAATGAAGTAATCAAAACCATTCGTGAAGAGGGTTATGAGAAGTATGACTTTACACAAATTTACAAGACAGTTGTAAACTTCTTAACGGTTGATTTGTCTTCTTTCTATTTGGATTTTGCAAAAGATGTTGTATACATTCAAGCAGAGGACAGCTATGAGCGCCGTTGCATGCAGACAGTCTTTTATCAGGCTGCAGTAGCATTGACGAAGTTATTGACGCCAATTATTCCTCATACGACTGAAGAAATTTGGACGTACTTGAAAGAAGAGGAAGAATACGTACAGTTAGCGGAATTGCCAAGCTATGAAACGTTCCCTAACCAAGAGGAATTGCTAGACACATGGAAAGCCTTTATGGATTTCCGTGATAAGGTCTTGAAAGCTTTGGAAGAAGCTCGTAATGAAAAAGTGATTGGTAAATCACTTGAAGCAAAAGTGACCATTTATCCAAATGAACAAGTAGCTGCGATGTTAACAGCTCTAGATGCTGATCTGGCTCAATTATTGATCGTGTCACCGGATTCATTTAGTATTTCAAAGGATAGCGCTCCTGACAATGCTATGGTATTTGATGATGTAGCGATTTTAGTTGAAAAAGCAGATGGTGAAGTTTGTGATCGCTGTCGCCAAGTTCGCACAACAGTTGGTGAGGATGAAAAGCTTCCACATTTATGTGCCTCATGTGCCCATATCGTAGAAGAAAACTATCCAGAAGCAGTAGCAGAAGGATTGGAATAGGAAAGCCATATAATAGAAGGAACCTGCATCGAAGGTAATTCGATGCAGGTTCTTTTTAGTATCTAATCTAATTTATTTAATAAAACTATTTACACAGCTAGGCTGACTATACAAAAAAACTGAGAAATTTTCCTCAGTTTTTTGTACTATTATTCTAGTTTTCCGCGTTCACGATACCATTGGTCTGGCTGCCAAGCCCATTCGTGTCCGTTTTTAGCTAAAAGATCGAATGCACACTGTGGACCCATGGTGCCAGCTGCATAGTTAGGAAATCCTGGCGTAGTTTGATCCCACGTATTTCGGATACGGTCAACAATCTCCCATGAGTTCGCAACTTCATCCCAATGAGAAAAGTTGGTGCTATCACCATTTAAGGCATCTAGCAATAGCTTTTCATAGGCTTCAGGACTGTTTTCAGTTACTTCAGCACTTTGGCGGAAGTCTAGTTTTACAGGTTCAGTATTGAAACCTTGACCAATTTTCTTTCCATTAAGAGTTAAAGAGAAGCCCTCAGTTGGTTGGATGTAGATCGTTAAAATATTTTGGGGCAATTCTGCACCGTCTGCTTCTTCTTGCTCGAAATTAAAGACGTTTACAGGAACCTGCTTAAAGACGATATTGATTCGTGTGCCTTTTTCAGTCATGCGCTTTCCTGTACGAACGTAGAAGGGTACTCCAGACCAACGGAAATTATCAATTAAGAATTTTCCAGCAACAAAGGTTTCCATTAGAGAATCTTCGGCAACATTTGGTTCATCATGGTAAGCAGCAAATTCTTTGCCATCTAACATTCCCGCGTCATATTGTCCGCGAACAAAATTTTGTAAGACTTCTTCTGAATCGTAGCGACGAATGGCTTGTAAAACTTTAACTTTTTCCTCACGAATCGATTTATTAGAGAAAGAAGTTGGTACTTCCATTGCTAGTAAAGCTACGACTTGCAGGATATGATTTTGAACCATATCTTTTAACGCACCGCTGTGTTCATAATAACCACCACGATCTTCTACACCAAGTGCTTCAGAAAATGTGATCTGTACATTTTCAATGTATCGGTTGTTCCAAAGGGATTCAAAGATGTTATTTGCAAAACGAATAACAGAAATGTTTTGAATCATTTCTTTACCTAAGTAGTGGTCGATTCGGAAAATATCTTGCTCTGGAAAGACCTTGCGAATTTGATTATTTAACTCATCCGCAGAAGCATAATCAAAACCGAATGGTTTCTCAATTACCAAACGATTATATCCAGTGGTAGTCAAAATTTCTTGCGATTTTAAATGATTGACAATCGTGCCGAAAAATTGAGGTGCCATGGCCAAGTAATATAAACGGTTGCCTTGTAGCTGATATTTTTCATCTAGCTGGTCAGACAATTCCTTCAATTGATCGTAATGTTCGGTATCGTTGACATTGTGAGACAGATAATAGAAATGACTTGAAAATTTCTCTGCTTCTTCCTCAGTTGGAGCAATATCTTTGATCGTATCGCGAACGATCTCACGGTAGTGGTCATCACTCCATGGTCGTCTAGCTGTACCGATCACAGCAAAATGCTCCGCCAAATTTCCTTTTTTATATAGGCGAAACAGCGAAGGATACAGTTTTCGTTTTGCTAAGTCGCCAGTTCCACCAAAAATGGTGAATAATGCTGCCTGTTCCATAAATTCCACTCCTAGTTCTTTTTAATGTTAAATAAGTTTGATACCCAGCTCGAATACCATCCAACGAAGAAAAAGTTCTCATGAGCAAGTAAGATCGAAATTTAACACTCAATCATAAATACTGCAAAAAGTTGGACGGGCATCCTAGTTCGATTTCTATTCCGTAAAACACTACAGCGAATCAACAAAAATTGTTGACGCTGCCTTGTAACTAATTGAAACCTCTTTTTGGTCGTTTTGTAAAGTAATAGGTCCTTCATACGCAGCAATATTTGTGATTTTGTATTCTTCATGGATTTTGACTCCCAGATCCATCAAGTAATCAAGCAGGTCTTTTTCATCCAAGACACGTGCTATTCGAACGTTCGTGCCTTCAGGGTAACTTGCTAAGGTTTGACGATCTTTTTCGTGAACTGTTTGATCCTGCTGTGGAATCATTCCTCCATGAGGGCAAAAAGTTGGATGATTTAAATAATGATCCAATTTTTGTTCTAGTTGTGAAGAGGTCACGTGTTCTAATACTTCTGCTTCATCATGGACTTCATTCCACGAGTAACCAAGATGATCAACTAAAAAGACTTCCCATAAGCGATGCTTACGGACAAGCGTACTCGCTTTTTCTAAACCAATCGGAGTTAATTGAACGCCTTGATAAGGGGAGTGTTCAACTAGACCTTCTTTCACAAGCTTATTGATCATCTCACTAACAGAAGCACCAGAAATGGACAAACCAGCAACGATTTTTTTATTACTAACTTTTTCTTTGTCGCCACCTAATTCCAATATTAATTTTAAATAATCTTCACGATTCGGTGTCATTGATGTTCATCCTTTCGTAACGAGGCATATCAGATTAAGTTTACCAAATATATCACATTTTTTCCATTTGATTGGACTGGTCTTTTAAACAAACAAAGCACTAATAACAGGGGTAATAAAAAAAAATTTCTAAGAATCCTTGCCTATCTTAAAAAAAAAAGGTAGTATATTAAAAATAAATGAGAATTGTCAAACTATTTAAAGGATTGATGTCAATGACAAAGCAACAAGTAACAGAGGCCCCGACCATGTATGATCCCTCATTTGAGAAGGATGCATGTGGTATGGGCTTTATTGCTCAGATGGAAGGCAAGGCTTCACATCAATTAGTGAAGCACGCGTTAACAATGTTAGAACGAATGAATCATCGTGGAGGAACGGGAGCGGAACCTGAAACAGGGGATGGAGCCGGAATTTTAGCGACGATTCCAGACAAATTCTTTCAACGTGAAGCAAAAACAGCAGGGATAAGTTTACCTGATCGTGGTCAATATGCGGTAGGTATGTTCTTTTTACCAGCCGATGAGAAACACAAAGGTGGTTTGCAACAGGCCCTCGTAAAGGAAATCGAGTCCGCGGGTTACTTGGTTCTTTGGCAGCGGGATGTTCCGTTCCAATATGAGAACTGCGGGCCAGGGGCACAAAAAGTGATGCCTAGCTTTGTGCAACTATTCATAAAACGACCGTTGGAGGTACAGACGGATCGAGACTTTGAAGACCGCTTATATCGTTTGCGTCGAAAGCTAGAAAAAACTTACCATGCCAGTGAAATGGCTATTTGTAGCTTATCTAGTAAAACAATTGTTTACAAAGGAATGCTGCATGCCTACCAAGTTGGGATTTTCTATGATGATCTACAAGATGAGGATTTTGCAGCCAGTATCGCAGTTGTGCATTCTCGTTTTTCAACCAACACCTTTCCTAGTTGGGACCGTGCGCAACCATTCCGCTTTTTAGCTCACAATGGCGAGATCAATACACTGCGTGGGTCAGAAAACTGGATGAAGAGTCATGGTATTGAAGTTTACAACGAAGAAGATTCTGACTCTGCCAAGTTAGAAAATTGCATGGAATATTTGTACCGAAATGGTCGCGATATTCCTCATGCATTGATGATGATGGTTCCAGAAGCATGGTCAGAAGAGGCTGGTCTAGGAGAAGAGCAGACGGCCTTTCAAGAATATAACGCTAGTTTTATGGCACCATGGGATGGACCGGCTGCTTTATGTTTTACCGATGGTGAAATGGTAGGCGCGACCTTGGATCGAAACGGATTGCGACCTTCTCGTTATTCGATTACCAAAGATGGCTTTGTTCAAGTAGCATCTGAATCGGGTGTGGTTGACTTTGCGCCATCTAATGTGATTGAAAAAGGTGTGTTAGGACCAGCCAACATGATTCTAGTTGACACCATCAATGGAAAATTTTACCGCAATCAAGAAATCAAAGAAAAGTATGCACATGCGCATTCTTACAAAGAATGGCTAGCCGAAAACCGAATCGAACTGTCACAGCTTACTGAAACGGAAGCAAGCGAGACCTCAATGACTGAAAAAGAACGTCAAAAAATGTGGAAACTTAATGGATATACGGATGAAATTATCCGTGATGAGTTATTACCGATGGCGGAAAAAGGTGAGGAACCCGTTCTTTCAATGGGATATGATTCACCATTGGCAGTTTTAAGTGACAAGCCACAATCGTTGTTCACGTATTTTAAACAGCAATTCGCACAGGTGACGAATCCACCGATTGATGCGATTCGTGAGCAGCTGGTGATTGGAACAGAGATGTTCTTAGGCCGTGATGGAGATATTCGAGTAGATAACGCACATAATTGCCAAAAACTGAAAATTAAGAGCCCTGTTCTAAGTAGTAGCGATTTCAATAAAATTACTCAGTTGAATACGAAGGAACAAAAAGCGGTAACTATCTCAACCTTATATCCAGTCGGAGGACAGAATGCTTTAGAGGATGGCTTGGAACAAATGTTTAAAGTGGCCGAATCTGCCATTGACAATGGGGGAACGATCTTAATTTTAAGTGATCGTGGAGCAGAAAAAGCCAAAATGGCCATGCCGATTTTATTAGCCGTATCTGGTGTGCACAATTATTTGGTAAGAAAGGGAAAAGCTTCGTTAGCGAGTTTAGTAGTCGATTCAGCAGAAGTTTGCGAAGTCCATCATTTTGCTACGCTGATCGGTTATGGAGCTAGCGGGATTCATCCTTATGGAGCGTATGCAACCTTGGAAGGCTTTGATATTGAAAATGGATTAGAAAACTATCGAAAAGCAGCTGAAAAAGGGATTGTAAAAGTAATGTCTCGGATGGGTATTTCGACGATTGCGGGATATCATGGTGCTCAATTGTTTGAAGTCGTCGGTATTAGTCAACCAGTGACAGAAAAATACTTTACTGGAACGGCAAGCCGTATCGGTGGACTATCGTTGCATCAAATTGAAGAAGAATATTTACAACGCCATCAATTGGCTTATGGTCCGCAGCAAAATGATTTACTAGCGTCTGGCGGAAGCTTCCAATACAAAGCGGATGGCGAGCATCACTTATTTAATCCGAAAACGATTTACAATTTTCAACAAGCGGTTCGTGCAGGCGATTATCAATTATTTAAGCATTATGTTGATCAAATGAATCAGGAAGCGTTAGAAGAGCCTACCAATTTACGGGCGCTGTGGGAATTTAAAAAAGAGCGTCCGGCAGTGAAGCTTTCTGAAGTCGAGCCCGCAAGTAAAATCGTGAAACGGTTCAAAGTTGGTGCGATGTCCTATGGTTCATTGAGTGAAGAAGCCCATCAATGTATTGCTGAAGCAATGAACAGCATTGGAGCGAAGTCTAATAGTGGTGAAGGTGGCGAAAACCGCAATCGATTCAAACCACAAGTAAACGGCAAGAATTTCAACAGTAAAATCAAACAGGTTGCGTCAGGTCGTTTTGGTGTAAACGCCGAATACTTGATGAGTGCCGAAGAGTTACAAATTAAAATGGCACAAGGGGCGAAGCCAGGAGAAGGCGGACAGCTCCCTGGCAATAAGGTCTTTCCATGGGTAGCAGAAATTCGGGGATCGACGCCAGGAGTGCGGTTGATATCACCGCCACCGCATCATGATATTTATTCGATCGAAGATTTAGCGCAACTGATTTATGATTTAAAAGCTATTAATCCGTATGCGAAGATCAATGTTAAATTGGTTTCAAGTACCGGTGTGGGAACGATCGCAACAGGTGTTGTTAAAGCTGGCGCAGATGTTGTCGTGATTTCTGGTTACGATGGTGGAACTGGTGCCTCACCGCGAAACTCGATTCGTGATGCAGGTTTGCCATGGGAAATGGGTGTCGCTGAGGCGCACCAAACCCTAGCGATGAATAATCTACGTCAACGAATGACCTTGGAAACTGATGGGAAATTGATGACTGGTCGTGACGTCGCAATGGCGATTTTACTTGGTGCCGAAGAATATAGTTTTGCATCACTTGCTTTGGTAGCGATCGGATGCGTGATGATGCGCGTATGTAGTTTAAATACTTGTCCGGTTGGTGTGGCGACACAAAATCCTGCGTTACGGAAATTCTTTGTTGGTAAGCCTGAACACTTGATCAATATGATGTATTTTATTGCGGAAGATTTGCGAGAAATTATGGCCGAATTAGGGTTTAGAAGTATTGATGAAATGATTGGTCATACAGAAGTATTAGAGCCGCGCTTTATTGCAAAAGGCAAGGCGAAATCATTAGATTTCTCTCGAATTTTATCTACAAGTATTGGCATCGAACGTAAAACAGAAGATCCGTTTAAAGAAAAACGTGAATGGCCTGAGTTGGATCAATTTGCAGAAGGTGCGATTAAAAACGGGGAGCAAGTGAAAATGAGCGCTCCAATCAATAATGTCAATCGGACAGTCGGGGCGCGTATGGGCGGCTGGATTGCGGAACGTTTTGGCAATTATCAGCTGACACCAGGACAGATCAAATACACGTATACTGGGATCGCTGGTCAAAGTTTTGGCTCATTTATCACTCAAGGGATGGAGCTTAAACTGATTGGTGAAGGAAATGATTATGTGGCGAAAGGGTTAAGCGGTGGTCGTGTAATTATTGTGCCGCCTAAAGATGCAGCTTACGATATAGAGGATTCACCAATTGTCGGCAATGTTGTCTGTTTTGGTGCGAATCGCGGAGAAGGCTATTTCCGCGGCAAAGCCGGTGAGCGTTTCTGCGTGCGAAACAGTGGCGCTAACGTGGTGGTTGAAGGAGTCGGTGATCATGGCTGTGAATATATGACTGGCGGAGTTGCTGTCATTTTAGGCCCAACTGGTCGAAACTTCGCGGCTGGCATGTCTGGTGGAGTCGCTTATGTCTATGATCCGAAGGGAACCTTTGCTGATAAATGTAATTTAGAAATGGTTGATCTTTTTAAACTTGACGAAACCGGGGACGATGCTATTTTGAAAGAAATGATTGAGAATCATTTAGCTTATACGGATTCATTGAAAGCGGCTGAATTATTGAATGATTGGGAAAATGTTCAAAAGCATTTCGTAAAGGTTTATCCGAGAGAATACCATGAAATGGTTCGTGTAACTGACGAATTAGCGAAAACCGGTTTAGCAGGCGAAGAACTAATTGAAAAAGCCTTTATAGAAGTAATCGGCGAACAAACGGTACCGGCTGGAAAGGGGCGTGGCTAGGATGGCAGATCCATTTGGCTTTTTAAAATATCCGCGAAAAGATAATCCTTATCGACCAGCTGAAGAACGAATTCAGGATTGGGAAGAATTACAAACGCCGCTTAATGTTGAAGAGCGGCAAGAACAAGCGGCTCGCTGTATGAACTGTGGAATTCCTTTTTGTCACACAGGAATTTTTTATGGCGGCAAACGTGCCGTCTCAGGTTGTCCAAATGACAACTTAATTCCAGAATGGAATGACTTCGTTTACCGTGGTGATTTCAAAAGCGCCTTTGATCGTTTAGCGAAGACGAATCCGCTACCGGAAATGACCGGACGTGTGTGTCCAGCACCATGTGAAAAATCTTGTACAGAAGGGTTGAACGGTTCTGGTGTAGCAATCCATGACAATGAACGTTTCATTATTGATCATGCATTTGAAAAGGATTGGGTCAAAGCGGATGGATTACCGACAGAACGCACTGACTTTAAAGTTGCCATCATTGGTTCTGGACCAGCAGGTTTGTCCGCTGCTTGGCGGTTAAATCAGCTGGGACATCAAGTAACTGTCTATGAACGAAGTGATCGTGCAGGTGGGTTATTGATGTACGGTATTCCTAATATGAAGTTAGACAAAGACATCGTTCAGCGTCGGATTGATGTGATGGAAGAGGTAGGGATTACCTTCATCTTGAGCACTGAAGTTGGCGTAGACATCACGGCAGATGAGCTACAAGCGAAATACGATCGCATTATTATTGCTAGTGGCGCTAGCGTTCCGCGAGATCTAAAAATAAAAGGACGTGAGCTTCATGGCATCCAGTTTGCGGTAGATTATCTGACTGAATGTACAAAAGACGTGATGAAGCACGGTAAAAAAGTCACTGATCAAAAACTCGCTGGTAAGCACGTTGTTGTCATTGGCGGTGGAGATACTGGAAATGACTGTATTGGTTCAGCGATTCGTCAAGGAGCCGCTTCTGTTAAACAGTTAGAAATAACACCACAATTGCCAGCACAGCGTACAGCCAATAACCCATGGCCAGAATATTCAATGATCAACCGTGAAGGGTATGGGCAAGAAGAAGGAGCATTAAAAAATGCTGAGTTAACAACGTATACTACTTCTACCACTGCTTTTATTGGTGCTGAACGTGGGCAAGTGATTGCAATTGAGACTACTCAGGTAGACAATCAATTCCAACCGATTGCTGGGACTGAAAAAACATTAAAGGCAGACCTTGTCTTGTTGGCTATGGGCTTTACAGGGGCAGAAAAAAATTTACTTGATGCCTTTGATGTACAGGAAATTTATGAAGACTATACAACGAATAATGAAAAAGTTTATGTGGCAGGCGATGCCAGACGCGGTCCAAGTCTCGTGATTTGGGGAATTCGCGAAGGGCGCAAAGCAGCAGAAAATGTGGATCAGATTCTACGTTCATTGATTCATCAGTAAAACGAACTGTTATCAGGAAAAGTCAAAAAAATTCGTTTTATAAGATAAAAAACCGAACTCACTGTTTCTATCATTTGGGATAGTACAGGGATGTTCGGTTTCATTTTGTGTTAAAGTTCTAACAAACAAGCTTCTTAATCAGCTTGATTTTCTTTTTTTACAGGTACGATTGGTAAGGATACATCATCCAATTCGTCGTAAAGCGACTCTGGCGTCCCATTCTTAGTGTTGATTATTAAATGATAGCCATATTGATCCTGAATAGCTAGCTTCTTTTCGCTTAGCTCGATTAACTGGTAAATGATGGCTGTTCCATCTAAAATAATTGATAAATCAGGATAAATCGTTATCGTGTGATGTTTATGTTCTTTAGGATGAGTGAACTCCCAAGAACCGACATACATGCTATTTAGGTCCTTCGCTTCACGTCTGCGAATAAACTTAGAACTCACTGCTGCCACACCAAGTGAGGTCGCGCTCAGGAAGACGGGCCATTTCAATCTCATCAAAAAACTCCTTTCACACTGGCTTTGTTATACTATATAATAAAGTCTGTCATCTTTCCATCCGACTTAAGGACTATTTAACTTTTTTAGAAGGATTTTGATAAAAAATGAAGTATTCAGCCATTCAACTAGCTATTTTTATTGAAAGAAGCAATCGTTTTATTGCTCGTTGCCGTTTGTTATCGACAGGAGAAGAGATTATTACTCACGTTAAAAACACAGGGCGTAGTAAAGAATTACTTATTCCGAATGTTCTGGTAGCAGTAAATCATCAACCCTCCGATAAACGCAAAACAGCTTATGACCTGATTGCCGTCAAAAAAGGAGACATGTGGATCAATATTGATTCTCAAATTCCCAATGCACTCGCTGCCGAGGGAATACTAGCTGGAAAAATTAAATTGCCAGGATTAAGTGGGACAATCAATTTTTTGAAACGTGAGTATACTTTTGAGCGTTCGAAATTCGACATCTACTTTGAAACGGATCAACAAGAGAAAGGCTTTGTCGAGGTTAAGGGAATGACCTTAGAAAATCACAAGATTGGTGCTTTTCCTGATGCTCCGACAGTAAGAGGCTTGAAGCATGTAGAAGAATTAGATTTGGCACAAGCGATGGGCTATTATTGCTACCTTCTGTTCATTGTACAATTCCCACGGATTGAAGCAGCAACGATCCACAAAGAAATGCAGCCCGCGCTTTACGAAGCGGTAAAAAGAGCCGAAGCAGACGGTGTTCAGATTTTAGCGTATAATTGTGAGGTAGATCAGGAGAATATTTCAATATTGGGAACTGTTCCCTTTGATTTGAAGCAAACATTTATTGATCCGAATCAGTGAAAGGTGGAAAAATCATGATTAACTTAGGGATTATCGGGACAAATTGGATTACCGATCAATTTGTTCAAGCGGCTCATGAAACAGGTAACTATCAATTAACTGCCGTCTATTCTCGTCAACTGGAAACAGCGCAGAAGTTTGGAGAGAAATATGGAGATGTTGAGTACGCTATCGATCTAAATACATTTTTCGGGATTGAACACATGGATACTGTTTATATTGCTTCACCAAACAGCTTGCATTTTGAACAATCAAAGCAAGGAATTTTAGCCGGTAAAAATATCATCGTTGAAAAACCTGCTTTTTCAACACCGAATGAAATTAATGAGCTTATCGAGTTAGCGAATCAGAAAAGAGTTTTTTTCTTTGAGGCTGCTCGCAATATTCATGAAAAAGCTTTTAAAACTATTGCCGATTTTCTGCCCTTGAAAGATCAAATCTTTGGTGCGGATTTCAGTTTTATGAAATATTCATCACGTTACGATCAAGTGTTAGATGGTGAAGAACCAAATATTTTCTCCCCGCATTTTTCAGGAGGCGCATTGGTTGATCTAGGCGTTTACCCAATTTATGCGGCATTAGCTTGGTTTGGCATGCCAAAAGAAAGTGTCTATTATGGTCAATTGATTTCAACCGGTGTGGATGGACTTGGGACGGGTATTTTACGGTATGACAACTTTGATGTGACTATTCGGACAGGTAAAATTGGTGATAGTTTCCAAAAATCCGAGATTTATTTAACAAATGGAACTTTAGTAATAGACGCGGTTAATTCGATCAGTGAAGCAGTCTTTCACGACCGTAATCATCAACATAGGAAAAAATTGGCTGTGAATCGATTGGAGAATCCAATGGTAGAAGAGGCAAATGAATTTGCAGAAGTAATCTTGAATCCCACAGATCGTAAGTTAGGTACAGATTACGAGGAGTGGGTAGAGTTATCACGTAATGTAAATCAAGTAATTTATGATATGCGAAAAAGTGCGGGCATCATTTTTGATGCGGACGAGAAATAGAGGAATCCATGGATAAACAGAAATTGGTCCCATTTTTACAAAAAAACTGGGAAAAGGCCGGCTTTAAAAAGCCTGCTTTGATTCAGACAAAAGTTTATGATGCAATCAGTGAAGGAAAAAATCTTGTTGGAATTGCTCCGACAGGTAGTGGCAAGACATTGGCTTATTTACTACCGTTGATTAACACTCTTAAAGCGGGGATTCCCAGTCAAGTATTAGTGTTGACTTCTTCACAGGAACTAGCGATGCAAGTTGTCGAAGTCGCTCGAAACTGGATTAGCGGTTCAGGAATGAAAGTTCAGCCTTTGATCGGCGGCGCCAATGTCAAACGGCAACAAGAAGCATTGAAGAAAAAACCCGAATTATTAATCGGAACACCCGGTCGTGTTCTGGAATTACTCACGGCAAAAAAAATTAAAGCTCCCAATATCAAAACCCTCGTGTTTGATGAAGTAGACCAGCTGGTTCAAGGTCAGAGCTTACAGTTGATTCAAAACATTTTGAAGGCTACGGATAACAATGCGCAACATCTGTATTTTTCCGCAACTGCTGATGTCGTATTAAATGAATTGAATAAGATCGAACCTGAGCTGATCGTGGTAGATGTAAGCGAAGAAGACGATAGTCAAGGTGAGGTGCAACACTTTTACTTAGAAACAAGTGATCGTAAAAAGGTTGATCAATTACGTCGCTTATTAAATTTACCTGAGTTTTGGGGAATGATGTTTTTTAATCAGCTGACCGATATGGGCAGTGCAGAAGAAAAATTACGATTCCATCACTTACCAGTGGCAAGTCTAGCTTCCGATCAATCAAAAATTTCTCGCAAGGGTGCGATTGAACAATTTAAAAAGCATCAAACATTAGGGTTACTGACGACCGATTTAGCTAGTAGAGGACTAGACATTGAAGCACTACCATTTGTCATCAACGTCGATGTGCCATTAAGCGAGGAAAGCTATTTGCATCGTGCTGGCAGAGTTGGTCGAATGGGAAATGCCGGAGTCGTGATTTCATTTGTCACTCCACAAGAAAAACCAGACTTAATGAAAATTGCTAAAAAGCTGAATCTAGAGTTGGCACCAATTTATTTGTTTGGAGGAGAGCTTTTAACAGAAGAACCAGTAAAGCAAAGCGAACCAAAAAAGAAAAAAAGTAAAAAGAGCAAAGGGAAGAGACGGAAATAAGTCTCTTCTCTTTTTCGTTACAGGAAAATCTGGAGGGCATAAAGCTTTTGAATTCTTATTTGAGAAAAATTCATGAATTAGTAATAGTTGTTTACAGTATTTCTTTCATTTTTTAAGCGCTACTTCATTAAATTTAAGTTAGCCATCTTGCTAAAATAAGTTAAAATCGCTACAATAGTAGAGGCATGTTCTCGTAGCTCAGTAGGATAGAGCGATCGCCTCCTAAGCGATAGGTCGCTGGTTCGATTCCAGTCGAGAACGTAAAAAGCACGGCTTAGAGAACATCTCTAAGCCGTGCTTTTTTTAATTAAGCCCAATCGCCATTTCTAAAAATTGGAACCTTTGTCCCATCTTTGCGAATGCCATCAATATTCATTTGAGCAGAACCTACCATAAAATCCACATGTGTTTGGCTACTATTTAAACCAGCATCAGCCAATTCAGATTTAGTCATTTCAGTACCACCTTCCACACTAAAGGGATAAGCTGCACCCAACGCTAAGTGATTTGAGGCATTTTCATCAAATAGTGTATTGAAGAAGGTAATCCCTGATTGGGAAATAGGCGAAGGATCTGGAACTAAGGCAACTTCTCCTAAGTGTTTCGCTCCTTCATCAATCTCCAATAGTGAACCTAAGACATCAGCTCCATCCTTAGCAGAAAATTCTACTACCTTCCCGTTTTTAAAGGTGAATTTCATTTCCTTTAAAGTTGTTCCGGCATAGCTCAATGGTTTTGTACTAGTAATATAGCCATCGACACGATGACGATCTGGTGCGGTGAAGACTTCTTCCGTCGGCATATTTGCCATGAATTCATTGCCATCTGCAGCGTAACTTCCAGCACCTTCCCAGACATGATGATCTGGCAGTCCGATCACGATATCTGTACCTGGAGCAGTATAGTGTAAAGCAGAAAATTGTTCTTTGTTTAAACGTTCTGCTTGCTCACGCATTGCTGCATCATGTTCTTCCCATGCTTTCACAGGGTCATCTGCATAAATCCGGGTTGTTTTGAAAATTTCATCCCAAAGTTTATCGACTTGCTCTTCACTTGAATCGAGATCAGGAAAGACTTTTTTTGCCCAAGCGGGACTAGCAGCGGCGACCACTGTCCAACGTAATTTATTTGATTGAGTCGCTTCCATCACTGCTTGAAGTGCTTTGCCACGAGCTGCTTGATAACTTGCTACACGAGCTGTATCAACGCCTAGCAAAGCATCTGGATTCTGTGAAACGATACTGATTCGAGTGACCCGTTTTTCAGCAAATGCATTTGCTTCATCCACCTTATATGCAGGAACTTCATTGATTCTTTCTACTGCTGCATGACTCAAAAACTCCCGTTGAATTTCATCATCGTTCCATTGGACAATTACTTCTGCTGCGCCTAATTGATAAGCTTCTTTTGTAACAAGCCGAGCTAATACTGCTTGTTCAACGCTAGCGTATACGACTACAGTATCCTCTTGTTGAATATTTACGCCAACCTTTGCAATCAAATGCGCATATTTTTTTAAAAGTGTGTCAAAATTAGGTAAAACCATTCCTATCCCTCCATTTCGATAGTCTTATCTTAGCATTTCTTCGATATTCTAAAAAGAAAATGAGATTAATTACTGTATATAATAATTCTGAAGACCTTCATAAAATAAAAAAGATGCACCAATTATTTTGGTACATCTTCTAACAATCATTATGCTACTGCCTCTGCAAGTTTTTTCGCAAAAGCTTCTAAATTTTCAATATCCTCTTCTTCAGCTGCCATTTCTACTTTTACACTATCTGCTCCACGAGTTGCTCCCGTTTTTGCGAATGCTGCATCGAAATCATCGACAGATTTACAGTATTGATCGTAAAAAGTATCACCAGACCCACAGACACCAAAGATTTTTCCGGTTAAGTCTAATTCTTGTAATTCTTCATAAAAGTCTACGATTTCGTCAGGAAGATCGCCTTCACCATAAGTATATGTTGCAACGACACAAATATCCGCATCTTCAAAATCCTCTGCTTCTACTTGTGTACATTCATCAATTTCTACATCTAAATCCAAATTTTCGAAGGCTTCGGCCACGATATCGGCGATTTCTTCGGTATTACCAGTCATGCTGGCGTAAACAATTTTTGCTAATGTCAAAAGAATTCCTCCTTATTTGTTTGAATGAATTAATTTTTCCGAGAAAATTAGTTCAATTCGAATGCCATAGATCATTCAACTAATTCCATGCTTACTATTTTTAAGTAAATTCGTAAGACAAACCAATGCTTTACGGAAAAGTCCAAAAGACTTCCTCACGGCGACCATTCTTTTAATCTTGATAGAACAAGAAGAACTGGCAAAGTTGAACCGACATCCTTAGCTTTAAGCTAAATTTATGGTCATTATATCAAAATAGAAAACAAAAGGAAATCACTGCTTTCTAACCATTTGTTCGCTTAATAGGGTTATGTTAAAATGGACAAGATGAAAAAGGTATTCGTCCAGTATTTCACAGACTCTGACCGATACATTAATTCGAGGCAAGAGGACTTTGCTTGACTGGACGACCAATAAACTATTTTCACCAAGTCGATTATAGTTAACAGAAATAAGGAGACGAGAAAATGATTACATTAAAATCACCCCGTGAAATTGAAATGATGAATGAATCAGGTGAATTGCTGGCCGATGTCCATCGTCATTTACGTGATTTTATAAAACCAGGAATTACCAGTATGGATATAGAGAACTTTGTTAGAGACTTCATTGAAAGTCATGGTGGCGTGGCTGCTCAAATTGGATTTGAAGGGTACGAATATGCTACCTGTTGCAGTATAAATGATGAAATTTGTCATGGGTTTCCAAGAAAGAAACCTCTAAAAAATGGGGACCTCATCAAAGTTGATATGTGTGTAGAATATAAAGGCGCAATGTCCGACTCTTGCTGGTCTTATGCAGTTGGAGAGGTATCGTCTGAAATTCAACGCTTAATGGAAGTAACTAAAAAAGCAATGTATTTAGGGATCGAACAAGCTCAAGTTGGCAATCGTATCGGTGATATTGGTCATGCCATTCAGACATATGCCGAAGGTGAAGGTTTTTCAGTTGTACGTGATTTTGTAGGACATGGGATTGGCCCAACCATCCATGAAGAACCTGCGATTCCGCACTACGGCGTTGCTGGAAAGGGCCTGCGTTTAAAAGAAGGAATGGTTATTACAATCGAACCAATGATCAATACTGGTGTTTGGCAAATGAAGATGGATCCTAATGGTTGGACTGCCTATACTCAAGATGGCGGTTGGTGTGCACAATATGAGCACACACTAGCAATCACTAAA
This sequence comes from Enterococcus sp. DIV0756, assembly GCF_051710745.1. Taxonomy (NCBI): domain Bacteria; kingdom Bacillati; phylum Bacillota; class Bacilli; order Lactobacillales; family Enterococcaceae; genus Enterococcus; species Enterococcus sp. DIV0756. The sequence continues at coordinate 2,333,279 of NZ_JBIOLF010000001.1, read as the reverse complement.
GAAGGGCCAAAAATCTTGACTTCACAAGGTGAAGAAGGAACTTATTAGAACGACGAGGATGCTATGGGACCAATAGATAAAATTAAAGGGAATAAGAAATTAATGGATTTTATCCAATCGATCCAAAAACATTTAGCAGAAACAGAAATAGGCGACCGCTCAGTGGTAGTTGCCTATTATTTGTTGCTGTCCTTTTTTCCAATACTAATTATTGTTGGGAATTTGTTGCCGTACTTCAATATTACTCCAGAAACAGTTTTGCCTTATTTGAGCGAGGCCATTCCTCCGAATGTCTTCAGCTTTTTGAAACCAGCAATTACAGGTTTGTTAGAAAGTAGTTCGGGTGGAATGCTTTCGATTTCTGTTTTAGCGGCATTATGGTCATCTAGTCGTGGAATTAACGCGTTACAGACAGCACTTAATCGTGCTTACGGAGTGGAAGATCGAGGGAACTTTGTCATCAGCCGTATTGTTTCAGTTGGGATTGTTGGAATATTAATGATGGCGATCATCGCTGTGGCACTTTTCTTTAGTGCTGGTCAAGTAATTTTAGACGCCTTGCAACAGTTATTACGTTTCTCACCTGATATTATCAATACTTTCTTGGCGTTACGCTGGCCTGTAACGCTAATCGGGCTATTGGTTATTCTCGGGGGTCTATACATCGTTATTCCCAATGCACATGTTCGTATTAAATATGCCTTGCCAGGAACAATTTTTGCAACAGTTGGTTGGATTGTTCTGGCTCAGGGCTTTAGTATTTATGCGCGAACGTTTGCTCAACGTGTGTCAGGATATCAGATCATTGGAAGTTTTATCGTTTTGATGTTTTGGTTGAACTTCGCTGCCACAATCATTATTTTAGGTGGTGTTCTAAATGTGACCATTGAGGAATATCGTACGGGACAAGAGGTTAAAGAAGGATCTAATCGTGTGAATAAATGGCTCAACAAATTGAAAGATCGTATTATTAAAAAGAAGAAATAATTTCAAGATTTTTTGTAAGATTTTACGAGAACCTTGTAAAGGTTCTTGAATCCTTTATAATAATTTTTAGTAAAAAGGCAGGTGTCAACATGTTAGTATCATTCGGATTGATCATAAAATATTTTTTAACGTTTTTGATTGCGTTAATTTTAACTCCGATTTTTAAAATAATCTCAGTGCAAACTGGTTTGGTAGATAATCCGAATGCGCGCCGAATGAATCAAGTGCCTATGCCTAGTGCGGGCGGCTTGCCGATTTTTATTACTTTTGCTATTTCTTCACTAATTCTATTTCGCGATGCGATTCCATTTGATTATATAAGTAAAATCTTGTTAGGTGCGTTGATTATCGTCATCACAGGATTATTGGATGATAAGTTTGAACTTTCTCCAAAACAAAAAAGTATTGGTATTTTACTGGCAGGTCTAGTGATCTATTATTACGCAGGCATTCGCTTCGACTTCTTTACTGCTCCATTATTTGGTCGAATCAATCTTGAATGGTTGAGTTTGCCTGCAACACTGTTTTGGATCTTTGGGATAACGAATGCCATGAACTTAATTGATGGATTAGACGGACTTGCTTCGGGTGTGTCTATTATTAGTTTAATGACGATTGGCATAATAGGATATTTCTTTTTGCATTCATCTCAAGTATTTATTTCTTTAGCTATTTTTTGTTTAGTCGCAAGTATAATTGGCTTTTTTCCATATAATTTTCATCCGGCCAAGATTTATTTGGGTGATACCGGAGCGTTGTTTTTAGGTTTTATGATTTCTGTATTGACCTTGCAAGGCCTAAAAAATGTTACCTTTATCTCTTTGATTACACCGTTGATTATTCTTGGTGTTCCGGTAACAGATACCTTTTTTGCAATGGTACGCCGCAAAACCAGCAATATGCCAATCTCGATGGCCGATAAACAACACTTGCACCACCGTTTGATGAACTTAGGATTTACTCATCGTGGTGCAGTATTAACAATTTATGCTATTGCTGTATTGTTTTCTTTCACTGCCTTATTATTGAATTATACGAGTAAAGTTGGGACGATTGTTTTGATTATTGCGATGGCTTTTGCCTTGACTTTCTTATTAGAATTAATTGGCTTGATTCCCGAAAAATATGGGTTCATTACAAAAAGTTTTCGATTTTTTGGGAATAAAGAATATCGTTCGCAAGTATTACGTAAATATTTCAAGAAATGAGTGTTGTCGTCTCTTATGAAAAAGAATGATATAAATGTGACTGTCAGCATTGTTACTCATAACAGTGACAAGATTTTTTTAAGTTTAGATTCAATGATTGAAATATTAAATAAGGAGCAATCAATTCAAATCAAAATTTTTGATAATGCCTCTGAGAAGAATTATCGCGAGCGATTAGCAAAATATCTTGATTATCCATTTGTATCGATTGAGTTCTATGGAGAAAATAAGGGCTTTGGCTTTGGACATAATGCGAATCTCTTAGGTGTTTCCGGTTATGGAATTATTTTTAACCCAGATATTATTTTGTCAGAAAACCATTTACACGAAATGGTTGATCATTTAGCAGCGAATCCTAAGTGTGGGCTTTTAGCCCCTAAGATTCTGAATGAAGATGGAACGACACAGTACTTAATTCGTGATCATTTAGATGTCTTTGACTATATGCTTCGATTTATTCCCTTCAGATTTGTTAAAAGAATATTTGCAAAACGGTTAGCAAAATTTGAATGTCGTGACTTGCCAGAGGATCAAGACAGCTTTGTCCGAATGATTTCTGGCAGCTTTATGGTGGTTGATCTAGCCAAGTTCCATGAAATCAATGGATTTGACGATCGCTACTTTATGTATTTCGAGGATAATGATCTTTGCCGTAAAATGGAGCAAGCTGGCTACAAGGCGTTATATAGTCCACAATTTTCAGTTGTCCATTTGTACGAGCGCGGAGCAGTTAAAAACCAGAAATTATTTTTTATTTTTTTACAGTCCATGAGAAAATATTTTCAAAAGTGGGGCTGGCAATTTTTTTAAATTTGGAGGTAGGGAATGCTAAAGCAGTCCGAGAAGCGGATTTCCGTTTGTATGGCAACGTACAACGGCCGCCACTTTATTGAAGAACAATTGAACAGCATTTTCCCACAACTTTCGGAGCATGATGAGCTGATTATTTCCGACGACCATTCAACAGATGGAACGTGGGAATTTTTATTAGACTTGAAATCAAAGGATCCACGAATCAGGCTCTTCCAAAACAATCAGCAAGGCTTGATTGCTAATTTTGCCAATGCGATTGAGAAAAGTACGCATTCAATTATTTTTTTGAGTGATCAGGATGATGTTTGGCATCTGGATAAGGTCAAAAAGACAATGCCTTATTTTGATAATCCTGAAACACAAGCCGTTATTTCTGATTTGATTATTGTGGACAATGATTTCGAAGTTTTGGTTCCCTCTTATCAAGCGATGCGTCATACTCACTCTGGATTTTGGCATAACCTTGTAAAGAGTAGCTATATTGGTGCCGGCATGGCGTTTCGTTCTGAGCTAAAAAAAATTATTTTGCCGATTCCATTAAATGTACCGATGCACGACATGTGGATCGGCTTACTGGCAGATTACTATCATGGGGTTGTCTTTATACCAGACCAATTGGTTTATTATCGGCGGCACGGATTGAATGCATCAGAGATTAAAACAACGGCCTCGTGTCTTCAACAATTTAAATGGCGCTGGAATGCATTGCAATTGGTGAGGAAAAGAATAAAGGAAATCAAAAAAAAATAGTAAAATGATTCTTCTAGTAACTAACATCAGGTATAATATGTTCGTATGTATTGAAAAGGAGCGTAATTATGAAAGGAATTATCTTAGCAGGGGGCAGCGGTACTCGTTTATACCCTCTTACTAAAGCAACCTCGAAACAATTAATGCCGGTTTATGATAAACCAATGATTTACTATCCAATGTCAACATTGATGTTGGCTGGAATCAACGAGATTTTAATTATCTCAACACCACAAGATACGCCAAGATTTGAAAATCTTTTCGGGGATGGGCATGAATTAGGAATTCACATTGAGTATGCCGTTCAGGAAAGTCCAGATGGTTTGGCACAGGCTTTCATTATTGGAGAAGAATTTATTGGTGACGATAGTGTTTGTTTAGTTTTAGGAGACAATATTTATTACGGTGATGGATTGTCTCGCATGCTCCAACGTGCAGCTAAGAAAACTGAGGGAGCAACAGTTTTTGGTTATCATGTAAATGATCCAGAACGCTTTGGCGTAGTGGAGTTTGACGATGAGATGCAAGCTGTGTCAATCGAAGAAAAACCTGAAAAACCAAAATCCCACTATGCGGTAACTGGTTTGTATTTCTATGACAATGATGTAGTGGAAATTGCCAAGAATATTGAACCTTCTGAACGTGGTGAGTTAGAAATCACGGATGTGAACAAAGAATACTTAAAACGCAATAAATTGTCTGTTGAAGTGATGAGTCGTGGATTTGCCTGGCTAGATACAGGCACTCATGAGTCATTGTTAGAAGCATCGACATTTATTTCAACGATTGAAAAACGTCAAAATTTAAAAGTTGCTTGTTTGGAAGAAATTTCTTATCGAATGGGTTATATTACCAAAGAGCGTCTGATCGAACTTGCCCAACCATTGAAGAAAAATCAATATGGACAATATTTATTACGTTTAGCAGAAGAGGAATAAGCATGGGAAAAATTAAAGTAACAGAAACAAATTTAACAGATGTTAAAATCATTGAGCCGGCTGTTTTTGGTGACCATCGAGGATTTTTCACAGAAAGCTTTTCGGTAGAAGATTTTAAAGCAGCTGGGATAGATTTCAATTTTATTCAAGACAATCATTCACTTTCTACACAACCGGGTGTACTACGCGGTTTACATTTTCAAAAAGGAAAGTCAGCACAAACGAAATTGATTCGTGTTGTCACTGGTGCGGTTCTTGATGTCATCGTTGATATCCGCAAAGGCAGTCCGACTTACGGGAAATGGGAAGGCTACATCCTTTCTGAGCATAATCATCGTCAGCTGTTAGTTCCTCGTGGCTATGCTCACGGATTTGTTACATTAACACCGAATGTCAATTTTATGTATAAATGCGACAACTACTATGATGCAGAGGCGGATGGCGGTATTTCATTTGCAGATCCAGATTTAGCGATTGATTGGCCGATTGCTATCGAAAAGGCCATCACATCAGAAAAAGATGCAAAACAACCAACCTTGAAAGAATTTGAAGCTGAAAATCCTTTCGTTTATGGTGAAATTTAAGGGGTAGATAATTGATGAAAAATATTATCGTAACTGGTGGAGCAGGTTTTATCGGCTCTAATTTTGTTCATTACGTAGTAAATAATCATCCAGAGGTTCACGTAACGGTTTTAGATAAACTTACGTATGCTGGAAATAAGGAAAATCTAGCTGGTCTTCCTGAAGATCGAGTAGAATTAATAGTCGGCGATATTGCTGATGCGGAATTGGTAAACCGTTTAGTTAAAAAAACAGATGCTGTCGTTCACTATGCTGCTGAATCTCACAATGATAATTCATTGAAAGATCCATTTCCGTTTGTTCAAACGAATATCATTGGAACCTACACATTGATCGAAGCGTGTCGTAAAAATGATGTTCGCTATCATCATGTGTCAACGGATGAGGTTTATGGCGATTTACCATTGAGAGAAGACTTACCAGGACATGGCGAAGGTGAAGGCGAAAAATTCACAGCAGAAACGCCATACAATCCTTCAAGTCCTTACTCATCAACGAAGGCAGGTTCAGATTTACTAGTAAAAGCTTGGGTTCGTTCATTCGGGTTGCAGGCAACGATTTCAAACTGCTCTAATAATTATGGACCTTATCAACACATTGAAAAATTTATTCCTCGTCAAATTACAAATGTTTTGAGCGGCATTCGTCCAAAGCTGTATGGCGATGGGAAAAATGTGCGTGACTGGATCCATACTAATGATCATTCTTCCGCTGTTTGGTTGATTTTAACTAAAGGAAAAATTGGTGAAACTTACTTGATCGGTGCCGATGGTGAAGAAGACAATAAAACCGTTATGGAGATTATTTTAGAAGAAATGGGTCAACCAAAAGATGCTTATGATCACGTAAAAGATCGTGCAGGACATGATTTACGATACGCCATTGATTCTACAAAGTTGCGGGAAGAATTAGGCTGGTCACCAGAGTTCACGGATTTCCGTTCAGGAATGAAAGATACCATTAAATGGTATACTGAACATGAAGATTGGTGGCGCGCAGAAAAAGAAGCTGTTGAAAGTAATTATGCCAAAAACGGCCAATAATATTAATTGAATCAGGCAGGGATATCCTGCCTTTTTTTGAGAAAAGGAGTCGATATAAATGATCTTAATAACAGGCGGACACGGACAATTAGGAACAGAACTTCGTCATTTACTAGATGAAAAGCAGCTTGAGTATCTTTCAACGGATGCGGATCAGCTCGATATTACTGATAAAGAAGGTACCTACAAGTTCATTACAGATATGAAACCAGAAATTATCTATCATTGTGCGGCGTATACTGCTGTTGATAAGGCGGAGGACGAAGGAAAAGAGTTAGACGAAAAAATCAACGTGGAAGGCACACGTAACGTTGCTGAAGCAGCAAAAGCTGCTGGAGCAACATTGATTTATATCAGTACAGATTATGTCTTTGATGGCAAGAAAAAAGAAGGTATGTATCAAGTAGACGATGCGACCAATCCATTAAATGAATATGGTCGAACAAAACTATTGGGTGAAAAAGCTGTACAAGAAACGATGGATGATTATTATATCATCCGTACTTCATGGGTATTTGGCATCTATGGTCACAATTTTATTTATACCATGCAGAAATTAGCTAAAACCCATGATCGCTTGACAGTTGTAAATGATCAATTTGGTCGACCAACTTGGACGCGGACATTGGCAGAATTTATGGTATTCGTAATCGAGAAGAAAGCACCATTCGGCATTTATCATTTATCGAATGAGAATAGTTGTTCTTGGTATGAATTCGCAAAAGAAATTTTAAAGGATACGGATGTAGAGGTTGCACCAGTGACTTCTGATGAGTATCCACAGAAAGCAACCCGCCCGCAATACTCAATCATGGACTTAAGTAAAGCCAAAGTATTAGGTTTTGAAATTCCAACGTGGCAAGAAGCATTAGCCAGTTTTCTTGAATTAGAAGAGAAACAATAGGGAAAGATAGAGGTGAGAAGTTTGTTTGAAGTAGTGGTTGTTCTTTATAATATGACATATTCTGAGTCGCCGACAATCGTGAGTCTGAACCAACTTCTTGCCTCAGGAGCTTTTCCGGAAATTAGAAAGATTCTAATTTTTGATAATAGTGTGTCTTCAACTATACCTGAAGGATTAGATAAGCGCTTTGTTTATTATCATAGTAAAACGAATGTAGGATTAGCTAAGGCATATAATTATGCGTTGGGCCAAAGTTCCGATGATACAGAATGGCTAATAACACTAGATCAAGATACAATACTAACGAAAGAATACTTAGAAGAGATGACCTCTAAGTATTTAGAAGTACCAGAAAGAGTTGTAGCTATTGCTCCGATTATCAAAGATAGCGGACAACAAATTTCTCCTGTCCGCAATGATACATTACGTCCACTAAATAAAGCACTACCTAAAAAGGATTGTATATATTCTCAAGATATTATGGTAATTAATTCAGCAACGGCTATTCGACTATCTTTTTTAGAACAAATCGGCGGGTACAATGAGGAGTTTCAAGTAGATTATTTAGATCATTGGGTAAGTTGGGCTATTTTTAAATATCAAAAAGAGGTATATGTACTGAATGAAATATTAACTCATTCGTTATCAGTTCTTCATGGTAGAGAATTATCTTTTTCTCGTTATAGGGAAATTTTAAGAAGTGAAAATATTTTTTATAGCAAATATAAAAAAAACTTATTCCAAGATTATAAGAAACACTTATTTATGAGAGGTTTGAAGCAACTGCTCTTTGGCAGAGCTGTTTTTTTTAAAGCTACTATAAAAACTTTTTTTAAAATACTAATGTAGAAAAATAGGTGGAAATAGATATGGAAAAAATTAGCAATCGAATTGGACAGTGGCTTCTACTTATTTCAATAGCAGCCTCATTCAGTATTTGGTTTTTTGGAACCAAAACTTTTCTAACTGGAATATTTTATTTTCAAGCAAATCAATTACTATTTGGAACTATAGTTATCATACTTATTCTTAATTTTAAGAAGTTCTTGCTTGAAGATTATGTAATTTTGGGTTATGCATTCATAGTAGGGGTTTATAGCTTTATCACTTCGGGAGAAAAGTACATTGATACACCTGAACTAAATTTAGTACTTCCTTCTATAATTCTCTTGATACTATGTTATAAAGTTTGTCGGTTTAATAAAATAGAGTTGACTTTTTTATCAAGTTTATTAGTTGTAATTATTATCGTTATGTCAGTCAAAACACTCATTGGATTAAGCAGAATCATTACATTAGATAGGATAATAGCTTTTGACAATAGCTTGAGAGAATTGTGGATAAATGTAAATACGATTGGTGCTGCATTGACGTTTGGTGTAATGTTACTCACAATTCTCTTGAAGAGTTCAAAATATGTACTTTTGAGATACTCTGTGGTTGTCTTTTACTTAATAGGATTGATACTTACATGGGCATGCCAATCTAAAACGCCATTGATGATTCTATTTCTATTCATCATCTTAGACAATCTAATACCTAAATTTATTTTTCAGCGATTTAAAATATGGTTAGCATTTATTCCAATGGTTTTTATCGGTATGCCATTTATAGCTCATTTTTTTGCTGATTCGGTAAAATATGATTTGTTTACAGGAAGAGAAGATATTTGGAAACGTTTCTTTGAGGTTTGGTTAACAAAAGATGAATTTATTTACACTGGTCTAGGTGTTTATGTTGATCCAGTAAAGCAACTTAGTATACATGATAGCTATTTATTTACTCTTTCTAATTACGGAATCATCGGTTATATTCTTCTTTTTGGATTTTTAACGTTCTTAATTATTTTGGTTTGGTTTAACCATGGGAAGGAACTTTCAAAGATGCAAGTCAGTTGTATGTTAGCTTTTTTTGTGCTGACAATTTATGCTTCGATGGAAGATACGCTATTAGTTGCACCTTGGATGCCATTGATTTATATTTTCATTGGGCTGGCATTATCAGAACGATCTATTCGCAAGGATATCGTAAAGACAACTTTGAAAGATCCTGAAAGAAGAACAGAAAGTAGAATAAATAAATACTATTGATATTGTTAAAAAAAATATATGTCTTCTTGTGTGAGCACTAAATGTCGAGTATACTTCTTTTTATTATCATGAGTAAATGAATTAATCTAAATAGCTGGGAGATTTATTGATGTTTGAAAAAAAAAATCGAATTCTTTTAAGAGAATTGGTGAAAACGGACTTTAAATTACGGTATCAAGGTAGCGTAATTGGATATGTCTGGTCCATTTTGAAACCCTTATTATTATTTGCAGTAATGTACATCGTTTTTGTTCGTTTTCTTCGTTTCGGGCAGGATGTTCCTCATTTTGCTGTAGCTCTTTTGTTAGGGATGGTACTTTGGAATTTTTTCACTGAAACGACTAATCTTGGAATGATGTCGATTGTTTCCAGAGGAGACTTGTTGAGAAAATTGAGTTTTCCAACAGAGATAATTGTTATATCTATATCTATTAATGCATTGATTAACTTGGTAATTAGTTTCGTCATTGTTTTTATTTTTGGATTGATTAATCAAGTTGAAGTTTCTCACTATGCCTTCGTTGTTCCATTGTTGTTAATCGAACTCTTTGCCTTTTCATTGGGTGTGGCGTTCATATTAGCGACCATTTACGTGAAATTTAGAGATATCGGACCAATATGGGAGGTACTATTGCAAGTTGGAATGTATATGACCCCTCTGATTTATCCAGTAACATTGGTGATGGATAAAGATCTAACAATAGCTAAATTATTAATGTTGAATCCAATGGCTCAGATAATCCAAGATATGCGCTATTTATTAACCAGTTCTGTGAACGTTACAACATGGCAATTGATTAATAATAAGTTTATTGTAGTAATACCATACATTATTCCATTTGTTGTCTTAATTGTTGGTTTCAGGATTTTTAAAAAGAATTCAAAAAGATTTGCGGAGATCATTTAATATGGAAAAAGAAGTAGCAGTAAAAGTTGAGAATGTTAAAAAAAGTTTCAAATTACCAACGGAAAGTACGACTAGCTTAAAAAGAACTATGGTAAATTTTTTCAAAGGAATCAAGGGCTATAGAGAGCAAGAAGTTTTAAGAGAGATATCTTTCAATGTAAATAAGGGAGATTTTTTTGGTATCGTGGGAAGAAACGGTAGCGGAAAGTCAACTTTGCTTAAGATAATCTCTCAAATTTATGTTCCAGAAAAAGGTTCTGTAAAAGTTGATGGTAAATTGGTTTCTTTTATTGAGCTTGGAGTTGGTTTCAATCCAGAACTTACTGGACGGGAAAATGTTTATCTTAATGGTGCAATGCTTGGTTTTTCAGAAAATGAAATCAGCGAAATGTATGACGATATCGTGGATTTTGCGGAACTGAAAGATTTCATGAATCAAAAACTTAAAAATTATTCAAGTGGGATGCAAGTTAGATTAGCTTTTTCTGTAGCCATTCAGGCGAAGAGCGACATTTTGGTTTTAGATGAAGTTTTAGCAGTAGGTGATGAGGCGTTTCAAAGGAAATGTAATGATTATTTTATGCAAGCCAGAGCAGATAAAAAGACAATTATACTTGTAACACATTCAATGGAAGCTGTACGAAAGTATTGTAATCGTGCACTAATGATTGATAAAGGTGAAATCAAAGTTTTAGGAACTCCAGATGAAGTAGCCAATCAATATTCTCTAGACAATGTAACTCAAACAGGAACTTCTACAGTTATTGAAGGTGCAGATAGTGCTGTGGCTGGACTTACAGAAAAAGGTACGAATATTAAGAATCTGAAGATAAATTTACTTTCTCCAAGCATGTTAACTAAGGAGAACAGAAAAGTTGAATTCGAAGTTTCTTATGATGTACTTAGTGAAATGGAAACCTATGTAGCTTTTTCATTAACTGACATTGATCGAAATGTTTGGATGTATAACGATAATTCTATGGATAAGGATATATCAGGTACCGGGAAAAAAGTTTTGAAATATGAGTGTGAATTGTCAAACATTAACCAGTGTAAACTTCAATTGACTGTATCTGTGAGGAATAAAGAGCAAGAGCCATTGGCTTTTAGCGATTCAAAAAATTCTCCAATCATTATGGTTTCTCCAATTGAAAACCTAAATGAAGCGGCCCGTGATTCAAGCACGGGAATACTAACTAGAAATGGTTTTTGGAAAATTTAGATGTTTATTTGTAAAGTGAGGAAAAATGGATAGAATTATTTCAGTGATTATAACTAGCTTTAATCATCAAGACTATATTGAACAATGTATAAAAAGTGTTTTTGAGCAGACCTATAGAAGTATTGAATTAATTATTATTGATGATGGATCGACTGATGAGACAACTCAACGTATCAGTAGAATACTAGAAAATGATCCGTTCGAAAATACTCAATTTATTATTCAAAAGGAAAATCGAGGAGTCTGTTACACACGGAATGAAGGATTAGAAATAGCGAAGGGTGATTATTTTCTATTTTTAGATAGCGATGACTTTTTGGATCCTCTTTTTATTGAAAAGTTGCTTACTAAAGCAGAACATGAAAAAGCAGACATTGTTTATTGCGATTTAAAAAATATTGATACAAATGAGATTTTCATGAAGGCGAAAACATTTGATTTGATTAGCTTTCTTCAAGGAAATTACATAATAAATACTTCATTAATCAGACGTCAGGCAGTAGGCGATAGTCGTTACGATATCAAATTGAACCGCGAATTTCTAGAAGACTATGACTTTATGATGAATTTAATTTTAATGAAAAATGCAAAAGCCGTTTATGCTGAAAATGTATCATTAAATTATAGAGTATTGAATAATTCAATTTCACGTAAAGATAATCATACTTCCAGAGAGTATTTTTATAAAATTTATGCATATATCTTGAAAAAGTACATTAATAATTTTCCGGATGAGATTTTCACTGCTTTAAATGCAAATAGTTTAATATTAGAGGGGCGGATCCAAGATCTAATTGAACATCTTTCAGATGTAACGAAATATACTGAAGAATTGAAAAATGAGAATCTTGAAAATAAAGAACAAATTTTCCAACTAAAGTCAAATGCTGAGACACTTCAACACATTAACAATATATTAACTCAGGAAAAAAATGAAATATTGCAGTCTAAGTCTTATCGCATCGGAAATCTAGTTGTCAAACCTATTAGTATTATCAATAGAGTCATACATAATCCGAGACTTTTAAAAAAAGGGGGATATAGACTCAAAAATAAAATAGTTAGATGGTATAAAAAAATTCCAAGTCCTAAACGAGGATTATTGAAGCTAGTTCGAGATTTTCAAAGAAGTCGATATAATACTAGTAATCAAAAAAGATTTCTGATTTATGTGATATATGAAAACCAAGAGTCTGTTCAGAAATACAAGTTGCTTTTTTTAGATGCTATTGCGGAGCTTTGTGAAGAGGTATTGATCGTAGTCAATGGTAATCTGTCAGACTCTGATCGGGTAATCTTAAGCAATTATGGAAAAGTTTCTGTACGTAAGAATGTTGGATATGATACTGCGGCGTTTAGATATGGAATCATGTCTCTTGGTAAACAATACTTGAAACAGTTTGACGAGTTGCTACTAATCAATGATACAAATATCGGTCCGATAGGTGATTTGGCTACGTCTTTTGAAAAAATGCAGGAAAAAAATCTTGATTTCTGGGGTATTTCATACGGAGAAGAACAAAGTGATATAACTGGTTTAAATCCATATAAGTATATCCCTCTACATTTGCAAACTTTCTTTTTGGTTATTCGAAAAACTTTATTGAACTACTCAGGTTTTTATGACTATTGGGAAGCTCTAAACGATACTAACTCTAGAAATAAAGCAATTGGATTTCATGAAACGGTATTTACTAAGCACTTTAATGATCTTGGATTCAGACATGGAGCTTTAGCAGCTAATAATCAAGATAGTGCAATGTACATCCATCCTTTGACGATGTTAAAAGAGGGTGTCCCTTTGATTAAGTATTCAGCGTTGAATAATTATAATGATGAAAAATTTTTATGGCAAGGATTACAGCGACATTCTGAGGTTCCAGATCTATTAGATTATTTAGAGCAGCAAACAAGTTATCCGATCGAAGAAATTGAAAAAATAATGAGTGATATAAAAAATAAGGAAAAGAGTCAATATATTTTAATAATCGATGGTGTAGAAAATATTATTCCACAATGTACACGTTATAGAGTAGTTAACAAAGCTGAGCAGTTAAGACTAAATGGCTTCAATGTGAAAACAGTTAACATGTCACAATTCCGCCTATCAGATGCTGAAAATGCAAGCTTGATTATCATTTATCGATACGGTTATTGTGATTTGCTTGCAGAATTATGTTTATTAGCTAAACAATTTAATAAAACTGTTTTATATGACATTGATGATTTGGTGATTGATACAAAGTACACAGATCAATTACCCTATACACAGCAACTCTCAGAACAAAAAAAACAAAATTATGATGCGGGTGTTAAAAACTACGGTCGCATGTTACGTTTATGTGATGGAGCAATTACTTCTACAAGTAAACTACAAAAAGAACTTTCAAATTATCAGGATTTAGTTTTATTAAATCGAAATCTAGCAAGCCAAGAACTAGTTGAGATAAGTAATCGAGTAATTAGTAGCAAAGTAATTGGATCTAATAAAGTTAAATTAGGCTATTTTTCGGGTTCCATTACGCATAATGAAGATTTTAATTTGATAAAAAATGATGTTGCTAGATTGCTTAAGAAACATTCAAATGTTGAACTTCATCTCGTTGGTCATTTAACAATACCAGATGAATTATCTAGATTTCATGAACAAATTATTTTCCATGATTATGTGGACTGGAATGAGTTGCCATCTCTTATAAGCCAAGTGGATATCAATCTTGCACCTTTAACCAATTCTATTTTTAACGAAGCTAAATCAGAAATAAAATGGCTTGAAGCAGCTCTAGTTAAAGTTCCGACTGTTGCGAGTAATTTAGGGACTTTTAAGAAAATGATAAATAACGGAGTCACTGGTGTATTAGTTGATGATAATGATTGGTATGATTGTTTAGAAAGACTTGTGTTATCCGCTGATTTACGTCAAGAAATAGCAAATAATGCGTATAACTTCGTATTAAATGAATGTGTCACGTCAAAAGAAGATTCATTGGTAGAATACTTAAGAGCCATCAAAAAATGAGGGAGCGTTTTTTTTGAATTTAAAAAAAATATTGTTTATTTCGCCAACTGGAACTTTAGATAATGGAGCAGAGATATCAATTTTTCATTTAATGAAATTCTTAAAGTTTAAAGGATATGAGATTTTTAATGTTGTCCCACAGGTTTATAATAAAAAACAAATTGAGTATCATGATCAATACAAAAAAGCTGGGATAAAGACTTTTTTTATACCGGTTTTAAAATGGTGGTGGGAGGATGCCCCTGGGGGTCAGCCCGGCTCTATTGAAGAACGTAATCTATATTATCGCGAAAATATTTGTGAGATTAGAGATATTATTAAAAAAAATGAAATTGATTTAGTCATCACAAATACAGTAAATATGTTTCAAGGGGCATTTGCTGCTTCTGCTGAAGGTATTCCACATTACTGGTTGTTGCATGAGTTTCCAAAAGGTGAATTTGGTTATTATCGGGATAGAATAGATTTTTTAGAAGAATATTCAGAAAAGATTTTTTGTGTTACGGGTGAACTAAAGGCATATTTGGCCCCTATTTTTTCAAAAGAAGTAGATACATTTGCCCCGTATACACAAGTATCTGATCAAAAGTTAAAAGAAGCTAAAAAAATTCGTTTTGTTTCAGTAGGAAGAGTAACGGATAACAAAAATCAATTGGAGTTAATAAAGGCATTCAAAATTGCTGATGTTAAAGATTCTGAACTGATTTTCATTGGTTCATGGGATTCTACTTATAAGAAGCAGTGTCTAGAGTACATTGATACACATCATTTAAAGAATATTAAATTTTTAGGGGGATTAAATGACCCTTGGAAAATGGTAACCAATAAGGATATATGCATTTTTCCTTCAAAATTAGAGACTTATGGTTTAGTCTATGTTGAGGCAATCTTAAATGGAGTTCCGACGATTTTTTCAAATAACCCAGGACATCTTTCGGTGTATAATTTTTTTGATTTTGGGCATCCTTATAAACTTGGAAATATTGAAGAGTTAGCACAAAAAATGAAGTATATGTTGGAAAATTTTGTTGAGGAAAAAAATAAAAGTATCTCAATTATGCCAAAAGCACGAAAAGAGTATCAGATTCAAAATGTTTATAAAGAGATTATTAATTCAATTGAAAGTCAAGATGAAATATCATTAAATCCAATTAGACATGTAGCAAATCTTTATAGTACAAATGAGAAGAAAAGCAGGATAGCTAGAGTTGAAAAGAAAATTCGGGTATTCTACAATAAGGCTAAAAATAGGGTATTTCCTATTTAACTTTAAAATGACCTAATTACTCTAGTCAGATTTCTATGAAATTAGATTAGTTTAGTAAGTTCGACTATGTAAAGTAAGAATGAGAAAGCAATTTAAAAACAACTAAGGTGGAAATTATTTCCTACCTTAGTTGTTTTTATTTAATAATTGGGGGAATTGTAGTAAGCGTCTCATAGTAAGGTGTATTCAAAAATTCATCAATCATCCTGTATACTTCAGGATGATTGATGGGCTTGCTTGTTCCACTAATAATTGGCCCGGCATTTTTCTTGAATTTCCTGATTCCAAAGCAAATAAGCTACTAGTGCAGCTTTTGTTAAACTTGGCAGGTGGGGTATCTTTTCAAATAAGTAGATCAAATATTTTCTCGGGACTAATCCATTTTCTACAGCGGTGCGTAAAATACTTAGATTGATCCCTGTTGCTTGCGCACCTTTTTCACTTTTTGAAAACAACCAATTTTTTCGACCGATGACCAATTCTTTGATGGCTCGTTCCGCACGATCGTTCGTGGTTTCTAATCGTCCATCCTCTAAGAACATACATAATCCTTCCTTGTACTTTAACAGATAAGCCACCGCTTCTCCCAATTTTGATCTTGGGAGCACGCATAGATTGGATGCCCAAGAAAAGAATTCATCCACGATTGGTTTGATCCACTGATAACGCTGTTTTTTTCGATCCGTTGGATCTAAATGACGTAGTTTCTTCTCTTCTTTGAAAAGAAGATCACAGTAGCGCTCACCTAATAAGGCGATGCTATATTTTTTCGGCTGTGAGCCGATCGCTTCATGAAATTTCCGACGAACATGTGCCCAACAGTAAACATTCTTAATACCAGATATTTTTTCATAAGCGGCGTAAGCATCACTATTTAGATTGCCAGGCACTTTCTTGACATATTTTTCAATCATTGTCTGAGTCACCATCGTCGGTCTTCCAAAACTACTACTGATTAGGGGCTTTAGTACTGGTGCTTTCTTAATCGTCGTTGATCCATTGCCTTTTTCACACGTACAACACTTATAGGCATGTTGGTGAAATAAATTTTTTTCAATATGAGCAGGAGTGAATAAAGGTTCTTCACGAACGACGGTGGAGCCAATTTCAGTCATACAAGTGCCATAAGCATCACAAAGACAGTCTTCACCCTCCAAATAATAGTGAAGATGATTTGCGGGTAAGTGTGCCAGCGGCAAGGCTTTTTTCCTTTTGTCTTTTTCCATCTAAAGCTCTTTACCTCAATCAATTCCTGGCTTTCTTGACCAGTCTGCTCTGGTTCACTAAAAGAGTCTGTAACAAAGAGATTTGTCTGTCCATCGACAGATGGGGTATCCTCTTTTTTCCGCCCATACATTTGATGCTGCAGCGCAAATAACCGTTCTTGTAAGTATTAATTTTGTTCAAGGACGAGTTCAAATTGTTTCGTCATCTCGAAGAGCTTTTTCTCTAATCTCTTGTTATCCAAAAGAAGCTGATTTCCCTTTTTTGCCAACCATTTACACCCCCTGTTTTTCAATATCATCTGTTATTATTATGCCATTTTCCTATGCAAGAAAGTAGTGGAAACAGCATGAAATCAACGTTTTCTACTACTTTAATAGAAAACACCCTTGGTGCTGGAATGAATCGTTGTCTTCTCTTCGATCGAAAAGCCTGTAAGCAGTCGCTTCAACTGCCGGACATTTAACTGGTTAATTTCTGATGTGTGTTTTGGCCAGTAAAGTCGGTCGTTTTCAAACCGTTTGTACAATAATAAAAATCCATCGCCTTCCCAGTAAAGCGCCTTAAAACGATCGGACTTTGTCCCACAAAAAAGAAAGAGTGCTTGATCGAAGACATCCAGTTGATACGTTTCTGTGACAAAGGCTGCCAATCCATCAATCCCTTTTCGAAGATCGGTTTTCCCGCAAATAATAAAAATATTAGGTAAGTGAGTGAAGTTGAGAAGCATGGATACTCAACTCCTTCATGATCGTTGCCAAAATATATTTGTCCGTTCCATTGTAGATATACGTTTCGGCTTGTCCCAATTTTACACGAGCCGCGAGTTTCGATTTTGCGGGAGCAGTTTGGGACATTGGTGGATTTCGGTCTACAATCTGAATAGGTACGATTTCTTTTCTCTCCATAGTGTCCTCCTGTAAGTTGATACAGTAAGTTTAACAGTCGGCGAAGGAGAAAACGAGACGCCTGAGTATACGACGCTTACGAAGGCTGTGAACCAGTGGCTTTATGAAACTATCTGTAAACGCGGGCCAACAATTGGTGTTTTTACGTCTCGCAGTCTGTCTTATAATTAAAACTATTCAGCGAAACGCTCTAAACACTTGATGTTTCAAATGTTTTTGCCTGATTTAGAGTATCCTACCTATTATTAGAATAAAATTGATATCTGAGAGGACTAAGCAAACACTTTACAATAAGCATCATTGAGGCAAAAATCACTGCTCTAACAATCGTTCTGCCTGGACTTTTTATCGTCAAAATGGTAAATGATGGAGATTCGTTGTTAAGTGCACCAGTTGTTTTGTTAGAGTCTTTTGAGATAACTCTAAAGCAAGTAGATCACCCCCTACGAAAGCTCGCAGGGGTTAACAGCCGTTGATTCCTACGCAGTATTTAACTGTCAATGAACGGATTTAATTGGAAAAAGGCTTATTCCCGCGGTGTCGCAGGCGGTCCTTCTTTGTTTTTCTTTCTAATTCTATGAAGCCATTGGAGGAATCTGGTTTCTTCTTTAATGTACTCTTCAACCAATGGCATAGCAGTTGGTTACTGATTATTAAACGGGTTATTGCCTGGTTGTGGAACTGTGTCTTTTTCTACAGCGATCGCTGCTTTTTCTGAAGTCTCAATCGTGGTTAATTGTTTAAAGTAGCGACCATGCGGTGTTGCTGGTAGTGCAGACGGTTTTGTAGTCGCCACTGTCGTAGATTTCTCTTGTTTTTCCGCGACTTCAAAGCAACGAACTTCTTCACAGGTTGTTTCCTCAACGGGCTCTTCATCGTAACGAACGCCCTTTGTCTCATGTTCTGGATCAAATAATAGGGTTTCTTTGTAGGTCACGACCTTGGCGGTGACCACAGAATCAAATAGTTTTACGCCGTTTTGTGTAAAAATGTCTAGATTCGTTAATAGTTCGCAAGCTTCTTTGATCTGTGGAGCCGATAATGTAGGATCGAGTCCTTTGTATTTCCAATTGTGGGTACCGCCATCGCTTTTTCCAAAGGTGGCAATTAAATCCTTGGTCATTGTTCGTTTCCTTTCTTTTAGTGATTAATCTGCGTAGGTAATTTTTCAATGATTTTGCTTTCTATCAAGGTTCGCCGGTTTCTTCTGGTCGGACAAATGACATAAGGGAGCGGGCAACAGAGACAATCTTCTCACCGAATTTACGGGTAGGAAAGACTTTTGAACGCAGGCTTCGCCATTCCGGTACCATAAAGTAGTCCTCGAAATAATAGAAGAGACGTTTCATGGTGCGTGTGGCCTTGGTGTGCATAAATACGTCACGGACAAGATCC
Source organism: Enterococcus sp. DIV0756 (assembly GCF_051710745.1). Lineage (NCBI taxonomy): Bacteria > Bacillati > Bacillota > Bacilli > Lactobacillales > Enterococcaceae > Enterococcus > Enterococcus sp. DIV0756. The sequence goes on along the minus strand of NZ_JBIOLF010000001.1, from coordinate 2,314,020 downwards.
TTTAGAAAATGATCAAACTCCGCCGCTCCTAATTGGCAGCGAACTTTCAAGGCTAAAATGTATTTGATGGTGACACTGCTGTTTTGTGTTTCGTGGTAGAAATTGGTGATCCGTTGTTCGAGTGTTTTGGCTTTTAAGTTGAATAACTGCCGAAACGACAGTGTTTGTATGACATTCATTGATACTCATCCTTTCATTTATAGTAGAGGAGGGCAGCAAGACCGCCGCTGCTCCTCAAAGTGTTTGGTTAAAAAATAATTGTTTCAATCGTTTCGACGTACTTCGCGGTTTCGACGGTGTGAAAAAGTACTGCGCCATCTTTCTGACAAAGTTTTACCTCTGTCATGCGTTGCAACAATCCTTTGATCTCCGTGTCGGTCTTTTGAGTATCAGGATCATTGAAGCTCCAGGTGTGGTTTTTCCCTAAACTGTTTTTAAAGGTTGCGACGATTTTCAGCATTTTTTCCATTCCTTTCTATGGGTTATTTAGTGTAACGTGATTGGCTGGTTAGGATCACACCGTCTAGCTGACTGCCTGCAACGGATAGTTCCTTCATGATCTCTCCTAGCTCCAACACCTTTTCTTCGCTGGGGTCATCCATCACATTCGTAAAGGTCATCTTCTTAGTTTTTTCTCCGCCTGCATCGATTTCTACTTGTAGTTTATTGCCGATCGTTTGAATCATTGTTGTTTCCTCCTAAAATTTTTTGTTTCCGGCCGGTGACTAAAAGATAAGGGATTTTTCAAAAAAGTGCGAATCGCAAATTGACCAAAAGGGGGTCAATTTAACCTGTTTTCGGGCAAAAAACGCTGTTTTTGATGAAAAAGCGGTCAAATTGGGGGTGTAATGGTCAATTTGCGATTTTACAAGCTGGGAAAGAATGAAGTATAATAAAAGATTTTTGTAAAACGCTTACATTATCTTCTATAACCAATTTTTCTCATAATCATCATCAAAATTTTCGATCAAACTTGGGGAATGATACAAGGCGTAACAAATCTCATAATGCTTTTTCAGTTTACCGATAGGAGTGATGAATGCTTGCAGGAGCGGTCGTTTGCTTAAGTAGTGAGCGAATGGTGTATTTGGCAACTCTAAGAAATCAAGTGGTGTCGTACCAGTGCGGCTAGTGTGGAAGTACCCTCTTGAAATAGTGGCTAGAAGTAAAGAGGCGATTTCGGCATGTTTCGTAACTCGGCGTTTACTGATAGGAAGCAGTAAGATCATTCCGTTAACCATTTCGGCAAAGTACTGCTCTTCGTGTTTGAAGATATTCTGAATCTTTAGCGGATTGAGCCAGATGGTTTTATCAGCACGTTCAAGCGGAAAGAGGGTGAAGTTCTGACAGTACCAAGGGATTTTATACTGTCCGAAAAGCTTGAGCTTTTTGAGGCTATAGGAAATGATGGCATAATCGGGGTAGCAATGCGCAGAAGCATAAGAATGTAACGTCTTAAAAATATTTTTTCGCTAATAAAGGTAAGCGATCAAGGTCTCATCATGATCGTGGATCGGAAGGTAACAGAGGTCTTTCTAAAACCTGAGGAAGTAAATAACAACGAGCCATTTTAATACATCTCCCATCGTGATAACCATTTTTATCATCTGAAAACTAGAATGCTCTAACTTTTTCATCATGAACTTAAATCATTCAGACTAACTTGATGGTTCGTTGGAAAGCTGATACTACCAAGGGATTTTCGAAATGTTACATCGCATCTTTTTGACTTACAAGAAATAGTTTCCTTGTCCCATTGCTAAGTCGTCTTGAATAAATAATACGTGGAATTTATTATCTATAAAATTTGCGTTTTTCTTACTTTTCTTTTGAATACTACTCTTTTTTTGGGCTATATGGTAAGATGTGTAGTGGATTATTTCGTGGATTAGGAGTGTTTACATGAATACAATTGGCGAATGGAGTGCGGCACGTCGTATTTTTATTATTCTAATGGATGTGCTTGTCTATAATTTCTCTATCTTTTTTAGTTTTTGGCTGAAATTTGGCGGAAGTATTCCAGAAAGAAACTTTCAGACTTTTGAAAGTTCCGCACTGTTTATTTCGATTTTTTTTATTGTTTTAAATGTTTTACTTGGAACATACGTTTTCTATAATCGAATTATTAGTGATATTGTTTTTGTGACCGTTATTGGTCAATTTTTGATGTCACTTGGGATTATGATCATTACATTCGCTGGACGTTGGTTTGCTTTTCCTAGAACTGTGATTTTGATTTCGTTTCTACTAGGGACGGTTTTATTGATTATTTATCGAACAATTATCTATAAAGCCTATATGAGATTAAGCTCGGATAAAAAAGTAACGATTTTGGGATTTGAGAAAGATGTCGCACCAGCAATACAAAATTTTAGTTCACAAAAGAATAATAAGCATAAAGTGCAGGCAGTAATATTAAATCATTTCTATGATAACTTAAAAAAAATAATCGATAGTGTAGATATTGTATATTTAGCATCAGATATTGAAGAATCAGAAAAAATCAAAATCTATCAATTGGTTACAAGAAAAGATAAAAAATTATTTTTGAATACAACATTTGAAAATTTGATTACGATCAATCCTAATATTATGAATTTCGAAGATGAGAGTATCATTGAATCATCTGGCTTTAAGATCCCTTCTGAAGATGCGATGTTCAAGCGTCTTTTTGATGTTGTGGTTTCACTGATTCTACTGGTGATTGCTTCACCATTTATGTTGCTTACCGCAATTTTAGTAAAGACGACATCGCCGGGACCGATTATTTATAAACAGATTAGAATCACGCAAGGTCAGAAAGAATTTCCAATTTATAAATTTCGCTCTATGAGTGCAACAGCTGAATCTAAATCTGGACCGGTCTTGGCGAAGAGTAATGATGCACGTGTGACTCCTGTTGGGAAATTTATTCGTGCGGTTCGTTTTGATGAATTGCCTCAACTGATCAACGTACTTAAAGGTGATATGTCGATTATTGGTCCACGACCTGAACGACCATTCTTTGTTGAACAATTCAATCAAGAAAACCCCTACTATTATTTACGTCACAATGTACGTGCGGGTATTACTGGATATGCTCAGGTGTATGGAAAATACGCATCTGATTACAATAGTAAATTAAAATTTGATTTATTATACATCAAGAAATATTCTTTCATGCTGGATTTGAAGATATTACTTCAAACAATCAAAATTTTGTTTGATAAAGTTTCATCTCAAGGGTTAGAGGAAGATGAATTATGTACTTCGTTAGATAAAATGGATTTTCCTAAAGAGAAAATTCTTCAATAATTTGGGGTGGAGAAATGGTTGAACCAAAATTTAGTATTATTATTCCGGTGTACAATGCTGAAGCGACAATTACTAGGACAATAAATACATTAAAAGAATTGGATTACCCCAACTTTGAGGTCCTACTTGTTAATGATGGGTCTACTGATAAAACAGAGGGAATTATTAGTAACATCATTAGTGGTGATGAGAGATTTCGGTTATTGAGTAAGGAAAATGGTGGTCCTGGGTTAGCTAGAAATTATGGAATTGAGCAAGTGAAAGGTGACTATATCCTTTTTTTTGATGCCGATGATTTTCCTCAAAAAACGATCTTGGATGATTATTCATCTATCATTTCTGCTAATCCGAAACTTGATTTAATTATCAGTTCTTTTAATTTCAGAACGTTGAATCAGGAAAAGATTGCGGATGAAAAAAACTATTTGGTTGAGGAGTACATTTACGATAATAAGGAAGAATTTTTGTCAAACATGTATGAATTAATGAACAAACAGCTAATGTACGTTGTATGGAACAAATGCTATAGACGAGATGTCATTATTAATAATGATATTCGTTTTAAGAATTATCGTAGTTGTGAAGACCGGATTTTTAATCTTGATTATTATAAACATTGTTCTGTAGTTGTAATGAATTCCAAAATTGAATATGTCTATAATTTCGATGGTGGGTTAGGAATAACCAATCAATATAATGAAAATAAGTTTGCGACTTTTAAAGAATTTTATGAACGAAGTAATGCAATTACAAATAGCGGAGATAAGCCAGGAATGGCTGCATTGCTGCTTAAAGGTACAGTATCAGTGATTTTTTCAATTTTAGAAACAGATATGATTGATAGACAACAGAAAAAAGTGGAGATCAATTCAATTTTAAGCGATAGCTCTATACTAGAAGCAAAAAAAATTGCCACAAGCGCTACTATAGCAAAAAAAATTACTAAATTACTTTTCAATATGCCGAGACCTATGTTTATGATAGTGCTTAATACCGGAGCTTTTATCGAAATGAAGATACCTGGTTTAATGGCATTGTTGAAAAGAAATTATTAATGATTGAGGGATTGGATGTACAGTAAAGACAAGCAATTACGTCAAATTCAAGAAACTAGTTTAAAACTCGCAAAGTATTTTACTGATTTTTGTGATAAGAATGATTTACTATGTTACTTATGCGGTGGTGGTGCTATTGGCTCAATTAGGCATCATGGATTTATCCCTTGGGATGATGATTTAGATTTTTTTATGCCTAGAAAAGACTATGAAAAACTGATGGCTTTATGGAAAGATCAGAAAAAAGATAGTAAGTATGTTTTATTGAGAGCAAGTAAGGAATATAATGATCGCAATTCATTTACTACATTACGAGATAAAGAGACTACTTTTATTAAAACATACCAAAAGGATTTAGATATTAGTCACGGCATACAGATCGATATTTTTCCTTTAGATGTTGCTCCGCTAAAGAATTACCAAAGGAAAATTCAAAAGTTTTGGGCTCTAGTTTATGCTATCTATTGCAGCCAACAAGTACCTCAAAATCATGGTACTTTTTTTGCTAAATTAGGTAAAATTATGTTGGGTATCGCTCCAAGTCAATTGAACAAATATCATGTTTGGAAATTTGCGGAAAGACAAATGACTAAGTACAATGAACAGGAGACGGGGGTCGTTACCGAGTTGTGTGTAGGTCCTAGATATATGGGAAACATTTATTCACAAAAGGACTTTTCGAAATCTAAAAAGGTTACCTTTGAAAATACAGAATTACCGTTACCGATTGGGTACGATAACTATCTAAAAAAAGTTTTTGGAGACTATATGAAGCTTCCTCCAAAAGATCAGCGAGTAGCACATCACGAGACTGTATTCATAGATCCAAATAACACATACAAAAAATATAAAGGAATTTATTATTTAGTAAATAAGGAGGATAACTAAGTGATTACAGCATTAATTATTGCCGGCGGAGTCGGAAAGAGAATGGGTCAAGATATTCCAAAACAGTTCATAACTATTGAGGGGAAGCCGATTATCATTTACACTCTTGAGTCCTTTGAACAGCATCCAATGGTTGATAGAGTTTTAGTAGTATGTAAACATGGTTGGGAAGAAACGTTGTGGGGATATATTAAGGAATATGGACTAAAAAAAGTTCAATGGATTATTTCTGGAGGATCTAAGGGTCAAGAATCAATCAATAATGGTGTTCAATTTTTAAAAGAATTTTCTGATGAAGATGATATTATTATTATTCATGATGGCATTCGTCCTTTAGTAGATGAAATTGTTTTATCAGATGTCATTGTAAAGTGTCAAGAAAACGGAAATGGTGTGACTTCATTGCCGTATAATGAACAAATTTTCTTAAAAGATACTGAAGAAACTACAAAACAGTATATCGATCGTAATACTTTGCGTCGCGTATCCACACCACAAGCTTATCAGTTTGGTAAATTGAGCTGGGCGTATGATAAGGCAATGAAAGAAGATATTGGAATGACCGATTCTTCTTATACTAATACGATGATGGTTGAACTTGGTGAGACATTATATTTTGCTGCGGGTTCAGATAAGAATATTAAATTAACGACTCAAGATGATTTGGAACTTTTTAAAGCCTACTTAAAGATGAAGGATTAGAGGTGGAATTGTGTTACTAAACAATGATGTTTATGTTGCTGAATTAACGAAAATCAATCAAGCAAAAAATGACTGGAGCAAAATTGATAATCACTCATTTTTGATTATTGGGGCAACGGGCATGATTGGTTCCTATATGATTGATGTATTGATGATGAGGAATGAAAAACATAATGCCAATATTCATGTTTTTGCTATGGGAAGAAGCATCAAACGCTTAGAAAAACGATTTTCGATGTATTTAACGTCGGATTTGTTTCATATGATTGAAGCCGATGTGACTCAACCAATTACAATTAAAGCTAAAATAGATTATATTTTTCATGGTGCTAGCAACACACATCCTAGAGCCTATGCAACTGATCCAATTGGAACGATAATGACAAATTTGATGGGATCTCAGCAAGTTTTAGATTTTGCAGTTAAGAATAATTCAAAGCGAGTAGCATTTCTTTCAACGGTTGAAGTCTACGGAGAAAATCGTGGAGATATTGAGAAATTCTCAGAAGATTACTGTGGTTACATCGACTGCAACACTTTGCGGGCCGGATATCCAGAGGGCAAACGCGCCAGCGAGAGTCTTTGTCAAGCTTATATTGCTAAATATGATTTGGATATTGTTATACCAAGAATTTGTCGTACATTTGGACCAACGATGTTGTTGAATGATTCAAAAGCCTCTTCTCAGTTTATTTTGAATGCTGTAAACGGTGAAGATATCGTTTTAAAAAGCATGGGTAAGCAGTATTTTTCTTATGCATATGTTGGCGATGTTGTTTACGCGTTACTTTATCTTCTGGCAATTGGTGAGAATGGCGAAGCGTATAATATTGCTGTAGAAGAGTTTGATTTACATCTAAAAGACTTGGCACAAGTTTTAGCAGGTTTGAATCAAAAGGAGGTTATTTTTGATTTACCTGACGAAGAGGAAAGAATTGGTTTTTCAACTGCCAGTCAAGCTATACTAGCCTCAGAAAAGATTGAAGGGATTGGTTGGAAATCAATTTTTTCTTTAGATGAGTCATTAAAAAATACTGTGGAGTTAATAAGAAATGAGCGGATTTAATGTGTGAGATAAGTATAATAGTAACTGTGTACAACTCGGAAAAATATCTTAATAAAACAATTGAATCAATTTTAAATCAAACATTTAGAGATTTTGAATTGATCTTAGTTGATGACGGATCAACTGATTCTTCAGGAAAAATTTGTGATGATTATGCTAGAGAAGATAATCGAATTAGGGTTTTGCATCAAAAAAATGGTGGTGTTAGTTGTGCGAGAAATAAAGGTATTGAAATTTCCAATGGGGAGTTCATAGGTTTTGTCGATAGTGATGATTTTATCGATCCGGATATGTATGAATTACTTCTTCATAATCTAAAAAAAGAAGAAGCAGAGCTTTCTATTTGTGGTATTTACGATGTTTATGAAGGAAAGGAAGTTAAAAGAATTGATCAACAGTACTTTGTTGTAAATCGTGATAAAGCTGTGAAATTAATTCTTGAAGCTAAAATTATTTCTGTTCATCCAGTTAACAAATTGTATAAAAAATTGCTTTTTGAGAATGTTTCTTATCCAGAAGGATCAATTACTGAAGATGGGGCAGTGATGTTATATTTGTTAGAGAATGTAAGTAAGGTTGTAATTGATACCAGCCAAAAGTATTATTATTATCATCGAGAAAATAGTATAACGACGAAAGCCTTCTCTATGATAGATTTGAAAACCATAGAAGTTTGGCAGAACAATGAAAAATATATTAAAAAGAATTATCCACAATATAATTCCATTGCTCATACAAGAGTGTGTTGGGCTCATTTAATCGTATTAGATAAATTGTTGATGGGTAAAAAAGAATTCGTCTCTGAGAGAAATGAAATTGTTAGCTTTTTAAGAAGAAATTTTTGCTTTATTATGAAGAATGAATATTTTACAAGAAACAGAAAAATATCAGTAGTCTTGCTAATGTTGAATATTAATTTGTATAAATTGGTTTCTTACCTTGAATATTCAAAAAATAAGTCTAAAAATAGCTAAATGTTAGGAAGTAAAGAATGGAAATTAAAAAAATTGAAAATTACAATGTATTCTTTAAGAAGGTATTTCTTTTTACTTTTTGCTTGGAACTGATAGTAAGATTGATAGGTATATATAGTTTATTACCTTCAAGAGTGGATACATTTCTTTTTACCTTAACTTCAATCTTTGGGATAGTAATTCTTTTTATAGATTTTTTTATACTAAAGAAAATATCAATCAGAGGGAATATATTGCTGTTTTTATTTTTATTTGCTTTAGTTTTGTCGACCATTTTGAATGGACCGATAGGGTTTATGGCAAATATCAAACTAATCATTTGGCAAATAATATATTTATTCGTTGTATTTCAAATAGGAAGTACCATGGAAATGCAAACTTGTATTAAATTACTTGAGAAAATAATTATTATTACTTGGGATTTATTATCCACCATTTCAGTCATGATGTTTTTCGTTCATTTCTCTTACGTCGCTCCTTTGGACAAATTTTATAACGGACTTAGAGTTGGATTTGTTGAGAATAGATTGTATGGCATTTTTGCTGACCCTAACTTTGCAGGAACTATTTCTGTTGTAATAATTGTATTTTCTGTTTATTATCTTTTTTCAGAAAAAAATACTTCTTTTAGTAAGTTTAGTAGAATATTTTCTATTTTAATTCAATTTATATATATAGTTTTATCTGGTTCACGCACCGCATTTATTGCATTAATTGTAGTAAGTTTCTTTGGAGCTTTCTTCTCTTATAATAAAATAAAAACTCCAAAAAGTTTTTTTTCTTATATTACATGTCTGTTCGTTAGTATAGCTGTTCTATTATGCATAGTAGGAGGAGAATCGGCTGTTAAAATCGTTTTTCCAAAACTAGCCGAAAACGTCCCAACTGTAAATTTTTTCATTGAAAATTCTTCAGGTAGCAATAAGGAAGATCTAACCTTAACAAGAGATGACGTTGAAAATAAAGAGGATGTTTCTAATAATCGATTCGAGTTGTGGGAGAGTTCGTTTGACATTTTTAAGACAACTCCAATTGTAGGAACTTCTCCGAGAAATTTGATGAGCTATGCAATGAAACATCTTCCGAATACTTTTATTTCGACAAAGCGACAAACGTCTCACAATTTCTTTTTTTATTTGTTAGCAACTACAGGTTTATTAGGTACAATCCCGATGATTTCATTTATTACAATTAAAGTATTAGGTTCTCTACGAATTTTGTTAACAGCTAATTTTGCAAAATATGATCGCTTTTTAATGGAGAATTTAGTCTGCTTGGCTATTTTGATTTCTGCAATTTTTTTGACGGAATTAATATTAGTAAACAAAATAGGAGCATTCTTATTCTGGTTGTATTTAGGAAAAATTACTAACATTAGTAATCAATTTTATGAGGAAAAGGGATGCAAAATATGAAGCAATTAACCGCTAGAGAAATACAGGAAATTAGTGTTGAAATTTTGATTTATATTGATAAATTGTGTAGATCTAATAATATTAATTATTCAATTTTTTATGGTAGTTTAATTGGTGTCGAAAGACATAAAGGCTACATACCTTGGGATGATGATTTAGATATTGTTATGCCAAGACCTGATTATCAGAAATTACTCACTTTACTGTCAAAACAAAGTGAGTACATTTTACTTAGTCCAGAAACTTCTGAGAATTATCGCTATGCTTTTGCTAAATTAGTCGATCCAAGAACAAAAGCTATCAGTAAGCAATACTATGGAAGTGAAGATGCTGATCTAGGTGTATATGTAGATATTTTTCCTATTGATGGATTTCCTTCAGAGTTGGATGAAAGGAAAAAATTTGGTGATCTATGTGAAGAGTATCGTGCTAATATGGTAATGACTTTGAATCAATCCTATGCGATTTCACGATCTTGGATTAAAGCACATATAAAAAGGATTGTTCTTTATCCAAAATACAAACAAATTTTAAAAATAGGGGATCATGACTTTTGGAAAAATGAGTATCAAAAAATTGTTACAAAATATCCCTTTGAAACTTCTGAATATTGTGGTTATATGGAATTTATTAATGAAGTTTGGGGTGTTTTTCCCTCAGAATGGTTCAAACATTATGAGGAAGTGGAATTTGAGGGCCATACGTTTCTTTCCATTAAAGATAGAGATAAATTTTTAACTCTAAGATATGGTAATTATATGGAATTACCGCCAAAACAGGAACGTGTTACGCATCATCCATATGAATTCTATTTTAAGGATTAAGGCTGGGAAAAAATGATTAATTTTAGAACATCCGTTGTAATAGCTACTTATAACGGTGAAAACTTTATTACTGAGCAGTTAAATTCAATTTTCAATCAAACCTTGTTACCTGATGAAGTGATTATTTCAGATGATTTATCAACGGATAATACAGTTGAAATAGTAAAACAATTTATTAAAGTTAACGATCTTAAGTCTCAATGGAAAATTATTAGAAATCAAGAAAATTTGGGTTGGAGAAGGAATTTCATCAATCTTATACAGGTAGCTAGTGGGGATATTATCTTTACTTGTGATCAGGATGATATTTGGAAACCTAAAAAAATAGAAATGATGGTTTCTCAATTTAAAAAAAATAGCAGAATTGGTGTGTTAGTTTCTGATTATGATGAGCTTATGGAAAGTACAGGTAAATCTTCAAAACTTAGAAAATTAACAACAACAGATAAAAATGGAACTAAGAAAATTGATTTCATTTATAAGAATATTTTGTTAAAGCGTCCTGGGTGTGTTTTTGCATTAGCTAAAGAGTTTGTTCCAGAAGTTATTTCGTATTTTGATATTCTAGAAAATCCTGCTCACGATGTTGCAATGTGGGGGAGTGGTTTGATAAATGATAGGCTATATTATTTAGCTGAGCCAACAATTAATTATAGAAGGCATGAAAACAGCTCATTTCAAAGAGAAGTGGATAACGCTACGAAGAAAGAATCTTATTATCAAGTAAGAATAAATCAGTTAAAAAGGTTTAATGTGAGAATCTCTTGTGCAATGAATTATATAAAAAATAAGAATGAAATTCATTGTGAAGATAAAAAAATGAAGTTACTAGGAAAAATGGTTAAAGAAAATGATGCTAGGATTACAGTTCTTGAAAGTGGAAAAATCAGCAAGTTGGTTGTTAAAGCTTTGTCGTACATGACTATTTTCAATTTTAGCGCGGACTTCAAGCATATACTAAAAATGAAGTTTATGAGGAATTAATTGTGAATGAAAAAGCAAAAGTAATTATAAAAAATCTCTATTATACTGTGGCGGCTAATTTTGCTACTTTAGGAATCTCCGTATTACTTAATTTGTTTGTGCCAAAATTATTGGGTGTTACAGAATACAGTTACTGGCAACTTTATGTATTCTATTCATCCTATGTTGGCTTCTTACATTTTGGTTGGGTTGACGGAATATATTTGAAAATTGGTGGAGAAGAATATGATAGATTAGATAAGAAATCATTAGGTTCTCAATTCTGGTACTTATTGATGCTAGAGTTAATCTTGTCAGGAGTAGTAATATTTTGGGCTTTATTCTTTATGTCTTTAAATAATCAATCATTGATTTTAATCCTTACGGCAGTTGTTTCTGTGGTTACTATCGTTAAAACTTTTATACTATACATTTTTCAGTCAACAAATCGAATTAAGGAATATGCTCAACTTTCGAGAAATGATAGATATCTTTATGTTTTATTTATTGGGATATATTTTTCAGTTGGAGGGCGTGATTTTTATTGGTTGATTGCAATGGATATTTTATCTAAATTTATTTTGACGATTTGGGGAATCTCTCGTATCAAAGATATGGTTACTGAAAAGTTAATCCCTTTAAAGAACATGTATTTAGAAATATTAGATAATATTAATATTGGAAGCAAATTATTATTGAGCAATATAGCTAGCATGTTGATTTTAGGATCTATCCGCTTTTTCGTACAACATAGATGGTCAATTGAAACATTTGGTAAATTATCCTTTACGTTAAGCATTTCAAATATGTTTTTGACCTTTGTTAACGCAATTGGAGTTGTTATGTTTCCCTTACTAAGAAGAACGAATCAGGATAAATTGCCCAAACTTTTTCTAACATTGCGGAATATTTTTGTACCTGTAACTTATGGAATACTCCTTTTTTATATTCCCGCAAAGTTGATTTTAGGAATGTGGTTGCCTGCTTATCATGACAGTTTATTGTATATGGGAATCCTTTTTCCAATTGTAGTTTATGAAGGAAGAATGTCTTTATTAATAAATACGTATCTAAAGTCATTGAGAAAAGAAAAAACGATTTTAAGAGTAAATGTAATAACATTGGCTGTGTCATTAATGCTATCTTTGTTTGTCATTTTCGTTGTAGAGAATCTCTTGTTGTCAGTAGCATTAATTATTTTCAGCTTGGCATTAAGATGTAACTTGGCAGAATTTTTTTTATGTCGCGCGATGGACGTCAAATTTGGATATCGGACCTTTTTAGAGACAGCACTTACCTTATTATTCATAATAAGTAATTTGCTATTTGACGGATCATTAATGAGTTTGATCATGTATGCAGTTTTCTATTTAATTTATCTTCTAATAACTCATCAATCTGTTGTAAGTAGTGCAAAGGATTTTATCCACTTGATTAAATCAAAATAGTTTTTTCAAGTTTAGTAAAAGTAGAGTACTTATTACTAAGCTTGTTTTTGTTTGTGGTTTTTTTCAAAATGAAATGCTAAACTAACAGAGTATGTTTGGCACCATAAAAAAAAAGATTTTTAGGAGAGAAATTAGTGGAAAAATATTTAATCACAGGTGGGGCTGGTTTTATTGGTTCTACTCTAGCTAACTACCTATCTAAAGAAAATTATGTAATTGTAATTGATGACTTGTCGATGGGCAAAGAAGTAAACTTGGATAAAAGTTCAAATATTAAATTCATTAAAGGATCTGTAACGGATAAAGATTTGATGACTGATGTTGTTTTAAAAAATTCTTTTGATTATATTTTTCATTTTGCTGCTATCGCTAGTGTAGCTGATTCTGTCGAACGACCGATAGAAACTCATCAAATTAACTTTGAAAGTGTTCTAATGCTGCTGGAATTAATCAGAAAGTATCAAAAAAATTTGAAACGGTTAGTCTTTAGTTCGTCCGCTGCAGTATATGGTGATGAGCCCACACTGCCTAAGAAGGAAGAATCAGTAATTCGCCCTCTTACACCATATGCGATCGATAAATTTGCTGCCGAGCAATATGTGCTAGACTATAATCATTTGTATGGTGTTAAGACTAGTGCTGTTCGTTTCTTTAATGTTTATGGCCCAAAGCAAAACCCTGAATCGCCCTATAGTGGAGTGATATCAATTTTAATTGATTGTTATAAAAAGATACTTGCTGGTGGAGAGGGGAATTTTACTTTGTTTGGGGATGGTTCCCAATCACGCGATTTTATTTTTATTGAGGATGTTGTTCAAGCGTTACTACTTGTATCAAGAAAAAAAGAGTCTTTAGGAAAACAATACAATGTTGGTACTGGAAGAAAGATTACTTTAAGCGAACTAATCAATGTCATTGATAATATTCTTAATGTAAAACTTTCTATTAAACATGAAGCCGAGCGAACTGGAGACATTAAAGATTCAATTTCTGATATCAGTAAATTAAGAGAGTTGGGCTATACTCCGTACTTTAGTATTGAAAAGGGAATAAAGAAATACTTAGTATCCGAAGGCTTAACTACTTCACATTGATTCTAATCACTTTGGAAAATATTTTTCAGAGTATATGTTTGAAGAAATGCTATGATTATTTTTGTATAAAGAATTATGAGAATAAACTAGTACACTAACAAATAGCTTTTTTTGTTATTAGAAAGATGATTTAGTAATAGTATTAATGCATAAATTTCACTTTAACCGACGTGTATGTTGATGCCACAATGTCATTATTATATGGATATCCTTTTACCAAAAAGCTTGTGCTATCAAAAACATTCAGAATTTTTTCAATGGCTTGCATATCAAATTCGTAATCCTTTGAATACCGTTAAAGAATTACGGAGGCATCTAAAGCGGCCAGAGGCTTTTTACTAATGAAACTTATGCATATTCATATTAACTTTTCAATTTTTATATATAAAAAAATAGATTCATATAATTTTAAATGGTCTAATTCATATTAGATTCTATATCTAATTAATTGTTTACTGATAGTTAGTGTTGTTCTTTTGATTGATTAAAGAGTTGGACATATTCTTTCTTCAGTGGAAACTAGCATGTATTCCTATTTTTGAAAGACAAAAACATCTATAATATGAATGGATGCATAAGAATACTATAATTTAATATTTTAGTAAAAAGTTAATCAAACTGAAAAATACTTACTATTTAAATATTTAAGGTGGATTTTATTAATGAAAAAGGATTTATGGTTTAGAACTGGAAAAGCAATATTTATCATATCTTTAGTAGCTTTTATAATGGTTTCTCCCCAAATATTCTACAAGTCAATAATGGTGGGAGATGATATTTCATTTCATTTTAATCGTATTTATGATTTAGCTCATCAAATTGAAACTGGAGATTATAATTATTTTCAATCAATCTATGGTTTCAATCAAAGTGGAAGAATAGTAAATGCATTATATGGTTATGATTTGTCTTACTTACTAGCGTGCCTGTTGCTAATAAGTAAGACGTGGACTAGATTTCAAATAATATCCTCTTTTATTTGCTATTTATTAAGCGGGCTAAATATGTATGTTTTACTTAAGTATTTAAAAATAAGCGAGAAATTATCAATTATCTTGTCAATGTTGTATATGTCATGTGCACTTATTAGTTTTTATGCTCTAATCCAGTCATTTATTAGTTGGGGGGGAGCCTTCCTGCCACTACTATTCTTACCGGCAATCAAAGCTGTTAAAGATAGACAAAGGCCAATTAATCCTGTTTTTCTATCAATTCCTATGTCTTTACTGATTGCAACGCATATTTTATCAGCATTTATTGGAGTTCTAGCAATTTCTCCATTCTTTGCGGTAAGTTTTTATCATTGTAAAGATAAAATGAAGTGGTTAGCTAAAGCAATTGTTTCAATTGGTTTAACAGTTCTTCTTTCGCTTAACTCTCTTTATAGCTATTTAGAAGTATATCTCACTAACAATTTGTTAAGTCCTTTTATCAATAATAATATGTCAAACAGTACTGTAATGTTATCAATAACTAAAAACGAGACTCGTAATTTGGGACTCATTTTCTCAGTACTTTTTATCATGCATTTGCTTTATGTAAGTTCAATTTGGAAAAAGCTATCAATTTTAGAAAAAATAATTAATTTCGTTGGTGGATTATTCCTTTTTGTCTCATCAAACTTAGTTCCATGGAATACTTTAGCCAGTAAAATATCATTTTTTTCTACGTTTCAATTCCCAATGAGGTTCTCAATAATTGCTTATATCCTAATTTTGTCAGGTATAGGTCTTAATTTAGAGAGGTTGTTCACTAAGTTAAATAGCGAACAGATAAAAATATCTAAGATTATTTTATTAACTGGAGCTGTTATATCAATAGCAAATGTTAATAATTCTGTTAAGGAAAGTTCAAATTACTGGTTGAGTGATAATCCTACTCAAGGAGGAAACAATACATCATATCTTTATGAAACCGATCCGAATATTTTCAGAAGCAAAATTAAAGATAAAGATTTAACAAAAGCGCTCGATTTAATCAGAAAAGGGACTTCTGATTACTTACCTATTCCAGAAAATCTGAATTCGGAAGATATATTAGGAAGAGATCCTTACACGATTTATAAAAAAGAAGTAATGGAGAATCCTAACAACGTCAAAATGAGTGTGACAAATGACTCAAAAATTAAGTTGGAGTGGTTTAGTGAGAATAATAATGAGATAGTAGTACCGATAGCCATTTATAGTCATTCGACAATAATTTTGAACGGGGAAAAAGTCAAACCTAATTCCGTAAAAAAAAGCGATCTGGGATTTTTAAAAACAAAAAGTAAAGTTGGAAATAACATTGTGGTAGTAGGATATAAGTCAACATTTAACATGAGTATAATCTTGACAATTAAACTAATTACAATTCTATTTTGTTTTATTTATATTATTGTTTATGTTTTGAAACTAATTAGAATAGAGTAAGATATTAAAGTTTCAATGTTTAATAAATTTTGATAACGAAAAAATGATACGTATAAAAGGATATTCAAAAAGAAGATGTTTTCCAAGTTTAAGTAAGAATGAAAAGAAATTCACGTGAGCTTGTCCAAAAAAGTGAGTGGTTATTGTGCTTGTAGAGGCGAGGTTGTTTTTAACGGTAAAATACGTGACAGATTGAAGGTTTTGACGCTAATAAAGCGGTCTTTAATAATCTATAATCTAAAAACTCTTTATCAAATTGAATTGATTCGTCGATCAATTCAATTTTTTAGAAAGTACAACTCTCAATTAAGGAGCTTCTTAAGTAGCTTGATAGTTTTGATCAGCAAGATTTTTTTCAAACAAAATTTTTTTATTTGCATACAAGAAAAATGTTGGTAAATAATCATTTAGGATATTCTATTAGTGGTAGTTTTTCTAGCTTTTCGTAATTAGAGAAATAGGAGATACAATATATTATCTTAAATAATAAAAGAGTTTTAACCAGCACTGCTTGAAACCAGAGAAGAAGTAGTACTCTCATATCCATAAATAGTGTAGCTATTCTTTTTTTTTTCGTGTATCATCAATAATAGTAAAAAATGATAGTTGGACCTCATATTAATTTTTCTAAAATTAGTACAAGATTTTATAATTTGGAGTAGGTGTGTAGTTTGTCAGTAAAGAAATACGTGTTTAAAAATATTTTTGTAGTGATAGTTCTTTTTGTGATCTTTTTGATGGTTCCATATAATCATGATGAATGGGCATGGGGGACTAACGAAGGAATTGAAAATTTGAAAAATTTTTTCCAAGGATACAACGGTCGCTATTTTGGAGACATCTTATCATTATTAATTACAAGGAGTAATTTATTTAAAGCATTTGTAATGACTTCCTCTACACTTGGGGTGTATTTGTCAATCAAAAATTTTTATCGAACTCAAAATAATACTAATGAGAGCAGACGATTAATTTCATTGTGTACATTTTTATTGCTACTATTACCCCCGACACCTTTGTTTAGACAAATTTATGGTTGGCCGGCTGCTTTTGTAAATTTTGTTCCTCCCGTAACTTTTGTGGTTCTATATTTTCAATTATTTCATGAGTACGTTCTATATAAGAAGAAACCATTACATCCGATACTTTCTGGAATATTTATCGTTTTAGCTACACAATTTTTTAGTGAAAGTGTCTCAATTTTTATGTCAATATTAACTCTTTCAGTTTTAGCTATTGAAAGATTGATTAATAAAGAAAACACCTTGTTTACGGTTTGTTCTGCTGTTACATCATTTTTAGGTTCAGCAATAATGTTTATAAATCCTGCATACTTGAATGCGGCAAACAACACTGATGGGTATAAAAGGTTAGAGCTGTCTATTGGTTTTATTTGGCATAAAATCAGTTCGCAATTATTACCTAATATGATTCTGAATTATAAGTTATTACTTGTTCTTTTTAATTTGGGAATGATAATTCTTTTGTTAAAAAAATTTGGAACTAAAGGGTATGTAAACAAAATAAATTTAGCTTTTATAATTTTTTATACCGTTTACGGAACTTTTTTTTACGGCCAGATGACTTTCTCATTTAGTTATGACGCGACAATAATCAATGTTCTTTCCATTATGTATTTCATTTTCTTATTAAGAAGTATCCTAACGGTATTTTCAGGAAAAAAACGACTTTTCAATATAGTAGTTTTTCTATCAATACCTTTATCAGCTGCACCGTTAATTATTGCAGAACCTATCGGAGCACGTTCTTTTTATTTAACTTATTGCTTATGGATAATGTTTACAGGCATGATTTACTGTCAAATTTTTCAAAGTTTAAGTTTGTCGGATTCATACTATATATTGTTGAAAACAATGATTAGAGGTATCATAGGTGCAATGTTAATCTTCTATTTTTTCATTTTTGGCTATATGTACAGAGTCCAAATTCAACGAGAAGAAATAATTGATCAATCAATTAAGGATGGTAATCCTGAGATTACATTACCTTTACTTCCAAATGAAAATTACACTTGGAAGACAAGCACAGAGCCCGGGATTTGGTTAGAACGATTCAAGGATTTTTACGGTATTCCTAAGGAGAAAATTGTAATTTTTAAATAGTGAGGTATAATAATGAAAAAAATACTTATTTCTATTCCTGCGTACAATGAAGAAGAAAACATTACCCCTTTGTATAATAGATTAAAGGAAACCTTAATCTCCTTATCAAATGAATATTCTTTCGAATACCTTTTTATAAATGATGGTAGTCTTGATTCAACTATGAGTGTAATAAGCTCATTGATTGAGGATACAAATGACGTAAGTTTAATAGATTTGTCAAGAAATTACGGTAAAGAGATAGCTATGGCTGCTGGATTTGACTATTCAACACATGATGCGGTAATAACACTCGATGCGGATCTCCAACATCCACCAACTTTGATACCTGAAATGATAAAATTATGGGAACTCGGATATGAGGATGTATATGCGAAGAGAAAACAGAGAAAAGGAGAGTCACCATTAAAAAAGACAACATCCAAACTGTTTTATAAATTACTCGGGAAAATGTCTAATTCTCCAGTTAATCCAGATGCAGGAGATTTTCGATTGCTAGATAAAAAAGCTGTCGACGCATTAAAAAAAATAAGAGAGACTCAGAGATACACTAAAGGGCTGTATAATTGGATAGGTTTTAAGAAAATTTCAATAGAATTTGATGCTGATGAAAGATTACATGGAAATTCAAAATGGACCTATAATTCATTATTCAAACTAGCAATCGAAGGAATTAC
The DNA here is from genome assembly GCF_051710745.1 of Enterococcus sp. DIV0756. Taxonomy (NCBI): domain Bacteria; kingdom Bacillati; phylum Bacillota; class Bacilli; order Lactobacillales; family Enterococcaceae; genus Enterococcus; species Enterococcus sp. DIV0756. Next base: position 2,295,086 of record NZ_JBIOLF010000001.1, on the reverse strand, counting down.
ATCTTACACAACTGCTCCTCTTAAAATTTCTATGTACTTTGGATTTATCATTTCTGCTGTAGCATTCATTTATATGGTTTATGTTTTAGTTAAGACCCTGATATTTGGATCAGATACATCCGGGTTTCCATCATTAATGATAGTTATGCTCTTTTTGGGAGGGTGCCAATTGATCTCAGTTGGAATAGTTGGAGAGTATCTTTCTAGAATTTTTGTTGAGACAAAACGTAGACCACTTTATTTTATTGGAGCGATCAAAAAAGCCAAGCTGGATGATAAACCGTCATCTAAAAGTTAGGAGAACACTAGTTTTTGGAGACGATTTTCTCTGAGAAACTTAATATTAGGACTATATAGAAAATATTATGTAGGGAAAATTTATTTCAGATCAGAAAACAAATATTTAAATTGAGAGAATTCCCAATATATTTCTATTCTATACACTCTTTTATTCTGTTTAGTTGATTTAATTTAATTTAAAATTGAAAGACATTTTTTTCTCTTTACACAATTGAGAAGACAATAGCTATATATTTCCTTAACTAAATAAATTTTACATTTCCCTCCTCTTTCATTTCATGTATAATGGTTTAAGTTATGACATGAAGTAAGGAGGAGTTGTTTTTGTCTGAGGATCAAAACCAACACTCGGAAGAAGGATCTTTTAAAGAGCAGATTATGCGGGCTTTAGAAGAGGGCCGAAAGAATCGTGAAGTAGAACCAACGAAAAAAACGAGCTCGACATCCACTGGACCTTCGAAAATAAAAAAGGATACTAGTGATGATGACGATTTGGCTTCGTCCTATGAGCGTTTATTTGGCAATAGACAAAAGAAAGAATCGCCTACTACTGAGCAAAAGTCTAAGCCGATTGAAAAAGAAATAAAAAAAGAAGAATCTCGGAAGGAACAAAGTCATTCTGAAAAGAAGGTTCCTGATGATGCCTCTGAATCAAAGCCTAAGATAAGAAAAGAGATAAAAAAGTCTAAGGTAGAGAAGACGAGTCCGATAAAAGAAGAGCAAACCAAAGAGCCTTCAGCAATTCAAGAAAAGAAAGCAGCGTCTCGCCATGGCGAATCAAGACGAGCTGATAAACCTGTTCCATCCAAGGAGAAACAAAAGTCAGAGGTTACAAAGCAGTCGAAGCCTGAGGAGCATTTTGAAGAAGAGCCATCAATTTTCCAACGTATTGGAGAGAAATTTGAGGATCTTCGTCATATGGATGAAGATTTTGAAGGTGATTTAAGTGAGGAGAGCAACTTGAAACGAGCAGAACGTCGCAAAGAGGATCGAGTCGTCCGTAAAATTGTTTATATATTGACAATTGGAATTTTGATCGTCGCTGGAATTTTAGCAATCTCAGGATATAACTATGTGAGTGCCGGATTGAAACCATTGGATAAAAATGATAAGAAACTAGTTCAGGTAGAAATCCCAAGTGGCTCATCAAACCGTCAAATTGGTGATATTTTGGAAGATGGAGAGGTTATCCGTGATGGGATGGTCTTCAATTTCTATACGAAATTTAAAAACTTAACAAATTTTCAAGCGGGGTATTATCAATTTTCCCCAAATATGACTCTGGATCAAATTAGTAAAGAATTGCAGCAGGGTGGAAGTGCCGAGCCATTGGATGATGCTTCGAAACTGACTGTACCTGAAGGATATGATGTTGATAAGATCGCTAGCTTAGTCGCGAAGAAAACAGACTTCAAGAAAGAAGACTTTATCAAAGTTATGAAAGACGATAAATTCTTTGAACAGCTTAAGGCACAATATCCGGATCTATTAACGGATGCTGGTAATGCAAAAGATGTACGCTATCGTTTAGAAGGGTACTTGTTCCCAGCAACTTATAATGTGCATAAAAATAGGAGTCTAGAGGATCTAGTAACTCAGATGGTGGATACGACAAATCAAATCTTAACTCCTTATTATAGTCAAATTAAGGAAAAAGGATTAACGGTTCAAGAAGTCATGACTTTAGCATCGTTGGTTGAAAAAGAAGGAGTTACGCAATCTGATCGTAAGAAAATTGCTCAAGTATTCTTTAATCGTATCGATGCTCAAATGCCATTACAATCTGATATATCGATACTTTATGCGTTAGGCGAACATAAAGAAGTTGTCACATATAAAGATACAGAGGTTGATTCGCCGTATAACTTGTATACGAATGCTGGTTATGGACCTGGGCCATTTGATAATCCAAGTCAAGAAGCGATTCTAGCTGTCCTTGATCCGACTGAGAATGATTACATTTATTTTGTTGCAGATATCTCAACAGGAAAAGTGTATTATGCCAAGACTTATGAAGAGCATATGGAATTGGTTGAAAAATATGTCAATAAAGAGAAATAAACAATTTACATTACAGTAATTACGTGGTAATCTTTTGTGGATTAAATCTATAAAGGATTACCTTTCGTAATTTCGTTGATTGAAGGAGAAGAAAAATGGTAGAAAAAACATATCCAATGACTCTAGAAGGAAAAGAAAAATTAGAGCAGGAATTAGAAGAACTAAAAACAGTTAAACGTGGAGAAATCATTGAGCGAATTAAAATTGCACGTAGCTTTGGTGATTTATCTGAAAACTCTGAGTATGAATCAGCGAAAGATGAACAAGCTTTTGTTGAAGGTCGTATCAGTACTTTGGAAAACATGATTCGTTTCGCACAAATTATTGATAATGAGAATGTTGATTCTGATGAAATCTCAATCGGTAAAACAGTTACTTTCGTGGAATTGCCTGATGAAGAAGAGGAAGAATATACGATCGTCGGAAAAGCCGAAGCTGATCCGTTAACTGGAAAGATATCTAACGATTCACCGATCGCGCAAGCGTTGATTGGTAAAAGTGTTGGGGATATCGTAACGATCGCAACTCCTGGTGGAAACATGGAAGTTAAGATCGTAGATGTCAAACAAAACTAAGAATGGATGAAAGAGGCGCTGGTCGCCTCTTTTCTTTTAGGGTTTAAAGAGGTTGCGACTTTAGACCGATAGTATTTAGAACGTAAAAAAAGTAGAATAAGGTATAAATAATAAGTTGGGAGGAAAGACAAGATGAAAAGTCCATGGCGCTTTTTCATTGTAATTGAAGCCTTACTTGCAATTTTCTTATTATGGCAATTATCTTCAAACCCTGCGATGTTAATCATGCTGCTTTTTGGGGCATTGAATATATATTGGGCATTGCGTAAACATCGTCGTCGAAAATTTCAATTGATCTTAGGTTCAGTCATTTTGATCATCTGTTTAGTGAATAGTCCTGCGACTTGGTTGATGTTGATTTTTGCAGTAATATTTCTCGGGCTTAAAGGCTTCGAAATTGCGGGTATTTCAATGCCAAACCATTCCTTGAAAAATAAAAAAAGTATTGTAATGGTTGAAACAACAGATCCAACAGGTCATAATGGCGAACGAAGGAAACAAAGCTGGATCGGAAATGATCGAATCGGGACGCAGGTCTTCGAGTGGGATGATATTAATGTAGCGATTTTAGCTGGAGACACAATCGTCGACTTAGGAAATACATTGTTGCCTAAAGAAGATAGCATCGTAATTGTTCGTAAAGGCTTCGGTCGGACACGGATTTTGGTTCCATATGGGATTGGAATTCTTTTCGAACATGCGACGCTTTATGGCAAAGTTGATTTTGATGAGGACACACAAGTTCTACGTAATGAAACAATCAAAATGTATAGCGAGGATTATGATGAGAGTCCCCGAAGATTGAAAATAGTGACCAACACGTTGGTTGGAGATGTTGAGGTGATCCGCGTATGATGGGGAAATATTCACGTTTACAAATTTCCCTTTATTCGGGTCTGATTTCTTTTTTACTGATTTTGACAACACTCTTTCTGTATATGTATGCAATAGGAAAAAGGCAATTATTCGGACAGTTATTTGTGGCACGAATTTTTTATATTCCATTATTTGTTCATATCATTGTTATTTCTTTGACGGTATGCGCAGCGGTCTATTTTCTCGTGACATTTTTAGAGAAACAGCAATTGGGGAAAATAGAAGGGAAATTGCAAAACTTAGCTTCGGGTGATTATGAACAACCGTCTTTAGATGTGGCGATTTCACAGAATAAAGCGATGCTGTTAGTTGATCATGACATCAAACGAATCAAAGAGAAATTGGTCAGTATGTCACGGGAGCTGCAGCAGTTAAGCAGTCAGCCTCAAATGGTAGACGGCACGACGCGAGAAAAAATCTTGGAAGAAGAACGTCATCGTTTAGCACGAGAATTGCATGATTCTGTTTCTCAGCAGCTTTTTGCGGCAATGATGATGATGTCCGCCTTGAATGAACAATCACAGCATTCTGAGGAATTGGAGCCATATAAGAAGCAATTGGCGATGGTAGCTGATATTATCAATGCTGCCCAATCAGAAATGCGAGCACTATTGCTTCATTTGCGTCCAATCAGTTTAGAAGGTAAAAGCTTACGACAAGGAATCGAGCAATTATTAAAGGAACTACAGACCAAAATTCAAATTCAGTTAAAATGGGATGTTCAGGATATATGTGTTTCGCCTAGTATTGAGGATCAACTATTTCGAGTAGTACAGGAATTATTGTCTAATACATTACGACACGCAAAAGCGAATGAATTGGAAGTGTATCTGAAGATTGTTGGTCAAAGTATCTTGTTGCGAGTGATTGATGATGGTGTTGGATTTGAAGCAAAAGATGAACATGCAGGTAGTTATGGACTGCGCAACATTCGTGAACGAATTGCGGGTATTGGTGGGTCAACAAAAATAATTAGTTTTAAAGGCCAAGGGACCAGTATTGAAATTAAAGTACCTGTTGTAGAGGACAATGAGCCTGTTTAACGATAAAATAGACAGCATAGAGATAAAGTAGATTATGAGAACTAGGAGGCAGAGGATGATACGAGTATTGTTAGTTGATGATCATGAAATGGTTCGTTTAGGCGTTTCTTCTTACCTATCGATTCAATCAGATGTCGAGGTTGTGGGGGAAGCTGAAAATGGCGAAGATGGCTACGAGAAGGCGATGGCGCTTCGACCAGATGTAATTTTGATGGACTTGGTGATGGAAGTGATGGATGGCATTGAATCAACCAAGAAAATTCTAAAAGAGTGGCCAGAAGCAAGGATCTTAATCGTTACCAGTTTTATTGATGACGAAAAAGTTTATCCGGCCATTGAAGCAGGGGCATCTGGCTATTTATTAAAAACATCGACAGCTCATGAAATCGCCAATGCCATTCGCAAGACCTATAATGGTGAACGTGTCTTAGAACCAGAAGTGACGACGAAGATGATGGAGCAATTGTCTAATCGAAATCGTCATGTTCTTCATGAAGAATTAACCAATCGTGAACAAGAAATTCTATTATTAATTGCTCAAGGGATGAGCAATCAGGAAATTGCGGACGAATTGTTTATCACATTAAAAACAGTCAAGACGCATGTATCGAATATTTTAGCGAAGCTAGAAGTGGAGGATCGTACACAAGCAGCGATCTATGCCTTTAAGCACGGGTTAATAAAATAGAGAGTTCATCTCTGTTTTATTAACCCGCTCTTTGTTATACTATAAAATGTAAGTTTTGGTATTGTTGAAGGTCAAGTTTTCAGTAGTTTGATAAATATCGTGTAAGATTAAGGAGATATCATGAAGCAAAGTTTTGTCATTATTGGTTTAGGAAGATTCGGCGGGAGCATTTGCCGCACACTAGTGGAATCAGGTCAGGAAGTCTTGGCGATTGACAGCAGTGAAGATCGTGTCAATGAATACATGAATATCGCAACACACGCAGTTGTGGCGAATGCACAGGATGAAATGACGCTCCGTTCTTTAGGAATTCGAAATTTTGATCATGTAATCGTTGCGATAGGCGAAGACATTCAAGCAAGCATTTTAGTAACTTTAATGGTCAAAGAAATGGGTGTGCCAAATATTTTAGCAAAAGCGCAAAACGAGTACCATGCCCGTGTATTGGAAAAAATTGGTGCTGATCGTGTGGTTCATCCTGAACGTGATATGGGTCAAAGAATCGCTCATAATCTAGTTTCTAAGAATATTCTAGATTATTTAGAGCTATCGGATGAATTTTCTTTGGCTGAAATTAATGTCACCAATCGTAAATTTTATGGTAAAACGCTAGATGAGTTAGATTTTCGTCAACGATTTGGACTAAATGTAGTAGCTATTCGTCGTGACAATCAAGATCCAATTGTGACACCGCCTGCAGAGGAAGTCGTACAGAAGGATGATCATTTAGTCGTGATCGGTCGTGATGAAGACGTGGATTATTTAGATGAAAAAATGAATGGATAGGTGATTTTCAAATGAAGTTGACAATAACACCAAAAGCACAAGAATGGTTCAAACGTGAAATTGAGTTGGGCGATAATCAAGGAATTAAATTTTATGGGAAAGTTTACGGGAAAACCCAAGTACATGATGGCTTTTCTGTGGGGATGTCGGTGGATACTCCAGAAACCCCATTGATTGAAGAAAAAGCTAATGGTATGATGTTCTTTGTTGAAGAAACTGATGAGTGGTTTTTCAAAGGATATGATTTAGTTGTGGATTATGATGCAGAACTAAATGAACCTAAGTATGAGTTTAACCAAGTTTAGGAGTGGTTTGAATGATATCAGTGATTGTTCCTTGCTTTAATGAAGAGGAAGCGATTCCTCTTTTTTTTGCTGAGATGGAAAAAATAAGAAAGAAAGTCTCTCATCAGTTTGAATACATTTTTATTAACGACGGGTCAAAGGATCGCACATTGGAGGTATTACGTGATTTATCTTGTACTAACAAATTTGTTCGTTATATTTCTTTTTCACGTAATTTTGGTAAAGAGGCTGCTTTATATGCAGGCTTACAAGCATGCGAAGGAGATCTAGTGACAGTAATGGATGTTGATCTGCAAGATCCACCTGAATTATTGCCACAAATGATTGAAATGATTGAGATATCAGATATTGACTGTGTTGGAACGCGCCGTTCAAATCGGAAAGGAGAACCGCTAATACGTAATCTGTTTGCCAAAGCATTTTATCATTTAATTAATCGGATTAGTGAGACTGAGATGGTAGATGGTGCTCGAGATTACCGTTTGATGACACGACAGATGGTGGATGCTGTATTAGAATTGACTGAGCATAATCGTTTTTCAAAGGGTTTGTTTAGTTGGGTTGGATTTAAAACAGAGTATCTTTCATATGAAAATAAAGAGCGAGTTGCTGGTAAAACATCGTGGTCTTTTTGGGAATTATTTAACTATTCAATTGACGGAATCATAAATTTTTCTGATGTGCCACTTAATATAGCATCCTTTGTAGGAGCATTTTCTTGTTTTATATCTGGGGTCGCAATGGTTTTTATTATTTTTCGGGCATTACTATTTGGAGATCCGACCGCTGGTTGGCCTTCATTAGTTACTATTATTCTATTTATTGGTGGAGTTCAATTGTTGTGTATCGGCATAATTGGCAAGTATATTGGTAAAATATTTATGGAAACAAAGAAGAGACCTTTATATATTGTTCAAGAAACAGAAAAAGAAGTAAATCGTAAAGTAGACTTAAAATGAAAAATATGATTTATAAGTCTATTTTATATAGGCTTGAATTTTTGAATGTGTAAAAGCTAATTGTCAAGTTTGTTTCAAATTCAATTCAATATATAAGATTAGGAAGGCTGATTAATAGACAATGCATAAAGAATGTAATGAATCTTTTTTTTTTGATATCTTTGCTAGAAAAAGCAATAATTATTGTTGCTTTAATGGTTATTTCGTATATTAGTATATCGTTACTTTTTGTTCGTTCATATGTTACATTAGACAAATATGAATCTGTATATTTTGTAAAGAATTCGGGGGTTATTATTCTACTGATTCCATGTTTTCTATTATTAGTATTTCTTATTTTAAAAATTGCAGGAAAAATTTCTGATAAACATATATTTATTGTTTTTTCAATTGTATATTTAATGCTTTCTCTTTATCTAATTACTCATGTAGATCAAAATTTACGTGCTGATGCAAGAGTTCTTTTTAACTCAGCTTATGAATTTAATCACAAAAATTATGAGTCTTTAAAACCGGGGAATTATGTAGCTATTTACCCACACCAATTAGGATTTATATCTTTTGAGCGTTTAATGATACATATTTATAATTCTCCAAAAATTATTTTTCTTGTTAACGCTCTATCGGCAATTGGAATCAATTTTTTTCAATGGAAAATTACTGATATTTTATTTTCGAAAAATGAGAACATTAGCAAAATATCAATTATTCTATCTTTTCTGTTTTTGCCTCAATTGTTTTTCATTTTATTTGCCTATGGATTAATTTTAGGATTATTCCTCTTTTATTGCTGTCTTTACTTTACTTTCAAATTTTTTAAAACGAGAAAAGGGGTCTATGCTATTATTAGTATATTTCCATTAATAGCCAGCTACTTTATAAAGAATAATTTCTTAATAGGAATTATAGCTATAATGGTCATCAATCTATTTTTTATTTTAAGGAGTAAAGAAACCATCAGTGGTCTTTTACTATTATTAATTCCAATAATTTTTATTTTCTCAAACTCTCTTTTGAATCATACTTATGAAAGAAGTTCAGGGTATAAAATTGAAAATAGCATGCCAAAAAGTTTATTCGTCGCTATGGGTTTACAAGATGATCAAAACGCTTCAGTTTATCCTGGATGGTATAACGGCTATACTCGAAAAGTATTAAGCAGTGTGAATTTTAATTCAAAAAAGGCGGATGTTATTGGGAAAGAAGAAATTACAGAACGTATTAAGTATTTTAAAGAAAATCCAGCCTATACATTTGCTTTTTTCAAAGGGAAAATAACTTCGACTTGGAATGATCCAATGTTTCAATCTGTATGGTCTGGACCCCTGGAAAGTACACAACAGTATACCCATTCTAGAATCTTAAAAGAAATATATAATGGAAAAAGGATGTATGGTTTGCTGACTATGTTCATGAACGTATACATGGTAGTTATGCTTGGTGGAGCCTGTATCTCTTTTTTTATCTCAATTAAAAAAGAGCAAAATAGTATTTTTTTTATTTATGTTTTGTTTTGTAGCACATTTTTCATTGGTGGTTTCCTGTTTCATCTTATGTGGGAGACCAAAAGTCAGTATGTATATCCCTATTTGACAACTTTAATACCATGTTGCTCTTTTCTATTAAGCAAGATAGTGAGTTTTAGTAGTTCAAAACTTAAAGCCAATTAACTTTCTTTACGAAAAAAAGAAACATAGAATATTTTATGATAGAATAAAACTTGAACTTTTGGTTCTAAAAAAAAGTTTTAAAGGGGAAGAGAAAATGGAAGGCATTTTGGCTGTGGTCGTTCCTTGTTATAACGAAGAAGAAATGTTGGATTACACCGCAGAAAAGTTAAAGGGAAAGTTAATTGAATTAATTAATCAAGGTAAAATATCAAGAAAAAGTTACATCGTTTTTGTGGATGACGGCTCAAAAGACCAAACATGGAATAAAATTTCTGAACTCTCGAAAAATTGTTCTATTTATGTGGGAATTAAACTGTCTAAAAATCAAGGGCATCAGAATGCATTGTTAGCTGGGTTGATGAGTGTTAAAAATCAGTGCGATATGTCCATCTCAATTGACGCAGATTTGCAAGATGATATTAATTGTTTTGATGCTATGATTGAGAAATTTTATGAAGGAAATGAAATTGTTTACGGAGTCAGAAATAATCGTGATAAAGACTCAGTCTTCAAAAGGTTTACAGCTCAGGCTTATTATAAAATTTTAAAGAGTTTGGGAGCAAATATCGTTTATAATCATGCTGATTTTCGCTTGATGAGTAATCTAGCTTTAGAGGGTTTATCAAATTTTTCTGAAGTGAATTTATTTTTAAGAGGCTTAGTACCAATGATTGGTTACAGCAGTGCTTCAGTCTATTATATTCGGGAAGAACGATTGGCTGGAGAGAGTAAGTATCCATTAAAAAAAATGCTTTTCTTTGCTTTCGAGGGAATTACCTCATTGAGTGTTTCTTTGCTACGGTTCATCACAATTTTGGGAGGTATTGTATCACTGATTAGTATAATAATGCTATTTTATATTCTTATACGTCATTTTCAGAATCAAACAATTTCTGGATGGAGTAGCCTAATCGTCTCAGTTTGGTTTTTAGGAGGAATAATATTGTTCTCATTAGGAATTATTGGAGAATATGTTGGAAAGATATATCTAGAAACAAAGAAGAGACCTAAGTATATTATTGAGGAAATTTCTCAAAGTAAGTGAGCTGAATAGTATGAACAGAATTGTGAACTATTTATTTGAACGAATTAACTATTTTTTCCTTTTTTTTGCAGGACTAACTTTTTTTGGAGCTATTCGTTCGAGTAATTTAAATCTATTTGAGATATCTAGTAAAATTGCTTTTTTGATCATTTTTTTAATTATTTTTCTTTTTATTGTATGTTCTCACCATATTCTACGTCTTCAAAGTTTATCAATAGCTAAAAAAGTATTATTAGTTTTTAATAAAAAATTACCGTTGATCACCCTTCTTCTGTTCTTGGCAATTGTAATAGCACAAATCTTTATTCTACTTAATGTGACAACCGCTATTGGCTGGGATGTAGGGGCCGTTATTTCTGGAGTGAGTACCCCAAAAATAATGAATGATTATTTATCACTGTACCCAAACAATCAATTGTATTTTTTTCTCATGTATTTGTACAATAGTATAATATCTTTTTTTATACCTAGTCTTGATGGTCAATGGATAATTTTTCAATTACTTAATATAGCTTTCATTGATATAGCTGCAATATTATTGTATAAAGCAACCAAAGGTTTATTCAATAAGAGTGTAGCTTACTTGTGTTTTTATTTATATATGTTTCTGTTTATGCTATCGCCTTGGATTATGGTTCCATACACTGACCAGATTAGTCTTCTTTTAGTAACAACCGTCTTATATTTGTATGCTAATTTAAAAGATGTTTCGGGTATATCTTATTTTGTAGCAATAATCGTCATTGGATTAGTCATAGGTATATCGTTTTTGATTAAACCCTCTTCAATTGTATATTTCATCGCTTGGATCATTATAGAGTTATTAAAGTGTATAAAAAATAATCGTTTTACTTTAAAGAATATCGTAATACTGATCCTTATTCTAGGATCAATCTGCTTGCCAGTCGTTAGTTTCAAAGGCTTTATGAGTCACCAAACTGTTGTTAAAATTGACTCAAATAAAGCAATGCCTTGGACTCATTTTGTGATGATGGGAATCTCTGGCAGTGGAGGATATAATTCTGGCGATGTTGAACGCGATAAAAAAATAATTGATCCTATTCTGCGAAAGAAATCTAATATCGAGGTGATTAAGCAACGTTTGGCTGATCACAAAATAGCAGGATATGTAAAGTTTCTGGTTCAAAAACACTTCAATAACACTGACCGCGGAGATTTTGGGTGGGGTAGGGATGGAACTCCTCAAGTACCCGAAAAGCAGTCTAAGAATAAGGTTCAATCTTTTTTGAGGGATACATATTATCAACAAGGAGCAAAAACGAATAACGTCCGTTTTATTATGCAAATTATTTGGCTATTGATTATAGTAGGAATGATATATTCTTTTAAATTAAATCAAGATTTCGATTTTTATGTTTTACTTTGTATTAAACTAACGATTGTTGGAGCTTTTCTTTATTTATTGATTTTTGAGGGTGGAAGATCAAGATATTTAATTCAATATTTACCATTCTTTCTTATCATAGCTTCATCAGGTTGGATAAATTTTTTTTATGATTTCAGAAAAAAGAAGAATCCGAGTCTATTTGAAAAATAAGTTATATACAAAAGATCGACTAACTTCTTATAATCTATCATGGGATATAGCACAAATGATATTCGACATTAGCTTAAGAAATGTAATAGATAAACAACGTTAGCTTAATTTTACTAGGTTGATGTTTTCTGTCTATTATTTTAGGCTCTAAGTAAAGTAACATTGTTCTCAGTGAATCGCTTAAAGAAAATGCTTCGGTGTTTTCTTTTTTCTTTGCCCAAATGATGTAGTAAAGGTTCTGTTGAATCAGAATTCGCATAGGAAGGTAACGAAAAGCTCTAAAACCAACTCCACTCTCTCGATTACTTTAATTAGGTTATTTTTTTCTTCAATTTTCCGATTTGAATACGATTAGTTTGTAGCGTTAATAATTGCTTATTGGTTTTTATTAAAGTAAAGAAACGCTTTTTTAATGCTGGATCAAGTATTGTGGGTAAGTGATCAATTCGTTCATAAAGGACTTTATAATCTTTGGTATCAAAAGCATCTAATAGACCCTGATACACTTATAGCTTGTCCTTAAATGCTCGTCGATTGTTAATAAATAGTCTCATAATTCAGATCCCGTCATGTGTTTCTGTTGAAAATACAGATATCATTTGAGTGGAGAATAATTGATTTTTCTATTTTTCTTCAAAATTGTTAGTCAATACATCTTAAGCTTGCGGTAATTTTTCATGGATTACGGGTCTCTCTTTTTCAAGTGACTACTGGTTTTATCCGTTGTTTATTAAGCACTCGATTGATTTGATGGATCACATGGAAGCGATTGATGGACTTCTTAGCATTATATGTAAAACTCAAGAAATAGGCGTTCAACTTATACCTTCTTCAATCTTTTAAAATATCAAAGAATTCTCCGTATCAGCATCACTGAGAATAATAAAATACATGACTCTCTGAAAGTATTTATACTTATCAATCAATAGATGCTTGGGTAAGTAATTTGACTTAAGATATGGTTCTTCAAAAAAATTCAACACCCGTTCGACCGTTTTAGACGAAATGAAATACCGCTGAGCGATATCTTTCATAGAATTTTTCATTCAGCTCATCAGCATTCTCCTATTTAAGAGATAACAGTTTTCTGCGACATAATACGTTTTAGCTGAAAATGTGTATAAACATTGTTGACAATAAAATTGTTGTTTATAAAGATAAGTAGGAACTTCTTTATATGGGAGTAATTGAATCTAGCTATTTTTATATGCGTGATGAATGACGGAATCGTTACCAAAACATTGATACGAGGAGGTAGATAGCTCAGCCGACCGGTGAAGACAGTTGGATATCGACAATAGACTATTTCTTTTGAGACATCTCTCTAGGTAGGAAGAGTGATATTGAAATCGTTAGTCTTTAGGCTCTGCTTGATGGTTTTGTTTAGGGAAAATTGTCTTTAACTTTGATATTCTTACTTATTGGACATTTGCTTAGCCTCCTACGATTGATTTTAGCGGGAGAATCAATATGTCTTTTTGTATAAAAAAATTGGTGCTCTCACTCATTAGGAGTAACAACACCAAATATTATAGAACCTCAATTTAATGAGATTTAATTAATACCCGCGATTTAGCTCTATTTGATTAATGGATAATTTTTTATTTGCGACATAGCTTTTTAAATTTTCTAAAAGGATTTTCATAAATTTATTTTGGAAATCGATAGTCATTCCAGAAATATGTGGGGTAATCAAAATATTATCAAATCTCCATAATGGACTATCTTTTGGTAAAGGTTCTTCTTCAAAAACATCAAGTGCTGCAAAAGAAAAGTATTTTTCTTCAAGTGCAGTTACTAACTCTTTAGTATGAACAGTATCCCCACGTCCAACATTTACAAATACAGCAGATTTTTTCATTTTTTCAAAGATATCACTATTAAAAATATGATAGGTCTCGTGTGTTCCAGGAAGTATCCCTACTACAATGTCCATCTCGGGAACAATCTTCGCCATATTTTTGATGGAATAGGTTTCAACGAATCCATCGGCAGGGTGTCCAGTAGTATTAATCCCATAAACACTTACACCTAAGCTGCGGATTGATTTTGAAAGCTGTTGACCAATGTGTCCAGTCCCAACAACAAGCAAGTTTTTTCCAGCAAGCTGATCGTAATGAATGGATTCTTGTGCCCATTCATTACGACTTTGTTTTTTGACAGCTTCATTCAATCCACGATAATAGCCCAGTAGAACGCCAATAATGTGTTCGCTAATGGAAAGAGCGTGAATCCCGCTGCCATTTGATAATATAATATCCTGTTCTGAAAACTTGTCCAATGGCAAATAGTCTACACCAGCTGAAATGGATTGAACCCATTTTAATTGTTGAGTTGCCAGTAATTGATCTTCGAATTTCTTTGCCCAGCCTACAGATATTTCAACATCTGGTATATCTTTTTCGGTCAGCGATGTTTTGATTTGGTAATCGGGAGCAATTACTTGAATCTTTTTGATAAACTCTTCGCGGAATGTTTTTTGTAGAAAAATAATTGGTTTTGTCATTGTTATGCCTCTTTTCAATTTACGAATTAAATTCTCACGTTTATTCTAACAAAGCCTACGAAAAAAAACTGCTTACAGAATCGTAAGCAGTTAATTGGTTGGCAATTCAATTTTTGGAAAATAATTAATGACTCTTAAAAAGATAAATAAACTAATAAAAGTAATCAATAAACTAGAGTCAAAGTTTGGCTGAAATAATAAGACAATGGTTGCTAGGAGAGTTGGGATAGTCGCGCAAAAGATAATCGTTTTAAAACATTCAAAAAAAGTTACGCGTCGCAATCTCAATTTTGCTACGATCATTCCAGCGATACCAGCAAAAATCAGTGTTACAAATAAATTAATGAAAGAAGGATAAATTCCTGCTAGCAACATGACTAGGGGAGTCCAAATAGGCATTTCCAAATCTTCAAGACCCGATCTTAGTTTATCGCCAGTTATGCTTTTTAGTGGTTCTTGTTTGTAGGAAAATTTAAGGACGTTATCGCCAAATAGTGCTGAGCTAACCCCGCCGTAATCTGGGAGGACGACTAAAGCCTGATCTTTCAATAAACCAACACTAAAGTAGTTTCCAATTAAATCCTTTTCGACATCCTGTTGAGTGCGTTTACCTTCTGGGTCGAAGGTTAGAATAATTGAGTTTGTTTGATAAATAAATCCTTTCTCAGGTTTAACTGTTTTAATCTCGCCATCTTCAATTCTAAAATCGGGAATTTTCTCTACGATTTTCAGGCTATCGGTTTTAATCTGATTCATCACCTGAAGGGCTTGATAGACACTAGGAACGGCCAAAAGAAAACTCAAGCCCAGTAGATAAACGATCGATTTCCAGAAGGGTGTATCCTTTGCTGATTTTAGATCCTCAAAACGAATAAGGGATCCTTTGATTAATTGACGAAAAGTCATATGATCGCTCCAATCTTTTATACAAGAGCCATTGTAGCGAAGTAGCATTGAAATAACAAGGAGAACTGTAAAAATGTAAAAAGAATACAAGAAAGAATTGACTATCCTTCTTCGCTTGGGTATCGTATTTATGAAAGAACGATCAGAAAGTGAGTAATCATGAAATTTTATCAGTTGTTTAGAGATTATTTGGAAGAAAAAAGGCTATGGGAAGTTTTTATTTATCTATTTTTTGGAGGTTTAACCACTGTAGTAAACATTGTAACATTTACGTTATGCTATCAAATATTTCATTTGAATTGGCCAATATCAAATGCGATTTCTTGGGTTTTTTCTGTACTATTTGCATTTGTAACAAATAAAGTTTGGGTATTTCAATCAAAATCAGAAAATTTTATGGAACTATTCTGGGAATTTAGTAAATTTATAATAGCACGTGTTATTTCGTTCGGTATGGATATGGCTACGATGTTTTTGTTTATCGACATACTACACACAGGTAATTTGGTAGCTAAATTAATTACACAAGTTATTGTTGTAATCGCAAACTATGTATTTAGTAAACTGTTCATTTTCAAAAAAGTCGAGATCATTGAAGACGAGAAAACGAATTCTTCTCCACGCTAGGCAGATGTTTTGAAGAAGTTTGCAATGTTTGTTACAGTTGGTACATAAAGATATTTAAGGAGGAACTTGAACTATGGCTTACACTTTACCAGATCTACCTTATGATTACGAGGCGTTGGAACCTTATATCGATGTTGAAACGATGCACTTGCATCATGACAAACACCATAACACTTATGTAACGAATTTGAATGCTGCGATTGAAAAATATCCAGAATTAGGCGAACAATCAGTGGAAGAACTAGTAACAAACTTAAATGAAATTCCTGAAGATATCCGTACTGCGGTACGCAATAATGGTGGCGGACACGCTAACCACAGTTTCTTTTGGAAAATCATGGCACCAAATGCTGGTGGTGAACCAACAGGAGCAATCAAAGATGCCATTGATCAAGCATTTGGCAGCTTTGAAAAAATGAAGGAAGAATTCAAAAATGCAGCAACTGGACGCTTTGGTTCTGGCTGGGCGTGGTTAGTATTGAACAATGGTAAGTTGGAAATTACTTCAACTGCAAATCAAGATAACCCATTGACTGATGGCAAGACACCAATTATTGGTTTAGATGTTTGGGAACATGCGTATTACTTGAAATATAAAAACGTCCGTCCAGACTACATTGCCGCTTTTTGGGATGTTGTAAATTGGGATCAAGCAAACGAAAATCTAGTAAATGATAAATAACCTACTATAATTTTGAGAAGAAAGATTGGTGTAGCCAGTCTTTCTTTTTTGTTTTTTTTAGTAATGAAATGTTGACCTTCCAAAATTCTTCATATTTTTGTGGTATAAATCGTACGTAAAGGGTAGATTAAATATTAGTATTTTTTAAATTTCTGTTATTTGAAATTAATTATTTTTGCCGATTGTTGATTAGACAGATGATATATGAGAAAATGAAACGAAAAAATTCTTGATAGAGGTGTGTTATGAGTCGTTGGAAGAAAGTTATTGTAGGGTTATTGGTCCTACTCAATTTATTTATCGGTGGGATTACCTACTATGCTGTCCAAGTGACAAATGATGCCAGTAAAATGGTTGATAGTATTCGCCAGACTGTTAAGCGGACCAGTTTGAAACGTGAGGGAGACAAACCCAATATAGACAACACAGAACCTTTTTCGATTCTACTTGCGGGAGTTGATACAGGAGATCTTGGTCGTTCGGATCAAGGACGTTCGGATAGTATGATGGTCGTAACTATTAATCCGAAACAAAAAAAATCAACGATTGTCAGTTTGGATAGAGATATTTTAACGAAAATAGTCGGATACGGTACGAATGATAAACTGAATCATGCTTACGCATTTGGTGGTGTGAAAATGTCACTGGATACGATTGAAACATTGCTAGATATTCCGCTAGATCATTATGTATCAATCAATATGCGTGGGTTGAAGGATCTAATTGATGCGGTTGGTGGTATCGAAGTAAATAATAAAATTGATTTTACTTTAGATGGGATTCATGTACCTAAAGGAAAACAAACGTTAGATGGAGAAAAGGGGTTGGCTTATGCGCGGATGCGTTATGAGGATCCTGAAGGCGACGTCGGTCGGCAAAGACGCCAGCGGGAAGTTGTAACCAAAATTTTGCGTAAGGCAATGTCGATTAATGGTGTAGGAAATTATAAAAAAATACTTAAAGCAGTCGAAAAAAATATGAAGACTGATTTATCGTGGGACGATATGCTTGATATTGGCACCAATTATCTCTCTGCATTTGACACTATCAAACAAAAGCAATTGGTTGGTAAAAGCCAAATAATTGATGAAATCTATTATCAAATCGTAGGTACAAATGAATTATTGGCTATCCAAAATACGTTGAAGAAACAATTAGAATTACCAACGGCAACAACTTTGCCAAACTTGAAGGAACAAGATGCTAACAGCCTATTTTACGATGATTCTGATGGTAAAGCTAGCGAAGATACAAGTCAGTTTGCTCCAGGCTATGATAATCCGAATAACTATGACGAAAATGGTGTATATGGTGACTCGGCAAATTCCGAAAGTAGCTATGGACAGTCAACTGATAATCAGGGATATACTGAACCAAATCAAGGTTATGGCGGAGCTACTGATCCAAACGAACCTCAACAAAATGATGTCTACGTACAACCGGCGGCTGGATACTAAAATAAATAGTCTCATAACTGAAAAATGCTTAAAAAAACGAACGAAACATCTCTATCTTTTATGATAGTAGATGTTCCGTTCGTTTTTGCTATAAGCTCAAGTTTTGAATTATTTCCTAGACAATTTTACAACGACTTCACAGCGGGCTGTTTGGGGAAACATATCAACAGACTGCAAATAGTCTACGCGATAAATTTTCGCAAGGCTAACTAGATCACGGGCCAAAGTGGAGACATTACATGAAATATAGACCATTTGCGGGCTAGGTGATTCTTGAATCGCTTTAAGTAATTGATTGTCTAAACCTGTTCGTGGCGGATCAACCACAATTGCATCAGGGGCGAAGCCGTCTTTTAACCACTTTGGTAGTAAACTTTCAGCCGTTCCGACTTCGTAATGAGTATTGGTTAAGTTCATCGCCTGTGCATTTTTCTTTGCATCATGGATGGCTTGCGGGATAATATCCATTCCTCGAACTTCCTTCGCGTTTTTAGCTAATGACAACCCAATTGTGCCAACGCCACAATAAGCGTCTACCACAGTCTTAGGAGTCGTTAAATCCAGAGCATTGATGGCTTCTTGATAAAGCACCTTCGTTTGCTGCGGATTTAATTGGAAAAATGCTCGCGGCGAAAGCTCAAAGCTGACTTCATTGATTTTTTCGTTAATGACTTCTTTGCCCCAAAGATGAACAGTCTCATCTCCCATGACTACTGAGGTTTTCTTCTCTTGGATATTTTGCATGATCGAGACAATTTCTGGTAAACGATTCGTGATTTCTCGAATCAATGTGTTCTTCTGTGGCAGTTTCTTAGTTTTTGTAATTAGAACTAATTGCACTTCACCGGTTTCGATACCAATCCGCACCATCAAAGTACGCAAAATACCTGAATTTGAACGTTCATCATAAATTGGCAGATCATATTTCGTTAGTAAATTTACGACCGTATTAATGACTTTTTGAGTGGTTGGTTCTTGGACCAAACAATCTTTGATCGGAACCAATTGATGAGATTCCGCTTGATAAAGTCCCGCTTCGACCTGATTGGTCTTTTTATTTTTTCGCAATTGAAATTGCGCTTTATTGCGATAATGCCAAGGCTCCTCCATGCCAATGGTATTGCGCAATTCGAATTTTTGATAGCCTTCGGGTTTATATTTCTCCAAAGCCTGACGGAGCAAATCCTTCTTAAAGTCTAACTGTTTGCTGTAGACTAGATGCTGAAGCTGACAACCGCCGCATTCCTCATAAACTGGACATGGAGGAGTGATACGATCGGGACTTTTTTTCGTAATTTTTACTAAGCGAGCTTCCGCAAAACGGGGGGTTGCTTTTGTGATTCGTGCGATCACCGTTTCATTAGGTAGGGCACCGGTAACAAAAACAATTAATCGTTTATAGTATGCAATACCTTCACCGTTGATACCGAGCCGCTTTATTTTCAGTGTTAATGTTTGATTGGGTTTAAGTTGAACAGCCATATTTAGCCTCTTTCTCAAAAGTGTATTTTCAGCTTTTAAAGCGCAATTCATTTTAGCATATTTTTATCGATTGGTTGATTATCTGTGATAGAATTAGTTTTTGCAAGGATCGAAAGGCTATTTTTTATAGATTATCCAGGAAATATAAGGGAGGGAATAGGATGTTGACAGTAGTAAAAATTAGTCAAGGTCGTGGGCCTTACTATAAAGTAGAATTTTCCAATGGTGAGAA
Organism: Enterococcus sp. DIV0756; assembly: GCF_051710745.1. Classification (NCBI taxonomy): domain Bacteria; kingdom Bacillati; phylum Bacillota; class Bacilli; order Lactobacillales; family Enterococcaceae; genus Enterococcus; species Enterococcus sp. DIV0756. The sequence goes on along the minus strand of NZ_JBIOLF010000001.1, from coordinate 2,275,328 downwards.
GTTGCGATTATCTGAAGATACAGTCGTGCGTCACCGCTTACTCAAAGGGCAAGAATTGGATCAGGAATTACTAGAGGAGATCAAGCAGGAAGGCAAAGAAGATTTGGGATTTCAGCTTGCTTTAAATTATTTGAGTTATCAATTACGGACGGAAAAAGAGCTTCGCACTTATCTAAAAGAAAATGAGATTGAAAGTGCTGATCAACAAAAAATCGTTGAACGTTTGAAAGAAATGGATTTACTGAATGATCTTGTCTATGGAGAAAGCTATGTTCGCACGCAAATGCGCATAGGAGATAAAGGTCCGCGAGTTTTACAGCAAAAGCTGAAACAAAAAGGGCTGGATGATACAGATATTCAACAAGCTTTGTATCTTTATGAAGCAGATGAACAATTTCAAGTTGCTGCTCATACAGCAAAAAAGGCGATGCGAAAATTTCATCATAGCAGCCCGCGCGAAGTTCAACGGAAAGTTCAACAATTACTGATGACGAAAGGTTTCAACAGCGACATCAGTAAAAATGTATTAGCCGAACTTGATTTTTCTGAAATCGAGGAGCAAGAGACGTATGCATTAGAGCTTCAAGGTGAGAAACTTTGGCGCAAGAATCAACGATTTGAACCAGCAAAACGGCGACAAAAGGTCAAACAGAGTTTGTATCAAAAGGGATTTCAGCTAGATCAGATCGATGCCTTTATTCGTGGAAAAGAGGAAGATGATGAGTAGAGGTTGGGAAATTTGGTCAGATTCCGACGTGGAACAATTTCAAGTAGATTTTCTAAATTGGTACCAGCAGGAGAAGCGTAACCTTCCTTGGCGTTATAATCATGATCCTTATCGCATCTGGATATCAGAGATCATGTTGCAACAAACACGTGTCGATACTGTGATTGATTATTTTTATCGATTTATGGAGCGATTTCCAACGATTCAAGCGTTAGCAGAGGCACCAGAGGACAAATTACTGAAAGTTTGGGAAGGGTTAGGGTATTATTCTCGGGCTCGTAATTTGCAGGCTGCGGCAAAACAGATTATTGAAGAGTTCGGTGGGGAGTTTCCAAAAACGGTCGAAGAGATTCGGTCACTTAAAGGAATTGGACCATATACCGCTGGCGCTATTAGCAGTATTGCTTTCGAAATCCCAGAACCTGCGATCGATGGAAATGTGATGCGAGTCGTTAGCAGACTATTTTGTATTGAAGCAGATATTGCGAAAGCAAGTAGTCGAACCGTTTTTGATGAAGCGATGCGTAAGATCATCAGTCAAAAGCAGCCAGGGGACTTTAATCAAGCGATGATGGATTTAGGCTCCAGTATTTGTACACCGACGAATCCGCAATGTGAAATCTGTCCGATTCAACAATTTTGTCAGGCTTACCGGGAGGGACATCAAACCGATTTTCCAGTGAAATCGAAAAAACAAAAACCAAAAGACGTTTATTATGTAGCTGGTATTATTGAAAATAAAGAGCAAGAGATTTTTCTTCAACAACGCCCAGAAATCGGGCTATTAGCGAATATGTGGCTCTTCCCTTTAGAAGAAATTTCGTCAGCGCGATTCAGCGAATTGCAGGAACAATATGATCCTAATAGCTGGGATCTATTTTCCAGTTCTCAGGTGGCTGAGGATAGTCCAGATTTCTTTCCTGAACAACATGTCATCTGGCAAAAAAAAGTTCTCGGTGAAATCAAACATGTTTTCAGTCATTTACGTTGGCATATTCTTATTTTTTATGGTCGAAGTGCCACACCGTTAACGATTGCCGGTCGCTGGGTGAAACCAAAAGATTTTTCCAATTACGTTTTTCCAAAACCACAGCAAAAAATGTTGGAAGTTTTTGAAAATTATCTAGCTGACGACAAAGATTAGTAGGCAATCTTAGATTTTATTGCTATAATAATTCTGATGTCGGTGTGATAACACCCAAACAAATGCGAAAACTTTTTCGCTGAGGGAAGGGTAGCTATGGGAGTTCCAAAAGAAGGAGAGTTTGTGACGATTAAAAGTTACAAGCACGACGGCAGTTTGCATCGAACGTGGCGTGATACCATGGTATTAAAAACAAGTGAGTGTTCACTGATCGGCTTAAATGACCATACATTGGTCACAGAATCAGATGGCAGGAGATGGGTCACTCGCGAACCAGCAATCGTTTATTTCCATCAAAAATACTGGTTCAACATAATAGCAATGATTCGAGAGAAGGGAGTTTCTTATTATTGTAATCTAGCATCACCGTATGTATTAGATGACGAGGCACTAAAATATATTGATTATGATTTAGATGTCAAAGTTTTTCCGGATGGCGAGAAACGTCTGTTAGACGTGGATGAATATGAAGCCCATAGTCAGCAAATGCATTACTCTAAAGAAATTGATTATATTCTAAAGGAAAATGTCAAGATCTTAGTGGACTGGATCAACAATGATAAGGGGCCGTTTTCTCAAGGCTATATTGATATTTGGTATGATCGTTACAAGCAATTGTCGCGAAAGTAGAAAGAAAAGACTGTGCCAAAATAATTGGGACAGTCTTTTTTGCCGTTTATACTAACGCTAAAAATGTTACTAATAGCATTATAGTTCTTTCTTCATATGCACGTGCGCAATTCCAGCATCTTCGAAAATATCTCCGTAAGTAACGTAACCTAGTTTTTTATAAAATTTTTCTGCTGATAATTGCGCACCTAATTTGATTGCTTTGAAATGCTGCTGTTTCGCAAACGTTTCGGCTTCAGCAATGATTTCAGTTCCAAGATTTTTACCACGGTATTCTTTTAAAACAGCCATCCGTTGTAGTTTAAATGTTTGATCATCCAAAGGCAATAGTCTTACAGTCGCTGCAGGTTTCTTGTCCTCTGTATATAGAACGAAGTGAATGGAATACGCTTCGTTTCCGTCGATTTCTAGATTGGCAGGTACACCTTGCTCTTGGACAAAGACCTTTTGCCGGATGCGAACAGCATCGAGATAAATATCGCTCATCGTATCCTTAGTAATTAAAATTTTCATAATGACACCTTCCTCAAGGGGATTTTTCTCCACATGATGTATACTATAAACTAAATCTAAAAAAAGGAGTAGACGAATGTTTGAGAAAATTAAAAATTCAAAATTAATGTTCTGGTCGGTAGAAATTTTGATCATCGCGACCTTGATTTTAGTTTCATCAAAAATTGATTTTGTTTTTCAACCAATCGGCACGTTTTTTACCACATTGTTTGCACCGATTTTGATCGCTGGCTTTTTATATTATTTATTGAATCCGTTAGTGAACTTATTAATGAAATTGGGTGTCAAGCGTCTAGTGGCAATTGCACTGATTTTTATTTTATTGATCGGAATGATCGTAATAATTTTCATGAGTGTCATCCCTAACCTGGTGGAGCAATTGGTTTCTTTAGCTAAGAATATTCCGGGATTTGTCAGCAATATGCAAAATTGGCTGCAAGAATTAGCGGATAGAGCAACCCGATTCCCACTCTTTAAGGAATTGGATGTTGATAAATATATCAGCAACTTAGATGTTTCAGCGGGAAGTATTATTCAGCAATCCTTAACTGGAGTGACAAATGGCTTAGGTTCCGTTATAGGAAAGATTACAACGGTAGTGCTATTATTGATTACGGTGCCTTTTATTTTATTCTATATGTTAAAGGATGGCGAAAAACTGGTCCCAAATATTGAGCGTCTTTTCCCAGAAAAGCAAAGAGAAAATATCAAGGGACTCTTACAACAGCTAAATAAAACCTTGTCTGATTATATTAGCGGACAAGCAATCGAGTGTTTGTTTGTAGGAACATTTACCTTTTTAGGGTATTTACTGATCGGTGTCGATTATGCCTTTTTATTTGGAGTAATTGCTGGCTTAACGAATTTAATTCCTTACTTAGGACCTTATCTGGGTCTAGCGCCCGCATTAATCTATACATTTTTTGATTCACCAACCAAGGCATTGCTCTGTATATTAATCGTACTGGTCGTACAACAAGTTGACGGGAATGTCATCTATCCGAACGTAATTGGAAAATCTTTGAATATTCATCCATTGACGATTATTTTAATTTTATTAGTTGCTGGGAATCTATCTGGTATATTGGGTGTCTTTTTAGGGGTACCTGTTTATGCCATTTTACGTACTTTAGTCATTTTCGTGGTTAAGATCGTTAAGCAAAGTAAGCAGGAAGAGCGTGAACAGGAATTTTTAAGCTAGTCGATCGTGCATCATTCGGAAAAGATTGCATAAAAACAAGTGATGTGATACGATTTTATCGTGGCCTTTGTGCCACTTTTTTTACACTTAAAAATAAGGAGCGAATGCAATTATGAATGCTGACCCCGATAGTCAGTCGTTAATCTTACAACTAGGGTTATTAGTAATTTTAACGTTAATCAACGGATTTTTAGCTGCGGCTGAAATTTCGGTGGTGTCGGTCAATAAAAACCGAGTAGAACAAAAGGCGGATGAAGGGAACCCAAAATCAAAAAGATTATTAGAGGTTATTGAAAGTCCGAATAATTTCTTGTCAACGATCCAAGTTGGGATCACTTTAGTCAACATCTTGTCAGGGGCTTCCTTGGCGGATAGCTTGTCTGCTCGTTTGGCGCCTTTATTAGGTGGAAGTGCACTTGCACGGACAGCTTCTGCGGCGATCGTCATGATATTATTGACTTATGTATCGATTGTATTTGGAGAATTATATCCCAAACGAATTGCCATGACCAAGACCGAAGAAGTGGCACAGTTTACCTCTGGTGTGGTTCGTAAAATCGGAATAGTTACGAAGCCTTTCGTTTGGTTATTAACGGCTTCAACGAACTTATTAGCGAAAATTACGCCGATGAAGTTTGATGATGAAGACACAAAAATGACCCGCGACGAAATGCGTTATATGTTAGAAAATGAAGGCGTACTAGACAACGATGAGATCGAGATGCTGCAAGGTGTCTTCTCATTAGACACGAAGGTTGCTCGTGAAGTGATGGTTCCTCGAACAGATTCTTTCATGATCGATATCAATGATCCAGTGTTGGAAAGTATTGATGAGATCTTGAATGAAAGCTATTCACGAATTCCAGTGTATGATGATGATAAGGATAAAGTCGTAGGGATCTTACACACGAAGACTTTATTGAAGGCAGCTCGACAGTTCGGGTTTGAAAATGTTAATTTGCAGAAGATTTTACAAGAACCGCTATTCGTACCAGAAACAATTTTCATTGATGATTTATTATATGAGTTGAAGAAAACCCAAAATCAAATGTCGATACTACTAGATGAGTACGGCGGTATGGTTGGATTAGTGACTTTAGAAGATTTGTTAGAAGAAATCGTTGGGGAGATTGATGATGAATCCGACGAAGTTGAAAAACTTTATGAAAAAGTCGGGGACAACGAATACTTGATCAATGGGAAGATGCTGATTGACGAGTTTAACGAAGAGTTTGGCTTGAACTTGCATATGAGTGATGTCGATACGATGGCAGGATATTTGATCACAGCTTTGGGAACAATTCCTGATCAAGGGGAAAAACTTTCCTTTGACGTTGACGATTTAACCTTAATTTCTGAGGAAATGGAAGGTTCTCGCGTTTTGACGTTACGGGCGATTTTCCATCCCGAAGAACATGAGAATGCTGAACCAGAAGAAGAACGGCGTCTTTTTACTAAGGATTTTGAGGATGACGAGCCTCGCCGCTAAAAAAATGATCACAAATCAGGTCTTGATCCCATATTAGGAGATCAAGACCTGATTTTTGTCAAAGCTAGGTTTTATGAATATAGAAAACACTCAGAAATGTGAGCATTAGTCAGTGCTTAAGAATGAGCGATTCAACTTTCCATCAGAGTAAAATCCATGCTATACTGATTGGGTTGAAATTTGAAAGATAGATAGATGAATGGAGCAATAGAATGAACAATCCTAATTTAGAACAACAAGTAGATAGCCGGCGTACATTCGCGATTATTTCCCATCCGGATGCTGGTAAGACGACGATTACTGAACAGTTATTATTATTTGGCGGCGCAATCCGCCAGGCTGGTACAGTTAAAGGGAAAAAGACTGGGAATTTTGCAAAATCTGACTGGATGGATATTGAAAAACAACGTGGGATCTCTGTTACAAGTTCAGTTATGCAGTTTGATTTCGATGGAAAACGAGTAAATATTTTAGATACGCCAGGGCACGAAGATTTTTCAGAGGATACGTACCGTACATTAATGGCAGTCGATAGTGCTGTAATGGTTATTGACAGTGCTAAGGGGATCGAAGCACAAACTAAAAAACTGTTTCAAGTTGTTAAGCGTCGGGGAATCCCAATCTTTACTTTCATCAATAAATTGGACCGTGACGGTCGTGAGCCTTTAGAATTATTGGAAGAGTTGGAAGAGTTATTGAATATTGAGTCTTATCCTATGAACTGGCCAATTGGTATGGGAAAAGGTTTGGAAGGGATTTATGATATTCATAATGAACGAATCGAATTCTATCGTCCTGAACAATATGAAGGAGAGCGATTTGTAAAACTGACGGATGGCGAAATCGCAGGGGATCATCCGTTAAAAGAAAAATCTATTTATGAAGATGTTATCGGGGAAGTCGAATTAGTTCGAGAAGCTGGCGATCAATTTGATCTTAATAAAATCGAACGTGGCGAGCAAACCCCTGTCTTCTTCGGATCGGCATTAACAAATTTTGGTGTGGAAACATTTTTGGAAACATTTGTTGACCTTGCACCGAAACCGCATGCTCATAAAACAGAAGAAGGAGAGGCCGTCTCTCCTTATGAAGAAGAGTTCTCCGGATTTGTTTTCAAAATCCAGGCAAATATGAATCCGAATCATCGCGACCGTATTGCTTTTGTTCGGGTATGTTCAGGGACCTTTGAACGCGGTATGGATGTCACTCTTGGCCGTACGAGCAAAAAAATGAAATTAAGCAATGTTACTCAGTTTATGGCAGATGCACGTGAAAATGTAGAAGAGGCTGTTGCTGGCGATATCATCGGGGTCTACGATACAGGGAATTATCAAATTGGTGATACCTTATATGAAGGAAAACTGAAAGTAGCATATGAGGAATTGCCATCCTTCACACCGGAACTATTTATGAAAGTCACTGCTAAGAATGTGATGAAGCAAAAATCATTCCATAAGGGCATTTATCAATTGGTTCAAGAAGGAGCGATCCAATTGTATAAGACTTATTTGACGGATGAATATATTATCGGCGCGGTTGGTCAGTTGCAGTTTGAGGTTTTCCAACACCGTATGCTAAACGAGTACAATGCGGAAGTAGTTATGACGCCAATGGGGAATAAAATTGCGCGCTGGATTGATCCTGAACAATTAGATGAACGAATGAGTTCAAGTCGGAATATCCTTGCTAAAGACCGTTTTGATCAACCATTATTCCTTTTCGAAAATCAATTTGCAATGCGCTGGTTTGCTGATAAATATCCAGATGTCGAGTTGAAGAGCTTGATGTAGAAGAAAAAGAAATTTATGGATTGTGAATCGGTCCTTAAAAGATAAACAAAAACAGTTGATGCTAAGCTCTTTTAGCATCAACTGTTTTTGTTATAGACATTTCGATTAACCCAGGAGACTCTAAGTACGAGATATTTGCGAAATCGTAGGTTCCTTTATCTAGTTTTCGTTTAAAGTATTTATGTACAAAATCAACTTCTGATGGCAGGATGTTTCGATTATCGTTTTTTAATACAATTTCTGCATGCTTATATGCGTCTGTATATATCACAGTCGTGTTGCCAATTGTATAGACTTTAATCATGTTTGCATCAGTATTTTCTAGCTGATTGTAAACCATTTGCGAATGACTATTTGTCACGTTAATAAGTTTCATCCTGAAACACCTTCTTCCTAAACATTACTTCATAGTGTAATTATATAAGAAAGATTAAGAAAAAAGAAGGATGTTGCTCATTTTAATTAGAAGATTTGAAAAATTTGGTAAAAAGAAAAGGATTCTCGCTACTTGCGAGAACCCTCATTTCTTTATTTCTTATCTTCTTTAGCTAAACGTTCAGGTTTTGATGTGATCACAATATGATCTTCCTTATCTAGTTTTGCTTTTAAATCAGTAATTGCAGGATGATCTAAATAGAACTCAGCAATACCATCTTCAATGTTTTCTTGGATTGTCCGTCTCAGTGGTCGAGCACCCATCGCAGGATCATAGCCAAGATCAACTAGTTTTTCTTTAACATTATCTGGAACATCAATGTGTAACTTTTGTGAAGCCAACATTTCGTTCACATCGTCAAGCATTAATGAAACAATCTTCATTAAGTTTTCTTTTGATAATGAACTAAATTCAATAATCCCATCAAAACGGTTCAAGAATTCTGGTGCGAAGAAATCCTTTAATTGGCCTAAGACAGAACGGGTAACACCTTCTCTTGCGGCACCAAAACCAACATTCGCTTCGATTTTACCAGTTCCGGCATTACTAGTCATGATAATGATTGTGTCTTTAAAGCTGACTGTACGACCTTGAGAATCAGTTAAACGACCATCATCAAGAATTTGCAAGAACATATGCAACACATCTGGATGAGCTTTTTCGATTTCATCTAACAGGATTAAGCTGTATGGATGACGACGAACTTGTTCTGTTAATTGCCCAGCTTCTTCATAACCGACATAGCCTGGAGGTGAACCGATCAATTTAGAGACACTGTGTTTTTCCATGTACTCACTCATATCAAAGCGAATCATCGAGTTACTTGAACCAAATAATTCTTCAGCTAATTGCCGAGCCAATTCTGTTTTACCAACACCAGTAGGTCCCACAAAGAGGAAGGAGCCAATTGGACGATTTTTCTTGTTTAAACCAACACGGTTACGACGAATGGCCTTAGCAACTTTATCCACTGCTTCATCTTGGCCGATGACGTGCTGTTTCAAATCAACCGCAAGATTTTTCAATTGCGTTTGTTCTTTTTCTTTTAGTTCACCTACTGGGATACCAGTTCGTTTTTCAACGATTTTTTCCATATCTTTTTCAGTAATAACGGGCGTTTCTTCATCCGTCAATTGACGATCTTTCATTTTTTGTAATTTATTAATTTGATCGCGATAGTAAGCCGCTTTTTCGAAATCTTCTTCCTGAGAAGCTTGTAATTTTTGTTGTTCAGCTTCTGCCAATTTCTTGTCGATTGTTTTTGGATCAACAATTTGAATGGTTAAGTTTTTCTTCGATCCTGTTTCATCTAACAAGTCGATTGCTTTATCAGGTAAGAAACGGTCTTGAATGTAGCGATTTGACAATTCAGCTGCAGCTTTAATTGCATCTTCCGTGTATCTTACGTGATGATAGTCTTCATAGCGTGGTTGTAACCCCTTTAAGATTTCGATCGTCTCTTGAACAGAGGGTTCTTCAACACGTACAGGTTGCATCCGACGTTCCAAAGCTGCGTCTTTTTCAATGATGCGGTATTCGTTCAATGTAGTAGCCCCGACCATTTGCAGTTCGCCGCGTGCTAAGGCTGGTTTTAAAATATTACCAGCATCCATATTACCGTCGCCAGCTGCACCAGCCCCGACGATTTCATGAACTTCATCAATAAAGAGAATGATATTTTCAGCTTGACGAATTTCTTCAATCAGCTTTTGCATCCGTTCTTCAAATTGTCCGCGAATTCCAGTTCCTTGAACAAGTGAAGCGACATCTAAGCGAATCACTTCTTTGTCCATTAATTTTTGTGGAACATCGCCGTCTACAATTTTTTGAGCTAAACCTTCGACGACGGCAGTTTTACCGACACCTGGTTCGCCGATCAATACCGGATTATTTTTGGTTCGGCGATTTAAAATTTCAATGACGCGTTGGATTTCATCATCACGTCCAACAACTGGATCAATATTTCCTTCCCGAGCCTGACCCGTAATGTTTATGCCATATTCATCTAATAGACCACCGCCGCCGTTTCCACGAGGGGGTTGATTGTTTATTCCATTTCCACCACCAAATTGCGTAGGTGGTGTTTGATCTGCTGCACCTTGTCGTTGTTGCATTTGTTGTGACATTGAGCGGAACAAATCATCTAGACTTCCAAAACCAAAAGGATCATTTCCTGCCATCTGTGGCGCACCTCCAGCTTGATTCTTCAATTTTTGATAGCAATTTTGACAATAATCTAATTGCTTTCGTTGACCATTGACATTCGCATATAAATGAATTGTTGCTTCATTTTCATGGCAATTTTGGCAAAGCATAATTTTCACCCTTTCAATAGTTGATTGTTTCTTCCATTGTACATCGAGTAAGCGAATCTCGTAAAAAGATACGCTGATCAGCATGGTTTGACTTTCACTGACCTTAAAAACAATTATAACGAGAATTTTGATAAAAGCAAACAGTTTGTTTCGATTTTTAGCAATCTGATTCATCGAGTGCTAAAACGAACGAATATCTTCCTTTCTACATTATGTAGCTGTTATGTAAAAAATATGAAAACAGGAATAATAAGGGCATTAATCGATCCACAAAGATATTTTAAGAAAGGGCATACAATTTAGAAGAATAAATCGATTAAAATTGTTGTATCCACCGCAAAAAAATGGTAATCTAAGAAAATGAAGGGCTCAAAATGATGGATGTTATCATTAAAGCCCTAACATAAAAAAACATTTTTTTTTATAAAGGAGAACGGTCAATATGGAAAAAAAAGATTTTCACGTAGTAGCAGAAACAGGGATTCATGCACGTCCCGCAACTTTATTGGTGCAAGCTGCAAGCAAATTTAACTCTGATATTAACTTAGAGTATAAAGGAAAATCAGTTAACCTTAAATCAATCATGGGAGTTATGTCTCTAGGTGTTGGCCAAGGCTCTGACGTGACTATCTCTGCTGAAGGTGCTGACGAAAAAGAAGCAATGGAAGCAATCGTAGAAACAATGAAGAAAGAAGGATTATCTGAATAATGGTTGAATTACTAAAAGGTATTGCCGCAAGTGACGGGGTTGCCGTTGCGAAAGCTTATCTGCTAGTACAACCGGATTTATCTTTCAAACAAAATAATGTAGAAGACACTGCTGCCGAAGAAAAGCGTTTAGACGACGCTTTGGCGGCTTCTTCTGCTGAATTAGAAAAAATTCGGGATAAAGCAGCGAAAAGCTTAGGTGAAGAAGAAGCACAAGTTTTTGATGCTCATTTGATGGTTCTTTCAGATCCAGAAATGATTGGTCAAATTAAACAACATATTCAAGATAATAAGGTGAATGCTGAAAGTTCACTTAAAGAAGTTACTGATATGTACATTGGCATGTTTGAGGCAATGGATGATAACGCTTATATGCAAGAACGTGCTGCGGATATCCGCGACGTGACAAAACGTGTAATGGCGCATTTATTAGGTGTTTCATTACCAAATCCATCAATGATCGATGAAGAAGTTATTGTGGTGGCACATGACTTGACTCCGAGTGATACTGCTCAGTTAGATAAAAACTTTGTAAAAGCTTTTGTTACTGATATTGGTGGGCGTACGTCTCACTCAGCAATCATGGCTCGTTCATTGGAAATCCCAGCGATCGTTGGTACGAAAGAAATCACTTCTAAAGTTAAAGAAGGCGATGTACTAGCAGTTAACGGAATCATCGGTGAAACGATTGTTAACCCAACTGACGAACAGGCGGCTGAATATAAAAAAGCTGGCGAAGCTTACGCAACGCAAAAAGCAGAATGGGAAAAATTAAAGGATGCTGAAACAGTTACAGCTGATGGCAAGCATTTTGAATTAGCAGCAAACATCGGTACACCTAAAGATCTTGAAGGCGTTCATAACAATGGCGCTGAAGCGATCGGTTTGTATCGTACTGAGTTCTTATACATGGACTCTTCAGATTTCCCAACAGAAGACGATCAATTTGAAGCTTATAAAGCCGTTTTAGAAGGCATGGGCGACAAACCAGTCGTAGTTCGTACAATGGACATCGGCGGAGACAAAGAGTTACCTTACTTAACATTACCTCACGAAATGAATCCGTTCTTGGGTTATCGTGCATTGCGTATCAGCTTATCTGAACTAGGCGATGACATGTTCCGTACACAATTACGTGCATTGTTACGCGCTTCTGTTCATGGTAACTTGCGCATCATGTTCCCAATGGTTGCGACATTAAAAGAATTCCGTGCAGCGAAGAAAATGTTCAACGAAGAAAAAGAAAAATTGGTTAAAGAAGGCGTGAAGGTTTCTGACACAATCCAAGTCGGAATCATGATCGAAATTCCAGCTGCAGCTGTATTAGCTGACAAGTTTGCCAAAGAAGTTGACTTCTTCAGTATCGGAACAAATGACTTAATTCAATATACTATGGCAGCTGACCGTATGAACGAACGCGTTTCTTACCTTTACCAACCATATAACCCATCAATCCTACGTTTGATCAAAAACGTGATCGATGCAGCGCACGCTGAAGGTAAATGGGCTGGTATGTGCGGCGAAATGGCCGGCGATCAAACTGCTGTTCCATTGTTAATGGGTATGGGCTTAGATGAGTTCTCTATGAGTGCAACATCTGTGCTTAGAACTCGTAGTTTAATGAAACGTCTAACAACGACTAAGATGGCTGAATTAGCTGAAAAAGCGTTGAAAGAATGCGACACAATGGAAGAAGTTCAAGAATTAGTAGAAGAATACGTAAAATAAACTGTAATGATTAGACCGTTACCTTATTAGGGTAGCGGTCTTTTTAAACATTAAAGGAAGTATAACATTTTAAGCGGTCAAAGGATTGATACATCAATCTTTTGACCGCTTTTCATCTGGTCTTTTTCCTATTAAACTAGAGAGATGAAACCCAATATTTTACACGCCATTTTCTTTGATGAATATCAAAACTGGGAGAAATTCAATCAAAGGTACACGAGAAGGATTCGATCCGTTGTGAAAAGAGAAGTGAAGAAGTTTCGCGATTGTGGTGACCTTAAAAAAGGTTATCGTCTATTTGTCTGTGAAGGATGCCATAATGTAAAGAAAGTGGCTTTTCGTTGTAAAGGGAAATTTTGTCCAACTTGTGCAACTGGGGAAAGTCAACGGTGGGCAGAGGTTGCGGCGAATGATCTGTTTACAGTGACGCATCGACACGTCATCTTCACGATCGATGAAGGTTTACGTGAGATTTTTCTGAAGGAGAAGTATCGTAAGGAGCTTTTAAAAGGGTTAATGGACGAAGCTGCACGGATACTATTAGATTTTTTTAGAAAACACCATATACAAGCTGGGGTTGTGGCAACACTCCACACCTTCGGTTCTCAGCTAGAATACAATCCGCATGTTCATTTAGTCGTCACCATGGGTGGACTGACGAAGGATGGAAAATGGAAGGACTATGACTATTTTCCGTTCGCAATGTTGAGGAAATATTGGCAGAATGCGGTCCTAAAGCTTATTCGAAGAACCTTATCCCAATGGGATAAGGCACGAGTCCAGCCGCTTTTACAAGCGGCGTACACGAAAAATGCAGAGGGCTTTTACGTGCATGCACCCAAAAGGAGCCGAACTTCTCTCAAAAAAATATTAGAATATATCAGTCGTTATATGAAACGTGGTCCCATTGCTTTAAATCGTATCCTTTTGTACGATGGGAAAATAGTGATGTTTCAGTATCATGATAAACGAACTAACACGGATAAGATAAAGACGATGTCGGTAGAGGAATTTATTGGTGCACTGATTCGTCATATTCCAGAGAACCAGTTCAAAACAATTCGTAGATACGGCATTTATAGTCGGCGGATCAAGACAATCATGAAAAAAGTAGTAAGTAATTACCAGAAAGAGATTCACCGAATGCTTGTGAATGTGAAGAAAGCACTTAAACCAAAATCATGGTGTGAACGAATAGCCGAAGAATTCGGAGTAAATCCATTGGAATGTACTAGATGTGGCGAATATTATGAATTTAGTGGAGTTAGTGTGTCTAAAAATGGACGACTTATAGTGAAATATGCGAAGAATAAAGAATCGGAACGATTCATGCGAGAGGAGAATAAAAAAATTGGGGAAGAAGCATCGAAACGTAAGTATGAAAAAGAAAAAGAAGCAGCTTTTAAAAACCTTCGATTCCAATGGAGTGGTTCATTACATTTGTCTTGAATGTGGGATAAAGGAAAAAATTCCAAAGGAAGTGGTTCAATTTTTGGATGCAGAAGATGTTGCATTTGATCCTGAGAACGCTCCGCAATTTGATTGCGAAAAATGTGGTGGAGAGATGTATCCAGAATATTATAAGAACGTACTTGGATACGAATTTAGAATCAGTGATCGACAATAAAATGATTCATCTAAACAAAAAGTCCTCAGGAGCGGTTTTCTCCTGAGGTTTTCTTAGTATTTCACAGCCCGAATAAACGTTTTCATTATTAAATCAGACTATAGGTTGAGAAAAAGCTGAAATGCTTATGATATAATTGATTTGTTTTAAAGGAAAGCTATTCTAAATTATTTTTTATTTGCGAATAGCGATGATGCTTTAGCTGGAAATAGGTATGTTAAATTCATTGGAATTTGTTTTATCAAACTGTAAAAGGAGGCGCTTATGAAAATATTATTATACTTTGAGGGTCAGAATGTCATTGGCAAATCTGGCATTGGTCGGGCGCTGAAACACCAGAAAAGAGCCCTAAGTGCTATGGGAATTAATTATACATTGGATCCTAAAGCAACCGATTATGATATATTACATATTAATACATACGGACCTAAAAGTTTAAACTTAGTCAGAAAAGCGAAACGGCTTGGAAAAAAAGTGATTTTTCACGCGCATTCTACTGAGGAAGATTTTCGAAATTCGTTTGTCGGCTCTAATCAACTGGCTCCGTTGTTCAAAAAATGGCTAATTACACTGTACCAGCAGGCCGATCATTTAATCACGCCGACCCCTTATTCGAAAAAGTTGCTGCGTAATTATGGTTTGACACAACCAATCGCTGCCATTTCCAATGGGATTGATTTGAAAAAATACTATCCGGATAAACATAAAGAAGTTGCCTTTCGTAATTACTTTCATTTAACGGAGACACAAAAAGTTGTCATTTGTGTGGGTTTATTTTTTGAACGTAAGGGAATTTTAGATTTTGTTGAAATTGCAAAAGCGATGCCTGAATACACGTTCATATGGTTTGGCGATGTACCGATGATTTCGATTCCAGCGAATATTCGACGTGTAGTAAAAAAAGAACATCCAAAAAATGTCATTTTCCCCGGCTATATCAATGGGGATTTAATTGAGGGCGCGTATTCAGGTGCAGATTTGTTTTTCTTCCCATCTTACGAAGAAACAGAAGGGATCGTTGTATTGGAAGCCTTAGCAAGTCAGCAACAGGTATTGCTGAGAGATATTCCTGTGTATGACGGTTGGATGAAGAATCGAGAAAATTGCTATATGGCTAGCAACAATCGAGATTTCGAACAATTAATTCATCAATTAGTCAACCATCGTTTACCTAATCTTTCTATGGCTGGGTTTAGATTGGCGCAAGAAAAAAGTATCACCCAAATTGGGAAAGAATTAGAATCTGTCTATCGTGCAGTTTTAGAATTGCCATACGATCATCAGGTATATGCAAAGGTTACAAAATAGTTTGGAGGAGTGAACGTGCGGATCGGTTTCTTTACAGACACTTATTTTCCCCAAGTAAGTGGGGTTGCAACATCAATCAGAACTTTAAAAAATGAACTCGAAAATCAGGGGCATGAAGTTTATATTTTTACAACAACAGATCCTGATGCTGACGAATTTGAAAAAGATATCGTACGAATGCCGAGTGTTCCTTTTATTTCTTTTACTGATCGGCGGATAGTAGTTCGTGGACTTTGGTTCGCTTATCAAATCGCTAAGGAATTAGAATTGGAAATTATTCATACTCATACAGAGTTCGGTACTGGATTTTTAGGTAAAATGGTCGCTAATCGTTTACGTATTCCGGTCATTCATACGTATCACACGATGTACGAAGATTATCTTCATTATATTGCAAATGGAAAGGTAGTCAGACCTACGCATGTAAAGCATTTTATAAAAATGTTTGTCAATCATTCGACAGGTGTGGTGTGTCCAAGTAAACGTGTCGTTGATACATTGAAACGTTATGAAGTAGATGTTCCAATGCGAATCATCCCAACTGGAATTGACGTCGCCAAATTTCTTCGTTCAGATATCACAAAAGAGGATACGGATCGATTGCGAGATAAATTAGGAATACGGGAAGAAGAACTAATGATTTTGTCTTTGAGCCGTATTTCTTATGAGAAGAATATCCATAGTATTATCCAACAATTTCCAGAAATTTTAATGAGCTTGCCTAACGCCCGTTTGGTAATCGTTGGAAAAGGACCTTATCGTGAGGAATTAGAAAAGCTGACTCATGAGTTAGGAATTACAAATTATGTCCAGTTTACTGGGGAGATTCCTCATGAAGAGGTGGCCTATTATTATCGTGCTGCTGATTACTTTGTCAGTGCTTCCACCTCAGAGACACAGGGATTGACCTATGCCGAAGCAATAGCTTCAGGCACACAATGTATTGTCGAAGGCAATGATTATTTAAATCAATTGTTAAGTGATGAATCTTTAGGAATTACTTTTGCACAAGATGAGGATTTTAGTGAAAGTTTTGTCAGGTATGTTCAACAACAAATCAGTGTAGATCCTTTAGTTCAACAAGATAAACTAATTGAGATTTCAGCTGAACGATTTGGCAGTGAGATACTTAAGTTCTATCAAGAAATGATTACTTATTATGCCGAAAACCATACAGAAATAAAATTACCTACGCGAACAGTGCAAAAAATGCGAGTTAGAATTAATTCTCTTAGAAACACCGAAGATAAATAAAGCTCAAATCCATCTCTTCATGTATACTAGAGATGGATTATTTTATTTTGGAGGTTAATAACATGAGAATAGGTTTTATCGGTACTGGTGTGATGGGGAAATCAATCGTTGGACACTTTTTAGCAGCTGGTCATGAAGTTTCGGTTTTCAATCGCACGAAGAGTAAAACAGACGAATTAGTAGCTAAAGGAGCAGTTTGGAAAGACACCCCTGCGGAAGTTACTACTTTCAGTGAAATTGTTTTTTCAATGGTCGGGTACCCTAGTGATGTGGAAGAAATCTATTATGGGGAAAAAGGGATTTTATCGGTAGATGTTACAAATAAAATCTTGATTGATTTAACAACATCTACTCCAACTTTGGCAGAAAAAATTTATCAAACGGCTAAAGAGAAAGGTGCGGCTTCATTAGATGCCCCAGTTTCTGGAGGCGATTTAGGCGCTCAGAATGGAACCTTAACAATTATGGTCGGCGGCGATCAAGTTGCATATGATCGAGTGACTCCACTCTTTGAAATTATGGGGAAAAGTTATTCTCTGCAAGGCGCAGCAGGTGCGGGGCAGCATACGAAGATGGCGAATCAGATCATGATTGCCGGGACAATGACGGGGTTGACGGAAATGCTGGTATATGCGAAAGCGGCGGATTTAGATGTAGAAAATGTACTGGACACATTGAGTGGTGGAGCAGCACAAAATTGGTCAATGACGAATTATGCACCTCGTATTTTAAAGGCAGATTATTCTCCGGGATTCTTTGTTAAGCATTTTATCAAGGACTTAAAAATTGCTTTAGACGAGGCCAAAAAAATGCAATTGGATCTACCTGCAACGAAATTGGCGACTGAGTTATATGAACGTTTAGCTGATCAAGGATTCGAAAATGATGGGACGCAGGCCTTAATTAAATTATGGTGGGCAAAATCTTAAGTTAGATTTAGTAAAAAAAACATAAATTTATTGATGAAAATCAATGCAAGATACGGTCCGATTTGGTACAATAAGACAGAATTGAGAAGAAGGGGGGCATCTAGATGAAACATTCACAATTAGTTGCCATTATTAAACGCTTAGAAGCAATGACTGAATCGACTGACAATGAAGTACAGGTACGTCGTTTTGAAAAAGAGGGCGTAGAGAAATGTACTGTAACTTATGATAATACGACAGAAACATTTGAACTGACTGAAAGCGACAGCAAACAATCTTATCAATTTGACAACATCGACATTGTTGCGATGGAAATTTATGATTTGATTCAATAAAACGGGGGAACCCGTTTTTTTTGTGCCCATTTTTACCAATCTACATAAATAGTGAAAGTATTAGTAGGATAACGACCGGTACGTTATTATTTAGAACATATTATTATTTCCAAAATAAAAGGCTTTCAGATAATTTTTGATTATAATTTTATGAGTAATTCCTATTTTTTACCATAACTCGGGACAAATCTTTTGAATTTATGAAGCTTTAGTTGGAAGATATTTTGGGGAGGTAATAATATGTTAGACAAAGAAGTATACAATCAACTATTTAAACCATCTTTTTCAAAGAGAACACAAGTTACTTTTTGGGATGGGACGGTAAAGGAGTATGGAGATTCTGAAGGTGAAACAATCTTCAAAATTATTTTTAACGAAAAAATTCCCGTTAAAGAATTGCTAAACAATGCATCTTTAGCATTAGGTGAAGCCTACATGGAAAAGAAAATTGAAATTGAAGGAAACTTGCAAGCGTTGATTTATGACGTCTATAACCAAGCGAATGGCTTTTTCCATAATACAAATTTTAAAAAATGGATGCCTAAGGAAAAACACACTAAAAAACAATCAGCACATGATATTCATAGTCACTATGATTTAGGTAATGATTTTTATGAAATGTGGCTTGACCAAACGCTAACGTACTCTTGCGCGTATTTCGAGACGCCTGAGGATACCTTGGAACAAGCACAAATCAATAAAGTGCATCATATCCTGAACAAGTTATTTATTCAACCAGATGAGACGTTATTAGACATTGGTTGCGGGTGGGGTACGTTGATATTAACAGCAGCAAAAGAATACCATGTTAAGGCAAAAGGCATTACTTTAAGTGAAGAACAATATCAACATATTCAGACTATCATTGCTGAAGAAAAGCTAGAAGATAGTGTATCCGTTGAGTTAATGGATTACCGTGATTTAGAAGGTACCTTTGATCATATTACAAGTGTTGGAATGTTTGAACACGTTGGTGCAGAAAACCTACAAGAATATTTTAAAGTGGTGGAAAAACACTTAGCACCAAATGGTACGGCTTTGATTCATGGAATCAGTCGTCAACAAGGGGGTGCAAAAAATGCTTGGATCAATCAATACATTTTCCCAGGTGGGTATATTCCAGGTGTGACAGAGTTAGTTAAACACATTACCGAAAATGATTTGCAATTGATTGATCTTGAAAGCCTGCGTCGTGATTATCAATTGACATTAGAACATTGGACGAAAAATTTCCATCAAGTTGCTGATAAAGTTATAGCGCAAAAAGATGAAAGTTTTTATCGAATGTGGGATTTATATCTACAGGCTTGTGCAGCGTCATTCCAAGCTAGCAATATTGATGTGATTCAATATTTATTAGTTCATCCAAATAACAACTCGACTCCAATGCACCGAAATGTCTAAGAAGCGGATATCCCGCTTCTTTTTATTTTAATCAATTACTTTGATATCCAAAGTAATTTCAAACTAACTATTTTAATTGGATTTAAAGAGAATCATTAATTTTTAGTTAATTGAAAAAATGTTGTTGCATTCAGAAAAAAAATAAGATATAGTTTGAACATCAAATGATTTGATAATCAAACTAATTAGGTGAGGATATGGAAAGAAACTGGGAAGAATTAAATACCTATTTAGTTTCAATTTTCAACGATGTTTTGTCGATTGAAGAAAACGAACTAAAAAAATCACAATTCAGCGATTTAACGATTACAGAGATGCACACCATCGATGCGATCGGCATGTATAAGAAAAAGACGACAACTGAAGTTGCTAGAGAATTATTAGTAACTGTCGGAACGCTTACGACATCAATCAATCGCTTAGTGAAAAAGGGCTATGTAGAACGAATTCGCAGCGAAGATGATCGCCGTGTAGTCAAATTAGGTTTGACGAAAAAAGGTCGACTCGTTTTTCGGATTCATCAACATTTTCATCATGAAATGGTCAAAAGTGCCATTAAAGATTTGGATGAGGATGAGCAAGAGGTTTTCTTAAAAGCGCTAGTGAATCTATATAGTTACTTAGAGGAGATCAAATGAGTATGAGATTCGGAAGAATAACGGCAACAGCCCGCTACCTACCTGAGAAAGTCGTGACGAATGATGACTTGACTGAGTGGATGGATACTTCAGATGAATGGATTCAATCACGGACTGGTATCAAACAGCGTCACGTGGCGGAAATCGAAAATACTTCTGACATGTGTGCGCAGGTAGCAAAAAAATTGATCGATAAAACGGGAATTGATCCTCTAGATTTAGATTTCATTATCGTTGCAACAATGTCGCCTGATTACACTTCGCCTTCTGTAGCTTGTCAAGTACAAGGAGCAGTGGGTGCGAAACAAGCGATGGCCTTTGACGTAGCAGCTGCTTGTGCGGGATTTGTCTATGCTTTGGCAACAGCCGAAAATTTCATGCGTGGTGGCATGCAGCGCGGAATGGTGATAGGTGGCGAGAAAACTTCGAAGTTATTGGATTGGCAGGATCGTTCTTCAGCAGTTCTTTTTGGCGACGGGGCAGCGGGTGTTTTACTAGAAGCAAATGAAAAACCTTCTATTGTAAAGCAGATGTTGCGAGCAGATGGAGAGCGTGCGAATGCGTTGACTGCCGGCTTCCGCAAAAACAGTAATATTTTCCATGAAGGATTAGAGATCAATACCGCTTTAGCAATGGATGGTCGCGGAATCTGGAACTTCGCCTTAAATGATGTAACAAAAAGTTTGAAAGAATTTATCGGTAACGAGTCAGTCGATTATTTTCTGCTGCACCAAGCCAATAAACGAATCATTGAAAAAATTGCTCGTAAAATGAATGAGCCAATTGAAAAATTCCCTATGAATTTAATGAATTATGGAAATACTTCAGCGGCGAGTATTCCGATCTTACTGGATGAACTTGTTGAAGCCAATATCCTATCATTAAATAGTGGGCAAACTGTGGTATTGACAGGCTATGGCGGTGGCTTAGCGTGGGGAAACCTGCTGATTCAGCTGTAAGCTTGTTAAAAATATAAAATTAAAACTTAAACTTATCGGAGGAAACAACTTATGACATTCGAAAAAATTCAAGACATCATCGTAGAAGAACTAGGAGTAGAAAAAGAAGAGGTTAAATTAGAAACAAATATTCAAGAAGATCTTGAAGCAGATAGCTTGGATCTATTCCAAATCATCAACGAAATCGAAGACGAATTTGATGTGAAGATCGAAACAGAAGATGGCATCACAACAGTTAAAGATTTAGTTGAATATGTTGAAAAACAACAAAACGCTTAATTAATAAAATTTCGGGAAAAGGCTAGGCGTAAGGCCTGGCCTTTCCTGCTATTAGGAGACGATCATGAAAACAGCATTCTTGTTCAGCGGGCAGGGCGCTCAATATGTCGGAATGGGCAAAGAGTTGTACCAGCAGGAAAAAATCGTAAAAGAAACCTTTGAAGAAGCCAGTGATTTGCTTGGTTTTTCAATGGAAGATTTATGTTTTTTGGAAAACGACCAGCTTAATGAAACGAAATATACACAACCAGCAATCTTAACAGTTAGTACAGCTTTTCTACGTGTGCTGACAGCTAAAGGATTTCAAGCTGACGCATTAGCAGGCTTAAGCTTGGGAGAATATACAGCATTGGTTGCCTCTGGAGCACTGGCATTTAGTGATGCCGTAAAGCTTGTACACAGACGTGGACAATTTATGAGTGAAGCGGCTCCGACAGGTAGTGGGAAAATGGTTGCCGTGATGAATACTGCAGCAGATGTAATTGAAGACTGCTGCAAGCAAGCCTCAGCATTAGGCATTGTTTCACCAGCAAACTATAATACTCCGCAACAAATCGTAATTGGCGGTGAAGTGGCCGCGGTTGAAAAAGCGGAAGAATTATTGCAAGCTGCTGGAACAAAACGCATGATTCCTTTGAATGTCAGTGGACCTTTCCATACGGCATTATTGGAGCCTGCTAGTAAACGTTTGAATGAGGAATTACTGACAGTAACATTCAATGAAATGCACATTCCTGTAATTTCTAACACGACTGCTGACACTATGCCACAGACTGAGATCGTACCATTACTGACAAAACAAGTGATGTCTCCGGTTCGTTTTAGTGATAGCGTCCTGAAGTTGAAGGAACTAGGTATTTCACAGTTGATTGAGATTGGACCAGGCAAGACATTGACTGGATTCATTAAGAAAATCGATCGTTCATTAGCTACTAGTCGCATAGAAGATAGGAAGACATTAGAAGAAACCATCATTTTTTTAGGAGGTTCGAATGGAACTAACGAATAAAACAGTTTTCATTACTGGAAGCAGCCGCGGTATTGGTTGGGGAATAGCAAAAGCCTTTGCAAAAGCTGGTGCTAATATTGTCTTAAACGGTCGTAAGGAAATTTCGAGTGAAAAAATTGCTGAGATTGAGTCTTATGGTGTGAAATGTACAAGTATCTGTGGTGATATCAGCTCATTTGATGAAGCTGGGAAAATGATCAAACAATGCGAAGAATCTTTAGACTCGATCGACATTCTGATCAATAATGCGGGAATTACAAAAGATCAATTGCTTTTACGTATGAAACCAGAAGATTTCGATGCGGTGATGGCTATCAATTTGAAGGGAACCTTCAACATGACCCAGCAAGTTTTGAAAAAAATGATGAAAAAGCGTGCTGGCGTGATTATCAATCTTTCCAGTGTTGTAGGTCTGATCGGAAATGTCGGTCAAAGCAATTATGCAGCCAGTAAAGCTGGTGTAATCGGCTTTACAAAAGCAGTCGCTAGAGAAGTTGCACCGCGGGGAATCACTTGCAATGCAATTGCCCCTGGTTTTATTAAAACAGACATGACAGATGAACTAAACGATAAAGTTAAGGAACAAATGGAAGGGCAAATTCCGCTGAAAAGTTTTGGCAGCGTGGAGGATGTAGCAAATGCCGCGTTGTTTTTAGCTCAAAATAATTATATCACCGGTCAAGTTTTGAACGTTGATGGCGGAATGGTCATGTAAAGAAAGGACGGAAAAATATGAATCGTGTCGTAATTACAGGCTTTGGTGTTGCCTCACCAATTGGAAACGATGAAGAAACATTTTTAAAGAATTTAAAAGAAGGAAATCACGGCTTTGGTCCGATCACGCGTTTTGATGCCAGCGAAACTGGTATTAGCGTTGCGGCGGAAGTAAAAAATTTCCCTTTGGAAAAATATTTTGTAAAAAAAGATACAAAGCGGATGGAAACTTATTCGTTATATGCTATTTATTCTGCACTTGAAGCATTAGAAATGAGCGGCATCAACACAGAAGAGGAAGACATGGAGCGCTTTGGCGTGATGATTGGTTCTGGTGTCGGCGGTCTAGGTACGATCCAGGATCAAGTTATTAAAATGGATAAAAAAGGCCCAGCTCGTGTTTCTCCAATGTTCGTACCTTTAGCGATCGTAAATATGGCTGCTGGAAATGTTGCTTTACGTATCGGAGCAAAAGGCATTTGTACAAGTACGGTGACAGCTTGTGCCAGCGGAACACATTCAATCGGTGAAGCTTTCCGTAATATCAAGCATGGGTATTCAGATGTAATTATCGCTGGTGGAGCAGAATCTTGTATCAATAAGATCGGTATCTCTGGTTTTGCGGCATTGACTGCGTTAAGTACTTCAGAAGATCCAGCTCGTGCATCAATCCCATTTGATAAAGACCGTAACGGATTTGTTATGGGTGAAGGTGCCGGCGTCTTAGTCTTAGAGTCTTTAGAGCATGCACAAAAACGCGGAGCAAAGATTTTTGGTGAAGTTGTGGGATATGGGGCTACTTGTGATGCCTACCATATGACAGCTCCATCACCAGATGGGGAAGGCGCAGCTAGAGCAATTACTGAAGCTATCAAAGAAGCTGGGATTACTCCAGATGAAGTAAACTATGTGAATGCTCACGGAACCAGCACGCAAGCTAATGATAAAGCTGAAAGCAAAGCGATCGAAGCGGCATTGACTGAGAATGCTTACGTCAGCAGCACGAAATCCTTAACTGGTCATTTGTTAGGTGGAGCCGGTGGCGTGGAGGCAGTAGCTTCATTAATGGCCTTACAACACCAATTTATTCCACCAACTGCGAATATCCAAGAAGTAGATTCAGAAATCAAAGCAAATGTTGTTGTGAATGAAGCAAAAGAAACAGCAGTTAATTACGCTGTAAGTAATTCTCTAGGTTTTGGCGGTCACAACGCTGTGATCTGTTTGAAACGCTGGGAGGCATAATAATGGAAATCAATGAAGTCAAAGAACTGCTGAGTCAATTTAATGATTCGAACCTCACTGAATTTGATTTGCGTGAGGGCAGTTTTGAATTATATATGAATAAAAATCAAACGAGTCGTCAAGTAACACCTGTCCAAACAGAACAAGCTGTAGATTCAGTACCAGTAGCAGCTACTTCTGCTTCGACGACTTCAGCAGAAGCGACTCCAATTGTTGAAAGCAAGGAAGAAGGACATGTAATTACTTCCCCAATCGTAGGGATCGTCTACTTACAACCATCACCGGAGCAAGAGGCCTACAAATCTGTTGGTGATAAAGTGAAGCAGGGGGAAACTGTCTGCATCATCGAAGCAATGAAATTATTGAATGAAATCACGAGCGATTTTGATGGGACTATCACAGAGATTTTAGTGGAAAATGAAGACGTTGTTGAATATGGACAACCGTTGTTCCGTATTAGCTAGTCGGTCATTCTGTTTATTCGTAATAGGAACTAGGAGGAAATAATTAATGTTAACAATTGAAGAAATCAAAGAAATCATCCCGCATCGCTATCCAATGTTGTTGATCGATCGCGTGGAAGAATTAGAAGCAGGAAAAAGCATCAAAGCGAAGAAAAATGTTTCCGTTAATGAGCCATTTTTCCAAGGCCATTTTCCTCACGAACCAGTAATGCCAGGTGTTTTGATCGTTGAAGCAATGGCTCAAGCTGGTGCCATCGCTTTATTGTCGATGGATGAGTTCAAGGGTAAGACAGCTTACTTTGGGGGAATCGATAAAGCGAAATTCCGTAAGAAAGTCGTTCCAGGAGATACTTTAGTTTTAGAAGTAGAATTAACAAAAGTTCGTTCTTCAGCAGGTTGCGGAAAAGGCATCGCTTATGTCGATGGTAAAAAGGTAGCCGAAGCAGAATTGACTTTTATGATTGGATAGATGTCTATGTTTTCAAAAATTTTAATTGCCAATCGTGGCGAAATTGCTGTACGAATTATCCGTGCCTGTCGTGAATTAGGAATTCAGACAGTCGCGGTTTATTCTGAGGCAGATAAAGAAGCGTTGCATACAGAAATGGCTGACGAAGCGATTTGTATCGGTCCGGCTCGTTCAAGCGAATCCTATTTGAATATGCAGGAAATTTTAAGTGCGGCGATTGTGACGAATGCTGAAGCGATCCATCCCGGCTTTGGTTTTCTATCAGAAAATAGTTTGTTTGCGACGATGTGCGCAGAATGCAATATTAAATTTATCGGACCTAGTGAAAAAACGATTGACGCGATGGGAAATAAGATCCATGCGCGTCAATTGATGCAAGAGGCTGGTGTACCCGTAATCCCCGGCAGTGATGGCGCAATCGATACCTTAGAAGAAGCAGAAAAGCTTGCTGATAAAATCGGTTATCCGGTCATGCTGAAAGCAGCAGCTGGCGGCGGCGGAAAAGGTATTCGTAAGGTTCCTAAGAAAAGTGAACTGGAGAAGCATTTCTTATCAGCAAAATCTGAAGCGAAAGCAGCTTTTGGTGATGACGCGATGTATATGGAGAAAATTATTTATCCCGCACGTCATATTGAGGTTCAAATATTAGGTGATCAAAACGGTGATGTGATTCATCTGGGAGAACGTGATTGTTCATTACAGCGGAATAACCAAAAGGTTTTAGAAGAAGCGCCTTCTGTGGTAATTGGTGAAGAAACTCGCCAAATGTTAGGAGATATCGCTGTTAAAGCTGGAAAAGCAGTTAGTTATGAAAGTGCCGGAACAATTGAATTTCTTCGTGACGAGAACGGAAATTTCTATTTCATGGAAATGAATACGCGTATTCAAGTAGAGCATCCAATTACCGAAATGGTTACCGGGATTGATATCGTGAAGAAGCAGATAAAAATTGCGGCTGGCGAACCTTTGGGATTAAAGCAATCAGATGTGAAATTTCAAGGGCATTCCATTGAATGCCGAATCAACGCGGAAAATCCAGCATTTAATTTTGCTCCTTCACCTGGTAAAATCAAAACCTTATTGTTACCTAGTGGTGGATTAGGATTACGAGTAGATAGTGCGATGTATAGTGGTGTGACAATCCCACCATACTATGATTCAATGATAGCAAAGATTATTGTTCATGGAGAAGATCGCTTCGACGCTCTAATGAAAATGCAACGTGCTTTAGGAGAGTTTGTTTCAGAAGGTGTTATCACGAATGTTGAGTTTCAAATGGATTTAATTAGTCATCCGAGTGTTCTATTCGGTGATTACGATACAAGTTTCTTACAAAAAACATTTTTACCTGAGTGGCAACAAAGCGAGTAGGAGGAATATAGGTGGGCCTTTTTAATAAGAAAAAAAACTACATTCGGATCAATCCTAACCGCGATAGTGTACCAACGACGAAGCCAACTGTGCCTGATGATATGTGGGCAAAATGTCCGAATTGCAAACGTACCTTATATAAAAAAGAAATTGGTGCTGAGAAAGTTTGTCCTCATTGTGGCTACAGCTTCCGAATCAGTGCTTGGGAACGATTAGCATTAACGATCGATGAAAAAAGCTTTGTTGATTGGGATAATAAATTAACGCAGCAGAATCCAATCAATTTTCCTGATTATCTAACAAAAATCGAGACGATGAAAGAAAAGACAGGTTTAGACGAAGCTGTTATAACTGGTAAAGCGACAATTAATAATCAGTTGGTAGCCATCGGGGTGATGGATGCGAATTTCATTATGGGTAGTATGGGGACAGTCGTCGGTGAAAAGATCACTCGACTCTTCGAAAAGGCTACTTCTGAAAAATTACCCGTTGTGTTATTCACCGCTTCAGGTGGAGCTCGAATGCAGGAAGGGATTTTTTCTTTGATGCAGATGGCTAAAATTTCGGCGGCGGTCAAACGACATAGCAATGCTGGTTTATTGTATATCACAGTTCTCACCGATCCAACTACTGGCGGTGTTACAGCAAGTTTTGCTATGGAAGGAGATATTATCTTAGCGGAGCCGCAAACGTTAGTCGGTTTTGCAGGCCGACGAGTGATTGAGCAGACAATTCGTCAACAGCTCCCAGAAGATTTTCAAAAAGCCGAGTTTCTTTTACAACATGGATTTATTGATCAAATCGTTCCGAGAATGACTTTACGAGAACGTTTGTCGCAATTATTAGCATTTCATCAACAGAAAGGCTGGTGTGACTAATGAGTCTTACTGCTGGAGAAATCGTAAAACTGGCGAGACATCAGGATCGCTTAACTAGTCTTGATTATTTCGAAAAGATTTTTACTGATTTTCAAGAATTTCACGGAGACCGATTATTCGGTGATGATCCTGCAATTGTTGGTGGTATTGCCAACCTTGCGGGTAAGCCAGTCACAGTTATTGGTATTCAAAAAGGAAATGACTTAAAGGAGAATATGGCACGAAATTTTGGTCAGCCCAATCCAGAAGGCTATCGTAAAGCCCTACGTTTGATGAAACAGGCAGAAAAGTTTAATCGGCCGGTGATTTGTTTTGTGAATACACCTGGAGCGTTTTGTGGAGTTGAAGCTGAAGAACGTGGTGAAGGTGAAGCAATCGCTCGTAATCTGATGGAGATGTCGGACTTAAAAGTACCAATCATTTCAATTGTGACAGGAGAAGGTGGCAGCGGTGGGGCACTTGCATTAGCAGTTGCTGATGAAGTATGGATGATGGAATATAGCATTTATGCGATTCTTTCCCCTGAAGGGTTTGCCTCAATCCTCTGGAAAGACGGTAAACGAGCGGATGAGGCGGCCGAGCTGATGAAAATCACCGCGGCTGAGCTTTTAGAACTAGATGTCATTGACCGAGTGATTCCAGAAACGCTGAAAGGTAAAAAACTTAGTGAAGAGAAAATCGTTCGGATGATGAAAAAATCTCTGATTGAAACGATTACTGAACTTTCATCTTTGAGTATCGAAGAGCTTCTTGAAAAAAGGTATCAAAGATTTCGTAAATTTTAAACAGATCCTCGACGACGGCATTTGCCGTCGTTTTTTAGACATTAAAGGGAGTATAACATTTTAAGCGGTCAAAGGATTGATACATCAATCTTTTGACCGCTTTTCATCTGGTCTTTTTCCTATTAAACTAGAGACATGAAACCCAATATTTTACACGCCATTTTCTTTGATGAATATCAGAACTGGGAGAAGTTCAATCAAAGGTACACGAGAAGGATTCGATCCGTTGTGAAAAGAGAAGTGAAGAAGTTTCGCGATTGTGGCGACCTTAAAAAAGGTTACCGCCTATTTGTCTGTGAAGGATGCCATGATGTAAAGAAAGTTGCTTTTCGCTGTAAAGGGAAATTTTGTCCAACTTGTGCAACAGGGGAAAGTCAACGGTGGGCAGAGGTTGCGGCGAATGATCTGTTTACAGTGACACATCGGCACGTCATCTTCACGATCGATGAAGGTTTACGTGAGATTTTTCTGAAGGAGAAGTATCGTAGGGAGCTTTTAAAAGGATTAATGGACGAAGCTGCACGGATACTATTAGATTTTTTTAGAAAACACCATATACAAGCTGGGGTTGTGGCAACACTCCACACCTTCGGTTCTCAGCTAGAATACAATCCGCATGTTCATTTAGTCGTCACCATGGGTGGACTGACGAAGGATGGAAAATGGAAGGACTATGACTATTTTCCGTTCGCAATGTTGAGGAAATATTGGCAGAATGCGGTCCTAAAGCTTATTCGAAGAACCTTATCCCAATGGGATAAGGCACGAGTCCAGCCGCTTTTACAAGCGGCGTACACGAAAAATGCAGAGGGCTTTTACGTGCATGCACCCAAAAGGAGCCGAACTTCTCTCAAAAAAATATTAGAATATATCAGTCGTTATATGAAACGTGGTCCCATTGCTTTAAATCGTATCCTTTTGTACGATGGGAAAATAGTGATGTTTCAGTATCACGATAAACGAACTAACACGGATAAGATAAAGACGATGTCGGCAGAGGAATTTATTGGTGCACTGATTCGTCATATTCCAGAGAACCAGTTCAAAACAATTCGTAGATACGGCATTTATAGTCGGCGGATCAAGACAATCATGAAAAAAGTAGTAAGTAATTACCAGAAAGAGATTCAACGAATGCTTGTGAATGTGAAGAAAGCACTTAAACCAAAATCATGGTGTGAACGAATAGCCGAAGAATTCGGAGTAAATCCATTGGAATGTACTAGATGTGGCGAATATTATGAATTTAGTGGAGTTAGTGTGTCTAAAAATGGACGACTTGTAGTGAAATATGCGAAGAATAAAGAATCGGAACGATTCATGCGAGAGGAGAATAAAAAAATTGGGGAAGAAGCATCGAAACGTAAGTATGAAAAAGAAAAAGAAGCAGCTTTTAAAAGCCTTCGATTCCAATGGAGTGGTTCATTACATTTGTCTTGAATGTGGGATAAAGGAAAAAATTCCAAAGGAAGTGGTTCAATTTTTGGATGCAGGAGATGTTGCATTTGATCCTGAGAACGCTCCGCAATTTGATTGCGAAAAATGCGGTGGAGAGATGTATCCAGAATATTATAAGAACGTACTTGGATACGAATTTAGAATCAGTGATCGACAATAAAATGATTCATCTAAACAAAAAGTCCTCAGGAGCGGTTTTCTCCTGAGGTTTTCTTATGCCAGTTTGATTGGAAATGTCAGTGTGAAAAAAAGTAGTACTGGAAAAAAAGAAAAATATTTATACACTAAGAAATTGAATATATTCAACATTTGAACTCATATCCAAAATTATTTCAATATTTATACATAATAATGCTTGTTTTATGAAAATTTCATGCTATAATAAATTCATTGAAAAAAGCATTCAAAATAGGAGGAAATAGGATGAAAAAGATTACCGGCTTAGTTATGACATTAGTAGCATTATTTACTTTAGCAGCATGTGGTGGAGGCAGTGATAAAACAGCTGATTCATCAGGTGCTAAATCAGAGGATCAATTAGCAGCAATTAAAAAGGCAGGGGTGTTAAAAGTTGCCACTTCAGCAGACTATGCGCCGTTTGAGTTCCATACCATGGTAGATGGTAAAGATAAAATTGTCGGTGCTGATATTGATTTAGTTAATGAAATTGCCAAACAATTAGGAGTTAAAGCTGAAGTATCCGATATGAGCTTTAACACCGTCTTAGCTTCACTAAAAGAAGGAAAATCAGATATTGCCATTTCAGCGATATCTGCGACTAAAGAACGACAAGAACAATTTAACTTTACCGATAACTACTACAATCCACCACAAGTAGTGATTATCAATAAAAAGAACGAAAATAAATTTACAAGCTTAGATGCGTTAAAAGATAAAAATGTCGGTGCACAAAAAGGTTCGATTCAAGAAGATGTTGTAAAAACACAAATCAAAGATGCAAAACTTGTTTCAATTGAAAAAGTGCCGAACATGGTAATTGAAGTAAACAGCGGTTCATTAGATGCAATGGTTGTAGAAAAAACAATTGCGGAATCTTACGTACAACAAAATCCTGAATTAATGATTGCTAATATTGATTTGAAGGCGAATGAAGATGAAGCATTTGCAATTGCTTTACCAAAAGAAGGCAGCGATAAATTACAAACAGAAATCAATAAAATCATCAAAAAGTTAAATGATGAAGGCAAGATTGATGAGTATGTTAAACAAAATCATGAATTAGCCGAAAAATCAGCTGAAGAATAGAGGAAACAGGTTTTGAACTTTTCTTTTTTAGATAAATATTTATCTTATTTCGTTTCTGGTGCAGGAATCACCGTTATTATCTCATTAGTAACAGTTTGTTTAGGAACGTTGATCGGCCTAGCTATGGCTTTGTTAAAACTTTCTAAACACAAACCTTTAAACTGGTTAGCAAATATTTACATCGAAGTGCTTCGCGGCACTCCGATGCTATTGCAGATCACAATTGGATTTTTGATTTTGCAAAGATTCTTTCCTTCAAGTGATCTAAATGTGGGTGTACTGACAGTTGGCTTGAATCGTTTGATCCCAGGTATGATTGTTTTATCTTTGAACTCGGGTGCCTATGTTGCGGAAATCATTCGTGGTGGGATTACTGCCGTGAACTTTGGCCAGACAGAAGCAGCACATTCATTAGGTCTGCGACCAGCCCAAACGATGCGTTACGTGATTTTACCACAGGCCTTGAGAAACATCTTACCACCGTTAGGAAATGAATTTATTACTTTAATCAAAGATTCATCTTTGCTTGCTACGATCGGAATTAATGAATTAATGGGTTCTGCTCAGATTGTTGTCTCAAATTCTTATATTCCATTAGAACCATTAATTGTTGCGGCGGCAGTTTATTTTGTGATGACCTTCATCACTTCTCGCTTAGTGAATTTATGGGAGAAAAAACTTGGAAAAGGGTATCAGAGATAAGGAGCAGAGGTGAGCAGGATGACAGAAGCGTTGATTCAAATTGAACATTTAAATAAAAAATTTGGTGACAATGAAGTTCTTAAGGATATATCAGCAGAGATTATTCCTGGTGAAGTTGTCGTGATTATTGGACCATCTGGTTCAGGCAAGAGTACTTTCTTGCGTTGTGTTAATTTATTGGAAGTTCCGACGTCTGGTACAATCCGATTCGAAGGAACAGATATTACAGATAAAAAGAATGATATTTTTAAAACACGCGAAAAAATGGGAATGGTTTTTCAACAATTTAACTTATTTCCAAATATGACAGTCTTAGATAATATTACGTTGTCACCAATAAAAGTAAAGGGTCTAGCAAAAGCTGAAGCAGAGAAGATCGCAAAGGAACTGTTAAAAAAGGTCGGTTTGTCTGAAAAAGCAGATGCCTATCCACAATCGCTATCTGGTGGACAACAACAACGGATCGCCATCGCACGTGCATTAGCGATGCAGCCAGATGTTATGTTGTTTGATGAACCAACTTCGGCACTTGATCCTGAGATGGTCGGGGATGTGTTGGCAGTTATGCAGCAGTTAGCAAAAGAGGGGATGACGATGATGATCGTTACCCATGAGATGGGCTTTGCCAAAGAAGTCGGCGACCGCGTGATCTTTATGGATGGCGGTATCATCGTGGAAGAAGGAACACCTGAGGATGTTTTCGACCATACAAAAAGTCCTCGAACGATCGATTTTTTATCAAAAGTATTATAAGATTAATGAGACTAGGCAGAGAAAGCCTAGTCTTTTTTTAAACCTTTGTAGTCAAATGTAGAGTTTTCAAAAAAATTGCGTTATAATCAGGTTTTGTAGAAGTATAAATAAAGTTATAGGAGTTGCCATGTTAGATAAATACAAACCAACGTGGATGGTCGAAGCCATTTATCAAATAACCCCAGAGCAATTGAAGGCTCATGGATTCAAAGCAGTTCTGACAGATTTAGATAATACTTTGATTGCTTGGAACAATCCTAATGGAACCAAAGAGCTAATTGATTGGTTAAAAATGATGGATGAGGCAGGAATTCCTGTGGTCGTTGTTTCAAATAATAAGGCTAGCCGTGTTGCAAAAGCATTAGAAAGCTTTCAATTAGACTTTGTTGCACGAGCAATGAAACCATTTTCGGTGGGAATTAAGAATGCTCAGCAACAATTAGGTGTTTCGAAAGATGAAATCGTCATGATTGGAGATCAAGTGATGACAGATATTCGTGGAGCAAGCGCAGCAGGGATTCGAAGCATCTTAGTGCGCCCGATTTTAAATACGGATGGCTGGAACACTCGAATTAATCGTTTTTTTGAACGTCGTGTAATGCATGTTTTATTGCGCAAAGACCCTGAGATGAAATGGAAGAGTGAATTATAAATGGAAGAAGAATTATTTTGTATTGGTTGTGGCGCTAAGATTCAAACAGAACATCCCAATGATTTAGGCTACACTCCGCTTTCTGCTCTAGAAAAAGGGTTAGCAAATGGGGAAGTTTACTGTCAACGTTGTTTCCGTTTGCGTCACTATAATGAGATTCAAGATGTCTCATTGACGGATGATGACTTTTTACGTTTATTAAATGAATTAGGAAAAGCAGACGCGTTGATTGTGAATGTGGTGGATATCTTTGACTTTAATGGCTCACTGATTCCAGGAATGCATCGATTTGTTGGGGATAACCCAGTTTTATTAGTCGGTAATAAAGTTGATTTATTGCCTAAGTCGCTAAAACGGGGAAAATTGACCCAATGGATGCGAGAACGCGCTCATGAGGAAGGATTACGTCCAGTGGACATTTTGCTAACAAGTGCGCGTAAAGCAAATGAAATGTCTAACTTATTAGAAAAAATCGAAGAGTATCGAGATGGACGAGATGTTTATGTAGTTGGTGTGACAAATGTTGGAAAGTCAACATTGATTAATCAAATCATTAAGCAAACTGCTGGTGTACAAGATTTAATCACAACATCTCAGTTTCCAGGGACTACTTTGGATAAGATCGAAATTCCTTTAGACGATGGGCACTATCTATTTGATACACCGGGAATCATTCATCGTCATCAGATGGCGCATTATCTTGGGAAAAAAGACCTGAAGATTATTGCACCTCATAAAGAAATTAAGCCTAAAGTCTATCAATTAAATGCTGGACAAACACTATTTTTAGGTGGGTTAGCTCGATTTGATTTTATTCAAGGAGACCGAGCGTCATTCGTTGCCTATGTCGCAAATGACATTGAACCACACCGAACAAAATTAGAAAAAGCGGATGCATTTTATGAAAAACATGTCGGAGGGTTACTGCAGCCTCCTCGACCAGATGAAGTTGAGGATTTTCCAGAATTGGTTCGTTTTGAATTTTCTATCAAAGAAAAGACTGACATTGTTTTTGCAGGACTCGGCTGGGTGACTGTATCGAAACCGGCTGTTGTAGCTGGTTGGGCACCGAAAGGCGTAGATGTTTTGACCCGTAAAGCACTGATTTAAAATCTATTATCCGAATAAGGGGAGTATTAATGGAATTAAGAGGAAAACAAAAGCGTTTCTTACGCAGCAAAGCGCATCATCTACAACCAATTTTTCAAATTGGAAAAAATGGGATTAATGATGCAGTGATCATTCAAATCAATGAAGCATTGGAAAAAAGAGAATTGATCAAGATCAATTTATTACAAAATACCGATGAGATCGCAGAAGATGTGGCGCATGTGTTGGAAGAAAAAATCAATTGTAAGATCGTCCAAATTATTGGGCGTGTCTTGGTTTTGTACAAAGCTTCAAGCAAAGAAAAATATCAAAAAATCTCAAAAGAAGTTCAAGGGATTTAATCATCATTTTTTAGAATAATGAGGGGGAGTAACTGTTGTATCAAGATGTCTTAACGATTCCAAAAGTCAAACCAATGACGGATGCTACAATGCCTAAAAAGCAGGTGGGCTTACTGGGTGGTAATTTTAATCCGATTCATAATGCACACTTAATGATTGCCGAACAGGTCGGACAAAAAATGGGATTTGATGAAGTACATCTGTTGCCAAGTTATTTGCCGCCGCATGTAGATGAGAAGAAAACGATCGATAGTAAGCATCGATTGGCGATGGCTAAATTGGCGATTGAAGATAACTCTTTTTTATCAATAGATACAAGAGAGCTTGTTCGTAAAGGTAAGAGCTATACGATTGATACGATGTTAGAAATGACTACTGAAAATCCTGATACCGAATACTATTTCATTATCGGCGGGGATGAAGTGGCTTATCTACCAAAATGGCATCGTATCGATGAACTAGTTCGAATCGTCAATTTTGTAGGGGTAAAACGTTCAGGTTTTTCCTCAGAAAGTCCGTACCCAATCATTTGGGTTGACGTACCAGAAATTCAATTGTCGTCTTCTTACATTCGAAAACAGGTGAAACAAGGTTGTTCGATTCGTTATCTTGTACCTGATCGGGTGCGGGAATATATCTCGGAAGAAGGACTGTATCTTGATGAAATATAGCGAAGAGTACACAGCTTTAGATCGAGAGTCACTGATGCAAGCTGTTCAAATGCGTATGAGTGAACGTCGTTTCAAGCATGTTTTAGGAGTTGAAGAAACAGCTATTGCTTTGGCAGAACGCTTTAGCGCCTCACCAGAAAAGGCAAGTATTGCTGCACTGACACATGATTATGCGAAAGAGCGTTCCGACGAAGAATTCCAACTGGCAATTGATCAAGGTGATTATGAAAACAAGATCGATTTGTTAAAGTACGGCAATGCTATCTGGCATGGTCTTGTAGGTGCGGATTTTGTGGCTCGGGAACTCAAAATTACCGATGAAGAGATATTAAATGCTATTCGGTTGCATACTACGGGAGCAGCAGAAATGACGTTACTAGATAAGATCATCTATGTAGCAGATTACATTGAACCAGGTAGGCAATTTCCAGGAGTAGAAGACGCGCGTGTTATCGCATTTAGCGATTTAAATCAGGCTGTTGCTTATGAAACGAAACATACACTGGCTCATCTAATCGAAAGTGAAACGCCAGTTTATCCTAAAACGATTGAAACGTATAATCGTTGGGTAGCTGGAATACAGTAAAATAAATGGACATGCTAGAAAAATTAGTTTATTAAAGGATATGAAATAAGGAGGAGAATCATCATAGATAGTAAAAATATGTTAGAAATTGCCGTGAAGGCAGCTGACTCGAAACGAGCAGTTGATATTGTGGCATTAAATGTCTCAAAAGTCTCATTATTGGCGGATTATTTCCTGATTTGTTCAGCAAATTCAGATCGTCAAATCAACGCAATTGTTGATGAGGTCATCGATAAAGAAGAAGAAGCACAAGTAGAAGTGAAACGCGTCGAAGGAAAAGATGGTGGGAAATGGGTCCTGATCGATCTAGGGGATGTGATTGTTCACGTCTTCAGTACTTCAGAACGCGAATTTTATAATTTAGAAAAATTATGGTCAGATGCTCCGCTTGAAAATATCGAGGCTTGGTTAGACTAATGGCTTATGAAACATTTGCCTTTGTTTACGATGAAATAATGGATGACTCTTTATATCAGCAATGGTTGGATTTTTCATTGCGCCATCTGCCAAAAACGACATACCAGGTCTTAGAACTAGCTTGTGGAACTGGTGCGTTAGCCGTTGAATTTGCCAAAAATGGTTTTGAAGTGACGGGCTTGGATCTGTCTGAAGAAATGCTGACATTAGCAAGTGATCGTGCGACCCAAGAAGATGTTTTTATCAATTGGATTGCTGGAGATATGCTGGATCTAACTGATATTGGAAAATATCAAGCGGTGACCTGTTTTTCAGATTCGCTTTGTTATATGCAGGACGCGACGCAGGTTAAACAAGTTTTTGAGGGTGTATATGATTTGTTAGAATCCTCAGGAACATTTATTTTTGATGTTCATTCAACATATCAAATAGATGAAATTTTTCCTGACTATAGCTTTCATGATCAAACCGATGATTTTGCTTTTCTATGGGATAGCTACTCGGGTGATTTTCCTCATAGTATTGAACATTTTTTGACATTCTTTGTTAAAAGAGAAGGTGAAATGTTTGAACGTATCGATGAACTGCATAAGGAACGGACATACCCATTAGAAACATACCAGAAAATGTTGAGTGAGGTTGGCTTTAAGTTTGAAGTCTTTGCGGACTTCAAAGATGAGGCACCGAGCGAAACAAGTAAACGTTGGTTTTTTGTCTGTCAAAAATAGCCGAGAGCAATCTCGGCTTTTTTGTGAATTTATTTTCTTTACGTAGTAAAATAAAACGGAAAAGGAGGATCAATATGCGCAGCTGTGGAATCGTAGTAGAGTACAATCCCTTTCATAATGGACATCGGTATCATGCTGAAAAAGCACGAGAATTAAGTGGTGCTGATGTAGTGGTAGCGGTTATGAGTGGAAACTTTTTGCAGCGTGGGGAACCAGCAATAATTGATAAGTGGACGAGAACAAAGACAGCTTTGCAAAATGGGGTTGATCTCGTGGTGGAACTGCCCTTTTCATGGGCAGTACAATCTGCAGATTATTTTGCTAGGGGCAGTATTAAGTTGTTGCAAGCTTTAAAATGCGATACGTTATGTTTTGGTACGGATAGTGATTCTTTTTTTGATTACGCGAAATACGGACGTTTCTTTATCGAAGAGAAGCAAGCGATTGATCAGCTTTTCCATGAATTACCTATTGGATGGAGCTATCCAGAAAAAATGGCTGAAGTTGTTTCTCGTTTGTATCCACAAACGCAAGCTTTTCCTCCTAACCATATTTTAGGTTTAAGTTATGCCAAGGAGAACGCAACTTATGCGCAACCAATGGAAATTTTTCCATTAGCGCGTAAAGACCAGGGATACCATGATGAAAAGTTAGTTATTAATCAATTTGCAAGTGCTACAGGAATTCGACAAGCTGTTTTGGCTGGAGAGGATATAGCAGCTTTCGTCCCAAATGAAATACAAGAAGAATTGGAAAAAACGCATGTTACCTGGGAAGATTTCTGGCCATATTTAGATTATCAGTTGCGAGCTAATTCTTTGGATAGTTTGAAGACAATTTATCAGATGAAGGAAGGCCTAGAGCATCGCTTAGTTGAGCGGGGGAGTAATAACTTTTCTGCTTATCTAAAAGAAATCAGCACAAAGCGTTATACGCAGCCACGATTGCAGCGCCTTTTAACTTATGTTTTACTCCAAGTCAAGGAAGCTGAAATAAAAACAGAGCAGAAAGATTCAATGCTTCATATTTTGGGTTTTACTAAAAAAGGGCAATCCTACTTAAATAGCAAGAAAAAGCAATTCACTTTACCGGTAGCGGCAAAAATAGGACAAAAAGAAAAAGAGCAGCATTTCTTAACTTATCGTGCAGATCAAATTTATCAATTAATCCACCCTGAAGAACAAACGATTGGACGATTTCCGATTCGAGTATAAAAAATACTTTGCAAAGCGCAAGTGAGTCGTTATAATGAGAAAGTATGAAATTAACGAAAGAGAAGTGAAAACATGGGACGTAAATGGGCGAATATCGTAGCGAAGAAAACTGCGAAGGATGCAAACAACAGTA
This sequence comes from Enterococcus sp. DIV0756, assembly GCF_051710745.1. Classification (NCBI taxonomy): domain Bacteria; kingdom Bacillati; phylum Bacillota; class Bacilli; order Lactobacillales; family Enterococcaceae; genus Enterococcus; species Enterococcus sp. DIV0756. Next base: position 2,236,948 of record NZ_JBIOLF010000001.1, on the reverse strand, counting down.
AAATTTACGCTAAATTTGGAATTGAGATTTATGCAGCTGCAAAATCAGGTGAACCTGATCCGCATGCTAATCAAAAGTTACGTTTCGTTATTGAACGCGCGAAAACGTATAATGTACCAAAGCATATTATTGATCGAGCAATTGAAAAAGCCAAAGGTTCTGGCGATGAAACGTTCCAAGAATTACGCTATGAAGGTTTTGGTCCTAACGGCTCAATGGTAATTGTCGATGCACTAACCAACAATGTCAATCGGACAGCTTCAGATGTTCGTGCTGCCTTTGGTAAAAACGGCGGGAATATGGGCGTCTCAGGTGCAGTTGCTTATATGTTCGACAACACTGCGCTATTTGGCTTTGCCGGGGAAGATGCTGATGAAATTTTAGAATATTTAATGGACAAAGAGATTGATGTTCGCGATGTAGTAGATGAAGAAGGACAGATCATTGTCTATGGTGAACCTGAAGATTTCAATGCCATCCAAGAAGCTTTGAAGGAAAAAGGTATCACAGATTTCTCTGTGGCAGAAATGCAAATGATTCCTCAAAATGAAGTGACATTAACCGGGGATGATTTGGAAAAATTTGAAAAGATGATTGATGTGTTGGAAGAGTTAGAAGATGTTCAACAAGTTTATCACAATGTCGAATTAGATGATTAATAGTAAAAGGACCAGAAAGAATAAATTTATTCTTTCTGGTCCTTTTTAAATCCGGATTATTGAGCTTTTTCTACGGAAATCCTGTTTTTAAATTTCAGAAGTTACTGATTCTTGTTTATACAAGTTTTCTGGAATCATTTCCAATAAAGGACTTCTTTCGCCGATGACTAGTAAGTTTAATTCGTGCATGGCGCGCGTGCAAACAGTATACAAAATTAACTTATCTTGTTCAGTATGATAGTTTTCAGGCGAGATATTCCAAGCGTAGACACGGTCAAATTCTAGTCCCTTTGCTAGATAAGTAGGGATGATGATTAAACTTTTTTTCATGAAGTCTTCCTCATCGGTTAGTAGTTGAACACGGTCTTTTTGCTCGGAAGTTAATTGATCATAGAGTGCTTGGCATTCTTCCACCGTTTTAGCGATAATGGCTGTTCGCCAGTATTTTGCTAATTCTGCGGTTTCTTCGATCTGATGAATTAGTCCGTCGATCATCTGACGAGACTCATTCGCGTAGTATACCTTCGGAAGATCACCAACACGGGCAGTCAGCTCCACGCGATTCTCTTGTGTTAGGAATTGATTCGCAAAGTTCGTAATTTCTTCTGTTGAACGATAGCTTGTAGTTAATTCAAAATGAGTCAAAGACTGATCGGGGAAAATTTCCTCTAATGAATGAACCATACTCTCATTTCCAAAGACCTTTTGATTTAAGTCACCACATAAAGTATACGTTGCTTTGGGATATAAATGACGTAGTAACGCGACTTGTGCAGGGGAGAAGTCCTGCATTTCATCAATAAATATAAAGCGGGCTTTTTGTTTCACGTCTAGCGGATGGATGGATTTCATCAAAAGGAACATCAGTGTACCATCTTCCAAACTAATATCCTTTCGTTTAAAATCATTTCGTAACTCTTCAAGCATCGCTTTCCAATTTTCTTCTGTCAATTGGTAGTGAGTCAATAGCTGCTTCGGTACATTTTGCAAGAAATGCAGATATTGTTTGGCGTAATTAATAAAACCAAATCGATTGATCATTCTGCGAATCGGGCGCATTTTTTTTCGTACGACCTTTTGAGCCATCTGACGGCGTAAACGACGTTCAGCTTTTTCCGAGTCTTCCATATCGGGATTGTTAATAAATACGGCATCCACTAACTCATCTGCTGCTTTCTTTGCCCAATCCTTCTTCATTTCATCTTTTTCCAGTCCGCTGATTTTCTTTAAAAGTTTGACCTGCAACAACTGCATTCGTTGATACATCGGAAGGTCTGGGTTTGCTTCTTGATACCAATTGCGGATTTGCTTCTTAGAAATCAATACTTCCTGATTTAATTTAAGATCTCGAAATAGTGGTCCGAATTCAGTGATACGTTCGACATAGTTGTACAATTCTTGAACGATTGCAAAGCTGCTTTTCGCGCGTAATACGCGATCATCTTGTCCAGAAAGGAAAACTTCTTCATGACTCTCTTCAGTATGAATCTGATAAGTCGGAAGCAGTGCAGTTAGAAAAGTTTTGAATGTTTCAGTCGGAATCCCACTTTCTCCAAGAGAGGGTAGAACAGTAGAAATATAATCAGAAAAAATATGGTTAGGGGAGAATAATAAAACCTGTTCATTGTCTAACCATTTGCGATTGTGATACAGCAGATATGCCACTCGTTGAAGCAATGCAGAAGTCTTTCCGCTTCCAGCGATTCCTTCTACGACTAGAACCTTACTTTTTGTATCGCGAATAATCTCGTTTTGCGAACGTTGGATTGTGGCTACGATATTTTTCATGTGATTCGAGGAGGCTTCGTCTAAAATCTCCAACAAAAAATCATCGTTAATCGCTTCTGATGTATCGACCATTGATAAAAGTTGTCCTTCACGAATTTTAAATTGTCGTTTTAATAATAATTCGATCGGAATAATTGCATCATGGGCTTCATAATGGGTTTGACCCAGTGTTCCTTCGTAATAGAGATTCGCAATTGGTGCGCGCCAATCTATGACCACGGTTTCTTCTTGTGCATCCCGTAAAGAGGCAATGCCCAAATAAAGTGTTTCAGTTTCTTGGTCTTCTTTAAAATCAATGCGGGCAAAATAAGGATTCTCCCTCATTAATCGTAGCACTCTTTGGCGTTTTTCTTGTGAAGCCAAGGATTGATAACGTAAAAGTAATTCAGCCTCGTGCTGCCGAGTATCAGCCATTGTTTCTGCCAAGGCTTCGAAAGAACCACCTTGAATTCTTTGTCCTGCATTTTCTAACATATCGGTATCGAATTTTGCTTTAGTTTCTTTCTTTTGGTTGTCCAAAAATGCTATTTCTTGTTGAATCAAAGTACTTGTCTGTTGGATGTGCTCTTGTTCGTACTCTCTTGCATTCATTGAGCATCCCCCTTTGTTTTTCCATTAACTGTTTATAACAGCATAATAGTATAGCACATAAGGGGAAAGAGAAGCAAAGGGCTCGTTTGAGTTAATACATGCTAGGACTATTAGGCATTAGAGTAGAAAAGCGATAGAATGATTGTGAGCTAAACAACTTTTAAGGCAAGAAGAACATCTATAAATTTTCCTTGATAAAAGTTTATAGATGTTCCTCATTAGGGTATTAAGTTTTTCTAGACAGGGTCAACTAATTTTTTTGAAAGCTATAAATATTTAGTTTGCTCCATCAAAAGCTTTTTGAATTTGATCTAAATTAATTTTTTTCATTTTATACATTTCTTGCGTTGCGCGGCGAGCTTTTTCAGTATTAGAATCATTGGTCCATTTTAAGAGATTTTTATTGACTGTTTGCCAGTAGACCCCATAGCGATCTTCCATCCAACCACATGGCCATTCCTTGCCACCGTTCGTTATAGCATCCCAAGCTTGATCAATATCTGACTGATCCTTAAAATAGAAATAAAAAGAGTTCGCCATTGTAAACGTAAAATCATGTTTTTCTGGGCTATCCATGACAATCAAGTCGTGTCCACGCAATTGGATGCCAGAAGCTCGTAAACGGTCTTCTTTTCCTTTGATGACAAAGGTTTGCTTTCCACCAAAGACAGAGATCCATTCATCAATTGCCGCTTGAGCCATGCCGAAATTTTCGTTAGCAAACATGATACAGGGAGTAATAGTTTGTAAGTTTTCCCCTAAGCGAACCTGCCATGAGAACCCATAACGATCGTTTGTCCATCCAAATTTTCCCAGCTCAGGATAATCTGAGAGGGGCATCAATGTTTTCCCATTTTGATTGAGGTGCTTCCATACTTTCTGCAATTGATCCTCATGTTCACAGTTGACAATGTAAGAAATAGCAGGGGTGGGGGTGAAAACATCACCGCCGTTCAACAAAAGAAATTCGGAGCCTGCTAATTCTAAAGTAATAGTTAGTAAATCACCGATTTTCCCATGCTCATCTGTAACATAACGTGTTTGATCGACGATTTTACTATCCTCAAAGATTTTTGTATAAAATTCGGCAGCTTCGTCAATGTGTCCGTTAAACCAAAGACAACAACCAAATTGCTGTTCCATGGAGTTTCATCCTCTCTTTAATAAAGATTGATATGCCAAATTACGCCATATTGGTCTTTAACCATGCCATATAATTTTGCCCAGAAAGTTTTCTCAAGTGGTAAAAGGACAGTTCCCTTCTCTGTTAGTTGCTGAAAGATTTCTGATGCTTCTTCTGTAGTATTCGCATTAAACACCAAAGCCACATTATTTCCAACGATTATTGGAGGCGCCATACTCTCAGGACTGTCTGAGAACATAACGTTTGTATCATTGATATTCAAATTGGCATTCAACACTAGATTTTTGATACTATCATCAATCGGATGTTCATCATCCTGGGGCATTTGGCCAAAAGTCATTATTTGAGCCGGTTCTGTTTTAAAAACTTTTTCGTAAAAGGCGATTGCTTCTGTAGCTTGATTTTTGAAATGTAAATAGATATCCATTGAGATTTCCTCCATTCTTATCCCCTTACTTTATCACGAAGAAAGGGCTATCAATAATGATTTGACTCATTGAAACTAAATATCTTATTTTTAAAGTACAGGAGTGTAGAACATTTAATCGTGGAACATATAATGGGCTCTTGCCATCTGCTGTAACATCTTTTTTGGTAAAATATGATAAAATGAAGCGACGAAAAAATTTAAAATTAAGGGAGCGATTCATTATGCCGTTCGTACACATTGAATTAGTTGAAGGAAGAACTGAAGAGCAATTAACTAAAATGGTTGAAGAGGTAACAGAAGTCATCTCAAGAACTGCCGGAGCACCAAAAGAAAATATTCATGTCATTATTAACGAAATGCAAAAGGGCAAATATGCGCAAGGTGGTAAATGGAAATAATTATTACTATTTAGACTTGCATTTCAAATCAATAAGTGTTTATAATGACCTTATAATTGATTGATAAAGAAAGACACCTGAACTTGAAGGCTGTTTATTAGAGAGGAAAAGCTTGGCTGAAACTTTTCCAGATAAGCGCAAGGGATGACCACTTTCTGAGACTTCTGTAAAAATGCAGAAGCGGATAGCGCCGTTATCGCTTGTGAGGGACAGGAATTCTGTCCAAAGATTAGGTGGAACCACGTTTATTCGTCCTAGTACCGATTTCGGTACTAGGGCTTTTTTTATCAATCAAAACGAATAAGGGGGACTATAGGATGGTAAAAATTTCATTTCCAGACGGATCAGCAAAAGAGTTTGACAACGGTATTACTGGCTTAGAGATCGCAAAAAGTATTTCTAGTTCATTAGCAAAAAAAGCATTAGCAGTTGTTGTAAATGGTGAGTTGGAAGATTTAAACCGAGCAATTGAAGAAGATGCGGAATTAAAAATCGTGACTGAACAAGATGAAGAAGCTTTACCACTTGTTCGTCATTCAAGTGCACATTTAATGGCACAAGCGATTCGTCGTTTATTTCCAAATATGCATTTCGGTGTAGGGCCAGCAATTGAATCTGGCTTCTATTATGATACTGATAATGGAGACGGGGAACAAATCAGCGAAGAAGATTTCCCGGCAATCGAAAAAGAGATGAAAAAAATCATCAAAGAAAATCTGCCGATCGAACGCAAAGTAATGAGTCGTCAGGAAGCGTTAGATTTCTTCAGTTATGATCCATACAAAGTAGAATTGATTACAGATTTGCCAGAGGATGAAGTAATCACTGCTTATACGCAAGGTGAATTCACCGATTTATGTCGCGGGCCACATGTGCCTTCAACAGGTAAAATCAAGATTTTCAAATTATTATCAGTAGCTGGTGCTTACTGGCGTGGAAATTCTGATAATAAAATGATGCAACGGGTTTACGGAACAGCCTTCTTTAAACAAGCAGATCTTGATCATTTCTTAAAAATGCGTGAAGAAGCGAAAGAACGTGACCATCGTAAACTTGGTAAAGAATTAGATCTATTCATGATCTCGCAAGAAGTTGGTTCAGGATTACCTTTCTGGTTGCCAAAAGGCGCGACAATTCGTCGTATTATTGAACGCTATATCGTTGATAAAGAAATCTCAATGGGCTATGAACATGTTTATACTCCTGTATTAGCAGATACTGGTTTGTACAAAACATCTGGTCACTGGGATCATTACAAAGAAGATATGTTCCCAATCATGGACATGGGAGACGGCGAAGAATCATTAGTATTGCGTCCAATGAACTGTCCGCACCATATGATGATTTATAAAAATCATATTCACTCATACCGTGAATTACCAATTCGTTTAGCTGAACTTGGAATGGATCACCGTTACGAAAAATCTGGTGCTTTATCTGGTTTACAACGGGTTCGTGAAATGACAATGAATGATGCGCATATCTTTGTTCGTCCGGATCAAATCAAAGAGGAATTCCGTCGTACGTTAGACTTGATCTTAGAAGTTTATAAAGACTTTGGTTTTGAAGATTATCGCTTCCGCTTAAGCTATCGCGATCCTGAAAATACTGAAAAATATTTTGATGACGATGCGATGTGGGAAAATTCTCAACGTTTATTGAAAGAAGTTATGGATGAATCTGGTTTTGATTATTTTGAAGCGGATGGCGAAGCAGCGTTTTATGGTCCTAAATTAGATGTCCAAGTTCAAACGGCTTTAGGAACTGAAGAAACATTGTCGACGATTCAATTTGACTTCCTATTACCAGAACGCTTTGATTTATCTTATATTGGTGAAGATGGAAAAGAACATCGTCCAGTCGTAGTACACCGTAGTGTTGTTTCAACGATGGAACGTTTCACTGCTTACTTGATTGAACAATATAAAGGGGCTTTCCCAACTTGGTTAGCACCAGAGCAAGTAGCCATCTTACCAGTATCACCTGAACATCATGGCGATTATGCGTATGAAGTGAAAGATCGTTTGGTTCGTGAGGGTGTCCGGGTTGAAGTTGACGATCGTAATGAGAAACTTGGCTATAAAATTCGTCAAGCTCAGACACAAAAAATTCCTTATCTATTAGTAATCGGTGATAAAGAAGTCAATGATGCAACAGTGAATGTTCGTCGCTATGGTAGTGAGGAACAAGAAGTACAAGACTTAAATCTGTTTGTTGAGTCGATTAAAGCAGATATTGATAACATGAGTCGCAATTAATAATTTTCCGGTGAGTTCGCTCACCGGTTTTTTTATTGTAGATCAATTAATCAGTCTTTCTACAGAAATTCGTTAATATAATCAGTTAAGTCAAAAAAAGATTCATTTGTGGAAAACTTTTTAAAGAAAATGCATAATACCCGTCTTTTTAATTTCGAAAGTTTTCCACAATTGATTGCTGAATAGAATGTTTCACAGGAATGGTTTTTTTCTGTAGGCGAAAATCCATATTTGAAGCTAAATTTATCCCTGATGAAAAAAATAATCCTCTCCTCGTGAAACACATAGCGATTTAATGCACTAAAGAATTGGAAGTTCTTAAACTATAGTAAAGGAACTACGAATAATCCTTTTGAAAAAACACTTTTTCGGCTACAATAAGACAAGTAACTGTCAAAGTGGAAGGAACAGAAGAATGAAATTTACGAATCCATTAAAGAAATTTTTTGAAAAATTGAAGCTTGCGGACGAAAAAGGCCGTAATCAAAATAAAAGTCATATCCCGTTTAGATTAAATTTTCTATTTTTTGTGATTTTTGGCTTGTTCGTTATTTTAGTCTCACGATTAGGCTATCTTCAGATCGTTGAAGGCGACAAAATGAAAGCTGAGATGAAGGCTTCAACGACCATCACGGTGAAAGAAAACGCCCCGCGCGGAGTAATCTATGATGCTAAAGGAACAGCGCTGGTAAATAATAAAGCCAATCCGGCCATTACTTTTACACGCGGCAATCGGATGGAAGCGTCTGATATTCTTAAATTAGCGATTGAATTGAACAAATTGATTGATGTACCCGTTGATGAAAATTTAACTACGCGTGATAAGAAGGATTACTGGCTTGCAGATAAGGATCATCTAAAGGAAGCCGAAGATCGTCTATCTTTTAAAGAAAAAAATCTTGATAATACGAATGAGTATCAAAAATTAGTCGATAAAGTGAAGGATAGTGAAATTCAATTCAGCGAGGATCAGCTAAAAATCGCGACGATTTTCAAACGAATGAATAGTGCTTCTGCGCTAAGCACAGTTTTTGTCAAAAACGAAGGTGTAACGGATGAGGAGTTGGCAGTGGTTGCTGAGCGTGCCTCAGATTTACCAGGCGTTTCTACAGGAACTGACTGGGATCGTTCGTATAACGACGATTTAGATGGTTCATTAAAAAGTATCTTAGGAAAAATTACAACAGAAAAAGAAGGATTGCCAGCTGAAGAAGCTGACGAATTATTGAAAAAGGGCTATGCGCGAAACGATCGTGTCGGTAAAAGTTATTTAGAGAAACAATATGAAGAGCAGCTTCAAGGTAAGAAGGGCGAATACAAAGTCACCTTGAATAACGAAGGAAATATTGAGAAACAAAAAGAGGTCAAAAAAGGAGAAAAAGGCTCGAATCTCGTTCTAACCATCGATAGTAATTTTCAGAAAAAAGTTGAAGATATCTTGAAAAAGCATTATCAAGGTTTAGTTGATAGTGGTGTTGCTAAGTATTCACCAGGTGCTTATGCAGTCGCCGTGAACCCAAATACGGGCGAAGTTTTAGCTATGACGGGCTTCACACATGATATCAATAGTAAGGAAATCGAAGAAAATACTTTAGGGACAATCACGAGTGCTTTTGAACCGGGTTCTGTTGTTAAGGCTGGAACTGTAACGGCAGGGTATCAAACAGGGGTTATTACAGGAAATGACACATTAATAGATCAACCAATCAAATTAGCAGGTACCGCGTTAAAAGGATCAATTTACAATAAAGTACTAGGCAATCAAATTCCATTGAATACGGTAAAAGCACTAGAATGGTCTTCTAATGCATATATGATGCAGATTGTTTTACGAATGTTGGGAGTTCAGTATCAACAAGAGATGAGTTTGCCAGAGAGCGCCTCATCGAAAGAAATGTATGATAAATTAAGGAATGCTTTTGCGGAGTATGGTATGGGTGTGAAAACACAAATTGATTTACCAAATGAATCTCCAGGGCTAGTCAATGATCAATTTGGGACTAAAAATGCTCCTGGCGGCGGGAACTTACTTGACCTGTCATTTGGTCAGTATGATACGTATACACCAATGCAATTGGCTCAATACGCAGCGACTGTTGCTAATGGTGGAACTAGAATAGCCCCTCATGTTGTCAAAGGAATTTATGGAAATAACGATAGTGGTGGACTTGGAAAATTACAACAAGAGATCACTGGTAAAAAATTGGATCAAGTCAACATCACTGGAGAGCAAATGGGAATTATCAAACAAGGTTTTTATCAAGCTGTTCATGGTAGCGATCCATATACTACAGCAAGAGATTTAGCTTCGGCGAAAATTGATCCTGCAGCTAAAACAGGGACTGCTGAAACGGTTGTATCTGTTAATGGTCAACCAGTGAATACGATCAATAGTAATATTGTTGCTTATGCACCCTACGATAAGCCGCAAATTGCAATCAGTGTGATGTTGCCAAATTTAGACGAAGAACATGACGATACAAATAAGGCTATTGCCAAAGACATAATAAATGCATTTGCAGACACATATGGCGTACAATAAGGCTAGGGAGCTTATGCTCCTTAGCCTTATTCGTTTAAATTGGATTAAATAGACGAATGAAGGAATCACTCTTTTTTGCTACATTTTAATAGATTTTTTATTAATAAAAATGAGTAAATTTTTGTATGAAAGGGAGAAAATAGCATGTCAGTTTATGATTTTAAAGTGGAAAAAACCGATGGAACAGAGAAATCTTTAGCAGATTATCAGGGAAAAGTACTTCTGATCGTTAATACAGCAACTGGCTGTGGATTTACACCACAATATGAAGGGTTGCAAAATTTATATGATCAGTACAAGAATAGCGGATTTGAAATTCTTGATTTTCCATGCAATCAATTTGGGAATCAAGCGCCTGGAACAGATGTAGAAGTTGCAGAGTTTTGTCAATTGAAATACCATACAACATTTCAGACCTTCGGTAAGATTGATGTTAACGGAGAAAATGAAGCACCTTTGTATAGTTACTTGAAGAGTGCGCAAGGTGGTTTACTTAACAAAGCAATTAAATGGAACTTTACAAAATTTTTGGTTGATCGCGGAGGAAATGTGATAAAACGCTATGCATCACAAACAAAGCCAGAAGATATTGCAAAAGACATCGAAGCGCAACTTTAACAACGTCAAGTAGAATTACTTAACGAATTTCGCGAAAAGGCTAGTCAAAAAAATAAAAACGTGATATGATATCAAAGTCTGAGAAATATCTTGGAAAACTGATCCTAACTAGGGAGGGAAAATCATGCGCGTAAATATCACTTTAGAATGTACTTCTTGTAAAGAACGTAACTACCTAACTAACAAAAACAAACGTAACAATCCAGATCGCTTGGAAAAAATGAAATATTGCCCACGCGAACGTAAAGTTACTTTGCATAAAGAAGTAAAATAATTTAGTTACTAAACCAGTAATCAGAGTTGATTACTGGTTTTTTTGTTTTCTAGAATTGAATGGGTCAATTGATTCTAAAGAACTTGGAAACGCGCATTTATTTTCAGAAATCTACATAAAATCTTCACAGAATCCTAAGCAAAAGATAACCTTCCAATGATAAAACTAAGTATCATATAAAACAATATAGAAAGGAAGGATCAAATGCGTAAAGTTCCACCGATTTTAAAGCCGATTGCTCTTTTAACTTTGTCGATCTTAATAGCAACGACTACAGGGATTCTGAATAATTCCAGTTATCGTCAAGTAAAAGCAACAACACCAACTACATCGACGACCGAATCTGCTACATCACGTACGACCGATTCTTCTAGTGATTTAAATAGCGTTACTAATGAAACAAACACAATCGAGGAGCAGACATCAATTGAAGAATCAAAAGACACCGATGCTATTGTTGAAAGCTCTGCTGAGAACAATCAGGTTGAAAATACGCAACCTTCAACAGACAGTAGCTCTGTAGCGTCACAACCGCAATCTTCAACGCAATCATCACAGACCGTACCGTCACAGCAACAACCAGCTGATGCACCAATTGGATCAAAGGCGGGTGATAATCAATGACGTTATTATTAGACATTATAAATGGCCTAAATAAGTTTTTGGGATTCTTAGATATTAGTCCTAAATACTCAAATCGTGCATACACGTTACTAAGTGTTATCCCGACTGTCTATATTTTACGGATTGTTTATGGGTTATGGCTTAATCAGAACTATCTACAATTATTCCTATATGGACTAGTTTTCATTGTATTAGTTTATTTCATTGTTTTAAACTTCTTTTACTACTTTATGGATAGAAATGTGAAAGGTGATATTACGCAGCTATTTGTAAAATATTTGCCGGATGATGCGTTTAATATCCAAAATGAAAAAAATATAAAGCCGAAAAAGGGGTTTGAAAAAGCGAAGGAGCTTCCTGTTGATTTCAATGAAGATTACCAGTTAAAACTGGTTGAAAATATCCAACTGCTGATTGAAGAGAAGGAAATCACGATTCGCGACCTTTCCAAAGAAGAAGGCTTCTTAATCGAAGAAAATACATTATATCCATATTATTATGTAAAACAAATTAATAGCGGGACGTATCAGCTACAGATTGGAAAGAATTATCGCAATTTGGAAACAATTGGAACGATTCATCAAACGGAGCCTTTAAAACCGATTGGATTATTCATTGTCGGAGGGGATTTTGTTAAGAATGGTGTACGCTACCATGAACCCTACCGCTTAAAATTTTTAGTCAAATCAGAAGAAGCGAATTCGCGAACACGTCGGAGTAAAAAATAAATACCGTCTGATCAATAATTCTCTAATAGTAGAGGGAACATTGATCAGAACGGTATTTTTATTTCAGGACATTGCGAATGTTTTCAACCATTTGAGTATACGCGATGGGACCATTGTATAGCCAACTTGATGTTCCGTCAAATTCAAATAGTCGATTAGTTTTAACTGCTGGAATGTTACTCCATAAAGGGTCTTTAAACATCGCAGCACCGTTGTCGCTATTGACTAAGAAGATATAATCAGCATCAAGTTGAGACAGGCTCTCCAACGAGACTTGAGAAAAGTCTGCGGTGGCTTTTTTGCTGATATCTTTTGTTAATTGGGGAATTTCAAAACCTAATTCTTTATAAATTAGTTGTCCACTAGAACGGTTATCAGCTACCATAAAAGCAGAATTATTCGTTACCCACAATACAACAGCAGATTTACCTTGGATTTCATTTTTAAGCTCTTTTTTAGTTTGGCTAACTAATTGATCATAGTCTTTCTCCACAGCTTTAGCTTTGTCTTCTTTTCCTAAAACAGCGCCAATATCCTCTAGTTGATCACGCCACGTAACACCATCACCATTTTTTACAACATAGGTAGGGGCAATCTTAGAATATTCCTTATATTTTCCACCTTCAAGTGATCCATTTGATCCAATCAATAACAGATCTGGTTCAAATTTTACTACGTCTTCATAAGGCATATCATAGTTAATAGTAGGAATATCCTTCAATTTGTCCTGTAGATAATGTTGAATCTTTCCCTCACCCACTGTCCATTGTGCAACAGGCTTTTCATCTAAAGCGACTAGGTAATCTTCTAGATATGAAGCAATAATCCGTTTAGGTTTTTTGGGGATGTCTACCTTGTGATCCAACGCATCAGTCATTGAGTGCACATCTTTATTTGTTTCTTTGCTATCATTATTCTGCCCACAAGCAGCTAAGCTGAAAAGAGCTAGCAGGAAAGCTGAACTCAGCATTACTTTTTTTAACATAAAAAAACTCCCTTGAAGTTAATTGAGAAAAATTCTCAATTACTATTATTACTGAAAGCATTTAGGGTGTCAACTGTGTCTTTTTTAATTGACAGTTGACGCAGATAACAAATAAGGTCATAATTGAGAACGATTATCAGAGAAATGAGGAAATTCTATGACAAAATTGAATACCGCTGATCTTTCAATTGGGTATGATAAAAAAATTGTCGTAAACGATATTACAGTAGAAATTCCCAAAGGTAAGATTACCAGTTTGATTGGTCCAAATGGTAGTGGGAAGTCCACTTTTTTAAAGGCTCTGGCACGGATTCTAGAACCAGCCAAGGGAGAGGTTTTTATCGACGGAGAAAACATCCAACAGTTAGATACTAAAAGTACTGCGCAAAAAATTGCTTCTTTGTCACAAACTAGTGCGCAAATCAGCGGATTAACTGTTGAAGAAATCGTAGCTTATGGACGATTTCCATATCAAAAGGGTTTTTCTGGATTGAAGGAAACGGATCACCAACTGATAAATTGGGCATTAAAAGCTACAAACCTTCAAAATTTAAAAGATCGAACATTGGGTACCTTGTCTGGTGGACAACAGCAACGTGTATGGATCGCCATGGCATTGGCACAGGATACAGACATTTTGATATTAGACGAACCAATTACTTTTTTGGATCCCGCGCATCAGTTGGAAATATTAGAATTATTACAGAAAATAAATCAGCAAGGAAAAACGATTCTGATGACGATTCATGACTTAAATCACGCCTCGCGCTTTTCTGATTATTTGTTGGGGATGAAAAGGGGAGAATTGGTTTTTCAAGGTACACCAAAAGAAATTTTCACAGTGGATAAATTGCTTACTCTTTTTGATATCCAAGCTACCTTTGCGACCATGCCTAACAGTGATAAACCGGTAGTTATTGCTTACGACCTGATAAAGGAGCATTAAAAAAATGATAAAGCAAAAATATTTTTTTCCTACTGTTGTTCTCTTATTAATCATTGCAATGCTTCTATCTTTGCGTTATGGAGCAGTTACCAGCCAATGGTCAGATGTAACTCGAGCATTGCTGAAGTTTAATCCGGAAAACCAGGGAGAACAGTTAATTCGTTATTTGCGATTACCGCGCATGCTGGGGGCGGCTTCTGTAGGGGCTGCCTTTGCGATAGCTGGCGCTTTGATGCAGGGAATTACCTCCAATCCAATCGCTGATTCTGGATTATTGGGAATTAATTCGGGCGCAGGATTAGGGCTTGTTTTGGTTTTTGTCTTAAATGCAAATCCTTCCCCTTCTGTAGGAATTCTTGGTTCTTTTCTTGGTGCATCACTTTCAATTTTTTTGATTTATTTAGTTTCTAATCGTATATCATTTGGATTGTCTCCTGTTCGGATTGTTTTATTAGGGGCGGCGTTAAGTGCCTTTTTTACGGCGTTGAGTCAGAGTATCAGTTTGATATTTAATCTGAACCAAGACATCACCTTTTGGTTTGTCGGAGGAACTGCTAACCTTACGTGGAACCAATTACAAGTGGCTATTCCGATAATCATGATTGGAATAATCGGCGCAATCTTGTTCGGACCTCAAATTTCTTTGTTGAGTTTAGGTGATGAAACTGCCATCTCCTTAGGAAAAAATCCTCGGCGTATTCGCCAAATGAGCATGCTGTTTGTTTTATTACTGGCAGGAAGTTCGGTGGCATTAGTTGGGACGATTAGCTTTATTGGATTAATAGTTCCCCATGTCGTTCGTTTTTTTGTGGGACATGATTATCGGTATGTGATTCCGGCTTCTGGATTATTCGGCGCTCTATTTTTTGTCGGGGCAGACACTCTTTCACGATTGATCGCTCCTCCGTTAGAAACTCCTGTTGGCGTTATTATTACAGTTATTGGGGTTCCGTTTTTACTTTTGCAAATTAGGAAGGGTAGCATATGAGAAAAAAGGCAGGTTGGCTATTAATACTTATTTTATTAGCTATTGGAATTGTACTCAGCCTTACCGTGGGGACGATTTCAATGTCAGTTACTGATCTTTTGCGAGTCTTTCAACAAACTGCTGCCAATAGTCAAAAATTAATCGTTTTTGATTTTCGTTTTCCACGGATGCTAGTTTCAATCTTGGCGGGTATGGGGTTAGCGGTTTCGGGTTACTTGTTTCAAACAATTACACATAATGATTTAGCGGATCCGGGAATTTTAGGAGTAAATGCGGGTGCGGGCCTGACGGTTCTAATTTATTTGGGCTTTTTTTCAACTGGTGAAAGTAGTTGGTTTTTACCACTGATTGCTTGTATCGGTAGTTTTTCAGCAACAGGGCTAGTCTACTATTTTGGCAGACAATCAAAACGTATCACACCGAATCGTTTGCTGTTAGCAGGGGTAGCAGTAAATGCCGGTATTTCAGCTTTGACTTTGATTGGTACGATTCGTGTTTCTAAAGACAATTATCAATTTGTGACGGCTTGGCTTGCGGGAACGATTTGGGGCACAACCTGGCAGCATGTGTTGCTCTTACTTCCTTGGATCCTTTGCATATTACCTTTGATAGTGTCGAAGGGGCGTTCGTTAGAGGTGCTAGAATTAGGAGACGAGATAGCTGTTGGATTAGGATTAAAATTGAAACGGACGCAGGTATTCTTTTTACTTTGTGCGGTTTGTTTGGCAGCAGTGAGCGTTTCTATTGCGGGTAGTATCAGTTTTATCGGTTTGATTGCGCCGCATATTGCCCAACAGTTTACTCGGCGGAAGAATAATCAAGCGTTACTGATGACTGCTGTGATCGGCGGTATTTTGTTATTGTATAGTGATATTTTAGCAAGGGTCATTTTGCCAAATGGTGAAATGGCTGCCGGAATTATTGTTTCGTTGATTGGAGCACCCTATTTTATTTTACAGTTATTGAAGAAAAGTAATGAAAGATAAGGAGAAACGAGATGAGTTGGACCACGATATGGAGTCATGCACAACGAGGGATTGCACATCACACTACTTCAAACGGAGTGATCCATTTAACGTTAAGACAAATTGCACCGGTGAAGGCAATTCGTTTAGTTTTTGCTAATGAATACGGCGAGAAGACACAACAAATCAAAAAGTTATCGATAAAAACCAATCAGACTTGTCAACATCTACCTGATTTTTCGTTGAGTCCTAGTGAACTTTTAAAAACAGGTTCTATTTCGATTGATTCAAATGCGAAAAAGTGGCAAATTACTTTTCAAGTTTCTTCGCTTGAAAGTGGCTTTTCCTATAATGATGCTGATTTTTTGGCGGAGCCTAGGAACCTAAATTTTTGTTCAGGATTATTGGCGATTGAAGGAGAGTGTGAGGGCGAATGTATTATTGCTTTAGGAGACTCTTTAACTGAAGGAGCAACTTGGACAGCACCTTTGCAGAGACAATGGCGAAAACATAATCTTTATCTAGTTAATCAAGGGATAAATGGCAGTTGCTTGCTGAAATCAAGTAGTGACGTTCCAACAAATGATTCACGGAACCTTTTTTATGGTTTTGGTGGGTTGCGTCGCTTAGAAGATTGTCTAACTAGTCACAGTAATGTCAGCAGAGTCATCCTTTTTCTTGGTGAGAATGATTTGATAAATGGGGACCTTACTTTGGAAAAGTTCAAAAAGGGGATCAGAGAGCTGATTCAACTTTGTGGAAAATATACGATAAGTTATCAATTGTGTACATTGTCGCCTTGTATGGGGTATCCGGGAATGAATCAAACGAAAGAAATGCTGCGCAAAGAAATAAATCAGTGGTTGCTTGAAAATTACGCTAACGTTTGGGATTTTTCAATGATTGTCGAAGAAGCATCAGGTTATTTACATTCGTCATTTGATAGCGGAGATCATTTGCATTTCAATGCAGTTGCTGGCTTAGCAATTGCTCGTCAAATTTCTAGTGATTTCATTAAAGGGGAGTAATCCCCTTTTTATTTTGTTTGGATTTTGTTAGTATTTCTAGATAAGAAGGTGAATGAATGGAGAAAGAGAAACTTAGACAACGGGCAATTTCTCGTTTACAAAAAATTGCGTCCAACGAGGAAAGACACGCTCAAATAGAAATCATTCTTGCAAAGTTTTTTCAAAGTAAGACTTGGGAAAAAGCAGATAGCATCGGTTTGACGATGGCAACAGAATTTGAGTTTCCAACATCACCGGTGATAAAACGTGCTCTTGATATGGGAAAAAGAATTGCTGTTCCTAAATCGCTGCCGAAAGGCCAGATGGTTTTTCATTGGATAGATGATGAATCCGCATTTTATACAACAAAATTTGGTGTCGCTGAACCTGCTACGGAAAATATTGCAAGACCGGATGAATTAGCACTATTGATTGTTCCTGGATTAGTGTTTAATCATGAAGGATACCGCATTGGATTTGGTGGAGGGTATTATGATCGCTATCTAGCAAATTATTCAGGAGAAACCTGCAGTTTAGTTTTCGCTGATCAATTAATCGAAGAATGGCAAATAGAAGCTTTTGATCAGCCAGTCCAGCAATTATTTCTTTCCTGATAGCTTTTGCTATTACCATAACTTAGTATAACCATAGAATGAGAGAGGTAGATACATGAAAAAAGACAAGCCTTATATGATGTATATGTTTTTTGCAATCAATACGATCGTTTTCATTATGCAGTATTTATTGCCTGGATTATCAATCGAGAATCAATTGGGAATGTTTGCACCATCGGTCATTTGGCAGCATCAATATTGGCGGTTTATTACTCCGATGTTTATTCATTTTGGATTGATGCATTTTGCTTTAAATGGAGTGGTCCTTTATTATATGGGGCAGCAGTGTGAAGCCATTTTTGGTCATTGGCGATTTGCTGTGATCTACCTATTAAGCGGGATTATGGGGAATTTTGCTAGTTTCGCATTTAACCAGCCAACGACACTATCCGGTGGAGCAAGTACAGCAATATTTGGATTATTTGGGGCCTTTTTAGTAGTTGGGTTGCACTATCGTGACAACGGAGCAATTCAGGCATTGACTCGTCAATTTACGCTGTTTATTATGATGAATCTTATTTTTGGTTTATTCGATTCGACAATTGATATTTGGGGACACTTGGGCGGTATTATTGGAGGCGCATTGTCTGGTTGGGCATTAGCGGTGCCGTATTCACAAGACCGCTTCACAACCCGAGGACGTGCTACATCTGTACTATTTTTCATTTTCGCTATTGTAATTTTTGTTTTCTTTGGACTAAGAAAATTTAGTATGTATCAATAATGATTGCGGACGAAGGTTGTCCGCTTTTTTTAGATTTCTGAATGAAGAGTGCTTTTTACTTAAAGTATGGAGAAACTGACAATCTGTAAATAACAAAAGTTTTTTGTGCCGTTTTTAGTTTGTGAAAATAGGTGGCAGTTGGTCTGAATTTGCGAGTGTGGAGAAAATACTATAAAATATAAAGCGGACTAGATGACTTATTAATAATTAGGCTAGGAAATAGAAATTAAGCTACAAAAAAAGCTCTTTTTTCTGTATAATACTAGGGATGTGTTTGAATGGAAAGTTTATATGATGTACAGCAGTTGCTAAAACAATTCGGCATTTATGTGTACGTAGGAAAGAGAATCTACGATATTGAATTAATGCAGATCGAATTGAAAAATTTATATGAGAGTCGTTTAGTGGATCGAGACACTTATTTGCAGGGTTGGAGCATTTTAAAACGAGAACATCACATTGAAGAAAGTCGAGAAGGTGACTAAAGTGGATAAAAAATTATTAGGTATTGACTTAGGCGGAACAACAGTAAAATTTGCGATTTTAACTGAAGCCGGTGAGATTCAGCAAAAATGGAGTATTGAAACTAATATTTTAGATGACGGTTCACATATTGTTCCGGATATCATTGATTCAATTAACCATCATTTGTCATTGTATGGTATGAGTCCTGAACAATTTATTGGAATCGGTATGGGAACTCCTGGTAGTGTCGATATTGAAGCTGGGACGGTTATTGGTGCCTATAATTTGAATTGGACAACGTTACAGCAGGTTAAAAGTGAGATTGAAAAAGGAACAAAAATCAAATTTAGTATTGATAACGATGCAAATGTAGCCGCCTTAGGTGAACGTTGGAAAGGCGCTGGTGATAATGAACCTGATGTTGTCTTTATGACCTTAGGAACGGGCGTTGGCGGTGGAATCGTGATGAACGGTCAATTACTTCATGGTATAGCTGGCTGTGCTGGTGAAATCGGACATGTGACCGTTGATCCTAATGGATTTGAATGTACTTGCGGCAAACGCGGGTGTCTAGAAACTGTGGCTAGTGCGACAGGCGTTGTGCGCGTAGCTCGCAAACTAGCTGAGGAATATGCAGGTGGTTCGCAGTTGAAAGCGCGTTTGGATAACGGTGAAGATATTACAAGTAAAGATGTCTTTGAGTTGGCTGAGAAGGAAAATGATGATCTTGCTTTAATGGTAGTCGATAAGGTAACGTTCTATTTAGGATTAGCTTGTGGAAATCTCGGAAATACATTGAATCCTTCAACGATTGTTATTGGAGGTGGTGTTTCTGCGGCGGGAGAATTTTTACGTAGTCGTATCGAAAACTACTTCAAAGAATTTACTTTCCCACAAGTACGGGAAAGTACAAAAATCAAACTAGCAGAGTTAGGAAATGAGGCGGGCGTTATTGGTGCTGCTTCATTAGCAAAATAGAATAAGGACTAAGAGAGGAATCAAGTGATGTCAATTTGGTGGAAAATTAATATTGTACTAATTTCAGTAATTGTTTTATACGGTCTTTACGAACTTTTTGTGCGAATTATGATGAGACGTTCTGCGAAAATCATTTCTCAAGAAGAATTTCAAGCAGGAATGCGTAAAGCGCAAGTCATTGATGTGCGTGAACGTGACGAGTTTAATGCAAAACATATTTTAGGAGCGCGTAGTTTTCCATATACTATGTTAAAAGAAACCTATAGCTCTTTAAGAAAAGATCAGCCTATCTTTATTTATGATCATAATAAATCAATCAGTGCTCGTGCTGCCAACTTGCTTAGAAAAAAAGGGTACACGGATTTGTATATTCTTAAAGGCGGAATGCAAGAATGGACCGGAAAAGTTAAGCAGAAAAAGAATGATTAATTAAAAAGTTGTTGGATAAATAGTTAGCCGACCTATAAAAGTTAGTTTTGCGGACTAACTTTTATAGGTCGGCATTTTGATGGTGAAACAGTAAATTGAATTCAAATATCAGATATCTGAAGGCGTTGATCTAGCTGATAATACATTCATTAAATTGACTGAATATAGGATTACGCTTATTATGAAAGCTGGTACTTTACTAAGAGTCAGGTTAAAGGCTTGAGAATATTACTTAAACAAATAAGTATAGCGATAGGAGTTAGGAAAATTTATGAGTATAAAATTAGTTGCCATCGATTTGGATGGTACATTACTAAACGATCATCACGAAATCAATCAACCAGTCATTGATGTGATTAAAACTGCACGTAAAGCTGGAGTCTATGTGGTTCTTTCAACGGGTCGTCCATTATCAGGTACGAGAGCCCAGTTAGATGCATTAGGATTGACTAATATAGATGACTATATTATTACGTATAACGGTGCATTGGTTTTGAATACAAATACGTGGGAGATTGTTGCTGAACATGGTTTGACACGAGAAAATTATTTGGAGATTGATCATTTGGCACGTTTATTGGGCGTCCATTTACATCTTGCAGATAAAAAGGAAATGTACACGTCTAACCGTGATATCAGTCCGTACACGATTTTAGAATCTTATTTAGTAAATATGCCTCTGCATTATCGAACACCGGAAGAAATTGCTGCAGGAAATATATTACCCATCAAGATGATGATGATTGATGATCCTGAAATTTTAAGTGAAGCATACAAAAAAATTCCGACAGAATATTTCAAAAAATATACGCTTGTACGGAGTACTCCGTATTTCCTTGAAGTATTAAATCCTAATGCCAGTAAGGGGATAGCATTAAAAGAGTTGAGTGAGCATCTAGGAATCCAACAGTCCGAAGTAATGGCCATCGGTGATGCAGAGAATGATCTGTCAATGATTGAATTTGCTGGAACTGGAATTGCAATGGGAAATGCCAGCGAATCAGTTAAAGCGGCGGCCGATTACACTGTCGCAACAAATCTAGAAGATGGTGTAAAAGAAGCATTTGAGCGATGGGTGTTAAAATAGTTTGGTAAGCTTTTGATGAAATAATCATCAGAAGCTTTTTTTTATTGCTTATTCCTCGATTTTTCTCTACTCTTAAAGAGATGAAACTAAAAAATGGGGAATGTGTATGAAAAAAATCGCAATTATTGGTGCAGGTCCATATGGCTTGATCGCTTTAGATCGCTTAATTAAACAAGCACCATCAAATGAAAAAATTACTCTTTTGCTTTTTGATCCCGAGGGGCCTGGAGGCAATATTTGGCGTGAAGATCAAAATGATCAAGTAATCATGAACACCGTTATGCAACATGTGACCTTGTTTTCGGAGGATGAAGGACCGAATTTAGCAGAATGGAATCAGACAAGAGCTCCTGAATACCTTTCTACTTTAAAAAACGGAGAAACCTTTTTATCAGAAATCAGCTTAGGAGAAAATGATTATTGCCAGCGGCGATATTATGGTGTTTATCAACGTTGGTTTTTCGAGGAGCTGATAAAGCAACTTCCAGAAAATGTAACGGTCGAAATGATTGAAGAAAAAGTTATTGATTTAACCTTGAACGAAGAGGAGATCATACTTCAAGCTTCACAAACGTATCGAGTCAGCAATGTTATCTTGGCAACTGGACATTCGTCCAATCATTTGAATGAAGAGGAAGAAAAAAATAAAACCTATGCAGAAGAACATGGTCTATTCTATCAAGGACCGGGGAATCCTTCTGATACACCGCTAGATCGATTAGCAGAAGGAGATGTGATACTTCGGGGATTGGGTCTCAGTTTCTTTGATTATATTGCGCTGTTCGTTGCTAAATGGGGCGGACGCTTTATCGAAAAGCAGGATTGTTTGGTGTATGAAGCTTCTGGGAAAGAGCAGCAGCTGATAGTTGGCTCAGGAAGGGGATTGCCGTATCATGCACGACCAAATAATCAGAAAAATCCTGGAGAGGATGCACAGCCCCAGATTCTGACAAAAACATTTATGAAGCAATTCAGCGGCAGTGCGCAAGATCTGTTTGATTTACTAAAGAAGGAAGCTGAATTAGCTTTCTACCAAGTGAGGCTGTCGAAATCTGAAATAGTGTTAGAAAAATTTTTGCGTGAATACCGCGAAGGGGACAAAGAAAGCGTCTTACAAAAATATCACGTCCCAACTGGAGATCGTTTAGATTGGGAAAAACTTTTTGATCCGGGAAAGAAAGTTTCTCCGCAAGAGTTTCCTGAGTTTATTCAAAGTTATTTGGAAAATGATATCGCCGAGGCTGAACGTGGAAATGTAAGTGGCGCATTCGCTAGAGCGATTGATACGTATAAAGAATTACAAGAACCTTTCAACTATATGTTGGATCACGAAAAATTCTCTCCGAAAGAATATTTCGAAGATTTTTTTGGGACCTTCAATCGAAATTATAGTTTTCTGACGATTGGCGCACCAGTAATCCGACAAAAACAGTTGTTAGCACTTGTGAAAGCAGGTGTTGTACAGTTTTTAGCACCTGAAATGACTGTTGAAAGAAAAGAAGGCGCATTCTTAGCTTTCAGTAAAAAGGTATCAGAACAGACATTTAGCAGTAAAAATTTGATTGAAGCTCGTTTGCCTGCAACCAATTTAAATCGTACAAAAAATCCCTTGTTGATACAGATGCGTGAAAGAGGCTATATAACACCGCATCAGGTAATCTTTGATGGAGAGAAACACTTAACAGGAGCATTACAAGTTAAACGCGAAACGCATCAGGTGATTGATCGAAAGGGGAATGTTTTATCGCATATTTTCTGCTATGGGATCCCCTTGGAGGGTTTAGATTGGTTAAACGCTGCATCACCACGTCCGAAAAGTAATGATCGAGTTTTTTATTTAGCCAATCAAATTGTCGATACGATTTATCACTAAAAAAAGAAAGCCGATGGCTTTCTCAGACTGTAGACAAAAGACGTTCCAAACTCGAAATTTGAGTTTGGGACGTCTTTTTATCTGATTTCTTTCGAAATTCAGGACAAAAAAATAAAGGCTTCTTGCCTTTCCATAGCCATGTGGCTAATTTCTTTAAATTCATTGCAGCAAACACTAGCATCGTATGCGTCGCGACTTTTTCCAAGCCTCGATACTTGGTCCAACGCATCCCATGCTTCTCTTTTGCATCCGCAAATATTCGTTCAATCGTTTGTTTTCGTTTTTTATAAATCGATTTATTCCGATCCGTTAAACGAAGATGTTCCGCTTCATCCATTAAGTCTCCCCAAACATGTCTCGTGATGACTCGTTGATGATTTTTACTTTTGGTACATTGGTTTAGCAGAGGGCAGTGCACACACTCTTTTGGATCAGATTTGTATTCACGATACCCGTCTCGAGTGACTGTTGAAAAATCGAGCATTTGATCCTGCGGACAAATGTAACAATCATAATACTCGTCATAGAGAAACTCGTTTTTTGATAATAGTCCCTTTTTCCCTTTGGGCCTTGAATAAGGCAAACAAGGTCGAAGGTTCAAATGAGTCAAAAAGTGAACAAACTTAGGTGTCTTATACCCGGCATCGGCGACAACACAGTTGATTTCAGGAAAAAGTCTCTTCGATTGTTTGACGAGTTGAAAGGCGACTTGACTGTCATGAATATTTCCAGGAGTTATGATGGTGCTGAGAACAAATCCGTTGTCGTCGCATGAAGTATGGGCAGAATAAGCAAATTGTTTTTCTCGTTCACCTTTGACGTAGTAGCCACTTTCCGGATCAGACTTACTTATTTTTCTTTCTTTCAGCTTCACTTCCTTTTCTAGGTCCAAAGTAAAAGGGCGTTTTCCGGCCTCTATTCGTTGACGATTGATCTCATCTTCTAATTCATCTTGATAGGCTTTCGCTTCATCATGGGTCATTTCCTTCGTGAACTTATGCTTATTGGCGTTGGCTTTGATGTGGGTAGAATCCAGATACAAATTATCCTCTGTTACGAAACCTGCTTTAACTGCTTGTTCTAAAATATAGGCAAAGATATCCTCAAACAACGTCGTTTCTCTAAATCGGCGGACATAATTCTTTCCAAAAGTTGAGAAATGGGGGATTTTCTCCTCGAAGGAATAGCCTAAAAACCAGCGGTAAGCGACATTGGTATCGACTTCCTTAATGGTTTGGCGCATGGAACGGATGCCGAATAAATACTGGATAAACACCAATTTGATCAGAATGACTGGATCGATACTTGGTCGACCTAAATCGGAGTAAGTGGCTTCGACGATTGGATAAATAAAGTCAAAATCAATCGCGGCATCAATCTTTCGAACGAGGTGATCTTGAGGAACCAGATCATCAATCGTGAGCATCGCAAATTGATTTCTACCGTTCGTATTGTTTTTAGACATCATAACTATCACTCCTTGTATTCGATTTCATAAATCTATTATAAAAGAAAAGACTGTAGACATCATCCATAAAATGGACTTTGTCTACAGTCTGAGAAAGCCGATGGCTTTCTTTTTTTATCGTGCGATTCGTTTTCTACGGGCTTTTTTACGATTTTCATCGATTTTTGTTTCTTTTTCTTCAATGGGGTCGATAACTTTCTTTTTAACACCCATCACTACACCAGCAACTACTGCTGCAGCAGCTAAGGTACCAGTAACGAATCCTGAAGCAAATTTACGCATCGTTTCATCACTCCTTCTCTTTATATCTTCATTATGAAGCAAAAGCACAAAAATAGAAAGTTTAACGAATGGAAAATCGCTTGCATTTATTTAGTAAACAAATTATAATTTGTTTACTAAATAAAATAAAAATGACAGGAGTAGATAAAATGGCAATTTTAGTTTTAGGCGGCGCTGGATATATTGGTTCTCATACGGTAGATAAGTTAGTTTCACGAGATTACGAAGTCGTTGTTGTTGATAATTTATTGACAGGTCATCGTGAGGCTGTTCATCCTAATGCAAAATTTTATGAAGGGGATTGTCGTGATAAAGCATTTATGCGGGATGTTTTCACGAAAGAATCAATTGAAGGCGTTGTTCATTTTGCAGCCAGTTCATTAGTTGGTGAATCTGTTGAAAAACCGTTAAAGTATTTTAATAATAACGTTGTTGGAATGGAAAGTTTATTAGAAATTATGGAAGAATTTGACGTCAAAAATATTGTCTTTTCTTCAACTGCAGCTACTTATGGTGAGCCAGGTGTGTCCCCGATTACTGAAGAAGTTCCGACTAACCCAACCAATCCATATGGTGAAAGCAAATTAATGATGGAAAAAATGATGAAGTGGTGCGATAACGCGTATGGTATGCGTTATGTTGCCTTGCGTTACTTTAATGTTGCTGGTGCAAAAGCCGATGCCAGTATTGGAGAAGACCATGATCCAGAAACCCATTTGGTACCGATTATTCTACAAGTGGCCTTAGGTCAAAGAGATCATTTAACGATTTTCGGCGATGACTATGATACACCAGACGGGACATGTATTCGCGATTATGTTCAGGTAGAAGATTTAGCTGATGCCCATATCCTTGCATTGGAGTATTTAAAAGCTGGAAATCCAAGTAATTTCTTCAATCTTGGTTCAAATAATGGCTACTCTGTCAAGGAAATGCTGGATGCGGCTCGTGAAGTGACTGGAAAAGAAATTGCTGCAGAAATCGGACCTCGTCGTGCTGGAGACCCAAGCCGCTTAGTGGCATCAAGTGACAAAGTCAAAGCAGCTTTAGGTTGGAAGCCAGAGTATACGGACATCAAAGCAATCATTGAAACAGCGTGGAACTGGCATGTGAGTCATCCACATGGGTATGAGGATTAGGAGGAAATAGTGTGTCAATCAGTCAAACGGTAAAAGATTTTATTACTTTAGCCATACAATCAGGCGGTTGGATGGAGATGGATCGCTTGTATTTAGAAAACCGCGTGATCGCTATGATTGGAGAAGACTCTTTGTCAAAAGCGGAAAATCGTGAGGTATCCGAGAGTGCAGTAGAATTAGTTGACCAACTGTTGACTCAGGCCGAAAAAAATCAAGTAATCACAGACTTACAGGCAGAAAGGGACATTCTTGAAGCACAACTGATGGATTTGATGACACCACCGCCTTCAGTTGTAAATGCTTATTTTGCACAATATTATTCGAAGGATCCTGTCCAAGCAACAGATTATTTCTTCCAGTTAAGTAAAAATAATGATTATATTAAAACTCGTGAGATTGCTCGTAACATTATTTTTCCCGCTGAAACAGAATACGGCGAGTTGGAAATTACGATTAATCTTTCAAAACCTGAAAAAGATCCAAAACAAATTGCCGCGGAAAGACAAATGAAAAAAGTTGATTATCCGAAATGTATGCTGTGTATGGAAAATGAAGGATACAAAGGACGAATGAATTATCCAGCACGGACCAACCATCGTATTATTCGAATGAATCTTGATGGTGAAAGTTGGGGGTTCCAATACTCACCTTATGCTTACTATAACGAGCATTGCATCATTTTATCAGAAGAGCATCGCCCAATGAAAATTACCAAGGCAACTTTTCAACGCTTGTTGAGGATCACAGAAGTCTTACCACACTATTTTGTTGGGTCAAATGCGGATTTGCCAATTGTTGGTGGTTCAATCCTTTCACACGATCATTATCAAGGCGGTCGGCATACATTTCCAATGGCTATAGCTGAGATGGAACGAACGTTTGAACTTAAAGGTTATCCAAATGTAAAAGCCGGTATTGTTAAGTGGCCAATGTCAGTCATTCGGCTGCAAGGGAAAAACAAAAAGGACTTAGTTGATGCTTCTCAAATGATTTTTGAGAAATGGGATGCTTATTCGGATGAAGCATTACAAATCGTTGCTCGTACTTCAGATGGCCTTTCTCACCACACAATTACACCAATTGCTCGCCGAAAAGAGGATCTATTTGAAATGGATTTGGTTCTACGTGATAACAATGTTTCCGCTGAATTTCCAGATGGTATTTTTCATCCGCATCCAGATGTACAGCACATTAAGAAAGAAAATATCGGTCTAATTGAAGTGATGGGACTGGCTGTTTTGCCACCGCGTCTAGAATCCGAGTTGAAAGAAGTCGAAAAATATTTATTGAACGAGGAAAATACAATTGCCGATTATCATATTACATGGGCCGATGAATTGAAAGCGACGAATCAAATTACAAGCGAGAATGTTACAAAAGTCGTTCAAACGGCAGTGGGAACCGTTTTTGCCCGTGTCTTGGAGGATGCTGGGGTCTTCAAACGGGATGTTGAAGGACAAGAAGGTTTCACACGCTTTATTAATACTTTGTAGAAAGGGGCAGCGATGGCAACTATTCGAGATATTGCAAAATTGGCGGGAGTTTCTCCTGCTACAGTTTCACGTGTGCTAAATTACGATCAAGAATTATCCGTCGCCCAAGAAACAAAGCAGCGTATTTTTGAAGTGGCGGAGGAATTAAACTACACTAAACATAAACGCGCGAACAGGCCGGGGAAATCTGTTATCCGTTTAGTACAATGGTATGATGAAGCCGAAGAATTAGCAGATTTGTATTATTTATCGATTCGTTTAGGGATCGAGAAGAAGGCTGAAGAATTGAATATTCAAATTCGACGAGAAGCTTTGAATGAGCTATCGGATAGTCAAGTCAGCGGAACAATCGCTCTAGGAAAATTTGATGCTGAGCAGATACGACAGTTGAAACAAATTGATGAGCAGCTATTATTCGTCGATTTTGATGGCATGAATAATGGGCTGAATTCACTAGTCATTGATTTTGATCAAAGTGTTGATCTAGTGATTGATCACTTTATTCAACAAGGTCATCAAAAAATTGGTATTCTTTCTGGAAAAGAGCACACTAAACATAATTTACAGCCAATCGAGGACCCGCGATTGAGTGCTTTTAAAACAAAGATGGAACAACTTAATCTTTATCGACCAGAGTTCACTTTGACTGCTGCTTTTTCAATGGAGGCTGGAAAGGCAGCAATGGCTAAGTTTTTAGCTGAGAATTATGAGTTACCAGAAGCTTTATTTGCTTCAAGTGATGCATTAGCTGTAGGGGCAATGCAAGCAATTCAAGAAAGTGGTTTGCAAATTCCGGAGGATATATCTGTCATTGGTTTTAATGATGTCAGCGTGGCTAAATATGTATCGCCAGCTTTATCAACTGTTAAAGTTGAAACTGAGTGGATGGGGGAATTAGCGGTTTCAACAATTTTAGATCTAGCAAAAGAATTTTCACCCGTTCCACGAAAAATTATGCTGGGTACGAAGCTAATCGAACGAGATTCCACTAAATAATTCAATATATCTAGTAAAGTCTTTTTGAAAAATACTTTACAAATAGAAACCGAATACTCATGTTTCTTTCCATTTGGATAGTCTATGAGTGTTCGGCTATTTTTTTGTCTGGCGCAGGAAAGAAGAAATCTTTGAACTGCTAGTAGGAAAGCAAATGTAGTTTGTGTTAAAATATGGCTATCTTAAATGCGAGGAAATGAATTTTTATGAAATTATTAGCGATGGATACATCCAATCAAACCTTAGCTGTGGCAGTCCTGGATGACGAAAAAGTATTAGCTCATTTTCAATTAAATCGAAAAATGAATCATAGCTTGACATTGATGCCGGCAATCGAATCGGTGATGCAGGCAAGCGGATTAAAACCTACTGATTTGGATCGAATCATCGTTGCTAAGGGGCCGGGTTCATACACAGGTATCCGAATTGCAGTAACGACAGCAAAAACGTTGGCTGAAACATTGAAAATCGAATTAACAACTGTTTCCAGTTTGGCTGTGATCGCAGCGAATGCTCAGACGGATAAATGGATCGTCCCAATAATGGATGCGCGCCGAAACAATGTCTATGCAGGAGTCTATCGTTGGGAAAATCAACGACTAGTGAGTATTTTAGCGGATCAACATATTTCATTAATGGATTTGTTGGAGCACATTAAGGAGCCCGCGGTTTTCATTGGAGAAACGCATAAATTTAAAGAACAGATTGAAACAGCGTTACCAACTGCGGTCATTTCTGAATCAGATGAACAAAATCTACCTAATGGAATCGTTTTAGGAAAATTAGGCTTTCTTGCAGAACCAATCAAAAATATCCATGGACTAGTACCGGAATATTTGAAACGAGTGGAGGCAGAAGAAAAATGGTTGGAGACACATCAACCAGGAGACAGTAACTATGTTGAAAAAATTTAGCGGATTAGTAAAAACGATTCTTTACGGTAAACAATATCCGTTCACCTCTAAGAATGTGATTTTATTTGAAGAAGAATATTTATTAAGAAGAATTATTGACCAAGATATCAAGGAATTGATTGCTCTAGAACGTGATGTTTATTTTGGAGAAACGCCTTGGACAAAAAGCGCATTTCTGTCAGAGATTCATTCACCAATCCCTCATCTTTATATTTGTATGGTCACTAAGCAAGAAGAAATTGCTGGTTTTATCGGCAGCCGTTTGATTGGCAATGATACGCATATTACCAATATAGCGGTAGCCACTGCGTTTCAAAACCGTGGAATTGGAAGACTATTAATTGACGAAGTAGAAAAATTCGCTATAATGAACGATTGTGAAACTCTTTCTTTAGAAGTTCGTCTCAGTAATACTGACGCGCAACGTTTATATCGACGACTAGGATTTTCAGCGCGCAATATCCGTAAGAATTATTATACTGAGAATAATGAGGATGCTTTAGATATGATCAAACGGTTGGAAGTGAATTAGTTGGAAGATTTAGCAAAACGATTCTGGGAAATCAGTCAAACGGCATACACGTTTGAATCTCCTTGGAGTGCAGAACAATTTGCCAGTGATATCAAGCAGACCCATAGCCATTATTTTACTGAAGAATCGAAAATTGTAGCTTTTATTGGGTTTCATCAAGTATGTGATGAGATCGAAATCACAAATATTGCTTCTGAAAGAAAAGGTCAAGGTTATGGTAAAAAATTAATGGAACGTTTGATAACCCATGCAAAATCGCAGGAAATCGCGAGTATTTTTTTAGAAGTACGTGCTTCGAATCAGGAGGCGCGTCTTTTTTACGAAAAGTTCGGCTTCCAAGAAATTGGAGTCCGGAAAAATTATTATCAGAATCCGATAGAAGATGCGGTACTGATGCTTTTGAAAGTAGGAGATCCGAATGAATGAATCAGAACTTATCTTGGCAATTGAAAGTAGCTGTGATGAAACAAGTGTTGCGGTGATTGAAAATGGCGAAAAAGTTCTATCGAATATTGTTGCTTCACAAATCAAAAGTCATAAACGGTTTGGCGGAGTAGTTCCTGAAGTTGCTAGTCGTCATCATGTTGAACAAATTACGATTTGTATTGAAGAAGCACTGACCGAGGCGAATGTAGTACCAACAGACCTTCGAGCAGTGGCAGTAACTTACGGACCAGGACTTGTTGGGGCCTTATTAATCGGTTTAAGTGCAGCTAAGGCTTTTGCATGGGCGAATGATTTACCGCTATTACCGGTCAATCATATGGCAGGTCACATTTATGCGGCACGCTTAGTTGAACCATTGCAGTTTCCTTTGATGGCGCTACTTGTAAGTGGCGGGCATACAGAGTTGGTTTATATGGAAAAAGATGGTTCGTTTGAAATTATTGGTGAAACTCGTGATGATGCAGCCGGGGAGGCTTATGATAAGGTTGGCCGTGTGCTGGGCTTAAGTTATCCTAGTGGAAAGGAAATTGATGAGTTGGCCCATCAAGGGAACGACACGTACAATTTTCCTCGCGCCATGATTAAAGAAGATAATTTTGATTTTAGTTTCAGCGGATTGAAAAGTGCATTCATCAATTTGACTCATAATGCAGAGCAACGAGGGGAAGACTTAGACAAAAAAGACTTAGCTGCAAGTTTCCAAGCTAGCGTGGTTGAAGTATTGGTTACGAAGACAATCAAAGCATGTAAAACATATCCTGTGAAACAATTGATCGTTGCTGGAGGCGTGGCAGCGAATCGAGGATTACGTGGAGCAATGGCTGCTACGATTAGTGAGGAATTACCTGATGTGAAATTGATTGTGCCACCATTACGCTTATGTGGTGATAATGCAGCCATGATTGGTGCGGCGGCCCATATTGAATTAAAAAAACATCATTTTGCAGGAATGAGCTTGAATGCGAATCCGAGTTTAGCCTTTCAACACATTTAGTAGTTTATTGTAATAAACTGAAGAAGTATTTATCAGTTTTTAATAGTTCAAATCTTTATGTATAACAAGATCAAAAAAAACAGCTAATAATAATTTAGCTGTTTTTTTTGATACTGAAATTCCACAGACTTTTTCAATTTAGAGAACAGGTTGATTTTAAATGATTTCCCAGCGTTGCTTATACTCTTTTCTAGCTAGACTATTAATCAATACTTTGGAACAAAATCTTAGGATTAATTTAAATGCTTTCCTGATTGTTTATAATAGTTTTTTTAGTGTAAAGGCGCTGTCAATGGACAGCGAGATACAAGATAAATTAAATGTATTACGCAGGAAGTCAGTTTGGGTGGCTTCATTCACACTATCAATAGTTCTTCTTGGTTTATTGGATATCTTTCCTGCAATGCTTTGTAAGCTGAATCAAATTATCTAAATAATTCATAAATAAGCTTGATACTTTCATTTTATTCCGTTATTATGAATAAAAATGAGATAAATCCAATAGTTCCGAATGAATATTCAAAAATGGAGGAGTTAAAATGATGAGTGTCTTTCAAGGGAAAAGTTTTCTAAAGGAAATTGACTTTACAAAAGATGAGCTGCTGTATTTAATCGAATTTGCAGCACATTTAAAAGAATTGAAGAAACAAAATATTCCGCATAAATATTTAACCGGGAAAAATATTGCACTGCTATTTGAGAAAACCTCTACTCGTACACGTGCAGCCTTTACGACAGCAGCTATTGATCTAGGGGCTCATCCGGAGTATTTAGGTAAGAATGATATTCAATTAGGTAAGAAGGAGTCTGTCGAAGATACAGCAAAAGTTTTAGGTAGTATGTTTGATGGCATTGAGTATCGCGGATTCTCGCAAATAGCAGTCGAAGGATTGGCAGAACATAGTGGTGTGCCCGTATGGAATGGTTTGACTGATGCTTGGCATCCTACGCAAATGCTCGCCGATTTTTTAACAATCAAGGAACATTTTGGAAAATTAGAGGGTCTAACTTTAGCCTATGTAGGTGATGGGCGGAATAATGTTGCCAATTCACTACTAGTTACTAGTGCAATTTTAGGTATAAATATTTCAATCGTAACCCCAGAAGAATTGTTTCCGAAACAAGAGTTGATCACGTTAGCCAAAGAATATGCGTTCGAGTCCAAGTCGAAAGTTTTAGTAACAGCAGATACTGATGAAGGGGTTAAACAGGCGGATATTATCTATACGGATGTGTGGGTTTCTATGGGTGAAGAAGCTGCGTTTAAAGAACGAATTGATTTGCTTTTACCTTATCAAGTTAATCAGAAACTTATGGCGAAAACGGAAAAAAACGAAACGATCTTCTTACATTGTTTACCAGCCTTTCATGATCTTGAAACGCAAGTAGCTGAGGAAATCAAAGAAAAATATGGATTATCTGAAATGGAAGTCACAGATGAAGTATTCCGTTCCGAGAATGCATTACAATTTCAACAAGCGGAAAATCGGATGCATACGATTAAAGCAGTTATGGCGGCAACTTTAGGAAATTTGTTTATTCCTAAGGTATAAAAATATCCTTCCTGACTAGTCAGATGAAGAATTTTCTGTTAATATAAATGCCAGATAATTATTTCATCGATGAAAAAGAGAAGTCTATGGATTGTTTTATAGCGAGTTCGGGCAGGTGAGAGCCGGATAAACAGAAATAGAGGGCGCACTTTTGAGGTGAATCGGCAGCTACCGTTATAGCCTAAGCTGGTCGTTTACGACAATAAGAGTGGTACCGCGGGAAATCTCGTCTCTGATGTATTTATACATCAGGGGCTTTTTTTGTGAGTATTTTTTTCTATTAGCGAATCTTATAAGCGGAAAACCAGTCTTATATTTTAATTGTTGAAAGATGAGTCACACAATCGATAGTAGTTGTACTAAAATCAAGGAGGAATTCAGATGAATAATAAAGAAATCGTAGCACAAGCAGTCTTTGAAGCAGTCAAGGAAAATCTAACCTTGCTAGAAGTCGAACGTTTATTGGAAAATCCTAAGTCAGTGGATCATGGGGATGTAGCCTTTCCGACATTTGCTCTAGCAAAAGTTTTCCGTAAAGCACCGCAGCAAATTGCAGCAGAGTTAGCGGAGCAAATTAATCCTGAAGCATTTGAGAAAATCGAAGTGGTTGGACCGTACTTAAATTTCTTCATGAAAAAAGAAGTGATTTCAAGTATGGTTCTGAAACAGATCGCAAAGGAAAAAAACCATTTTGGTGATAGTACTATCGGTAATGAGGGCAATGTTACTATTGATATGTCTTCACCCAATATTGCCAAACCCATTTCCATGGGACATTTGCGTTCGACCGTTATCGGGAATTCAATTAGTTTGATTTTGAGTAAAATAGGCTATCATCCAATCAAAATCAATCACCTAGGTGACTGGGGGACCCAATTTGGGAAGTTGATTGTTGCCTATAAAAAATGGGGTTCAGAGGAAAAAGTTAAAGCTGAACCAATCAACGAATTACTCCGTCTATACGTTGAATTCCATGAAAAGGCGGAAGAAGAACCTGAATTAAATGATGAAGCTCGGGCTTGGTTTAAGAAATTGGAAGAAAATGATTCGGAAGCATTAGAACTGTGGAAGTGGTTCCGCAGCGAATCATTGAAAGAGTTTAATAAAATTTACGGCATGCTAGAAGTTGACTTTGACTCATATAATGGCGAAGCATTTTATAATGACAAAATGGATGAAGTTGTAACTTTGTTGGAAGAAAAACATTTATTGCAAACCAATGAAGGGGCAGAAATTGTTGATCTTGAAAAATATGATTTGAATCCTGCGCTAATTAAGAAATCAGACGGTGCAACCTTATATATCACCCGTGATTTAGCAGCGGCACTTTACCGAAAACGTGAATATAATTTTGTTAAATCACTGTACGTTGTGGGAAATGAACAAAGCGGACACTTCAAACAATTAAAAGCGGTATTGAAGGAAATGGATTTTGATTGGTCGGATGAAATGGTTCATATTCCATTTGGTCTAATTACCAAAGATGGAAAAAAATTGTCCACTCGTAAAGGAAAAATTGTTCTATTAGAAGAGGTTCTAAATGAGGCAAAGGATTCTGCGCTTGCTCAAATTCAAGAAAAAAATCCAGACTTACCTGATAAAGAAGAAGTAGCCCATCAAGTAGGAGTTGGAGCGGTAGTCTTTCATGACTTGAAAAATGATCGTTTGAACAACTTTGATTTCAATTTAGAAGAAGTCGTCCGGTTTGAAGGAGAGACTGGTCCATATGTACAATACACGCATGCACGTGCGATGACAGTTTTGGAAAAAGGAAACTTCACTGCCGATCCAGAAGCAGTCTATGCATTAAATGATCCTGATAGTTGGGAGATTATTAAATTGCTACAAAGTTACCCAGAAGTCGTAATG
The DNA here is from genome assembly GCF_051710745.1 of Enterococcus sp. DIV0756. Classification (NCBI taxonomy): domain Bacteria; kingdom Bacillati; phylum Bacillota; class Bacilli; order Lactobacillales; family Enterococcaceae; genus Enterococcus; species Enterococcus sp. DIV0756. The sequence continues at coordinate 2,202,146 of NZ_JBIOLF010000001.1, read as the reverse complement.
CAGGCAGCGGATCAATACGAACCATCTGTGATTGCAAAACATTCAATTAAGTTGGCTCAAGCATTCAATAAGTATTATGCCCATACGAAAATCTTAGTTGAAGATGATCAAAAAGAGGCTCGTCTAGCACTTGTATATGCTCTAACAGTAATCCTAAAAGAGGATCTACGTTTGCTGGGTGTTCATGCACCAAATAAAATGTAATTTTTTATGATAGAAGAAAAGGAAGTTGCGAAGAGTTATCTTGCAACTTCCTTTTTGGTTTTCAATGTTTTTTGCTGAAACAATAGGCTGTATGCTATACTTTGAGGAAACTAAAGGTGTCAAGACATATGGAGGAATATTGATGAAAAGAATTCTTTTAGGATTAGCTTGTTTAGGATTAATTGTAATCCTAGCAGCATGTGGTCAAAGTCAGGCTGAAAAGAACGCAGGAAATGAAGATGTTAAACAAAAGATTGCCTTGATTTTAGGGTTTGGCGGTGTCGATGACCGTTCATTTAATCAAGCAGGATGGGAAGGATTGGAAAAATGGGGAAAAGAAAAAAGCCTGAAACCCAAAAAAGAGTTCACCTATCTTGAAACAAACGATCCACAGGAAAACAGCACAAATATCAATCAGGCTGTTGAGAATGGTTTCACTACCATAATCAGTTTAAGTTATTTACAGGCAGATGCGATTAAAGAAGCAGCTGAACAAAACCCCAATCTTAATTTTGCATTGATTGATGGAGAGATTTCAAATAAAAAAAATATCGTTTCTGCAACATTTAAAGATCAGGAAAGTGCTTATTTAGCAGGCTTAGCGGCAGCATATAGTACGAATAAGAATCAAGTTGGGTTTATCGGTGGTATGGAAGGTCCTGTAATTCAGCGCTTTCAAAGTGGTTTTGAGGCAGGTGTTAAAGCTGGAGCTAAAGAGTTAGGAAAAGAAATTTCAGTTAATGTGCAATATGCAGCTTCTTATGATGCCCCAGATAAAGGAAAAGTTATCGCGGCGGCTATGTATAAAGAGGGGGCAGATATACTATATCAAGCAGCCGGAAGCACAGGAGCGGGTGTTTTCCAAGAGGCAAAGGCCCAAAATGAAAACGACAAAACTAAGAAAGTCTGGGTAATTGGAGTAGATCGCGATCAAACAGATGAAGGAAATTATCGTATGGCAAATGGAGAAACGGGGAATTTTACTCTGACATCTACTAAGAAAAATGTTGGGGCAGCGGTAACTGAAATTGCTGAAGCTTCTTATGAGAATACCTTTCCCGGTGGAGAGCATTTGGAGTTCGGGTTGAAAGAAGGTGGAGTGGATCTCACAAAGGGGCAATTATCCGAAGAAGCCTACCAAGCGGTTACAAAGGCTAAAAAGCAAATTATTGATGGTGAAATAACAATACCTGAAAAATAGTAAAACGCACTCCCATATACTTTTTGGGAGCGCGTTTTTGATGATAAAAGATTTTAACCTTATTATATTAAGAGAAAATTGATTGCTGCGTAGGGTCTTGCAGAAAAGCAGCAACTTGTTGTGCATCTTCAGGTGTTCTTGAAATAATAATAATGGTGTCGAAACTCGCCATCGTCGCAACGATCAATTCACTCGATAAATCATCCAGTACAGATGCTAATAGATGTGCATTGTCCGGCAGAGTACCAACGATTGTCATAAATTGAACGGTATCAATTTTTACGATAACGTTGTTTGTCATGCGAATGAGACGTTTAATATCATCATCTTCAGTAGCAGGCTGTTGTTCTTGAAATAACTCAAATCGTGGGTTGCCAGCTTCATCAATCGTTTTGACAATTTTTAAATCTCGGATATCTCGTGAGATAGTTGCCTGTGTAGCAGAAGCTTGATATTGATGTAAATACGCCATCAATTCATTTTGGTTTCGAATCGAATTTTCAGAAATTATTTTTTTGATTAGTTCGTGGCGATCTTTTTTTCGCATAAAAAAACTCCTTAATTTGTATAATGGTAACTTAGCAAAGGTTTCTATAAATTGATTGAATGTTCTAGATAGTGCCATTCATCAATGTAGTTAATCTTTTTAGTTTGAAAGAAAATGATAATTATGCATTCAGTATAGCAGAAAAAGATTTTTTAAACAGTATTCCTTACTAAATATTAATCAGCGTAAAGTGAAATAAAAAAGATTGATTTATTAAAAAGAGTCTTGTATAATTACTAATTGTGTGTGGGAGACTATGCATAAAAAAATCCACATTCTGGCTTGATTTATAAGGCGGTGCTGCATGTCAGTTCCTTATAAAGAAGAGAGCAGAAGAGGAAAACAAAAACCAATTGGAGGAAACACAAATGTCAGTATTGTCTATGAAACAATTACTAGAAGCCGGCGTACACTTTGGTCACCAAACTCGTCGCTGGAACCCAAAAATGAAGAAATATATCTTCACAGAAAGAAACGGAATCTACATCATTGACTTACAAAAAACAGTCAAATTAGTAGATGCTGCTTACGATTACATGAAAGATGTTGCTGAAGATGGCGGCGTTGCATTGTTCGTAGGTACTAAGAAACAAGCTCAAGAAGCAATCAAAGAAGAAGCTATCCGCGCTGGTCAATACTATGTAAACCACCGTTGGTTAGGCGGAACTTTAACTAACTGGGATACAATCCAAAAACGTATCGCTCGTTTGAAACAAATCAACGCTATGGAACAAGACGGTACTTTCGAAGTATTGCCTAAAAAAGAAGTTGTTGGCTTGAACAAAGAACGTGAACGCTTAGAAAAATTCTTAGGCGGTATCGCTGATATGCCTCGCATCCCTGATGTTATGTATATCGTTGATCCTCGTAAAGAACGTATTGCTGTTCAAGAAGCTCAAAAATTGAACATTCCAATCGTTGCTATGGTTGATACGAACTGCGATCCTGATGAAATCGACGTAGTAATTCCTTCAAATGATGATGCTATTCGTGCCGTGAAATTAATCACTGCTAAAATGGCTGATGCTTTCATCGAAGGGAACCAAGGTGAAGACCAAGTAGCAGAAGCAGACTTCGTTGCTGAAGATGGCGGACAAGCAACTTCAATCGAAGAAATCGTTGATGTAGTAGAAGGCGACAACGCTTCTACTGAATCAGCTGAATAATCTCGTAGCATATGCTGCTTCAAAGTAAATATTTTCCTTTGAAGCAGCTTTTTTAGAAAATCTAAGGAGGCCCTTAAAATGGCAGACGTAACAGCTAAAATGGTAAAAGAACTACGCGACATGACTGGCGTAGGGATGATGGATGCGAAACGTGCATTAGTAGAAGTAGAAGGTGACATTGAAAAAGCTGTTGATCTTTTACGCGAAAAAGGTATGGCTAAAGCAGCTAAGAAAAATGACCGTATCGCCGCTGAAGGTTTAGCTTCAGTTGCAATCCACGGAAATACTGCTGCAATCGTAGAAGTGAATTCTGAAACAGACTTCGTTTCTAAAAATGAAATGTTCCAAGACTTAGTGAAAGAAATCGCTGCATTAGTAGCTGAAAACAAGCCTGCTGATATGGACGCAGCAATGAAGTTAACGAACGCTAAAGGCGAAACTCTTGAAGCTGCTTTGATCGAAGCAACACAAGTTATCGGTGAAAGAATCAACTTCCGCCGTTTTGAAGTTGTTGAAAAAGACGACAACGCTGCATTTGGTGGCTATTTACACATGGGCGGACGTATTGCTGTTTTAGCTCTATTGAACGGCACAACTGACGAATCAGTTGCAAAAGACGTTGCGATGCACGTTGCAGCTATCAACCCTCGTTATGTAAATGAAAGCCAAATTCCAGAATCAGAATTAGAACACGAAAAAGCAGTTCTAACTGAACAAGCATTGAACGAAGGCAAACCAGCGAATATCGTTGAAAAAATGGTTATTGGCCGTTTGAACAAGTTCAAAGCAGAAATCGCTTTGGTTGACCAACCATTTGTTAAAGATCCTGATATGACTGTTGAAAAATATGTATCTTCTAAAGGTGCTACAGTTGCAAGCTTCGTTCGTTTCGAAGTTGGCGAAGGTATCGAAAAACGCGAAGATAACTTTGTTGAAGAAGTTATGAGCCAAATCAAAAAATAATCCTGTTTCTAAAAACAGTCGGGAACGCACGATAAAAAGTGCGCTCCCTTTTTTTAAGCAAATTCAAATTTGACTGGCTTCAAAGACAGAGTATGCTAAAATATCAATAGAGTGACAGTGGAGGTATTGAGATGAATGAACCAAAGTATAAACGTGTAGTATTAAAACTCAGTGGAGAAGCCCTAGCCGGCGACGAAAAGTTCGGTATTAATCCACCTGTAATTTCAGAAATCGTGGAAGAAATAAAAGAAGTTCATGATTTAGGAATTGAAATGGCGATAATTGTTGGTGGTGGAAATATCTGGCGTGGACAAATCGGGGCACAAATGGGAATGGAACGTGCGCAAGCGGACTATATGGGAATGCTTGCAACGGTGATGAATGCGTTAGCTTTACAAGATGCACTAGAAAATATCGATGTACCAACGCGCGTTCAAACATCAATCGAAATGCGTCAAATTGCTGAACCATACATTCGTCGTAAAGCGGAACGTCACCTTGAAAAAGGCCGGATCGTGATTTTTGCCGGCGGAACAGGGAATCCTTACTTCTCAACAGATACAACAGCGGCCTTAAGAGCAGCGGAAGTGAATGCTGACGTGATCTTGATGGCTAAAAATAACGTCGATGGTGTTTATTCGGCTGATCCAAAACTTGATGAAAATGCTGTGAAATACGAAGAATTGACTCACTTAGACGTGATCGCTAAAGGATTGCAAGTCATGGATTCGACAGCAAGCTCATTGAGTATGGACAATGATATTCCACTAGTTGTCTTTAATTTAAATGAAGCAGGAAATATTAAGCGAGTTGTACTCGGTGAAAACATCGGGACGACGGTAAGGGGGAAATAACATGGCAGATGCAGTAATGAATGAAGCAAAAGACAAAATGAAAAAGGCTCAGGAAGCGTTACAACGTCAACTAGGTCAAATCCGTGCTGGACGTGCAAATGCGAGTTTACTTGACCGGATCACAGTTGATTATTACGGTGTACCAACACCTGTTAACCAAATGGCATCGATCACGATTCCAGAGGCACGAGTATTAATGGTCACACCATTTGATAAAAATATGATTAACGATGTAGAAAAGGCTATTTTAGCCAGCGACATTGGTTTGAACCCAGCGAATGATGGCAACGTGATTCGCCTGGTAATTCCTCAATTAACGGAAGAACGCCGGAAAGAATTAGCTAAAGAAGTTAAAAAAGAATCAGAGGGTGCAAAAATCGCTGTTCGTAACATTCGTCGTGATGCGATGGACGATTACAAGAAACAACAAAAAAATGGTGATCTTACGGAAGATGATCTACGCAATATGGAAAAAGACATTCAAGCATTGACAGATGATAACATCAAAGCAATTGATGGGATTGTCGCTGAAAAAGAAAAAGAATTATTAGAAGTATAATTCACGATTAAAAGTCTGAAGAGTAAATCTTCGGGCTTTTTCTTTTGTCAATGTGCAGAATAGATAATTCATTGAAAAAGCCTAAAGGTGTTTAATTTTCATAGGAATAACAGGAATTTATTGTTATAATGGCAGATGACTTTTCATAATTACTTTTAATTGGTTATCTTAAATAAAGGAGGGAAAAATATGGTGTTGCGCTTTTTTCCACAAAAACAAAAATATACACCAGAAGAATCATCCTTCGTTTTTGATCCTGAGGGTGCTATTCCGAAGCACATAGCAATTATCATGGATGGAAACGGTCGTTGGGCGCAAAATCGTCGTTTGCCGAGAATTGCTGGACATAAAGAAGGGATGGAAACGGTCAAAAAGGTCACCAAGCATGCAAATCGATTAGGTGTAAAGGTTTTAACCTTATATGCTTTCTCCACTGAGAACTGGAAGCGACCAGAAGAAGAAGTGAATTTTTTAATGCAACTTCCTGTTGATTTTTTTGATACTTTTGTACCAGAATTGATTGAAGAAAATGTTCAGGTTCACGTGATGGGCTATGAAGAATATTTACCTGCTCATACACAGGATGCGGTGAAACGCGCCATCGAACAGACTGCCCAAAATGATGGATTAGTATTAAACTTTGCCTTGAATTACGGCAGTCGTGCTGAAATTATCACGGCAATTCAGGAAATGGCTCAAAAAATTAAAGAAGATGAGCTTACAGTTGAAGAAATCAATGATGATATTGTTGGAGATCATTTGATGACAGGCTTTTTATCAAAAGATTTGCGTGATCCGGAGCTTGTAGTACGTACGAGCGGGGAAGAGCGAATTAGCAACTTTTTACTTTGGCAGTTAGCTTATAGTGAGTTGTATTTTACCAAAGCTTTGTGGCCAGATTTTGATGGAAATCATTTAGAAGCAGCTATTGCTTCATTCCAACAAAGAAATAGACGCTTTGGTGGGCTGAATAAGGATGATAGCTCTACAAAGTAATATTCGTAATAATAAATTTATCTTTGAAAAATGAGTGTTTGAGTTAGTAATAAGGAGGATACAGCATGAGGCAGCGAGTCATTACTGCAGTCGTAGCATTGGCAATCTTTATTCCGATTCTCTATATCGGTGGGATTGCGGTTGAAATAGCAGCGGCAGTTTTAGCAGGAATTGGTGTTTATGAATTATTTCGGATGAAAGGACTTGCGATTCTAAGCTTTGAAGGCGTGCTTTCGATTTTAGGTGCAGCTTTCCTAGTTTTACCAGCAGAACGGTGGATGCCGTTTTTAAGTGGCGGGAATAGTAATTTTCTTTTATTTTATTTAACAGTGATGATTATTTTAGGTTTTTCAGTCGTTTCGAAAAATACGTATACGATTGATGAAGCCGGCTTTCCTGTAGTGGCAAGTCTATATGTTGGGGTAGGATTTCAAAATTTAGTTACCGCACGAGCGGAAGGCTTGCCTATTTTACTTTTTGCATTCTTTGTTGTCTGGGCGACAGATATCGGGGCTTACATGGTGGGCCGTCAATTTGGTAAGCGCAAATTATGGCCAGAGATTTCTCCAAACAAAACAATTGAAGGTGCACTTGGTGGGATTGCTAGTGCCGTTGTTGTAGCTGTGGTATTTTTCTTGGTTCAACCAGGAATTTTTCAACATAACCTGGTGACAATGATCCTCTTCACAATTGTTTTTTCAGTAGTTGGTCAATTTGGTGATTTAGTAGAATCGGCGATCAAGCGACATTATGACGTGAAGGACTCTGGTAACATCTTACCAGGTCATGGCGGGATTTTGGATCGTTTCGACAGTATGCTATTTGTTTTTCCGATGATGCATTTGCTAGGAGTCTTTTAAAAAGAAATGTAATACTTTTTCATAACCATAATTATTGCAAGAATGTTTGATTAGTTTTAACTAGTGGAACATGGGAAAGCGATGTTTTCAGATTATTAGGATTAAAAGATTGAACTAATAGCTTTAAGCAATCCACGTTATAGAAGGTAAATTAGCTTTGGGTTTAACCCGGAGCTTTTTTAAATTTTCTATGAAATAATCAGTAAAAGAATAACTTGTTGACAGACTATGATAAACTAACCCTAAGAAACTAATGAAGGTAGGAGAATTATGCGTACGATTATTACGTTTTTAATCGTTTTTGGTGTCCTAGTGATCGTTCATGAATTTGGACATTTTTTCTTTGCGAAACGTTCAGGAATTTTGGTTCGAGAATTTTCGATCGGAATGGGTCCAAAATTGATTGCTCATATGGGGAAAGATGGAACAACTTATACATTACGACTGTTACCGATCGGTGGTTATGTGCGAATGGCCGGTCTTGAAGACGAAGAGACGGAATTGAGTCCAGGTATGCCATTATCGGTTGAACTGACTCCGAAAAATGAGGTACAACGAATCAATGTCAGCAAAAAAGTTCAGCTGCCTAATAGTATTCCTATGGAACTGATTTCTGCTGATCTTGTTGATGATTTAGTCATTAAAGGGTATGTCAACGGTGATGAAAGCCGAGAAACAACCTATAAAGTTCAACATAATGCTACTGTGATTGAAGAAAATGGGACAGAAGTTCGGATCGCACCACGGGATGTACAATTCCAATCGGCAAAGTTAGGGTCACGTATTTTGACGAATTTCGCCGGACCAATGAACAACTTTATTTTAACTGTCGTACTATTTATCGCGTTGGCCTTTTTACAGGGTGGTGTCGCGGTTTATGATACAAATCAAATTGGTGAGGTACAGGAAAATAGTCCAGCGGCTGTGGCCGGCTTAAAAGCTAATGATACAATTCTATCAGTTGATGGGAAGAAAATTTCTTCGTGGGATGATCTGACCAATACAGTTACCAAAAAGCCAGGAAAAGAACTGACTGCAGTTATAGAACAGAATGGTAAAGAGAAGACTGTTCAAATGACACCAAAGACGATAAAAAGCAATGGTGAAAAGGTTGGTCAAATCGGAGTCGGACCTTATATGAAAACAGGCTTTGGTGATAAAATCGTAGGTGGTTTGACACAATCCTGGGATATGGTTAAGAGAATTTTCGGTGCATTAGGCTCTCTCTTTACTGGCTTTAGTTTAGATAAACTAGGTGGTCCTGTGATGATGTATCAAATGTCAGCTGAAGCATCTCGTGCTGGAATCAAAACAGTTATTTATTTAATGGCATTACTTTCAGTTAACTTAGGAATTGTTAATCTATTGCCGATCCCTGCTTTTGATGGGGGCAAGATCTTGCTGAATCTGATTGAAGGGATTCGAGGAAAACCGCTTGATCCAGATAAAGAAGGCATGATTACTATGATTGGTTTTGGATTTATCATGTTATTGATGATTCTGGTCACGTGGAACGATATCCAGCGTTTCTTCTTTTAAAAGAAAAAGGATCGAAATTTTTTCGATCCTTTTTCTAATGCAATCATAAAAAAAAAAAGGTATACTGGAACATACTTGAAAAAGTGAAGGAGATGTCATTTTGTCTAAAAATCGTGAATTATTCGAAAATTTATTACGACAAATTGAATTAGCTGAGATAGAGCAACAACATCCAGTGATCCAAGCGTCAGAGATCAAGGAAGTAGTTGTTCATGAAAAGTCGCGTGTGTGGGAGTTTTTTATTCAAACACCGCAAATTATGTCGGCAAAATTGTTTTATACGTTTCATCAAAAACTACAAATTGCTTTTCAATCGATCGCGAAAGTGAAATTACATATCATACCAGAAGATAATCAGTTTGAAGAAGAGCTTCTGCAAAATTATTGGCAACTAGCTTTGAGTGAACAAGATTGTGATACGCCGCTGGTCAAACAAGTTTTAAGTAAAACCTTACCTGTCATTCAAGACAAACGGATTGTTTTGCTAATTGACAATGAAACGGTGATTCCATTTTTAAAGCAGCAATATTTGCCATTAATTGAGGACAATCTAGTTTCATATGGTTTTCCGCATTTACGAATTGATCCTGAAGTTGACAAGGAGCAAGCGGATAAAAAGCTTCAAGAGTTCGAAGTGCGAAAACAAGAACAAGCGCAAGCAATGCAAGAACAAGCAGCAGCAAGTTTAGCTCAATATGAATCGAAGAAAAAAGAACAGAAGGAAAGTGCTGCTCATTTCGATGGACCAATCCAAATGGGACGCAATATACCTGCGGATGAATCGATCACTCCAATGGGAAATATTATTGAAGAGGAACGACGCATTACAATTGAAGGATTTATCTTTGACAAAGAAGTCCGTGAGTTGCGATCGAAAAGGAAGATTCTAATTCTAAAAATGACGGATTATACTTCATCTTTTGTTGTGAAGAAATTTTCTAATGGCGAAAAAGATGAAGCGATTTTTGAAGCAATCGCAAATAATAGTTGGATTCGCGTTCGCGGTAGTGTCCAAGAAGATACCTTTATGCGAGATCTTGTTATGAATGCGCAAGACATTCAAGAGGTGAAACATCCAGAACGTCAGGACACAGCGAAAGAAAAACGCTCGGAATTACATTTGCATACGAATATGAGTACGATGGATGCAATCAACAGTGCCAGTGATTTAGTAGCGCAAGCCGGAAAATGGGGACATAGAGCGATCGCGATTACAGATCATGGCGGCGCACAGTCATTTCCTGAAGCCCACGCTGCAGGAAAAAAAGCAGGTGTGAAGATTCTTTATGGTGTTGAGGCAAATGTTGTTTCTGATGGTGTACCGATTGCTTATAACGACGCACATGAATCGTTAACAGACGCTACTTATGTTGTATTTGACGTAGAAACTACCGGTTTATCTGCTGTTTATGACACAATCATTGAATTGGCTGCAGTTAAAATGCACAAGGGGAATGTCATTGATACCTTTGAAGAATTTATCGATCCAGGTCATCCGTTGTCTGAAACAACAATTAATTTAACTGGAATTACCGATGAAATGGTGCGAGGATCAAAGCCAGAAAAAGAAGTCATGGAGCTGTTTGAAAAATTTTGCGAAGGCTCGATTTTAGTCGCCCATAATGCAACATTCGATATTGGTTTCATTAATACAACATATGTCCGTCATGATATGTCCGAAACTCCAAACCCAGTCATCGATACATTGGAACTGGCTCGTTTCTTATATCCTGAATTCAAACGTTTTGGCTTGGGTGTTTTGACTAAGAAATTCGGTGTAAATCTGGAACAGCATCACCGCGCGGTATATGATGCAGAAGCGACTGGACATTTGGCTTGGATATTTGTCAAAGAGGCAATTGAAAAACATGGAATGAATTACCATGATCAGCTGAATGATCATGTTGGTGAAGGGGATTCGTATAAACGAGCTCGTCCATTCCATGCAACCATCTTAGCCAAGAATCAAGCAGGCTTAAAGGACCTGTTCAAACTGATTTCTATGTCAAATGTAGAATACTTTGAACGAGTACCGCGAATTCCGCGTTCGCAATTAAATAAATTAAGAGAAAATCTTTTGATAGGCTCTGCTTGTTCACAAGGTGAAATTTTTGAAGCCATGATGCAAAAGGGTGTCGAAGAAGCGAAAAATCGTGCCGCTTTTTATGACTATATCGAGGTAATGCCTAAGGCCGTGTATGCGCCTTTGATCGAGCAAGAATTAGTAAAGAACGAAGCGGATTTAGAAGATATTTTACGGAATCTTATACAAATTGGTAAAGATTTAAATAAGACGGTTGTCGCTACGGGTAATGTTCATTATTTGAACAAGGAAGATGCTATCTACCGAAAAATTCTGATTAGTTCGATGGGAGGAGCTAATCCGTTGAACCGTCATAGTTTACCGGATGTTCATTTCCGTACAACAGATGAAATGTTACAAGCTTTTAGTTTCTTAGGTCCTGAGCTAGCAAAAGAGATTGTCGTGGATGGCCCCAATGCGATTGTTGACACGTGTGAAGAGGTTATTCCAGTTAAAGATGATCTATATACACCAAAAATCCCTGGTTCGGAGGAAGAAATCAAGACTCTGAGTTACAATAAAGCACGAGAACTTTACGGCGATCCATTGCCAGACATTATTGAGAAACGTTTAGAGAAAGAATTAACTTCGATCATCGGTAATGGCTTCTCTGTTATTTATTTAATTTCACAGAAATTGGTGCATAAGAGTAATCAAGATGGCTACTTAGTAGGTTCTCGTGGATCCGTTGGCTCGAGTTTTGTAGCTACGATGACCGGGATCACAGAGGTTAATCCATTACCGCCACATTATTATTGTCCTGAATGTCAGTACTCCGAGTTCTTCGAAGATGGCTCTTATGGTTCTGGTTTCGACATGCCGGAGAAAGCCTGCCCTAAATGTGGTGCTCGATTGAACAAAGATGGTCATGATATTCCATTTGAAACTTTCTTAGGATTTCACGGAGACAAGGTTCCCGATATTGATTTGAACTTTTCAGGGGACTATCAGGCAGAGGCTCATAACTATACCAAGGTTCTATTTGGTGAGGACTATGTGTATCGTGCCGGAACGATCGGTACAGTGGCAGATAAGACAGCATATGGATTCGTAAAGGGATATGAACGGGATCATAACTTGCATTTCAGAAATGCTGAAGTTGATCGTCTAGCAAAAGGTGCCACAGGAGTTAAGCGAACAACGGGGCAGCATCCAGGGGGGATCATCGTTATTCCGGACTATATGGATGTTTATGACTTTACACCGATTCAGTATCCGGCAGATGATCAAAATTCGGAATGGAAAACGACCCATTTTGATTTCCATTCGATTCATGATAACGTCTTGAAACTTGATATTCTTGGACACGATGATCCGACAGTGATTCGCATGTTGCAAGAATTATCGGGTGTTGATCCTAAAACGATCCCAACCGATGATCCAGAAGTTATGAAGATTTTTGCTGGACCACAAGTTTTAGGTGTAGAAGCTGATCAAATTTATTCGAAGACTGGAACTTTGGGAATTCCAGAGTTTGGTACCCGTTTTGTTCGCGGGATGTTAGAAGAAACAAGTCCTACGACTTTTGCTGAACTATTACAAATTTCTGGTTTATCTCACGGTACTGATGTTTGGTTAGGAAATGCCGAAGAATTAATTAGCCGCGGTGAAGCGAATTTAGCAGAGGTAATCGGTTGTCGGGATGACATCATGGTGTATTTGATCCATGCGGGCTTAGACAGCGGAATGGCCTTCAAAATCATGGAGACTGTTCGTAAGGGTCAATGGAATAAAATTGACGATGACTTACGTCAAACGTATCTAACTGCGATGAAAGAGAATAATGTACCCGATTGGTACATTGATTCCTGTTCGAAAATTAAATACATGTTCCCGAAAGCCCATGCGGCAGCTTATGTGTTGATGGCGTTGCGGGTGGCGTATTTTAAAGTATATTTCCCGATCCTTTATTATTGTGCCTATTTTTCTGTTCGAGCGGATGATTTTGATTTAGTTGCGATGGCTAAAGGAAAAGACGCGGTGAAGGCCGCAATGAAGGCTATTACAGACAAAGGAATGGACGCCTCTACAAAAGAAAAGAATCAATTAACAGTTTTGGAATTGTGTAATGAAATGCTGGAACGGGATTTCCATTTCGGTATGATCGATCTATATAAATCAGATGCCCAAGATTTTGTGATTGATGGAGACACGTTGATTGCTCCTTTTCGTGCTGTACCGGGTCTTGGTTTGAACGTAGCTAAACAAATAGTAGAAGCACGTAAAGATGGCATCTTTTTATCAAAAGAAGATTTGGCTTCACGTGGGAAAGTTTCAAAAACCTTGATTGAATACATGGATACTCATGGTGTCTTGAAAGATCTACCAGATGAAAATCAACTTTCATTATTTGATATGTAAAGAAAAAGATAAATTCAGCACAAAAATGAAAGGAAATTCCATCATGAAAATGACAAGGTTGAATTTTCAATAGAGTTGTGTTAATATAACAATGTAATCATAGACTGATGGTGAGTGAGCGGATTTTTCGCTCACTCTTTTTAATGGAGTAAAGGAGGCTGACAGTTTGAGCAGTGTAGTCGAAACAGTGACTGACTTAGTTACACCAATCTTGGATGAACAGAATTTTGAGTTAGTTGAAGTTGAATTTGTCAAAGAGGGGAAAAGTTGGTTTTTAAGAGTATTTATTGATAAAGAAGGCGGCATTGATATCGAAGAATGTGCCTTTGTTAGTGAAAAGCTTAGTGAAAAGCTGGATTCAATCGATCCTGATCCGATCCCACAAGCGTATTTCCTTGAAGTTTCTTCACCAGGGGCCGAACGTCCATTGAAAAAAGAAGAAGATTATCAAAAAGCAATGGGAGAATATATTAATATTTCTCTTTATCAAAACATTGATGGCGAAAAACAATATCAAGGTTTTTTGAAAGATCTGACTGAAGATGAACTAACACTAACTGTTAAAATAAAAACGCGAACAAAAGATATGGTTTTCGAACGTAAAAATATCGCCAAAGCGCGTTTTGCCATCGAATTTTAAGTGGAAAGTAGCGTGGATTATCCTTAGTTAGGGTGTCCGTTTCATTTTTTGAAGTGAACTATTTTCTATTATTATAGTGGAAGAATAGACATGGTGAAATCAAACTTATTTTTCTTTGAAAAATAGATTGGTCAGTTTTACTTTTTGCGTTAGCAAATTAGTAAAAGGGTATGCGTACGAGATTCTTAAGAATTTTTATGTAAAAAAATTCATCCGTTAATAACGAGCTAGCCTTTATATATAGTGATTTATTTAAATAGGTGGCATAGCGAATTTTAAGAATAGATGTTTTAGTATGAACTAGGAGGAAAGTTAACATGAGTAAAGAAATGCTGAATGCGTTGGATACTCTAGAAGCAGAAAAAGGTATTTCGAAAGAAATCGTGATTGATGCATTAGAAGCAGCATTAGTTTCTGCTTACAAGCGCCATTATGGTCAATCGCAAAATGTTGAAGTGGAATTCAACGAGAAGAAAGGTGACATTCATGTATACGCCGTGAAAGAAGTTACGGAAGAAGTCATGGATTCGCAATTAGAAGTTTCTCTGAAAGATGCAATGGAAATAAATCCAGCGTATGAAATCGGAGATACGATCCGTTTCGAAGTAACACCTAAAGACTTCGGTCGAATTGCTGCTCAAACAGCGAAGCAAGTCATCTTGCAGCGTGTACGTGAAGCTGAACGCAGCATCATTTACAACGAATACAGCGCCTACGAAAAAGACATCATGCAAGGTGTGGTAGAACGACAAGATAATCGTTATATCTATGTAAACTTGGGTAAGATTGAAGCGGTTCTTTCAAAACAAGACCAAATGCCAAATGAACACTACAAACCTCATGACCGTATTAAGGTGTATGTTTCACGAGTAGAAAATACGTCAAAAGGTCCTCAAGTATTTGTAAGTCGTAGTCATCCAGATTTATTACGTCGTTTATTTGAACAAGAAATTCCAGAAGTCTATGATGGAATTGTAGAAATCGTCAGCATAGCTCGCGAAGCTGGAGATCGTGCGAAAGTAGCTGTTCGTTCTACTGACCCTAACATTGATCCAGTCGGAACCTGTGTGGGACCTAAAGGACAACGTGTACAGGCAATTGTGAATGAACTAAAAGGCGAAAATATGGATATTGTTGAGTGGGATGAAGATCCAGCGGTATTTATCGCAAACTCTTTAAACCCTGCGCAAGTTGAAGATGTTATCTTTGACATTGATAATCCAAAAGTTTGTACGGTTGTCGTACCAGATTACCAATTATCATTAGCTATCGGTAAACGGGGGCAAAATGCTCGATTAGCTGCTAAGCTAACTGCTCACAAGATTGATATCAAATCTGAATCGGATATGGAAGATTTTTATGAAAACTATGACGAGTCAGAAGTAGAAGAAATTGTTACTGAGGTTGAAGAAATTACTTCTGAAGTAGAAGCAATCGAAACGGAAGTAGAAGACATCGAATCAGAAGCAGAAGTAACAATGGATACGATGATCGAAGATGAAGAAAATATTGTTTCCGATCAAACAGATCAATAATTTATTAGGAGGACAGCAAATGAAAAAAAGAAAAGTTCCTTTGCGAAAGTCGGTTGTTTCCGGTGAAATGTTCCCCAAAAAAGAATTGATTCGCATCGCTAAGTCCAAAGAAGGAGAGGTTTCCATTGATCCTTCAGGTAAGAAACCGGGCCGTGGTGCCTATGTCGCGCTAGAACCAGCCGAGGTTGAAGAAGCGTGGAAAAAACGCATTTTAGACCGTACACTCGGCATTGATTTAAGTGATGAATTTTATCAAGAACTACTTGATTATGTGAAACACCAAAAAGCCAGAAAAGAGCTCTTCGGCAATGAATAAACAGAAGGCCTTGAACATGTTAGGCCTTGCAATGCGTGCAGGCAAACTGATCACAGGAGAAGAAATGACCATTAATGAGATTCGCAAAAGGAAAGTGAGTCTCGTAATCGTCACTACTGATGCGAGTGAAAACACTCAAAAGAAAGTATCAGATAAAAGTAAGTATTATCAAACGACATGTTTTGTCGAATTTACTCAAGGGGAGATTTTAGGCGCAATTGGTAAGCCGAGAAAAGTAATCGGAGTTTTAGACCAAGGTTTCGCTGACAAAATTATGACGTTAATAACAGGTTAGGAAGGTGATTGCATGGGAAACAAAAGAGTATACGAATTTGCCAAAGAAGTGAATCAATCAAGTAAGGATGTTGTAGAAAAAGCACAAACTTTAGGGATTGATGTAAAAAATCATATGGGTTCATTATCTGGAGACGATGAATCAAAATTGAAAAAAGCTTTTTCTAGCAAACCGAAACAAACAACTCAGGCAAAACCATCAGCTAACCAGCACGAAAAACCAAAATTCCATGGAAAGAGCTCAAAGAACAACCCAAATTTCCAGAATAGAAAAGGAAATAAAGACTTGACACAAAATAATAGACAAAACAACTCAGCGAACGTAAACCGTTCAAACCAAGGACAACAACGTCCAACACAAGGCAACACAAACAATGCACAACGCCAAAACCAGGGACAACAACGTCCAGCACAGGGTAGTGCAAACAATGCGCAACGTCAAAATCAAGGCCAACGTCCAGCGCAAGGTGCAGCAAACAATGCACAACGCCAAAATCAAGGCCAACAACGTCCGACACAAGGCAATACAAACAATGCACAACGCCAAAATCAAGGCCAACAACGTCCGACACAAGGTAGTGCAAACAATGCGCAACGCCAAAACCAAGGACAACGTCCAGCACAAGGTAGTGCAAACAATGCGCAACGCCAAAACCAAGGACAACAACGTCCAGCACAAAGTAGTTCAAATAATGCACAACGTCAAAACCAAGGCCAACGTCCAGCGCAAGGTTCGGCAAACAATGCGCAACGTTCAAATCAAAGTGGTTCGAATCAAGGCGGCAACCAAAACCGTGGTAAGAGCAACTATGGTAATCAAAACCGGAACAATAGTTTTGGCGGTAATCAAAATCGCAATAAAAACAAATTTAATAAAAAAGGTAAAAAGGGCAGACAGCAACAAAGTAACAAACCTGCTGTTCCACCACGTAAATTCCGTGAATTACCAGAGGTCTTAGAATACACTGAAGGTATGAATGTAGCAGACATCGCGAAGAAGATTCACCGCGAACCAGCTGAAATCATCAAAAAGTTATTTATGATGGGCGTTATGGTTAACCAAAATCAACCGTTAGATAAAGATACGATTGAGCTATTGGCTACTGATTACGGAATTGAGCCACAAGAAAAAGTAACTATTGATATTGCAGATATTGATCGTTTCTTCGAAGTAGAAGATGTGAATGAAGAAAACTTAGTATCTCGTCCTCCAGTTGTAACGATTATGGGACACGTTGACCACGGTAAAACGACATTATTAGATACTTTACGTCATTCTCGTGTAACGAGCGGTGAAGCAGGCGGTATCACACAGCATATTGGTGCTTACCAAATCGATATTGACGGCAAACCGATCACTTTCTTGGATACACCAGGACACGCAGCATTTACAAGTATGCGGGCACGTGGTGCAAGTATTACAGATATTACGATCTTAGTCGTAGCGGCTGATGATGGTGTGATGCCACAAACAATCGAAGCTATTAATCATGCGAAAGCAGCGAAAGTGCCGATCATCGTGGCAGTTAATAAAATTGATAAACCAGGTGCTAATCCTCAACATGTTATGCAAGAATTAAGTGAATATGAATTAATTCCAGAAGCATGGGGCGGCGATACAATCTTTGTAGAGATTTCAGCGAAATTCAACCAAAATATTGATGAATTGCTAGAGATGATTCTATTAGTTGCTGAAGTGGAAGATTTGAAAGCTGATCCAACACAACACGGAATCGGAACAGTTATTGAAGCTCGCTTGGATAAAGGAAAAGGACCAGTTGCAACATTACTTGTTCAACAAGGTACGATGAGAGTCGGTGATCCAATTGTTGTCGGTAACACCTATGGTCGTGTTCGTGTAATGACGAATGATATTGGTCGTCGTGAAAAAGCTGCTGGACCGGCTACACCAGTTGAAATTACTGGATTGAATGATGTTCCTCAAGCGGGTGATCGTTTTGCGATCTTTGAAGATGAAAAAACAGCTCGTGCTGCTGGGGAAGAACGTGCGAAACGTGCGTTGCTTGAACATCGCAGTGCAAGTGCACGTGTAACACTAGATAACTTGTTCGAGTCACTTAAAGAAGGTGAGTTGAAGGAAGTTAATGTAATCATTAAAGCTGACGTACAAGGTTCTGCTGAAGCTTTAGCAGCTTCATTGAAGAAAATCGATGTTGAAGGCGTACGTGTAAAAATTGTCCATTCAGCTGTAGGTGCAATTAACGAAAGTGATGTTACTTTAGCTGCGGCAAGTAACGCGATCATTATTGGGTTTAATGTACGTCCTACACCACAGGCGAAACAACAAGCATCAACCGAAGAAGTAGATATTCGTTTACACCGAATTATCTACAAAGCCATCGAAGAAATTGAAACAGCGATGAAAGGTATGCTTGATCCTGAATACGAAGAAAAAATCACTGGTCAAATGACTGTACGTGAAACGTATAAGGTTTCTAAAGTTGGCACAATCGCCGGCTGCTACGTTAATGAAGGATCTATCCAACGTGATAGCGGAGTACGTATCATTCGTGATGGTATTGTCATTCTTGAAGGAAAACTTGCCAGCTTGAAGCGTTTCAAAGATGATGTGAAAGAAGTTAAGATGGGCTATGAATGTGGTGCAATGATCGAAAACTTTAACGACATCAAAGTTGATGACGTAATCGAAGGCTTCGTTATGGAAGAAATCAAACCAAAATAATTTATCTTTTCCGCTATGTATTTTTAATATGTAGCGGAATAACTCTCGGTGTGAAAAATAAATCCACTAGTATGAACAAGGGAGGCATTCGTTATGCCAAATTATCGCGACCGTCGTCTTGCTCAAGAAATTTTAAAGGAAGTCAACGACATCTTACGGAAGAAAGTTCGTGATCCGCGAGTTCAAGACGTGAATATCACGGATGTGCACGTCACTGGAGACTTGCAGCAAGCGACCATTTATTACAGCTTATTGTCTGATAAAGCTTCAGATAAAGAAAAGGCGCAAGAAGGTTTGAACAAAGCACGCGGATTGGTTCGTCGTGAACTAGGCCAAGCTTTGTCAATTTATAAGACACCGGAATTATTTTTTGAACTGGATGAATCAGTTGAATATGGTTCTAAGATTGATCAAATGATCCGTGACTTAAATAAAGAATAAATTCGTTAGAACCTGAAAAGATTTTCGGGTTCTTTTTTGCATTATTGAGCAAATCCTGTTAAAGTGTATGCAGTTTGTAAAAAGTCCTTTTGCTGGATATTTTCAAGGAGGCAAAGTCTAAAATGACGACAGAATTTGAAGAACGGATGAAGGAGCTCCACAAAGAGTTTGATAACCTTAGTCCAGAAGAACGTAAAGCTGTTAAACAGAAAATAAAGAGAATCAATATGTTGACTTCTCGTAAACTAGAACGAATGAAGCATGATTTGTTGCGCATGGAAACAAAACGTGCCCAGCTTTCATTAGATGGTGAATCAAAAGAACTAACAGAGTTAGAAGATCGAATCATCAGCAAAAAAAGAGAATTCTTAAAGCTATTATGTAAGGCAAAAGAGAATTGTTCCAAGAGGTGAGTGGATGGGCCTAATTGAGATTATCATCATTTTAGCCATTGCCATTACCTTATCGAATGTTTTAGCAAAAGTGTTTCCATCCTTTCCCATTTTTATGATTCAAATCATTATTGGAATTGTTCTTGGTTTTACGGAAGTTGGTAGTTCAATTCATTTTGAGCCAGAAGTTTTTCTTGTAATGATCATTGCACCATTGTTGTTTAGAGAAGGTGAGACAGCAGATATTCCATCAATATTGAAACATTTTGGTTTAATCTTGTTGCTAGCTTTTGGTGGAGTAATTTTTACTCTTTTCGGATTAGGTTTTGTTCTGCACAGTATTTTACCTGCTATTCCCATCGCGGCTTGTTTGGCCTTTGGAGCTTCTTTAGGACCAACAGATGCTGTAGCAGTTAGTTCGCTAGCCAAACGCTTAAACATCCCAGAATCAGTTATGCACGTTTTAGAAGGAGAAGGGCTCATTAATGATGCGACTGGTGTTACAGCCTTTCAGTTCGCCGTAGCGGCATTGTTAACTGGACAGTTTTCTGCGGCGGATGCTTCGATCTCTTTACTTGAATCAAGCATTGTAGGTGTATTGGTTGGATTAATAATTATTTGGGTTAAAAATGAAATTATCAAAATTATTGAACGGATCTCGGCTCAGGATGTATCAGCTTATTTGCTGATTGAATTAATATTGCCATTCGCAGCTTATTTTATTGCTGAGTTATTTCATGCCTCAGGAATTATTGCTGCTGTTGTAACAGGAGTGTTGCAAGCAACTGGCTTCCGAAGGGTAAATTTATTTGAGGCGCAGCTCTCCAATGTTACAGAAATATCGTGGAGTACAATCGGCTTTATGCTGAATGCTCTGGTTTTTATCTTTTTAGGGATCGAACTTTCTCAAGTATTTTCACCAGTCTGGAATAGTAGAAATTATTCCAATATTCATTTATTGGGAATTGTCTTGTTACTAACGGCGCTACTATTCGTGTTACGTTTTCTATTTGTCAGCGGATTTTATATCGTGACGCAAGGTTGGAAGAGAAACCACGAACAGTTAAGAGATCGCTTATTGCTGACTTTTGGCGGTGTTAAGGGGACCGTCAGTATTGCAACAATTTTTATTTTGCCAACCACAATCAACGGTTTAGAATTCCCCGAACGATCGCTACTACTTTTTATTACAGCTTGTGTAACATTTTTAACGCTGATTATCGGGATGATCCTATTACCGATCTTATCTGAGGGCGAAGTCGTTCCTTTAACCGATCCTAAGCGAATGTTAATCCTGCGAGAAGTCATTAATGAATTATATGAAGATCTAGACAAGAAAAGAATGAATGAAAAAGAACGATTTGCATTGCTTGCAGTAATCGCAAATTACCAAGGACGAATCCAAACGCTTTTCAATAATTCAATGCCAGAAAGCGCGCAACAAGAATTTCAGGAAATTCAAGCCTTGATTATTTCAGTTGAGCGAGATGGATTGGATGAAAGTTTTCGAAGGCATCAAATTGATTCGGGCGCCTATCGTTTATATTCGCGTTTTATTTCAAATGTTTCTGAGTCGGTTACAAAACAGATGTTGTCATTACTTAGCTTTTGGCTAATTTTTGTTCGACGGATCATTCGTGTCGTCATGCATCCGAAAATGTTTTGGGAACGACGTCAAAAGCGAAAAGAAACGGTTGATAATGAAGATATTTCCATACTTCGAAAAATCTTTATTCGCAACAGTGAAGCTATATTAGACAGTTTGGAAAATCTACGTGATGTTTATGATGAGGATTTAATCGATTTCTTTGTAGATGAACGAAAGAATTTGATGAATCAGGTCAGTGGTCATGGATTGTTTGGGACTTATTTGATTCAGCAAGATCCGCTTTACGCAAAAGAATTGATTCGTGGATTTTATTTAGAAAGAAAAATTATTGACAAATACGAAGTGAATGAAGAGATTTCTAACTTCGCGGCAAATAACTATCGTGATCAAGTCAATCAATTAGAATCTTATGCAATGCAGCAGCGTTCAGATCCAAGTATTTCATTTGTGATTAATCGTCAGCGACAAAAGAAAAAGGCGAAAGAAAAGAAATACTAAAACCGTCATTATTTGGCGGTTTTTCTTTATTCTTTAGCCTAATAATAGGTGGGACTATTCATCAATTAGTTAGAGACTTTCAGAGAGTTGGCTAATCAATTCTTAGATTAGCTATGCTATAATGGGAGCGTTGATTATAAATAGAAATGAGGAAACAGCGATGGACGGTATCTTGCCGTTATGGAAGGAGCGCGGCATGACGAGTCATGACTGTGTCTTTAAATTACGAAAAATTTTACAAACCAAAAAAGTTGGTCACGGAGGTACGTTAGACCCTGATGTTGATGGTATTTTACCTATTTGTATCGGTAAAGGAACCAAAGTGATCGAATATTTACAAGAGAGCGGAAAAATCTACGAAGGGGAGATTACGCTAGGTTTTTCTACAACGACAGAGGATCGAAGTGGTGAAGTAGTAGAGAAAAAAGCAGTAGACAAACCTCTAACTGAGACTGAGATCGATCAAATGATGACAAACTTTGTTGGAATGATCAAACAAGTGCCGCCAATGTATTCAGCAGTTAAGGTTAACGGAAAGCGTTTATATGAATACGCACGTGCTGGTGAATCTGTTGAACGACCTGAACGACAAGCTTTGATCGAAAGTTTTTATCGGACAACGGCACCGGTCTATAATGAAAAAACGAAAACGCAAAGTTGGCGATTTCAAGTCACCTGCGGTAAAGGGACTTATGTTCGGACACTCGCTGTAGATCTGGGAGAAGCTCTTGGTTATCCCGCTCATATGTCTGATTTGACCCGCTTATCTAGTGGTGGATTCTCAGTTGGACAAGCAGTCACTTTAGCACAAGTCAAAGAGTTAATGGAGCAAAATCAAATTGATCGTGCATTGCAACCAATTGAGGAGGCGATGAAAGAATTTCCTCGAATTGATTTGACTGACACTGATTGGCAAAAGGTGAAAAACGGACAGCTTTTACCTATGAAGGCTTTTGGAATAAAAGAGATGCCGGGAGAGTTAATTGCATTTTTCTACAAAGATCATTTAGTTAGCCTTTATGGGATCCATCCAGAAAAAGACTGGTTGTTAAAGCCGAGCAAAGTGATACGAAATGATATTGATTAGCTTTTTCGGTTAGGCTAGAGTTTGGACAACGTATCCTATTTTTGAGAATATCCGGCATGAAGAACAATCTTTTTTTAAAAGAATAAATACATGACTATAAATTAGGAGTTAGAACTAATGGAAATTGTTAAATTACGGCATCCTTATAAACCAGAAGAAATTCCTGCAGGAGATTGTGTTTTAGTATTAGGATTTTTTGATGGTGTGCATCGTGGACACCAAGAAGTAATTAATACTGGAAAAAAAATTGCGAAAGAAAAGAAGTTAAAATTAGCTGTTATGACCTTCAACCAGCATCCAGCGGTTGTCTTTCAACAGGTCCAAAGCAAACCAATTCAATATCTTTCTACTTTGAAACAGAAAGAAGAACGGATGTCTAAGCTGGGAGTGGATTTGCTGTATGAAGTAGCTTTCACTTCATCATTTGCCGCGTTAGAACCGCAAGAGTTTGTTGATCAGTACATTGTTGGCCTGCATGCTAGTGTTGCTGTATCTGGTTTTGACTATAATTTTGGAAAAGATCAAAGGGCGGATGCTGAAAAATTACCAAAATACGCAAAAGATCGTTTTGAAGTGGTGATTGTGGCAAAAAAAACTGAAGAGTATGAAACTGAAAAAATTAGTTCTTCTCGAATTCGTCGACTATTATCTGAGGGACGTTTAGATGAGGCGAATCACTTATTAGGTTATATATATGAGATCAGTGGTACTGTGGTTCATGGAGAGGCACGAGGAAGAAAACTTGGTTATCCAACTGCAAATATTCAAGTACCTGAGGACATGAAATTACCTAAAGAAGGTGTTTATGTGAATCAAATCCAAATTGGGGATCAATGGTATCCAGCAATGGGTTCGATAGGACATAATGATACTTTTGGAACAAATCGCCTGTTAACTGTTGAAATAAATATTCTAGATTTTAATCAAGAAATTTATGGTGAAAAAGTGAAAGTTCGTTGGTATCATATGTTGCGGGGACAGGTGGCTTTCGAATCTGTGGATGGGCTGATTCAACAGTTACAAGCTGACGAGCAAGCAACAAGGGAATATTTTAAACATTGAATAGCAGCAGCAGACTTATAAGCCTACAGTGTAAATGAATAGGAAGAAATTACCTGAAAAACATAGTGGCGTAGGAGCTGCTGTAGAATGGTATCTACTCAGTATTTCTCAAATCTTTGCGCGTTTTTGGCTTAGTATCCGCAGACGTTACTTATGAGATGCCGTTTAATTGTGAAAAGGGACTGATCCGAAAGTCTAAACGACTTTTGGGTCAGTCCCTTATTTTTATTCTAGTATTTTCTCGACTGTTTGCTATCATAATATAAAAAGGAGATTTTAAATGAAAGAAATATGGAATATCCGTCCTTATCAAAAAGAGGATGCCGATGAACTGTTTACAATGATGAAAAAAGAACCTGATTGGGAAGAGTACTGTAATGATGAGAACAAGCAAAAGTATTCAAAAGCATTATTGACTTCTATCACGTATCTACTGTTTGAGAATGAAAAAATTTGTGCGTATGCACGATGTCGTGAGGATGATGGCTTCGGTATGTATGTCTATGATTTATTAGTGGATGCAGATTGTCGCGGAAAAAACTATGGACGCTATTTAATGGAACAAGCATGCAAGGATTTTCTTGACCAAACGGTGTATGTCATGAGTGATGTGGACCCCTACTATGAAAAGCAAGGGTATCAAAAAGAAGGAACAATTTTTATTGTGAAGCCACAATAAAAGTATCACCTTTCTGTTGACTCTCCCTTAACAGGAGACAGTATTCTGTTAATGAAAGGGGAGGATCATACGTGAGTATAGCTATCGTAGCTGACCATTTAACAAAAGAAATCGGCGGTAAAAGAATCGTCAACCAACTATCCTTCACCATCAACAAAGGTGAAGTTTTTGGTCTGTTGGGGCCTAATGGAGCAGGGAAGACCACCACTATTGAAACACTTCTAGGTATTAAAAGACCCGATCAAGGATCAGCAAGAATTTTAGGATTGAATCCTAGAAAGCGGCGACGGGAAGTTTTTGAGAAGGTTGGAGTTCAATTGCAATCTTCTAGTTATCAAAATAATATTCGCGTAAATGAATTATGTCGAGAACTGGCCAGCTTGTACCAACAACCTAGGGATTATCGTGAGCTTCTAAGATTATTTAAATTAGAAAGGTTTGAAAAACAATATGTAGAGAAGCTGTCAGGTGGAGAAAAGCAAAAACTTTCAATCGTGTTAGCTTTGATTCCTAATCCAGAGATTATTTTCTTAGATGAATTGACAACAGGGTTAGATACAGAGGCGCGTAGAAATGTTTGGCAGACCTTGCTCAAGCTCAAGAAAACAAACTTAACGATGTTTTTGACCACACATTTTATGGAGGAAGCTGAGGTTCTATGTGATCGTATCTACATCATTAAGAATGGAAATGTGGTTGTTGAAGGAACTATACCAGAATTATTGTCCGAGAGCTCTCAAAGTAATTTGGAAGATGCTTATCTTTGGTACGTAGGGGAGGAAAATGATGCGTAAAGTAATCAATTTGGCAAAAGTTGAAGGGAAGTTAGCGATTCGTTCGATTGACGGTATTCTATTTGGAATCGGGATGCCCTTAGGTGTCTTGATACTGACGAGTATGATTGCCGGAAATAAACAGGCGGGAAACATGTCTTATACCTTTTTGGACAGCAGTTTCAGCTCTCTCTTGGTCGTTGGTATCTGTGCCACGGCATTCATGGGGATACCCTTAACGATCTGCGACTATCGTGATAAGAAAATATTGAAGCACTTTTTCGTGACTCCCGCTTCACCTGGGCACTTGATCGCTACGCAAGTATTAGTCGCTATGGTCACAGCGATAATCTCTGCGAGCCTCGTCGCATTGGTATCCATCCTCTTTCTTGATTACAGGATGCAGGGAAACTGGGGATTATTGATTGCAAGCTATTTTTTAGTTATGATTGCGATGTATAGTTTAGGGTTATTGATTGCCAGCGTATGTAAAAATATTAAGATTGCGAATCTAGTTTGCAGTCTTGTCTATTTTCCTATGCTCTTTTTATCAGGAGCAGTGATCCCTTTTGAAATTTTTCCGAAGGGCATGCAAAAAGTAGCGAATATTCTTCCCTTGACCCAAGGAGTGAAGTTACTAAAAAGTGTCAGTCTTGATCAACCAATCGGGAATCCGCAATTTGTGTTGATTTTATTAGTCATGATTACGATTCTCGGATTTGGTTTAGCGGTAAAATTCTTCCGTTGGGAATAGATTAAGAAGGGAGGAGGATCATATGGAACCTGAATGCGAAAAAATTGAAGAAAAACTCTATCGAATCGGAATGTTCTCTAAGATGAATCAGGTGACGATTAAGACATTGCGCTATTACGATGAAGTGGGGCTGTTACGGCCGCGCTTCATCGATCCAGATAATGGCTATCGTTATTATAGCTCCAGTCAGTTAGAACCACTGCATCGGTTATTAGCGCTTCGCCGAATTGGCTATAGCATTGAAGAAATTAAGCAGGTCCAAGATGGTGAGAGTGAACAACGAATTTTACAACGAAAGAAGCAGCAGTTACTAAAAGAAATTTCTGATCGGATGTCGATGCTTTCGCAAATTGAGGGCTATTTACAACAAAATGAAGATAATTATCACATGGTAATAAAAAAATTACCTGAGGCAATAGTCGCTTCCATGCGAAAAATTGTTCCAAATTTTAATGCACTATTTTCAACGATTCCTGAAATGGGCGCACAAATGGAGAAAGCGGGTTGCGTCTGTGCGGTTCCAGAATATTGCTTCAATATCTATCATGATAATGAATACAAGGAAGAGAATATTGATATAGAAGTATGTGAAGCAGTAACTGAGATGAAAGAGGCTGTCGGTGATTTGAAGTTTAAACAAATCGATGAAGTTCCCGAAGCAGTCTGTACAATGCACAAAGGTTCTTATAAGGGCATTCCTAAGGCCTATGCTGCAGCAATCAAGTTTGTCGAAGATAATGGGTATGAGATTATTGACTCAGCTAGGGAAAATTATATTGATGGGATTTGGAATAAGGACTGTGAAGAGGATTGGTTAACGGAGATTCAGATTCCAGTTAGAAAAATATAAACATTTAAAAGAAATCTTTGCATAAAGATTTCTTTTTTTGTGATTTTTTGAAGAATAATGATCATAAGTAATTGTTCGATGGGTTTGATTATGCTACGCTAGATTTAGATTTTATGAAAGCGTTACATCGAATAGAGAAAGAAGGAATGAAGAATGGCAAAAGATCGTTTTGTAAGAGTGTATTCTCAGGGAAAGCTAGATGCGATTATGATTTTTGTTGATCGTGAAACAGGAGTGAACTATATGTTCAACAAAGTTGGTTATGCGGGTGGCTTAACCCCCTTATTGGATAAGGATGGCAAACCAATAATTACTCCAGTAGAAGAGTTAGACCGATAATTTTTTGCAAGACCATGCTCAAGTCATCAAGAGATTGACTGCCCCTTCTGATTGAGTTTATCCGTCAAAAGATGCGTATTAAAAAAACAGCATTATCAAACAAGCTTGCGCTAAAATCTTATGCTAAACTTTTATTATAAAGGGTTAAGATTATAGGGACTATTAATATTCTTAACTATGGATAAGGAGTGAATAGAATGCACGCTTGGGAAGCGATTCAAAATTCAATAGATTATGCTGAAGAAAATATCAAAGAAAAATTAACAATCGAAGAATTGGCGAAAGTTTCATATTTATCAATCTACTATTTTCAGAAATTGTTTAATCGCTTAGTCGGAAAAACAGTGAATGAGTATATTAAAGCGAGAAGAGTTGCAAATGCAAAACCGTTCCTGAAAATGACGGATCGGCGGATTGCTGATATTGCACTTGAATATGGCTTTAGTAGTCATGCAACGTTCACAAGGGCGTTTAAAGAAATTTATGGTGTGACACCAGAAGACTATCGAAAAAAAGATCTGCTATTAACAGACTTTTTAAAACCAGATTTATCGCTTTATTATACAATGGTAGATGAGAGTGTCCCATTGTTAGTGGATGATATGGTACTAGAAGTTACTTATCGCTCAATCGTCGAGACGGAATATTATACAGGGATTTCCCGACAAGTTGAATCAAAGGAAATGAACAGCGTGGGCGTTAATACGCTGATAGAACTATGGGATGAATTTCATAAACAAAAAATGTCTATCCCCAATTTATTAACCGATGGATTGGTAATCGACTGCTTTAAGAAGGATATCGTTCCCGGAAAGGTTCAGTATTTTGTTGGTGGAAGCTCCGATCATCAGCGTTTAGCAGAGTACACGCAGTTCAAGCTCGAAGCTGGAAACTATTATGTCTGTTCATTTGAAGCAGAGAATTTCAACTATTTAGTAGAAGACGCTTTATACAAAGCAAATAATTATTTTTTTGATACTTGGCTCAAAGGGCACGGAATTGGAATGGAGGATATGGCGCCATTCTTGGTTCAAAAATATGTGAATGTGACCGACGATCCAAAGGTAGAAATTTGGATCAAACCAAAAAAAGGGCTGGTAAAAAATTAACATAAAAACTTCGGATCATTTTTCAACGATCCGAAGTTTTTTAGTTGTCTTTTTCTTTACTTACTGAAAGAGCGGATTCTTTGTGAAGTATATAGCCCCAAAAAATTCCCGTTAATTGTGTGATTAAAAAAAGAAAAATCAACGGTATGGCTGCTGTAAATGGGGAAGAAGAGTGATATAAACTGACTAATGGACTCTTGAAAATAATTAAAGAGCAACTCAATAGAATATTGATTAGATTACCAAAGATCAGCAAAGAAAGCTGACGAGTAACTTTTGCATAAAAACCAATCATTACTGTAAGGAGTAAGAATAGAAAGATGCCTACGATTGAATCAAACAGGTAATCGATTGCTAAGCACAAATGGACGTAAGGAATTAAATAGAAAATAAAAGGTAGAGATAAAATTATTCTCTTTCTCAACATTAAGATCACCTCGAGCATTGTTTCGTGTATGGTTATTTTATGATTGATAAATAGTCAATACAACATAAAATTAAAAAAAGAGTGGATAATGAAAGTTATTTTATACTGTTATCAATAAATCGTTACTTGTTTGGAATGAAATTTTTTTATTTTGAATCTACATTTTCGATAATAAAAAAGAAAGCTTTATTAGATATAATAATTCATAAAAATGAAAGAGAGGCATCCAACAATTACTGAAAAATGAGAGATTCTTTTCAAATGACTATAGCAAAGCCAATATTTTTTCTTTACTATCTGGACTTTTGTGATAATATGATTAGAAATGGAGGGGTTATATGAATAAATTGCAAGATCGATTTAACAAAAATGTCTATGAAATCGCCGTCTCATTGATTCGTCAATTTGATGAAAAAGTCTCTGGAATTCCTAACATGTTGAAATTGACATTAGGAGAGCCGGATTTTAATACCCCTGAGCACGTGAAAGAAGCAGGGCAACAGGCGATCAAAGATAATTTCAGTCATTATACCGGTATGTCTGGTCTAATTGACGTTCGAGAAGCAGCAAGTCGTTTTTTATCTGAAAAATATACGATTAATTATCAACCGACTACGGAAGTTTTAGTCACGGTAGGAGCAACAGAAGCGTTATCAGCAAGTTTATTATCGATTCTGGAAGTGGGAGATAAAGTACTGCTTCCGGCGCCAACGTATCCGGGGTACGAACCTTTAATCCTATTAGCGGGTGCAGAGCCAGTCTATATCGATACACGAGATACAGGTTTTGTTCTGACGCCTGAGCAAATTGATCAGGCGATGGCAGAGCACGGGGATAAGGTGAAAGCAATTATCATCACCTCACCTTCGAATCCTACGGGGGTTGCTTACAATGAGGCAGAAGTCTCAGCGTTGAGTGAAACATTGAAGAAGTATCCGATTTTTGTCATCAGTGATGAAATCTACAGTGAATTGAATTATGAAACAAAACACGTTTCATTTGGTAAATATCTACGTGAGCAGACTATAGTGATCAATGGGTTATCAAAATCGCATGCAATGACTGGTTGGCGGATTGGATTTATTTTTGCTCCAGCTGAATTAGTAGAGCAGATCATTAAAGTCCATCAATACCTAGTCACTGCGGCTTCAACAATCTCGCAAAAAGCTGCGGTTCGAGCATTAGTACAAGGGATTTCTGATGCAGAAGTTATGCGAGAGGAATATCGTGAACGCAGGGATTATGTCTATCAGGCAATGACTAAAATGGGGTTTGAGGTGGCACGTCCATCAGGAGCGTTCTACATTTTTGCGAAGATTCCAGCTGAGTATGAGCAGGATTCGATGGCTTTTTGTATAGACTTAGCAGAGAAAAATCAATTAGCAATTATCCCAGGAATTGCCTTTGGACCAGAGGGTGAAGGGTATGTCCGAATCAGCTATGCTGCATCGATGGAAAATTTAGTGGAAGCGATGAATCGCTTAGCGGTGTATTTAGGAAAATAAGAAAAACGATCAAATCGAAAAGGTTTGATCGTTTTTTTTGTTGGTATCGGAACGGTTTAATTATTCAAATAATTAAATAGTCCACTAATCGTTTTATCCGTTAAGTCAATTTCTTTTCCATCAACAGTGGCTTTTTGAACATGGTAATAATCCGGTAGGTCAGGGACTTCTTTTAATTGTGCAGCAATAAAATCATTGGCACTTTTATACGTTTTTTCTTTTTCTGAGTCATTCAATTCATAAGTAATCACTAACATTTTGATTCGCTTCTCTCATTTGTAATTTTTATTGCAAAAGTATTGTACAACAAAACTATCATAAAGTAAGAGATTTTGTCTTTACCTAATATTTACAGTTCTTTACGGTTCATTTACATCCCTTCAATCAGATATTTACGTTTCATTGGTAAAGTAACGATGTACTAAACATAAGGAACGCGGTTGAAAACGGCTAGTAGGTTTCTTATAAAAATGAATTGACCATCTAAATTGAGGAGTGTACATGATGAAGAAAATTATTTTAGCATTCGCATTTTCAGGGATTCTTTTAGCAGGGTGTGGTACTGGAAATGCAACGAAGGATTCGGGTTCAGCCAAAGAGGATACGGCAAAAATTACAGCGGTAGGTTCAACAGCTTTACAACCGTTAGTTGATGCAGCGCAAGAAAGCTATACGCAAGATCATCCAAATGTTCAAATTTCTGTACAAGGAGGCGGCAGCGGAACTGGTTTGAGTCAAGTTGAGAGCGGGTCAGTTGAAATTGGAAATTCCGATGTTTTCGCTGAGGAAAAAGAGGGTGTAGATGCAAGCAAATTAGTGGATCACAAAGTAGCTGTCGTAGGCTTTGTTCCAGTAGTGAATAAAGATGTGGGTGTAAAAGATATTACTAAACAACAATTGATTGATATATTTACAGGAAAAATCAAAAACTGGAAAGAACTTAGCGGTAAAGATGAAGCAATCCAAGTAGTTAACCGTGCTTCCGGTAGTGGAACACGCGCGACTTTTGAAAAATGGGGCTTAGATGGAAAAGAACCAATCCAGTCACAAGAACAGGATTCATCAGGAACGGTGAAAAAAATTGTGGCAGAAACACCAGGATCAATTAGTTATTTGGCTCTTTCCTACGTTGATGACAGCCTTCAACCATTAAAATTGGATGGTGTTACAGCGAATGATAAAAATATCACTACAAACAAATGGCCGATTTGGTCTTACGAACACATGTATACAAATGGCAAACCTGAAAAAGCTTTAGCCGATTTCTTGGAATACATGGTTAGTGAGGATGTGCAAAATGGACCAGTTAAAGAATTGGGCTATCTGCCAATCACTTCCATGAAGGTAGAGCGTTCTTCGGATGGAACGGTGAAATAACTATCCTAATTAGGTTAGGTAATAAATCAATAAAAGGAAACAATTGAAAAGTCGAACCCAATATTACTTTACAATGTAAAGTAATATCGAGGTTCGACTTTATTTTGTTTAATATTTTCAATAATTAAAGATTATTTATTTGGTAATTTGATTGTAAAGCTTGAACCTAGTTTTGGATGGCTTTCGACTTCGATTGTACCGCCGAGAATCTCGCTATACTCCTTGACGATGGCAAGACCTAATCCAGTCCCTCCGGAGTGGCGTGCGCGAGCTCTGTCTACTCGATAGAAACGTTCGAAAATTCGTTTTTGATCGCTTTTTGATATTCCAATACCATGATCAGTTACGGTTATTTCTAAATGATCGGTTAAGCGGTAGTTCACTTCGATTTGGCTTTCTTCTGGCGAATATTGAATGGCATTTTCCAAAAGATTTTTGATAATCGGTTGAAAGAAAGTTAATCGAGTTTGATAGAAACAATTTTTTGCACCATCAATCGTGATGGTGATGTTTTTATGCTGTAACAAATGTTGGTACAGTTCGATTTGTTGCTGTAAGAAGTAATTCAGTTCAATCGTTTGTCGATCTTCAGCTAGATCCTCGCTATCTTTAGATAATTCGATAATATCTTGAATTAATCGCTGCAATCGTTTCGCATCGTTTTGCATGATCGTCAAAAATTCTTCAGTCAGTTCAGGGTCGTCTTTCGCACCGTCTAATAGCGTTTCGGTGAATCCTAGTAATGAAGTAACAGGTGTTTTCAGTTCATGGGAGACATTACCAACGAAATCTTTTTGGATTTTTTCTAAACGGCGAACATGAGTCAAGTCATAAACAGTGGCCATAATCTGATCGCCTTTACTCTCGTTTTCAATATAACGTAAACGAATATCTAGGTTCATCGAGCTTGGGAGTTTTGTTGAAATTTCCTGATGAACTTGATTTTTATCGACTAATACTTGTTGAATCAGCTGAATGAATTTATTGTCTTCAATCACTTGCCAGTAATAATGCTGACTGGCCCCGCCAATTTGCAACAGTTCTTCCATTGCAGGATTAATCATGACAAATCGTCCTTCGGTATCAATGATGAAGACACCGATAGTCAGTTCATGGAAAAGCGTCGAAAATTGTTCTTCCGTCGATGTATAAGCAGCATAGGTTTCATTTAATTGTTCACTAATTTGGTTTACTGTGACATACAGTTCTTGCCATTGCGGTGAATTCTGCATGACATAATTGCTTTTTTCCGGTTCCTTCAACATCCGTTGCAAGACGGGTAAGACAGTCTCGATAGGCCGATTTCGTTGATAGGTCAAATAGCAAATGATCAAATAAATAAAGGCATAAAAAAGCATTAAAATAACGAAAATTGTTCGCTGGAAGTTACGCGTTTTCGGTTGAAAGGCGGAAGTTCTTTTTGCTACACGCAAAATACCAACGGTTTTATCATCAGATCTGATAGGTTGCGCAGTGTATAACAACTCTGTTTTTAATGTGTTACTGTAACGAACAGAAGACCCTACATTGTTACTGCTTAGAACAATTTTCACTTCAGGTCGATTTTCGCGACTTCCAGAAAGATGGGGTTCAAAGCTATCAAAAATAATTTTGCCTGCAGCATCCAATAATGTAATTCGATCATTGGCTTCTTTAGCAAACGTTTCGATAGTTTTCTTATTCGTTTCAGAATCAAGCTGATCAAGATCTAATCTATGAATCATAAGCTCACCATTACTGGTTAAAAACTCCTCTTGTTGCTCCAGCAGTTCTTTGGTGTAAAAATGATTGGCTAATTTCCAGCTGCCGAAAAAGAGTAAACAAATAAGCAAAAGTGGGACAAGATAATCTAGGTGTTTACGTTTCATTGAACAGGCACCTGGAACTTATAACCGAAACCACGAACGGTTTGCAGATACTGTGGATGTTTAGGATCGACTTCGATTTTTTCCCGCAGGTGTGATACATGAACATCCACGATGCGGCTTTGCCCAGAAAAATCATATTGCCAAATTCGATCCAATAGCGTATCGCGATCAATGACGCGCTCTTTACGTTTCATAAAATAGACCAATAGTTCGAATTCCTTTGGTGTTAATTCGATCTTTTTACCTCGCACGGTTACTTGGTAGTTCGATAGATCTGCTTTGATATCACCGGCAGTCAAAAATTCATGTTCAACGGGTTCTTGGCGAGGTTCGACTCTCCGAAAAATAGCCTTCATCCGAGCTAGAACTTCCCTTGGTGAAAATGGTTTGGTCAAGTAGTCATCCGCGCCAATTTCTAGACCTAAAATCCGATCAATGGCATCATCCTTTGCGGTTAGCATTAAAATTGGAGTATCGACTTTTTCTTGGCGGAGTTTTTTGGCAATCTCTAAACCATCCATTGATGGCAGCATCACATCTAAAATGATGAAGTCAAACTTTTCGTTTAAGGCCAATTCATAGCCTTCTTTGCCATCTTCAGCAGTAGTGACAGCGTAGCCTTCTTTTTCTAAATTAAAGCTCAATAACTTTACGATTGAAATCTCATCGTCTACAACTAATACACGTTTCATATGTGTCTCCTTTTTTATAAGAACATTTGTTTAAGACTATTTCCATACCTGAATAAATGGTATAATGGGAAGGCGGTTTTGTCACCTATTTTCTATTAATTTGATGGGAGAAATAACAATGCTAGGGATCAGTGCTTGTTTAGGCGGCATAGCTTGTCGTTATGATGGTGGATCAAATGAAATTCCAGAGTTGAAAAAGCTAGTTGATACGAATCAAGCAATCATGCTTTGTCCAGAAGTGTTGGGCGGATTACCTACACCACGACATCCTGCTGAGATACAGGGCGGTGATGGTTTCGATGTGTGGGAAGGACGAGCAAGAGTTCTAGATAAAGAAGGCAATGATTTGACAGAAGCCTTTAAACAAGGAGCGATCAAGGCCTTTGAGGAAATGCTAAAGCTGAAGATTTCGGGCTTAATTTTAAAAGAGAGAAGTCCCTCTTGTGGCAGCGGCTTGATCTATGATGGCAGCTTTTCCGGTACTCGGATCAAAGGAATGGGCGTGGCAACAGCATATTTTATTCAACAAGGCTTACCCGTTTACTCTGAAGAAAATTGGCAGGAAATGAGGATAACGTAATGGAGATCGAAAAAACGAATCGCATGAATGCGTTGTTTGAATTTTACGCGACGCTATTAACTGAGAAGCAAATGAATTATATGGAGTTATACTACGCCGATGATTTTTCTTTGGGAGAAATTGCTGAGGAATATCAAGTGAGTCGTCAGGCGGTTTATGATAATATCAAAAGAACAGAAAAAATATTAGAGGATTACGAGTGTAAACTCCATTTGTTCTCTGATTATATTGTAAGAGAAGAGCAATTAGATAAACTGGCACTGTACGTGACCGAGCATTATCCCAAGGATGAGTTTTTAGCCGAAACGATTACCGGCCTACAAGATTTAGATGAATAGAAAGGAAAATAAGCAATGGCATTTGAAAGTTTGACGCAGCGCCTACAAGCTGCGATGGGGAAACTACGTAAAAAAGGAAAGGTTACCGAAGCTGATATTACTGAAATGATGCGAGAAATTCGTCTCGCTTTATTAGAGGCCGATGTTAACTTGCAGGTTGTGAAGCAATTTACCAAAGAAGTGCGGACACGTGCTTTGGGTGTAGAAGTCTTGGATAGCCTAACTCCAGCTCAACAAATTGTTAAGATTGTGGATGAAGAATTAACCAAAACATTAGGATCTGAAGCAGTTGGAATTGAGAAATCACCAAAAATCCCAACAGTTATCATGATGGCAGGTTTACAGGGGGCAGGTAAAACAACCTTTGCCGGAAAACTTGCTAATCAATTGATCAAAAATGAAAAAGCCCGTCCATTAATGATCGCAGGAGACGTTTACCGTCCAGCGGCTATCGACCAATTAAAAGTATTGGGCCAACAATTAGATGTGCCTGTCTTTGATATGGGAACAGAAGTCAGTCCTGTTGAGATCGTTCGTCAAGGGATGGAAAAAGCCCGTGAAAATAAAAATGATTATGTGCTGATCGATACGGCAGGTCGTTTGCATATTGATGAAGCGTTAATGGATGAGTTAAAACAAATCAAAGAAATTGCCCAACCAAATGAAATTCTATTAGTTGTTGATGCGATGACGGGGCAAGATGCGGTAAACGTGGCCCAAAGCTTTAACGAACAATTAGGAATTACTGGGGTCGTGATTACTAAATTGGATGGTGACACTCGTGGTGGTGCGGCACTTTCAATCCGTGCTGTGACGGGAGCACCAATCAAATTTATCGGTTCTGGTGAAAAACTAACCGACCTAGAAGTCTTCCATCCAGATCGGATGTCTAGCCGAATCTTAGGTATGGGTGACATGTTGACGCTGATCGAAAAAGCCCAGCAAGATTACGATGAAAAGAAAGCGGAAGAACTTGCTCGTAAGATGAAGGAAAACAGCTTTGATTTCAATGATTTCATTGAGCAGCTGGACCAAGTGATGGGCATGGGACCAATCGAAGATTTACTGAAGATGATTCCAGGGATGAGTCAAATGCCCGGGATTGAAAATGTCAAGGTTGATCCAAAGGATGTCGAACGTAAAAAAGCGATGGTTTATTCCATGACTCCCGCTGAGCGTGAAAACCCAGACTTATTAAATCCTAGCCGTCGTCGGCGGATCGCTGCTGGTTCAGGAAACTCAGTTGTCGAAGTCAATCGCATGATCAAACAATTCAAAGAATCCCGGAAGATGATGCAACAAATGAGTAAAGGCAGCATGCCTGCTGGAATGGACCAAATGTTTGGCAATGGCATCAAAGGAAAAATGGGTAAGATGGCAATGAACCGGATGGTCAAGAAAAACAAGAAGAGAAAAAAGAAACGCAAATAATAACAGAAAAAATAGCGTCTGTCTCGAGTTGAGATAGACGCTATTTTTGCGATTTTTATTCCTTATGTTCATTCGAAGAGAAGAGTTATAAAGAGAAGGTCCATTTTTCTCGTTTAAGAGAACTAATTACAAAAAGAAACGCCAATGATACAGGAAAAAGACGCCGGCAAGACTCAAAACGAGATAAATCTGCGGTTCTCGTTTTGAGAAAGACTGGATTTCTTTCGGGGTTTTATCGAATAATTTGCGATAAAGCAGCCAAATTAGGAAACCGACAAATGTGCCTAACGTGTTCATTAATAAATCATCAATATCAGTTGCTCGACGATTAAACAATTGGAGCAGTTCGATCATCAATGAAAATTGGAAGCCCAATAAAACTGTCGCCGCAAGTTTGCGACACTGTTTCCAAATTAATGGCAATAAAAAGCCTAACGGTATAAACATGATGATATTCAAAAAATTCAACATACCAACGCCTGATTGAAAGGGAACCAGATTGATTTCCTCGGGACGAATCAATTCTGGATAGCTTAAAAGGTCCTCCAATGTACCAACACCGGTCACATCAATCACTAAATAGAGATAAAACAAGAAAATAAAGCGCCAAAGCATTGATGAAATGAAAATTTTCTCCTGTTTCTTTCTCAGTGAAAAATATTGATAAATCAGACAAGGTAGAAAGACACATCCGATTCGATAAAGAGAAAATAAAATATCTAAAGCAATCATAGAATCACCTCGTTTGATGATTGAACTTGTTAAGAGTCTTTGATAAATGTTTCGTCACTTCGCCGAAAAACAGTACAAGACCGCAGATTCCGGCAACTATTATAGTAACTAGGACAGTTGATAGAATCGGTTGGCTAATCGACATTTTAATTCCACCCATTCGGTTGGTTAAAAATATCATCCAAGGATTAAAGAAATTAAAAATAAGGACAAAGGAAGTAAACAGCGTCATCATTCCCCAAATCGGCCAGCGTGATTTTTTATGAAGCAAATAGGCATTGTCGTTCTCTAATGATAATGTCTGGAATTTTTGATA
The DNA here is from genome assembly GCF_051710745.1 of Enterococcus sp. DIV0756. Lineage (NCBI taxonomy): Bacteria > Bacillati > Bacillota > Bacilli > Lactobacillales > Enterococcaceae > Enterococcus > Enterococcus sp. DIV0756. The sequence continues at coordinate 2,164,465 of NZ_JBIOLF010000001.1, read as the reverse complement.
GGCCCAAAAAATCAAAAGCAGACCAACAACTACTAAAATACAATTCACCAACATATTGCCACCATTTTTTCCAACAGAGTCAACAAATAAAGTTCTTGGTAATAAGGAATGATTTGACCCTTTTAGTAAGGTCAAAATGTCACTTAGTGAATAGATCGCATTTGGCAGCCAACTCCTCAAAAAGAGAAATACCAATAAGGTCAAGGGGCCAAAAAATACATTTCCAACCATAGACCCAATAAAAGCACTTGCACAAAATAGAAAGAAGAGTAATGAAAAATGACTAATTACGGAAGTAACTAATTGTCCTAAGGTCGCATTCATATACGGTGCTGGAATCAGTGCATGGATCAGCAAGGCATACACAAACTGACTAATCAGGGTCGCCAATAAAAAAGGAAGAGCGACATAGAGGATTTTACTCTGAAATAGAATCTTTCGTGTGCATCCTAATGAAAAAAGATAGTGATTGAAAGCTGTTTTTTGATCAATAAAGAAGAGCAGGAATCCTAGTAAGGGAACGAGTAGCAATAAAGCACCATTAAAATAGGTTGAAAAATTTGAATAATAAAAATTTTTCTCAGAATAATTTGAGGCTCCAAGTGTTTCAAAGTCGTCTGAATTGGAGTGATAAAATTTCAGTTGAGCTTTTTGAAACTGGTGATAAGAAGTATAGTGAACATTTTCTTCCATTTTTTCATCCCAATAGGTGATTTCATCGCGATTTTTTTCAAAGTTTTCTTTAGCATGAGGTTCATGATAAATCATTTTCCATTGATTATTTTCAGTTAAGGCGTTAAACACACCCACACCAATCACCAGTAGACACGCGGCGATCAATACTTTCTTATAACGCTCGAACATAATAGCACGGATCATTTCAAAATCTCCTTTCTACGTGGTTTTAAGTTGGCTTCGAAAAGATCTTCTAAAGTTAAAGGCAATTCTTCATATACTAACGGATCAAATTCTTTGATGGCTGCTTCTAGTTCTATTGTGAAATTTTCGAACACAACAGTAACGACACGACCTTGAAAATCCAGCATTTTAGAATTTTCTTTGATTATCATAGGGACTTTTTTTGTTTTAAAGACCAACTGAAGTTTTTTCGCTGTTTCTCGCATATCTTCCAAACAGTAGTCTTTGATGATCGATTGGTCTTTTAGCAGCAATACACGATCAATCAAATTTTCTAGCTCCAGTAAGTTGTGAGAAGAGATCAATGCCGTACAAGAATTTTCGCTTAAATGGCTCATCAGTAAACCAATCACTTCTTTTTTCACGATAATGTCTAAGCCATCAAAAGGTTCGTCTAATAATAAATATTGCGCATTAGAGCACACAGCTAAAATAATTTGAAATAATGCTTGCTGCCCTTTAGAAAGTTGGCGGTAATTTTTATTTAATGGAAGATCATGCATTCCTACTAATTTTTCAAATGAGACAAAATCGAATTTTGGATAGGCTAGTTGATAGAATCTCGCAATTTTTTTAAGAGTATAGAGACGGAAAAAGTTTTCTTTTTCGTCAATAAAAAAGATTTTCTGTTTTAATTCTGGTTGCTGATAAATCGATGTTTGATCGATCAATATATCTCCTCTATCTGGTAAATATTGTCCAGCAATCACGCGCAATAAGGTGGTCTTTCCAGAACCATTTCGACCAACTAAACCAACGATTTCATTATCAAATAATTGAAAGTCGATACTTTTAAGAATGGACTGACTCTCAATCGTTTTAGTTAAATTTTTAATCCTCATAGGGGTTAACCTCCCAAGTTTTTTCTGCTTCTTTGATCCAATCGAACAATTCTTCTTGGGTAATCTGTAAATGTCGCGCTTCGATGACTAAATCATTCAGAGTGTCTTTCAGTTCTTTGACACGGATTTCATCTCTAGGTGTTTCTTCAATCCCTCGTACAAAAGTGCCTTTGCCTTTGACCGTGACTAAAACTTTTTCCGTTTCCAAAACCTTATAGGCTTTACCGATGGTGTTCGGGTTTATTAATAGCTGTTTAGCCATTTCTCTAACAGAAGGAATTTTGTCACCTGGTTGTAAAATGCCCTGTAAGATATCTTCTTTGATTCCTAATACTAATTGCTCGTAGTAGGCCCGACTGCTATTTTTATCGATACGAACCATTCACTCACCTCCGTGTCTCTGTGTGTACTAGTATACATAGTGCACTTTGGTTAAGCAATGACTTTTTTTCAATTTCTGGTATACTAAAGGGGAGCGTATGTTCGTTTTTTAAAATCTAAAAGCAGGAGTGATGAGGATGTATCGGTGTCAATGGTCAGGAAATAATGAAAATATGCAGGTGTATCATGATACGGTATGGGGAACGCCAGAATACGATGATCAACGTCTTTTTCGAAAGTTGGTTTTGGATATGAATCAGGCCGGATTAAGCTGGCAAACGATTTTGAATAAGATGGATAATTTTGACAACGCCTATGAACAATTTGAGATTGAAAAGGTTGCAGCGTTTGATGAAGCAAAGATCGAGTCTTTGATGCAGGATGCAGGAATTATTCGGAATCGTCGGAAAATCGAAGCCGCGATTAACAATGCACAAAAAATATTAGAGATGCGAGCTGAAGGTGTCGATTTCTCTGATTATTTGTGGGGCTTTACAAATCACCAGGTAGTGGATAATAAGATTAAGGATGCTTCCGAAGTACCTGCTAAAACGGAATTATCAGATCAAATTGCGAAAGATTTAAAGAAACGTGGGTTTAAATTTGTCGGCAGTACAACCATTTATGCATTTTTACAGGCAGTTGGGATTGTAAACGATCATGAGACGGCGTGTTTTCGCCATGAAGAGCTTAATGCTTTGAAGTGAGAATGCTTTAAACAAGCAAGGAAATTGTATCTGTCTAGTCATTGATAGAATAAATAAGGAAAGAGGTGACAGCGGATGGCACGTGCAGTATTTTACGGAGCGATGAGTTTAGATGGGTATTTAGCAGATAAGGAAGATGGTTTAGATTGGTTGTATCATCAAGAAGGTGGCGAATTAGTCCCTTATGATGCTTTTTATCAAACGATTGATTATACAATGATGGGACGAAGAACCTATGAAGTAGTAAAACGTGATGCACAGTTAGGAATTCTTTATCCGGAAAAAGAAAATTTTATCTTTAGTCACTCGGATATTGCTGTGGATGACAATCTGCAAGTAGTCAGTGAAAATCCTGTAACTTTCATTCAAACTTTACCAGCCGATAAAACGATTTGGGTGGTAGGTGGTGGTGCGCTATTGCAGCCGGTGATTGAAGCTGGCTTAATTGAAGAGTGGTGGATTCAAATTGTACCAATACTATTAGGCGAGGGCATTCCGCTTTTCTTACCACAAACCAACCAACAAAAACTAAAGTTGATCGAAACAGAACAGTTCGGTCAGTTTGCGCAATTGCACTTAAAGCAAGCTTGATGGAAAACTCCTTTACAAAATAAAAGCGAACGCTCCTATTCCTTTCCGATTGGAAAGAGTAGGAGCGTTTTGCCTTAATACTCGTTTTTATCGATTTCGCTTGCAGCAGCTTCAAACTTTGCTTGACAAGGTAGGACTTTCTTTTCTTTTTCGGGAAAGGTTTGATCATAGGCTTCTAGTCCAGTCGGATCAGGATACATTCCTTCTGAGAAGAAAACATGCCCACTAAGTTGTTCAAGTGCGCCGTCTTTTAATGGTAAAGCCATTATACCAGTATAAAACTTTCCGTCGGGCATGGAAATGTTATATTTCTTCGTCCCGATAAATCCATAAGTATGGTAATGATAAGGGAACCCACCAATTACAATCGCTTGATATCCCAAGCGCTTTGCTTCAGCAATAGAATGTTCAATCAGCTTTCTACCATAACCTTGTCGGTGATATTCAGGCGCGATACTAACAGGACCAAAAGAAATTACGGGATATTCATTGCCATCTGCGTCAACAATTTTCGCCTTACTATAAAAAATACTGCCGATAATCTTTCCATCCAATTCAATGACAAAGGTCAGTTCTGGAATAAAATCGGGATGCTTACGTAGCGTGTGTGCAAGGTAATGTTCCTCAGCACCAGGTGTGTATAAATTCCAAAAAGCATCACGCGTGATTTCTTCGACCGTTCGATAATCTTTTTCTTCTTCGAGTCTGATAGTAATAGTCAACTAATTCTCTCCAATCTGATTTTTAATTAAGTATAGCACAGGAAGAGACATAAAAATGAACGAAAAAAACTGTAGACAGCATCCATTGAAGGAATGATATCTACAGTCTTCTGAATGAAACTATTTAACTAATTTGTTAAAGAATTCGATATACTTATCTGTGATTGTTTTAAAGAATTCAACGGTGCCATCAGCGATATGTCCGTCATTGTCGACTAAGTTCATAATGCCGCCGATGTAAGCTTCTGGTTGTTGCAAAGTAGGAACATCTAGGAAAACCAATGATTGACGTAATGCATGATTTGCACCAAAACCGCCAGGGCCACCAGGGGATACAGTCACAACTAAACCAGGTTTACCACCCCAAACACTGCTGCCCATTGGACGAGAACCAACATCTAACGCATTTTTCAACGCTGCTGGAACAGAACGGTTATACTCTGGAGTAACGAAGAATAATCCATCGACGCTATTTACGTCGTTACGGAAACGTGTCCAAGCTTCAGGAACAGAGCCTTCCACTTCAAGATCTTCATTGTAAAATGGAAGATCGCCAATTTCAATAAATTTTGCTTCAAAGCCATCAGGCAGTAATTCTGCAAATTGTTTTGCTACAATTTTGTTGTAAGAATCTTTACGCAGACTGCCGACTAAAATACCGATTGTTTTTGTCATCATAATTCCTCCTAAATTCGATCATTGAGATCGCTGTTGTTATCTACATTTATTATCTTACAAAAAATAAGTAAAAGACGCAAAAGATATGCTCCAAAAGAAAAATAGAGCTGTAAAGAAAAAACTCTTTACAGCTAGCTAAAAGCGTGTTAGACTACATCTTGTGATTAATTATATGGAGGTGTAGTTATACAATGGCAGTTAAAATTCGCTTGAAACGTATGGGTTCTAAAAAGAAACCTTTCTACCGTATCGTTGTTGCTGATTCTCGTTCTCCTCGTGATGGACGTTTTATCGAAACTGTGGGTACTTACAATCCTTTGAAAAACCCTGCAGAAGTCGTATTAAAAGAAGAAAATGTTTTAGACTGGTTACAAAAAGGTGCACAACCTTCTGATACCGTTCGTAACATTCTTTCTAAAGAAGGCATCATGCAAAAACACCACGACGCTAAATTCGCTAAGAAGTAAGGTGATCAATTATGCAAGATTTAACTAACCTTGTGTTGACCATTGTGCACCCGTTGGTGACAAAGCCTGAAGAAGTGAAGTTAGAGATTGAAGAATCCAAAGAATTTTTTGAGTACAACTTAACTGTTGCACCAGAAGATATCGGCAGAATTATCGGAAAACAAGGTCGAGTAGCAAAAGCGATCCGTACGATCGTGTATAGTGTTCGAACAAATGGACCGAAAAAAGTTCGTCTCAACATCGTGGATGGTAAATAAAGTAAGGACACTCGAGTCAGTTTGATTCGAGTGTTTTTTCATTAGAAGTACGGTAAACTGAGGATGGAGGTGTTCCATCATGAAAAAATATTTTATTATATTAGGCGCATTGTTTGTTCTATCGGCATGTAATTCAGGAAATAATGATTCAAAAGATAGCACGACGAAATCGACTGCTGCTGCCACTGAGAAAACCAGTACAGTGAGTTCGGGAAAAAGCGATTCACGTACGGATTCGTCAGATACTTCAGGCACGAAGACTACAACGAGTTCATCTGGCACAGATTCCACTCATGGCAATCATGGGATGGCGGCTATTGATGAATTGAAGGCTAATTATCCCAATGATAGCTTTCCTGATCCGTCAACCATCAGCGGCGGGAAGAAAATTGGGATCAGCGCTTCTGAAGAGCAAGGGCTTTTGAAGGTTAACTATTACGTTGTAAATGAAGAAACTCCCTTTAACGATCAGTCTTTGAATACGCAGACACCTATTGCACAATTTCATCGCCGTACCTTTGATTCGAAAGAAACGGCTCAAAATGAAGTTGGACAAACGTATGATCCAAATGGTCAGCAGGTTGATTTAGGGCATACTATCACTGGTTATCGAAGTGCTGGTGCGGGTTCTAGTTTTATTATGTGGAAAGAGGGCAATTGGAGCTTAGCTGTACAGGCAAATAATCTTGAACAAGAAGATCCGGTTCCATTAGCCAAACAAACTGTTGAGTATTTAGAGGAAGCTTTCTTGCCAGTTCCGCAGGATGTCGGACAAATCTCATTGCGGGTAGCAAAAGGCGATTATCAAGCCAATCGTGTGGTTTGGCAAGATAATCAAACAGTCTATACAATCATGAATGCTGACTCAATGAGCGCCCTGAAGATGGCTGTCTCAATGGCAAAATAAAAAGAAACAGAAAGAGGAAACTACGTGACTAATTATTATAAAGTTGGAAAAATCGTCAACACTCACGGAATTCGTGGCGAGGTCCGCGTGATTTCTACAACTGATTTTACGGAGGAACGTTATCAAGTTGGAGAACAGCTTTTTCTATTCCGCGATAAGCAGGATGTTCTTCCGCTAACGATTGCAAGTTATCGTCGGCATAAAAATTTTGATTTACTTAGCTTTGAAGGCTATCCCAATATCAATGACGTCGAACCTTTTCGCGATGGTATTTTGAAAATCTCGGAAAAACAACTGAGTGAATTAGGGGATCATGAGTACTACTATCATGAGATTATCGGGTTAACAGTTGTGGATGAGAAGGAGCAAGAAATCGGTATGATTACTGAAATTTTATCTCCTGGAGCGAATGATGTTTGGGTAGTTAAACGCAAAGGAAAAAAAGACGCCTTGATTCCTTACATCGAATCAGTAGTCAAAGAGATTGATTTGACCGAAGGCACTGTACATGTGGAAATTCCAGAAGGGTTGTTGGACGATGCGGATTGATGTGCTGACACTTTTTCCAAAAATGATTGAAGGCCCTTTAGGAGAATCGATTATTGGTAAAGCGATTGAGAAAGAGTTGTTGGAGATCAAGGTCCATGATTTTCGAGACTATTCGAATAATAAACATATGCAAGTAGATGACTATCCTTACGGTGGTGGTGCTGGCATGCTGTTGAAGGTGCAACCTATCCATGACAATTTAAAAGCCATCGAAGCAGAAACCGGTAATCAAAAAAAACGTGTGATCTTACTAGATCCTGCAGGAAAACCCTTCAACCAAAAAATGGCGGAAGAGTTTTCACAAGAGGACCAATTAGTTTTTATTTGCGGACATTATGAAGGCTACGATGAACGTATCCGTTCATTAGTGACGGATGAAGTTTCATTAGGGGATTACGTCTTGACTGGCGGTGAATTGGGAGCTGTGGTAATGATTGATGCGACTGTCCGCTTATTACCGGAAGTATTGGGTAACCAAACGTCGGCCCAAACGGATTCTCATTCAACCGGGTTGTTGGAACATCCGCAATATACTCGTCCTGCTGAATTCGAGGGAATGAAGGTTCCGGAGGTTCTGATGAATGGCAACCATCGTTTAATTGAGGAGTGGCAACTGAAAGAATCCTTAAGGCGAACGTATCTACGTCGCCCTGATATGCTGGAAAAAGTAGATTTAACACCCGAAATGGAAAAGCTTTTAGCAGAAATAAAACAAGAAGAACAATAGTGAATGAAAAGTCCTTGATCAAAAGGGCTTTTTTTTCTGTTTTTCATAATATACATTCAGCTAAAATTAAGTGAGAAAGAAGAGTTTTTTATAGGACTATTGAAAAATAGTTTATCTGCTATACAGGCTGGTTTATTGATCTATCAAGTGTGTTACGATGCGTAACCTAGTTGTCACAAAGAGTTTCTTTTCAAGAGTATTTGAATGATTGTATGATGAAAGTAGTAAAAAATGGGAGGAGAGCAAATGTTAAGTGGGAAAAAAATCAAGCGATTGCGGACAGAACAACATTTATCACAAAAAGAGTTGGCTGAGAAATTAGAAGTTTCTAGACAAGCAATTGCCAAATGGGAAACCAATCGCGGTATACCAGATATTGAAAATTTAAAACGAATTGCTCAGGTTTTTGATGTGAGTATCGATTATTTAGTCAATGACGAAGAATCGATTGAAAATCATTTGATCAAAATTCCTATTGAGTATTCAAGCTACACTATGCCAAAGGGAAATGCTTTATTAGAAGATCAAATTGTATTAGAGAAATTTCCAAATGCAGAAACGATTTGTGAACTGTATCGAAAAAGGAAATTGACAAAAAAAGAAAAGATTGTTGATTTTTTCTTGCTTCCCGGAATTCATGAAGTAGAAGATCATTGGCGAGATTCTAGTAAATACTATTTAGTGAAAGAAAAAGAAATCAATTACTTAGTTAATATCACGAAAGAAGAGTTTCTTAGTCGCCGATTGGAGATAGATATTAGTGAAGGTACATTTGATGTAGCAGAGAATCAATTTATAAAAACACGGAGAAAATTGAAATAATCCCGTACTGACAAGAATTTTATCTTTACAGATAGATATTCCTCTGTTAGAATATTCAGGTGAGTGTAAAGCTCATCTATTATACGATATTCCGCTGGGACAAGGGGTCCTATGAATGTTTGGAATAAGGAGAATGATAAAAATGAATCCATTGATTCAAGAACTAACTCAAGAACAATTACGTACTGATATCCCAGCATTCCGTCCTGGGGACACTGTTCGTGTTCACGCGAAAGTTGTCGAAGGAACTCGCGAACGTATCCAGTTATTCGAAGGCGTTGTTATCAAACGTCGTGGAGCTGGCATCAGCGAAACTTATACTGTACGTAAAATCTCTAACGGTGTGGGTGTGGAACGTACTTTCCCATTACATACACCACGTGTTGCCAAAATCGAAGTAGTCCGTTATGGTAAAGTGCGTCGTGCGAAACTTTATTATCTACGTGCATTACACGGAAAAGCAGCTCGTATCAAAGAAATTAGGAGATAAGCTTTCTGAGATTCTTTATCGAAGTGATAACTGCGAAAGTCCTTGGTATCAAGGGCTTTTTCTTTTTGCTCTTTTGACGAAATAATCAGTTTTTGGTGCTTTTTTTCCTATATTTTCCCTGATTTCCCCAAATTGACGACATGTGTCGTCAAACGTGGGGTAAATTAAGTCGCATCACTGACGACATTTTTAATCTGGAAAATACCAAAACGATTACCGAATTGTGCAGCTATGAGGTTGGGCTTGCACTTGTCCGGTAGAAATACCATTTCACTTATCACGGGCGACCAAATGGAGCAATAGCGCGGTTTCTACAAAACTTCGAGAGGATGTTCTAGATGAAATCAACTGATAAAAGAATAGTTTGGAAAGAAAAAAATGATTTAGAATTGCTTGTACTATTAAATAGTTTCATCACTAAGTACGATATTAAGACAGTAAGAGATTATCAAACGAAAATGCGTGAAGATACCATGAAAGTGCCGAGTTTATGGTTAATTAATAAGCGTTTCGGTTCTTGGGACAAAATGCTTTTGAGTTTAGGTATGAAAACTTACGAAAGATATAAATGGGATTCTTATAATGATAGTGAACTTAAAAAGATCGTTTCAGATTTTGTCACAGACAATAATATTCGTTCTCAAAGGAAATATGAAAAAATAAGTGGTGGAAAAAATCTACCTAGTCTTTCGACTTTAAAAAAAAGATTTGAAGATATTTCCTTCTTCTTTAAAATCGAACACGAAGAAAATATGAACACATTCCAATTACTGACTTTACTAAAGGAAGAAATAGAGAGACTTGAATTAGAATCATCACTTTCAAGAACTTCATTTGAGAAGTTGTACGACAATTCGAAAATCCCCTCTCCATCAACCATTGTCAGAAAAACTGGGAAATCATGGGAAGAATTAATGGAGATACTCGGATTCAATTATAGAGAAATGAAGGTAAAACGAATCTCAAAAAACTTAAAACAAAATGCGTAATGATTTCTGAGCTAGAATAAAATTTCTAGCTCTTTTTTTATTCCAAACTATAAAACTTGTGAAAGTCTTCAAAATGAGCCGCTCAAAGTCATATTTATGGAGCTGATTTATGAAGACGAAAATACGATCTCCTACTGATAATGAAGAGTTAAGGTATTTAAACTTTAGAATGGGAGAAAAGAAATGAATAAAACTCTGCAAACAGCAGCTACAATCTTTAGTCTTATGACAATTGTAGCTGCTTTTTTAATTACCCCCATCACTGCATTAGCTGCTACAGTGACAGACGTACCAGTTGCAAATTATACGACAACTTGGCATCTTGCTCGCTTCGGTGGTTTGCATTGGACAGACGATTCTGTATTTATGAAAAGGGTTGATGGCATTACTGCTTTTTGTATTGAGCATGGCGTAGACTTGACTCCGGGTAGTGGTTTTGAACCATCAGAACTTACCATAGCTGAAAGGGATAAATTATCACTTATCGCTTACTACGGTTATCAAACAAATCCAACTGCTTTGAACTATACGGTTGTTCAACATATGGTTTGGGAAGAGTTAGGAGATCAGCTTCTTACTACAAATGTTCCAAACTACGCTGGATTAAAAAACGAAATTTTATCAAAAGTGAGTAGACACAATGCTAAACCATCTTTTGATGGACAAACTATCGAATTAAATGTAGGTGATTCCATCACTTTAACGGATAGCGCTGGAGTATTGAGTAAGTATCAACATTTAGTTGAAAATAGCGCAAACCTACAAGTGGAGAAAAATGGAAATACGTTGAAGCTGACGGCAAAAGCTGATTCGAAAGAAAATGGAAAGATCGGATATAGTATCGCAAGCAATGAAAATATCGGTCAAAGCTTTGTCTACCAAAAGGGTTCTCAACAAAAAGTAGCCACTTTCAAATTAGCGAATGGCGGTTCTTTCAATCTTAATATCAAAGTAAATTTGAATGGACATGTGAAGGCTAAAAAAATTGATCAAGACTCTGGTCAAGCCTTACCTAACGCTAAACTAAAATTTGAATATGCAGGACAAACAAAAGAAATCGTGACTGACGGCGACGGAATTGCACAAGTCAATGATATCAAAGCTGGCACGAAAGTAAGAATCACTGAAGTAACTGCTCCTAACGGTTACGTGAATAAAGGTGAATTAAAAGAAGTAGTCATTGAACCTAACAAAACTATCGAAGTGATCTTGAACAATAAAGAACAATTAGGACAGGTAAACTTGACTAAAGTAGGTCGTGAGTACGGTTCTAACATGTTTAACCAGTACTATAAATTGAACGGTGCCGTATATGGCGTGTATACCCTTGATGGAATAAGAATCGGAGGTATGACGACCAATTCTGAGGGGAAAGCGAGCTTAGGTAATCTTAAGCTAGGTTCGTATTATGCTTTAGAAGAAAAAGCACCAGAAGGTTATGTGTTAAACCCTGAAAAAATTAACTTTGAGCTAAAATATGCTGGTCAATCCGTTGAAATCTCTCATACGGATATTAAAGCAACTGACAATGAGCAAAAAGGAGCAGCCATTCTCCGAAAAGAAGATGAAAAAACAGGAGAAAAACCACAGGGCGCAGCTACGCTTGATGGGGCTGTTTATGAGTTAAGACGCGCCGCGAATGATGCGTTGATTGCTACTGTCACCACCAAGGATAATGAAGCGAAAGTTGAAAACATTCCACTGGATGATTATTACTGGATTGAAAAAACAGCACCAGAGGGCTATCAATTGGATCAAACAAAACTACCTTTCAAAATTTCTTATGCTGGACAAACTGTAGCAGTAGCTACCCAACGCACAATTGCGAAAGAAAAAGTAATTACTGGTGGTTTCGATTTAATTAAATTTGGTAACTACGATTGGAAGAACAAGGATAAGGAAAAAATCAAACCTCTTGAGGGTGTCGAGTTTACTGTTACAAGTGATACGACTAAACAAGTTGTTGCAAATGGTAAAACAGATGTGGAGGGTTACTTGAAATTCACTGATCTTCCTTATGACACTTATACAGTAGAAGAAACTAAGACACCCGAAGGATACAAACCTGTTGAAAAATTCAAAGTGACTGTCAAAACGCAAAATGAAACACATCACTACGCACTTGAAAACAAGGTAATTGAAGAAAAATTAAAAGTAGTCAAGGTGGATGAAGAAACAGGAAAAACAATTCCACGAAGTGACGCGGCTTTCAAAATCAAAGATTTGCAGACGAAGAATTTTGTCACTATGCCTAATCTGAATGACGAAGGAACAACAGATACTTTTTTAACGAATGAGAAAGGCTTTTTAATTCTTTCAGAAGCTTTATCCTACGGAAAATATGAATTAATCGAAGTCCAAGCACCAGCAGGATATGTTTTAGCAAAAGAACCTATTCCGTTCAAAGTCGATGGCTCTCATGGTGGGTTGATTGAAATCGAGTTTAAGGATAAATCTCAAAAAGGTGTTGCCTTTCTAACCAAACATGTCAAAACACCTCTTGGCGTTGAGAAAAAGGATTCAGAATATGGGGACATGTATGAATTTATTTTTGATGACAAAACAATAGGTGACGTTACTTTTGATATTGAAGCTACCGAAGACATTGTTACTAACGATGGTACCGTTCGGGCTAAAAAAGGTGAAGTTGTCGCAACGATGACAACGGATGAAAAAGGCGAATTCATGACACCAGAGCTTTATTTGGGTAAATATCAAGCGATTGAGAAAAGCGCTCCAAATGGCTTGGTTATTGACGACACACCGATTCCATTCGAACTTAAGTATGTCGGTCAACTAGTTGAATTGACTTCTACAACTTTAACTGTTCAAAATGATTTCCAATCACTTCTAATCAAGCTTTATAAAAATCAAGAAGGGATTAACGGTTGGGAAAATAATCTTCCTACTATCATCTGGAACGAAGGAAAAGGGCAAGTATTCGGGATTTTCACTAGAAATGAACAAATATTAAGCGATGAAATTTCCGTGCCAGCAAATGCTTTAGTATCTTTTGCTAAAGTGGAAAATGGTGTTGCCACATTTGAGATTCAATTGCCCGAAGGTGACTACTATTTGAAAGAACTAGATGCAGGTGAGTCACATATTCTTGATGAAACTGAGTACGATTTCACTTTTGAAGCAAAAGACAATAAAAAGGTTCAAGAGATTGGTGTTTGGGAAGATCGAGTACTTTATGGAACTAAGCAAATTAATTCTAAGATAGCTCGAACTGCAATTGTTAATGAATTGCACTTAAATGAGTTCAAGTTCAAAAAAATCAATGAGCGTGCAACATTGAAAGAGAATGGTTACTTATTCGAGTACAAAGACAATGCCAAAGATGCGTTATTTACTCTCGAAGATGAAAAAGGCGAGGTCATTCAAACGATTACAATCAATAAAGATTCAATCGGAATCGTAGAAAATCTTCCTGTAGGAACTTTCTACTTGAAAGAAACAAAAACTTCTAGCGATCAGTTTGTTTTATCTAATCAAATCATTAAAATTGTCTCTACTAAAGAAGGTGTCAAAGCCTTTGATGAAAAAGACAATGAATTGTTAAATGACAAAGAAGATACGATTCTTTTTGAAGTGAAGAACAATCTAATCAAAGGTTCTTTTGAACTGACTAAAAAGGATATCAGCACTGGTGAATTACTACCAAATACAGGTATTCAGATTTTAGATGCAGATAAAAACGTTATTGTAGAAGGTCGCACAGATGAAAAAGGTGTGTTTACTTTTGAAAAACTTCCAAAAGGCAAGTATTTCTTCAAAGAATTTGATGCACCAGAAGGTTATTTACTAGATGATTCTCTGCATGAATTTGAGATCAAAGAAAATGGCGAAATCGTCAAATGCGAAATGACAAATAGGAAGAAGGAATTACCAGAAGTGAAAGTGGAAAGCAATAAGTCATTACCTCAAACAGGAGAAGAATCTTCTCTAATCTTAATGGCATTAGGAGTAAGTTTAGTAGCAATCACAGGTACATTGTATTGGTTTAAAAAGAAACGGTCAATTGGATAAATGCATCTCACACAACTAAATATGACGCTGGAAACCTCAGATTCCCCAATCATCAAAATGGTTGGGGAATTTGTGTTAGATCATGAGCTTGTCATAAAAAACGTTTGCCTTTGTCAAAACAAATATGGGAACTACTATCTGAAATTTCCTGAGAGTGAGGGTAATAGAGTGAGTCATCCAATTAAAAATGATTTTTATGATTATTTGCTATCGGCAACTTTAGCTGAATACGATAAAAAGCGTTCAATCCTTGGGAGGAAGACAGATGAAAAGAAGGATTGGAAGATTATATGAGATTGAATTTTCAGATGAACAATCAATTAAGGCTGAATTGGAAGACATTTTGAAAGATTCAGCTGATTTATTAAAGGAAACAAGAAAAGCATTGCAAACGGCTGCTTATGCAACAGAAGACAGACGGCGATTAGCGAAAAGATTATTCAATGAGAAAAAGGCTGTTCATATACAAGAAAATGATCTGTTATGGGCTTATTTTTCTCCAAAAATGACTAGAAATAATCAAACCAAGTTTCGAAGTTTTTATGTGAGAAAAGTAACCCATGAAAAAAATAGAATCGTTTTATTCGTCCGATTTGCCTATGAAAAAAATAAACGATGGTTTGATTTAGAAAAATGATAAAGCGAGGAACCTAATATGGATTTAAAACAAATTATTCCAAATATGGAAAAAACATTCGGCACGTTAGAATTCGCCGGTGAAGCTTCTGTTCTAACACGAAGAGAAGATGGGCGTGAGAAAGTGATTTCTCGTACGTATAATTTATACTCTTCTATTCAAAAAGCTGATTCGATTCAAGTAATCATTCCAGCGATTGCAGGGGCCATTGATTTGCCCTATGAAACGAAAGTGAAATTGATTGAACCTAGAATTACAGCTGAAGGATATCGAATTGGGGACAGTGGGTTTACGAATTATGTATTGTCTGCAGATACTATTGTAAAAGCCTAAAGAAAGAAGGTGATTATTTATGAGATTAGCTGAAGGAATTGTAGTCGATAATAAAAAAACTTTTGGAACTTTAAAGTTTTCCGCTTTGCGTCGCGAAGTTTTTGAACGAGGAGACGATGGAGAAGTCACTGAAGTTGTCAAAGAACGAACATATGATTTAAAAAGTTCTGGTCAACAACAGATGATACAGGTCAGCGTACCATCCACTGTATCTCTAAAAGAGTTCTCTTATAATGAAGAAGTCGTGTTAGTTGATCCAGTTATTGATACAGTTGCGAATGCCAATTTTCGAGGTGCCGATGTGGATTGGTACATTAAGTGTGCAGATATCTTGCCTGCAAAAAAATTAACTACAAACCAAAACGAACACCAAAATAAATAAGATGAAGGGAAAAGAGAGAGCCTATTTGTTTGGGCGCTCTCTTTACTAGATAATGAGAAAATTAACTATTATTTGGTTTGATCAGTTTTTAGATGATTATAGACGTTATACAAAAACGGAATTTCAGAGAAGTGAATCCGATATTCTAGAGAAATTTGGTGAATTAGAGTCAGATATTGAAGTCTTTATTATTTCTGTAGGAGAAGAGCTCACTATTGATGGTAAAGGACGTATGTTTCGTTTTTATCGTGTAAACGATGATTACCAAGATGCGATGCAATACGATGGTTGGATGGATGTCTAATTGGCTTCAACGTTTGAACCCCATTCATCACATCAAAATTAGAGGAAAACGAATTCGTCCAAAAGATAAAAACTTAGTGTTCACTTCCTTTTTCTGGATTCTTTTTCCATTTTTTTGTGGGATATTGTTTGCTGTCTACCAAGAGAAGATTTTAGCATTCTGGAGGAGCACTGATCCAGTATTGGAACGAATGAGTCAAACGATACAACAAATGGACTGGTTAAAATTGGGATTTGTTAGTTTGTTTTCCATTTTGGGATGTCTTAGTATGGCATATTGTTTGATGGTGATTTTTCCTGACTGGTATCGACAACAAAAACATCGTCAAAAAATTACTAGAATGATTTTACAGAACCATTGGTATGAGATTGAAACCGTTCAGCGAGAAGGTTTCTTTAAAGATTTATCATCCAATCAATCAAAAGAAAGAATTACTTACTTCCCAAAAGTGTTTTACAAAATGGTTGATGGTTATTTGATTATTTCAGTTGAGATTTCTTTAAATAGTTATCAAGATCAATTATTACACTTAGAAAAGAAACTTGAAAGTGGTTTGTATTGTGAGTTGGTTGAAAAGGAACTCGAAGACTCTTTTGTTGTTTACACATTATTGTATGACACCATTTCCAATCGTATCAGTATTTCTGATGTTGAAGCTAGGAATGGTAGCCTACGCTTGATGAAAAATGTTTATTGGAGCTATGATTCACTACCGCATATGTTGATCGCTGGTGGAACCGGCGGAGGAAAATCTTATTTTATCTTGACTTTGATTGAGACGTTATTACGTACAAATGCAGAGCTTTACATTCTTGATCCAAAAAATTCTGACTTAGCTGATTTGTCTGTAGTACTACCGAATGTATATTTTCGAAAAGAAGAGATGCTACGAGCTCTTAATGAGTTCTATGAAAAAATGATGGCACGCACTGAGACCATGAAACAAATGGAAGGATATAAAACTGGAGAAAACTATGCTTATTTAGGTTTGCAGCCATACTTCTTAATTTTCGATGAATACGTGGCTTTTATGGATATGATTGGTCGAGAGAATACAGAAGTCATGAGTAAAATTAAGCAAATTGTCATGTTGGGGCGTCAAATGGGATTTTTCATTATTTTGTCCTGCCAGCGACCAGATGCTAAATATCTTGGTGATGGAATTCGAGATCAGTTTATGTTTCGTGTTGCATTAGGGAGGATGAGTGAACTCGGGTACGGTATGATGTTCGGCGAAACGAATAAAGATTTTTTTCAAAAGAGAATTCGAGGTAGAGGTTATGTGGATTCTGGAAATAGTGTGATCAGCGAATTTTATACACCATTAGTACCAAAGGATTATGATTTTATTGCAAAGATGAACACTATCAATAATAATAAAGTTAAGTAGTTTACTGTTCGAAATAACTAAAAAAATTTTAGACGACAAACAAATCTAACTTTTTTCTGATGAGACGAAATTATTTAACGCCACCAATTTTCTGTTATAAAAACGGATTTGTTTTTATCTATTTTAAAATAGTATGATAAAATAAAGTTAGTTATATGAGAAAGAATCAGAAAAGTGGTGTCCTAATGGAGCGTAATTTTGAGTATCTTGTTGCTAAATATGGTGAAGCTGGTGCAAGAGAGATTTTTGAAAAGATATGTGTAAGTCTATTCCAATGTCAACATGGTCCAAAAGCCAAAACAGTCAAGCCTTCCCAAGGTGATGGTGGAATTGATGTGCTTGTTGGAGATATCCCCGAAATCGAAAAAGTCTACCAGTGTAAATTTTTTTTGGAGAAGCTTGAGGATTCTCAAAAACAACAAATACGAAAATCTTTTAAAACTGTTAACGAAAAATATGATGTTTCTGAATGGTACTTATGCCTTCCAACTGTTTTGACAGAAAAAGAATTGCTTTGGTGGTCTAAGTGGAAAAACGAGAAGGAAATAGAAACAGGAGTAAAGATTGAGCTTTGTGATGGAAGCTATTTAATTAATAATCTGAAGAAACATGAACTTTATACCCAAGTTTTCGATGACGACCTAAGAATTCAACTAGATGCTATTTTGTCCGAGTTAATTACTCAGAGACAAAAGGTTATGGAAGAAATCCTTTATGGAATTGACGATATTGAAAATCTGGAAGAAGAATACAATGACTTCATATTTGTGAAAATGCTTGAGAGTGCCAATGTTACTGGGATTAATGATTGCAAAGTAGAATTCTTCAATGCAGAAATATCAAGACAAGAAAGCATAAGCAAAGATGAGGTCGCTGGAATACGAGTTTACAATAACTTGAAATCTAAAATTTTCTCACTTTGGCAAACACAGTATCGTGAACACAAACATCCATTTGATGGAAATAACTTATTGAACAAAATGTATACTAGAGTTGAAGATTTAGATTCTACAACCTTGGCTTCGACAAATGAATATACATTATTATCAAAAAAGGGTATTCTTCATCATCTAGCAAACGATAAGAAAATTGGATGGATTGAAGACTATATGACAAAATTGATTGAATACATGGAGAACAGGTAATGAAAGAGATTATAAAAGGAGTCACTTTTCAAGAATACTATTTAACAATTATTCGACTATCAATTTTTTTAGAATCACTTGGACTAGAACATAAAAAGAACACTTCTGAAAATCGATTAGTACTCTACGATTTTTACCTAAAATATCCAGAGTTAATAAATCAAGATAACCCTAAATTTGATTTCGACACTAAGTATTCCTATTTTCATTGGAAGCCAAATTATAAACTGTATTCTGCAGTACTTGTTGATCTGCTCAGTAGAAATCTAATTAGTTTTTCTTTAGAAAAAAAGTGCTACTATATTTCAGAGAAAGGGATATCTTTTGTTTCAAACTTGGATACTCCTTATATTGAAACAGTTACTGAATTAAGCAAGTATGTGATTAAGAATGTATCTAAACTTAGTGAGAAAGCAATTATGTCTGATATCGACAAAATACTGTTGAGAAAAAGGAGTTCTTTGATGTGAAACTATTTTTGAAAACTTTTAGATTAGTTGGTATTGAAAAGGATTATGAGTTTGATTTTAAGATGGGTTTGAATTTTATTTCTGGCCCAACTTCTACTGGCAAAACTACTATTTTGGAGTTGATTGATTACGCTCTAGGAGCTGATAAACATAAGTCATATATTGAAGTAGGTTCAAAATGCACTGATGTTGAGTTAGAAATTATACTAGAAGGTACTCTTTATAGGATTAAAAGAACCTTATTTGAATTTACCCTGCCAGTTTTAGTTGAAATTTTTGATGATCAGAGTCAAAAATTCTTACAGTTTGGAATCTTTAGTGTTGATGATCCTAGTAATGAAAAATCACTCTCAAATTTTCTTTTATCCAAGTTAGGTCTTAGTGGTGTCAAAATTTCCAATCAAACTTTCAGTTTTAGAGATTTATTTAAGTACTCTTATTTGAAGCAAACAAAGATTGATAGTGAAGATATGCTTTCTGAAAAAAATTGGCCTGTGTTCAATAAAGAAAAGGCAACATTTGAAATTATCTTCAATTTTTACGATACTTTACTTGGTGAATTGAAAGCTACTCTGAAAAAGAAACAAGAAGAGCTGAAAGAAGAAAAATTGAAATATGAAGGTATTGATGATTTTCTTAAGGGTTCTGGTATTGAAAATTTTGAGTCTGTTAGATTACGAAGAGTTGAAATTGAAGAACATATTTCTGAATTAAATAAGGTACTGTTAAATAATAAAGAGCTCGTTGAAAAACAAACCTCGAAAAGTGAGGTTAACAATCTTAGTAAGGCAACTTTAGATAAAAAGAAAGTGCAAAAAGAGCACATGGAGGATCTTCAAGATCAAGATCAATATATCCAAAAGCTTCGTTTACTTTTTAATCAATATGAAAATGATATAGAAAAGATTGACGCAACGATTATGGGTATCAAAGAGATAAATAAATATGGTTTCGTTCTTTGTCCTAATTGTTTAAAACCGATTGAAAATCATATTAGCCATGGGGATTGTAGCCTTTGTGGAGGAAATATGGAGGAACTTGTTGAAAATACTTTGGTTTTAAAAAATGATCGGAAAAATATCGTAAGGAAAAAGAACGAGCTAGATAAACATATACTATTCGAAGTTGACAGAAGAAGAAAAATTTCTAAAGAAATTGATGTTTTATCACAAGAAATATTACAGGAAGAAAGATTGTTAAATGAATTAACTGAGAAATACGTAAATCCTTTTGTTTCAGAAATAAGTTTAATTAATATGAATTTAGGAAAGTATTATAAAGAGTTAGATGAACTTGATGATAGTCTTAGGTTTATTAAAGAATTGAATAGATTAGCTTTACTTTTAATGGATAAAGGTAAAGAAGTAAGTAGTTTAAGAGAACAAATTGAAGAGCAAGCTGTTTTGAATGATAAATCGGTAGTCATGGAAAATCTATCAATTAAGTTCGAAGAAATCCTACGAATTTTTAGGTTTCCTAAGTTGGAAGGAGCTTATATCAATTCTAAAAATTATTTACCCTATGTTAGGGGTAGAAAGTATAATGATTTAGGAAGCCTAGGTGCTGTAACCCTTATAACCATGGCCTACTATCTTTCAATATTAGTTGAAAATACTAATAACCAAGGAAATCATTTAAACTTACTAATGATAGACACACCAAGAAAAAATTTAGGTATTTCTTCATCTAGTGAAGAATTTCAAGATGAAGAAATCTACAATTCAATTATCAGATACTTTATAGAGTTAGATGAAGAATTTCCAGATCAAATCCAACTGATAGTCATTAATAATGGTTATCCAGATTTCTTACCTAGAGAAGACATTATCCTAGAATTTTCATCAAATGGCCAAAGCGGACTGATTGATGATGTATAGCTCACGATTATTATCAATTGAACGTTAATTTTGCATAAAAGAGTGTTGTAATCAAGCAACAGCCGACGCGGCACCTTAGTGCTTAGCGGCGAGCTGGCAGCTTGCCTTTGGGACGCGCTTGCGCGTCCCAAAGAAGAAACCCCCAGTATCTAACTAGGGGGGTAGTAAATACCTGATTCACAACTGAATAATCGCTAAGATGCTTGAATTATCAAGTACTTTCTTAGAAATGATGGATGAGAAAAAAGCCTTTATTTTTTCTCATCCTTTTTGTTTGGAGGAAAACGTTGAATTTTGGACAGTGGTTACGAGAGAAACGTGAAGACTATCGAGTATCCCAACAACAAGTAGCTGTTGAAAGCAATTGTTCTCGGCGCTATATCAGTATGATTGAAACGGATCAATATGAACCATCGGAAAAGATGCAAGCAGCGATTATGGCTGCTGTGGAACGACTAAATCCAAATCGGGATTTGGAATTGGTTTTTGATTATGTTCGCCTACGATTCGATACCCACGATGTCAAACATGTGATTGAGAATCTCTTGAAAATCAAGATGACATACATGCTGTATGAAGATTATGCCTTTTATGGCTATCTTGCTAAATATGTGTTTAGTCATATCCAAGTCATGATTTCACCTGAAGAGGACGAAAAAGGGACATTGATTGAGATGAAGGGACAAGGGTGTCGGGAATTTGAAAGTCTATTAGTGGCACAAGGTCGAAGCTGGTTTGATTTCTTTGTGCAATGCGAAAAGGAAAAGGTCCATTACAAACGCATTGATCTAGCGATTAATGACAAAATCGGGATACTGTCCATTCCTTATCTGATTGAAAAATGTGAGCGAAGAGAATTAACTTCCAAGTTTCGCTCTTTTCAAGAACTCAGTTCGGGAAAATTAGAAAATGAGTCGGAACAATTATTCATTGGTCGGACACTTTACATTGGTTCTTTGAAAAGCGATATCTATTTCTGCTTTTATCAAAAGAACATTGAACAGATGATCAAAAAAGGCGTTTCTTTAGAAGAAGCAGAGATCAAAAATCGTTATGAACTGCGCTTGAAAAATGACCGTGCTTATCATGCGATACAGGACTTATTAATCTATCGCAACTGTGAACAAACGATTTTCAACATCATCCATGCCTACATTGTGTTTTTAGAAGTTGGAAAAACCAAAAAGAAAGCCAACTGGGAGATGGACCCGATGTGGGCACAATTCATGGGAGAGAATCGAGAAAAATTGAAACTGACCACGGCACCGAAGCCTGTCGAATTGAGCCAAACGATGGCTTGGTTACGAAAACAAGTAGCACCGACGTTGAAAATGTTGTTGCTGATTGATCGAGAAAACAACACCAATAAAATCAATGAATTGTTGAATGAGACCAATTTAAGTAAGAAGCATGAAAAGATGATTGAACAACACACCCTCATGATAAAGGAACTGTTGGTTGATGAAAGTGAATGAGCCTCTTTTCAGTATTAAAGAAAAAAAGGATGGTTATGTGTTCAATATCTATTGCTACCAAGGAAAGCTAGTAGGAATTGAAGAAGATCCGGCCTACCTTCAACTTTTTGAAATGGAGGGATATGGGTCACCAAGTGATTATTTTGATTGGCGAATGACGAAAATTGGATTTGGCTACCTGTTAGATGTGAAAGGGAATGCTCTCCTAAAAGAGCACCCATCACATAGAATCTATCGAGCTTATATGCAGGAGGCTCGACGTACGTTGAAACTTGAATTAAGAGAATGGAGGAATCGTGTTCGAAAGTAACCTAACGAAGCGATTAAAAAAAAGTGGCTTCCAATGTGGGATTGAAACTACTGTTTATTATCGAACACTTGGGAAGTTTACGACCTTGTTTTTTGAAGCAGAGAGAGACGAGAAAGGAAAAGAAGCTGTTTACAGTTTCTATAAAATGAGGTGTATGCCAACGGGCAAAACGTATTTCAAGGTCTACTGTGATCGTGTTCCGCTAATGGTTGCGGTGAAACGCTTAGAATCTTTCGCGCTCTATTTAGAACTAAACAAAGAATTGGCAGGTCGTTGGTTTACCTGAGCAGAAAAACCAAAATTTTATGAAGGAGACTCCCACAGGCTAATCTTAAGAAAGAAGGAATGTTGATGAATTTTGGTGTCAATTTATTCAATTGGTTTACGAGTAATGCCCAATCGTTAGTCTTACTGGCGATTGCGGTAATTGGTGTCTATTTGGGATTCAAACGTGAATTTTCCAAATTGATTGGTTTCCTGATCGTTGCGGCCATTGCAGTCGGGCTCGTCTTCAATACTGCTGGTGTGAAAGATGTCTTGTTGAATATTTTTAACACCGTGATTGGTGGATAGAATGACGAAGAGTGTAAGTGGTATGCAGGTCTACATTGCGAATTTGGGAAAATACAACGAAGGAGAACTCGTTGGTGCGTGGTTCTCCTTTCCCATTGATGAAGAAGAAGTAGCTGAAAAAATTGGCTTGAATGCAGAGTACGAAGAATTTGCCATTCACGATTACGAAGCACCTTTCCCGATTAGCGAGTATGAATCGATTGATCGGTTGAATCACCTCTATGACTTGATTCAAGAAATTGAAGGAACCCCTATCTATGACGAACTTGGAGAGATTCTCAGTTTTTGGTTCAAGGATATGGAGGAACTATTGGAACATGCCGATGACATCATTTGTTATTCCGATTGCGAATCCATGCGAGACGTAGCGGAATACTATGTTGAAGAAACAGGCATGTTGAGCGCCTTGCCCGAAAATTTACGAAACTACTTTGACTATGCCGCACTTGGCAGAGACATGGAAATTGAAGGCAATTATTTAGTGACCTCGCATGGCGTCTTTGAATACACTGGATAACTTTACTATGGAAGGCAGATCGTTTACTCGGTCTGCCTTTTTACAAGGAGGAACCCATGTACAACTACAAAATTAGAAATTCAGAACGTTTATCAGAGGAGATCGACAACTTATTGTCCTTCCCTTTGTTGAAGAAAAGCATCAAGAAAAAACTGTTTGAAACGGTTGTTTCAGATGCGAAAGAAAATTGTGACTACCTTACACCAGAAAAATTGTTTGAGGAAAAAGAATTTGGTGTCTGGTTTCATACTGTCAATTATCCGGAATTTAGAAAGGGTATTGCTCGCTACGATACATTTATCCTTTATCGATGTCAATTAGATGATAATCGACAAGATGTTTGGATCACGTTGGAATAAGGAGGAAGCAGCATGAAAAAGATTCGCAGCTACACCAGTATTTGGAATGTTGAAAAGGTGATTTATGCTATCAATGATTTGAAGCTTCCATTTCCAATTACTTTTAACCAAATGACGTGGTTTGTGTTGTCCCTATTCTTCGTGATTTTTCTTGCTAATGTGCCGCCGTTGTCTTTGATCGAGGGTGCTTTATTGAAGTATTTAGGAATACCAGGCTTTACTGCTTGGTTTATGTCTCAGAAGTCATTTGATGGTAAAAAACCAGTGGGATTCATTCGCTCCATTTATCGCTACTACACAAACCCAAAAGTGATCTATAGTGAGAAAAAAGTAAGTGAACAAAAGGTTGTCATGGAAGTCAATGTCACCTATGTAAGGAGTGAAATGCTTGGACTATCCAATTAAATATATCGAAAATAATCTAGTGTTTAATCATGAAGGCGAATGCTTTGCCTATTATGAGTTGATTCCCTTCAACTATTCGTTTCTAAGCCCAGAAGAAAAATTCAAGGTACATGACAACTTTAGACAATTGGTTGCACAATATCGGGAAGGAAAAATTCATGCGCTTCAATTAAGTGCAGAATCCAGTATTAAAGAGGTCCAGGAACGGTCTAAAGCAACAGTCAAAGGAAAACTAAAAGAAGCCGCCCTGCAACATATCGACGGACAAACAGAAGCATTAATCGATTTGATTGGTGAGAACCAAGTAGATTATCGCTTTTTTATTGGATTTAAGTTGATCCTGCATGATCAGGAAGTCAATCTAAGGCATTATTGGAATGAGTTTATTCTAGGAATTCAAGATTTTGTCCACGGCGTTAATTCCAACTTGATGGGCGACTTTGTCCAAATGAGTGCGGATGAAGTGGATCGATACCAAAAGCTAGAGCGGCTTTTAAAGAATAAGCTGTTACGTCGTTTTCATTTTCGTCCATTAGACAAAGATGATTTCGGTTACATTCTAGAACATCTACATGGCAAAGATGGGATGGCTTATGAGGATTATGAATTTCATTTGCCTACAGAAGAATTGAATGGACAAAAACGAATCAAGAAATACGATCTAATCAAACCGACGCGCTGTATGATTGAACAAAAGCAACGCTATTTGAAAATCACGAATGAGGACAGTGAAATGTACGTTTCCTATTTTACTATCAACTCGATTGTCGGTGAACTAGATTTTCCTCACAGTGAACTGTTTTATTACCAGCAACAACAATTCTCTTTTCCCATCGATACCTCAATGAATGTCGAGGTTGTCCCTAACCGAAAAGCCTTATCAACAGTACGAAACAAAAAGAAAGAATTGAAAGATTTAGATAATCATGCCTGGGAAAGCGACAATGAAACCGCCAATAATGTGGTGGAAGCATTGGATTCGGTGAATGAATTGGAAACAACATTGGATCAAACCAAAGAATCCATGTACAAACTGAGTTATGTGATTCGTGTATCAGCGCCCTCCTTAGACGAACTAAAGAAACGCTGTAATGAAGTCAAAGATTTTTACGATGATTTCAATGTCAAACTGGTGCGTCCATTTGGCGATATGTTAGGACTTCAAGGAGAGTTTATTCCGTCCGCCAAGCGATTCATGAATGATTACATTCAGTATGTGACCAGTGATTTTATCTCATCTTTAGGATTTGGTGCCACCCAAAGTTTGGGAGAGCGAGAAGGAATTTATGTTGGCTTCAATGTGGATACTGGACGGAATGTCTTTATTCAACCTGACTTGGCGGCACAAGGAATTAAAGGTACCACCACGAATGCATTAGCTGCGGCATTCTTAGGGAGTCTTGGTGGTGGAAAGTCCTTCTCCAATAATTTATTGGTTTATTATGCCGTGCTGTTCGGTGGTAAAGCGGTGATTCTTGATCCTAAAAGTGAACGAGGGAACTGGAAAGAAGACCTGGTTCATATTGAAGAGGAAATCAATATTATCAATCTGACGAGTGAGGAAAAGAATCGTGGCTTGCTCGATCCGTTTGTGATTTTGGAGAATGTCAAAGACTCCGAAAGCTTAGCGATTGATACCTTGACCTTTTTAACAGGTATTTCTTCACGGGATGGTGAGAAATTTCCAACGCTTCGAAAAGCTATTCGGACAGTGGCGCATTCTGATCAACGAGGATTATTGCGAGTGATTGAAGAACTACGAAATGAGAATTCTTCGATTTCCAATAGTATCGCTGATCATATTGAATCCTTTGTAGATTATGATTTTGCTCAACTATTATTCAGTGATGGAAATATTGACAATACAATTAGTTTGGATAAACAATTGAATGTGATCCAAGTGGCAGATTTAATCTTACCGGATGCCAATACCACAATGGAAGAATATACCACAATGGAAATGTTAAGTGTTTCCATGTTGATGGTAATCAGTACCTTTGCCTTAGACTTTATCCATTCAGATACGTCTATCTTTAAAATCGTAGACTTGGATGAAGCGTGGTCTGTCCTTCAAGTCGCACAAGGAAAAACCTTATCGATGAAACTGGTTCGTGAAGGCCGAGCAATGAATGCAGGTGTTTATTTTGTCACTCAAAATGCGAATGATCTATTAGATGAAAAAATGAAGAACAATATCGGTATGAAATTTGCCTTCCGTTCGACGGATATCAATGAAATCAAGAATACATTAGAATTCTTTGGATTGGATAAAGAGGACGAAAGCAACCAAAACCGTTTACGGAACTTAGAAAATGGACAAGCCCTCTTCCAAGATATTTGGGGAAGAACGGGTGTGGTGCAATTTGACTACATCTTTGAACATCTCTTCCATGCCTTTGATACGAGACCACCTGTACTTGGAGGTGAGTAGATGACGAAAAAGCGATTCATCAAGATACTATTGGCAATCGTCGGTATCTTTTTTTTGTTGTCCGTCATTTCTATTACTTCGCAAGCGGCTGGATTAATCGATGAAACAATTGACACAAGTAACAACTATTCCAAGTATCCATTAGAGAACTATCAATTGGATTATTTTGTAGACTCTAGTTGGGATTGGCTGCCTTGGAATTGGGGAGATGGAATTGGTAAATCAGTAACGTATGGCATCTATGCGATCACAAATTTCGTTTGGATAATTAGTGTCTATCTGTCCAATGCAACAGGCTATTTAGTAAGCGAAGCCTATTCATTGGATTTTATCAGTGATACCACTGAAGCGATTGGTCGAAACATTCAAACCTTAGCAGGGATCAACGAACAAGGTTTTATGTCCAAAGGCTTTTATCCAGGTCTATTGCTTTTACTGATTCTGATTATGGGAATTTATGTCACCTATACAGGCTTAATCAAGCGCGAAACAACTAAAGCCACAGGGGCGCTGGTCAGTTTCTTCACAATTTTTGTGTTGTCTTCTTCTTTCATTGCTTATTCCACCAGTTACATTTCGCGAATCAATGAATTTTCTGCTGATATCAGCAATGCAGCCTTAGATGTCGGTTCCAGTATGACCATGCCCAATTCAGAAACAAGTGGAAAGAGCAGTGTGGATGCGATCCGAGATTCATTATTTGAGATTCAAGTGAAACAGCCATGGATGATTTTGCAATATGGGGATTCTGAACTTGAAACGGTGGGGGAAGAACGGGTGGAAGCCTTAGAATCTACTAGTCCTTTTGCCAACAAAGGAAAAGACCGTGTTGAGATTATCAAAGAAGAAATCAACGATAGAGAAAACGACAATATGACCATTACAAAAACTATTAACCGACTAGGTGTGACGGTTTTTATCTTTCTATTTAATATACTGATTACTATCTTTGTATTTATACTGACAGGGATCTTGATTTTTTCACAAGTTCTTTTCATTATCTTTGCGGTGTTTCTGCCGATCAGCTTTTTACTTTCTATGATCCCAAGCTTCAATCATTTGATGAAGACAACGATCATGCGCTTATTTAATGTCATCATGATGCGAGCGGGTATAACGCTAGTTCTAACAATTTCTTTTTCACTTTCTGCAATGGTGTATAGCTTAACTGCAACTCAACCCTTTTTCGTCGTGGCTTTTATGCAAATTGTGATCTTTGCCGGTATTTACTTTAAGTTGAATGATTTGATGGGGATGATGGCCCTCAATAGTGCCGATTCACAAAGCACTGGTGGTCGTGTCATGCGTCGACCGAAGCAAACAGCCACTCGGGCGATTCGGAAATTAGCCGTAGGAGGATTGGTCATGAAAGGGTTAGGATTTAGTAGAAAAGAAAGTAGTAAGAAAAAGTCGGAGGAAACGAAGAAAGAACCCAAGCGGCCGGAGAAAAACGAAAATCCGTCGACAAAAAAACGAGAACAACGAACACCAAATACACTGCCATCCAAACTATCTTCCGATGAAAATAAATCAAAAGCGAAGGATAAACGATTGGATCATCGGATAAATAACCAAGAAAAAAGTGCAGAACAACTGAAAAAAGAGGCATCTAGAAAATACAAACAAGCGAAGTTCAAAGGCAGTTCTTCCTCTCCATTGATTGAGCCAAAAGAGAAACAATTCGATAATACAAGCAATTCTAAACGAAGAAATGCGCCAACTCGTTCGTTGGAAAAACCAAAACGTCAGCCAAAAGAGAAACGAGTGCCCTCACTTGCTCCAAGAAGCGAAGAAAAGAAATCCGGTCAACCATTGCCGAAAAAAACAAACAAGGGAAACAGAGAATCTAAACCTTTACCACCCATTGATACATCCAATCGAAAGACGGTTTCTGATAAGAAGCCTCGTCCGTTAAACAATAGTCAAGGGATCAAGCGAACAGTAGCCTTGGATCAACAGAAACGACCAACTGTCCAGAAAGGATTATCTACAAAGAAAAAGAATACCATGTCAGGGAAAGGCAGTAAACGACGATGAAAGGTGTCCTAAAATTAGCGGCTCCTTTTTTAATCTTCTTTCTTTTCTTAGGCTCATTGCTGTCTGGAATCGTCCTAATGGGTGAGGAAGATCAAAGTAATGCGAGTTCAAATGACCTGATTGGATTGAATCTATCTCCCGATGTCCTAAAGTATCAATCTTTAGTAGAGAAGTACTGCCAGGAGTTTGGCATTACAGATCATGTCAAAACGATTCTTGCGATTATGCAAGTGGAAAGTGGAGGGAAGGTTGCTGATGTGATGCAAAGTTCAGAAAGTTTAGGCTTACCGCCCAATTCATTAGATACGGAGGCTTCGATCAAACAGGGCTGTAAGTATTTTTCTGAGTTGATCCGAGGGATTGAGCAACACGGGTGTGATGTGAACACAGCTATTCAATCCTATAATTTTGGTGGAGGATTTATCAATTATGTCGCAAGTCGTGGGAGCACGTACTCCTATGAACTTGCGGAGAGTTTTTCAAGGGAGAAATCTGGTGGAAAACGAGTCACCTATACAAATCCAGTGGCAGTACCGATCAATGGTGGGTGGCGTTATAACTACGGCAATCAATTTTATGGTGCGACACGTTTCTAACTGAAAAGGTTAGGCACTTATACTAAAAAACGTGAATCAAATTTTAGTGAAGGAGAACTAATATTTCGAGAAGTGGAATGATGGAGTAACGCCCTGAAACGCTCCTCTAATACTCCGACTAGCAATCATAAGATAGTTAAATGGTTGTTAGAAGCTCGGTGAAGTCGGTTGAAAGTTACCGTAAACAATTCCGTTGTACGAAAGCTATTCAGAGGTGGATGGTGTAACTGATAGATCGGGAGTCTATAAACTATTCAAGGTGAGAATGTTTGAAAAATAACTGACGAACTTGCGAATGAAAGGGTCTATAACTGGACGGTATAGAAATGTATCGGATTCTACCACAATCAGTGGGAATGAATGTTTGTAGTGGTTAAGTAAGATGCGTAGATATGAACAACCATGCAGTATTACAGGTACTGGATATAAACAGGCTCAAAGTAAGCACCTAAAAATAGATATGAAATAGATAGAAATATTGGAACGTGGAAAGCTGGCAACGTGGAGGAAACTATATTCCTATGAATCGTTCAAGACGAATAAATAAGCTTGTTTATGCCAGTGAGAGTAGTGGCACAGTACCTATGAAATTATAGAAATATAGTGGAGGGATAGCCACAAGTCAAAGAAACAATGTTTATATAGAATGTTATTCATAGAATCGAGTATGACTAAATAAACACTACCTTTTGCCCTTAACATTAAGAAAGGCGGTAGTGCTATGAAAGAAATTAAAACCAATAAAACACTTCGTCACATGGAATACTATGACATGACTGATGATTTTGATGAACTCTATTTTAAAAGTGAAAATAAGATGGTTTTTACTGATTTAATGAGCATTGTG
Source organism: Enterococcus sp. DIV0756 (assembly GCF_051710745.1). NCBI lineage: Bacteria > Bacillati > Bacillota > Bacilli > Lactobacillales > Enterococcaceae > Enterococcus > Enterococcus sp. DIV0756. The sequence goes on along the minus strand of NZ_JBIOLF010000001.1, from coordinate 2,134,298 downwards.
ATGAAAGATAATAACATCAAACTAGCCTACAGAAATATTAAGAAGAATCATGGCAGTTACACCGCAGGTGTAGATAAATTGACGATTAAAAACATAGAAGCCATGGAAGAAAATGAATTTGTTAAAACAGTCCAAGCACGCCTTTCTTCCTACTCACCTAGAGCGGTCAAAAGAGTCGAAATTCCTAAACCAAATGGAGAAACACGACCTTTAGGAATCCCAACTATTATGGACAGAGTGATTCAACAATGTATTTTTCAAGTGTTGGAACCCGTGTGCGAAGCTAAATTTCACAATAACAGTTATGGCTTTCGACCAAACCGTTCTGCTCATCACGCTATAGCTAAGTGCTACCGATTGATGAATATTAGCAAACTGCAATTTGTAGTAGATATAGACATTAAAGGTTTCTTCGATAATGTCAATCACTCTAAGTTAATTAAGCAAATGTGGACGCTAGGTATTCAGGACAAGTGGTTACTTGGAATCATTAGAGCTATGCTTCGTGCCCCTATTGTTCTACCAAATAAAAAGGTTTTTCATCCTAAAAAAGGAACGCCACAGGGAGGAATTCTTTCTCCCCTACTTTCCAACATCGTACTAAATGAATTGGATTGGTGGATAGTTTCTCAATGGGAAGATATGCCTGGCAAAAGTAAATCTGCAAGAGTACTGGATAGAACTGCTGAAGGTAAAGGCCTAGACAAGGGGAACAAGTATAAAGAATTGCGGAAATCAAATTTAAAAGAAATATACATTGTTCGTTATGCAGATGATTTCAAATTGTTTTGTAGGAAAAGAGGACATGCCAATGCCATCTATCATGCAGTAAAGCAATGGCTTCATGACAGATTGAACCTAGAAATTAATGAAGATAAATCTAAGATTATTAATTTAAAGAAGAAATCTTCGGAGTTTTTAGGGTTTGAAATAAAATTGATGCGCAAAGAGCGAAAATATGTAGTCGAGTCACATGTGAGCAAAAAATCACTAAAAAGAATCAGTAAAAACTTGAAAAATCAGCTGAAAAAGCTAATGAAGCCAATAAATCAAAATACTCAACTAGATGAGTTAAGGAAATACAATTCCATGGTTATTGGTATTCACTTTTATTATCGGGTCGCTACACAGGTTAGTGCCGATTTTGCAAGAATCAATCAACTAATCAGTCGGGTTATTTATAGAAGGCTACCCACTAAAAAAGAGGGAAGTATCTTTAATCTTTTCATCAAAAGGTATTATGGAAAAAGCAAACAAGTTCGATGGTTACAGAAGTACCCCATCATACCCTTAGGGTATGTAAAACATCGAAAGGTTATGTCGTTGAATTCTCGTATAAATAAGTATACAAAAGAAGGACGTCAATTCATTCATAAGACACTTGATTTTAACCCAGCAAGTCTAACCCAGATGATGGGTACATCAAAAATCAAAAGAAGTATTGAATACGTTGATAATCGAATTTCTAAGTATAGTTCCCAGCGAGGGAAATGCGGTATAACAGGTGAAATGTTAGATATATTAGATATTCATTGCCATCATATTGTTCCAAAGTATTTAGGTGGCTCTGACAAATATCAGAATCTAATTATTCTTCATCAAGATATTCATCGGTTAATCCATGCCAAAAATCTATCCATAATTACTCACTATTTGAAACGATTTAAGTTATCCAGTCTTCAAATTGATAAAATCAATCAATTACGAATAAAAGCAAACAACAGTGTTTTAATGGTCAATTAAAGAAACGACATAATTTATAAACATAACTTTGATGGAACGCCGTATGAGGTGAAAGTCTCGCGTACGGTGTGGAGCGGGGGAAAATCTGGAGATTGTATCAAAGGATTACCTATCGCTATTGAAGTTGGTTGAACCTTATCTAACAAGTAATACGACAAAATTTGATGATGAAACTGTCCAACTGATCATGGATGAAGCCCTGAAATATCACGGCTATCCTTACGTGTTTGGTGGCAGTAATCCGCAAACTTCCTTTGATTGTAGTGGGATCGTGCAATGGTGTTTTGCCAAAGCAGGAATTAACTTGCCTCGAACGGCTCAAATGCAGTACAACGTCACCCAACATTTGTCTTTAAGTGAAGCGAAACCAGGGGACTTAATCTTTTTCCATTCCACCTATGCGACCTCAGATTATGTGACACATATCGGAATTTATGTTGGTAATAATCGCATGTATCATGCAGGCAATCCAATCGGCTATGCAGACTTGAATGAAGCTTATTGGCAAGCACATCTAATCGGTGCTGGAAGAGTAAACTAGAAGGAGAATCTATATGAAGAAAACAAAAGTGAAATCGATTGGGTTACGAAAAGTAACCACCATCACACTATGGACATTGTTGATTAGCAGTGTCCTTTTTGGTGTCTATAAAAACTTTACTGCGATTGATCAACACACGATTCATGAAGAGAAAGTAATTGAAACAAAGTTAACGGATACTCACTTTGTATCTAGCTATATCGAAGAATTTGCGAGAGTTTATTTTGCCTGGGAACCAACTAAAGAGCACTTGGAACAACGCACTGAAAAGATAAAAAAATACATGAATGAAGATTTACAAAGTCTCAATTCTGGTATGATTCGTTCAGATATTCCTACACAATCTATTGTTCAAAATGTTAGTATCTGGAATATAGAAGAAATGAAATCGAACGAGTATAAAATTTTATTTTCTGTTGTTCAACAAGTGATTGAAGGAGAGAGTAATCAACAAATCGAATCCGCCTATTACATTCGTGTGAAAACCGATAATGAAAAAAATGTAGTGATTGCATCCAACCCACAAATGGCTAGTTTATACAATAAATTGGAACAAAAAAATGAAGTTAACCAAGATGATATGGAAATTAGTCAAAATACCAAAGATGAGATTAAAATATTTCTTGAAACATTCTTTAATGTTTATCCGACTGCTAAGAAAACAGAACTAGCTTATTACATCAGTAGTGACAAAGAAATTCGTGAAATACAAAAAGGATATATTTTTTCAGGCATAAAATCCATCCATTTTTTTAAGTTGGAAGAGAGTGTGAAAGTAAAATTAATCACTGAGTATCTTGATCCAGAGACAAAGGCGATATTTAGTTTTGACTATGAATTGACACTTGATAAAATGGATGGAAATTGGATTATAAAAGCCGGGATTTAAGCATACATTTTTGAAAATATGCGGTAGAATTTAACTAAGACAAACTTTAGGAGGAAAGGAAAATGCATACGCATACTTATGTTGCATGGTTATTGATATTTTTTGCGATGTGTTTCTTTTATGTAAAACTTAAAAAGACAAAAAGGTTAGTATTAGTACCTCTGTATTTTTCAATCTTCATTTTTCTTGGTTTTATTTGTTTTCTAGGAACTATTGTTCTTTTTTATGTGACTTTCACATAGGTGTAATGTTTGAATCGATATTACGGGAATTTAATCAAGAATTATGATAGTATTCTGTCAAAAAATGATAGTAATAGCTTAAAGGAGTGAAAAGATGGAATTTGATAAATTGGGATTAAAAAAAGAATTTATCCCTGAAATAGAAAAGGCATATGATTATTTGATTGGTTATCTTAATGAAAATGACCGAAATGAACTCGTTGATATTGTCTTAGTAACTATGACAAAAAATCTGATTGAAAGAGTAAAAACTATTCAACTTTTGTCTGAATCAAACAGAGAAGAATCAATAAGTATACTTACACGAGCATTTTTAGAATTGAATGTCAGTATACGATTTATTCTCTTAGAGGATACGGAAAAGCTAGCTACTTCATACTTTTACAATCAAAAAATTCAATCCATGAAGAAATTATTAGCTATGCCCAAAACTGATCCAAGTTATAAACTATCGTTGACAGAATCAGAATTAAAAGTACTGAGAAAAGAACTTCCAGAAGCTAGTAGTTTAGAAGACTATGTTGGTTACTATGAAAAAAAGTGGAGTGAATTATTTTCTTCACCTCCATTTCAAAGAAAAGGTAAGAAGAAAAAATACTATAAAAAATGGTATTCTTTGAACTGGAAGTACAATAATTTTAAAGATATGATGTTAGCTGTTGGGATGAATGAACCGTTATATCATTTTTTTTATGGATTAACTTCTGTCGATGTTCATGCAATGGGGGCGATAGGAAATCTTGAGATAAACGATTCTACGTTCAAATTAAATGGCACCCTTCCTACCTATTTATGCTATTTAGCTATCGAAACATACCTCTCTACAGTTATCTATGAACTAAGTAAATACTATGATTTAATACAGGATAAAGAACAGGTTGAAAATTTTAGAAGAATAGCCAATGCATGCAATTTTCTAAAATAAATGTCATTTAGTGATTTAATCGAAAACTTATCCCCGTGAGAATTCTGGTTTGAATTTAAGAGAACGAGATATAATGATATCTTGTTCTCTTATTTTTTTGATATCTGGTCCATTTTATTGTATTACGATTGCTTGATTGCCCATTTGATCCCATGAATCAATGAAATCTTCGAGGTCTGTCTCATAATTTTTGTAGCCATATGGATCATTAAGATAGATTTTTTCTTCGGTGTATCCAGTTAAAACGACGCTGTGTTCAACCATCGATACTGATACAGCCCCTTCTCGTGTCTCCCAGATAGTATTTGTTCCATTGCGACTGAAAGAGGTGGTGGTGATAACCCAAACGGGGTTTCCATTGGATAGATTTCTTTGTATCTCTTCAAAGCTCTTATTGGTCAAATCAATAACTTCAAATTGATCATTAACGAATTCCGTTGCCAAATTAAAAATGGGCTCATGATAGACAAAATAGCCCGCTCCATAATTCGCCGTAATATCTCCGACAAAAGCTTTGTTGGGATTTCCATAATAACCTTGAGAGTCTTGGACAGGAACACTTACTAATTTATCGGCCAACTGATTTTTTGAAACAGAAATTCCATGAAAGTTTAAAATCATAGCAAGACTAGTAACTTCGCATCCATTGTATAGTCTAGGTGAGTCCATTTGATTTAATAATGGTACATCCAATTGTACTCTATCTTTAATTTTTGTTTCTTTAGATGTTTCATCAGAAGGTGACACTAGTTCTAATTTATCATCATTCTTGTTTGATTTTGTAGTATTTGACTGAGCAACTGAGCTATACCCCGTTGTTTTGATTACTATCACCAATATTGCTATAGCAATTAAGCAAGAAAAAATAATGATGATTCTATCTTTTTTGTTTATAGACTGTTTTTTCATAATTTGCAGTCCTCCTGTATCAATTTTTTTTATGATATAAGTTAGAGCGAACTAGAAGTCAAGAGAAGAATAATTTTTTTTTTTTTGACCAACAAGAGATATTTTATATTTGTACTTGACTTCCAGTTCACTTTAACTGCTAAAGTTTTCTTAACTAAGATGTATCAATTTTAAAGGAGTATGCTTGTGAAGAAGAAATATGCAATTGATTTGCTACTTTTTATTCTTTTTGTAATACTGATGCTATTTCACATAACTGAAGGTATCATGCACGAAATAGCTGGAGTAAGTGTATTTATTCTGATTGTTTATCATAACCTACTAAATAGAATTTGGTGGAAAAGGATATTTAATGGTCAGTACAATTTATTGAAATGTGTACAGACCATTCTGAATATATTCATGATTATCAGTGTGGTTTTGACGATTTTTACAGGTGTTTATATGTCGAGACACCTTTTTGCTTTTTTTGATGTTAGAGCTGGGATGAGATTAGCTCGAAAAACTCATATGATTGCTTCCTACTGGACTTATTTACTAACCGCCATCCATCTTGGTTTTCATTGGGATCAAATATCTCGTTTTTTACAAAGAAAACTAAATCTTAAAGTATTGAATTTCATAATAGCAGGAATCACGGTATATGGATTTTTTACTTTTGTGAATAGCAAAACTTATGTCTATCTTTTGGGATTAACAGAGTTCTCTTTTCACGACTCAACAAAAGCATCAATAGTTCACCTTATTGAGTATTTTTCATTATTTATTTGTTTTGCAACAATGGGGAACTATTTAAAAAAAAGTCTGATAAGAAAGAGGAAAAGAGAATGAAAAGAGCTATACTATTGTTAACTACTATGTTGCTGCCATTAACCGCATGTTCTCAAGAAGAGAGTGTTAGTAATCAGGAGAACACTGATTTTTCAATTACTATTAATGATAACTCAGAAAGCGATAATGATCCTTCAAATGTAACCTCTTCTGAGGTTCTGATTGCCTATTTTACTTGGGCAGATAATACCACAGTAGAGAATCCAGATTCGGTTGATATTGATGCAACTACATCAGCTAGTGTTCTTGATCCAGGAAATACAAAAATAATGGCTGCTGCAATTCAAAACCGAATTGCTGGTGATCAGTTTTCGATACGTACTAAAAATCTTTATTCGCCGGATTATGATGAATGTTTAGATCAAGCTGATGTTGAGTTAAGAAATCAAGAGCGTCCAGAGTTAATCGGAAATGTAGAAAACTTTGAACAATATGAAGTCATTTTTTTGGGATTCCCAAATTGGTGGTATCATTTACCCATGCCAATTCATTCTTTTGTTGAATCAAATGATTTTTCTAATAAAATTGTCATTCCATTTTGTGCTCACGGTACTGGTGGACTTGCAAGTTCTATTGATGATCTAAGGGATGCGTTACCAGAGTCCACAACTTTGGCTGAACCAGTAGGAATTTATCGTGAAGACATGAATGATGTCGAAAACATAATAAATGATTGGATAGATTCTTTGCCAATAAAAGAGTAAGCATAAAAAACATTTCGTATACATCTGGTAAACACAAAAGAGTGATCTACTTATTAAATATAAGTAGATCACTCTTTTGTGTTGCCTATGTTCACGTCAGCAAAGAAGGCTGTGAATTTGTATAGGATTTGAGCAAAGCTTGTATACTATCTAATTGCCATGCAATGCTTCAAAGGCATTTCATTAGATTGAAATAAGCATTGGCAGTATTATGAATTTTCGAGTACATTTACTATAGATAATTTCGTTTTGTTTGAAGGCTTATTCCTGAAAAGAGAGTAATATCCAATAAAAATGAAACAATCTAAATTGAAGAATTTCTTATTTAGGAGAGTAAAATGAACAAAAAGAGTTTTCCGTTAATAGGGTTGTTGTCTGCTGCGCTTGTCATTGCTTCTGCTCCCGCTATATCAGCAAATATTCCGGCAATAAGTAAAGCATTTCCTAATATTTCTGCAACTAACATCAGTCTTTTTACTACTATACCATCTCTATTTTTGATATTAGGTGTTTTTTTAGCGAATATTGTAGAGAAGAGAATTGGGAAGAAAAGAACAATACTAACAGGTTTATTAATGGTTGGAGTTTTTGGAAGTCTCCCATCATGGTATAATCAATCTTTTTTGATACTGTTTGTGTCTAGGTGCCTTTTAGGTATAGGGATAGGGCTGTTTAATCGTCTGGTGATTCAGATGATAGGATTATTATATCGACGAGAACCTTTGAAGAAGGCACGAGCACTAGGTTTAGAAAGTGCTTTTGAAGGTTTAGGTGGGATATTAATGACTTTTACTGTTGGACAAATTGTTAAAGTATCTTGGCAATTATCTTTTGTAGTATATAGTTTAGCTTTTATGGGTTTTGTATTAATTTTTCTTTTTGTTCCTGATAAAAGAGAAAACTTTCAAACTGAACCGATCCCAGACTTAACTAGTGTGTCAAAGGATGCAAAAGAAAGGATGATAAAACTTTCTTTTTTACTTTTCATAATTGTTACATTTTTTATCATCTATAATCTTCAGATCACACCTTTGCTGATTCAGCAAGGTATAGGCGATGCAACTCAAGGTAGCAATATGATTGCAGCAATTGCAATTGGTGCTTTCATAGCCGGCAATTTTTTTGGAAGAACTTACGGTCAATTGAAAAATTATATTGTGCCAGTGGCTGCTGTCACGGCAGGAATGTGTATATTTGTTACCACTATCTCATCTTCTATTGGAGTATCTCTTGTTTGTTCCGCAGGACTAGGTTTTTCGTTCCGCAATATTATGCCCTATTTTAATCATCTGTATACGACTGGAAATGAAGCGAGTAGCAAATTTGGAACAACAGTGGTTTTGATAGCCTACAATTTAGGGTCAACATTATCTCCGTATGTAATTAGGATATTTGAAAGTTTTTCTTCGGGTATTCAACCTTCTATTTTGCTCACTTTCATTGCGTTTGGATTCGGAGTACTAGGTTTTTTAACCTTAATTTTTAACAAGAAAATTTTTATATCAAATGAAGTTTAAAGGAGAATATCAATATGTACATTTTCCAAAAAATAGAAGAGGTAACTCTACAGAATAATGAGACCAGGAGGAATGTCGGAGAATTCCTGCTAAATAATAGAGATAAAATCACTGAATTTAGAATGGAGGACGTGGCAAAATTAACCTATACATCTAAACCCACACTTTCGAGATTTGCAAAACTAATGGGGTACCCTGGTTGGAAGGAGTTTGTATATGCTTTTTCTCATGAAACAGTCAACTTGAGAGATGTAGAATACTTTAGCATTAATGCGAATTACCCATTTACACAATCTGACGATCCTTTAGAGATTGTTGAAAAAATTACAAGTCTTCAAATGCAAAGTATTGAAGACACTATTCAACAATTAGATATGGAAAGTTTAAAAGAAGCAGCAGAGTTAGTTCATAAGGCTCATCGAGTAGCGATTTATGGGACTAGTCCCAATAATTATTACGGAGGAATTTTTAAACGAAAGTTATTGGGTATAGGAAAAAATGCTGTTTTTGCTGAACTTGGAGAAGCTGGAGTTATCTCACAAACTCTTTCTGAGAATGATGTTGCCATAATTATCTCATATTCAGGTAACAATGTTCACCGAGAACCAACAATAAACCTAAAATACTTAGTTCACAGAAAAGTAAAAATCATAGGCATTACTAGTGCCGGAGACAATCTTTTAACTAAATATTCCGATACTACATTGTTTATTTCAAGCAAAGAAAAATTGTATTCAAAAATATCTAATTACGCAACTGAACAATCGATTATCTTATTATTGAATCTCTTATATAGCATTGTGTTCTCTTTAGATTTTGAAAGGTATGAACAAAATAAAATCACTTCTTCATCTTTGATGGAAATTCAACGACATTCAGAAGCAATTGAGCTTTCAGAGTAAAAACAAAAACGTTACTTTGTTTCAGCTAAAACAAAAAAAAGAGTGAAGAAACTGAAACTTGTTTCAGTTTCTTTATATTCGCTTGGAACCGCTATCTTTTGCTGTTAAATTACATACATAGCAAGACGAAAAACAAAATCAGTTACAAAAGGAGAAAGGAAAATGAGTAAAAAGTACGAGAAGCTTGCAGAATCAATTGCTGCAAAAGTGGGTGGCTCCGATAATGTTTCAACGTTAGCTCACTGCCAAACTAGATTGCGTTTTGTTTTAAAGGACGAAAACAAAGCCGATAAAGAAGGGATAAAAAAACTAAATGGAGTTGCCAATGTTATCGAAAGTGGTGGACAATTTCAAGTAGTTATTGGTACTCATGTTGAAGAAGTTTATGAAGAGGTTGTAAAGTTCATTAGTCCTACTGAGGATACTCAAGCTGTAGAAAAAGATACACGAAATCTATTAAGCAAATTGATCGATTTTATTTCCGGAACATTTAGTCCTATTATTCCAGCAATATCTGGTGCAGGAATGGTTAAAGCATTGCTAGCCATCTTGGTATTATTCAATATTGTTTCGAACGAATCACAAACATACTATGTTATCAGTTTTATAGCAGATGCTGTGTTCTATTTCTTACCAGTTTTATTAGCTTATACAGCAGCGACAAAGTTAAAATGTAGCCCTTATTTAGCTGTAGGTCTAGCGGGTATCTTGCTTCACCCAAATTTCTCTGCTTTAGTTGCAGCCGGCGATGCAGTTAGCGTTTTTGGAGTTCCGATGCGTCTAGTATCTTATGGAACATCTGTAATTCCGATTCTTTTGATCGTTTTTGCTCAAAGTTACATTGAAGGTTTCATGCGGAAAATTACTCCAAATGCAGTGAAAATTATATTCGTACCGATGGTTACTATTTTTGTAACAGGGTTATTGGGTTTATTGATTTTAGGACCTATTGGTTCATACGCTGGAGAATATTTAGCTTTGGCCTTTGAAACTTTGCAAAACTCTGGTTCTTGGATTACTCCAACAATTGTGGGAGCGACTCTACCTATTATGGTAATGTTTGGATTGCACCACAGTGTAGCTCCACTAGGAACAATGCAAGTAGCTTCTCTTGGATATGAAGGTATCTGGGGACCTGGAGTGATGGTATCAAATATTTCAGTAGGGATTGCAGTTTTAGTTGCAGGGCTTCGTTCAAAATCAAAAGACACTAAACAACTTGCTTCGGCTAATGGTATCACCGCATTAATGGGCATTACTGAGCCAGGTTTGTACGCTATTGCTTTACCTAAAAAATATCCACTTATTGCAGCTATGATTGGTGGAGGTATTGGTGGCTTCTACGCAGGATTTACTGGAACAGTTAGATTTGCTACAGGATCAAGTGGTTTACCCGCAATTCCATTGTACATCGGGGAAGACATTGGTAACTTAATTAATATCCTAATCGCGATTGTTATTGCTTCTGTTGTTACCGGAGTTGCTACTTATTTTCTAAGTTTTAGATTTGAAAAAGACGATGAAACCATTATTGTTCCAGAAAGCGTTGAAATTACACTAGAAGATACAACACTTATGACACCAATTGAAGGAGAAATTTTGCCTTTAAGTAAAGTAAATGACGAAGCTTTCTCATCGGAAGCATTGGGAAAAGGCTTTGCGATTGAACCAAGTGATGGACGTGTAGTAGCTCCTTTTGACGGAGAAGTAGTAACAATTTTTCCAACTAAGCATGCAATAGGACTTCTCTCAAACACCGGAGTTGAGGTACTCATTCATATTGGTATTGATACAGTGAAACTTGATGGAAAGTATTTTGAGGCTTTTGTTGAGACAGGTCAGCCTGTAACTAAAGGGCAGTTGTTAGTAACTTTTGATTTAGCAAAATTAAGAGAAGAAGGCTATGTCACACAGGTTCCAGTTGTTATCACTAATACCCATCAATACTCTACAATTGAAAATTTAGCAAAAGGCTCATGTAAAGAAAATGATGATGTCTTATTAGTAAGAGTTTAGGAGGATTCAAATGGGATTTAGTAAAGATTTTTTATGGGGCGGTGCTGTAGCTGCTAACCAAGTTGAAGGTGGTGTCTTAGAAGATGGGCGTGGCCTATCAAATATTGATGTTTTACCTTTTGGAGAAGACCGCTTAGCTGTGCAAAAAGGAGAAAAGGAGATGCTTGATTGGCAGGATGATTATTATTATCCTGCCAAAGAAGCCATTGATATGTATCACCATTATAAAGAAGACATTAAGCTATTTGCTGAAATGGGGTTTAAAGTCTTTCGCATGTCATTATCTTGGTCACGAATCTTTCCAACAGGCGAAGATACTGAACCAAATGAAGCAGGGTTAAATTTCTACGATGAAGTTTTTGATGAGCTCAATAAATATGGAATTGAACCTTTGGTAACAATTGCTCATTTTGATGTTCCTATAAGTTTAATTAAGAAGTATGGCGGTTGGAAGAATCGTAAGCTGATTGAAATATATCTTAACTATGCCAAAACGGTTCTCAATAGATATAAAGGAAAGGTTCGCTATTGGTTAACGATTAATGAAATTAATGTTCTGGTTCATCAGCCCTTTGTAGGCGGGGGAATCGTTTTTGAGAAAAAAGATAATCGTCAAGAAATTATTTATCAAGCTGCCCATCATCAGTTAGTAGCAAGTGCGTTAGTTACAAAAGCTGCTCATGACATAGATAAGAACAATTTAGTTGGTTGTATGCTTGCCGGGGGAAGTCACTATCCTTATACTTGTCGTCCAGAAGATTATCAGGAAGCCATAAATCGAGATCGTGAAGGGTACTTCTTTATTGATATTCAAGCAAGAGGAAAGTATCCAAACTATGCTTTGAAGAAGTTTGAACGTGAAAAACTGAATATTATTATGGGACCACAGGATGAAGAAATATTAGCTGCTTCACCAGTAGATTTTGTTACATTCTCTTATTATTGCTCTCGAACAGTTAGTGCACATCCAGAGGATAGTGAAAAAGCTACCGGGAATATTATTCCTTCAATCAAAAATGACTATTTGAAATCCTCTGAATGGGGATGGCAAATTGACCCGTTAGGTCTTAGAAATTCTTTAAATCAATTATATGATCGGTATCAAAAACCTCTTTTTGTTGTTGAAAATGGTTTAGGAGCCATCGATCAGCCTGATGAAACAGGCTTTATTGATGATGAATATCGTATTGAATACCTCCGTGAGCATGTAAAAGCAATGAATGATGCAATCGAAATTGATGGTGTAGAGCTTTTAGGTTACACTTCGTGGGGCTGTATTGATTTGATTGCTGCTAGTACAGGCCAGATGAGTAAACGTTACGGATATATATATGTTGATCGAGATGATAAAGGAAATGGTACCTTGGAGCGTTCTAAGAAGAAGTCCTTTTATTGGTACAAACAAGTTATTAGCTCTAACGGAGAAAATTTGGATAGCGAAAATATCTCAATAGGAAAAAAAGAAGTAAAAGTATAGTCAAAACATCTTTGATTGGGCTTAGAAAGCTCAATCAAAGATGTTTTTGATTATTAATTTGACTTAGAGTTCACTGGAAGATGTAGAATGGATTAAATTGATGAAGGAGTGACTGATATGGAATATACAACAGTAGGTAGAACTGGCATCAAAGTATCTGAAATGGCTCTTGGCACGATGTCTTTTGGAACAACTGCTGACAAAAGTGAATCAAAAAAGATTTTTGATAAAGCAGTTGATTATGGGATTAATTTTTTTGACTCTGCTAATGTTTACGGTGGTGGGCAATCCGAGAAATTTTTAGGAGAATTTGTTGGTAAACAACGGAATAAGTTTGTAATTACTACAAAGGTTTTCTGGCCTGGGGGACCAGACAAAAACCAGTCTGGTTTATCAAAAAAAAGTATTATTCAAAATGTTGAACAATCATTGAAAAGGCTAAACACAGACTACATTGATTTCTATTTTCTTCATGATTACGATCTTAATACGCCTATCGAAACGACTTTGCTAGCATTAGAACAACTAATCAGAGATGGAAAAATTCTTTACTCTGGAGTAAGTAATTGGGCTGCTTGGCAAATTGCTAAAGGTTTAGGGATACAAATCAAAGAATTTCTCACTCGCTTTGAAATAATCGAACCAATGTACAGCTTAGTAAAACGTCAAGCAGAGGTTGAAATTTTACCTCTAGCTAAAGATCAAAATCTAGGAGTTATCAGCTATAGTCCATTAGGAGCAGGCTTGTTAACGGGAAAGTATTTGAAAAATAAAGAAGCTACTGGCCGTTTGACAGAAGAAGGTCGCTATGCTGATCGGTATAGTCAAGAAGAAAACCAATTGGTTGCCAAAAGGTTTATAGCTTATGCTGAGGAGTTAGCGATTTCACCAGTAACCTTAGCCGTAGCTTGGGTAAAATATAATGAGGCTATCACTGCCCCAATTATAGGTGCTCGAAATGTTGAACAATTACAGCCAAGCCTTGAATCTATAGATTTTAAGATGACGCCTGAAATTTATCGAGCTTTAAATGAATTATCAATAACTCCACAGCCAGCAACTGACCGTGGGGAAATTTTAACAGGAAAATGGACATAGAAGGAGAGATATCAATGAGAAAAATAGTAAGTAGCATAAGTATCATCGGTCTATTTGTTTTGGGAGGTTGCAGTACTACTAGTCAAAATAATCAAACCTCTATTTCAGATTCTTCAACAGAAAATTCACACAGTAGTTTTGAGAAAAATGCAGAATCTAATATGCTTAGTGATGATGCTAGCAATGGAAATGTTGCAATAGTTTATTACTCATTAACAGGAACAACAGAGGATGTCGCAAATGAAATACAAGCTCAAACTAATGGGGACTTGTACTCAATTGAAACAGTTGAGGAATATCCCGATGTTTACTCAGAAGTTGCTGATGTTGTTAGTCAACAAAGAGAAGATGGAGAATTACCTGAGTTACAGCCTATGGATATCGATTTAGAAAAATATGACACTATTTTTATTGGATCACCGATCTGGTTTGGTTCTAGCTCATTACCAGTTCAACAATGGTTATCAGAGAATGAACTACATGGAAAAACGATCCATCCCTTTTTTACTAGTGGAAGTAGTGGTATTGGAACAGCGAGTTCTGAAATAGGGCAGTTAGCTGAAAATTCAATAGTCAGTGAAGGAATAGGCCTTACGGATAATGACATAAATCAGGCAAATGAGCTAATTGCTACTTGGCTTGAAGAAAGTTAAGGAGGTCTTCTAATGAAAAAAATGGTCATTTTTGGAGTTGGACCAGGACTAGGTATGAGCCTAGCCAGAAAATTTGGCGCTAATAATTATGAAATAATTTTGCTTGCTCGTTCTCGAGAATCTTTAAGACAATATTGTGATGATCTGTTAAAAGAAAATATCAAGGCTAGTTATTATATTGCAGATGCTGCCAGTGCAGAATCTGTATCAAAAGTCTTTCAAAAGTTATGTGCGGATCAAGGACATATTGATCTCTTTATTTACAATATTGGCTTTTTGGAGCCAAATCGAATACTGGAGTTGACTCAATCAAAACTTTTAAAGACTCTCCAAATGGATGTAACAAGTGGGTTATTATCAACTCAGATTATTTACAAAAACAATGATCCAAAAATGAATTCAGATATATTGTTTACTGGTGGAGGTATATCTATTTCACCTGAGAAAAGTATGGCATCTTTGTCAATTGGGAAGGCAGGACTGCGTTCATTAGTTTTCTTACTGGCGCAAGAATTTGAGAATTCAAATGTTTTCGTAAGTACTATAACAATTTGCGGTGGAATAAAATCGAATACTCATTTTGATCCAGCCAATATTGCTGAAGTCTATTGGAAAACTGTGCAGGATCGTAACCAAACTGAAGTATTTTACAGATAAAAAGAAAAATTAATCTAAATTTTGCAAAATAAAAGATTCTGCGAGTTCTGTAGCAGAATCTTTTATTCACTTCATTTAGTCTTCAAAAACTTTTTTTGCGAGATTAAATGCCGACCAAGCTTTCGGCCATCCAGAGTAAAAGGCTAGTTGCGTAATAATCTCAATGACCTCCTCTTTGGTCACTCCATTATCCTTTGCTTTTTGCAAATGAAAAGGTAATTGTTCAAAATTTGATCCAGAAATTAATGCAGTAATAGTAACAATAGAGCGATCTCTTGGAGCTAATTCATTCTCTCGCGCCCAAACTTCACCAAACAGAATATCATCGTTTAGTGCAGCAAATTGAGGGGCAAAGTCTCCTAATTGGTCTTTTCCGGCTGTAACTTTTTTCATCTCTTATACCTCCTATATTAATGTATAATAAGTATACAAGTTCGAGTGAACTGGAAGTCAAGTGAACAGTTAGCATAATTAATAACTCAAATAGAAGGTGGACCAATGGAATTAAGAGTATTACGCTATTTTTTAATGGTGGCTAGGGAAGAAAACATAACAAAAGCGGCCCACGCTCTGCACGTTACTCAACCAACACTATCACGGCAAATGGCGCAATTGGAAGAAGAGCTTGGTGTTAAGCTTTTCAACAGAAAAAGTCATAATATTGAATTGACTGAGGAAGGAGTCCTATTGCGTAGACGTGCGCAAGAAATGATGCAGCTTTCAGAGATAATTAAAGACGAACTCTCTGGGGCTGGGGAGGAATTATCTGGAAAAGTAGCAATCGGAGCAGGAGAATTGAAGAGTATGGATCAGTTAGCAGATATTATTGCAGAATTTCATGAAGAATACCCTAAAGTTGAGTTTGAGCTGTATAGTGGCAATGTTCAAGGTATAAAGTTTCAAATGGATCAAGGGTTATTAGATTTGGGACTATTAATCGAGCCTGTTGAAATTGAGAAGTACGATTTCTTAAGGATGACACAATCTGAACGATGGGGAGTTTTAATACCAGATAATAATAAATTGGCCAAACTTTCTGCAATTACTGCTGTTGACTTAAAAGATCAACCTTTAATCGTTTCAAAAAGTTCATCAATGAGAAGTGAGTTGAAAAGCTGGTTTGGGGATTTCGGACAAGAGTTGAACATCGTGAACACATATAATTTGCTATATAATAGCGCGATGCTGATGCGCAAAAATATAGGATTAGGTTTATCATTGGAGTTACACTCACAATATGAGGGATTAACATTTATTCCCTTAGAACCCGAATTAAAATTAACTTCCGTATTAGTTTGGAAGTCCAATCAGGTTTTTTCACCTGCTACTTCTAAATTTATTGACTTTTCAAAGAAATACTTAAAAAGCATTTCACAATGAATAAAATAAGCATTAGACATAATAGAGATTCGGATGCATACTGTAGATGTTCCTAAAGGACATCTACAGTTTTTTTTTGAGGAGGGTGGATAATTGATGAAGCAAGCTGAGGTGAGTAGTCTATATAAGATTCCCGTTGAAATTTTGAAGGAATATGAATCATGGGGGCTTTGTGATGTTGTCAAAATTGTAATGGGAGAGTGGCAATACGACGATCAGGATATAGAACGCCTAAGTACTATCATGGCTCTACATGACTTAGATTTTTCTCATGATGAAATCGAAATTTATATGCGTCTTCTACTTGAAGACAAAAATAGTGAAGAAAAAAGAATTAGAATTTTAACAAGCAAGCGGCAAAAAAAATTAGCAGACATTCATTTACAGGAGAAAAAACTTCAGAGAATTGATTACTTGCGTCATATGATAAAAAAAGATCAAAATAAATAATTATAAGAAAGGTAGTTAAATATGAAAACACTAGTTTTAGTATTTCACCCAAATATTCAAAATTCAAATGTAAATCGCCATTTGGCGGAAGCAGCAAATACAAAAGAAGGCATAATTGTTCGAGATATGTATCAATTATATCCTAACTTTGATATCGATGTTGAAGAAGAAAAACGTCAATTAGAGGCAGTAGATCGCATTGTTCTGCAATTTCCAATGTACTGGTACAGTTCACCTGCATTATTAAAACAATGGGAAGATGTTGTTTTGGAATACGGATGGGCATACGGAAGTACAGGGGATAAATTGCATGGAAAGGATTTATTGATTGCTGTAACTCCTGGTGCGCCATCGGATAGTTATGTTCATAATATAAATTTTAAATATACCGTAACAGATTTACTACGGCCATTTCAAGCAACAAGTAATTTAATCGGAACACGTTTTGTAAAACCGTTTATAGTGGCAGGAGCCTCTAGCATAGAGGATGCTGTATTAGACCAATTCGCTAAAGAATATGTTGAATATTTATTAAGGGACGAAATGGAACTTTTAAACGATTATGAATAAGGAGTGATAAAATGCCTGTTATTAATTTTGAAATTGGAAAATTATCAAAGGAACAAAAAAGACAAGTTGTTAAAGAGTTTACTGAAACGGCAGTAAAAGTGACCGGATTGCCAGCAGATGCGTTTTACATTTTTATTAAGGAAAATGAAGCAGATAATGTTGGCGTTGGTGGCTTACTTCAAAGCGATCGACATAATTCAAACTAATTGAGTGAGAAGCAGAAATCTAACTATGAATGAAATGCAAAATAATTTGAAAAAAGCCAAATTTGGTTTTGGTGCTTGGGCAATTGCTAAAGATACTATTTCAATAATTGGATGAAAGAAAGCAAAATAAATTGAGATGCTGTTAACGCAACCAAAATCCGAATTATTCAATGAAGAATTTACTCGTCTCACACCATTAGTGTGAAAATCGTTGACATTAGGAAGAGCCATAGTTAAATAGGAAAGTCATTACATTCATGCTCATTTTTGAATGAGCTCTTTTCCATAAGAAAGTAAGGAGAGAATCATTATGAATATTTCGCAAGTAGCTAAACAACTAGATCTAACTCCGACAACGTTACGGTATTATGAAACAATTGGATTAATACCGCCAATCGAAAGAACATCCAGTGGAATTCGAGTTTATTGTGAAGCAGATATCGATTGGATTTTTACTATCAAGTGCATGCGCGAAGCTGGTTTATCTATTGATTCCCTGATTGAATATAATGCTCTTTACCTAGAAGGCGAGGAGACCTACCAAGATAGAAAAGAAATTTTGTTGAAAGAACGGCAAAACCTGTTAGATAAGATCAATGATATCAAACTAACCTTAGACCGATTAGATTATAAAATATCGAAGTACTACAAAGATGAAAAAAAAATCTATGTGAAATCTAGAAAAATATCATGAACAAAAATTGATTGAGATTCTTATGTAAGATAAAACCTTATATGAAAGTAGAAATACAGAAAAGATTGATGGTATCGAGCTGACGTTCTCTCTAGTAATCATGAAGAACATTAAAAGTTCCATAAAGGTAATAAGAGATAAAGAGCAGGTAGAGTTCACATATTTGTTTTTACTCAGGTTAAATCCTTATACGGTTGGTTGTCACTAAAAAAATCAAGAATAAGCTTGAAAGAAGTCAGAGTAGATTACCCCTTTTATTAAGTCTATGCTCTAGTACTGAATCTAAAAAAAACTATTAGATATTGAAGGAGAATGAAATATGTCAAATATAGCAAAAATTGCAATCGGAACATGGTCGTGGGGAGTTGGTGGCTTTGCCGGTGGAAATGTTGTTTTCGGTAATGAATTGGACACTAATGATTTGAAAGATGTTTTTGATAAAGCAATGGAAAAAGGCCTAAACTTGTTCGATACTGCTTATGCTTATGCCAATGGAGAGTCTGAACGGATTCTAGGTGAATTAATCGCTCAATATGATAGAAAAGATGTTGTCATTTCAGATAAGTTCTCTCCAGGAATGCAAAATGATAATGCTGAAAATCCTGTACTTGAGATGCTTGAAACAAGTTTAAATAAACTAGACACAGACTTTATTGATATCTATTGGATTCATAACTCTGCAGATATTGAACGTTGGACTCCATACTTAGTTGATGTTATGGAGTCTGGAAAAGTTGGAAGGATTGGCGTCTCAAATCATAATCTGGAACAAGTAAAAAGAGTACAAGAGATACTGAAACCTTCCGGCATCCAAATATCTGCTGTTCAGAACCATTTTAGTCTGTTGTACAGAGAATCAATTGAATCGGGATTACTGGACTATTGTAAAGAAAACGAAATTCAATTCTTTTCTTATATGGTTCTCGAACAAGGCGCTCTTTCTGGGAAATATAACGAAAAAAATTTATTACCTGTAAATTCTAATAGAGGTAAGACATATAACCCCCTTTTTCCAAAATTGACTGAGCTTTTAAATGGGTTAGGCGATATTGCTAAAAAATATGAAGTTTCTCCAGCACAGGTTGCGACTGCATGGGCAATTGGGCGAGGTACTACACCTATTTTAGGTGTAACAAAAGTTGAACAAATTGAAGATGCTGTTCAATCGTCAAATCTTAATTTACCAGAAGAGGAAATCAGATATCTTGAATCCTTAGCTATCGCATCAAATGTAAATACACGAGGTGGATGGGAAGGTCAAGCCTAGTTATTGTTTAAGAGAATTAATCATATAATATGTAAAACTATGATTTTTCAATGGTAAAAATTTTAATTTCACTTGCTCAGAGGAGCTTCATACTTGATGTAGAGTTCTTCAATTCTTTGTAGTTTATAAAAAGCTAGAAAGAAAGCAAGTGTTTTTTTGTGAGTTGTTTTGCTAATATCCGGAAATATAAAATTATTCTGAATAAAAAATAGATGATTAACTATTTGGTATCAGAAAAGTCTAGATTATTATGCAGAAAATCCCAAATGAAGACTAGTTGCAAATGTTCTTACTAGTCTTTTTTGGTATGTTAAGTGAAAGATTCAATCAAATTAAGTGTTAAAACATGGGGATTTTCATATTTATGCTAAGCATAATGATGATGTATTTGTCTTTCTTGGTTAAATTATTCCCGTTTTTTTAATCGAATCAATTGCTGCTGGAATAGCTCAGGATATCTCTTATTCTAATGTTATACAAGTCTTACTGAATAAATGCCAAGAAGAGGAAAAAGCTGGAGTTTTATCAGTGTTTTATTTCATATGGAGAGGCGACAATACCAAGTTATATTTTAGGAAGGTTTACAAATAATTTAGATTTTTATCAAATAAGTTTAATATACCTAATCATTGCTCTATTGCTAGGTTTATTAACTTTGATATATAACCAAAAAAGAGACTCAGAAAAGCCCAAGAACATCTAATTGTTCCTTGGGCTTTTTCATAATAAACGATAATTTTTAAATTCAACAATTGACTTCCAGTGCTAATTATTTTGCTCTGTTCCATTTTTTATTTTCAAGGTTTCAAAATCCATTTTAAAGACTATTTAACTAATGAAAGGAGGATTAGTATGGCAATCGAGAAAGAAAAGAAAATTTTATATGACTTGATGAGGGAAATAATCGAAGAAAGGAGAATATTGACTAAACTATACTTTGATTTGAAGGAGCAAATTAGAAAGATCAACACACCAACCATTAATGAAGAGCATGATAGAAATAATCCAATAATCGAAAAGAAAAGATCAATTTCTACTTTAAAAAAGGAAAAAGAAATTCAGGAGGCAAATTATTTTAGAAAAAACAGAACAGCACATCACGTATCTTTTGAAAGAATTGCAAATAGTGTTGTATTTATTTTAAAGAATAGTCCAATTCCTTTAAGTAATAAGGAACTGATTTCACGGTTAACTAGTGAATTTGAGATACATCTTACTTCTTCAAATTTAACATGTAATATCTTGCCAAGAATGCATAAAGATGACTCTATTCCAGTATATAGAGCATACAGAGGCTATTGGCAATATAGAAGATAACAACTTACTTGTTAAATTTTTCTAAAGCAGGTGCGAAATTTTGAATGAAGAAGAGTTAACCTATAGCTTCATAAAGTACATTCATTTATGCTTGGTGAATCACGCAGGGAAGTACTATAAAAATAAGTTCAATAATTCACATTTGATTTCATATGAAGAATCTGTAACTGAGGTGTTATTACAAAATTCTATGGGATTAGATAGACAAAATTTTTTTAATCCAGAAGAGATTCTCGAAGAAAAATCAATATATGAAATAGTGAATTATAGTCTAACTAATCTCAGTGATGAAGAACTAGCTATTTTGTATATGAAATATTTTTTGAAAAAATCGGATAGAGAAATTGGAACTTTGATTGGGATCTCAAGCCAAGCAGTATCCAAACGAAAGAGAAAAATAGTTCAAAAGATTCGTAAAAATATTTAGGGACACTTACTCCTCCAAAAAAATGAATTTTCTGGGAGGAAATAATTTTGGAGAATATGCGTACCCTAATTAATTTGGCGAAAAGTGGTAACGAACAAGCAATGATAATTTTGATAAAACAATTTGAACCTTTGTTAATAAAGTTGGCTACTAAATATTCGAATAGAATCGATGAAGATTGCTACCAGGAATTGTCAGTAAAGTTTATTATAGCCGTTAGCAAATTTGATTTGAATAAATTTGAAAAAAAGTAGTTTCAAAAGTGAAGCAACAGACTATTTAATAAGTGAGAAACAATTGATCTTTGAAAATTGAATAGAATAGCGTTAGGTACGTTTAATTTCAAAAGGAGCCCATGTCGAATTGACGCCAGGATATCTTTTAAAAGATGAGCGAAACTCAATTGCGACAAATCACTAATTTATTGTTACAGTGATTGCGAGGATTTTTGAGATGATAATGATACTTCTGTAAAGCTCGGCGTGAATAGTGGAGAGGTGAGATTCCTATGTACCTTTGGTAACAAAAAGGTAACCTAACGTTATATAAGAAATATTAGAGTAAAAATGAAATAGAAAACAAAAAATTCGGAGGTAACTATGAACGTTATTATTGGATTATTACTATTTTTTACAGGTGGCTTCATTGGTATCGCCATAATGAGTTTAGTTCAGATAAACAGATTAAATAAAAATACTTCTGCAGAATCCAGAAAATAGCAAAAAGTAAATTACTTAAATAGATGAATGGAAGTAAAAAACTATATGAATGACTTTCATTAGAAACCAATCATATAGTCCTATCTGTTTAAGTCAACTAAGATTTCCAAACAATAATTTCTGCTGATAAATGGCTAACACCATATTGTGTTAGTTTAATTGCATCAGCAAGATTCATTTTTTCAATCGAACGTTCCCCGCTTTTCAATTTTTTGATAGTACTCAAACTAATGTTTGTTGCTTCAGAAAGCTGTTTTGCGGTGGTTTGATCCAAAATCTTACGAATGATATTCATGTCAGCAATCTCTCTAGACATAGGTTTTAATCTCCCTCCTATCATAATTATAGCATACCACTACAGTGGTTAAACAGTGTTTTTCAGGGTACTGTAGTGGTCTTTTTGGTTTTTATATAAAAATAGTAGGGGAGATAAAAAATTTCAAAAGCCCAAATTTCAAAAGGTAAGCAACTTTCAGATTACAAAAAAAAGAAAGAATAGTCATAGAAGAGGTGTATTTAATGAATAATGAAAAATTTGAAACCTTTTTTAAGAATGAGATGTTTCCTATTATTCAGGAAAGTATTGAAGAATATACTGGCAAACTTCTATCGCTACGTCGACTACCTTTGGTTTTAACTAATGAAAACTTAAAGGAAGAATTCCAAGTTAGTGATAGTACATTAAATCGATTAATTAATTTAGCGGATTTTCCAAAATGTTGGTATGGTATTCGTGGTCATTATTCGAAAGAAGATATTATGCAATGGTATCGGAACAAAAACTACGATCTATACGTAGAAAAAATGCGAGCAATTCGCTCTCTATAGAATTTATTTTCGGAGGAAATCATAGTATAATGGTTAATGTAGTAAACTTCGATAAAATCGCTTTAAGCTCAACCTCCCTAAATATTGGGAGGAAATAATGAAAACAAAAGATAGATTCAAAAAAAAACTTAATGCTTCTGGAAAGATTACTTGGTATTTTCATGCTTTCCGAACTACCAGACGAGGATTTAAAACGAAACGTGAAGCACAACTAGCCTACTTGGAGTTAAGACAGCTTAACGAGAAAAAACGTAAAATTGCTGGTAGTCATGAACAGTTCTCTTCAATAGCTGATATGTGGTTTTATCACTATAAGGAATTGGGAGAACAAAAAGAAAGCACCTATGACAAAAGAAAAGAATCAATTAAAACTTTATCGTTGTGGATAGGTGATAAAAAACTTAATTCGTTCGATTCAGATTTTATGACTGATTTTTTATTCGATTTAAAGGATAAAGGATATGCTAAAAATTCACTCTATAGTTTTAAACAAACACTGAATATGATTTTTAAGTTCTGTGTCAAAAATAAAATGTTAAGTGAGAATCCTTTAGAGGGTGTCAGCCTTCCTAAATATCAACAAACTGTACAAGGTTTGAAGCAGTCTTTAGAAAGCTTAGATCAAAAGTATTTGACGTTAGATGAATTGAGAACGTTGTTGAATTATTCAATCGTTCATGAGGATTTAACCCTGTCCACTCTCTTTCACGTTCTGTTTTATACAGGATGTCGCGTCAGTGAAGCTTTAGCATTGCAACCAGAAGATATCGATTTCGAAAAAAATGAAGTTCTTTTTTATAAACAAACAGCAGTTAAAGGTAAGCAAATCAATTTCAAAATTGAAACGACTAAAAGTGTTAGTTCAGCTAGACGAGTCGTAGTCACTCCTTTGGTGATCGAGAAATTGAAAACTCTCATAAATGTTCTTGATGAGATGCGTTCAAATTTAAACTTTGTCATTGAAGAACCTTACTTGTTTGTTTATTTAGACCCTAGCAAAAGAGGAGTTCCATTTCGTAGAGAGTACGTCAACGATCATATCAAGAATTGTGTCAAAAGATGTGGGATATCGAAACCATTTCATACTCATTTAACTAGACACACAATGGCTAGTCTAGTCGCTGATCATTGTAGTTGGGATGTTTTAAAAGCAAGATTAGGTCATGCTGACAAATCAACTTCTGAGATATATCGTCACTTAACAGCCGATGAACGGCTTAAACCACTAAACGCATTTAGCGATTTAGAAAGTTAATTGTACTTAAATTTGCATAAACTAGAATTACTATATTCGTCAGAGTGTAGTCAAAATTTTTAAAAAAAATGCTGATATATAAGCGTTTATTAGTATTTCGCAAGTATCAAAGAGATCAGAAGATAATCTTCCTATGATTGTCTGAAAAAGGTTCTTGCGAATTATGAATATCGTGATTGGAACAATTTATGTCGTCAAGATTTAGTCAGTCCCTTTCAAAATGTTGATATATCAGTCTTTATAAGACTTTCGCAAGTATCAAAGAAATTCGTCGTTAATATTTTATTATCAGATGAATCAAAGCCCTTGTTTATCAAGGGCTTTTTCTTTTGTTCTCGAAAATACTAAAAATAGGAGACAGATATTTTTAGCAGGATTCTCACTGTTATAGGGTTGACTGACTACTGGATAAATGAGTCGAATGCCTGGATAAATTTTTTACTTGCCATAGATAAGACACGTTTATCCTTGAAAGCAATACCAATTTTTCGAAAAGCGGGAATATCTAAATCTCTAATTACGATATCATAAGAAAGTCTTTGCAGAATTAGATGAGGAAGAATGCTCACACCTAGTCCTTTTTCTACCATTGCCATGATGGCATAGTCATCCCAAGTGGTGTACTGCACATTGGGCGAAAAATTATATTTATTCAATAATCGCGTTACATCTGAATTCCCATCTTTCTCTAAAAGGATAAAAGGGAGTTGTTGAAGATCCTGTAAAGCAATTTTATTTAATACGGCCAAGGGATGTTCAGTAGGCAGGATTACTTTCAATTCATCCTGTTCTATGGACATTACTTGAAGCTCAGGAAGGGTTGGTAAGCGAAGAAATCCAAAATCTACTCTGCCAGTAATAATCCATTTCTCTATTTCATCATAATCACCTAGTAATAGTTCAAAAGCTATGTTTGGATACGTTACCTGAAAATCATGGATCACTTGCGGCAGCCAATGGGTTGCTACACTTGAAAATGTTCCAATTCTAATGACTCCAGAACTGATATCACTCAATTCTTCTACTCTACGCTGCACAGCGTCATATTCTTCACATAACTTTTTTGCAAGAGGAAAAATATTCATTCCATCGGAGGTTAAGCGTAACCCGGAACGATTTCTTTCCAAAAGTGCAATATCCCATTCCTGTTCTAAATCGTTAATCATTCTACTAATACCAGATTGAGAATAATTTAATGCTTTTGCTGCTTTAGTGAAGCTGCCTAATTCGACAGTTTTCACCAAGGCGAAATATTTTTGAATGTTCGTATCCATAAAAAACTACTCCTTTGAAGCGATCTTTTTTACTCTTTATTATTTATAAAGGCTCACTCTGGACTAATCTGGCTGTTGTCCATCATGTGCCGGCCATTGACAATCCAGCAACTGCATTTCTGTAAAAATCGCTTTAAAGGAGGAAGCTTCTGGTGAGCAGGCGTAAATCCCAAACCGAATTTTGTCTGCACCGTTGAACATGTGACAAATTCGCATTTGTTGAAAGGTTTTGCCGTCAACTGAGGATTCGATGCAATAATCGTCTTTGCGTCTGCTTAGGCGATACCACATAGAGCTGATTTCGGCGTCAATTTCGGTTGTCGCCCAATCAGAGAAGCCATGATTAGTAACAACGCTTCCTAAGTGTTGATATTCTCCGTTTTCATATTCGACGGAAGCTTTTAACCAGTTTTCACTGTCTAAATACATCACTATGCCGCATTGATCAAACCGATGCTTGCTTTCAACAAAGTCTGTTTTTACAACAAAGCTAAAAAAAAGTTCATCCGTTTCCATTTGAAAAACAGGCGCATTGTCATTCTGAAAATGATAGTATGTATTTTGCCAGAGATCCGTGTACGGTTTAGTAACGATTTCTACGCCATTATTAAATAATTCGTAGCTCTCTGGAAAGCGTGTCCAGTTAAAATTCTGTAAATTCATTTTTTTCCTCCATTTGATTTTGTCCTACCAAAAGAGTATCAAAAAGTGGACAGGTAATCTACGGAAAGATCGATCAAGAACGATAATTCCCAAGAGTACATAATCAAACTTTGCAAACGCTCGGCTAAATGCTATTCTAATTATTGAAGATAATCGTTGGGAAAGGTGGAACGTATGAAGAAGACACGAGTACTGTATTTAGAAGTTGCAGAAAAGCTCAAAGAAGATATCTTTTCTGGTAAATATCCGGTGGGAACCATGTTGCCGACTGAAACCGAGTTAGAAAAGCTTTTTGATGTCAGCAAGATCACCGTGAGAAAAGCGATAGAGCTTTTAGCCGCTGATGAGTACGTGGAAAAGAAGAGTGGAAAGGGAACAACGGTTCTTAGCGAGCGTCCTTATAATAAATTATCGAAGGCTATTAGCTTTACCCAAATTTTAGAGAATTCGAATTTAAATGTAGAAAAAAGAATCTTGGCTGTTAAAAAGGTTGAACTGACTGAAAATGAAAAGGCCTCTGAATATTTTGGCACGGAAGCTATTTGTTTTGAGCGAATGTACTTATTAGCGGGCAAGCCGTATATCTACTTCAAACATTACTTACCCGTTGGTTTAGAAAGAGTGACGAAAGAAGATTTAGAAAAAGAATCGCTCTATCGTATTCTGTATCAAAATGGGTTAGATATTGATCGTTTTATCGACGATTTTGTTGCGATTACGGTAAATACTGAAGAACAAAGGCTGCTCCAAACAACTGAAAAAATCGCCTTGAAGAGAATTCGTAAATCGTATGACTACAATCACAAGGTTATTGAATATTCCGAAGCGTTGTATAATACTTCGGATCATGCGTATCAAATTGAATACGAAACGTAATACTGAAGCTGTGATGAATTTCTCATCACAGCTTTTAATATAATTAATTTATAAAAGAGTTGCGAATAGGCTTTTTAGCGGCTTTATGTAGAGTTATCGATTAATATTAACTTAATTTCTCCGTTTTTAAATACATTATTTAAAAAATATCTCTTGAAAAACGTTTACAGACAAAAGTCAATATGCTATTATTCAACTGTAAACATTATAACGTTATAAACGGAGGTAAAAAATGGATAGACTTGTAAGCGCAATTGAACAAAAACTGATGCCTTTCGCGAATAAGATTGGCACTCAACGACACATGATGGCAATCAGAAAGGGAATTGTAGCAACGATGCCGTTGACAATTGTAGGATCATTTTTCACTATTTTTCTAAATTTTCCAATCCCATCAATTGCGGCAATGATTGAACCGTATTTAGCAATTTTAGACATTCCTTTTCGTTACACTGTTGGTATCTTAGCATTATATGCAACTTTTGGAATTGCATCACAGCTAGCAAAAAGTTACAAGGTAGATTCACTGACTGCCGGTATTTTGTCTGTAATGGCTTTTCTAGTCACTGCGGCTCCACCGTTGCGTGTGTTTGATAATGTGGAGGGTGTAATTGATGCCGGTCGTTATATTAACATTGCCAATCTAGGTGCCGCTTCACTTTTTGGAGCGATCGTGACGGCAATCATTTCTGTTGAGATCTATCGCATTTTCATCGAAAAAAACATTACGATCAAAATGCCTGATGGTGTTCCTCCAGAAGTAACGAATTCATTTATGGCGTTGATTCCTGGCGGGGCAATTCTTGTTTTATTCTGGGTAATTCGACACATGATTGGTTTCGATATTAACGGCTTCTTGAGTAACCTATTGATGCCTTTCAAAGATATCTTGGCAGGAAATAGTCTGTTTGGTGGGTTATTAACTGTATTCTTGATTTGTTTCTTCTGGGTTCTAGGGATTCATGGGCCAGCGATTATGGGACCAGTGATCCGTCCGTTTTGGGAATTGTCCATCGCTGAAAATATGGAAGCTTTCGCTGACGGTGCTAGTGCGACAGCAATGCCAAATATTTTTACTGAGCAATTCTTGCAATGGTTTATCTGGATCGGTGGAGCTGGAACGACGTTAGCGTTAGTTGTCTTCTTCATGTTCTCGAAATCAAAATACTTGAAGAGCTTAGGTCGTTTGTCTTTCTTACCAGGATTATTTAACATTAATGAGCCGATGATCTTTGGAGCTCCGATCGTTATGAACCCACTACTTGGGATTCCATTTATCGTCGCTCCATTGGTCACAACGACTTTATCTTACTTCTTGACTGTTTCGGGTTTAATCCCAATGATGGTCGCTCGTTATGGATTTACGATCCCAGCGCCAATTGCTGCTTGGATGAGTACCGACTGGAGTATTGGCGCAGCGATCTTAGTTATTGTTAACTTCTTGATCTCTATGGGCATCTACTATCCATTCTTCAAGGTCTTTGAAAAACAACAATTAGCTCGTGAAGCGGCTGAGCTGGAAGCAGAAGAACAGGCTAAAAAAGAAGCGACATTACAAGGTGTGACTTCTAATTAATTTCTTCTTTATATAGGAAAGGATAGAGAGGGTAGTCGGGTGACTATCCTCTTCGGTGATAGGATGAATTTGATTTATGTTATCTTGCTCTTTTTCGTGAGTCATATCTATTTAGAGAAGGGTAAGCTCCCGCAAAAGCTGGAGGAATTAAAGCTTAGATATATTTTATTGGGCTCTTTAGGAGCGATTATCGTGGCGATTGTAGTGGGAATAATATTACATATTGCTTCATTTTTAGTTATGACTGTCACTGTGTGTGCGGCATCGCTGATTGCTTACAAATATCGCTCAAAATTTGATGAAATGGAACGAGGGAAAAGTGTATGAAACGTGTATTAGGAATTTCAGTCTACCCCGATCATAGTGATATTGATCAGGATAAAGCATATATCAAAATGGCTCATCAATACGGATTCAGTCGGATTTTTATGAGTATGTTAGAGGTTACAGAAGGCAAAGAAGTGGTGAAAAAGAAATTTAAGGATTTAATCTTCTTTGCAAAAGGTTTAGGCTATGAAACCATTTTAGATGTTGCACCGAATATTTTTGAAGAGTTAGGAATCTCTTATGACGACATGAGTTTCTTCCATGAGTTGGGTGCAGATGGGATTCGCTTAGACTTGGGATTTGATGGTAGTAAGGAAGCAATGCTGACGTATAATCCCTTTGGTGTTGCGATTGAATTAAACATGAGCAATGATGTTGCCTATTTAGATAATATTTTGACTTACGAAGCGAATACACCGTACCTGTATGGGTGTCATAATTTTTACCCACAGGAAGGGACAGCTTTGCCATTTGATTTCTTTGTAAAATGTAGCGAGCGGTTCAAAGCTCATGGTATCAGAACCGCAGCCTTCGTAACTTCTCAGGTGGGTGAGATCGGTCCGTGGGATATCAATGATGGTTTGCCTACTCTAGAGATGCATCGTCACTTGCCAGTAGAAGTTGCGACAAAGCATTTATTTGCGACGAAGCTAATCGATGATGTGATTATCGGGAATGCGTATGCTTCAGAAGAAGAGTTAAGGGCGATGGGTGAAGTTGATCGCTATCAAACTGAGCTTTCTATTGAATTTGTACCTAATGTGAATGAAGTTGAAAAACAAATCGTGCTAAATGAACAGCATTACCGTCGAGGGGATATCACGGATCAAATGGTTCGCTCGACGAATGTTCGAAAATTATATAGCAAAGAGGCGAATCCGCCCCATGACAACGAGATTGAATTCCAACCAGGAGATATCGTGATCGGCAATGATGGCTTTGGTAAATACAAGAATGAGCTGCAGGTCGTTTTGGAGGCACACAAGGATTCCCGTAAGAACAAAGTAGGGCAGATTCTTTCAGATGAACAAATCTTATTACCCTTTATTCATGCTTGGTCAAAATTCAAATTTACAGAAAAGTAGGAACGCAAAATGTTGGATGTAGTTGTAAGAAACGGCAAAACGATTGATGGACAGAAGGTCGAAATCGGTATTTCTGATGGGAAAATAGTTGAAATTAGCGATAAAATTTCTAAAGAATCCCGTCGAGAGATGAACCTAAATGACGATCAATACATTTCTGCAGGCTGGATCGATGATCACGTACATTGCTATGAAAAGATGACGTTGTATTATGATTATCCTGATGAAGTGGGAGTCAAGCGAGGTGTAACAACGGTGATTGATGCCGGAACGACGGGAGCTGAAAATATTGGAGATTTTTGCGAGTTAGCCAGCAAATCCAAGACCAATGTATATGCTCTTTTGAACATCTCAAAATGGGGCATCGTGGAACAAGATGAACTAGCTGACCTGACTAAAGTTCAGCGTGACGCAGTCAGAACGGCAATTGAGAGATTTCCCGAGTTCATTGTTGGTTTGAAAGCCCGAATGAGTAAAACAGTGATTGGTTCAAGCGGAATTGAGCCGCTTAGATTGGCAAAAAATTTCCAAAGGGAATATGGTGAACTGCCATTGATGGTTCATGTCGGTTCTGCACCGCCGGAACTGTCTGAAATCATGGAGCTGATGGATAAGGGCGATGTGTTGACCCATTGCTTCAATGGGAAAGACAATGGTATTTTTGATCGTGAAAAACGTCAAATCAAGGATTTTGTCTGGGAAGCTTACAATAAAGGAATTATTTTTGATATCGGTCATGGAACTGACAGTTTTAACTTTGAGGTGGCAAAACAAGCGTTGAGTGAAGGAATGACCAGCTCTTCAATTAGCTCAGATATTTATGTTCGCAATAGAGAAAATGGTCCCGTATATGATCTAGCAACGACGATGGAAAAACTCTTTGTGGTAGGGTATTCTTGGGAAGAGATCATCAAGCAAGTGACCGAAAGACCGGCCGAGAATTTCCATTTGAGAAATAAAGGGAAATTAGCTGTTGGTTACGATGCGGATATGACGATTTTTACAATCAAGAATTCAGAAAAGGAATTGATTGATTCTAATGGGAATATACGTAAAGCAAAGCAGGAGATTATTCCTGTAGAAACGATCATTGGAGGTCAAATCTATGACAATTAATTTTGACAAGCTTGGATTAAAGGAAGTCATTAATGCTTCAGGTCGTATGACAATTCTGGGTGTTTCAAAGGTGTCGGAATCGGTAATCGCAGCACAGCGTTTTGGCGGTGAGCACTTTTTTGAGATGGCGGACCTAAGTGAAAAAACGGGGGCTTACATTGCTGGACTATTAGAGGCAGAGGATGCACAGATCGTTTCCTCCGCCTCAGCAGGAATTGCGCAAAGTGTCGCGGCGGTGATCGGTCTAGGGGATAGCTATCATGCCTACCATCCTTATACGGGTCGAATCACAAAACGTGAGATTATTTTACCCAAAGGACACAATGTCGATTATGGGACGCCTGTTGAAGTGATGGTGGAACAAGGTGGCGGAAAAGTCGTGGAAGCAGGATATGCTAACATGTGTTCAGCAGACCATTTGGAAATGATGATCACGGAAAAAACCGCGGCGATTCTTTACATCAAGAGCCATCATACGGTCCAAAAAAGCATGCTGACTGTAGAGGAAGCGGCCGCTGTAGCAAAAAGAAATCAGTTGCCGTTGATCGTAGATGCGGCTGCAGAGGAAGATTTATTCTTCTATTATAAAGCAGGGGCGGATTTGGTAATCTACTCAGGGGCAAAGGCGATCGAAGGACCAAGTGCTGGATTGGTGGTCGGCAAGAAAGACAAAATCGCGTGGGTTCGTCTTCAAAGCAAAGGGATTGGCAGAGCGATGAAGATTGGCAAGGACAATATTTTGGGCTTTACGCAGGCGATCGAGGACTATTTAGCAAATGGCAGTGAAGCTGGGGCTTCAATGCAGACAAGATTAGCGCCGTTTATTGAATCAGTCAATCAGATCAACAATTTAACTGCGAAGGTCGTTCAAGATGGTGCAGGTCGCGATATTTATCGTGCAAGTGTTCAAGTTTCAGGTGACCATACGGCGAAGGAAGTGATCGCCGAGCTGAAAAAGGAATCGCCGGCTGTTTATACGAGAGAATACCAAGCCAACAATGGCATCATTGAATTTGATATCCGTTCTGTGAACGCAAAGGAAATGGATATGATCGTCACGCGATTACGCGATATTATGGAATAAGAGGAGATGAAACAATGTCATTACAACCGAATTACTTAGAAGATCGCATCTGTTTAAATGTTTTGGCTAACTCAGTGGAAAATGCTAAAGCCTGTTACGAGGCTGCAGAGGGACATGTGGTCTTAGGTGTGCTATCAAAAAATTATGAAAGCGACGAAGAAGCGATTGCTGATATGAAAAAGTATCAAGAGGCAACGGATAATGCGTTGTCTGTCGGTCTTGGTGCTGGGGATCCAAATCAAAGTCAAATGGTTTCAAGAATCTCAGGCGAGCTGCAGCCGCAGCATGTCAACCAAGTCTTTACTGGCGTGGGAACCTCAAGAGCGTTATTAGGTCAATCGGAAACAGTCATCAACGGCTTGGTTTCACCAACTGGTAAAGTCGGTTATGTAAATATCGCGACTGGACCATTGAGTTCACAAGGCGCAGAAGGTGTGGTTCCCATTGAAACAGCGATCAAATTATTGCAGGATATGGGTGGCAGCTCGATCAAGTATTTTCCTATGAAGGGGCTAGCTCATAAAGAAGAGTTCAAAGCAGTGGCGGAGGCCTGTGCCAAGTATGATTTTTATTTAGAGCCAACCGGTGGTATTGATCTGGAGAATTTTGAAGAGATCCTGCAGATCGCGGTAGATGCCGGTGTCAAAAGAATCATTCCTCATGTGTATAGTTCAATCATTGATTCAGAAACAGGAGATACGCGACCTGAAGATGTCAAAGGATTACTTGAAATGTGTAAGAAAGCGTTGAAGTAATTTGTCAATTCTATATTTGCAAATAGTATCCGCAGAGAAACGAAATTTGAAACATTTTCATATGATAAAAGAATACTTATGCCTTAGAAGGGAGATTGTCTATGAGATTTGCGGCTTTCGGTGAAGTGATGCTACGGTTATCGCCGCCAGAATACCTTTTGCTGGATCAAACGAATGAGTTGCGGATGGATTACACAGGAACAGGCGTCAACATTATGGCGAACCTGGCACAATTCGGCTATGAAACATCATTAGTAACAGTGCTGCCAGAAAATCGATTAGGACAAGTGGCGAAATCAGCAATAGCTAAATATGGGATCAAAACGGATTTATTGACGTTCGCTCATCATCATATAGGTAGTTATTTCGCGGAAAATGGGTATGGCGCCCGCCCAACGCAAGTGACCTATCAAAATCGCCATCACAGTTCCTTTGGTTTAAGCAATCAGACAGCTTATGATTTTGAGAAGGTCATTACATCAGCAGATTTGATTCAAATTTGTGGAATTTCTCTAAGTTTGACAGATAATACTCGAGATGCGGCGCATGCCTTAGCGAGAAAAGCCGCAGCATCAGGAAAAAAGGTTTGTTTTGATTTTAATTTCCGCCCTAGTCTAAACACTGAGCCGAATAAGCTTGCCTTTATGAAGGAGCAGTATGAAGCAATTCTGCCTTATTGTGATATTGTTTTTGGTAGTGTTCGCGATTTGACGGATCTGCTTCAGTTAGAACAGACGGATACAGAAGATGAACTGATTCTTCAGTTCATGGAAACGTATCAGATTGATTGGTTTGCAGGAACAAAACGATTCTCAGAAAAGACTCAAAAACAGCAACAAGGGTTTCTCTATAGTCGAGAAGAACACGTGGTTAGTAGGAAGCATGAGTTGACGATCCTAGATCGGATCGGCGCAGGAGATGCTTATGCTGCCGGAATATTAACGGGATATGCCGAAAGTTGGCATTTAAAGGAAACAGTCGAATTTGCGGCAATGAATGCTGTGCTAGCTCATACAATTCATGGAGATGTCCCATTGACGACAAAAGAGCAGGTCCTTACGATTTTAGAAAATCCAGGGATTGATTTAATCAGATAACGATCAAAGTGGACAGCGGAAAAGTTGTTCACTTTTTTTAACCGCTAATTAAGTATAGCAGGAAATATAAATACTCTATGCAAATAAATAATAAAAGACGAGTCAAATTGGTTTTCTATCTTTGAGGCAAATCTGATACAATTAATATAGAAACAAAGAGCATTTATTGATGATTGCGTATTTTATTTTTAGTAAAATAAGTATTTAAATAAAAATGAGAAAGGAAGTGAAGGGATAACTATTTGTGAACACTTAAACAAATAGAGGTTCCGAAGATATGGATCGAAAAGCACTTTGGGTTACACAAACAGGAGTTTTGTTGGCATTATTGATCGTTGTTCAAGCAGTAACATCGGGGTTAGGAAATACTTTAGTTACAGGTTCTTTAGTCAATCTAATTTTGATCGTGGCTGTGACTACTGGTGGATTGGCCAGTGGACTATCAATTGCGTTATTATCACCAATTTTTGCATTTATGTTTGGCATCGGCCCCGCGTTTCCACAAATTGTATTCTGCGTAATGCTCGGCAATGCAGTAATTGTGACTGTCTGGCATTTAATGGCGGGAAGGAATAAGAAGCAAGGGATTCCGAATTTTGTAATGGCAACAGTAGTTGGTGCTATATGTAAATTTGGCGTGCTCTATTTATCAGTAGTTCAATTTGTCGTTCCAATCCTTTTAAAAATGCCCGCTCCTAAGGCGGCAATGGTTTCAGGTGCCTTCTCCTTTCCACAATTAATCACGGCGTTGATCGGTGGCGGGCTGTCCATTTTAGTTGTTCCAGTTCTTTCTAAAGCGTTAAATCGTCAAAGAGTCAGTTAATCATCGTCGGTTAGTCATTTCAGCATAAATCCTCTCAGCTAGAAAATCTTATTAGATTTTCTAGCTGAGAGGATTTTTTTGCATGAATGATCATAAGAATTACTCATTGGATGATTTAAAGTTCTTCCTAGCAATTTTGGCTAAAGCTTCAGTGATCTTTTCGTAATCCGATTGAACCAGTTTTTGGTGGCAATGGATAATCGGTTGATGCAGACGAAGAGCTGAGATCGTATCAACAGAAACGGGAACTTCACTAATGATAATATCGACATTGTCGTTGAGACTATTTGCTACATTCAAATTGAAATAAGAGGAGAAATATTGACATACATCATTTTGCAACGTCTGATTTGAAATGATTGATAGGAATGCGATTGTAATGGGTGCCGTATGTTTTTCGAATTCAATGTTTTTATCATATATCAAGCAATATTGTGAAAGAAGATAATCATAAAAGTCTTTTCCCCAATCAAATTCATTTGATTTCATTTCGTTCTCAACGAGTGCTTGAATGTGTTGAATTTTATGCCTTTTTCGTGCATCAATTGCTTGATGTGAATAGTACGGAAGAAGCGTTTGAATATAATTTAGTGGTTTACCAATATAGGCGACTCGATAATGCAGGCACAAAACAGAGTAGAGAATTTTATTACGCTCTCTGGTTGTTAACGGAATGTATAAATGGTGGTTTACTCGATCAATAATTCGCAATGCCTTATGAGTGAATTGTTGGTTATTAAGTTGCTCGTCCAAAAGAAAAAAATCAGGGGCTGTTTCTATAGAAGAAAAACTGCCTAGAGCCAATAAACTACTACAAATTAATTGTGCTTCTTTCCTTAGCTTTTCCACTGAATGATAAGGCAAGTATTTTCCAAGAGAGACGGAAAAACGTTGGAAAGCCTCTTGATGAGAAGGTGAAAACGGCTTGTAAAGAGAAATCAAGGTCTTCTCTTGATCAATGCTAAAACCTTGTCGTTCTCTTAAAAGATGAATCGCAAGGTAATAATGCGTAAGAACATTTTTGTCTAGTGATCTTGATTCGAAAACTTCGGTTGGACAATCATCCAGGAGTTCAGACAACTCCAAATAGTTAAATGAAGCAAATGGCCAATATTCGATCCCATAAGTCGTCAGATATAAGGCGGTATAAAAAAATCTTAAGCTGATCTCGTTGCCATCCAGATTTACTTTACGACGTGAATGAATGCGTAAACCCATAGGTTCAAAGTAAAGGTTTAATTCTGCAATCATCCTTCGAACGTGAGAATACGAAACATGTAGACTATCTGCTGCATCTTGTAGTGTGTCATAAGATGTTGTCAACAACGATTTGATTAACTTAAATTTAGTCGATCTTAGAATATAAACGTTCATAAAGTTTTGAATAGTGAAGGAATCAGAAAGCTGTAATCTGAATAGTCGATTTGTTTGAGAGTAGCTTAAATCAATCGATTCTGACAGATCGGTAAGGCGAATATCTTCAAGGATCGAATGAAAAATAGAGATAGCTGTTTGATTATTGATATTAACTGAGTGCAACAATGTCTCTAAGGTACATATATGGTGGTCTGATTCAAAAATCGTCTGTATGAAGAGCAGTTTCTTTTTATCCAGTTTATCAACGATAAAATCCATTTTGTACTCCTTTTATCAGCATATTTATTTGAAGAATAGCACAGAACGCTCAATAGTGATAGAAATTCAGTTTGAGACTCCTGTAATCATAATAATTTTCAACGCAAAACAGTACAGCCTCTTTTATTCCTGAAATAATTAGAAGAAAAAATTCTTAATTTGGATAATAACCGTTATTTTTAAATGGTCTTTTTTCAAAGTATATTACAAAAAAATGAACAAATTATAAAGGAAAAATGTTGTAACCTAAACACAATGATAATTTGAAAAGTAGATTATTTGGATAAAAATCATCTTGTGGAAGTCGCTTTAGTCAGTTGTTTGACAGGTAAAATCGATTAGAAATAAATTTATTTTCCTAATATTAAGAAAAGAATGCAATAAATAATATCTTTATCTTTTGTAGAATATGATAAGAATGAATTTTCTAGTTTGAAGGGGGTGGATGCTTATGATTCGCGATTTGATGGA
The DNA here is from genome assembly GCF_051710745.1 of Enterococcus sp. DIV0756. NCBI lineage: Bacteria > Bacillati > Bacillota > Bacilli > Lactobacillales > Enterococcaceae > Enterococcus > Enterococcus sp. DIV0756. Next base: position 2,097,299 of record NZ_JBIOLF010000001.1, on the reverse strand, counting down.
TAATCGTTATTTAAAACGTTTTATATTACTTGAACATTTACATATCAATCAAAACCATCCCGTTGAATTGATGGAATTAGTAAAGCTGTCCCATGTTTCATACCCAACCGTAAAAAAAATCATTACTGATATCAAGTTGGACATTATTGATTTGGGGTATAGTGATCACGTGGAGTTAATTGATCTGCCGGAACAGAAGAGCGTCGTTTGGAATGTAAAAAAGAATTTTTCCTCGACAATTTTTCGTCTCTATTATCTAGAAAATTCCTATCGTTTTCAGCTATTTTCGCTGTTTCTAGAACCTAAAGAATGGACAATATGTGAAATCACGAAGAAACTAAATACTACCTATGCGATGGTCAAAAAAGAACTTGATTATTTAAAGCGATTTATCCATGTTAATGCTAGAAATCTTCGCTTGAAAACAGACCGCAAATTGTCACTATTAGGAGACGAAATAACTATTCGTTTATTCTATACAGGAATCTTTCAGCAGGTTTACGGCGGCTATAAGTGGCCCTTTCGCTTTATCAGCACGCATGAAATAATAACTTTGCTGGAGAGCCTGAACATTGGGGTATATCGAAAGTTTTCTTCACGATTTGTCAGTATTCATTATGGATTAGCAATTTCATTGTTGCGAGCAAATAAACGATCTATTCCTAATAATAAATACTATTGGGCACCCTCTAATAGTCAAGAAAAGAGGATGTATGATAATTTTTTGTTGCTACTTAAAAAAAAGATGGCGATGATTCATCCAAGCGTTTTGAAACGAGAAGCCAAATTCACAATTAGCTGTATCATTGCTTGTGATCTTGGTCATCATGACGGACATCTTTCTGATTTTTTTAAGAACTCACCGGAGCTGAAAAAAATTGATTTTCTACATAGAGTAAAAGAGAAAGTACATATGGTTGAAAAATTTGCTTTGAGAAGAATGACAACTGAAGAACGCGATAAAATATTTGCTCGATTAGTGGGGGTGTTCTATCAAGTGCTGATTTATCAAAAAGCTCTGCATCAGCAGCTTATTGATCTCTTTGTTTATCACCCTTTTGATTTTCCAGCGAACAAAGAACGTGAAAGAACATTTTACCAAGTTTTTATGAGTAAATGTAGCGAGAATTTGGACACAGCCGAATCCGAATATATTGAGTACTTTTGTGTGGCGTATTATAAAATTCTATTCTTTGAACTTGATCGCCAATTATTTCACCCTAAAATTCGTATTTTTATTCTCAGTAATCGCACGCCGGAACGGTTAATAAGCACGAAACTGCAAATGATTGGCAACTACTTTTATCTAGAAATAGTTGATTATCTCTCTGAAGAAGTAGATTTGATTCTTACAGATATCGCCTTATCGGTACAAACAAAAACATTCTTACCCAGGAAAATTCCGATTATCTATTTAAACGAAGCCTATTGTCTTAAGGATAACGAACTTATTCAAGAGTCATTAACGAAGATTGCGGATGAAAAATATCGGAAAATAAAAAGAGATATTAAAAACGAAAACTTTTTTAGCTGAAAAGTTGCTTGTTTAGTAGTTCTTCTTCTAAAAATATGCAAAGATCTCTTGCTGTCTGTAGAAAATAAACATTAAGAGTGTTTAGCAGAACACTCTTTTTTTATTTTTCTCATTTATTAATCATATAATGAAAGCTTTCTTTGGCTTCTTTTGGATTATTAGAAAAGGAATCGTAATAGCTACTTATTTTTATATGATATATATATTTATAGTTAATTGTTTGTTGTAAATAACTAAATACTTATCTGTTAGCTTTGATTCATTAATAAATAAACAAGAGGGTAGAGACTAGCAATTAGAAGATGAAAGCTATTTTTTTCTTTCTTATATTTTTAACAAAGAGAAACATTAGGTATGTAAAACAGGCGCAGGGCTAAAACTATTTATTATTAAAGGAGTAATGGAATGGAACGGATATTATTTGTTACGAAATACATTGATAGAGAACGTTTTTTCGAGGAGCTCTTTCGACAATTAGGACACGAGGTTTTTCTTTCTGATCAATTTTTAAATCAACTCGTTAAACAACCAAAAACAGCTTCCTTAACTGAATTTTTTAAGATCATTGTTTTGAGCGACACTCTGACTAATCAAGAAGTGACATTTTTATTAAATTATTTTCAAAATCAGGAATTAACTATTTTTCGAAAAGTGGGAAAAGAACCCACAGAAGAAGAACGGCAATTTTGGAGTGAAAGAGGGATTAGCGAGTGGCTTACTGCTGATATACTAATAGAAGATTTGAGAGAAAAACTTGCAGCATATACCGATTTGTCAGAAGACAATGTATGTTTCAGTAATGAAATGGTTGAGAAGCGATCTTTGAGTAGCTTAGCTTTAAATTCAACACAACTTAGATTTTTACAGATTTTATATCAAGAACCTAATAGAGGGGTTACTAGAGACAAGATGTGTGAACTTCTCTGGAACCGTCCTAGCAATGCATCAAATTTATCCCAGTTATCTTGTCTAGTAAAATTATTGAGAAAGAAACTTAGCAATCAAGGAATCGAAGGAGAATCGATTATCACGGTTTGGGGTCAGGGCTATAAACTAAGCGACGATTTCTTTAAGCAAATAACAGCAGAAATGAAAGGATTTAATTAATAAATTAGACTATCATCGAGTATCGACGATAGTCTAATTGGTTAAACTTTTACTTTTGTGCGATCACGGTAGCTTGTATGGAGAATGTGATGCGCTTTTAGGCTACCTGGTTTTTCCAAGAACTCTTGGTAGATTTTTTGAACAATGGGGCTTTCGTTTGATTTACGTAAGCCTTTGCCTTTATCTTCAGCATAAAGTGCTGCTGCTCGCTTGGTTTTCAGATCAACGAAGTTGCGAACGGAAGCAGGTTGGACGGGTTGTCCACCACCGTTAATACAACCACCAGGGCAACCCATAATCTCAACAAAGTGATAGAATTTTTCACCAGATTGGATCTGCTCTAATAATTTTTTCGCGTTGCCGATTCCAGATGCGACAGCAACGTTGATTGTCGCACCGCTCATTTCGTAGGTAGCTTCTTTGATACCTGACATTCCTCGAACTTCAGTAAATTCAACCTGTTCCAAGGAATGACCAGCTAATGTTTCAGCGGCTGTTCTCAAAGCGGCTTCCATTACACCACCAGTCGCGCCAAAGATGTACCCAGCACCTGTTGCTTCATCTAACGGATTGTCAAAGGCTTCATCGTCTAATTCTACGAAACGAATACCAGCCTTATCAATCATACGTGCTAATTCGCGAGTGGTTAACGCAACATCACAGTCAGAGTAGCCTGCAGCAGCTTCGTCTTCACGAGTGACCTCGAATTTTTTCGCGGTACAAGGCATAATACCGACAACAAAAATATCTTTTGGATCAATGCCTTCTTTTTCCGCATACCAAGTTTTAGCTAACGCACCAAACATTTGCTGTGGTGATTTACAGGTCGATAAGTTCGGAATTAGCTCTGGATGATAGTGCTCACAATACTTAACCCAGCCTGGGGAGCAAGAAGTGAACATCGGGAAGGGACCGTTGTTACCAACACGTTCTAAGAATTCATTGGCTTCTTCCATAATGGTAAAGTCAGCAGCTACATTGGTATCGAAGACTCTATCGAAGCCGATTCGACGTAAAGCTGCGACCATCTTGCCTTCCACATTACTACCGATCGGCATATTAAATGCTTCACCTAATGTCACTCGAATAGAAGGAGCAGTTTGAACGATCACGTGTTTAGTTGGATCTTCTAAGGCATCCCAAACTTCCTGCGTCTGATCTTTTTCATGGATTGCCCCTGTCGGACAAACAACGATGCATTGTCCGCAAGAAATACAAGGGACTTCACTCAGATTTTGTTCGTAGGCACTACCGATATGCGTTTCAAACCCACGATTGTTTGGTCCGATCACACCGACTGCCTGCCATTTGGAACAAGCGGCGACACAACGTCGACAGAGGATACATTTATTGTTGTTGCGAACCATATGCACCGCACTATCATCGAACGCGTATTCACAGTTTTCGCCGTTGAAGTAGTCTTCATCAGCAACGTTAAATTCCTTACATAATTTTTGCAGCTCACAATTTCCACTACGGATACAAGAGAGACATTTTCGTTCGTGAGTCGAGAGGATCAGTTCAAGAGTTGTTTTTCTTGATTCAAAGACTTTTTTCGAGTTGGTTTTGATATCCATGCCTTCACTGATCGGATAGACACAAGCTGTTACCAAACTACGAGCGCCTTTGACTTCCACTACGCACATCCGACAAGCGCCGATTTCGTTGATTTCTTTTAAAAAACAAAGGGTAGGTATTTCAATATTGTTAACACGTGCTGCTTCAAGAATCGTCGATCCTTCTGGAGCAGTACAGATTTTTCCATTAATGGTAATCATAACTTCTTTCACTTGCTCCACCTCCTATATGACCGTAATCGCATCGTAGCGACAAGTATCAATACATAAGCCACATTTCGTACAGATCGACTGATCAATTTCATGAACTTGTTTCACTTCACCACTGATTGCACTTACTGGGCAGCCTTTGGCACAGGCTCTACAGCCCGTACATTTATCTGGCAGAATTCGATATTGGATCAAGTTTTTACAAACGCCAGATGGACAACGACGTTCTAAAACATGGGCTTCGTATTCCTCTCTGAAATAGCGCAGGGTAGAGAGCACTGGATTTGGTGCTGTTTGTCCCAGTCCACATAGTGAATTTTCTTGGATGTGGTGACAAAGTTCTTCCATCTTATCCAAATCATCCAGCGTTGCCTTACCCATTGTGATCTTGTCTAAAATCTCTAACAGGCGTTTCGTTCCTACCCTACACGGCACACATTTTCCGCAGCTTTCTTCTACGGTGAATTCCAAGAAGAACTTGGCGATGTCTACCATACAGTTATCTTCATCCATGACGATCAATCCGCCTGAGCCCATCATCGAACCGATCTTCTTCAAGTTTTCATAATCTATCGGAACATCATAATGCTCGGCAGGAATACAACCACCTGAGGGACCGCCTGTTTGGGCAGCTTTAAATTTCTTACCATTAGGAATACCGCCGCCGATATCTTCAACGATTTCGCGTAAAGTCGTTCCCATTGGAATTTCCACTAGACCTGTATTTTGAATTTTACCACCCAAGGCGAAGACTTTTGTTCCTTTTGATTGCTCAGTTCCGAAGCCAGCAAACCACTCTGGTCCCTTAAGAATAATCTGAGGAATATTTGCCAATGTTTCGACGTTATTTACGATCGTTGGTTTTCCAAATAAACCTTTTACTGCAGGGAATGGAGGTCGTGGGCGAGGTTCTCCGCGATGACCTTCAATACTTTCTAGTAGCGCCGTTTCTTCACCGCAAACAAATGCTCCAGCACCTAAACGTAAGTCTAAGTCAAATGAGAAATCGCTACCAAAAATGTGTTTGCCTAATACACCTTCTTCACGTGCCTGCTTGATGGCAATGCGCAAACGGTTTACAGCAATCGGATATTCTGCTCGAACATAAATATAACCTTGGTTTGCACCAATCGTATAACCTGCGATTGCCATAGCCTCGATAACCGCATGAGGATCTCCTTCTAATACAGACCGATCCATAAATGCTCCCGGGTCTCCTTCATCCGCGTTGCAGATGACGTATTTTTGATCTGACTGACTAGCTTTAGCAAAAGACCACTTCATGAAGGTAGGAAATCCAGCGCCACCACGTCCCCGTAGCCCGGAAGTTTCTAATGTGCTTAATACATCATCACGAGAATAGTCATTTACAACGGTGGCTAAAGCTTGATAGCCGTCAAAAGCAATATATTCTTCAATTCTTTCGGGATTGATCCGTCCGCAGTTGCGAAGAGCCACCCGTTTTTGCTTATGATAGAAGGGGGTATCCATTAATTTGTTGATGATTTCCTTCGTTTCGGAATCATGATAGAGTAGTTTTTCAACTAATTTTCCGTTCATTATATGATCTGAAACAATTTTTTTGGCGTGTTTTGGTTGGACTTGGTGATAGAATACAGCTTCTGGATAAATAATGACAATTGGACCTTGTGCACACAAGCCAAAACAGCCTGTTTTTACGATATTAACCTTGTCTATCAAATCATTTTTAGTTAACTCTTCTTTTAAAGCATCGACAAATTCGCCGCTTTTAGATGAGATACAACCAGTTCCGGCACATACAAGAATCTCTTTTTCATATTGATGATCTTCGGTGTGATCCGTCTCTAACCGCATCGTAATTGTTTGACGGTAAGTGTCTCGAAGATCTTTTAGCTCATTCCAATCTTTCATATTTTTTACTCCTGACTCTTGAGGCATTGTCCGACAACAACAAATTTCCAAAACTCTTCTTTATTGATTGCTGATTTAAATCAGTGATCAAAGCTTTGGAAGAGGGAGGATTAATCAACAGTTATTCTTTTTTCTGGTAGGTTACTAGAACTTTATCTGCTTTCTTCTTAGATAAACGTCCATAGACTTCTTCGTTAACTGTCAATACGGGGGCTAAACCACAGGCTCCAATACAGCGGCACGATTCTAAAGTAAATTTTCGATCAATCGTCGTTTCGCCTGGTGCAATCTTTAATTCGGTCGCGTACGAATCTAAGATATCTCCCGCTCCTTTGACATAGCAGGCTGTTCCCATGCATACACTAATCGTGTATTCCCCTTTTGGAACGAAGGTAAACTGTGCATAAAAGGTTGCAGTGCTGTAGAGTTCCTCCATCGGTATCTCCAACTCTCTAGAAAGCCTTTTCAAAATCTCGATTGGCAAATACCCGTAAATTCTTTGTGCTTCTTGCAGAGCCGGCATTTGAGCGCCGCGCTGTCCTTTTAATTCCTCAATGCAAGTTTGAAATTCTTGATGTTGACTTTCCGTTTCGATGAATTCAAATGCTACTTCTGTACTCATAGGTTTTTAAATCCTCCTTTCTTTTGCATTATCAAATCTTCTAGTTGATCATGAGACTATTCAATAAAATCTAATATATATAGAATAAGTATATCAAAAATGAAGTTGAGTTTGTGATAAAAATTACAGATGAGAATGAGAACTGTTCTCGAACATAATATTTGTAGAAGTTCAGGAATGATGCACCTTTTAAAAAAAATATATGTGGATCAGTAGAAACTCATCATTGTTATCATAATATTTCTAAAATGGGTAAAAGTCTTAAAAAAAAGCATTTTAGTTTTTCTTTCATAAATGACGATTGTTGTTTTATGCTCAATGATACGATTATTATGTGAAGCGAGAACCAGAGTATTTCTGTTTGGAAAATAATTTTAAAGAAATAAACAATTTAAGTTGGATGTGCTTAAGATTTATCTGTCAGTGTCATGGTAAGGGGTTTAGTAGGAAAGTAGTGAATGAATAATAGCGCTGAATCTAATTCTTGCTTGATGAAATTTTTTTGCTATGACAGATTAGGACTTTTCTGGTTAAAGTTTCTTAATAATGAAATTTTAAAAAAAGAAACAACGAATAGTTCAGATTTTCGTTAAAACAAAACTCCGTTAATTAATAGAAAAAATGAATAGGTCTAAGAAAATTTTTGACTTGCTTTAACTCATTAAGTAGAAGATCGAGTTGTCTAAATAAGATAGCTCGATCTTCTGCTTTTAGATTATTAGAACACGCATTTAGACGAAAAATTCAATTAAATAATAACGTATAATAGAAGAATTGTTTAAACTGCTAAGGCAGCTAATTTTACTTTTAGGCACCATTGGGACTGTTCATTATTGGCATATCATACAAGATAATCTTTCTGAATATTAATTTATCAATATAAAAAAACAATTTAATTATCATTTGAACTACATTGTACTCAAAAATCAATTTTTATTTTAAAAAAAAGAATAGCTAAATAAGGCGGTTATAAAGCCTTATCGCGGAAAAAGTAATAGGTTGTCACCTTAAAGGATGAAGGATTAACATTACTATTTTCTTATACTGTGCTTAGATAAGGAATAAAAATGTTAGAAAGAAGGGGATGAAAAATGAATCAGAGAAAGAGGAGAAACTGTTTTTTTGAGTCTTTTCTTGTAGCGGTAGCGCTGCTACTTGCTGCACAAACATTGCTTTCTTTCCCGTTTGAAGCCTTCGCTAAGAAAACGACTACCGGAAGTTCAGAGAGTATCTATTTACTAGACAATAAAACAAGTACCTCCTTGACTGATAAGGGCGTAAATGGACCAAAAGAGGGGATTAAGCTTCAAAGAGAGCAGTCAAAAATAGAGAATGACGATTCTTCAGATCCGAAAGAGAGTTCGAAAAAAGAATCAGTCAAAGAGGAGAGTGAGAAAGCAAGCAGTAAAAATGAAATTTCTCCATTTGCTGTGGGTACCGCTACTGATATTGATGTTGGGGGCATAAAATACACTGTTTGGCCTGATGGAAAAGCGGGTGTAAGAGGGTTTTATGGGAGTTCTTTTGAGAACGTTACGATACCTGCTACAGTCAGTCATGCCGGGGATATTTATAGCGTTGTTCATATTTATTATCAGGCATTTAAAGATAATTTTACAATCAAAAAATTATCTTTTGCTAGTGGTAGTAATTTGACTATGATTGAGGATGGTGCATTTTATGAATGCAATAATTTACAAAGTGTCGATTTTACTAATTGTAACAAGCTTAATTTGATTCAAAAAAATGCATTCCACGGGTGCGGAAATTTGTCTTCACTAAAATTTCCTAATCCATCCAGTTTACGAACAATCGGAGAAACGGCCTTTTATGATTGCGCTGGATTAACTACAAGTATATTAAAAATTCCTGAAAGCGTGAGGACAATTGAGTATGGAGCATTCGCTGTCCCTAATAAATATTATTCAGAGGTTCATCATAAAAAAATCGCGAGTGTGACAGGAGAACTTCCAAGCCTACAGGTATCCTCTATTGATGTGCCTGAAGAAGCCAAAAATTACGAAAGCAAGGTAGACAGCAGTCAAGATAAAACATTACTCCACAAGGCGGCAAAGTGGACGAATGACGAACGGACAACAGCAGAGATTCGTTTAGATTATGGATATAATTTTGATCGTTTAGCAAATTTAGATGTCGTTTTTGTCATGGATTATAGTGGATCTATGACTGCTCCCGCGACGACAAAGGATGAGCAGGGAATCACGCATAGCTACCCACGAGGTTTTTTGACAAATGACATCGTTTATGACGCTTCGAAAATGCTTATCGATAGCACTATACCGGGCTATGATAATCAGGTGGCGATGGTAGGATTTGAAGGATTGAATGAGCCTCTATTTAGAAGTAACGGGTTTACTAAAAATACGGAAGTCGTGAAAGATTTTTTAATTAAGCATCCAAATATCACTACTGGACAAACCAATTATAATGCTGGGCTTCAAGGTGCAATAGATATACTTGATCAGCATTCAAGTAATGAGCGTATGCCTGTAGTCATTTTCTTAAGTGACGGGTTACCCTATCCGGAAGAATTCACCGGGATTTCACAAGCCAATACACTAAGGTCTATGGGGGTAAATGTTTATCCTATTGCAATCTATACTAAAGATAATAACACTTCCACACAAGCTCTAAAGAATATCTCCTATGACAGACAAACCGCCTATGTCGCTGAAGATACAGACTCATTTGAAAGAATCATGAAAGAAGTGTTGTATGACGTCATCAATCATGCGGAACCGTTAGAAGTGCAGATCGAAGATGTTCTGTCTGAAGAATTCGAACTTCTTAGTGGTGGACAAGCAGATTTTGAACTTTCTCCTGATGGCGGTCAAGTCAGAGTTGACGGTCAAAAGCTTACTTGGGACTTAAGAGGTTGTGAGCAAGGGGTGGCCCATACGTTAAAAATTAAAGTAAAAGTCAAAGAGGGAACGGAATTGACAGCTACGGGTATCTTGGATACAAATGATTCGATGGGAGCTACTGATGGCAGTATTGAGTCTAATGAACAACCGAAACTAGAACGTTATTTAGCTCATTATCGCTTTGAAAATGCGACACACCCAAATGTAGATTTGCCTAAAGAGATAAAGGATCTGCTTCCAAAATCTACGGGGGGATATGGAAATAATCGTAACGTAGTGGCTAATGATACCGTTCCGAATGAAGTAAAGACAGCAGATGGTCGCGCTTGGGCATTTCTTGGTTGGGACGAGAATGATAAAACAATCAACGGTGCAGATGTAACGTTTGTGGGAAGATGGCAATTTAAGGGTTATGATTTTAGCTTTATTAAATTTAATGACAGTAAGCAGGGATTAGCGGGGGCTGAATTTAGTCTTTACGCATGGAAAGGCGCCAATGACCCATCGGAAAGTGATTTGGTCAATCAAGAGTCAATTGCTGGAGGTAAATGGGAATTACTCGATACTCAAACCAGTCAGGATAATGGGCGTGTGGACTTCTATGTGCCTCATGATGATGAAGAAGGTGAAGAAATAAAACACTTCCAAATAGTTGAAACAAAGGCTCCTGACAGATATGCGAAACCACAGGGACAATGGCGTTTTACACTTGATGAGAATGGTTACATCGCAAATAATGCTTTGACAGGAATCGGCGGACAAAATAACAGTTTACCGCCGCCTTTCGAACTGATCGAGGAAGGCGAATTTAACGGTCTTTTAGGTGTTATAAACAAACCTGCAGGCGGCTATTTGCCTGCAACGGGGGGCTTTGGGCAACATGCGGCGTTTACAATGAAGGCTATTGCTTTTTGGCTGATTGGACTACTTTTTGTCGGTACCTACTTATATATCAATCGTAAGAAAGAACGAGTTAATTCGAGAAAAAAATAAATTCGTCCATGATAAGATTCATTTCTACTTTTTTATTGTGCTAAAATATAACAAGGGAAAGGTGGGTTCTTGAGTGTGATAAATCGACGCAAAAATAGAATAGATGCTTTAATCGAAAAAGGAATAAAAAAACAAGTGATTTTAATTGAAGCAGCACCTGGTTATGGAAAGAGTGTATTGGTACGTCAATTTTTAAAGGAATATTCATTCGACTATTCTTGGCTGCGTTTGCGGCAAATGGACAACTGGCTATTTTTCAACTGGAAGCAGTTGATAAAATCTTTAGTAAGAATTATGCCCACGTCGCAAAAGTTTTTGCAATTAGAAGTTCCTACTACAGTGGGTCAAATTGCAGAGCTGATTGAATTAATTGAACAATTTGGAAATAAAAAGCGAGTGTTAGTCATTGATGACTATAGCATCTTACAAAACAAGCATATTCAATTTCTATATGAAAGTCTGATTGAAGCGGATTTTTCTAGCCTAACATTGATCATTATCAGTAGTCGAAAAACCAACCTACCCACCATTTGTAAACAAAGTAATGTTGATTTCTTCTACATTGGTGATCAGGAGCTTCGTTTTACGTTAGAAGAGACTAGGCAACTATTCAAAGAGAATAGCTGCGAATTATCTGATGAACAATTGAATAGGATCGATAATCGCTGGCATGGTTGGCCGCTGCCGTTGACAACCATTGTCGATGACAGTTTGTCTGTAGAGAAAATCTTATCCAGTCCAAATCCGTTAAGACCAATCAAAGAACTGTTTTATACACAGTTTTACGAGAATTATCCGAAACGAATCAGAAGTACCTTGATCAAATTATCTTTATTGGACAAAATTCCTCGAGAAATCTTTAGTGCTTTAGAATTATCTGATTTCGAAAAGGAAGTAATTCTCCATAATCCGTTTATTTTCCAAGAATTTGAATCGAATAGCGTGGCTCTTCATAATGCCTATAACGAATTTTTGAATGAACAGAAACATTCACTAGCTGAGGAAGAACGAAGAGAATTCTTAAAAATTAGTGCTGAGATTTTTAGTCAGCGGGGACAATTGGAGGAGGCTTTGCCGCTTTCTTTGCAATGTAAAGAGTATGATCTAGCTATTAAACTTGTTTGGGAGATGATTTCACTATTTACGGATTATTCTAAAGCACAGTTTCTTTATCATCATATGGCAGAGGTACCTAGTGATTATTTTGTGCATCATCCAAATGCTGAATTGTTGCGTATTTACCTCCTTTGTTTATTAAATGAAACTGAGAGAGCTGAACTCGCATTAAATGATTTAATTGCACAAATTAAACTAATGGAAAAACCAGATACTGAAATTTTAGGGGAGGCGCATTTTTTACTTTCACAGTTTGCGCGTCTCACTGGAAAAGCGGATCATTTGGAAAATTTACGACTGGCTTGTTCTTATTTACCGAAAGGAAGTCAATACTGGGGGCAACCGATACCAGTAATTTTAAGGGCTCCATGGGTTCGTCTTCCCCGCTATGTAAAAGGGGCTACAGATCAGTTGGAACAGACAAAGCAACTTTTTAAAAAAGCGAATCCTTATTATACCAAGATTTATGGGGGGGAAAATATTCATATAGATAAGGTAAGCGCCGCTGAAATTGATTACTATCATCATGACCTAGAAGCAGCGCGGGTGAAGTTTTTAGAATTGCTTTATTTAAATGATTTTGAAGAGGCACATGAAGGACAGATGCTCATTCGGTATTATTTGGTAAAAATTGCGTTGTTTCAGGGGAATGTAGTAGAGGCTAAGAAGCAAGCGAAAGTTATTTATGACTTGATTCATAAATTTGAACTCTATCAATACAATGGGTTTTATGCACGATTAACGAGTTTAATCCATCTTTGTTTAAATGATTTAAAAGAGATGCCTACAAGAATCGTTATTAACAGTCTTGAGCAGTCCTCTAAGTGGGAAGTTACTCGAAACGGCATTACTCAGTCACGTTACTTAATTCAAATAGAGAAATTTGAGGAGTCGCTTGCGCTGCTGAATTATTTGGAGCAAGCTTATCGAGCATATGAAGGTCATTGGTTAAATACTGTTTATGTAAGACTTTTGAGAGCAATTACTTATTTTAAACGTGGAGAAACGACCGAGGCTGCATCAGATATGTTGGTTGTATACGAAATGACTTATGGAAACAACATCATCACCCCATATATTGAGTATGGAAGAGATACGTGTAACCTGATTGAGCTCATTCGGAAAGAGTATCCGGATCAAGTAGATTTTGCTTGGCTAGACGTGATTTATACGAAAGCAAATAGCTTTTCGAGAAGAGTGAAGCAACTTAGAAGGCAGCGAACAATTGAAAGAAACCCTGTTCAATTAACTGCTCGCCGCAGAGAGATCTTGAGAGATATTGTCGATGGTCTTTCGGTTAATGAAATAGCAGAAAAACGTGAGATTTCTAAAAACACGGTCAAAACACACGTCAAAAATATTTATAGTGACCTTGGTGCTATGAATCGTTCGGATGCTGTACGAATAGCGATTAAAGGGGGAATCGTTTAGTAGTAATGCATCTGGGCGAAAAGAGAATGATTGTGAGACATCGCAGAACTAATGTAAATAGCTGCGATGTTTTTTTGTGGAAATATACTTGACATGGGACGCGTCCCATAAATTATAGTTATACTGTAAGTGTGAGAAGTGAGGGGATAGCTGTGGTAAATATTCGTGATATTGCTGAAATATCTGGTGTTTCGAAAACGACTGTTTCAAGAGTGCTTAACCATCATCAATATGTTTCCGAAGACATCAGAAAAAAAGTTCAAGCGGTGATTGAAGAAACAGGTTATGTTGTTAACGGCAATGCGGTCAAATTGAGTATGGGAAAAAATTATACTTTAGGTGTAACCCTTCCGTATAACAGTTCTTGTTATGATCAGTTAGTGAATAGTTTGCTATTTCATGCTAAGGAAAAGGGGTATCAGGTCTTACTTTTGCCTACTTATTATGATGAAAAGACGGAAAATGAGTATTACACCTTATTGGAGAGAAGAATGATAGATGGTCTGGTATTAACAGCACGGGCAAGTAATTTGTCTAACTGGACTAAGCTAAGATCAAAAGGTCGAATTGTTTCTACCGAAAAAGTCGCTCAGTCTAAAATCCCGATGATTTTTCCTGATAGAAAAAAAGCGTATGAAAAATTGTTCAGTGATTTAGCGGGACAGGGGATTTCCAATGTTCTTTTTACAAATAAGCGTGCTATTGCACAAAGTACTAGTGCGAAAGATAAAGCAGAATGTTATGAAAAATATTTCGGAAAAGTGATTGAAGGCAAGAACTTTTTTACAGGTATCGAAGACTTTGAGAGCGGCTATCATTGGTCAAAGGAGACCTTTAAAAAGCTATCGATTCCTGAGGTCATCTATGCGAATGCTGATGATACTGCTGCAGGAATAATTAAGGGATTACAGGAGTTGGGCTTCGTTCATAAAAAGGATTATCGAATGATCGGAGAAGGAAATCTTCCGTACAGTCAATTATTGGATTTTTCAACGATTGATTTTTTACCGAATGAAATTGGGGCTGAGATTATAGACTATATTTTATCCGATCAAGGAGTAGTGAATGTTTCGAAGGAGCCGCGTTTTATTGAAAGGTAGTATCAACAAAAAGTTGTTTTATGAAAGGAATGTTAGGAATGCATATTGAACACGTAGCAGTTTGGACCAAGGATTTAGAGAAAATGAGGGCATTTTATGAAAACTATTTTAACGTCAGCAGTTCGGAGCTTTATCACAATAAAAAGACGGGGTTCAAATCTTATTTTGTCAGTTTCGATTCTGGGAGCCGCCTAGAACTGACTTCGAAACAGCATCTATCGAATCGGGTAGCTGACAGTTTGGGGTATACACATTTAGCGATTTCAGTGGGATCGAAGGAAGATGTCGATTCTTATGTAGAAAGATTTTTAGCCGATGGCTTTCCATTATTGAATGGTCCAAGAACAACTGGGGACGGCTATTATGAAGCAGTGATTCAAGATCCGGAAGGGAATTTGATTGAATTGACGACGGATTGAAAAAGTAGTTTACCATTCATTTAAATGATCTATTTCAGTCACATTTAAATGACTGCAGTCGGTTTAGCATAAAGAGTATTGAAGCAGTTCAACACAATGAAGGATGAGAGCTAGTTAGATTTGTGGTTGATTTCTTTTCTTAGGCTTTGCTATACTATGGGTGAAAATAATTTACACCTATAAATGAATGGAGTATGTTTTGTGAGTGTCACAGGTATCTAATCAATAAGCTGAATAACCGAATAAACCTAGTTTTATTTGGTGTGCTTGTAGAAGTGATATCTGTCGAATGAATCGTATTTTTGTATTCTCTGGCGATAGTATGACTATCGTCTTTTTTTGTCTTAAAGCTATGTAGGAGAACTAGCAGAATTCTTATAGGTGAAACAATTATTTTCGAGGCAGATATCTTTGAATAAAAAAATGAATGAGACGCAGATCTTAAAAAGAGGAGAATGGTGTATGCTATCGGAAATAATCGTTTTACTAAAAAAGGAGAAGAATAGGACATTGGGAGAGAAACAGATTTATGAATATTACAACTAACGAAAATCGCCCAGTTGAATCAATTGCTCAAATTACAGCTGTGTATAAAGACTTATTTGAAATTACAGGTAAACAAGGACAAGGACTAGCGAAAGTCAAACGGGGTCACTATGATCATAGACAAGAGAACTATCCAATTACAGGGGATTATGTAGCCATTGATTGGCGAGGGAAGGATCAAAGTATTATCTTGAGTACGTTACCGAGGACCTCAGTGTTATCACGGCTAGATTCTTTCAATGAAAAAGAACAAATGATTGCGGCGAATTTTGATTATATTTTTATTTTGCAATCGTTGAATCATGATTTTAATCTACGACGCTTGGAACGATATTTAACGCTTGCTTGGCAATCTGGCGGAATGCCAGTTGTATTGCTGACCAAAGTGGATCAAACGAATAACGTCTCTGACCAACTCAGAGCCGCTCAAGAAATTGCTTTAGGAGCGAAGGTTCACGCAATCAGCGGGAAAACCGGCGAAGGAATTGCCGAATTGAAGTCTTATCTTCAGCCGGACAAAACAATAGTCTTCGTTGGTTCCTCGGGCGTCGGGAAATCTACGCTAATCAATCGTCTAATAGGCAAGGAAGTAATACGAACGCAGGAAATCCGCGAAAAAGATGGACGCGGTCGCCATACAACGAGTCATCGTCAGTTATTTGAGCTATCAAATGGAGCGAAATTGATAGATACTCCGGGAATGCGGGAAATTGGCCTGTGGGATGTTACCTATGGAATGAAAGAAAGCTTTGCGGATGTTGAGGCTTATTTCGGGCAATGCAAATTCAGAGACTGCCGTCATCAAAGCGAGCCTGGCTGTAGGATCAAAGAGGCCTTACGGAATCATGAACTTTCTCCGGAACGTTGGGAAAGTTATCTCAAGCTTCATGCCGAAGCGAAATATACCAGTGATAAAACTTCCTATTTACGAGAAAAAGAAATTTGGCTGAAGGATATTAGTAAGTTTGCTCGTCAAATCAAGAATAATTATCAACATACTGCTTGTACCGAAAGTTTTATTTGTCAAGCATGCGGAATGCCGGCGAATCCAGAAAATGCAGGAAGTCACCATCGCAATCATTGTCCCCATTGTTTAGTTAGTCTCCATGTAGACAATCGTCCGGGTGATCGTTCCTCCATGTGTCGTGGTCGGATGGAGCCGATTAGTATCTGGTCCAAGGCAGATGATGAATGGGCGATCGTTCATCGTTGCCGAGATTGTGGAGTATTGAAAACGAACCGAGTCGCTGCAGATGACAATCAGAAGCTGCTTACTGAAATTGCAGAAAAAGCAATGAAGCATCCACCGTTTAAATTAGGCTAAAAAACTCCGCTCAGACGTGAATCTGAGCGGAGTTTTCGCCTATCAAATGGAATCATTAGCAGCAGAAGAGAAAACAATATGGGTTGAGGGAACGCCGAACCGCATCGTTGCATCGACGAAATTTTCCAGTTCCTCCATATTTTCAGCAACTACCTTTACAAGATAGCTGTAATGACCTGCAATGCGATAGTACTTTAAGACCATTTGTTGACCTGAACAAAACTCGCGAAACGCTTTGCAATTCACAGTTTCAAATAAAATGAACGCGGTAATGTTTTTCCCCATTTTCTGATAATTGATATTGATCGTGTACTTTTCAATAATCCCTAACTCTTCCATTTTAATGATCCGTTCTTTTACAGCAGGTGAACTTAGGGCTACCTGTTGAGCGATCTCACTATATGGCGCTCGAGCATTTTCCTTTAGTAACTGCAGTATTTTCTTATCTGTTTCGTCCATTAGAAACCAACCTTTCAAATGTTAAGTAATTTGATCAAAATCCTTTATTAAGTAAAGCAAATATACTGAAATGCTTTAAAAATGACCTGTCGATTGAAGTAGTTATACTTTATCATAAATGAAATGAAAAGGAGGAAATCAAATGAAAAGAGTTCTATTATTATTAGCAAATGGGTTCGAATCTTATGAGGCGAGTGTTTTTACCGATGTCTTTGGCTGGAATCTCTATGAAGGCGATCAGTCAACCGAGCTTGTTTCTGTTGGGCTGCATCCCGTTCTAAATTGTACTTGGGGATATTCATGCATTCCGATGGCTCAGCTTAATGAAATTGATCTAAATGAGTTTGACGCGTTGGCAATTCCAGGTGGTTTTGAGGAAGCAAATTTCTATGAAGATGCTTTTAGTGAGAGATTCTTGGCAACAATTCAGCATTTTGACCAACGACACAAACCCATCGCAGCGATTTGCGTTGCCAGTTTGGCCGTTGCTAAAAGTGGTGTTCTGAACGATCGTTTAGGCACCACGTATCGTTTTGAAAACAATCCTCGACAAGAACAAATGAAAGCGTTCGGGGTACTTGTTCAGTCAAATGAACGGATTGTAGAGGATGGCAACATTATTACTTCTTCATCACCCGAAACGGGGTTGGATGTTGCGTTTCGTCTGCTAGAGATTTTGACAGATAAAGAGAATACGTTAGCGATCAAAAGAAAAATGGGCTTTACTAGCTAGAAATTAGAAAAAGCTCGCAGTTTTGGGCAATTTTAGCGAGTAATCGAAAAATCCTTTATGATAGACTTAACTTGAAGTTGACTTGATATAGGGGGAACTAAAGTGAAATTTAAAGGACCAATGTTGGTGGTCAAGGATATGGACAAGGCCAAAAAATTCTATACTGACGTGATCGGCGTACGAGTGATTGCTGATTTAGGAGAAAATGTGACATTAACAGGCGGACTAGCGCTGCAAACAGAAAGCTCGTGGTCAACGTTTACGAGTTGTGACACAGATTTCTTTCGTTACCATGGCAATGATGCTGAGATGTATTTTGAAGAAGAAGATTTTGATGGCTTTTTAGAGAAAATTTCAGCGTTAGACGTGGATCGTGTCAGTGAAGAGTTGGAAATGCCTTGGGGGCAAAGAGTTGTGCGTCTTTATGATCCAGATAAGCATATTGTTGAGATTGGTGAAGATCTGAAGGTTATGATGAAGCGTCTGCACGCTAAGGGGTTGACTGTAGAGCAGCTTTCCGAGAAGACCTATCTGTCGATAAAAATGGTGGAACGGATGCTGAAATAACCACCAGATACTACAAAGAAATTCACTAGATGATTAAGCGAGCTGAACAATAAAATGAATGAAGTAAAGTTTCCTAGCTAAAAACTTTACAATTGAAAAGAAGTACTATTGAAGGATTGCTAATTTGAAAGTATGGAAGAATTGTTAGTATCTATTCTTCATTAAAAGGAGTAAATGACAAAATTTACTCCTTTTAGTTATTGATGGCGTTCGTAAATTATTATCTCTTACATCGTTAGAAAACCTAAAATGATGGTACCCTTTTTTACTCCTTAGAGAGTATCTATTTATAGAAATGCAGTTACTAAAAAACAGATCGAGCCTATCAATGCTAAGGGAGTCATTACATATTTTTCTTTTTTACTGAAAGACATCAGATTCATAACGGTATTTAGCAGAAAATAAAAGCCAAAGAAGATACAGATTCCGCGGGCTATTGAGAAGGGAATATTTAATATGATCAGTTCTCCAACATATAAAACACTAGCAATGGCAATAACCTGAAAAAGCAGCGCACTTCCGCTGATAAAACGCATTTTTATCGGCAACACTTTGTATTTCCCGCCCATTGTGAATTCACCCAAAGGAAAACCTAATGTAACTAACAGTGTCAATACCGCTATCACTCCAAAAATCATCGCCCCAACAATCGAAAACAGTTCCATTTCTATTCCTCCTAAGTCGTTTTTATATTACTAATAGTAACAATACTAAAAGAAATGTTCAAGAGGTTTAGAAAAAAATATTTTCTTTTTAATTGACTCCCACGTTACGTGTGACTCTATACTATAAATAAGCTAGCAAAACAAAAGGAGATCACAACGATGTTTAAAATTGGAGAATTCTCAAAATTATCAAATACGACCGTACGTACACTGGATCATTACGCTGCTTTAGAACTGTTAAGACCCAAAAGAATCGATCACGAAACCAATTATCGTTATTATTCAGCGGAGCAACTGAATCAGCTCAATCAAATTAAACTGCTGCAACAAACAGGCTTGCCGTTAAAAACCATAAAAGAAATCATAGATGCAAATGATTTGAATTTTCTAGAAAAGCATTACGATCTTCAAGAGAAGAAATTGCAGGAAGATTTAGATGAACTGTTGAAAAAGCAGCGAATGGTATCTTTGCTCAAACAAACGATGAAAGAAGGAAATACTATGACCTATCATGTAGTTGTAAAAGAACTTCCAGAAAGAAAGGTCCTTAGTGTTCGTGAGGTGATAGCGGATTATACATTAGAAGGTGTCTTGTGGCAAAAATTACAGCAAAGCGCAACAGAGGTTAACGCAAAACTGACTCACCCTCCAGTAAATATGACGCTTTTTCATGACGTCGAATACGTCGAAAAGAATGCGGATGTAGAAGTTCAAACTACTGTAGTTGGGGAATACCCTGAAGTCCAAGTAGCAGAATATAAGACGATGCCTGCTTTCATTATGGCGTCCGTGACCTTTAGCGGCAGCTTCGATCAAATGCCGAAGGTCACACAAGCAATTGGTGAATGGCTAGAGGTTAATGAGTATAAAATTGCTGGTCCGATGATTAATATCGGACATGTTTCGCCTGGGGATGATCCAAATCCTGAGAATTGGGTGACTGAATCAGGTTTCGTGGTAACCAAGTAAACAATTGAGAGGATAGTCGGTTAGTTGTAAAAAACAGCTGCCTGCTTTTCTAAAAGGAGTTTAAGTAATGAAACAGATGATTGAAACATTTACACCTACTGGAGGGCAACATTGTATCACGAATGCACTGAAGCAAGTATTTTCGTATTATCACCATTCCGTTTCTGAGGCGCTGCTTTTTGGGATGGGAGCCGCGTTGAACTTTTCCTATATTAATCTGTCCCATTCTCCAATGATTTCCGGTAGAACGAAGCCTTTTGAATTTGAACAGAAACTGGCTAAACGGTTGAATATTCAAATCAACTGTCGTCGACCCAAAAATTACGATATCGGATTTGCAAAAGCAAGGAAAATGCTGCAACAAAATCAACCAGTCATCATCTACGTAGATATGCCTTTCTTGAAGTATTTAGGCATGAATCAAACAAGTCATTTTGGCGGGCGTGCGATTGTTCTATTTGGTTATGACGATGAGCAATCGGTTTTTTATGTGAGTGACCGCGATCATTCTAAGTTTCCGATTCCTACGCCAATAGGTGAACTTGCCAAGGATTATCATGTCGTTGGTTATCAAGAACTGGAACATGCACGAAATAGCAGCTTTCGACCATTTCCAGCGAATAACAAATATTTGGAATTCGATTTTTCAGGCTATCGAGCACCAAATACCGAGACGGTCATCGCGGCTATTAATGAAACCTGTGAAGCGATGTTGCAGCCACCTGCAAAATTATTGGGAGTGGATGGGATAGCAAAATTTTCGCGAGAAATTATTAAATGGCGCACTTTTGATAAACAGAAGCTGAAGACTGCGGGAATGACAAATTATTTTCAAATCAGTAAAGATGGTGGAACTGGTGGTGGGATCTTCCGTAAGCTTTACGGTGAGTTTTTAATAGAGGTCGAACCATTAGTCCCAACTATAGGCATCAAAGAAATCGGCTATCGATTCATTCATCTAGCGGAAGAATGGGATCGACTTGCGGAACGATTTTGGAAACTAGGAAATACAGGAGATTCAGGCCTGTTAGGTTCGATGAGTGAACAAATCACCCGGTTGGAAGAAGGTGAGAAAGAGGCGTTAAAAAGGCTACAGATGATCATTAACGATGAGAAAAGTTAGACCAAATGAAAGTTTCATTTGGTCTAACTGTCTCTTTAATTCAAGTAGGATAACTGTTGAATCAACGTATTCATGCGATATTCTTCGATTTTTCTACCTAAGCTAGATAATTTTTTGGCTGTAGGGATATCTTCCAGTACAAATAGTTTTTCCTTTGGAATGATCGGAGTGGTAAAATTTGTAACATATAAATCCGATTGGAGTGAGTCTGGCGCTACTTCAGAATAAACTTTGTTAGGCTGAACATCCAACAAAACTTTCCCATGGTAATTTTTCTCAAGATAGTAGGCCAAGAGCTGGGCATGTTTTGCGCCTAAGTCGCTACAAACTTCGGTAGAGACTGGTTGACGTAAATTATCCAATTGTTGTGGAAGGTCATCCCAGTAAATAAACAGCTTAAATAAAATAATATGAAAATACATTGAATACCAAGGAAAGCGGCTCTTTGCTTCTTGATCCTTTAAGGTTTTTTCTAGTACCTTAGTGAAAACAGCAAAATCTCTTTGAATCGTCAAGCTACTATATAATTCTCGGTTATAAGCAATATATTTTTCGTACGGATACGTCTTATAGGATGTGTAAATAGATTTCAAAAACAGAATGCAATTTGTATGACTTTGTTCGGGAATACTGATTCCTAAGGCGTTAACCATTAGCGCAAGCATTGAATCACAGAGTCGTTCGATGCGCACTTCTTCTTCAGGATTATCCCAAGCGAAATCATACCAAAAAATGGATTGGATTAAATCATTTTGGCCTTTTTCAGTGATGGGTAAAGAGAATTGTGTCATTAGGTCCCTAACCATGGCTAGATAGTTTTCCAAATGAGGAACGGGTAAAGAGCCTCTTTTCGAAGCAGTGAAAAAGCCTTGTTTTTGACGAATCAAGCTGACGGCGATTAAAAAAGCGAACTCCGTTTTTTGCAGAAAATTTAATTCCAACTTGAACTGTTGATTGAAGCGATCAACAATTGCGAAAATCATTTTTTGGTCTAACTCAAAAGGCCATTCATAGACGTCATAGACCTCTAAAAAATATTCAGCCATAAAAACTCGGACATGTTGTTCATCATCACCAATAAGTGTGAGATTATTGCGGTCGATTTGCAGACCGCGTTTTTCTAATCCGTCATTCAGTTTAACAATCCGTCGATACAGGCTGGAGGAGCTGAGAAAGAGTTCTTTTTCCAAGTCGGTCCGTAAAATTCCTGGGTGAAAGAAAAGAATTTCTAATAATTGAAAAGTAGGGGATTCTTTCAGAATATCCGAAAAGATCTCATGCACCGTATGATTGTCTTTTTCAGTCAGATGCAGATCTCCAGAACTATTTTTTTCTATTTGAACGATGTCGCTCCATTGGTCTTCAATCTCTAAACAATCACTTAAAACAGTTTTAGGGACGGCATCTACTTTTTTGGCTATTATTTTTACAGGGATGTAATTATTTGTAGTTCTTAGAAGCTCAATTAGTTCGATTTGACGATTATTCGTAGAAGATAAGGCATGTCTCATAGTAGACCTTCTTTCAATCGATTGATACTATCAGTATAAAGGAAAAAAGCTGATCTGAAAATATTTTAGAAAAAAGATTGTGAAATATTCTACTAACGGAGAAGACTTCACGTGTTTGTGATGGCATACTGAATTTATTACGTAAAAAAGGAAGTGTAAAATGACTCAATCTATGAACGGCTTTAAGTTGAAAGTTATTGCGATTTTGGCAATGCTGCTAAATCACGTCGGCAGTGGTTTTAGCCTTTATGAACATTCGAGTGTTCTCTTTTTCATGACTGAGTTTATTGGGAAATTGACTTTTCCAATTATGGCCTATTTATTAGTTGAAGGATCCTACTATACCCGCGATCGTAAAAAGTACGCAGGTAGAATGGCCCTATTTTGGCTGGTCTCGATTTATCCTTTTTATATGCTTTTTGGAAGCAATCCTTCCTTCCGACCAATTGAATTTGTCAATAATATTTTTTTTACCTTACTAATGGGCTTATTGTTGATGATGGCCTGTGAAAAAGTAACATCGCCTATTTTAAGAAGGCTGCTGGTTCTTTTCTTCTCACTAATAACTGCCGTATCTGACTGGTCTCTAGTTGGTGTGCTAATGATTTTTGGCTTTTATAAATGGAGAGGAAAAAAAGTGGGAATATGGTTGCCGATTGTATATACAACAGGTTTCTTAACACTTTTGTTTGCCTTAATGTATTTCACTGACAGTCAAGCGGTTCCGCTCTATCAAGTCTTTACTGGTTTGGGTGCACTAATGGTCATTCCTTTGCTTTTCGCTTACAATGGGGAGAGAGGCTATTCGCCTAAATGGGTAAAATGGGGATTTTATGGGTTTTATCCGATACATCTAGTTTGTTTAGCAATGATTCGCATGCTGATTCAGTAGATTAGTGGAGGTGTCTATGAATTACTTCATTCGAGAAATGAACGTCTCAGAGTATCCGCTTTTGAGAGAATTTTTGTATCAGGCGATTTATCAACGTGATCCAGCAAATCCTATTCCTAGATCAATCGTTGATGACCCGGATATTGAGTGTTACATTCGCGGTTTTGGCGAGTATCAAACGGATCGTTGTTTATGTGCCCAGATGAATGACAAAGTCGTTGGAGCAGTTTGGGTCAGAAATATTTCCGGTTTTGGCTCGATTGATGAACAAACACCTGAATTTGCGATTTCGCTTTTGCCCGAATATCGTGGACAGGGGATTGGAACCGCGTTGATGGAAGCAATGATAGAAAAATTAAAAACAGAAGGCTATACCAAAACGTCTTTAGCCGTTCAAAAAGACAATTACGCACTGAGTATGTATTTGCATGTTGGTTTTGAAATTGCTGCTGAAAACGAAGAGGAATACATCATGGTCTATCTGTTGAATTAAAAAACGACAAACAATCAAGTTCAACTTGATTGCTTGTCGTTTTTAGGTTGAAATCATTCGATAGTTGTCGATTAGAGAAAAGAATAGCCACGGAATGAAAGCAATAAGGAGTGTTGCTGTCAGCCAGGCACTATCTAGAAATTCACTAAAATCAAGATTCAAATTCAAGATTTTGCTGATCAAAAAAAGCATTAGAAAAAATGCTGTTGAAAGGATCGACGAAGCGAAGAAGAACGTTTTTCCTCTTTCAACTTTTATAATAGAAAGTTCTTTCGCTGAAGGCTTTTCATTTGTAAAGTTTTGATCGAATATTCTTTCTTTTCGAGATTTTTTCAACACCGTCTCCTCCTCTAACATTTTCTCTAGTTTAACGAAAAATAAGACTGGTGTCGTCCAACTTAAGTATGATTGTTTACAGTAATAGGAGATAAACAAGGATCGCGAGGAGGCATTTTCTTTTTCCAGAATATACGCGAAAAGGCTAATCTGTTTTGATAAAGTAGTCAATAAATTAAAAAGTACAGCCAAATAGTCCGATGCTTTGGCTGTACTTTTCTTATTCAAAAATGAATAGCTCTGTAACTGGTGTTTCGACAACTTTTGCGATATCCAACGCTAACTTTAGCGAAGGATTGTACTGAGCTTTTTCTAGGCGCATGATTGTTTCGCGGCGAACCCCGACTAATTCGGCCAACTGCTCCTGAGTCAGTCCTTTTAACATACGGTACTTTTTTAAATGACATTCAAATTTTACATTCATTATCTAAGCCTCGGTTTCAAATCGATATAAAAAATACTTGCTGAGAAAGAGGACGATGCCATAAATCAGTGACATTGAGCTTAACATAAAGATCGCACACCATTCAAGATTCCAAGACAGCATGCCGCGAGCGATTGCCCAAATGGCTAAAAATAATAGCACAAAACCAATTTTATACGCCTTTAATTCCGCTTTTCTTTCATTTTCCTCATAGAGCTCATCCTTTAAGGTATCGGATAATTTTCCTTCAAAATAGAAACCAAAAAATCCGAAAAAGATAAAGAAGAAAAACGGCGAAATAATGCCTGCTTGGCTATAGGTCCAAAAACCAAAAAAGCCAAAAAAACCAGCAAAACCAAGTAAACCTAACAGAGGGTGAATCTTTCTCGTCCGCTTTTTTTCCAAGGGTTTATTCTGCCAGATTGCCGTGAAAACTGTTCCTGCTAAATAAAGGACATAGACGATTGTAAGAACTAGAGCGATCCACATAGGCAGATCGTTGATTTGAAAGACGTATTCTGAAACCACTGTCGGTTTTATTAAGCGGCTATCATTGAATAAAACTGAATGAACGGAGGCTGCCCCTAACACCAACGCACAAAGAATCCCTGTTAAAACCAATTGTTTTATTTTTTTCTTTTCCATTTTAAACTCCTCCAATGTGATGTTTTTGTCTCTTTATGAGATAAATATATCACATAAAAAAAGAAAATCAATAGAAAAGAGATAAATAAGTCACTTTTTTGGTTCGACTGGTTCTCATTCATTTAACTGTTTGCGTTCTAACGGGTATGCTGATGAGAGATCCAATACCTGTTAAAGGATTACTTTAAGCCGAGGGAGCGATTGTAAAGGAAACAATCATGAGTTCTTTACTTTGGTAAGTTTTTTAGTGGAATACGTTCATTTTGAACGGTCTATTCTGAATCAGCTATTCATTTCTTCTTTCAAATTCTCTAAGGTAATGATCGTTTTTGTTTCACCAACCCCGCGAACTTGTTTTAATTTCTTCGATAGAAAATGTTCCAATTGAGGAATATCTGCTGTTGCAACCTTCAATAAATAATCGTATTCACCTGTAACCTTATGGCATTCCAAGACACAGGGATAGTTTGCAATCGTATTTTTAAAGTTGCTGGTGTTGCCTGTCCGATCGATTTTGACTGAAACAAAGGCAAGAAGGGATTGCCCGCAATGCGTTCGATCAATTTTGATCGTGTATTGCTGGATCACACCAGAGCTTTTCAATTTTTTTAATCGTTCGGTTACTGCTGGCTTGGTTAATCCTACTATCTCACTAATTTGACTTGAAGGTTTTCGACTATCTTTTTTTAGAATATCCAGAATTGCTAAATCTATTTTATCCATAGAGCTGCTCCTTTTTTTGAGTAGTATCGTACAACTTCTATGCTATCAAACAACTAGGTCTAATTCGAATTCAACTTAAGGTCAAAAATTAAAAAGATTTGGTACTTTCCATTTGTTAAGTAATTACGTTAAAAACTTAACGATCGGAAAGTTAAATAGAAGTTTACTTGGCATATGGTCGCTTAAAAGGGAAAAATTTAATCTTGGGTTAATACTTCGTGTACATTCCAGAAAGCTTAATTCGTTATAGTTGCTTTACAACATAAGGGTTGGGAGCGAGTGATATGTACTGGAAAATAATCAAAAATGATATCCGCGAGAGCAAATTAATTACGGCAACAACGACGATGTTTGTCACCATAGCTGCTGTGTTAGTGGCATTGGCAATGATTTTGAGTGTGAATCTGTCAGGTTCGATCGATACACTGATGGAGAAAACACAGTCTCCCCATTATATGCAAATGCATACCGGGAATTTAGATAACGCGCAGTTAGCTAAATTTGTAAAGAATAATGGGAATGTGTCTGCTTATGAGGCCTCAGAATTTTTAAACCTGAGCGGAACGGACATTGAGATTGGCGGGCACAGTTTTGCAGATAGTGTGGAGGATAACGGTCTTGCCGTCCAAAATAAAAAGTTAGATTTCTTTGTGGACATGGAAAATCGTCCGATTCAGCCGAAGCCCGGTGAGCTTTATGTCCCTGTTGCTTTCAAAAAACAAGGCTTTGCTAAAGTCGGAGACAAGGCAATGATTGCTGGAAAAGAATTTACGGTTACTGGTTTTCTACGAGACGGGACAATGAATTCACAGATGGCTGGTTCGAAACGTTTGCTGTTGCATCAAAAGGATTACGATGCCCTTTTTTCAAAGGGGCGCTTGGAATATATCATTCAATTTCGTTTGAAGGACCCTAGTAAGCTAAATCAATTTGAAGCGGCTTATAAAAAAGCAGAGATAGGCGTTAACGGCCCCAGTGGGTCACATCGCTTATTCAAACTAGGAAATGCAATGTCTGATGGGGTTCTGATTGGCATTCTATTGTTGATTAGCCTACTGGTCGTACTGATGACCTTTATGTGTATTCGCTTTACCTTGTTGGCAAAAATTGAAGAAGATTATCGAGAAATCGGTGTCATGAAAGCCATTGGCCTGCAAATCAAGGAGATTAAGAAAATCTACTTAGCTAAATATGCAGCACTTTCCATTTTAGGTAGTCTGCTAGGTTATTTGCTTTCTGTACCGTTAAGTTATTTATTGTTGAAAAATATTAAGCTTTTTATGGGGGAAAGTGCGAATGAAGGACTAAGCTGGTTTTTGGCATTTGCTGGAGTCATTGCAGTGATGCTGTTAATTATTGGTTATGTTTATCGCTTGTTGAATCGTTTCAAAAAGGTTTCCGCGGTGGAGGCGATTCGTTTTAGCGCTGCGAATGAGAAGATCAACACGAAAACACAGGTCAATCTTCGCAAACGCCCACTGTTTTCTGTCGATACACGGTTGGGAATCATTGATATTATGAACCGCAAAAAGATGTATGTCACAATGCTATTTGTTTTTATCTTATCGACCTTTATCATGATTGTTCCGGCGCTAGTTTATCATACAACGGTTTCAGAGGACTTTGTGGAGAACATGGGATTTAGTCATCAGGTGGATATTGGTGCCAGCTTGTATCAGTCGACCAATAACGTGAAGTATGAAAAGAAACTGACAGATTATTTGGAACAGGACCCAGATGTCGCAGACTTTAGCAAAATTGTCACGAAGAATTTTGCTGTAAAGGCTGCTGGTACGACTGAAAATGTTTTATCGGTTGAACTAGGTAATCATCAAAAATTTCCAGTGGATTATTTGAAGGGACGAGCACCGAAGAAACGAAACGAGCTAGCCCTCTCAACGATCAATGCAGAAGAATACAACAAAAAGATCGGCGATTCACTCGTCTTGATTCGTAATGGAAAAGAGCAGCGATTCACAGTCTGCGGAATCTATGCCAATGTCTTTAACGGCGGTAAAACGGCGAAAGCAATCTTCGAGGATAAGGAAGCAACAAGTATTTGGACGGATATCTATATCAAATTAAAGGATTCAGAGCAAACTGAGAAAAAAATGACTCACTATAAGAAAGATCTGCCGTTTGTCAAAATGAATAACGCGCGGGAATACCGAGACCAAACGTTCGGTTCAACGATTCAGTCCATACTGCTGATCGCTCTAGGCTCATCATTGGTGGCGCTACTGATTACTGGACTGATCACTTCCTTATTCATGAAATTATTATTGGTGAAGGATAAAAAGGAGATCGCCACGTTGAAGGCACTAGGCTTTACGAATCAGCGGATCAATCACCAATACCTGTCTCGTAGCTTAACGGTATTACTCATTGGCCTAGTGACGGGAACATTTTTAGCCATGTCTGTTGGTAAAGGGATGTCTGGACTCATTGCTGTGGCATTGGGGGGCGTTAGTGTCCAATTAAAAGGCAGTCTCTTGATTTACTTAGGGTGTCCACTCTTGATGCTGGCAACCACTATCATTGCGACGAAAGTAGTTACAGCACAGGCTGGCAAGATTGATATCGCAGAAAATCTAAAGGATTAGAAAAGGACGGAGAAAACAATGGATAATTTAATTGAAGGAACCGCTATTGTTAAAAGCTTTGGTACGGGAACGGAGCAAGTGACTGTTTTAAATCAAGTGTCTATTCAAATTCAGCAGGGACAATTTGTATCAATCATGGGACCTTCTGGTTCGGGGAAATCAACACTGCTTTATGCCATCAGCGGAATGGATGGGATTGATTCTGGAACTGTCCGGTTTAATCAGCAGCACATCACAGCGTTGTCTGAAAAGCAGCTAGCCGATATTCGGCGCGAGCAAATGGGGTTTGTTTTTCAACAGCCAACATTGCTAAAAAACCTATCATTAATCGATAACATTATTCTCCCCAGCATAGGCGCGAGAAAACAAATGGACAAACTAACGAAACGAGCCAAAGAGCTGATGAAAAAAGTTGGTATCCAAAATCTAGAGGATCGAAAAATCACACAGGTCTCCGGTGGGCAGCTGCAAAGGGCTGGAATCTGCCGCGCATTAATGAGCCAGCCAAGCATCATTTTCGGCGATGAACCAACGGGTGCTTTGAATTCCAAAGCAGCGCGAGAAATAATGGGTATCTTTTTGAAAATCAATCGCGAAGGCACAACGATCGTGATCGTTACCCATGATGCTAAAGTAGCTGCGCAAAGTGAACAGGTCTTTTTCATGGAGGATGGACAAATCACAGACAATCTCTATTTGGGAGAATACACTGGCGAAAATCTTGAGGTGCGAATGGAAAAAATTAATGAAAAAGTGTTAGCATCGGAAAGTTAGTAACAGAAGGATTATCGAATCATGGACTATGATAAAATGAGTGTTGACGAATAATTAACTAAGGGTGGTGGCAGCTAGTGACCTATCATATTTTACATGTGGATGATGAGAAGGAAATCATCAAGCTTCTAAAAATGTATTTGAAAAGCGAAGAGGTGACTCATTATGAAGCTGCCAACGGTCGTGAAGCGTTAGCCATTTTAGCGGTTCAGAAGATTGATCTGCTGATCGTTGATATCATGATGCCAGAGATTGATGGCTTTGAATTGATTCGCACTGTCAGGAAAACCAATAACCTTCCAATCCTAGTTATTTCCGCTCGAGTGGAGGCATCAGATCGAATTTTTGGTTTGGAAATCGGGGCGGATGATTATTTAACCAAGCCGTTTGATCCTCATGAAGCAATCGCGCGAGTCAAGGCACTTTTGAGAAGGTACCATTCATTGGGCGTTTCTAACGAGGCTCGAAATGTACGATTACACGTGGGCTCGCTTGAATTGGATACACATGCTTGTACCGCCTATATTTCTGGGCGAGCTATCGAACTGACCGCGGTTGAGTTTCGAGTGCTGAAGCTCTTAATGGAGCAGCCTGGGCGTGTGTTTACAAAGGAACAAATCTATGAGCATGGTTGGCAAGATCCATTAGTTGGCGATAACAATGTTCGCGTGATGATGAGCAAGCTGCGAGAAAAAATCGGCGCGGATCGAATCAAGACGATCAGAGGATTAGGTTATCGTTTGGAGGGCTCTCATGAAACAACTTAGAAATGCGATTATGCGTTCTTTTGTTCTATACTTTTTTGGTCTCTCAATCGTTGGGGATTTGATTGAGGAACTGACGAAGGAAATGGATACTTGGGTATTCAAGAATCAGTTCCAAACAGTTACGCCAATCGTTGCCGGTGTTTTTCAGGTGTTAGCTATCGTTCTTTTTTCATTTCTATTTTACCGCAGCCTAAACAAAAAAATTGGCAAGGAAAGTCAAAAACTCGCCAAAGAACAAAGTACCTTGTTTGCCAACATTGCCCATGATTTAAAAACACCACTGACGAGCATAACAGGGTTTTCGAAAGCCCTAAACGAAGAGGTCGTTGAGCCAGAGGAAATCAAGGAAGTGTCGGGGATTATTTATCAAAAATCGGTGACTGCTAACGAATTATTGGATTTGATGTTTCAATACACCAAGCTGCATTCCGCAAACTTTTCTTTAAATCAACAAGAGTGGGCCGTCAATCGTTTATTAAGAGAAGCGATAGCCGATAACTATGACTTGATCGAAGCTGCCGAAATTGAGCTGGAATTAGCGATTCCTGATGAACCGATTATCAGAAAGATTGATCAGCGAGAGTTTCGGCGAGTCTTTGATAATCTTTTAATAAACGCCTGCAAGCATAATCCGTCTCGCACCAAGCTGAAAATTTCCTGCATTCCACAAGATGGTACTGTAAAAATCAGCTTTGCGGATAACGGGACAGCTATCCCGCAAAAGAATCGGGAGCAGCTGTTCCAGCCTTTTGTCAGTGAGAATGAAACGGAAAGAACTTTTCAAGGCAGCGGCTTAGGGTTAGCAATCGTTAAGGCGATTGTTGAGAAGCATGGCTTTTCGATCGAGCTTTTAGATGATGAGGATTTTACGAAGAAGTTTGTGATTACACTTTAAGGAAAAAACGAATTGACAGCAGAGGCAGAGGATGCTTCTGTTTTTTTGTTTACTATACATTGAATACTGCTTACGGTAAAATGGGAAGAAAATTAAAAGGAGATTAAATATGAAATATGCGAATCGAATGAAAAACCTACATGCCTCAGAAATTCGTGAACTACTAAAAATCACAGAACGGCCCGATATTATCTCCTTTGCAGGAGGATTACCTGCAGCAGAACTTTTTCCAATCGAAGAAATGGCAGCAGTTAGTGCAACTGTTCTGAAAGAGCATGGCGAAAAGGCGTTACAATATTCCACAACTGAAGGCTTTCAACCGTTGAGAAAATGGATTGCCGAACGAGAAAATCAGCGAATCAAAACAAAGCTGACCGAAGAAAATCTGTTGATCACCCACGGTTCGCAGCAGGCTCTTGATTTAGTAGGAAAACTGCTAATCAATAAAGGTGATGTGATCTTGTGTGAAAGCCCCACCTACTTATCGGCACTGAATGTCTTCAAAACTTTCGAGGGACAGGTTTTAGAGGTTCAAACGGATCAAGACGGAATGATCGTTAGTGATTTAGAGCGTCTTTTAAAAGAAACACCAAATGTTAAACTGCTCTACGTGATCCCGACTTTTCAGAATCCATCTGGCAAAACTTGGTCATTGGAACGAAAAAAACAAATTTTAGCGGTCGCTAATCGCTATGATGTCGCGATTGTTGAGGATGCACCCTATGAGGAATTACGCTATTCGGGGGAATTTACACTCCCAATGTTTAGTTTTCCGGAAAGTAAAAATGTTATCCGGACCGGCAGTTTTTCAAAAATTCTGTGTCCCGGTTTGCGGCTGGGTTGGATCGCGGCTGATGTTGAGGTAATTGAAAAGCTGGTACTAATTAAGCAAAGTACGGATCTGCAATGCAATACCTTCACCCAAATGCAGATTGTTCAATTTGTTCAGGAGAATGATCTAGATGCGCATATTGCTCGGCTGATTCAGGCCTATCGCTCACGACGAGACGCTGCAATTTCGGCAATCAAAAAATACTTTCCCGAAAATACGCATTATACTCGTCCTGAAGGTGGTTTATTCATTTGGTTAGAACTTCCGGAACCGCTTAATACAACCGCTTTGCTGGAGAAAAGCTTGGAACGCAATGTGGCCTTTGTCAGCGGGGAATCGTTTTATGCGGAGCACCCTCGATACAATACGATGCGCCTGAATTTTTCATGTATGAATGAAGAAAATATTGAAATTGGCTTTAAAATTTTAGGAGAACTGGTTCATGAGGAGTTGGCCAAATAACAAGACAGAGTTCTCATTCGAGAGGGATTTTTTTATAAGAACGTTATGAAAAGTAAAAATAATGAGGAGGGATAAAGATCGCTTCATGCTATACTTAAAGTAATAAGCTAAGGGAGGGATTTGATGGGTGAGTATGTCAATCTTACGGCGGAAAATGTAGCAAGTGAGCATTTATGCTGCGCGATTTCTGGTAAGAAGCACCAAGAGGGCGTAGACACTAAAAGAGCTTGGATCAGTGAGCAGTTGTCAGAAGGTCATGTTTTTCGCAAGCTGGATGCTAACGGAAAAGTATTTATCGAGTATGCGCCTTTAGAAACAGCATGGGTACCGGTGATTGGTGAGAATTATCTGCATATTTATTGTTTATGGGTTTCCGGCAGCTTTAAGGGACAAGGTCATGGGAAAAATTTATTGAACTATTGTATTGAGGATGCGAAACGTCAAAAGAAATCCGGCATTTGTGTCATCAGTGCCAAAAAGAAATCACCATTTTTATCGGATAAAAAGTTCATGGAAAAAAATGGCTTCAAAGTCGTCGATGAGATTGAGGGCGGCTACCAATTATTGGCACTATCCTTTGATGGTACGGTACCGGCATTTTCAGAGACGGCGAGAAAACAAACCATTGATAATCAAGAATTGACGATTTTCTATGGTCGGCAGTGCCCGTTTATTCCTCATGGCTTGAAGGAGGTAGCGGAATACTGTGAAGAGGAGCAGCTTCCTCTAAACTTGATTCCGGTAGACAGCGTAGAAAAAGCTAAAAAGCTGCCCGGTGTTTTTAACAATTGGGCGGTTTATTATCAAGGAAAGTTTTTGACGGTGCATATGCTGAATAAGAATGTTTTGAAAAAATTATTAGCGAGTCAGTGAGGAAATGAATTGGTAAAATATATTGCCTTGTTACGAGGAATTAATGTGAGTGGCAGGAACAAAATCGCGATGCCGCAATTACGTGCTGCTTTTGAGAAAAGAGGATTCACTGAGGTTACAACGTATATCAATAGCGGCAATGTTCTTTTTTCTAGTGATATTCAAGAGAGAAAGAAATTAATCGATAGTTGCGAAGCGTTGATACTAGAACACTTTGATTTAAACATTTCAGTAGCTATTGTTGCAGTTGATGAATTGGCTGAAGCAATCACACACGCGCCTGATTGGTGGGATCAAGCAGCAGAAACGATCCATTATGCAATATTTATGATCTCGCCAATGACAGTGACAGAAGTTTTTGCGGCGGTTGGAGAAATAAAGCCTGAGTACGAAAAGATCGCACATCATGACAATGTGATTTTCTGGTCTGCACCGCGAAAGACGTTTAATAAAGCTCGCTGGTCAAAAATCGCCAGTTCCACTGTCAATCATCACGTGACAATCCGTAACGCCAATACTGTCAAAAAACTTATAGCAATGAGTAAATAAAAAATCAAGCAGTTTTGCGGCTGCTTGATTTTTTCTTTATATTAACGGTAAAACAGTTTGTTGAATAAAGTCGATTCGATCATAGACATTCTCTTTAAAAAGAGCGGTAATGGCAATGACCAGCTGTTGCTCATGATCAATGTAAATGACGTTACCGCCATCGCCCATAGCTGCGATGATTGGCTTAGTAGGATCGATGATCCACCATAGATATCCGTAATCGAGATGTTCTTGCTCCCAGTGACTGTGTTTTTGCTGCATCTTCTCCAACCAGTCTTTTGTAATCAGCTGTTGATTTTCCCAGTTTCCCTGATTTAAGATCAGTTGGCCAATTTTAGTCATGTCACGGGTTGAAAGCGTTAGGCCCCATCCGCCGGCATTCAAGCCAGTAGTGTCTTCCACCCAGCCGTTAGCGGTAGTTGATTGATTGAATTTCGTTTGATCTCTGGCAGATTTCAATTGAATTGAGTTTGCGACATCGATCCCTAGTGGAGTAAACAATTCTTTCTGGGCAAATTCCAAAACGCTCTGATTGGTTGAACGAGCCAAAACCGCTGATAAAAGGTCTGGTCCGATTAAAGGGGTGTAGTTGAATTGTCCGATCGGCTGTTTTCCTCCGAGCTGCTTTAAAGTAAATTTGGTCCAATCTTTACTAGTGAAATACTTTATATAAGCTAATGGTCCATTTTTGTATTTATACGGTGTGGTCATCGTCAGTAAATTTTCTAAGGTAATCTGTTTCAGGTTGGCATCCTTCGGTTGAAATTCCGGAAAGTAGTCTAAAATTGGACGATCCAGTTCACCGATAGCATCTTGCTCTTGAGCAATACCAATCAATAGTGAAAGGATACTTTTGGAGATTGAATAGACATGGATCTTGCTTGCAGCATTACAGTCATTAAAATACTGTTCATATATTAGCTGGTTATTTTTTTGTATAATAATCCCTGTGATGTTCTCATAGTCCTTTTCGATCCTTTGTTGAATGATTTTGAATTTTTCTTCGTTCATTGTTTTCCTCCATTTCCGAAGGCGCCTTCTATAGTTAGAGTAATATCATTAAAAATCATAATCAAGTGTTATTTTAAAATTTCTTTGAATCGTTTCTTCTTTCTAGTTATGCTTTTCTCTTTTTCTGCTTCAAAAAGGATAAAAGGAAACCAAGAATGCTTTGCTATAGTGAAGAAAAGAAAGGGAGAAATTAGTTATGGAACATCGAATCGTTGAGTTAGAGACTTTTAAATTAGCGGGCTTCAAAAAAGCGTCCACTAATGAAAAACAGCAGGGGATGAAGGATTGTCCGGCATTTTGGAATGAAGTGCTGTCTTCGGGAAAGCATGAGGTACTGCTGCCATTGATCAACCATGAACCTTATGGCTTGATTGGAGCGAGTTTTTACAATGTTGATAAGATGGATAGCAAAAAATTTGACTATTACATCGCTGTCGCTACGACTAGTGACACACCTGTTGAGTTAATCGAAGTTGAGGTGCCGGCAAATACGTGGGCGGTTTTTCCATGTACTAGAGCGACTTCCGAAAAAACTCAATTTGCCATTGTCACTCAATGGGCAACGCAAGCAACAGGCTATGAATTGTTGAACACCGGGTATGCGACAGGCGATATGACTTCTAGTGGACCAGATTTGGAAGTGTATGGTCAAGGCGATGAGGTTGAGATTTGGGTGCCGGTGCGCAAAAAATAATTGAGAGAAATAAGTAATGGTTAGCAGCTTCTCCTAGATATGCTATGCTTAAGAAAGAGAATTTACAGGAGGAGTTTCATGTCAAAAGACCTTGAACGTTTTTCAGCTACCTTGGCGTATATCGAAAATCATTTGTTTGAAGAAATCTCATTAAAAGAATTAGCGAAAAAGGCCTTGCTTTCAGAGTATACCTTCCATCGCTTTTTTACTTATTTAACGGGTTTTTCTTTTTCAACCTACTTACGTAATCGCAGGCTTTCCGAAGCGGTGGACTTATTACGACAAGAAATTCCGATTGATGAGGTCTCTGAGCGATGCGGCTATGCCAACCGTTCAGCCTTCAATCGGGCCTTTTCCAAATTTCATGGAATCACACCGAGTCAGGCAAAAAGGATCAACGCTACAATCAATTTTTTTCCACCAATTCGTTTAGACATTCAGATCAACGGTGGGAAAACACTGAATTATCATATTGAACAACTGCCAAGCTTTACGGTTGTTGGTAAAATGGAGGAGCTTCAGTTAGAAGAGGATTTATTCTCCAAGACTGGAAAGCAATGGGAGCAATTCTTTGGCGATCAGCAGTTACGAACGTTTGCCGAAAGTGAGGCGACTCGTAAAAACTTTTTTGGATTGAAACGAGCACCTTACTTTGCTATAGCCAATTCCAAGCCGGCTAGGTCCAGCTATTTAAACTATTTTACTGGGTTTGTTTTGAACCAAGGCGCTTCGACTGACTATCCCACGCTGGTTATTCCTAAGCAGACCTATGCTGTCTTTGTCAGTGATCCTTATGATTATCGCCAGACGGAAAATGTTTCAAGCGCCTATTATCAATTGCAGCAGCAAATATTTAATACTTGGCTGCCGCAAACCCAGTATCAAAAAATTGATGGACCAGAATTAGAAACTTATGTGTCTTTGGAGGATCGGGCCTGTTTAGAAATTTGGTTGCCAATTGAAAAGTAAATCAATTTTTAAGCAAGGATATGTAAAGTATTCTTGCTTTTTACTTTACGTTTGTAAAGCCGAGCTTTTATAGCAACTGAGATCAAGTTAGTAGATTTCTTTTTTCTTATACTAGAGAAAAGGGGGAATTCATATGAAAACAGCAAGCTGTTTGTGTGGGAAAGTGTCAATTGAGGTAACCGATTTTCAATCCGAAGTGGGGGCTTGTCATTGCTCAATGTGCCGAAAGTGGGGATCAGGTCCGCTTTTGACTGTTGAAGTGGGAACCATTGCTAATATTCGCATTCATTCTGAGCATTTAATTAGCAGATATCAATCATCGGAATGGGCCGAAAGAGGATTTTGTTCGAATTGCGGCGCCAATCTTTTTTATCATTTGCTGCCAACGGATGCCTATAGTATTCCGATTGATTTGTTTGATGATTCGGAAGAAGCACTTCTTACCACCGAAGTTTATTATGATCAAAAGCCTGCCTATTATGACTTTGCGAATGAAACGAAGAAGCTGAGTGAAGCCGAAATCATGCAAATGGTTCAGGAAAAGTATTTTCATGAAACGGATGAATAAATTTTTATTTGGCACTGAAATGATTACTATTCAAAGAGCAAGTTAACTTAGGCACGCTCCCTTAGTAGTACTCCTATAAAATCTTAAGAAATTTTGACGATAGAACGTTTTCATGCTATCTTAAAATTATTAGAAGGAAAGTGAGGGATCACGTATGATTGATTCATCAGTGAAGTAGAAAAGCTGCATTAAGACTGTACCTCTGGAGACTAAGGGAGCAGTGTGCAGATTTTCGAAAAATTGGTGGATAATCCGCGAGATTCCTTTTTTACACATGAAAGGCTTATTTTTTGATGGCTCGATTGTTTAAAAAAATAGCTCGTCGACCCAGTTTTTTCGAGAATAACTGGGTCTTTTTTGGCTTCATTTGAAGTCATTGCGAGGTGTTTATAATGACAAATATAACAATCGATCATTTAACATTTGGGTATGATCAATTAGGAACGCTGCTGTTCGACGATGCAAAATTAACTATTTCAGCGGATTGGAAATTGGGTCTTGTTGGTCGGAATGGGCGAGGGAAAACGACATTGCTAAATTTATTAAGAGGAGAAATTCCCTATCAAGGGAAAATTAATCACCGATTGGAAATGGTTTATTTCCCTAAACAAATAAACGATCCCAATCAATTAACCTATTATGTACTATCAGAAAATGAAGAATTAGAAATTTGGAAAATAGAACGGGAATTGACGTTGTTACAATGCGAGTTAGATGTGCTTTGGCGACCGTTCTCAACGTTATCAGGCGGCGAACAAACTAAAGTCCTTTTGGCGCTGCTATTTTTGGATGATTATTCCTTCCCATTAATCGATGAACCAACGAATCATTTGGATATGAAGGGCCGCCAACAAGTTGCAGAATACCTTCAAAAGAAACAGCAAGGTTATATTTTGGTCAGCCATGATCGAACCTTTTTAAATCAAACCGTTGATCATATTCTAGCGATTGAGAAGAGTCAATTGATTCTTTATCAAGGAAATTTTACAACTTATGAAGAGCAAAAGGCTCAACGGGATGCCTATGAACAGGCGCAAAATAGTAAATTGAAGAAGGAAATCACCAGATTGCAAAAAACAGCGAAGGAAAAAGCAGAATGGTCCTTTTCTCGGGAAAAGGATAAAACCAATAAACCAAAGGGCTTTATCGATACCGAATATCGCCGCGTCAGTCCCGGAGCAATTGGGGCGGATGCTGCTCGAATGATGAAACGCTCAAAAGCAATCGTTCAACGAGTAGACGGACAAATCAGTGAGAAGGAAAAGCTGCTAAAAAATATCGAAACGGTGGATGCACTAAAAATGTCCTATGAACCAAATTATCATCGTCGAATTTTGCACGTAGAGGAGCTATCGTTAAGTTATTCTGGAAAAAACTTATTCAATGGAAAGAGTTTTGAGTTATTACTTAACGAATGTATAGCTATTACGGGAAAAAATGGTAGTGGAAAAACCTCATTGATCGACGCGTTGTTAGGAGAATTTAGCGGAGAGATTAAAGGAACGATTCATCGAGCAAATGGATTAAAAATCAGTCGAGTCCGTCAGAATTATGAAAGCAATCAAGGAACGCTGGAGGATTTTGCAGAAAAAGAAGGATTGAATTATTCACAGTTCTTAAACAACCTGAGAAAACTAGAAATGGAACGGCACGTTTTTGCTAATTGTATTCAAAACATGAGCCTGGGACAGCGAAAGAAGGTTGAATTGGCAAAATCTCTGTCGCAACCGGCACATTTATATATTTGGGATGAACCGTTGAACTATCTCGACGTTTTCAACCAAAAGCAAATTTTAGAAGTACTGCAGCAAGTTAAACCAACAATGATCCTGATCGAGCATGATGAATATTTCGTCAAAGCGGTTTGCGATAAGATAATCAGTCTCTAAGAAATAACCAGCTGAAGAATTCCTTTCAGCTGGTTAATTTTATAAAGATTTACTCAAACGTCGATAAGCAACAATTCCAAAGACATATTGAATGATCAATAGAATGCTCAAGCCGATACACGCATACCTGGAAAATGGGTAAAAATAGTCAAGCATACTTAGAATGGAAAAGATAAAAGTCAGAATCAATTGTAAAAGCATCATAGCTATATAAGCCAAGCGACCGCTTTTATCTCGTAGCATGACCTTACGTTCATCCTTTAATTGAATCGCTTCATTTTGCAGGCGAGCATCATACTCTGCTTTGTGTTTAGGTTTCGTCCAATAATAATATTTTCCGATCAAACGGATACCTGTAGCAATTCCCGCTCCAGTGATTCCCCAAAGCAAAGCTTCAAGTCGGTATTCTGTTGTCAATGCGACAATTAAGCTGATAACACCAACAAAGAAATAAACAAAACCAGTATAAAGCATTGATTTTTTCATTGTTCTTCCTCCTCGTAAATGAAAATATCTTCTATGCTGACATCGAAATAACGAGCGATCTTAAAGGCTAAAAGAATTGAGGGATTGTATCTGCCATTTTCAAGCGAACCGATTGTTTGTCTCGAGACTTCCAGTGAAACAGCCAGTTCTTCCTGTTTGATACCACGTGCTTTGCGCATTTCCTCTAAGCGGTTTTTCATTTCATCACCTCATCTAGGGAAAGTTTCCTTTCCATACTATAAGTATAAACCCTTTTGGCGCTTATGTAAAGTTAGCTTTCCATTAGTTTCACGAGGAGAAAAGAAAAACCAGCTGAGTCATTGCTTCAGCTGGTTTAACGTTTTATAAAATCATACGGAATGCAGAGCTTTTCGTGTTTATTATGATAAAAAGCTTCAAAGGCTTTTTTGCCGCATTCTGCTAAATGATGATCGAGGGTAGAAAAGCCCATTACTTCACTGATTAACAGGTTTTCTCGCCCGATGATTAAGGGACGTTCCGTTTGGTATTGCTGTAAAATTGTTGCAGCGATATCATCTCCAAAAGTGAGAATGCCATCGACTTTTCGTTTCTTGAAGAATTCAGCAGCTTGAATGCCATCCTCTGCAACGATGCAATCCCAAAAAATATTTGTTTCATCAAAATCAGGATAGACTTCCTTTGCACTACGAATCGAGAATGTTGAGTTATGACTAATGTTTTTACTTCTCCCTAGTGTCATTCCCGGATTTTTAATCCCTTTCTCCTTCATAT
Source organism: Enterococcus sp. DIV0756 (assembly GCF_051710745.1). Classification (NCBI taxonomy): domain Bacteria; kingdom Bacillati; phylum Bacillota; class Bacilli; order Lactobacillales; family Enterococcaceae; genus Enterococcus; species Enterococcus sp. DIV0756. The sequence continues at coordinate 2,056,877 of NZ_JBIOLF010000001.1, read as the reverse complement.
ATGAAAAGCCTGTTTTGATGGATTCTTTCAAGTTGATATACACGCAACTGACATCGGCATTAGGAATTTCCTCGCAAAAGATGATCGGTCCGTATTGAAAATAGTCGAAAAATTCTTTGATCGAATTGGCTTTGGTGGTGACAATTAAGCCGTCGAAGGCTCGTTTTGCAAATTCCGCTAGATAACGCTTTTCCAATTCTTGATCGTAATTAGTCGGCAGTAAACTGATTTGGTAACCATGGTCAAAGGCCGCTTGCATGATCCCACTGAGCATCTGATCGTAATATTCATGGTTTACAAAAGGCAGGATTACTCCTATATTTTTGGTTTTGCCATAGCTCAGGTTTTGAGCCGATCGATTTGGTACATAATTCAGCTCTGCCATCACCTCCAGCACTTTTGCTCGTTTTTCATCATCGACATAGGGATGATTATTAATCACACGAGAAATTGTGGAGACAGAGTAGCCAGTGATTTTTGCGATATCGCGGATATTTGCCATAGAAACAACACCTCTTTATTTTAAGCAGCTAAATTTTCTTTTAAATAGTCAATGACCGCGGGGCCACACTGATAGAAGGTATATCGGCGATCTTGATAGAAAAAACTAATCGTAGGACAACCTAGCAGGTCACTGATAAGTAAATGTTTGATTTTATTTCTTTGCAGATTCTCAATAATCGGTCGCTTGAATCCACGATTCCGAACGAGTCTCAATTGGTTCTCGGAAAAATGCAGGGAAACTATGAAATGTTCTTGTGTATCAGCTTGCTGGACTTTCACATACGTATTCATAAAAAATTCCTCCTTTTTTTCTTTACAAAGGAAGTATAGTTTATGAAACGAGTTTCATAGCAAGCGTTTTACACTAATTTTTTAAAATAGCGAGAGCTGTTCACGTTTATCCTCGAATGTATGCAGATAATTAAACACATCCTCCGTTTTCCAAAGAATGTTTTGTTTTTGACAGGTTTCACTAAAGATAGCCATTAAGCGATCATTATTCGGACTATTGCATACATAATTATCCCCAAAGGCAAACTGATATTTTTTCTTCATTCCTGGAAAGTGTTTGTCCAGCTGCTCGTAAAAGTGTTCCCGATTGCCTACTCGTAAAGTTACCCCAAAGCCAAAACAAAGAATTCCTTTGACGCCAGCCTGAATACAATAATCCAAAAGCCCTCGAAGATTTTCTTCGCTATCGTTAATAAAGGGAAGAATAGGGGAGAGCCAAACAACTGTTGGTACACCAACTTCTCTAAACTTCATCAAGGTTTCAAATCGTTCCTTGGTAGTCGAAACAAAGGGCTCTAGGCGTTTACACAAATCTTCATCATAAGTCGTTAAGGTCATTTCAACAACAGCTTTAGTCTTTTGATTGATTGACTGTAATAACTCGAGATCCCGTAAAATACGTGCTGATTTGGTTTGGATAGCCACACCGAATTCGTACTTATCAATCAGTTCTAGTGCCCCCTGAGTAATTTTCAAGCGAGGTTCCAACTGAATGTAAGGATCGGTCATTGCACCTGTTCCAATCATACAAGGTTTTCGGCGCCTTTGCAGCTCCTGTTCAAAAATTTCTAAAGCATTTGCTTTTACTTCAATGTCTTCAAAAGGGTGATTGATTTGGTAACAATCACTTCGGCTATCGCAGTAAATACAGCCATGTGTACAGCCGCGAAAAAGATTCAGCCCATTTTTCGCTGATAAAATCGTTTTATATTCTTTATAATGCATAAATCCACCACCCATTTTATTCTAGTTTCATTCAGAATCCTTTTTCAAAGTTTGGAAGAAACGAAAAGAACAAACGTTCGTTTTAATTATCCCATAATTTCTTGCTGATAACAATCAAAAGTATCAGTATAATAAGCAGTGGAGGTGTGTTTTATTGCTAAAAATCGGTGAATTTTCTCAGCTTGGACAGGTTTCGATTCGAACCCTGCGTCACTACGATGAGATCGATCTGCTTCACCCGCAACTAGTTGATGAAGAATCAGGTTATCGGTATTACTCAGTCAGACAATTAGAGGTTTTAGCACAGATTGTGTTACTACGGGAGTTAAAATTTTCTTTGAAGGAAATAAAGAGCTTGATTCACGAAGATCCCAAAATCCTCACGGCTGCGTTATTGAAAAAGGATCGTGAAATCGAAGAAGAGATTCAACGAGATCAATTTCGTCAGCAGCAAATTCATCAAATGATCCAGCGAATGCAGTATAAAGGGAAATTTCAGGTGACAATTAAGAAAATCCCCGCTTTTTCTATCATCAGCTTAAGGAAAAAAATCAAGAGCTTTTATCATGAAGGACTACTGTGGGAAGAATTTAAGACCTTACTAAAAAAGCAAGACATATCTTATCCTTCCGAACCTGATAAGAATTTAACGATTTTCCATGATGAGGAATACTTAGAAGAGGGAGTGGACGTTGAAGTCGCTATCATATCGGATAAAACAGCGGAGGAACCCTTGCAGAAACGTGAGCTTCCAGTATTGGAGCAGGCCGCGGTCATATATGTTGAAGGGAATTATCATCAACTTCCAGAAGCCTATCAAGCATTTGCTGAGTGGCTGGAGGAACATCGGGAATTCAACATGGTAAAAGCCACACGTCAAATTTGTCATGTTGGCCCAGAGCACACAGTTAATCCGGAGGAATATTTGACTGAATTACAAATTCCATTAATCCCCTTGACTCTCACGTAGCGTGAGGATTTATCTTCTAATTAGAGGTCGCGACTCGAAAAAATAATTGGGGGATTAACACATGGAAATGAAGGAAATTGGCAAAGTAAAACAAACGGATGCGGGTGTTTATTTAGAACTGCTGCCAGAATATCAAGATGGTTTGATCGGATTGGATGATTTTAGTCATCTGTATGTTTTGTATTGGTTCCATCACTTGGATATCCCTGAACTCAGAGGAACAACAGTCAGTAAGCCATATACAAATGGACCAGAAGAACTAGGAACTTTTGCGACACGCGGACCTGTCAGACCGAATCCCATCGCCTTATCTGCAGCTAAAATTACAAGTATCCAAGGAAACAAAGTGTATCTTGAATACTTAGATGCAGAGGATGATAGTCCCATTTTAGATATCAAACCTTATACTGCCAGTTCAGATGTACTAGAAACCTTTCAAGGGCCGGAATGGTGCGCGCATTGGCCGCAAAGTTTTGAAAGCTCAGGCAATTTTGACTGGGGTGCGGAATTCAATTTTCCTGAATAAAGTTGAAGGTGACTCAAAATGAAGGAGAATTTCTTTACTTAATCAATCGAACGATCATGGACTATCTTTATTGATAGACATGATCGTTCTTTTTTGATTCTAAGTAAAATAGTAAGAATAATGAAAATTTCAATGATTTTCTGATAAAACAATTATTCGAGATGTTTCATTGTTGATAAATTGACGTATTAGTGCTATATTATCAAATGTAATTGATACAGATTTTAAGGAGATGTAATACAGTGAGTAAGAAAGGTTCAGAAATCATTGTAAGTAGTTTAGAAAATCATAACGTACCATTTATTTTTGGTATCCCTGGTGCCAAAATTGATGGTGTGTTTGATACATTAGAAGATCACGGACCACAATTAATCTTGGCTCGGCATGAACAAAATGCAGCCTTTATGGCACAAGCAATTGGCCGTTTGACTGGTGAGCCAGGGGTGGTAATTGCTACTAGCGGTCCTGGTGCTAGTAATTTAGCAACAGGATTAGTCACAGCGACAGCTGAAGGAGATCCCGTTTTAGCTTTAGCTGGTCAGGTAAAACGCTCAGACCTTTCAAAATTGACGCATCAAAGTATGGACAACGCAGCACTGTTTGCACCGATCACAAAATATAGCTCGGAAATTCAAGATCCAGAAACCTTATCGGAAAATATTGCCAATGCCTTTCGCATCGCTAAAACCGCAAAAAAAGGCGCCAGCTTTTTATCTATTCCGCAAGATGTGACAGATGGTGAGGTTCAAGGAGAAGCGATTAAACCGCTATCTGCACCAATTTTAGGTGCCGCATCAGATGAAGATATTGCCGATTTAGCGAAACGAATACACGAAGCAAAATTGCCAACCTTATTAGTTGGTATGCGTGCTTCTGGCAAAAAAGAAACAGCCGCAATTCGCAAATTAGTAGAAAAAACCGGTTTGCCAGTTGTGGAAACTTTCCAAGGTGCGGGAATTATTTCGCGGGAATTGGAGGATAATTTCTTCGGTCGTGTAGGACTATTCCGCAATCAGCCAGGAGACATGCTGCTGAAACGCAGTGATTTAGTCTTAGCGGTTGGCTATGATCCGATCGAATATGAAGCAAGAAACTGGAATGCAGAGAAGGATGCACGTATTGTAGTAATAGATGAAGTGCCAATGGAAATCGATCAATATATGCAACCAGAGGCAGAGCTGATTGGCAGTATCGCCAAAACGATTGAAAAATTAAGTGACGCAATTGATAGCTATCAATTATCAGCTGATGCTGATCATTATTTATCTACCCTGCAAGAAAAATTAATCAATGGCAAACAAAAGAGTGCGACGACGGAAGGACGAGTTCATCCGTTAGAAGTCATTGATACATTGCAAAAAAATGTTACAGATGAAATGACTGTAACTGTCGACGTCGGGAGTCATTACATTTGGATGGCCCGTCATTTCCGGAGCTATGAACCACGTCATCTTTTATTTAGTAATGGAATGCAAACATTAGGTGTTGCTCTGCCATGGGCAATCTCATCTGCCTTAGTCCGACCAAACACTCAAATCTTTTCTGTTTCAGGAGACGGTGGGTTCTTATTTTCAGCTCAAGAATTAGAAACGGCCGTTCGTTTGAAGCAAAAAATTATTCACTTAATCTGGAATGACGGCAGCTACAATATGGTCGAATTTCAGGAAGAAATGAAATATGACCGTTCTGCCGGTGTTCATTTTGGTCCGGTTGATTTTGTAAAATATGCAGAAGCCTTTGGTGCAAAAGGTTTACGGGCAACATCAAAAGCAGAATTGGAAGCAGCTATTCAGGAAGGATTAGCGACAGATGGCCCAGTGATTATTGATATTCCAATCGATTATTCAGATAACAAGGAATTAGGAAAAACGATTTTACCAGATCAATTCTATTAAGCTTTGCCTAATAGACCGTTGAGGACTAACGAATATTCTAAAAGAGAAGGGGATTCTCATGACAGTGAAAACTAAAAGTTATATTTACCAGCATGGAACACTTGGTGGTCTGATGCAGGATTTAATGGATGGAACTGAAAAAATTGGGGCTTTATCTGATTTCGGTGATTTCGGGCTAGGGACATTAGAAGGATCAAATGGAGAAGTCATTTTCTTGGATGGTGTCATTTACCAAGCAGACGAAACAGGAAGAGTAAATCTGTTAACGGGTGACGAACTGACACCTTATGCGGCGGTGACTAATTTTGAATCAGATGAAGTGTTTTCTTTAACGAATGTTTCTGATGATTCAGTTAAAAAAGAAATTCTTGAAAAAATCAGTCACAATCTTTTTGCAGCAGTAAAAATAGAAGGGACCTTTAAGCACATGCATGTGCGGGTAGCTCCAAAACAAGAGAAACCTTATCCGCGTTTTGTAGAAATTGCGCGCAATCAGCCAGAGTTTGAAGCGGATAACATCTCCGGAACGATCGTTGGTTTCTTTACACCAGGATTGTTTCATGGTGCTGCTGCTGCCGGATTCCATCTACATTTTATTAGTGACGATCGTCAGTTTGGTGGACATGTTTTGGATTTCGAATTGTCGAATGGAAAAGTAGAGCTAATGGAATTAGCTGAATTCCGACAACACTTTCCAACCGAAAATGCGGATTATTTAACCAATGAAATCAAATTGGATGAGATTACAAAAGATATCGAAGAAGCTGAATAGAAACAAAACAAGCCAGAGGGAATCAAACATTACCTCTGGCTTTTTATTAAAGCTCTTTTCCCATTTTTGATTTTGATGAGATCAAGCGTGAGCGTCCAGGGGCCTGTACTAAAAGTGTCAGTTCTTTTAATGCGTCTTTAGCGATCCATTGTTTTGGCTTAGAGGATTGTTGTTGCATCGCTTCAGCCTGGGCGATCGCCAATTCCTTGGCTTGCTCATTGGTTTTCCCAAGCTCTCTCAATGCCCAAGAGGCTGCTTTCTTTACTAATAATCGGTCATCAGCTGAATGCTGATCAATTAAAGCTAAATAGGCGGAAATTTCTGGGATCGATAGGGAGGCGTGGGTAGAGGTGCTGGCAATCAGTGTAAATGCCGCTCTTTTAAAGTATAATTTATCAGAATCAATCCAGTCTTGGATAAAGCGATCAAAATCTTTTTGCTTGATTAAAACATTTTTACAGAATAGATCACAGAGATCCCATGAAATGATCCCACTCATAAAGTAGGCAATGTCTTCATCAGTACAGTCTTTAGGCTTGAGCGCCAACACGGCGAGGATTCTGCATTCATGATAATTCGTCTGCCACAGTTCCATTAGAAAATCCTTGTCCTTAGGCAGCTTTCGTGCGAATTTGCGCAGTTCAGAAGTAGGGACACCGATTGTGTGTTCAGCAGGAATGCCTAATTTAATAATATTCTTTTTGAATTTTTCTGAGGAAGAATCTTCCAAATAAGTAATGATTTCATCAATCGTCATAGTAACTATCCTTTCAATAATAAATAAAAAGCGTAGAACAATGATCAGAAATATTCCGATAATTGTTCTACACTTTTTTTAATTGTTCAATTAAACACCTAATAACGGAGCAGGGTTTACAAAACCTGACCATAATGCGGTTGAAACACCAAAATGTAAATGAACACCTGTTGAGTTACCTGTCGTTCCCATACCGCCTAATACTTGACCAGCACTAACTGATGAGCCGACACCAACACTTGGCGCAGAAACCATATGCATGTAATAAGAGTAATAACCATCTGGATGCTGAATCACGACATGATTCCCAGCTGACCAGTGGAACCCAGCTTCAACGACTGTTCCGCCTTTAGAAGCCATGATCGGTGTACCAGCTGAACCGGCAAAATCAATGCCATCATGTTGTGTACCAGAAGCCCCCGTCGGATCTTGACGTGGTCCGAATGGACTTGTAACAACTAAACCAATTGATAATGGTGAAGCCCAACCGCTGCTAGTTGCTGCAGGTTTTGAGGCATTAGTAGTTGGCGTTGATGGGTTAGTAGTCACTTGACTAGCACCTGCATCAGTAACTGTTTGTGCTTGCTGTTGTTGTTGTTTCGCTTCTTGCTCTTGTTTTTGAGCTTCAAGTTGAGCGATCTCAGCTTCTTGTTTTTGCTTTGCAGTTTCTGCTTCCGCCGCTTGTCTTTCTGCTTCTGCCGCTGCTTTTTGAGCTTCTTCTGCCGCTTTCTTAGCTTGTTTTTCTGCCTCAGCTTGAGCTTTTTCGCGTGCTTCTTCTTCTTTTTTACGTTGTTCTTCTAAAGCCTTCAAAGCGGCTTGGCGTTTCTTCTCAGCCTCTTCTTTTTGCTTTTGATATTTATCTTTTTGATCCTTTTCAGTAGCAATACTTGCTTGAATCTCATTGATCTTCACTTGCTGATCCAATTTCGTTTGAACCAATTGCTCTTGTTTCGCTTTTAATTCTGCTGTTTTTTTGTTGATTACTTGGAGACGTTGTTCTGCCTCTTTTTCAAGTTTTTCTAACTCAGCTTTATCCTTAGTTTGTTGTTCCATGATGTTTTTACTTGCCGTTAAAATAGTTGAGACAGCTACTGTTTTCTTAACCGCTTCGCCAAATGATTTAGAGTTAATCACCGCGTCAACGATTGAGCCAGAATCCTGCTTCGTTTGCACATCACGTGCTTGCTTTCTGATTTGTTCTTCACGTTTTTGGATTTTTTCTTGAAGAACAGCAATCTTAGCAGTCAAGTCACTCATTTTCTTTTCTTCGTTCGTCTTTTCTTTTAAGACGGCGTTAACTTCTTGTTCAACCGCAGCTACTTGTTGCTCTAATGCTGCTTTTTGATCCTCAGCAGACTGTTCTGTTTGCTGTAAATCAGAGATTTTTTTATCTTGATCGGCAATCTTTTGATCATACTCATCTGCCAATGCACTTAATGGGGTAGCGGTTAATGTTAAGGCACACAAAGTCAGTGCCGTATATCTCTTCAACTTAATCAATGGATTCCCTCACTTTTTTCATCTTTCGCGTTCAATTATATAAGAATTTATGAAGAAAAAGTTTAAAGTATTTGAATTTTTATCTAACCGTATAGATTGTAATGAAAATGAAATATTTAGGACGGAAAACAAGCGTTAATTCACTTGACAAGTTCGCGTATTAATGGGGCGAATAGCTAATTTTTTCTTGTTTTAACTTATATTTTAATCAATGGTGTTATTGGGATAATTGCGGTAGAATAAACCGAAAGTTATCAGTGTTTTTCACGTATCTTAAAAAATAGAAGCTGATAGACTAATTTTTCTAATGGAAACAAAAATGGGAGGAATCTACGTGGTTTGGAAAAATCAAGAAGCAAAAGAAGAGGCATATAAATTAATGTTGATGCAACAAAAAGCTTTATTAGAGGGAGAAACGGATTTAATCGCTAATTTGGCGAATTCATCCGCTTTGTTAAATCAAACATTACAGGATACCGTTTTTGCCGGCTACTATCTGTTTAAAAATGAGGAATTAATTTTAGGGCCGTTTCAAGGCAATGTATCTTGTGTGCATATTGCGATGGGAAAGGGCGTCTGCGGAGAAGCAGCTGAAAAAAATCAAACTCTGATCGTTGAAAATGTCCTCGAACATAAAAATTATATTGCCTGCGATTCAGCAGCCCGATCGGAAATCGTTGTTCCAATGAAAAAAGGGGATCAATTGGTTGGTGTGTTGGATTTAGACAGTTCCGAGATTGGGATGTACGATCAAATTGATCAGTTTTACTTAGAACAATATGTCTCATTATTGCTAGATAATTTAAATTTAAATTTTTAAATTTTATCCAAAAAGATGGTTATTTGATAAATAACACCCTTAATGTAGTAATTTATTGCGCTTAATGCTACTATATAAGTGTAGTATAAAACATTAATGAGGTGGTTGAATGAATAAAGAAGCGATTATTGTTGGAGAAAGCTATGAATGCCGTAAGACTGATTTTGCTCGGCCGATCATTGGAGAAGTGATTCGTAAAGAGAATAGTGGGTGCATCGTGAACGTAGAGCGTTTCTACGGATTGGATGCAGACAAGATTGACCAAGTAAACGGACAAGTATTAATTAAATACAGTGAAGTAGCGGGAATTGTTTCCAAAGAGTGTTTCTTTAGTTAACAGACCGTCCTGTTTATAAAATCGCTCAGAGAGTCTTCTGAGTGATTTTTTTTTGCTTATATTTTGAAAAATTTAGCACCATGATTATAGAATAACACCGCCATTTTTCTTATAATTTTTCAAAAAAATAGTTTCTGTAAGTATTAATTAAACGCTTATTGGAATAATTGCGCACTTAAAAAATCCCATGGAAGTTTTCTCTTCCATGGGATCTGCTGTTCGTATCCTTAAGTAGTTTGAATTTTATCAATTAGACAATCGGCAAATTTAGCTGTAGAAAGCTCTTCTATCTCAAGCATCTGAGCGAAATCGTGAGTCATCTGATTGTTTTGCAGTGACTGTTCGATGGCGGACATAATTTTCTTACTAGCTTCAAACCAGCCAAGATGATCTAACATCATGCATGCAGAAAGCAGTAACGAGCAAGGATTAGCCCAGCCTTTACCTGCGATATCAGGTGCGGTTCCATGCGTGGCCTCAAAGATGGCATGACCAGTCTTATAATTAATATTTGCGCCTGGAGAGATACCGATACCGCCGACCTGTGCCGCTAATGCATCAGAGATATAATCGCCGTTTAAATTGGTTGTTGCCACGACTTGATATTTTTCCGGATATAACAGAATTTGCTGTAAGAAATTATCGGCAATCACATCATCAACAATAATTTTGTCAGTCTTTTTTGCTTCTTCTAATGCGGCATCTGCTTTTTCGTTGCCATGTTCAGCGGCAATTGTTTTGTATTGATTCATTGTGAAGGCTTGAGGATAGTTGTTCTCAATCAAATCATATCCCCAATTTTTAAAGCCGCCTTCCGTAAATTTCATGATATTGCCTTTGTGAACAAGCGTGACCCGTTTTTTTCCTTGCTCAATGGCGTAGTCTAAGGCAGCAGCAATCAACCGCTCACTACCTTCTTGAGAAATTGGTTTAATTCCCAAAGCGCTTGAGTCTGGAAAACGAACTTTAGTAACAGCTAATTGTTCTGTCAAAAAGTCCAAAAGTTGTTTAGCTTCTCCTGAATCTTTGGCAAACTCAATACCAGCATAAACATCTTCTGTGTTTTCACGGAAAATCGTCATATCAGTTTTTTCAGGTTCTTTTAAAGGAGAGGGCACTCCCTTAAAATAGCGAACAGGGCGGACACAGGCATATAAGTCCAAATCCTGACGCAGAGTGACATTCAATGAGCGGAAGCCTTCCCCAATCGGTGTGGTCAACGGCCCTTTGATTGCAATTTTGTGTTTCTTGATAGCCTCCAATGTATCATTAGGAAGCCAAGTACCGGTTTGATTAAAGGCTTTTTCACCAGCGAGAATCTCTAGCCAATCAATTTTTCGCTCATTTGAATAGGTAGAAGAGACCGCAGCATCAACAACTTTTTTCGTCGCCTGCCAGATTTCTGGACCGATTCCATCGCCTTCAATATAAGGGATGACTGGAGTCAAAGTATTTGTCATTATGCTTGCTCCTTTTGCACTTTTTTATTGATAACCAACGGTAAAATTCCTTGGTTTTTCCAATAAGCAATATCAGCTGCAGAATCAAAGCGTAATTTTGCTTGGAAGTGAATGGTCTTCTCGCCTTTAGCGGTCACATCAATGATTTGATTGATTGCTGGTTCAGCAGGGAAATCAAAGCTATAGCTTTCCAATCCTGTTAAACCAAGTGATTCAGCCGTTTCTCCAGGAAGATATTCAAAAGGAATGACGCCCATCATGACCAAATTACTACGGTGAATTCGTTCATAGCTTTCCGCTAAAACGGCTTTAACACCTAATAGATTTGTTCCTTTAGCGGCCCAATCGCGAGAAGAACCCATACCGTAATCTTTGCCTGCAAGAATCAGCGTACCAATTTGCTCCTTTTGATACTGCATTGCTGCATCATAAATGGATAATTCTTCACCAGTTGTTGCCAATTTCGTATACCCGCCAGTAGTATCTGGCGTTAATTGATTTTGAATGCGAATATTTCCAAACGTCCCGCGCATCATGACTTCATGATTGCCTCGTCTTGATCCAAAAGAATTAAAATCTTTATAGGACAATCCACGATCTTTCAAATATTTTCCAGCAGGAGATTGAAGTCCGATATTTCCGGCTGGGGAGATATGGTCAGTTGTTACTGAATCACCAAATTTGGCCAATACTTGCAAATCAGTCAAAGGATTCAGGTCCTCTGATGATTGTCCAAGATTTGTAAAGAATGGTGGATTTGCAATATATGTCGACGCATCGTCCCATTCATAGCAGTCACCCTCGGAGGTCTCAATCTTATTCCAGCGTTCGTTTGATTGATACACATTCTTATAGGCTTCGCGGAAATCTTCTGGATTCAAGAAATCATTGATATACGCATTTACTTCTTCTTGCGTAGGCCACAGATCTTTTAAGTAAATGTCCTTTCCATCGATTGTCGCAAGTGCTTCCCTCGTAAGATCCTTTTTGATAGTACCAGCTAAAGCATAAGCGATCACTAAAGGAGGAGAGGCAAGATAATTTGCTTTAATTAATGGGTGAATTCGTCCTTCAAAATTTCGATTTCCTGATAAAACAGCCGATACAACCAATTCGCTGTCTTTTAAAGTTGTTTCGATCTCTTCAGCTAAGGGGCCAGAATTTCCGATGCAAGTAGTACAGCCATAACCGACAATATCAAACCCTAATTCGGCTAAAGGCTCTAATAAATGTCCTTTTTCCAAATATTGCGTCACAATCTTTGATCCTGGAGCCAAAGAAGTTTTAATGGTTTCAGGGACTTTCAACCCAAGAGCCACTGCTTTTTTAGCCAACAAGCCGGCAGCCACCATAACCGATGGGTTACTGGTATTTGTACAACTAGTGATTGCAGCTAAGGTTAGGTCACCCGTCTCAATGGTTTGATCGGTTCCTTGAATCACCGCTTGACGATCGGCCTCTTCTGGCTTCAAGCCAAATCCTTTAGGACCACTTGGATTGGTTAATGAAGTTTTGAAATTTTCGGAAACTTCGGCTAATGGAATCCGGTCTTGTGGCCGTTTTGGACCTGCGACCGAAGATTGAACAGTTGATAGATCTAATCGGATTACCCGTGTATAGTTCGGCGTTTCTGAACCATCATAAAAGAGTTTGTTTTGTTTTGCATAGGCTTCGACTAATGCGACCTGTTCCTCAGAACGTCCAGTTAAACGGAGGTAACTTAGGGTTTCTTCATCAATTGGACAGAAGCCGCAGGTTGCACCATATTCAGGTGCCATATTCGCGATCGTTGCACGATCAGAAAGGCTTAAGGTCTTATAGCCAGTCCCGAAATACTCAACAAATTTACCAACCACTTTTTCATTTCGCAATAGTTCGGTAAGGTAAAGGGCTAAATCTGTGGCAGTGGCTCCTGGACTCAACGTTCCAGTTAATTCCACACCAATCACTTCTGGTGTAGGGAAATAAGAAGCTTCACCCAAGATTGCAGCCTCCGCTTCGATACCGCCAACCCCCCAGCCCAGTACACCAAGGCCATTGATCATCGTCGTATGGGAATCTGTTCCTTCTAAGGAATCAGGAAACAGTAGGTGATCTTCGTTTTTCAATATGACATCTGATAAATACTCAAGATTTACTTGATGGATGATACCAGTTTCAGGTGGGACAACTTCGAAATTATCAAAGGCTTGTTGCGCCCATTTAAGAAATTGATAACGTTCATGATTTCGCTCGAATTCTTTCTCGGTATTGTAAGCCAAACTATCAGAGGTACCTGCACAATCGACTTGAACAGAGTGATCTACTACTAAAGTTACCGGAATCTCTGGATTAATCACTTTTGGATCACCGCCAAGCTTTACTACAGCGTCGCGCATTGCGGCAAGGTCTACAACAGCAGGAACCCCTGTAAAATCCTGCAAAACAACACGTGATGGTCGAAAAGGGACCACACCTGACGGTTGTTTGGCATCAAAAGCAATTAAGCTCTCTAAATCAGTAAGCTCTTGATGGCGTGCCAAGCTTTCTAATAACACACGAATGCTGAATGGATAATCAGCAATATCTTTTTGGTACGTATTGACAATAGATGAAAGATCAAAGTATGTATAATGTTCGTTATTGACAAGAAGCTCTTTTTTCCAATTCAATACAAAATCCCTCCTAAATACGTTATCATTTAAATTCAGATGGGTTTATTATACGAATAAAGAAAAAGAAAGTAAATGAAATTATTAAAAGTATTTCATTTTACGCCAATGGTGTTATAATGTTTCTTAACCCGATTGTTAAATTAAATAAGGTTAGGAGGACACAATGATGTTAGATTTGAACCAAATGGCTGAGGTATGCCGAAAAGAGGATTATTTAGATGCTTCTTTATATAAGAAACATAATGTAAAAAGAGGATTGCGTGACCTAGACGGCAAAGGTGTTTTGGCTGGTTTGACCAATATCTCTACGATCCATCCCCAAATTATGGACGGCGATAAAGTTATTTCCAAATATGGTGAACTTCGTTATCGCGGAATCGATATCAATGAATTAGTAAATGGCTTTGTTTCTGAAGAGCGTTTAGGCTTTGAAGAAGTAAGCTATTTGTTATTATTTGGATCGTTGCCAACCGAAGTTGAGCTAGCGGAATTTCAGGCTTTAATCGGTAAAAGACGAACACTTCCAACCAATTTTGTGCGTGATGTTATTATGAAGGCGCCATCACACAATATCATGAATATGATTTCCCGCAGCGTCCTGACATTAGGATGTTATGACGACAAATCTGATGATGTTAGCATAGAGAATGTGTTAGATCAAAGTTTATCCTTGATTGCGACTTTTCCAATGATTGCCGTCTATTCTTACCATGCATACAATCATTATAGCAAAGGGGATAGTATGTATATCCATCGTCCAGCTGAGAATTTGAGCACTGCTGAAGCCATCTTGACCATGCTGCGTCCGGACAAAAAATATACCAGCCAAGAAGCCCAAACATTAGATATGGCACTGGTGTTACATATGGAACACGGCGGAGGGAACAATTCGACCTTTACAACACGAGTTGTTACATCCAGCGGCACAGATACTTATTCGACTATTGCAGCAGCACTAGGTTCTTTAAAGGGTCCTAAACATGGTGGCGCTAATATTAAGGTTACGCAAATGATGGAAGATCTAAAGGCAACTGTCAACGATTGTGAAGATGAGAACGAAATTCGCGATTACTTAGAAAAGATTTTAAATAAAGAGGCGTTTGATAAACAAGGCTTGATTTACGGGATGGGACACGCCATCTATGCAGAATCAGATCCACGCGCAGAAATTTTTAAACGTTATGTAGAAAAGTTAGCAGAGGAAAAAGGTTCCGAAGCTTCCGCAGAATTTAACCTGTACCGCAAAGTAGAGCGACTAGCGCCAGAAATTATTTCCGAAAGACGTAAAGTTTATAAAGGAGTTAGCGCCAATATCGATTTCTTTAGTGGTTTTGTTTATCACATGTTGGATTTACCTCAGGAATTGTATACACCAATGTTTGCGATCGCACGGATCGTTGGCTGGTCGGCGCATCGAATCGAAGAGCTGATTAATGTTCAAAAGATCATCCGACCTGCTTATATGGAAGTTTCTGAGGATCGTGACTATCAGAGCATTATTGAACGCTAAAAAAATTCCGTCAGAGAGCTTTCTGACGGAATTTTTCTATTCTGAAATCAATCCAAGATCAATACACGCTTTCCAGATGCCATCTTCTCCTACTGCTGAGGTAATATAGGCAGCTTTTTCTTTTAACGCTGGTGCGGCATTTCCCATAGCAACAGGAAATCCTACGGCGTCAAACATCGTAAAATCATTTTCTTCATCACCGAAGGCTAGCGCTTGTTTGGCAGTAATTTTCATTGAGTCACAGATTTTATGAATGCCTTCTGCCTTTGTTCCAGTTTTTAAATGAATATTAGCCGCAACAGGAGCGACCTTTTCTACGATAAGCGGGGAGTCTAACCCTAAGTTAAAATCTGTTTTTTCGCTCCAAGGAACGATTAATTGGATGACATCTTCCGGGAGCGGATCCGTTTTTTTCAGCAAGGTTTTTTCAGAGGATGGATCTCCTTGATACTGATTTGTTTCAAAACAATAAAGTTTGTGGGGCGTTTCGATCAAACATTCTATTCCCAGTTGATCCAACTGAAGGAACAGTTTTTTGAGCAATTCCTGAGGGATCGCATTTTGATGGATCATGCTTCCTCGATAATGGACACAATTTCCGTTAGAAGAAATAATACTGTCGACACCTAGATGAACAGCCAATTCATTCAACGCCCCGTAGTGCCGGCCTGAGGCAATCACGGGTTCGATTTGATTTTCTTTCAACTTTTTCAATGCATGTTTTGCAGATTCGGGAATTCGTTTGGCAAAAGATAACCCATGAGGTAAGTTGTTATCCGCCAAGGTACCATCAATATCAAAAAAAGCGACGCGATAATTATTCACACGAACAATCCTCCAATCGTATAACGTTTTTTTTCCTTAAAGGTAAAGCTGAATTTTAAAGTGAATTCGATTACAATCAGTATAAAAGAAAGATTGAGAAACATCATTCTTTTTTTACACAAAACGCAAACAAATTTTATTCGTACACCTGACTCTCAAAAAGGGGATGATAACCAAGATGCACAATGAATACAGTCCAACAGAGCTATGCAGAATTTTTCTGCTTCATTCCAATACGATTCGCCTTTATGAAAAGTCAGGGTTTATTTCTCAGGCGCAACGAAATCCAAAGAATAATTATCGGGTATTTACTGAGCTTCATAGGTACCAGGTTCAAATTTGTCGCTGTATTTTTGGGTATCCCTTCACAACAAAAGCAATTAGAGCGGCCGGAAATGCCCTTTTATTTGCCTCCGCCAAAAAGGATTGGCAAGAAGTCAGAAGGAAACTGGAACAATATGTTAAATCTATTGAAGCGGAGATTTCCTTGGCACAACAGACGGTCGCCCTTTTTCAAAATAGGATTGAGCAGCATACTTTGATTCCTGATTTTGAGATGACACGTAAGAACGTTGCTGAATATTTCGGAGTCACAGTAGATACGATTCGAAATTGGGAACGCAATGCATTGATTTTACCTGAAGGGAAAAATCCCACAGGAAAAGTTGTTTATTCGGTAGAAGATTTTACACGAATTCAAGTGATCTATTTACTTTTGCAAGCGGGCTATAGTATTGCTGCCATCCATACTAGTTTGACTGGATATGATAGAAGGGGATCTTGTTTACTCATTGATGAGCCGATTTCCCATGAAATTATTTCTGTTGGTGACAATTGGTTAGCGGAATTGCAAAAATTACTGTTGGCGGCTCAAAAGATTCCCTCCTTGCTTGCTGAGTTAGAGAAACTATAAACCTTACATACGCACCCCATCCATTTTAATCATGCTATGTTTTTATAGTAAAGGATTTTCACTATTTGGATTGGAAGGGATGTTTTGCTAATGAAAAAAATGAATGAACTCTTTTTAAAGGAACGAGCAGTAGGGACTGAGGCTAATCATAAGGTCTTGCAATTTCTAGAGAGGCGATTGAGCCAATTAGGGTATGGAATTAAGAAACTCCCTTTTGATTGCTGGACATGGCGAAGAGGAAAAGCTGAGCTTACACTTGGGAATAGAAGATTTGTACTTGAAGCCAGCCCCTTTTCATCAGCTTTTAATGGAAAAGGAAAAATAATGATTGCTAAAACAGTGGAGGAATTGGAAAAGTTCAATTGTCAGAATAGTATTTTGGTTTTAGCTGACGCATTAACCAGGGAGCCCTTATCTCCCAAAAACTATCCTTTTTATTATCCGGATGGGCATAAATCAATCATTCAACTTCTCGAAGAAAAGCCCCCCTTAGCTATTATTGCCGCAACTGGAAAGACTCTATTGAACGGAACCAATCCCTTTCCTCTATTTGAAGATGGCAATTTTATGATTCCTTCGGCCAATTTCAATCAGCAATTTCTACCAGATTTAGAAGAAGCGATTCGCATAAATTCGCAAGGAAGGGTAATTATTGATTCGCGGAAAACTCCAGCGTGGAGTTACCAGCTTGTAGCTGAGAAAAAAACAAAAAAATCAAAAGGCAAAATTATTATTGCTGCTCATATGGATACAAAATACGGGACCCCTGGTGCATTAGACAATGGAGCAGGACTCGCCGTTCTAATGCGAATAGCTGAAATTATTGAGAGTACACAATTTGATATTGAAATTATTCCATTCAATAGTGAAGAGTATTTCGAAGCATCTGGCGAATTATTGTATTTGGCAGATATGGAAAGTAGAAATGAGCAAATTATTTTGATGGTAAACATTGATTCGCCTTGTCATATAGGTTCAAAACCAGTGATATCTAGTTACGGATTGCCACGGAAAATAGAAAAAACTCTGCAGAAGATCTTTCAAAACAACAATCAGCTCATTTCTGGTGAGCAATGGTTTGCGGGGGATCATGTTCCTTTTGTATTTCGCAAGATTCCGTGTTTAGCTGTAACATCATCTGATTTCTTTACTGGGGCGCTAGTGGACACGCATACATCAAGAGATACGATCGAGACTGTCAATCAAGCACTCATCGAGCCAACTGCTCAAAATTTAACCGCTGTTATCAAAAAACTAACTCAAAATAATTTAAATAAACAATAGTTAGGGAATACATAGAATATGAAAGGTGGATTTAGATGATTGTAATCATTACTGGAGCATCACATACAGGCAAAACTGCCTTGGCTCAGCAACTACTTGAGAAGTATCATTATCCATATTTATCCATTGATCACCTGAAAATGGGATTAATTCGTAGCGGTGAGACAAAATTAACCCCGTCGGATGATAAAGAACTCACGCCTTATCTATGGAAAATTTTAAAAGAAATAATTAAAACGGCAATTGAGAATAATCAAAATCTCGTGGTCGAAGGACTCTATGTGCCTTTTGATTGGAAGCGGTCATTTTCGGAGGAATACTTAACTCATATTCGATTCTATTGTTTGGTTATGTCAGAGAGGTATATTAAAACGCGTTTTTCGGATATTAAAAAGTATGCGAATACAATAGAAACGAGATTAGACGATTCAGACTTGACAATGGAATCAGTGCTCGAAGAAAATAGTAAAAATTTAGGGCTGTGCCAAAAATATCATTGTCGGTATCTGTTGATCGATGATACCTACGAATTTAAACTGGATCTTAGTAGGGAGGAAGAGGAATGGAACTAGAGTCTAAGAGAATGTCTGACTATCTACTGGATTTACCAGAAATTTGTTTGACTGATAAAACTATGATGGAGTTAAGCCATAAACTGTTACGAAATTCTGAAAACGAAATAGAAGTGGCGCAAAATGCTTTTCTATTTGTTAGAGATCATATTGATCATTCATGGGATATTCAGGCGTCTGAAGTGACAAAGACTTCTGTTGAGGTATTGAATAGTGGTCATGGAATTTGCTATGCTAAGGCAAATTTACTGACGGGATTGCTAAGAGGTGCGGGTATTCCCACAGGGTATTGCTATCAAAAATTGTTGCTTTTTGATGAAGTTGAGAAACGGCATTGTATCCATGCGCTTAACGCTGTGTACCTACAGTCATTAAAGCGCTGGTTTAGGATCGACGCACGAGGAAATAAAGCAGGAATCAATGCACAATTTTCCTTAAAGGAAGAACATCTCGCTTTTGTGGTAAATAGTGAATGTGGCGAACAAGAATCAAATATAATTTTTGTAAAACCAAATCGAAAAACTATGGAAGTCTTAACTAAAAATAGTAATGCATTAAAGATGTACGTGAATGATCTACCAGATTCCCTTTAGCTGAGAAGCTAGCCATTGTCTTTCCAATTACTCGGAAATTCGCTACAATAATAAAAAAGACAGTTGGAGAAGACAGAATGAAAAAAATAACCATCAAAGAAGTTGCAGAAGAAGCGGGTGTTTCAAAAACAACCATTTCGCGCTTTTTAAATAATAATTATGGCAATATGTCAAAGGAGACAAAAGAAAGAATCGCAGAAGTGATCGAGCGTTTGAACTATCGTCCCAGTAAACAGGCGCAGGCCTTGAAATCAAAACATAGCTACTTGATCGGTGTTGTCGTTGCCGATATCTCAAACATGTATTCTTCTTTACTGTTAAAAGGGATCGGAGAAGTCTTAGAAAAAAGCGGCTATCAAATGATTATCATGGATGCAGCAAACTCTATTACACAGGAAAAAGAGCTATTAGAAAAATTGTTGGATCAAAGTGTCGAAGGAATTATTTTACAACCGTCTTCACGACAAACATCAAACTATCAATTTATTTCTGAACGCAATATCCCACTCTTATTAGTCGACCGGCAGACGGATCCAGAGCAATGGTCCTCCGTTTTGACTAATAATAGAGACGCCACGCAAGAAATCTTGAAAAAAGCATTGGCCAAAGGTTATGAAAAAGTCGTCGTTGTTAGCGAACCGATCAAAGATGTCAGTACTCGTGAGCTACGGTTTGAAACGGTGGATTCTGTAGTAAAAAAAGCAGACAAAAAGTGTCAATTGATTGAAATCGATCAAGAAGAACAAATTCATGCTGCTTTAGCGTCGGTTCTGGAGGAAAAGTCCCGGACACTTCTATTTGCTTCAAATGGACGGATGTTGATGGAGGCTCTATCTTGGCTCATTCATCAAGGTATTGCGATTCCCAATGAGGTTGGGGTGACAGGTTTCGATGATTGGAATTTGACGGAATTAGTTGGACCTGGAATAACGAGTATCGAGCAGCCTTCTAAGAAAATTGGTGAAGTTGCAGCAGAGCAATTGCTGCAAAAGTTGGTAACCAAAACAACCGAAGTTCAAAAAATTATCGTTCCTTCAACCATTCGTTGGCGTAAATCTGTATGATTAATTAGTTATTTTATAAAAAAACTAAATGGAAGAAGCCTCGTTAGGAAACCGATTTCCAAACGAGGCTTCTTTATGTACACAAAGTAAAAATATTTTTTAAAAGTGAAACCGTTGACATTTTATGGAAACCGGTTTACTATACAAATATAGAAACCGGTTAACTAACTGAAAGGAAGCGATTTTAAGTGGATAATAAATTGGTGCTTAATTTTTTAGTTTATGCTGACAGAGTAGCAAATGGAGCGACACAGAGCGAATTATTACAGGAGATTTCTGATCTGGGTTTTACTCAGGTTGAAATTAGACGCGAGTATTTCAAAAATATTGACTCAGAAATTCCTGTTATTCAATCAGAAGCTAAGCGTTTGGGCTTGGATCTATTTTACAGTGTTCCCGATGAGGTTTATGTGCAAGGAGAAATAAATCCCAAACTAGATCAGTATTTATCCGAAGCTAAGCAAATGGGTGTTAAACACATTAAGTGGAACATTGGCGATTTTACAGGAGTGCTTCATGAAAATGAATTGAAAGCGCTTCTTGATCAGGAAATTGAGATATCAATTGAAAATGATCAAACGCAAACGTCGGGTACAATCGCTGCCATTGATCGCTTTATGAAGGCGGTTAAAGTCGCTGGATTAACAATAGGATATGTTTATGACCTTGGTAACTGGCGATTTGTAGGAGAAAACGAGCTGGAAGCAGCTGAATTATTAAAGGATTATGTTCACTATATTCATGTAAAAGATGTTAAATACAGTGAGGAGCAACCAGTCGCTGCTGGACTTGATCATGGTGTGATTGATTGGCGAAAGGTACTGGATCTTTTACCTAAGGATGTTCCTGTTGCAATTGAATATCCGACTACGGAAAATAGTGAAATTTTAGAAGCCAAAGACTTATTGGAGAGTGAATTCTAATGACTGAACAACAAACAAAAATCGATCCTGAAACATTTGCGTATCATTTTATGGAAACGATTCAACGATCTGAAGTTGATACTGAAAACATGGAAGCAGCTGCTAAAGAAGCACTAGCTGCTTATCTGACAGGCTATTACTTAATTCAAAAATTCAATCATTTGGAAAATGATTTCTTTATTGAAGACCACGCAAAACCAATTTCAAAATACCAACGCATTTTAAGTGAGCTAAACAAATATTAGGAGGTGAATGAACGTGGGTAGCGCAATAACAGGAATACTATTAGCTGTAACCTTTATTATCTTTGTCCTTTATGCTATGAAGGGTGGCAACTTAACGGTTGGCTTCTTCGTAATGGCGATCTTATGGACCGTTATCGGGATGGTTCCGTTTAACACGGCGGTAAAGGAAATCTTTACTGAACCGGTCTTGAATTATGGAAAGACTGCTGCATACATCATTTTTGGTTCTTGGTTCGGACGAGTCTTAGTTGATACAGGAATTGCTGGGAGTATTAGTCGAAGAACTGAGAAGGTCGGAAAGAAAAGTCCAGTCTTAGCAACAATTTTGATTGCCCTTGTAATCGCTTTAATCTTTACGAGTTCTTATGGAGTAGGTTCTGCAATTGCCGTTGGTGTCATTCTGTTCCCAATCATGTTCTCGATTGGTGTTCCCAAAAATATTGCTGTTTCAATTTTTACAATTGCAATTGGTGCTGCGATGTATGTTAACAACGTCCTCTTTGTTCAATTCCAAGTGTTCTTTCCTAAGGTAGCTTGGGGTCCCCATTATCAACGCTTCGGCTTTGTGGCAATGGGAGTTCAGTTAGTGATTCTAATCCTCTTCATTTTGTTCAATGCGAAGAAAATTCGTAACGGAAAGCCTGAAATTGTTGAAAGTGATACGGAGGAAGAAATCGTAGAAGTTCCCGTGTGGACCTACATTTTACCAGTCATGCCCGTTGCTTTAAGTATTTTTGCAAAATGGGATGCTGTACCAGCGCTCTTACTTTCAACGATTATCGCTTTTGCTGCGACAGGAAATATGAAGCGTTACAGCAAATTTGTCACCATGATGAACGAAACTGCTAAACACGCGATTAGTGATATTGCCGGATTGTTGATTATGTTGTTTGTCTTGACGATGTTTCAATCTGCTGCAGTTCATGCAATGTCAGGTTTCACCAGTGTATTCCAAGAAATTATTCCAAGCAGCAAGCTAGTTCTGATTATCATTGTAGCGATTATCGCGCCGCTTTCTTACTTCCGAGGCCCATTGATGCTCTATGGGGCGGGGGCAGCAACTGCGGCGATCTTAGTTGGAACTGGAATGTTTGATCAGTACTTCTTATATGGACTGTTAGTTGTTCCTTCAATGATGGGTGTCTCCGCATGTATTACGCAATCATGGAACTTGTGGTCTGTGCAATATGCTGGATTGGATACAAAAACATTTTTGATGACAGGAATGCCCTGGGCGTGGGCAGCAACTGTTCTGAATTTGATTGCTGCGTATGTCTTGCTTTAAAAGAGAGAGCAGGAAATTTGTTTATAAGTCAATAAAATAAAAAATTGAGAAAGAGGTTATGAAGATGAGTGAATTTTTAACAATTGGAGAACCAATTGCATTGTTTGGATCAGAAGAGGTTGATAAATCTCTAAAGGATGCCTGCCATTTTCAAAAATTTTTAGCAGGTGCAGAGGTGAATGTTGCTGTAGGTGTTTCTCGCTTAGGTCATAGTAGCGAATATATCACACAAGTTGGAAAGGATCCTTTTGGCGAATTTATTATTGATCGTTTACATGAGAATCAAATTGGAACGGATTATATCTCTGAAACAGCTGATTTTTGGACGGCTTTTCAATTAAAGGATCGTGTTAGTCAAGGAGACCCAAGTATCTTCTATTTCCGAAAAGGTTCAGCTGCCGCACACTTTGATCAAGCTGTATTAGACAAAATTGATTTTTCAGAAGTTAAGATGGCGCACTTGTCCGGGATTTTTCCAGCTATCTCGTCTGAGGCGCAAAAAGCCTTTCGTTATCTAATTAGCTTATTGGAGAAAAACCATGTTCGTACAACTTTTGATCCTAATCTAAGACCACAACTTTGGGCGAGTCAGGAAGAAATGGTAGAAACGATCAATGATCTAGCATCACATGCCGAAATTGTCCTTCCAGGAATCAATGAGGGTGAAATTTTAATGGGCAGCCGCGATCCGGAAGCAATTGCGGACTTCTATTTGAACAATGGAGAAGCAACCAAAACAGTAATTGTCAAACTGGGGACTGAAGGTGCTTACGTAAAACAAAAAGACGGTACAACTTTTACTGTTCCAGGCTTTGAAGTAGAAAAAGTCGTGGATACAGTTGGTGCTGGAGACGGATTTGCAGTTGGGCTGATAACTGCTCTAATGGAAGAAAAATCGTTGAAGGAAGCGGTTATTCGTGCCAATGCAATTGGTGCAATGGCTGTTCAATCTCCTGGAGACAATGATGGGTATCCAACGCCTCAAGAATTGCAAGAATTTTTAAAGCAACAGGAAGTGAAAGCATGAGATTACAAGCAGCCATTGACCGTGTATCATTGGAAGAGGCGATAGCGTTAGCCAAACAATTAGATGGTCGAACGGATATTTTGGAAATGGGGACTTCATTGGTCAAGGATTATGGGAACTTGGCGATCCAGAAATTGAGAGCAGCCCTGACGCAAACGGAGCTGTTAGTGGATAGCAAGACAATTGACGAGGGAGCCTATGAGTTTAATCAAGCTTTCCGTTATGGTGGTGATATTGTTACTGTGATGGGGGCTGCGTCATTAGATACTCTGAAGGCTTGTTATGAAGTTGCTGAAAGGGAAAACAAAACGATGATGATCGATTTACTGGAAGTGACAGATGAGAAAATCGAAAAAATTAAGGACTTTCCGAATGCAATCTATGCCCTGCATCATTCGGTTGATCGCAAGGACCAGTTTGATGCAACTGCGAGTGTAGAGGCTTTTCATGAGAACTTTCCAACAGTCAAAAGACTGGCTATTGCTGGCGGTATTGACTTGGAGCAGGCGGCTAGATTAGCAGAACAAGAATTAATTGAAGTCGTCATTGTAGGATCAAAAATCACTAAGGCGGAAAATCCGCTGCAGTCAGTAAATGAATTTATGGGAGCTGTTCACAAATGAAAACAATCGAAGCAATTATGCAAGAAATTAATCAAGTAATGGAGCTAGTCGACGAAAAAGAGCTGGAGCAAGCAATGCCGCTTTTTCAAAAAGATAAACGAATTTTTGTGATTGGTGCCGGTCGTAGCGGATTTCAAGCAAAGGGCTTTGCGATGCGTTTGATGCATATCGGTTACACAGATTATGTAATGGGTGAAACAATTACACCGTCTATTCAAAAGGGCGATACGTGGGTGGCTATTTCTGGTTCTGGTACAACTAAAGGCATTGTTGCGGATACCGAAGCGGCTAAAAAAATCGGTCTTGATATCGTTGCAGTAACTAGTGACAAGGAATCTCCATTGGCTAAATTAGCAGACAAAGTCATTGTAGTACCTGGTGCAACAAAAACAGGAGCTGGAGTGAAATCTATTCAACTGTTGTCTACGCTGTTCGATCAAACGGTGCACATCACATTAGATGCCCTAACCTTGAAATTGGCTCAGCGTGATCAAACTTCAAATGAAGATGCTCTTCATGAACACGTGAATGTAGAGTAGGTGAGCCAAATGAAAAAACAGGAAGTTTTAACACGTATTGAAAATGCGGGGATCGTTGCAGTTGTTAGAGAAAACTCTCGAGAGAACGCTTTTGAAGCGACAAAAGCTGTTATTAAAGGTGGAATTAAAGGAATCGAAATCACGTTTTCTGTACCACAGGCAGATCAAGTGATTACTGAATTGAAAGCCGCCTATCAACAGGATTCGAGTGTAACTATCGGAGCAGGGACAGTTTTAGATGCAGTCACTGCGCGACTGGCAATCATGGCAGGAGCGGATTTCATTGTCAGCCCTAGTTTTGATGAGAAAACAGCAGAAATGTGCAACTTTTATCAGATTCCATATCTGCCAGGTTGCATGACCATTACTGAAATGCAACAGGCGATGAAGAGTGGCGCAGAAATTGTAAAGCTTTTTCCGGCTAACAATTTTTCTCCACAAATGATCAAGGCGGCAAAAGCACCACTACCACAGGTTAACATTATGCCAACCGGAGGAATTAATTTAGAGAATTTAGCGGAATGGAAACAAGCAGGAGCAATCGTTGCTGGTGTCGGCGGAAATCTATTTAAAGGTGTAGCTGAAAATGATTTCGAACTCGTTACAACGACTGCTGAAAAGTATCGTGCATTGTGGCAAGAAAGTTGATTTTGTATGGAACAAGCTCATCATCGGGGAAGGGTGATGAGCTTGTTGTTGCATCATTTTGTACTAAAAACATTTTCGTCGACAGAAAATACTGTGAACTTTTCACTATGAATCGTTCTATTTCCTAATAATTATTCATTAGAAGAATAAGAAAACGCTTGTCTTAATAGAAGACGTTTTTCTTCATTGACAAGCTGAAATTTCTCTGCTATTTTATTAGCAATCGATGAAACGCGAGGATAAAGAAAGTAAAGTAATCTTGTTTGCTAAAGAGAGTTCCTGTCTGGTGAAAGGGAATGCGAATCAGTTACTTGAAAATGGCTTTTGAGCGGATTTCCCGAATGTTTAAGGAAATACGGATGCCCCCGTTAACAAGGCACAGTCTCCAAAAAACTTTTTTGGGTACTGATTGAGGTGAAATCTGTGAGGATTTTACGATTAAAGGTGGTAACGCATTGTCAATGCCCTTAGCAATTATTTTGCTGAGGGCTTTTTTTGTGTTTACTCTTTCGTTGGGATGACGATCTCAACTCGAAAATGACTCACGGACATCCTCAAAAAAAGATCGTAAAATTGGAAGGTGGAAGATTTATGGCAGGATTTTTAGTAGTTCAAACGGATTTTGGTTTACAGGATGGTGCGGTCAACGCAATGTACGGAGTAGCTTATCAAGTTGAGCCGACTCTAAATATCAATAATTTAACCCATGAGATCGAACCTTATAATATTCATGATGCAAGCTATCGTTTATTACAGGCGGTCACTTATTGGCCAGCGGGAACGGTCTTCGTTTCTGTGGTTGACCCCGGTGTTGGTTCAACCCGTCGCAGTGTCGTCGCAGAGCTGAAGGATGGGCAATATGTGATTACACCCGACAACGGGACATTGACTTATTTAGCGCAGTATGTCGGAATTAAAGAAGTTCGACAAATTGATGAGGAAAGCCAACGTCTACCAGGCTCATCTGAAAGCCACACGTTTCACGGAAGAGACGTCTATGTTTATAACGGTGCTCGCTTAGCTAGTGGAAAAGTAGATTTTGCTGAACTAGGAACGATCATTTCAAGCAGTGAATTAGTGACATTCCCATTGATCGCTCCAGAGCAAACACAAGATAAAATTACAGGAACGATTGATATTACCGATATTCGATTTGGTTCGCTATGGACGAATATTCCTGTGGATTATTTCAAAAACTGGCAGGTTGAATATGGACAAAGCCTGCTAGTAAAAATATACTATCAAGGTGTGGTCCGTTATCAAGACGAAGTGGTCTTTGGTCGTTCCTTTGCTCAAGTAGAGTCAAAAGAGGCTGTTCTTTACATTAATTCGCTCTTAAATGTTGGCCTGGGAATCAATTTAGATTCGTTCTCATCTGTGTATAAAATCGGCACGGGCAATGATTGGACGATTGAACTGACCAAAATTTAGGGAACAAAGCACTTATTAAATAAAAAGGGGTAAAAGGTATGAATAAGAAATTTACGGTTAAACACATTGTAGCAATCGGGATTGGCGCAGCAGTTTTCTTCATTTTGAAACGCTTCGTGACGATTCCCACAGGAATTCCCAATACAGACATTGCAACTGCCTATCCTTTCTTGGCGTTGTTGGGAGTAGTATATGGACCGATCGTCGCGGGATTAGCGGGATTTATCGGACATGCGCTAGGTGATCTGACAACTTATGGTGCATGGTGGTCATGGATCGTTGCATCAGGAATTTTAGGGGTATTTTTCGGATTATTAGCGAAGCGAATCCCAATCGAACAAGGCATTTTCGGCAAGAAAGAAATCGGCATTTTTTTAGTGGGTGAAACGATCGCTAATTTAGTCACTTGGGTGGTTATTGCGCCGATCGGAGATATCTTAATCTACGCCGAAGCACCAAGTAAAGTCTTTACCCAAGGTGTTGTAGCCGGCATTACTAATTCAATTGTAACGGGAATCATCGGATTTATTTTATTAAA
This sequence comes from Enterococcus sp. DIV0756, assembly GCF_051710745.1. Lineage (NCBI taxonomy): Bacteria > Bacillati > Bacillota > Bacilli > Lactobacillales > Enterococcaceae > Enterococcus > Enterococcus sp. DIV0756. The sequence continues at coordinate 2,029,426 of NZ_JBIOLF010000001.1, read as the reverse complement.
GGCCTATGCCCAGACAAAGACGAAAAAAGGTAGTTTGAACAAAGAAGCTTAGAACGTGAGGACATAAAATGATCGAGTTTCGTGATTTTACATTTCAATATGATAGCCAGGCTGAACCGACATTGAAAGCGATCAATTTGACCATCAATTCAGGGGAAAAGATTTTGATTATGGGTCCCAGCGGCTCAGGTAAATCGACTTTGGGAAAATGCTTGAATGGCATCATTCCACAAAATGAAAAAGGAACATATACTGGCAACTTGACGATTAATGGCAAAGCATTCAGTGAATCATCCATTTATGATCTTTCTCTCGATGTCGGTACAGTGCTGCAGGATACCGACAGTCAATTCGTCGGCTTAACTGTGGCCGAGGACATCGCTTTTTCTCTGGAAAATGAAATGATTAAACAACCAGAAATACGTAAAGCAGTCAATTACTGGGCGGAAAAAACCAATCTGCTCGCTCAGTTGGAAAAACGACCACAGGATCTTTCTGGTGGACAAAAGCAGCGTGTGACGATGGCTGGAGTTCTAATCGATGAGACACCGATTCTGCTATTTGATGAACCGTTGGCAAACCTTGATCCACAGACTGGCTATGAAGCAATTCAAATGATTGATCAACTGTATCAATCGCAAAAATTTACAACGATCATTATTGAACATCGCTTAGAAGAGGTATTAGCGGCACCAATTGATCGGGTGATTTTGATGAATGAAGGGATGATCGTCGCGGATTTACCACCCACGGAGTTACTAAAAAGTGATTTACTAGGGAAATACGGGATTCGTGAACCACTTTACATCACCGCTTTAAAAAGGGCAGGAATCCCTTTAAATGATTTTATTGACTTAACGCAAGTAGATCAGTTAGTTTCACCAGAAATCTCAGCAGCTTTGGTAAAATCACAGGGTGAATTTAAACCCGTTTCTCAAAAGAATGAATCACTATTAACATTGCAAAATCTCACATTTGGTTTTGGAAATGAACCTGTGATCAAGGCAGTCGATCTAGCGCTTTATCAAGGTGAAATGATTAGTTTAGTGGGGCATAATGGTGCGGGAAAGTCCACATTATCGAATCTGATTACTGGCTTTTATCCTCTCCAAACGGGGGAGTTGTTATGGAAAGATCAATCGATTGCAGATGAGAGCATTAAGGAACGAGCAGATAAAATTGGCTATGTGCTGCAAAACAGCAATCAAATGCTCTCTAAGAATATGATTTTCGAAGAAGTGGCCTTAGGTTTGGAAAATCGAGGAGTTGATCCTGATACGATTCAAAGAAGAGTATTTGAAACATTGAAGGTTTGTGGGCTTTATGAATTCCGTAATTGGCCAATTTCTGCATTAAGTCATGGTCAAAAACGTCGAGTGGCAATTGCCGCAATCTTAGTATTAGAGCCTGAGCTGTTAATCTTGGATGAACCCACTGCCGGGCAAGACTACTATCACTACAACGAGATGATGACGTTCCTACGTAAATTGAATCAACAGGGGATTACGATTCTGATGATCACTCACGATATGCATCTAATGCTGGAACATACACAACGAACTTTGGTGTTAAAAAATGGACAAATCATTGCTGACGAGACACCTGCCAATGTACTATCTTCAGCAGATCTGGTGGCTTCAGCAAGCTTGCGTCAAACCAGTCTGTATCATTTGGCGAAAAACAATCATTTAGCGGATGCAACTGGTTTCGTGTCTGCATTTATTCAGCATGATGAGGGAGGAGCATATGGAGAGCAATAATTTAATCGGATATATGCCGAAAAAAACTGTGATCCATCAGCTTAGCGGTTTTACAAAGCTGTTATGCTTTTTGCTGATCTCAGTTGTGGGGATGATTTCTTATGATACCCGCTTTCTTTTAGGATTGACAGTTTTTTCGGCAATCCTATTCCGAACAGCGCGGATCAGCTATCGTGAGATTTCCTTTGTCGTTAAATTTATCGCGTTTTTCTCGATCTTGAATCTAGTGACAGTCTATTTATTCGCTCCGGAATACGGAGTAACGATCTATGGCACTCGTCATGTAATTTTTGAGGGGATTGGGCGTTATACGCTGACCCAAGAGCAACTTTTTTATGAATTTAACCTGCTGATCAAATACTTTGTAACGATTCCACCGGGTCTGATTTTTATTTTGACAACCAATCCCAGTGAATTGGCTTCAAGTATTCACAGGGTCGGTGGTTCCTATAAGATTGCTTATGCTTTCTCTTTAGCATTGCGTTATATTCCAGATATTCAAGAGGATTTTCGGACAATTTCCAAAGCGCAACAAGCGCGAGGAAATGAGCTTTCCAAAAAAGCTTCTTTGATAAAGCGTGTCAAAGGGAACTTAACGATTGCCATCCCTTTGATTTTTTCTAGTTTGGATCGAATCGAGACAATTTCTTCAGCGATGGAGTTGCGTCGCTTCGGCAAGAAGAAAGGGCGCACATGGCTGCTTGCCAAACCCTTAAAACGTCAGGACTACCTCGCATTGCTTGTAGTTATCCTACTCTGTTCAACAGGGATTTTACTCCTAGTTGTTAATGATGGACGTTTTTATAATCCATTTCGTTAAAAAGACGAAGCTCTCTAGCGTTTCCAGAGAGCTTCGTCTTTTTATTGTATATAGAACGATCTTATCTGATAGTAGATTGGTAAATCTATTCAGCGCGATTCGCAATTCCTGGGATAAATTTTAAACAGTAAAGTGCACATAATCCGACAATGATGTAGATAATTTTTGCAAGAATTGCTGTGCTTCCTCCAGATATTGCTGCAACTAAATCATATTCAAAAAGACCAACTAATAACCAATTGATGCCGCCAACGATCAACAAAATAAGCGCGATAATATCTAGGTATTTCATCTGTATTTCCTCCCTTCTGATGCTTGTAACGTTATCATAGTTGCAGATGATACCCTACAAATCTGCTCAGGATATGTTAAAAAGGATATATTTTTTGATTAAATGAGCAACCGTTTGGAAGGAAATAGTTATTGAAACATGCGCTACTTGTAAAATGCAAACAATCCATTAAATTTATGGGGCAAACTTTTTTTAGTTAATGACCCCATCTGATAGTTCTATGCGTATAATAAAGATGAGAAACGCTGACAACAAAAAGGGGGCGAGCAAATTGTTAAACCCATTTATCAATGCTGGTTTAGAAGTTGCGCTAAAGGAACTTTTTCGTGATAAATTCACTACAGGACAAGTTTACCCGGCAATTGCAACCGATGTGTGTAAAGAACGTTTGATTGTTTATGTATATCCGAATAACTTAAAATTCGTCTTTGTTGATCAGGAACAAGAAGCGCTGGAACAAGCGGCTCTAAAGGAAGTAGAAGAATGACTATTAGAAAACAGGTGAGGTCCGATGTTGAAGGCCTCACCTGTTTAAATTATTGAATTTTATCTAAGATTAATTTTGCACAATCGATTTGATTCGGGATATTGCCGGCTTCATCTTTCACTCGCCAGATATCTGGAGTAATTTCATCAACCACGTACATTTTTCCATTTTCATCATAGCCAACTTCGATTTTAAAATCGATCAAGGTCAAGTTCATTTCAGCTAGGGCTTCTTTAAGCACTGCTCCAACCTTAGTTAGAATATCAAGGCCTTCATTGTATTGTTTAGGCTTCAAAATGCCCTTCATTTGACACAGACGATCAGTAATCAATGGATCGCCCTGTTCATCATCCTTCAACGTTACTTCTAAATAAGGAGGGTCAAAAGGAAGCCCTTCTGGTAAGGTAAAACGACGACACATGCTGCCAGCAGTAAAATAGCGTAAAACAAATTCTAAATTTGGTACGGTTAACTGACGGACTTTCATCAATCCTTTTTCGATATCCGCATCAAGATAGTGGGTAGGAATATCGTTTTTTTCCATCAATTCAAAAAAATATTTGGAAATAGTCAGTCCAATTTTTCCTTTGCCATCAACGCTGCCGCCAACAGTATTAGAGCCTGGATCAAAGACACCATCCTCGCCAGTTGCGCTGTCTTTAAACAACAAATGTACCTCTTTGCTTTCTTCATCCAGTAATACTGTCTTTGTTTTGCCATCGTACAATTCTTTCATTTTTTCCCGCCTTCTCTGAAATATCCAGTGTTTTCAAAAATGATAACATTCGATATTTTTACTGTCGATGATTTTTCGGATTTTCTTTAAAAAAAGAAGCTGAATGTTCGGCTTTTGTTCTTTAGAGTGGTGGAAAACGCGCATAACTATAGATGATGAGTGTTTTTTAAGATTTTAGCGAGTATACAATACTGTTTTTACATCTTTATCTATAGAAAAAGCCAAAACGCTGTTAAATCAACGTTTTGGCTTTACTCTTAAGATAATGGAATGGAGACGGCGGGAGTCGAACCCGCGTCCAAACACATCGACACTCAAAAATCTACGCTCATAGTCATACTATTTAAATTTCGCTTTGCCCTCTGCCGCATGACAGGCCGCGGGCATTGCTAGTCTGATGCACTCTTTTTCAACTTGCAGACGGAAAGTTGAAACGTATCCCACTTAGAATAGGACCCTTACTCGAGCACATGGGCGATACCGAGAGGATCTACGCTAACTGTTTTTAGGCAGCTAAAGCGTAAGAGTTATTGTTGTTTTTAGCAGTTATATTTAACTGTAACGTTTTTACGTAGACGTAACCTACGAAGCGCAATTCAAGCTCAAACTATGCCTGTCGAATCCGTAACGTCCCCTAAATAGAATATTTTGTTGCAAAAGAAAGTATAACATTTCGTTATAAAAAATGCAAAGAAGGAAGTGAGTAATGAAAAAATTGTTATGGGAAACGGCGAAAAATTGAAGAAAAAACAAATAGTTAGTGAAGATACGGGTAAGGTAATGGTTCAAAAAAATGAAATAGAGTATACTTAGAATGAGAATCAGATGATACCAGGGGGTTAAAGTATGAATATTTTAATGATTGAAGACAATGAATCCGTATCTGAAATGATGCAAATGTTTTTCTTAAACGAAGGCTGGGAAGCGGAATTTAAATATGACGGAAAAGAAGGTCTGGATGCCTTTAAAGCAGAGCCTGAAAAGTGGGACATGATCACACTTGACTTGAATTTACCAAGTATGGACGGGATGGAAGTAGGTCGAGAAATTCGAAAAATTTCTAAAACAGTCCCAATTATTATGTTGACCGCAAGAGATTCCGAAAGTGATCAGGTCATCGGTTTGGAGATGGGGGCGGATGACTATGTCACGAAACCTTTTTCACCACTAACCTTGATTGCTCGGATTAAGGCGTTGCATCGTCGTAGCGAATTGACTTCAGAACCACAAAAGGAAGCGGCAGCAACAAATGAGAATTTTGATATTCAAACGGATCATTTCAAGATGAATTTGAAAACCCGAGAGGCTTATCTAGATGAAAAGCCGATTGATGGATTAACACCGAAAGAGTTCGATCTATTGTATACGATGGCGAAAAAGCCGCGCCAAGTATTCACCCGTGAACAGTTATTAGAATTGGTTTGGGACTATCAATATTTCGGAGATGAACGAACCGTTGATGCTCACATCAAGAAATTACGTCAAAAAATCGAGAAAGTCGGTGCACAAGTCATTCAAACCGTTTGGGGCGTAGGCTACAAATTTGACGACACCGAGGTTGGTCGATGAAATACCTGTATCAACAATTACTGGCTTTCGGCGGCTTGATCCTGTTGATTTTATTAACATTAGGACTGTCTTTTACGCAGTTTACTCGTAAGACTTTAGAGGACAATAACTATAAAGAATTGCTTGGCTATGCTCAGTCAATGGAAAAGAATAATTTATCGTTAAGCCGAGATATTCGTTTTGAAGGGATGTCGAGCAACGAGATTTTCCAATTCGCTATCGGTGTCACTGAATCGAGTTTGAATCAGCAAGATGTTTCGTTTGTTTTCATTGATAAGGATCGGGAGGTACAATACCCTGATAAATCCGGTAAGGTGAATCCGAACCTTGTCAGTGATGCACAATGGAAAGCATTAAAGGCTGGACAGCAGCAAAAGGAAACAAGCTCTAAAAATGTTATGGGACAAAATCAAACAACGTCTTATGCGATGGTTCCATTTTTTACTGAGGGCGTATTCTTTGGAGTGTTGCTTGTTAGTCAACCGGCAATGAATGTTGAGACTAGCGTTAATTCCATTGTGACTGATTTATTTAAAGCGTTCATTATTGCGTCTATCATTGCTATTATTGTCAGCTATTTCTTTGCAACACAACAGGTGAAACGAATCAACCGGATGCGTTCAGCAACCAAAGAGGTGGCAGCGGGAAACTTTGATGTCGTGGTACCCAATCGTAATCGCGATGAGTTTGATGACCTCGCGGATGATTTTAACCGCATGACGGTTTCTTTAAAAGAATCGCAGGATGAAATTGAACGACAAGAAGAGCGGCGAAAGCAGTTTATGGCGGATGCTTCTCATGAAATGCGAACACCGTTAACGACGATCAATGGATTGTTAGAAGGGATGCAGTACAACGCGATACCCGAAAATCAACGAGAAAAAGCGATTAAGCTGATGCAAAATGAAACCTCGCGCTTGATTCGATTAGTGAATGAGAATTTGGATTACGAAAAAATTCGAACGAACCAGATCAGTATTTTACTTCAGGAGTTCAATGCAACAGAAGCTGTGGGGACACTTGTTGCTCAATTAGCCGCTAAAGCGGAAGCCTCAGGGGATCAGCTGATCTTGAAAACGGATGAACCAATCACCGTTTATGCTGACTACGATCGTTTTGTTCAAGTGATGGTGAATCTGATCCAAAACGCGATCCAGTTCACCAAGGATGGGCTGATCACTGTGACGATCACAAAATTGGAGAAGGCAACGGAGATCAAGATTTCTGACAACGGAATCGGCATGTCTGAGGAGCAGGTAAAGAATATCTGGGATCGCTATTATAAGGCGGATCCATCACGAAAAAATACCAAATATGGTGAATCTGGCTTAGGTCTATCGATTGTACAGGAGTTGGTTCGTTTGCATAATGGAACCATCGAAGTGGATAGTGAATTGGAAAAGGGAACTACGTTTACTGTTAATTTCCCCGATAAGCCACAAGAAGCAGAATCGTCTGAAAAGACCAATGAACAAAAAGAAGCGTAAAACCGAATCGGTTTTACGCTTCTTTTTTATAGAATGGCTAAAATGATAAAGTTTAGAATAAATAGTAGATCCACGATCCAAAGAATCGGAGAAATTTCGTTGGTTTTTCCTTTAATCACTTTGACGATCGTGTAGAAGATGAAGCCAGCGGCGATCCCATAAGAGATGCTATAGCAAAGCCCCATAAAGACACTAGCGAAGAAAGCAGGGACAGCTTCCTCTAGATCTAACCAATTGATGTCTGCAAAAGATGCGAGCATCATTACCCCAACTAAGATCAAAGCAGGAGCCGTTGCTTGAGCTGGAACGATCGCAATCAGTGGAGAGAACAAACTACTTAAGGCAAATAGGATCGCTACGACAACAGAAGTTAAACCTGTTCGTCCACCAGCACCAATACCAGCTGCCGATTCGACATAGGTTGTTGTATTCGAAGTACCAAAGATTGCACCGATTGAAGTAGCAATCGCATCAGCGAATAATGCTTTATCCATCTTTGTTTTAAAGCCTCTTGAGCCGTCATCCAGCGCTTTTTCATCCTCTTTTGAGAAGATCCCTGTACGACGCCCAGTACCGATGAACGTACCGATTGTATCAAAGGTATCGGACAAACTGAAGGCTAAAATGGTCATTAAAACCTGTGGCAACTTCGATGAATCTGAGAAGAGAGAGCCCATACCATCTGATCCAAAAGCATCACCAAACGTTGTTCCCAATTCTTGGATGGAACTACCTAATGAGTTGGCATGCCAATCAATCGCACCTAATTGAACAACACCCATAGGAATTCCTAATAACGTTGTAACAACGATTCCGATTAAAATTGCCCCACGAACGTTTTTAACAACTAAAATAGTGGTAACGACTAAACCAAAAACAGCTAATAGAATTGGAGCATTATTAAAGTTTGCTAGGGCAGGAACAATTCCACTGTTGATTGTAACATTGGTTGCTTTGCCGCCTTCAACCACACTACTGGTGATTGCAGATGAATCTGCACTAAAGGAAAGTAATCCAGCATTTTTGATACCAACATATGCTACGAAGATACCAATTCCGCCACCGATCGCGTGCTGCATACTTTCTGGGATTGCGTGAATAATCAATTTACGGATTTTAGTGACGGTAATTAGAATATTGATGATTCCGCAAATAAATACCATTGCCAATGCTTGTTGCCAAGAATAACCTAAACCAAAAACGACTGTGTAAGTGAAAAATGCGTTTAGGCCCATTCCAGGTGCTTGCGCGTAAGGAACATTCGCAAATAATCCCATCACTAAAGTGCCGATCACAGATGCGATGATCGTAGCTAGAAAGACCGCTTGAAAAGGCATCCCTGAAGCTGATAAAATACTTGGATTGACGAATAAAATATAGCTCATTGCAAAGAATGTTGTGACACCTGCCATTACTTCGGTGGAGATGTTAGTACCTTGCTCTTTCAATTTAAAGAATTTATCCATTATAATTAAACGCTCCTTAAAAATAAGTTCATTATATCGGCAAAAACCGAATACTTTTAAAGTATAATGAAGAAACAATCGACTTTCAACAATAAGTTTAATAGGAGAACAAATAAAAAGAAGAATGTTCGTGTTTAACGAACATTCTTCTTTTTTATAGGAGTGCTAATCAAACGGAAGGAAAGGATTAGCACGCATAAATATAGAAATAGGGAGGAAACAGCTTTGAATAGAGAATAGAAAAATAGATCCAGCAGTGTTGTCGAAGAGAGTTCAAACGATAGCGAGGAACGGATGGAATAAGCAATTCCACTTGTCCCATTACTCAAAACAAAGTTCGGCAATTCTTTTATTTGGTTCAATCCTTGGTGATACATGTTTTGTAAAAAAGACTCGTAAATCGGTTGGAAGATGGTGAATAGAAAAATCAAACAAGTTGCAGCAAATAATAACCCAATAATGAATTCTAAACCAGTAGAATAAATGACCTGTTTCATCGGTAGTGCAGTCTTTTTCTTTCGATGAATCCTAATAGCAAAGTAAACCAACAAAAGGACAAGCAAGACACATGCGCTAATCAGCAATCGGAAAGAAAAATATTGTTGCAGCTGATTAATTTCTTTATGTGTAAATAGTTGAATTTGATTAGAGGAATCTAGTTGTTTTAAAATCAGCTTTAACATTCCTAAACTGGTCAAAACAAAAAGAGCAACCAGATAGATTACCCAAGATATTGAAAATTGGATTCGATGTCGTTTGATTGTTGAAAGCGTCGTTGAAAAAAGTTCCATAGATTCCCACCTCTTACAAATAAGTATAAAATCCTAATTTGAAAGAAATATGAATTCTATCGGAAGAAATAAGTGTAAACAAATGAACACCCTTCACATTTTTGTGAAGGGTGTTTGCTGATAGTTTATGGTTGATTCTGTTCTTGATATTGCTTATAGGTTTCTGTCTTATATAGTTCTTGAGTAGACTTTTTCCCTTTCTGATCGAATAAGCTAGTTGATTTATCGCCTAGTTTATTTTCGATTTTTTCCAGCTTGTTCAGGCCATCTTTATAATCGTAGTCAGAAGCATCAATTGGTTTCAATCCGCTATTTGAATGGAAGCGAAGCAGATCACCATTGTTGATGTTATCTGAGGTGCTTAGCTGTGTTGAGACGGCTTCTTTCCAAGCATCGGCTTGGGTTTGCAAGGCCTGATCTGGTTCAGTAATCGCTAAACCATCTTTGTTACTATATAAGCTGCCGCTGTAGTACGTATATTCTGGTGTCACATAATCCCCATCACGGAAAGCAACGATCTGATCATGATCTTTTGATAGCAAATCTTGTCCTAATTGGATGTAGTTGCTAGTGTCCACACCTAAAAGATGTAATAGGGTAGGCAAGGCGTCAACTTCGCCGCCATAGGTATGGTTAATGCCACCTTTATCTTGACCAGGGATATGAACCATGTATGGAACTCGTTGCATTTGCGCATTGTCAAAGTTTGACCAAGTTTCTTTTGATTTACCAAGTAATGGTGCCAAATCAGAGTTTCTTGAATTTGAAATACCATAATGGTCACCATACATCACAATGATCGAATTGTCATACAAGCCAGAAGATTTCAAATAGTTGAAGAATTCTTCAACAGCTTTATCTAGGTAGTTAGCAGTGGCGAAGTACCCATTGATGGTTTCATCGTTGGTGTTAGCCATTGGGAAACCGGCTTCGTCATTCTTGAACTCACTATATGGATAATGATTTGAGACCGCGATAAATTTTGTGTAGAACGGTTGCTGCATACGTTCCAAATACTTCACAGATTGCTGGAAGAAAGGTTTGTCGTGCAAGCCGTATTGGAATGAGTTTTCATCGTTCACGTCGTAATAAGAGGAATCGAAGAAATAATCATAGCCAAGGTTTTTATATGTTTCAGAACGGTTCCAGAAGCTGCCTGAGTTACCATGGAAAGCAGCACTTGTGTAACCTTGTGTTTGTTTCAAGATGTTTGGTGCGGCTTGGAACGTATTTTTTCCACCTAGTTGTGAGAATAACGATCCTTGGTTCAAGCCAAATAATGAATTTTCCATCAACGTTTCAGCATCTGATGTTTTTCCAGCTTTTACTTGGTGGAAGAAATTGTCAAATGAGAAAGTGCTGTTACTATGGAAGATGCTGTTTAAGAATGGGGTAACTTCATGCTCTTGACCATTCTCATCTTTCAGTTTGTAGTCAATGACGAATTGTTGTAAACTTTCCAAATGGATCGTGATAACATTGCGCCCTTTAGCGATTCCATAGTAATCACTATTTGGTGCAGCGTAATGATCTTTCACGTAAGATTCAACTTCTTTTAAATCATTGGCACTTGCTTCAGCTCGGACCTGATTCGTCTTATACGTTTGGATACCATCGTAAACAGTGAAGGCATTTACCCCAAGGTATTTGATCAGGTAGTCGCGTGAAAAGGTCCGTGTCAATAATTCAGGACGATCTGCTTCAGCTAAGAAGAGGTTTCCAGAGAAAATCATGATTGAAAGTGCCGTCATGGCGATAGCCATTCGTGCACGTACGGGACGTTCTTCTCGCTTGATACGCTTGCGCCATAGAAGTAATGGTAAAATGACGATATCAATCATGTATAAAATATCGTAAGGACGGAAAAGACGGATTGCACTTTCCCCTAAACCGCTAGCGACTTTGCCAGCACCTAGGAACGTGTTAACGGTAATAAAGTCAGTAAACTCACGATAATAAACAACATTGGCAAAGAGCAAAAGACTCGCCAGTGCGTAAATGATCATCATGGTAAGATAAGAGGCTTTCGACCGTCGTACGTATAAGGCAATCGACAATAGAAACATTGTTGATGCAATAGGATTGATAAACAGGATGAAGTACTGTGTTAGACTTTCGATCCCTAAATTAAATTCAAATAAGTATGCAAAAACACTTTTCGCCCATAATAAGAATGTCAGTAACGCATAAAAGCCGAGACGTTTATTCAAAAATGTAGGAGCTTTTAGTTTTTTCAATAGTAACTTCCTTTCTGCCGCAGAAAAGATGCGGGTTGTTCACTTGCTATCTAGTTTACTCGCTTACGTCAATGCAGTCAATTCTAATTAAAAATTGAACAATCAGGCTTAAAGAAAACTTTATAAGCGAAATTCACGCTTTTTTTTTGCTATACTATAGAAGAAAGTAGGGATAAGTGTGGAAATAGAATTAAATAGTTACGGAATTAAACGAATACGTCAAGGAAACCCATTAATTCAGGAAGCAGATTTGAAAAAGAATATAAAAAAAATTCCTTTAGACTGGGTAACTTTTGTTGATAATAAACAAAAATATATCGCGACAGGTTATTTAGGGAAGCAAAATAAAGGATTTGGTTGGGTGATAGACCAAAGTCGACGCCCGATCGATAAGACCTTTTTGAAAGAGAAATTTCAACTGGCGATTAATCAGCGACAAGCTTTTTTCGCAGATGAGAGTACTACTGCTTTTCGTTTGTTTAATGGTGAGGGCGATGGTTTTGGCGGCGTGACCGTAGATTACTATGCAGATTACCTCGTGATTTCTTGGTACAATGAAACGATCTATCATTTTCAAAAGCTGATCGTAGATAGTTTACTGGCTGTTTTTTCAAATGCTAAAGGAGTCGTTGAAAAAATTCGGTTCAAGAGTGACTTGAAAGAAAGTCGCTGGTTGGCGGGAGAAAAACCAGCGGAACCGCTGATAGTAATGGAAAACGGCGTTTCTTATGCCACCTATTTAGACGAGGGTTACATGACAGGGATTTTTCTGGATCAAAAGGAAGTCCGGGGACGTTTAACAGAGGGGCTTGCTGCCGGGAAAAAAGTTTTAAATATGTTCAGCTATACAGGTGCTTTTTCGGTTGCAGCAGCGTATGGAGGAGCAGCAGAAACGACGAGTGTGGATCTGGCGCAACGGAGCCTACCGAAGACACAAGAACAATTCGAAATAAATGGTCTCCCATTAAATGAACAAAAAATAATTGTAATGGATACATTTGACTATTTCCGCTATGCATTAAGGAAGGGTTTAAGTTATAATTTGATTGTCCTAGATCCGCCTAGCTTTGCTCGTAATAAGAAAAAGACATTTTCTGTGGCGAAAGATTATGGACGGTTGATCGAAGATAGCGTAGAGATTCTTTCTGATGAGGGGATAATCATCGCCTCAACCAACGCAGCGAATCTTCCGATCAAAAAATTTAAGCAAGCAATCGAGACCGCTTTGCGCAATAAGAACGTGACGTATCAATTATCAGAAAGCTATCGATTGCCAGCGGATTTTCCGGTGAGTAATTTTGAAGAGAGCAATTATTTAAAGGTATTGTTTTACGTGATAAAAAAATAGAAGAAAATGGGATGGGATGCGTATGATGGATATTCAAGTGAGAGAGGTGCGATTTGATGCGGGAAAACCTAAAATCTGCGTGCCAATTGTTGGGAAAACGTTCGATGAGATCATCGAACAAGCGAATGAAGCGAAAAAAATTGCCGAAGTAATTGAATGGCGAGCCGATTATTATGAAGATGTCTTAGATGACGATAAATTGAACTCAACTTTGTTGGCCTTGAGGGATGAGATTAGAAACATTCCGTTGATCTTTAACCTACGGACGACTGAAGCTGGCGGAAAGCTAGACATCACTCTAAATCAATACCGTCACATCAACGAATTTGCCGTTTCTTCACGAGCAATCGATTTAGCTGATGTGGAAGTCTCCATTATTGATCAGTTGTCAACAACGTTTATCAAATGGATGCAGGCCTTGGATGTACGGGTGATTTTGAGTTATTACAACTTTAAGGAGACGCCTGAAGACGCAGTCATTCTATTTCGCCTAAATTTGATGGAGCACTGGGGAGCAGATATCGCAAAAATTGTTCTTGAACCGCAAAATGAGGCGGATGTCTTGCGCCAAATGGGAATTGTGATGAAAGCCCAGACGTTTGTTACGCTGCCTGTCGTGTCGGTTTCCTTAGGCAGACTTGGAAAATTATCGCAGATCAGTGGTTCGCTAGACGGCTCATGTATGACTTACGGCTGCTTGGAAGGCAAAACCTGCTCTGATGCCCAGATTGAGGCTGAGAAATTAGTTCTGATGATCGATGAATTGAGATAAAAAAGTTTTTGGGAATTTCTAGACATCCTAAGACTAATGAAAAAGAGGTTCGACGCTCGAGTTTATGAGCGTTGAACCTCTTTTTGATGAATTTTTTATCAATCCATTACATCAATATCGAACACTTCGATGTTTTCTAACCCTCCATAGATTTCGTACCATGGTTTAGCGTATTTATCGAGGAGTTCATTTAATTCTTCAACATTTTCCCGCCCTTGGGTATCCAACCAATTAATTAAGGCATCTTTTCCGCCGTCAGCATACACTTGAACACCTTCGCGCCATGTCGCACGACCGCCAAGAATACCGGAATAGTTTGCGCCATGTTCGCCGGCAAAGGCCAATTCTTCACGGAAAATATCAGCGGGGACACCTGCACTTAGATAGATGAAGGGGCGAGTAGCAACATCACTAGCTTCTTTAAAGTAGGCAGCTGCTTCTTTTTGCGTATAAACCACCGGGTCATTTTCATGATTGAAGCCTTCAACATAGTTGAAAAGTACAGGAACTTCGACCTTCAGCACATCGATATGGTATTTGTCTTTCGTAAATTCTTTCATCGTATCAATGACTTTTTTCGGTTTGATTTTGGCAAACTCTGGTGAGTGATCATCAGTGATTTTACTATCATAAACGATAGGTTCAACAAATACTGGAATATCTGCGGCTAACGCTTCCGTACCTAAACGTTCTAAAAAAGCGTGCTTGATAGCTAAAATCTCTTGGGGTTCATCAGGATCGTAATATACGAGTACTTTGGCAGCATCTGCGCCTTTATCTAGCAGCCGATCTAATGATTCGTCTGGAAGCAGCTCTGGTAAACGACCGGGAGTATTGGCATCATACCCAGTCTTTTCATAGGACATGATCAGTCCGCAATTTGGGTCCTTGGCTTTGATTCCTTTAAATCCGTATTGTTCATCTAATAGGATCGCACTGACATGCTTTGTCAACTCTTGAGAAACGAGTTCTTTAAATTCATAGACTTGATCCATCGAAAATTTATCTTCGCCGACAGCGGCTTGCATCATCTTTTTCATAGAGCCGCGTTGATCGATTGCTAAAGCTGCAATGACACCCTGATCGTTTGACAATTGTTGCATCTTTTCAAACTTTCCTCTTGAAATTCTTTTCATGCTGAAGACTTCCTTTCTTTTACACATTCAGTGTAGAACTTTTAAGAAAAAAGACCAAACAAAACGACTGATTTGTCTCTCGTCTGCTTTTTTGCTAGACTTTAGGAAATGAATGAAGTGAGGGATTCGCTTGGCTAAAAAGAAAATTCAAAAGACCAATGCCATTCGTTTAGTTGAACAAAAGAAAATTGCCTATACAGAACATGAATATGCATGGAGCGAAGAGGACTTGGGGGCAGGACATGTCTCAGAGCAAGTCAAAATCGAGCCTGCCCGGATTTTTAAAACCCTAGTTGCGGTTGGAAATAAAACAGGTCCGGTGGTGGCTGTGATTCCTAGTGACCATGAATTGGATCTAAAGAAAATCGCGAAGGTCAGTGGCAATAAAAAAGTCGAAATGCTCCATCTGCGTGATTTAGAAGCAACGACGGGCTATATTCGAGGCGGCTGTTCACCTATCGGGATGAAGAAGCTTTTTCCAACCTTTGTTGATGCCTCGGCTGAGAATTTTGAACAGATCGCCATTTCGGCAGGCAGAAGAGGGCTGCAAATGGAAATTGCCCCCGACGCCATCGTAGAGCTGACGCGAGGACAATTTGCGGAACTGACGCATTAGGCAAAGGCGTTGTAAGCTGCATGCGTGCCAGCAACATAGCCTGTGCAAAAGGCAGTGGTGATATTGTAACCACCTGTATACCCATTTACATCTAGAACCTCCCCGGCGAAATATAAGCCGGGGATTTTTTTACTAGCTAATTCTTTAGGATTGATTTCCTTAAGCTCAACGCCACCGCCGGTCACGAAGGATTTTTCTAAACCAAATGTTTTATTGGCAGACATTGACCAGTCTTTACAATAGGAAATAAAGCTGGTTAATTGTTCCTTTGATGTTTGGCTATAAGGTTGTTCGCTAATACCGACTTTTTCTAAAAAGAAGAGCAGCAATCGCTCAGGCAAGAAACCTGTTAAGGCATTTTTCAATTGTTTTGTAGAGGCTGCCGCACGTTCGTTGATTTCTTCCAATAGTTCACTGGTTGATTTTTCAGGAAAACAATCGAGTGTCAGGGTCACCGTCTCTTGTGTTCGCAACAATTGATTAACAAAGCTCGAACAACGCAAGGCCGCTGGTCCAGAGATGCCAAAATGAGTAAAGAGCAAGTCCATCTCATGGCTCGCGATTGTTTTATTTTTCTCGTCAACAACAGATAATTTTACGTCTTGCAGAGACAAGCCCTGCAGCGTTTTAGCTGACACAAAATCATCCATTAAAAAAATTGGTGATTCCGTAGGATAGAGCGGTGTCACATGATGACCAACACTTTTAGCAAAACGGAAGCCATCACCCTGCGATCCAGTTGAAGGGTAAGTGATTCCACCAGTCGTGATAACAACACTTTTAGCAGAATAATCGCCTTCTGCTGTTCGAATGCCTTGGATGCTAGTACTATCAGAAATGATTTTTTCAACAGGTTCTTTAAAGTGCAATTCAACGTTCAAATTTTCTAATTCGTCCTTCAAGGTATTAACGATCGTGGCTGACTTATCTGAAACTGGGAAGATTCTTCCATGGTCTTCTTCTTTCAAGGCAACACCTCGGTCACTAAAAAAATTCATCACGTCCTGATTATCAAATTGCGAAAATGTACTATATAAAAAGCGCCCGTTACCAGGAATATGAGTGATCAAATCATCTACCGGGCGATTATTGGTCACATTGCAGCGACCACCGCCAGTCATCAATAATTTTTTTCCCAGTCGTTTATTTTTTTCAAATAGAGCGACTTTTGCGCCGTTCATGGCGGCTGTAATGGCTGCCATCATCCCAGCAGGACCGCCACCGATTACGATTACATCAAATGTTTTACTCATTCTAATTTATCCTCATCTTTAATTGATTTGTTGGTTTAGTTTGTATAATCATACTTTAAATACGAACAATTTTCAGTCAATTTGCAGTGTAGCATGAATTTTTTTTCACTTCTATTAGAAAATGATGTAAACTATGAGTATTAAATGTGAGGAGGAATTTGATGGAAGTACGAGAATATGTTGAACAGATTCAAAAGAACTTAGAGGCAAAAGATCCGAACCAAGAAGAATTTTTACAGGCGGTGGAAGAATTTTTACCTACCGTGATTCCTTTTCTAGAAGAACATCCAGAGTATGTTGAAAAAAATATTTTAGGCATGATTATTGAACCTGAGCGATTGGTGCAATTTAGAGTGCCTTGGCAAGATGATAAAGGCAACTGGCAAGTCAATCGTGGCTATCGTGTTCAGTTTAATTCGGCGATTGGCCCATACAAAGGCGGCTTGCGCTTCCACCCAAGTGTGAATTTAAGTATCTTGAAGTTTTTAGGTTTCGAGCAAATCTTTAAAAATAGTTTGACTGATCTTCCAATCGGCGGTGGTAAGGGAGGATCAGATTTTGATCCGAAGGGCAAATCAGATTCTGAAGTAATGCGCTTTTGCCAAAGCTTCATGACCGAATTGTCGAAACATATTGGTCCGAACTTAGATGTACCGGCTGGTGATATTGGTGTTGGGGGACGTGAAATCGGTTATCTATTTGGACAATACAAACGATTGCGTGAATACGACATGGGTGTGCTAACTGGGAAACCATTAGGCTTTAATGGAAGTCTTGGTCGGAATGAAGCGACTGGCTATGGTGCAGTTTACTTCGTGAAGCATTTATTAGAAGATCGCAAGGATTCGTTTAAAGATAAAAAAGTGATTGTTTCAGGTAGTGGGAATGTTGCGATTTATGCGATTGAAAAAGCACAAGAACTAGGAGCAACGGCTATTACATGTTCTGATTCAAATGGCTATATTTATGATAAAAACGGAATCGATGTTGAACTATTGAAGGAAATCAAAGAAGTTCGACGTGCGCGATTAACAGAATACGCAAAAGAATCTTCAACAGCAGAATACTTCGAAGGTTCAGTTTGGGAATTGGAAACTGAAGCTGACATTGCGTTGCCGTGTGCGACACAAAATGAGATTGATGATAAAAAAGCAGAAATCTTAGTCAAAAATGGGGTAAAAGTAGTTGCTGAAGGAGCAAACATGCCTAGCACAAATGGTGCAGTTAAGTTGTATCACGAAAATGGTGTGCTCTATGGTCCAGGGAAAGCAGCAAATGCAGGCGGCGTAGCCGTATCGGCATTAGAAATGAGCCAAAACTCTCAACGTCTTGCTTGGACAAAAGAAGAGGTTGATGGCAAGCTAGATGACATCATGAAGAATATTTATGAAACGTGTCGTGATACGGCAGCAAAATATGCGGATAAAGATAATTTTGCCGTCGGAGCAAACATTGCTGGTTTTGCAAAAGTAGCTGCGGCGATGTTGGCTCAAGGAACTGTTTAAATTTTAAATGGTTTACGCTTGAAAAATCGGCAAAAGAAACGTAAAGTATAGATTGTTATGAAGTGATTTTCAAGGAGGAAAAACAATGGCACACATTCATTTCGATTATTCGAAAGTAGCACCGTTCGTGAGCGAACATGAAATGGACTACATCAAATCTGAAGTAGCTCTAGCTCACAAAGAATTACGCGAAGGTACTGGCGCAGGAAATGATTTTCTTGGCTGGGTAGATCTTCCAGTAAACTATGACAAAGATGAATTTGCGCGCATCAAAAAAGCAGCTGAAAAAATTAAATCTGATTCTGAAGTATTAGTAGTTATCGGAATCGGCGGATCATACCTTGGAGCTCGTGCAGCAATCGAATTCTTGCACCAAAGCTTCTTCAATGTATTAGACAAAGAAGATCGTAAAGCACCACAAGTTTTCTTTGCAGGAAACTCAATCAGCTCAACCTATATTGCTGATTTGATCGAAGTGATCGGCGACCGTGATTTCTCAGTTAACGTTATCTCTAAATCAGGGACGACAACTGAACCAGCAATCGCCTTCCGTGTCTTCAAAGAATTATTGATCAACAAATATGGTGAAGAAGAAGCCAACAAACGTATCTACGCAACAACTGATAAAGCTCGTGGAGCTGTTAAGGTTGAAGCGGATGCAGCGGGTTGGGAAACTTTCGTTATTCCTGATGATGTGGGTGGACGTTTCTCAGTGCTTACAGCAGTTGGTTTATTACCAATCGCAGCTAGCGGTGCCGACATCGATGCATTGATGCAAGGTGCAGCGGACGCTCGTGAAGCTTACTCAAGCGAAAACTTAGACGAAAATGAAGCGTATCAATATGCTGCACTTCGTAATATTTTATACCGCAAAGGGAAAGTGACTGAAATCTTGGTCAACTATGAACCAGGTATGCAATATTTCAACGAATGGTGGAAACAATTATACGGCGAATCAGAAGGAAAAGACTTGAAGGGGATTTACCCATCAAGTGCTAACTTCTCAACTGACTTGCATTCATTTGGACAATACATCCAAGAAGGTCGTCGTAACATCTTCGAAACGATCGTGAAAGTGGA
Organism: Enterococcus sp. DIV0756; assembly: GCF_051710745.1. NCBI lineage: Bacteria > Bacillati > Bacillota > Bacilli > Lactobacillales > Enterococcaceae > Enterococcus > Enterococcus sp. DIV0756. Next base: position 2,010,071 of record NZ_JBIOLF010000001.1, on the reverse strand, counting down.
AAAACCTCGTAAATCTGTGGCAATCCCTTCACAAGAATCTGATTTAGATGGCTTAGGCTATTTAGAAGGTAAAGATGTTGACTTTGTTAACTCGAAAGCGTACCAAGGGACTCTATTAGCCCATACAGACGGCGGCGTTCCTAACTTTGTATTAAATATCCCTACAATGGACGCCTACACATTAGGTTACGCAATGTACTTCTTCGAAATCGCTGTTGGGATCTCTGGTTACTTATTAGGGGTTAACCCATTCAACCAACCAGGTGTGGAAGCTTATAAAAAGAATATGTTTGCCCTACTTGGAAAACCAGGATTTGAAGATTTAGCAAAAGAATTGAATAATCGTTTATAGCATAATGAAAAGAGCGCTCATCTGGTGAGTGCTCTTTTTTATTGGTATAGTAAAATTAATAGGCAGCTAAGCAAAATTAATGATAAATAGTATATTGGAAGAATAAAGAAATCGCTTTTAAACAAATAAAGATAAATAAAAAATGAACATGAGATTAAAAATAACCTCGGTTGTTTATGTTGGTGTTTTACGAATTTTCTAAAAATTCCGACCTATCCCTTGATATTAAAGCAAAAAATATATTAAAAAACGTTTTCAATTTTTAGTAGTTATGTTATTATAAAAACGTAGTATTAAAGGGGGATTTATTATGGAAATGAGAGAAACTATTGAAATTGGTGTTGCTTATGAGTGCAAAGCCATTGGAATTGAAAAGGAAGTCGTTGGGGTTGTTGAGCAATTATACAATAATACTGTGTTGATCAACGTCGTCCAATGTGCACCAACGGATCGTGCGACAGTGATCGAATTGCAGAACCGTCTATTAGTAAAATACGAAGATATTCACGCGTGCGTTGAAATTGAATGTACTGCATAAGTTTTATCTAACCATGTGAAATAATTATTTTGACAGGAATGAGATTCGAATCTTTTTTAGAGGTTTGGGTCTTTTTTTTGCCCAATGACAAGTGTTTGATAGGAAGCGATGGTTCAGTGGATAGAGTGGGAAGTAGCACAAGTGTTGATTTTGTTCTTCGATAGTTAACTATTCATCCATTGAACCTTCAAGCGAGAAGAAATACAATGTGAGTATCAGAGATTATTCAGAAAAGGGAACACTTGTAACAAGAGAGGAAGAAAAATGAAGGCAATTGAAATTACACAATTAGAAAAAGTTTATTCAGATGGAAAAAAAGCGCTAGCGGACGTTAGCTTAAAAGTCTCTCAGGGGACTATTTTTGGATTTTTAGGACCGAATGGCGCGGGAAAAACGACGACAGTTAAGCTGCTAAATGGTATTTTAAAGCCGACGGATGGAGAGACCCGAGTTTTAGGCCTAGATCCGGTCAAAGAAGCAAAGAAATTGCATCAATCTACAGGAATATTAACAGAACATGCGGGGATGTATGATCATCTTTCTGGGCTCGATAATCTCCTTTTCTTTGGACAGGTATTTGGTCTTACAAAAGCGGAAAGCCAAGCAAGAGCTATGCAGTTGTTAGAGAAGTTGGAGCTTTCAGAAGCAGCAGAGGTGAAATTAAAAAGCTATTCAACAGGAATGCGGCAACGTCTTTCATTGGCCCGGACCCTGATTCATCGTCCAAAAGTATTATTCTTAGACGAGCCAACTAGCGGTCTGGACCCTGAAAGTACGAAAAAGGTGAACCAACTGTTATTGGAACTATCAAAAGAAGAAGGGACGACGATTTTTCTTTGTACCCATCAATTAAGGTATGCCCAAGAGATTTGTAATGAGTATGGATTGATGGACAATGGCCAGCTGTTAGCAGTAGGGAGTCTAGAGGAATTGCGAAAACGAACCTTCAATAATCAAAAAGTAATCATTGAAACAGATACCATGCCCTCTTCCATCGTGAGTAAACAAATCAACGCAGCTATCTATGAATTAACGCTCTCGGATAAAACAGAAATTCCACAGCTAGTGAAGGAAATCGTCACACAAGGCGGAAATATCTCGCAAGTAACGCCAATGGATTATTCATTAGAGGATATTTATTTTGCGTTATTGGAAGGGGGGCAGGCACATGTTTAATAGTCGACAAAAAGCTATTATGGTAAAGGATATTCGCGGTATCACAGATAATAAACGCTATTTTTCGGTGTTAACGATACTTCCGTTATTCTTTTCAGTCGTTTTTCCAACGATCATGTTATTGTCGGTAATACTCAGTCCAACCGATTCTTCTTCGTTTACTGAAATGGCTCGAATACTGCCGAATCTTGAAAAGCTGGATCAAGACCAAATCATTCAAGCGTTTTTGGCTTTGATGGTCAATAATGTTATTCCGATTTTCTTTTTAATCATTCCGATCATGACTGCGAGTGTCATGGCAGCTAGTTCCTTCGTAGGGGAAAAGGAGAAGCGAACGCTGGAAACCTTGCTATATTCGCCATTATCCATTCGCGAAATTTTTCAGGCAAAAGTATATGCTTCCTTTTTTGTCGCTATCTTTGTCACCTATGTTTCGTTTATTTTAACCGTCATCGTCATTGAAGTGGAGCTGTATTTACTGAAAGGGTTTCTTCTGCCCTTGAGTATCAACTGGCTTTGGGTCATGCTTCTTATCGTACCTGCAATAACGATTATCTCAATCGTATTGATTGTTAAAGGTTCTGCTAAATCGACAACCATCGAAGAGTCACAACAAAAAGCCGCATTTCTGATTCTGCCGATAGTCTTACTGCTCGTGGGGCAGTTTACGGGGATTCTGGTCTTTGGCGGCTGGGTTGTCCTTTCAATCGGACTTGTTCTACTGGTTATCGCATTCTTACTACTGAGATTTTCCATGACCGGTTTCACGTATGAACGTTTATTAGATCGATAAAAAACTGTAAACGACCTTCGACAAGAAGGTTGTTTACAGTTTTTCTAATTAAATAAAATACTACTAATCGTTTTTATCTTGATGATAGGTTGCTTTCCTGAAAAAACCTGTAGATTGTCCGTTAAGATTCCAGCGACGTTTTGAAAGCGATAAACAGCCGCTTGTTGCTTTGCGTTTACCGGCCAGACATAGACTTTTTGTTTGCGATGTGCCAACGCTTGTAGTAGATCACCGTTGGCTGTTCGTGCTTCGATATTCATAAAGTCCAGCGAAGTCCTAGGTGCTCCTAGTAAATCCATAGGCAGGATATACCCGACTTCCAATCTAGGGAAGAGTTGCTTCATCTGGTTAGCGGTATCCAAATCCATGCTTTGCAGCTGATGATTGGTTAGTTGCTCCTTTAAGGGCACCAATGATTTAAGAATGGTTCCTTTGGTTTTGGCAGTTACCTTAAGTTCAATCAGTAATTTTTGATTGAGGCGGTTTGCTTCTGCTAGATAATCAGTGAATAGAGGAATCTTACTTGAATGACCGTTTTCTTTTAGGGTCACTTTTTTTAATTCTGCCCAAGTGGATTCGTCAATGCGAATGTTCTTGTCAGCTAACTGCTTTAAATCCTCATCATGGATGACAACTAGTTGATGGTCTGCCGTTTCTTGAACATCCATTTCGACAAGATCAGGATGACTGGATTCATTGGTCTTTTTTAGGACATCAATAGAATTTTGGACACCATTCCGGTTGGAAACACCACGATGCGAGATCGTTAAGGGTTGATCTGGGTAGTCACTTTGAAAGACATGCGCATAGTGCAAAGGATACAATCCAAGGCAGACGATAACGGTCAGACTAAGCCAAGCAATGGTTCCTTTAGACATTTTTTCACCAGCAGTCGGATGGTTATCCGAAGTGGTCAAATAAAGAAAGAAACAGCCCCATATCACATTTTGAAGCACTCGATAAAGCATGAGGAAAATCATCGCGCTGCTTTGTCTTGTCAGAAATTTCGCAGCCCAAATGAAACCGAATTTGAGTAGAAAACTGAGAACGATAAAAGCAAAAGGGATAATGAAAAAGAGCAGCACGTGCTTAGCCACTGGCTTTTTTGTTTTTTTCCAACTAAGCTGTTGGCTCTCCTTTAAGCTTTTTCCTTGTTTTAGGTATTTAGGTAGTAGAATCGATCGATATAGGAAGTAAAGAACGAGTAAATACAGTAAAACAAGGATTGGCACTATTTTCCATCGATAGAGAAATAGGAAGGAAAGTATTTTAGCCGGTAATGGCCGCCAAGCTAGAAACATTTGATAGAAGCGAAAGAAAAAAATGGGCGATAAAAGCAGCCAGTAGCCGAAGCTGACAAACGCTGCTCGTAAAGAAAAATTCTGAAATACTTTCTCATTGGATTGTATTTGACTAAAAAAGTTCCCATATAGAAAGATTAATGAAGAAAACAGCAACAAATAGAACGGATGATATAGATCGTTTAGAAAGCTTTGCCGGAAAAATAAAAAGAGTCCTTCGGTTAAGAAGGGGAGACCGAAAACAAGCAATAAAAAATTATATATAGAAAACGCACGAAAAAAACGGGTGATTTGTTGTCGTAAGTAAGTCATTGTTCCTCCTGAAAATGTATACGTAAATAAGTTGTTCAAAATGATTTAAACTTTTTATTTAGCGTATCACAACTTTGCACATCAAAGTTAGATTATTTCATGAAAATCGGAGAATACAACTGGGGATAGTATCTGTTGGATTTGGTTTATTCCAGATGATTGTTACGATTATTTATCTAGTAGAGTGCTGTTGGGATATATATACTCGGATACCCCTTTTTCAGAACCAAAAAGAGCGGATCAAACGCCTGCGTTTTTGTTGAATATCCTCATTTTTTCATTCGAATGAAACGAAACGACAAAAAAACTCCACTAATGAATTAGCGGAGTAGTAATTTTTCTAATAATGCGCCGCCTTGTAATAAAGCGAGGCTGTATAAAAAGATGGAAGCGGGTTTTGCTAAAAAGATAATCGCGCTGTATTTCTTAAAGGACATATTTGTCAGACTAGCCATCAAACACAGGGCATCATCTGGTGCGACGGGTAAGAAAATCGCTAACGCAAACCATTTATCAAATCGAGGATCATCTAGCCAATGATTGTATTTTTGGTAGACCTTGTCACTAACAAGATGCATGATCAACGGCTTACCATAATGCCGCCCCATTAAGAAAAGAATGAGCGACCCGATAACGATCCCGACATAATTATAGACAAATCCCCAATAGGGACCGAAAATCAAAACGCCAGCTGCTAAACTAATTCCACCAGGAATAATCGGGATAACGACTTGGATGATTTGAATCAAAACAAAAATGAGTGGGCCGGCAATTGGTGATTGCCCGACAAGTTGCTGCAATGAATTCATATCATCAAATACGCCTAAGCGATAGAAATAAATCGATAAACTAATCGTTAACGCGATCCCCATCAACGAAATAATATTTAAAAGTCTTCGTGACTGAACAACACTCATCTGACTCAACTCCTTTGTCTTTCTAAAATGAAGTATAAAGGATAAATTCACAAAATGCATAGGTCTGAGGTAGTAATTTGTGAAATTCGTTTGAAACTTAAAATATTTTTAGAAATTTATTGGTTGCGCTTACAAAAAGTGGTAAGTAAATCAGGAAAAGGTCTCCTGTTTTACTTGATTCGAAAATTGGAACGTGTTCTCTTTAAGGCTCGTTCAATCACATTCGTGAACATAAAGCCAATGGCGATCGCTCCAGCTGTAACAAGAACCGTGACGACCTTCTCCATTGATTCCGTAAACTGCTGATTCATCATATGGCGTACGGCCATATAAGCAGGTCCTCCTGGAACTAATGGTACCAGACTGGGAACATTAAAAACGATCACCGGCATATGCATTATTTTAGAGAAGAAAATACTGATCAATCCGATCATTAAAGCACCTAAAAAATTTGAGATACCAATATTTTGATGGAAGTACGTTTGCAAGATCCAAAAAGTCATCCAGCCCGCAGCTCCAGTAAAACCGCAGGCTAAAAAAGCGCGACGAGGGATATTCGTAATCACGCTAAAGGCGATCGTGCTAAACATACTGAATAAAAAATTGACAATAATATTCATGAGTGACCTCCGACTAGAATTATTCTTTAGAAGAAATTAAAGGCAACGATGATTCCGCCGCCGATTGCACCAGCAATGAACAATGCCTCGGTTCCTCGAGCGACACCACTGATTAAATGTCCTGACATGATATCACGGAAGGCATTGGTGATGGCTAAGCCTGGTACTAAGGGCATGATCGAGCCGATAATCAGGCTATTTACATCGCGAGCCAGTGAGGTCGAGACGGTGAGTAAAGCGAGAGCCCCAATAATCAACGCAGCCGCAAAATCATTTAAAAATTTCATCTGCAATTTATTTCCAAAAAAAGTATGAACGCCAAACCCAATCATTCCGATGACAAAGGTTGGAATGAAATCATACCAAGTACCATTTAAAATAATCATTAACGTACTGCTGACAATTCCGGCAGAAATAATCTTCCAAACATAGGGGAAATCCGGCGTATCCTGATCAACTTCTTCCAAATAATGATAAAAGTCCGGTAAAGAAAGTTCCCCGTCAGCGAATTGTCTTGAGCCTTGATTGACAGCCGTCACTTTTTCCAAATTGATCGATTGAGGGGTGATCTGAATGACTTGGCTGCTTTGTTCAGAAGGGAAGCCAACAATTACCCCCGTTGCAGTTACATAAGTTTGTATATCATCAAGCCCTGCATTCAGAGCGATCCGTTTCATGGTATCTTCTACTCGATAGACCTCGGAGCCTGATTCCATCATAATTTTCCCAGCCTTCAAGCAGGTATTTAAAACAAGTTGCGCGTAATTTTGCTGTTCCATCAAGTTAACCACCTTTACTATTCTCTACTATAGTAGAGAATATGAATAAAATAGACAAGAAAAAGAATAAGGATTGTCAGCAATCCTTAGAGAAAGTATAATAAAGTAACAGCAACTTTTTTTTAATGAGATAGGATTTTTACTTTAAAGAAACAATAATGTATTTAAATGTATAACGGCTCATTTGTTTTTTAATGAAATAAGTTAAATATTACATAAATAATGAAACGTTTACACTGCCTTTATAAGGAAAATCCTGATCAAATTCACCGCTTTTTAGAAAAAAGTTTCGGTAAATTTAGATAACATCTTGCATAAGGGTTGCAAAACTAATCAGTTTTTGATTAAAATAAAATGACAGTAAAAATAATAACATTCTGGGAGGAATTACAATGAGAAGAAAAGTTTACACCAAAGACCAGATTCTAAAGGCTGCCTATGAAGTTGTCGAAAATGAAGGTTTCTCTGGATTTACTGCACGAAACATCGCCAAAAAAATGGGAATCAGTACGCAACCAATTTATTTAGAATTTAAAAATATGAGTGATCTTAAGAACACGTTGTTAGACGAAATCTGCAATCACCTATACTACGATATTTTCCCAGAAGTTCGCACTGGTGATACAATCATTGACTTAGGGCTAAGCTATGTGTACTTTGCCAAAGAGCAAAGCAATCTTTATAATGCACTGTTTGTACAAGAATATGGCGGCGGAAAGAAAATGCATGACTTTTCTTACAACTACTTCCATCAATTGATTGTCGAGCATCCTAAATACAGCGAATTGTCTGAAAAACGAATCAATGCGTTGCATGTAGGGACATGGATTTGTGTGACAGGTATCGCTACGCTGATGTCATCAGGCATCATCGCGCCGACGCAGGACGAGATTGTTCACTTGATTGACCGTACGATCAACAACATCTTGCAAGAAGAAGACACGTCCGTATTGGACAGATTATAACATCTTGACATTTAAATAAAAAAAGGTAAGATAAATGGTGCGGAAGGTTGGCAGAGTGGTAATGCACCGGACTCGAAATCCGGCGAGCCGCAGTAATGTGGTGCACGGGTTCAAGTCCCGTACCTTCCTTATCTCTTACTTCAAATCGAGCTGAGACGATGGATGCAGAATTTTTTCTGTATTCATCGCCTCAGCTCGATTTTTTTTAAGCAAAAGTATTTAGTTGAAAAAAGAGCGCCAGTTACTTTGGTAACGGAAGTAACTGGCAAAATGAAAAGTTTGTTAGGGTTGAGTACACTATATAAGAGTAAGCTTAACTGAAGCTTAAATGCGAAAAAACGCGGTATCCATCGTCGGCCAGAAAGAATAGGCGACCCTATCTAAAAATAGTGTTTCTGATGGGCGTAATCAGGTGAAAGAACGCCTCTTAGCATTCGTAGCGAATTGGCAAGAAATCAGTCTGGTTAGTCTTCTTGAAGGCGATCTTTGTATTTTTCTAGAATAGGCGCAAAATATTTTTCTTCGGCCGCTTTGCGGGCGGCTACGGCATCTGCAAAATTTTCGAAACTTCCGAGATAGTGATAGTTTCCCTTCACACGAATTTGCGCGCAGTATTTCTTTCCCTGCGTATTCAAGACAACACCACAAACACCGGTCTTGCTAGCCTTCGTGGCTTTTCCTTGAAGGGCTGTCAGGCGTGTGTCTTCTACTAAATATTTTTTTAAATGGGGCATCTCTTTATACAAACAGCCACAGCTAGAAATCTGCTTAGAAGTCAATCGGCCTCTTGGAACATTGTTTTTGGAATTGCCACAATCGCATTGACAGTTCCAAGAGGTTCCTCCACGATACATTTCCCCCTGTGAGACCACAAGTAAGCGTCCAAAACGTTTGCCGACTAAACTTTCAGTTGAAACGGTTCGACGAACAGGTGCTTCATAGCCAAGTGATTGCACGAACGCTTCATAGGAGCCAAACAATTTATTGATTTCCCCTCGGTGTCCAAATTCATAGTATTTTGGGACGCGGCCAGTTGTTTCCACCGCTGATCGGAGTCTTTTTTCTAATTCTTCTTTTGACAGGAATTCTATGTTAGGTTTGTAGCCTTGACCGCGTACGAAGGCGGTGTAGGAGCCGAACAGTTGGGTGACGTGATAGCGATAGCCGAATTCTCTCGTCGTTGGGATGCGGCCATTTTCTTCTACAAAATTGTTCAGTTTCTTCTTTAAAAATGCGGAAGTAATAGTTTTTTTCGGTCTGGAGCGTTGCTTTTTCTTTGGAGGAACATAGCCATTGGCGTTTAAAAACTCCGTATAAGTACAATAGAAGCGTCGGATAGGATAGGCATAACCAAATTCCTTCAATGTTGGGAGGCGATCATGCTTATCTACAAAGGCTTCAAGTTTTTGATCCAACTCCCTTCGTGTGATGCCACCGTGATTAGAATACCCTTGGCTAATAAGAAAGGCGCTATAAGAACCGAAATATTTTTTTATCGGCTTCTCATGGCCCATTTCTTTAGAGGTAGGGGTTCGATCGTAATCCCTCACAAATCTGGCCAATTTATTGATTAAAAACGTCTTCGTTACTAAATGTTTCTTCTTAGCTTGTCGACCTTTTTTGGGCGGTTGTTTACGTTTTACAGGTTCATACCCATTTGCCAGAAGAAATAGATTGAAGTTTCCATATAAGCTTTTGATTTGATTATATTGCCCGAATTCATCTTGATTCGGGACGCGGTTATTTGTTGAAACAAAGTCATGGAGCTTTTTAACTAGTTCTTCTTTTGGCAGTGGTTTGTTTCTGCCGCGGAAGTTTGGTTGAAAGCCCTCGCTAAGGACAAATTGGTTATACGTGCCGAAATATTTGTTAACCATGTGTAAATAACCAAATTCCTTTGAAAATGGGATACGACCATGTTCTTTGACGAATGCGTGCAGCCTTTCGATTAGATCCTCTTTTGTGAGCTTTTTTGGTTTGATCTTTTTAGGTGGTTTCTTTTTGCTATTTGGCTTCGCTCTTGGGACGCGCTCCAACGAAGGATCGTACAAGGCACCGTAGCCGTGGGCGTTGAGAAAGTCAAAGTAGGAATCATAGTAGTCGTTGATAGCATACCGATACCCAAATTCACTGGCTTTTGGCGCGCGTTGATGGGTGGTCACAAAAGCATCCAGCTTCTCAGCTAATTCGATTTTCATATAGTGTTCAATGACTGTTGCTTTGCTAAGTCCTTGACTTTCGAGGAAATTCGTATAGCTGCCAAACAGATTTCTTATAGCAGTTTGATGACCGAATTCTTTTGCCGTTGGGGCTCGATGATGTTGCTCGACAAATGTCGTTAGTTTTTTTACAAAAAATTTTTTCGTGAGTCTTTTAGCCATAAAATCTTCCTCTCTTTTCCCCACTCTTTCTTCTGAAAAGAAAAAACAGCGGGATCTTTTTCAAGAAAAAGATAGCATAAACAGCCTCGTGTAACGTCCTCAATTTTTTTTGAAATCTTAATAGAAAAAAATCCATTTTATAAAAAAATTTGCCAAAAATCCCTAGTTCATAGGCGAAAATCGGTCAAAAGAAAGAAGGCGGATTTTTTTATCATTTTTTTATCGTGAAAAAAGAGTTCTTGCAATTTCCTTTCTTAAACGAACATTCAACCAGCGCGTCTGACGGATCAATAAGGTAAGTAAAAACCCATAAAAACTATACATTTGTAAAGAAAAAGGGAAAAAGGCTTTACTTATGGAAAGTTTCGTCGCGTTTTTGTTCTTTATTGTGCTTATTAGTAGGAAAATTTTATAAAGAAAAAGATGTATCTACTGTCGGTTAACTAAAGAGCAAACCGCACAAGCTTAAAATAACAGATTTCTTCGATAGAGATAGAAATACTGAGAAAGTTGCCAAAGAAGCACTTATTTTTAAACGAATAATTCTCACGGGGATTCTCCGTTATTTAAACAGTTTTCGACAGTTGAATGACAGATTTCTACATTTTAGCCACAGTCAACCGATAATATGATTTAATTAAAGTAAGATATTTAGTTATTAACTGGATGTTAAGTTGAAATAAACAAATGATAAAAAAAGGAAGAATAACATAACTATGATAAAAATAGCTATCTGTGAAGACAAGTTAAGCGACATGGCTTTCCTTCAAGAGAGCCTACATAAATTGCTGACAGAAAGACAGCTTTCCTATACATTGACGAGCTTTACTTCTGGTAAAGATATGCTTGAAGCCTTAGAGGAGGAGCGATTTGCGATCTCGTTTATTGATATTTATTTGGATGAGATCAATGGAATCCTACTAGCTAAGCGGATTCGTAGCGAGAACCGCAATGCGGCGATTATTTTTACGACATCCAGTTCACAGCATATGGCAGAAGGGTTCCAGATCGGTGTCTTGCACTATCTATTAAAACCGTTTACCGTCGAAGCGGTCGAAGAAGCACTTGATCGTGGGTTACGAATGGCTGAAATCAGTGAGCAATCCATCGAGTTGACGATCAATCGAAAAAAAGAACAGCTTCTCCATCGTGAGATTCATTACGTAGAATCGCAAAATCGCTGTTGCATCCTCCATACGGACCTTGGTGAGAAAAGTGTGTATCTGCGGTTGGATGTGTTAGAGGAGCAATTAGCTGATCCGCGGTTTTTACGCTGTCACCGCAGCTTTCTCGTTAATATGGATCAGATAATCGGGATCGAAAAGCGTGAATTTATCCTGGCTGATCAGCAACGTATCCCGATGAATCGGGAACAGGCGAAACAGCTTCAGCAACAGTATGCTCGTTATAAGATCAAGAAAGTCAGAGAGGGGGAGTAGAACATGCGAGAAGCCTTGAATGCTGCGATGTGTATCTTTCTGATGGATATTCCTTGGTTCGTCCTGTGCTGCGTTCCCTTTATGCCGATGCGCAAGATTGAACGCAAAACGATGGCTTGGCGGATCTTTCTCGTCAGTCTTGCCTGTTTTTTGATCGTCTTTAGTGTCACATTGCTGAAGGAAGGAAATCCGCTTCAGCTGCTGAATCAGGTACGGATCGTGATGCACGGGTTGATGATCCTTGTATTTTTCCGCAGCTTCGATGTAGGCTGGTGGAAAATTTTATATATTTTCTTCTTTGAGCAAGGAGTGGCTTCTGAGGTCAATTTATTAGCATATCTGAGTACTACTCAAGTGTTTCACCAAGATTCTTCGCTAACTGAAAGCCTATGGCTACCTCTGAATGTCTGGCTGATCTTATTGCTGGTCTATCCAGTCCTTTGGTGGTTCTTTCGCGGGCCGATGCGCCAAGCGATGCAGCTATTATCTGAAACTCAGATTCGCAGCCTGTGCTCAGTGCCCTTCTTCTTTTGTATTCTCTGTACACTCTATGGCATTTACTCGAAATCGATTGGCTTCACTGCGTTTCACAATGCCTTATTCAGTCTCTTTTTCAGCTTAGTCGGCGTCGCTGCCTATGTTGTCACGCTGTCAACAACCGTGAATATTGTTAAAAGCACTCGCTTAGAGCTGTCCATGATGGAAATGGAGCAGCAGTTAGAACGGCAAAGTCAGCGTTTTGATCAGCTGAAGCTGTCAATCGAACAGGCTCGCAGCTCGCGGCATGATCTGCGGCATCATATCGCCGTGATCGAACGCTATACCGAGGATGGCGACTTAAAAGGGCTGCAAGCCTATCTAAAGGAGTACCTTTCCTATTTGCCAAAGGAAAACGAACAGCCCTATTGTCAGAATTTCGCGATTGATGTGCTGGCGCATAATTATTTGTCCCAAGCCAAGGAAGCAGGAGCAGAACTGGATATCAAGATTGGCCTGCCGCAGCGTTTGACCATCCCTGATTCTCAGCTGTGTATTGTTTTTGGGAATATTTTTGAGAACGCGTTGAATGCCTGTAAGAGGCAGAAAACGGGGAAACGTTTCATTCGCGTCCGCTGTGTCACGGAGGACAATCAGCTGGTTCTGGCGGTCGATAATTCGACAGAGCCTTTGCAGCGGATCGAGGCGGGGATTGGGCTAAGTTCTGTCAAGGCGGTTGTTGAAAAGTACAACGGCACACTGGAATATCAGGAGCGGGATGGGATTTTCCAAACGTCTGTGATGATGTTCATTCCGTGAGTTTACGAGGAGAAAAAAACGAAGAATCATTCATTTTGTGAATATCGATCCATGGTACTTATTTTTTAGAAATTGCGTCAATCCATAGGAAAGGGAGGAGAGAGGAGAATGAAGAGAGGCTACAGGAGACTCACGCTAGGCTTTACCTTGTTACTAATTGGAAGTGTCGTATTTTCCAGTGGGGCGGCAGTCATCGCGGAGACGACGATCGAACCGCAAGAAACAGGCCAACTAAGAAAAGCCCCAGAAGAAACACTACCCGATGCGCCAAGGACCTACGCAAATACTTACGAAACTAGCGCTGCAACAAGTGAAGAAGTAGACAAGGACGAGGAAGGCCATTCACAGCCAGCAGAAACAGGGGAAGAAATACAGCCACCAGAAACACCAAGCACGCAGGAGGCAGAAGCAGCACAAGCAGACGAACAACCCATAGAAAAAGCAAACGAACCGCCCGAAGAAGAAAAGCAAGAAATCCAGCAGCAAAGCTTAGGAACCGGTGATTTTACGGTAGTAGGCGGAACGCTGGGTCAAGAGTATACCTATGCAGATCATGTACTAACCTTCCAAAGCAGCGGGAACTTCAGCGTATCAGGAACCACAACAGACGATCGCATCGTTATCGCGGCTTCAGGAGTTGTACTGACATTAAACGGGGTGAAGATAGATGTCTCAGCAAATAATCGTCAAGCAGCGTTAAGGATTGACCCCAACGCAACGGCTACGATTGATTTGGTGGGAGAAAACGAGTTAAAGAGTGGTAGCAATTGTGCAGGGTTGCAAAATGATAATTCAACGGAAGATTCTCTTGTGATTACTAGTGGCACAGGAAGTATTGAAGGTTATGCCGGAAGTTTGGTTGCAACTGGCGGCAATGGGGGCTCAGGAATCGGCGGCGGCAGTGGTACGGTTACAATAAGCGGCGGCACAATTGCAGCAACAGGTGGCATTTTTGGCTCAGGAATCGGCGGTGGCTTTAGTGGTAGTGGTACAGTTACGATAATCGGCGGCACAATTACAGCAACTGGCGGCAATGGGGGCTCAGGAATCGGCGGCGGTCAGAGTGGAAGAGGTACGGTTACGATAAATGGCGGTACAGTCACAGCAAAAGGAGGAACGAATAGCTCAGGCATAGGAGTAGGTTCTTATAGCAGCACTTCAGGAAAAGCCACCATCACAAATGGCACAGTCAAAGCGTTAGATCGTTCGGGCAATCCAGACAGTATAGAACCTCGCCCTGTAAATGATAAAGATGCTAACGTTGCATTATGTAATCTCATTCCTGCTCAACCCAATGAGAACGTGACGATTGATGGTGTGGATGCCAAAATAGCGGGTCCACATGAAGGAGATAACAAGTACTATTTCTATCTGACGAAAGACAACCATAAAGTTACTGTTTCGAGCGATAATCAAGAGAAGACCTATTTTGTTCGATGGGATGATAACAATAATCGGTTTGTTTTATGTGATTTAGTTTTGGACCACGTGACAGATGTCACCTATTCCAATAATGTACTCATTCTCGGCGGCGATAACCAAACCTATACCGTCACCATGCGTGAGGGGATCACAGAGACAACCGTGGATCGAATCAAGATAATTGGACAAAAGGTTACTGTAAAGTTGAATAATGTGAAGATCGATGTCTCAGAGAATAATTATCAAGCAGCGTTGCTGATTGACTCCAATGCAACGGCTACGATTGATTTGGTGGGAGAAAATGAATTAAAGAGTGGTCTGAATTGTGCAGGTTTACAAAATTATAATGTAACAGAAGATTCTCTTGTGATTACCAGTGGTACAGGAAGTTTTGAAGGTTATGCAGGAAGTTTGGTAGCAACTGGCGGAGATTATGGTTCAGGCATCGGCGGCCACACTCACTGGATCGGCGTAGTCACGCTAAGCGGTGGCGCAGTCACAGCAATCGGCGGAAATAAAGCCTCAGGCATCGGTGGCGGTGATAACGAAAAAGGTATAGTTACGCTAAGCGGTGGCGCAGTCACAGCAATTGGCGGAGATAGAGGCTCAGGAATTGGTGGCGGTCAGAGTAGAAGTGGCATGGTCACGATAAACGGAGGAACAGTCACAGCAACCAGTGGGACGAATGCTACAGGCATAGGAGACGGCGCTAATAGCAGCACTTCAGGCAAAGTCACCATCACCAATGGCACAGTCAAAGCGTTAGATCATTCGGGCAATCCGGACATTATAGACCCTCGCCCTGTAAATGATAAAGGCGTTAACGTTGCATTATGTAATCTTATTCCTGCTCAACTCAATGAGAAAATTACGATTGATGGTGTGGAGGCTAAAATAGCAGGTCCTCACGAAGGGGATGATAAGTACTATTTCTATCTGACAAAAGAAACTCATAAAATCATAGTGGATAAAAGTGGTCAGCAGAACCATTATCTGGTGTTGTGGAACGAAGATGAAGAAAAATTCTATTTATGGGAATCAGACTTAGTAGTGGATGATTTTACAGATGTCACCTATTCCAATAACGAACTCATTCTTGGAGGCGATAACCAAACCTATACCGTCACCATGCGTGAGGAGATCACAGAGACAACCGTGGATCGAATCAAGGTAACCGGAGAAAGTGTTACTGTAAAATTAAATGGCGTGAAAATCAACGTGTCAGCAAATTATGGTCAAGCAGCGTTAAGGATTGACTCCAATGCAACAGCTACGATTGATTTGGTGGGAGAAAATGAGCTAAAGAGTGGTTATAGTTGCGCAGGGTTGCAAAATCATAATGAAGCAGAAGATTCTCTTGTGATTATCAGTGGCATAGGAAGTTTTAAAGGTTATGTAGGGAGTTTGGTTGCAACTGGCGGAATGTATGGGTCAGGAATCGGTGGTGGCTATTATGGTAGTGGTACGGTTACGGTAAATGGCGGCACAGTCACAGCAACCGGGGGAGCAAATGGCTCCGGGATCGGCGGCGGCACTTTTGGAAGTGGTACGGTTACGATAAGCGGCGGCACAATTACAGCAACAGGCGTTGATGGTGGCTCAGGGATCGGCGGCAGTGTCGGAAATGGTACGGTTACGATAAGCGGCGGCACAGTCACAGCAACCGGAGGAGCAAATGGCTCAGGGATCGGCGGCAGTGTCGGAAATGGTACGGTTACGATAAGCGGCGGCACAGTCACAGCAACCGGAGGAGCAAGTGGCTCAGGGATCGGCGGCGGCAGTGGCGGCAGTGGCGCGGTCACGGTAAACGGAGGAGCAGTCACAGCAACCGGAGGAGCAAGTGGCTCAGGGATCGGCGGCGGCAGTGGCGGCAGTGGCACGGTCACGTTAAATGGTGGTACAGTCACAGCAATCGGTGGCAAAGCAGGTCCAGGCATCGGCGGTGGCAGCAAAGAAAGTAGCACGGTCACAATAAACGGTGGGACAATCACAGCAATCAGCGGAGAGGATAGTTCAGGCATAGGAACTGGCGGCAGCACTCCAGGCATAGTCACCATCACCAACGGCACGGTCAAAGCGTTAGATCATTCAGGCAATCCTGACAGCATCAATCCACGTCCGAATAATGCGGCGGGTGAGGGATTGGCACTTTACCAAGCGGACGCCTCTGCTTATGTTGAAGGAGCGCCGCTAAAGGTTGGGACGACAGATCGGAAAATCGCTGGGAAACATAAGGATGATGACCAGTTCTATTTTTACCTGCCTGAAGAAAAACATGTAGTAACAGTGGGTGAGAAGGAAGCCTTTATCGAATGGAAAGACGATCGTTTTGCGCCAGCGGCGACCTATAGCTTAGTCATTCCGGCTACGGTCACACTTAGCGATGAAGACAAGCAGGGAACCGTCAAGCTGACGAATAAATTTCATGGTGTACCTGGTTATCAGAAACAGGTCACGGCTCGCTTATCCGACACCAATGAGATGAGTGACGATAAGCTGATTCTGAAAAACCAAGCGGCGCAAGGGAAACAGGCGCATTCGCTGATTACCTATTCGGCCATTACATTGGTGTCCAGCTTGAAAGAGAAAGAAACAAATGTACGCTTTGGTGTGCCGACTGGTATAGCAGAGAATAACCCGCTTCAAGCAGGAAGCTATAAGGGACGGCTGATTTTTGAAACGACCCTGACGACTGAGGAGGTGACACCGTGAAGAAGAAGTCACTGATCGTAAGTATTTTGCTAGTGGTATTTCTAGTAGGCGGCTTTTTGATCTACCAGAGTCGTCAATCTGATGACAAGCTACTGGCGGAGGTGGAATCGGCAGAAGACTGGAAGGGCGAACGCGCCGTCTCGCGGGAGCCTTCTCCGACCATTGAGATTCCGGGATTCGACAGCATTCCTTTGAAGGCGGAGGCAACGAAGCAACAGGTTAATTTTCACAACCCTAAGAAGAATACCTGCTACTTCAAGCTCTCGCTTTGGCAAGATGCGGAAACCAAGCTTTGGGAATCCAAGCTGCTGGAGCCGGGGAAAGCCATCTATGAACTGACACTGGATCAACCATTAGCCGCAGGCACCTATGATCAGGCAATGTTGAAATATGAATGCTTCAGCTTGAAGGACCAAGAACCGCTGAATGGTTCTGAGATACGATTAAGCTTAGCGGTCCAATAAAGGAGGAAATGACCATGAAAAAAAGAATGATCGGAACCGTACTGTTGAGTTTGTTGGCGCTAGGCGTTGCCGGAACGGTTCAGGCGGAAGAAACAAACGTCGAGTATGAAGTAAAAAATAGTTATACCCTTAAGATTCCAGCTTCCATTGATTTGCAACAGACACAGGAGATCGAATTGGGGACGAGCGAGCACAATATCGAACCTTCGAAGAAGTTAAGTCTCACGCTTAGTATGACGAATCCTTCGATCGATGATTCAGGAACGATTACCTTGACACGGCAAAAAGACCCCGGTAGCCCACATACGTTGACTACGCAGCTAATGAAAGATGGAGGAACACCACTTAAAAAGGGTGATCTGTTACTCAAAGCGACAGGGACGAATGAAACAGGCAGCTTAGCAACCTTTAAATTTGAGGATTTGGTTGGTGAAAAGAAAGCTGGGCAATATAAAACGACCATCACCTTTGTTGCTGAAATTGCAACGGGTATATAGGAGGGCTCTCAAATGAAAAAAAGCTATCTACTTTTATGCGCATTGTTTCTTCTGCCGGTTTCCGCGTTGGCTGAGGAAAAAAACACCGTAATTACCACAACGATCCCTTCGACCTATAGCCTGACGATCCCTGCGAATCAAGCGGTGACGGTGAACATGGAGAAGACGGCGTTACCTGATTTGAAAGTCTCAGGGGACTTGGCACCGAATCAGCAGGTGAAGGTATCCGCGAGAATTGAAGCGATGAAAAATAAGGATAACCCACAGGCACCAGCATTACCTTTCTCCTTGACAGACACAGCTGGAAATAGCTGGTCGACTGAGAGCTGGAATGCAGAAGAAGCCGCAGAGCAAAAAGCGGCAAAAGTATACCTGAACATTGAAAAAGCCGCATGGACACAGGCGAAGCCAGGTAGGTATGAAGGGAAGATCGTCTTCACGTCAGCGATTGAATAGGAGGAAGCAGCGATGAAAAAGCTATTGTGCGCGCTTCTTTGCTTCGGCTTTATCGGCTTGCCGCTCCACAGCTTTGCTGCTGATGAGCAAACAACGACGGTGCATACGACGATCAACGCACCAAAGGCCTCTGAGCTGGAGGAGCTGATCAAGCAGGAAAAGGAACAGCAGCGAGACAAGAATGCCTACACGGAAGAAAGCTGGAAGGCGTATCAAGAAGCCTTGCAGGCAGCCGAAGAGGCGTTAAAAAACACCCCCTATGATGAAGCGAAGATCAATGCAGCACTGACGAAGCTTCAGCAAGCAATCAAGGGGCTAAGGTCTAAACAAGGAACGGGAACGAGCCCCTCAGGTACAAGCCCTAATAGGACGGTAGCCACCAGTTCGGCGAAGAGCTATCCACGGTCAGGAATGGCAGCGGGAGTTGGATTGTCAGGGATCGGACTGTTCTTGGTGACAGGCGCTCTCATTACTTGGAAAAAGAAGCGCTCCAACGAAGATAAATAAAAAGGAAAGCCGTGAACGAGGACGTTTGCGGTTTTTTCATACGACAGAACACGATGGGGGATGTCGGAGAGTCCGTGTTTCCGGCGCACTTCTGTTATACTAGGAATAATCAATCCTGCAAATGATCGGATAATTTTCTTATGCAGATGAGAGGAGAGGTGGAGGAACATGGAAGAAACCGTATTCTTTAACTTAGGCAATGCGATCGCCGCAAAGCGTGACCCGAAAGAACTGATAAAAGAGGCTCAGATCGTCAAGGACAACCGTGATCCACTAGGAAAGCTGGTGATCGTAGAGGGCGAAGGAAACGAGTCGCTGATCCTATTTGATCTAGCGGATCAAGAGGAGCCTTCAGAAACAACGGAATCCTTTAAAGTAAAAAAGATCATTGAATAGCCAGCACGCCTTCGTTTACTAGACGAAGGGGTGTTTTTTTAGGTTTTACTCGAAAAAACACATTATTTTTTTGTTATTTGAGAGTCGAAAAATGGTCAAGGGGTGGTTAGGAATGGTCAAATAACGGGATTTTTTTGCGAAATTTTATTTATTTTTGACGAAGTATAATTATTTTTTAAAAAATATAAAGAAATTGATATTGCAGTTTTTGAGAAAATGGACTATGTTTTCCTCAAGGACGGACAGGGTATGTTTCGGGTTTCTGGTTAGTGAGTGGGTATCACTAGGTCGTAGTGTGGTTTAGTAAATAAGGAGTTTGTAACATTAGATGAAAAAGGAGATCAATCAATGAAAGAGTATGGATTAAGTGAAACACAGTTATTCACTTTAACACGGAAAAATTTAGAAAAGCGCATCAATCAGTATTACCGCGAAACGAATGATGGCGCTGGTGCGATCGAATGCTTGATCGCGCTTCAAGTACGCGAAGAGGTGTCGGAGGCAGATTTCGCTTTTGTGCTGGCAGACCTCGTACGTCACATTTTTATGCGGGCACGCTCGAATAGCGTGTTGCGACTTTATTATTTGTTCTTTGCGGAGTATTTCGAGAAAAAGGAATGGCGTTTATTGGAAATGAAACTATTTCCTGCAAAGACCTATGTGGTAGAAAAGCTAAAGGGATTGTTTACACAATTTATCAAAGAACCGTTGGCCGGATTGGTCGGATCATGACAGTAGCTGATGGGGAACAAAAGGAGAAACGGATCTAGGAAGGAATGAGAAGATGCAAAGTACGTATACATTAGCCGCAGAATTCGGCAAAAGCGATGGCAAATCCCATCGTATACGGATTAAAGATTTTGATAGAAAGAAATCAGCAGATGAAATCAAAACCTCTTTAACAAAATTGACCAAGCTGCAGATTTTTGAAAAAAATGGCGTTGGATTGTTTCAAGAACTTCGCCGCGCCAAAGTCATCCAAAGAACCGAAACACAACTTTTTGATGACAAAAAAGACGGGAAGAAAAAAGCACAGGTGCCAACTGCTGAAGTAGCCCCAGTGGAAGTACCCGAAACACAGAGCAAACAGGTGAGCACACCTGATACTCATAGAGAAATGCAAGAAACCATCCGAGTGCCAGAGGATTTGACGATTACCGAAGAATGGCCGCAGCCTAACTGTCTCATTCAGACGATCGAACTGCCAAAGGGGTACCATTCGTGGGATTTGAATGAGAACCAAGCGTTCCTGTTGATTAACGCTTGTTTTCCGGCGGGCGTTGAATTGGTTAATATTGAGGCGGAAGATCAGTCAGAGCCAGCGAAATTAATTGTCACAGGTAAACGAATGAGCGAAGTACCGAAGGAAGCAACGATTGCCGCAGTGAATAAGGAATCGCCGCCAACACCGACTAAGAAAAAACGAAAACGGTTACTTGGCCGAATTCGCAAACGAGCGTAATTTAGTCCGCTTTGTCTCATCGAAAAAGCCAACGTTGGTATGAGACGGGACAATGTTTAACCATGCTCTTGTAAGTTTTCGCGCGTTTTATGGAAAGAAATAATCTGGTGTGCTGAGACATATCATTCGACGCGCTCTCACTTTTTTAATAAGCTAAAGAAAAAAGATTTGAGGGAGAAGCGATGATAAAAGTAGCAGTGGAAATCGATCAGCAGACAACCAGCATTCATTTTGATGAGCAAGGACTCATGGTCATCCATCGTGAGTTAACCAAGCTGCCAAGCTTGCCAAAGGATCAATTGATTCTGTACTTCCAGGGCCGGGAAGCGCAGGCGGTGGATTATGGTCAAGCATTTGATAAAAAAGTCCTGAAAAAAGCGGATAGTCTGGTGACGATCAGTGTTCCGTGGGATGTGGAAGGACGTGACCTAGCTCAGCAAATGCTGGAGGCTTGGCAAAAAAACGCGCTGAAAACGACGGGCTTGTTTGAGGAGCACAAAATTGCGGCGAATCATTACCCCGTTGTCGCGAAGTACCAAGAGCTGCTCTTTACGCTTTTGACGACCTTTGGCTATGAGAACCAAAAAATCAAAGCCAAACCAGCGAAGGCCCAGCATCGCTGGAGCAAAAAAGTCAGCGAGATTCCCTTTTACATTGATTACAATGGGGCAAAAGGTGAAGTCATTTGGCAGAAGCGCAACGAGATGCGATTATTAGCTGGAGCGACCTTAACACAGGAGATGCCCTTAAACAAAGATGGGTCGATTGGCTTCAGTGCGCGCTTAACCGAAAAACTAAGAGCTGATTATGCCGACAAAATTTCAGAGGGGAAAACCACAGAGGATATTATCCTAAAGAGCGTCAATGAAGTCGGCATTTTTCTTTATTATGCGGGAACGAATGGCTGGCTCGTGCTGAAGGATAAAAATGGAAAAACGATTGATGATTATACAGTTGTAAAATAGCTGAAAATTCAAGCTGTTCTGAAGAAGGGGTTGGTTCTTTTAGAATCAATTCCTTTTTTGTGGAGTAAGAGATACCTTTTGTTAAGAAAAAGTGGTCGATACTTTCTATTTGTAAAGAAAATTCGTTTTTTGCTTTACACTAGTTCTTATTGAATTTCTGATTGATAAAGAGGTATTATCAATAAAAAGAGAAAAGGGAGCGGTTCGTGTGAAGTTAGCGATTATTTATTATAGCGAGACCGGACAAACAAAGGAGCTGGCGGAGGTCATCGCTGAAGGGATGCGCAAAGTTGGGAGTGAGGTCAGACTGTTTTCAGTTGATGAACCGCTTGATGAAGCCTATTTGTCAGCCTGCGATGGGGTAGTATTTGGGACACCCACCCATATGGCGACGTGTGCGTGGCGAATGAACCAATGGCTGATAGAAGAGAGAGCCTCGATTCCACTGGCTGGAAAATTGGGCGGCTGTTTCGCGACGGCCCACTATGCACAGGGCGGCAGTGATAGCGCGATTCTATCAATATTGGGAATGCTTTTAGTGAAGGGAATGCTGGTATATTCTGGCGGCTCCGCTCACGGTCAGCCTTTCATCCATCATGGACCGGTAGCGTTGGATGCGGTGGGGAACCACTATGAGGATGCCAAGGAGATGTTTGCGATTTTTGGTCAACGCTTCGCGGAGAAAGCGATCGAATTATTTGAAAAATAAAAAAGCTGGGGCAGCGAAATCAAACGGATTTCTTGCCTCAGCTTTTTATAGATCGAGGTATTTAATTAAGTAATCGGCCATACCATCTTCGGTATTAGGTTTTTCTGTGATGTCATCCGCGACAGCTTTTAATTGATCGGTCCCGTTAGCCATTGAAACACCCCAGCCAGCAAATTTTAACATATCCACATCGTTGTGTTCGTCACCGAATGCGAGGATGTCTTCTTGCTTCATGTTGAGGCTGCTAATCACACGCTTCAATCCATGGGCTTTTTGAATCCCCTTAGCGACGACTTCTAAAATGGGGTTTGGTCCGCCCCACGTATTGACCTCAACTTCGTGCCCAAATTGCTGTTTCAACTCTTCAGAAACACTGCCAACGTTTTCTGGTTGACTGCGTAATAAGACGGAGGTTGGGTTTGTTTGCAACGTATTGATTGTCAATAGATTTTCATCCGTAGCAAAATCACTAGCAAAGAAATGCTGATCGAAGAAGGTCAAATCATCGATGAAGAAGGTGTCGCGATTTTCAGCGGCAATAAAGTCCAATTTTAAATTTTTCTTTTCGGTCATCACATCGAAGACGATCTTCCGATTAACAGAAGTTTCCTCTTCGTCCGCCCATTTTTTTCCTGGCAGGTGAACCAGGGCGCCGTTAAAATTAATCATCGGCGTCGTCAGTTGTAACTCATGATAAAAGTTTTTACTCATACGGTACGGGCGACCGGTTGCGATCACCACAGTGTGACCATCTTCCATCGCGCGACGCAGAGTTTTCGCTGTTTTATCCGTAATTTTAGAATCTTGATTTAGCGTTGTTCCATCTAAATCAATGGCGATCAATTTTTTCATAAAAACTCCCACTTTCAATTTGTTTCAGTCTAGCACATCCATTAGAAAACGCAACCGTAGCGCTTAAAAAAGCGAAAATTATTAGAAAAATTTCAAAGTTGGCAAGTGTATAAAAAAGTTTTTTCGCCCGGATTCTGCTATAGTATATAGATAGAATAAGGGAAGAAAGGGGATTCAAAAGATGGAAATCAATTGGCGGCGAAATCTCTTGATTTCATGGATTGGTTGTTTTTTCACTGGTGCCAGTTTCAGCTTGGTGATGCCCTTTTTGCCGGTTTATATTGAACAATTAAGAACACCAAACAGTCAGGTGGAATTGTTTTCTGGCTTAGCGATTTCTGTTACAGCTTTTGCCGCAGCATTAGTTGCTCCGATTTGGGGGAATCTAGCAGATCGAAAAGGTCGACGGCTCATGATGATTCGCGCTGCAGCAGGGATGACAATTACGATGGGCTCACTTGCTTTTGTACCGAATGTCTATTGGCTATTAATTATGCGTCTTATGACTGGGGTTCTGTCTGGTTATATGCCAAACGCTACCGCATTGATTGCTTCGCAAGTGCCGCGTCAAAGAAGTGGTTGGGCACTTGGGACGCTTGCGACAGGCGGGGTTGCTGGAAATTTAATTGGCCCATTAATCGGTGGGATGTTGGCCCAATGGTTTGGTTTGAGAAATGTCTTCATTATTACTGGAATTATTTTACTGATTTGTACCTTCCTAACCATTTTTTTCGTGAAGGAAAACTTCGAACCGATCGAGAAGAAAGATGTCATCAGTATGACAGAACTGCGAAAACGAATTCATTATATGCCGATTTTGATTGGTCTCTTTATCAGTTCTCTGATCCTTCAGGTTGGTGTAACAAGTATTAGTCCGATTTTGACCTTGTATATTCGTGATTTAAGCGGCTCTAGCAGCAATGCCCTGATTATCAGTGGATTTATCGTCTCCATTGCGGGTGTCTCAGCGATTGCGTCTTCGCCAACGCTTGGAAAAATTGGCGATAAGATTGGGAATCATAAAGTTCTACTAGCCGGCTTGGTATTATCGCTGTTTTGTTTTATTCCGATGGCTTTTGTCAAAACACCGTTTCAACTGGGAGTATTGAGATTTTTCTTAGGCTTCTCAACAGGCGCTTTGATGCCATCCATCAATACGCTTATTAGTAAAATCAGTCCGCCCGAGGGCGTTAGTCGGATCTTTAGTTATAATCAAATGTTTACCAATTTAGGACAGGTGATTGGCCCGATGTTGGGGTCCACCGTTGCCCATGCGATGGGCTATCCAGCGGTATTCCTCGTTACTAGCGCGTGTGTCTTCGGAAACATCATTTTAAGCGTGTTTAACTTTCGAAAGTTATTATTAACGAAGACGAAGATTTAGCAGAATGGAAAGAAAATAAGCATGCAAGCAGGATTTTCCCTAAGGAGAATTCTGCTTTTTTGCGTCAGGGTTCGTTGCGATTAATGAGCTTGCATAGTAAATAGTCGGACGTTTAACTTAATTAACAAAAAATATAGATGTTGGGCTGTACTGACAGGACAGATAAGGCATAATTTAACTGAAGAGAGAATCAGAATGCTGCGCGGGTGTTAGGGAAACAGGGAGGGGTCCCCATGGTAAATGAAGAAACGATAATCCAAGAATTGAAGAAGTGTTACTATCGAGAGGATGAAGAAGAGACAACTGAAAAAGAGCGGTTTTTAAGGGAAGTGATTGTTGCGCAGGTGGCAGACTTGTTTGGTGAAGAGGAGGAGATTTTTTGGTGTGGTCATGAAAAGAATCTCAATATCTGGGCAGCCACGCCGGTTAAGAGCCCAGCCTCGTTGAAGTTGTTTGAGTTGTTTGGGCCCAGTGACGCAAGATTTATTTTCTTGACGGAGAAGCAGGCTGTTTATATTCATATTATGCGGTTGCTAGAGGAAGCTCACCTGAGTTGTTATGAGGCTGCGGCTATTCATTCGATTCTGTGTGGGTATTATTGGACGCGAAAAAGAGGAGAGCCTAGCAGTAGAGCGGTTCGGATTATCGCAGAGGAACAAAGTGATTTTCATGCTTCGGTCACTCTTTCAGACGCTAGCTATCACGAACTTGTTGGAAAAATCCAGACAAGGTCTGCGAGCCCGCTTACTGAAAAGGTTATTCTCTTGGACGATTCGGATAGTATCAAAAGATATTACTCACGGTCCATTCGCAGAAAAAGCAGCTAGATGCGTTGGGAAATATCCTTCGTTTTAGTTGAAAGGCTGTCAGGTTTTGATAGCCTTTTTTGTCTTGGTCGCATAAAATTAATGAAAAACGATGTTCAACGTGAATGAACATGAATTGACCACATCTAAAGAGGCTGGACTGATTGACAGGAACAGCTGGCAACTGTTTCGAGAGATCAGCGAATACGATAATAGTTCGTCCCTACTTTTTTTAACTGAACAGGACATTTTGGTGCTTCCAGAATGCTTAGCCAATGTTTCAGGTCTTTTGTAGTTATCGCCAGAGTATCGGCTAATTTTTCTTCATAAATGACTTCGCCAATCTCGTAGCTTTGCAGTAAGCCAATCAAGTGTTTAAAGGAAGGATCAGGTGTTTGCTTTGCTGCTGAAAATTGAATTGTTTGAAGTTGAAAGCCGGATTTTTTTAAACAAGCAACCAGCTTTTGATTGTCTTCTTCATATAAAGGCAAATCAGCTTTCGAAAAGGCGGCTACTCGTTCTAAAAAGCTGTCGCTGCATTGGTTTTTTAAACCGCGACTGAGAAAAAGGTTATAATAGCGTTTAGGGAAATGCAGTCCTTTGTCTACACTGGTTAAAATCAAGTCAACTCCGCGATCCAATGTATGGATGCCCGACTGGATCTGTTGCGCAATTTTAGGAGAGACACCTAAGTGCTGGGCAAAATGAGTGGCGCCTAAGGCTAGCTCTTCACCTGTTTTTTCGGAAACTAACAGGAATTGATATTTGAGCTCACGTCCGCAGCGGCAAAAGAGCTTGTTTTCTTCACCATGAGGGTAAGCTGGATTTTCTTTGAAATCAACGAAGCGCCATTCTTCAGCCATTAGGAAATTTTCAGTTAAAAAGAGTGATTGCATACGATATTTTTTGAATCGTTGCAACGTCTCCTGCTGGATAGGCGTTAATTTGTCCCAAAGTTCTCGTCTTTTTTCGCTAGTTAAGTCGCGCGTCACCAGAATCCCCACCTTTGATGATAGGGTAGCGTGAAATAAATCAATTGTAAAGGAAGTTTTTATGTCATATAAACGTGTGAAAATGGTGGGCGCCAATTGTCCAAGTTGTCAGAAAAAGCTAGAGATTTTACTGAAAGATCCTTCTCAGGAAGTGCTGTGCGTGTGCTTTCGTTGTCGAGAAATCTATCTCTTTGATGGTCAAGCGATCCAGCGAATGCCTGCTGGAAAAGCAGCAACGAAGCAAGAGAAAAACGGGTTGGCTGGCCTTGTTCAAGCCTTGCCAGAAAAAGATCACTATAAAGGGCGGGGAAGTCAATTACGTCAACAGGCGTTTGGCTATCAACGAAGCTGGTTGAGCTTAGCTGAGTATGAACGGCAATTTGGTGAGGAAATCGGCTTTAATCAATGCGATCTACGTGATGATACTGCAAGCTGTAAATGGTGTGGTCAGATTTTGCCCAAGGGACGGCGTTCTTTTTGTAAGGACAGTTGCTCGCGTAATTATTCAAAAGCCACCTTTACTAAACGGCATATGGCTAGTTTGCCTTACCGAATCGCTTGTCGGGATCGTTTCTTTTGCCAAATCAGCGGAGCGGATCTAGCCCAATACAATCGTCATGGAATACGAATTCCTGCTAGTAATGGGGATATGGCCATCCACCACCTAGTTTACGTCTCGCAAAATGGAACGGATTACGAACAGAATTTGTTAACCGTTTCTAGTGAAATCCATCGCGCCTATCATGCCGGAGATGCAAAAACGGTCGCACGTGTCCATGAGATACGTGATCAGCGGCTAGAAAAATTTGCTGGGAGAATGCAGTTTGCCTCTTCAGAAAAGCAGGATCGCGGAGACGAATAGCTAATCGTACGTAAACTAGCATTGCTGGATTATTTCATCCGTACTTCAATCCTTTTGACTGTTTTAGATTCCTTATTTAAGAACAGTCAAAGGGATTTTTTTGTTTTACCTTATTGACATAATGTAAACAACCCGTTACTATAGATGTAACGAAGTAGTTACATTATGAAATGAGGTAGATACTTTGATAAAGAATCGAATCAAAGTTTTAAGAGCAGAGCGGGATTGGACGCAAGCCGATCTGGCAGAAAAAGCGGGGATTTCAAGACAGGCGGTTATTTCGATTGAGAAATACAAGTATACGCCGTCATTGGAATTGGCATTTGATATCGCTAGGGCATTTGAAGTAGATATTAATGAGGTTTTTAAGAAAGAGGAGGAGTAATTTATGGTAGCAGAGGTGCTGGGGAGAATAGTTACATTAATCTACGCATGCAGTATGGTCGTATTCATTATTTTGGGAGAAAGTTTTAGTAAGTCAAAAACAAAAAAATACAAGAATGATGAAAGATGGAAATTGGTTAAAACGAAAGCAAATACGATTGTTCTAACGTATTATAGTGCTATTTCTTTTGGCGTAACAGTATTGTATACAATAAATATTTTTATACCTAAAAGATACTTGCCGACCCTGTCATTCGAAAATTTTGTAACGGTGGCCCTTTATGTAGCATTGCTAAGGTATGCAGTGGAGTATTTGGCCTTACGGCATTTCGATAGAGTTATCTAAATAGATCGGGACACGTTTGATTACAAAGATTGAAGAATGCGGATTTGTAACAGTAGAATGAATGTAAGAAATAAGAGAAAGTTAGGGTGAGCTTGATGGGGAGAGGCATACTTAAATTGTCGGAATTCTGGATAGCGTGTTTAAACTTCGCAATAGTATTTATATTTGTATTTCGCACGAATCGTGATGGATGGACATGGTTGTGTTCTTGGCTCTTTTTTGTAAATTTTATTCTGTGGATGTACAAGGCCAAGAAAAGATATAATTTAAAAAAGAGTATCATCGCTAATGGTAAAACGGGTAATGTGCTTGAATAGCCAATTTGAAGTTTAACGGGCTACTTTGTTTCCAACTATGAAAATAGCAAAAAACCAGTTACAATGAAGTAACTGGTTTTGTTTATGCTTTGGCTTTTTTGGGTGAAACAAAACGCGCAGCAATAAGTGCGATAACTCCAACAATTAGAGAAATAATCGTAGATAATTCGAAGTTATAAGAACCACTTTGCAAGGCACCGCCTAGATAACAAACGGCTTGTCCGATTGCGAAAGCCCAAAATAATGTTACTAGATATTTCATCAAGAGCACCTCTTTTCGCAAGTTTATTTAGGTTCAGTGTAGCATTTTTTTTGAAAATGTAAAGAAAAGACCTATGAAAATAAGCGGAAAATCTGAATAGAAAATCAGCAAATTCTCTTAAGTGTTAGCACTAGACTATTCGTGCTATACTTATTGATTGATTCAGGAAATAATCGATTGATCATAAAAAAATACAGATAAAATAGGAGGCACTCATGCAAATCCCACAACTTTATACAAAAACTTCCTATTCATTATTGAAAAGTACGTTAACGATCGAGGAATATGTGACCTCAGCGAAGGCGCGCGGATACTCAGCGATTGCGATTACCGATGAGAATGTTTTATATGGGGCGGTGGAGTTTTTCCAAGCCTGCCAAAAGCATCAAATGACTGGGATTATTGGTCTGGAATTGGATTTTTCGTTTGAAGAATCAATCGAAAGGCTTTTATTTTACGCGAAAAACGTGTCAGGATATCAGGAATTAATGCGTTTATCCAGCACCCGCATGATGGCAGAAAAACCACTGACTTTAGCTGAATACAAAATTGATACGGAAAACTTGTTCAGCGTGCTACCAGTCGATCACTTATATGATCCAAGTGAAGCTGTATTTTCACAAATAGCTGAAATTCTCAATGACGAACTCTATTTAGGGGTTTCACCACTAACGAAAAGCTCTGAATTACCGGAAAATTGGCCGAAAATGGCGATTCATGAAGTGGCTTATTTGGAAGCGGCACAGGCTTTTGCTATTAAAATTATGGGGCATATTCAAAATGCTACCCAACTTCCGCGAGAAGAACTGACCAATCAAGTAGGCGATCATTATTTAATGGAAATGCAACAGTTACTCGCTGGCTTTGAGGATCAAGCGGCGGTGGCAAATGCGCAACAGCTGGTGGCGGCATGTCAATTTGACCTGCCATTGCACCAAAAACTGTTGCCCCATTATCCAGTACCCACGCAGCAGACTGCGGACGCCTATTTGCAAGAGCTGTGTTGGCAGAAATTGCCTGAGCGGATCGAGCAGGTAACCGACGAATACCGGCAACGTTTGACTCGCGAATTAGGCATTATTCACAATATGGGCTTCGATGACTATTTCTTAATCGTCTGGGATGTAATGGATTATGTGCATCGCAGCAAGATTGTCTCTGGTGCTGGACGTGGGTCAGCGGCAGGATCGTTAGTGGCCTACGTGCTGAGTATCACGGACGTTGATCCGATTAAGTACAATCTTTTATTTGAGCGTTTCTTAAATCCTGAGCGCAACAGCATGCCCGATATTGACTTGGATATTCCTGATAATCGGCGAAATCAAGTCCTGAATTACGTCCATGAAAAATATGGGCACTTCCATGTCTCTCAGATCGCAACGTTTGGAACGATGGCGGCGAAAATGGTCCTGCGAGACGTTGGACGGGTATTCGGTTTGTCTCAAAGCGAAGCCAATCGTTGGTCAAAGGCGATCCCCAATCAGTTGAAGATCACCTTGCGGGAGGCTTACGAGAAATCCGAACCGTTAAAACGTTTAGTCGCACATGATGAACGAAGCAATTTGTTGTTTCAGACAGCATTGGCTTTAGAAGGCTTGCCGCGGCACGTGTCGACCCATGCAGGCGGTGTAGTAATCAGCGATGTGAACTTGATCAATGTCGTACCGCTACAAAATGGTTCTGAGGATATTTTATTAACGCAGTTCACCATGTCTGACGTGGAAGCTATTGGCCTATTGAAGATGGATTTCTTGGGCTTACGGAATCTTTCTATTATTGATAACGCCCAGCAAAATATTCGTCGTGTCTACCGAGAAGAGCTGGATTTAAAAAATGTTCCATTAGATGATCCAGAAACGCTCGCTCTGTTCCAACGTGGGGAAACAAGCGGGGTGTTCCAGTTTGAATCGGCAGGTATCCGCAAAGTCTTGAGAAACCTTCATCCCACTTCTTTTGAAGATATCGTAGCGGTGAATGCCTTGTATCGCCCAGGTCCAATGCAGATTATCGATCAGTTTATTGCACGGAAAAATGGCAGGGAACAAGTAAGTTTTCCTGATCCTTCTGTTCAGGAGATTCTCGCACCGACCTACGGGTTTATTGTGTATCAGGAACAGATCATGCAAGTGGCTGCTCAAATGGCCGGCTTTAGTCTAGGGGAAGCCGATATTCTGCGTCGAGCTGTCAGTAAAAAGAAAAAAGATCTTTTAGATGAAGAAAGACGGCATTTTGTGGGTGGTGCGATCGGTCGTGGTCATAGTCAAAAAAGTGCCGAAGAGGTGTATGACTATATCGAACGGTTTGCCAATTATGGCTTTAACCGATCCCATTCGGTCGCTTACAGCTTTGTCGGTTATCAAATGGCCTATATGAAGGTTCATTATCCTGGTGCTTTTTACACGGCATTGATGCAATCGGTCCGAAATGATCCCAAGAAATTACGGGAGTACATCGCGGAAGCTAATCGGGCAGGGGTGAAATTGTTAGCGCCGGATATCAATCGCAGCAGCTATAGTTTTACATTAGTCGAGAAAGATCTGATTCGTTTTGGTTTAGATGCTATTAAAGGGATGCGCCGTGACTTTGTTAATGATATTTTAACGACTCGCAAGGAGGAAGGTCCGTTTAAATCCTTGGATCAATTCTTATTACGAATCGAAAGTCGTTGGCTGAAAATCGAATACATCGCGCCGCTTATTTTTATCGGTGCCTTTGATGAACTGCACCCTAATCGCCGTCAGTTAGCCGAAGGTTTGGAAGGTAAAATTCAAAATGTTCAATACAGCGGCGGCAGTATGTCTTTACTGGATGTGATGAGCCTGAAGGAACGTCCATCAGAAGATTATTCGTTAGCAGAGCGTTTGAATTATGAGGAACAATATCTGGGACTTTATGTCTCGGGTCATCCAACGGAAAATTATCCTAAATTGTTGAAGCAAAAGGACTTACAACCGATTTCTGAACTATCTGTCGGCAGCCACGGGAAAATTCTCTTCTATTTAAAAGATGTTCGAGAGATTCGAACGAAGAAGGGCGAGCAGATGGCTTTCTTAACGGGCAATGATCAAAGCGGCGAAATTTCTTTAACGGTTTTTCCGCAAACTTACCGCCGTCTGCGTAAAGAGATTGAACTGGAGAAGGTCTATCTCGTTTACGGCAAGGTAGAACGCAGCAAATACGATCAAGCGATCCAACTGCTGGTCGAAGAGATGATTCTCGCTCAACTAGCTGAAGATGATATTAGTGATAAAACACTCTATTTGCGTGTTCAAAGGGAAAAAGATTCTCCCGAGATTCAGCAGGGAATTGCTGAAAGACTTCAATTATCCCCAGGAAAAGTTCCCGTTGTGATCTTTTATGAAAAAAATCGCAGGAAGATTGTGCTGGATAAAAAGTTTTGGGTGGGGGTTAATGACACCCTCATAAATGCTTTACGTGACATATTAGGGGAACAAAACGTCGTAATAAGATGATTTCTTGTAACTTTCAAAAACTTTTTGCAAAATCCGGCTTTTTCCCATGGACATCCCAAGACTTTTGGGATGTTTTTTGGTAGAATGTACCATGAATTAAACGATGTATGTTTTTTTGAGAATACTTATGAGGTGAGAAAATGAAACGCATTGGAATTTTAACAAGTGGAGGAGACGCTCCTGGAATGAACGCTGCCGTTCGTGCGGTCGTTCGTAAAGCGATTTTTGAAGGCATGGAAGTTTATGGCATCAATTATGGTTTTGCCGGTCTAGTTGCTGGTGATATTCGTCGTTTAGATGTTGCTGACGTCGGTGACAAGATCCAACGAGGCGGAACTTTCTTATATTCAGCTCGTTACCCAGAATTTGCTACTGAAGAAGGGCAATTAAAAGGGATCGAACAATTGAAAAAATTCGGTATTGAAGGCTTAGTTGTCATCGGTGGTGACGGTTCATATCATGGTGCGCTAGCTTTGACAAAACATGGCTACCCTGCCGTTGGTATCCCTGGAACGATCGATAATGATATCCCAGGAACTGACTTTACTGTTGGTTTTGATACAGCGATTAACACTGTCTTGGAATCCGTTGACCGCATTCGTGATACAGCGACTTCACACGTCCGCACATTCGTTATCGAAGTAATGGGACGTAACGCAGGCGATATCGCTTTATGGTCTGGTGTTGCCGGTGGCGCAGACGAAATCGTTATTCCTGAACATGATTTTGATATGGAACGTATCGCTAAGAAAATTCAAGCAGGCCGTGACCGCGGTAAGAAACATTGCTTGATCATTTTGGCTGAAGGTGTCATGGGCGGAAATGAGTTTGCTGAAAAACTAGCCGAATACGGCGACTTCCATACACGTGTCAGTGTATTGGGTCACGTTGTTCGTGGTGGCTCACCAAGCGCCCGCGACCGTGTATTAGCCAGCAAATTTGGTTCATATGCTGTTGATTTATTGTTAGAAGGTAAAGGCGGATTATGTATCGGTATCGAAAACAACGAAGTGATCGCTTCTGATATCGTAGAAACGTTAGAAAACAACAAGCATAAACCTGACTTGTCACTATACAATTTAAATCACGAAATCTCATTTTAATCTCGTTAATAATAGTGAAGAGCTATATATTATAAACAATCAAGAAACAAGAATGGAGCGTATTACGTAATGAAAAAAACGAAGATCGTTAGTACATTAGGACCAGCAAGTAACACAGTTGAAACAATCTCAGAATTAATTGAAGCTGGTGCTAACGTGTTCCGTTTCAACTTCTCACACGGAGATCACGAAGAACAGCTTGCACGTATGAACATGGTTCGTGAAGCAGTTGAAAAAACTGGTAAAGATGTTGGTATTCTTTTAGATACTAAAGGTGCTGAAATCCGTACAACTGTTCAAGATACAACTGATGCAGACTACGGCCGCGCTGGCTATATTGAATTTAACGTAGGCGACAAAACACGTATCTCAATGGACCCAGAACATAAAGGGACGAAAGAAAAAATCGCTGTGACTTACCCAGGTTTATTCGACGATGCACACATCGGCGGACACATCTTATTCGATGATGGCTTGATCGACATGGAAATCATTGACAAAGACGAAGCAAACCGCGAATTGATCATGTTAGTTAAAAACGCTGGTATGCTAGGTTCTCGTAAAGGTGTAAATGCGCCTGGTATTTCAATCAACTTACCTGGTATCACTGAAAAAGATGCAGACGATATCCGTTTCGGTCTAGATAACGACATTAACTTCATCGCTGCAAGTTTTGTACGTAAAGCACAAGACGTTCTTGATATTCGTGAAATCCTTGAAGAAAAAAATATGACACACGTGCATATCTTCCCTAAAATTGAATCACAAGAAGGAATCGATAACATCGATGAAATCATCAAAGTTTCTGATGGTATCATGATCGCTCGTGGAGACATGGGTGTTGAGATCGCTCCTGAATTAGTACCTATGGTTCAAAAACGTATCATCAAAAAATGTAACTACGCTGGTAAACCAGTTATCACAGCGACTCAAATGTTAGAATCAATGCAAGAAAACCCACGTCCAACACGCGCGGAAGCATCTGACGTTGCCAACGCTGTATTTGACGGAACGGATGCTACAATGCTCTCTGGGGAATCTGCAAATGGTAAATACCCAGTTGAAGCTGTTGGCACAATGGCTCGTATCGATATGGAAGCTGAATCTGCATTGTCAGAATTAGGTTCATTCCAAATCAACGAATTCGACAAATCAAACGTAACAGAAACAATCGGTCTTTCAGTAGCTCGCGCTGCGAAAAACTTAGGTGTTAAAACAATCGTTGCTGCGACTGAATCAGGTCACACTGCACGTATGATCTCTAAATACCGTCCAGACGCTGACATCTTGGCTGTAACTTTTGACGAACATACAAAACGCAGCTTGATGGTTAACTGGGGCGTATACCCAACAGTTGCTGAAAAACCAACAACAACAGACGATATGTTTGACTTAGCTGCTCAAAAAGCTGTTGACTTAGGTTTTGCTAAAGAAGGCGACTTGATCTTAATTACTGCTGGTGTTCCAGTTGGTGAACGTGGAACAACAAACGTAATGAAAGTTCAAATGATCGGTTCTAAATTATTACAAGCACAAGGTATCGGTGAATCAACAGTCGTTGCTCATGCAGTTGTTGCTAAAAACGCTGAAGAAGCAATCAAAAAAGCTAAAGACGGTATGGTTCTAGTTGTTCCAACAACAGACAAAGATTACATGCCTGCAATTGAAAAAGCAGCTGCTTTAATCGTTGAAGATGGCGGATTGACTTCACATGCTGCTGTTGTCGGTATCGCTCAAGATATCCCAGTAGTCGTTGGTGCGAATGGTGCGACTTCAACGGTTGTTGATGGTGAATTAGTCACTGTTGACCCTCGTCGTGGAATCGTCTACCGTGGACAAACAACAGCGATCTAAGCTTTAAATTGCAGTTGTTGAAAAGGAAATGTGGGACTGCGGCATTTTATGTCACAGTCCTTTTCTATGGTGAATACAGGGGATGAAGTATTGTCAATATTTTTGCAATACACGTTTGTCAGCTAGCTCATTAAAATAGATAGAATTTTTCTAACGTAAAAATTCTTTTTATTTTCATGCGCGTACCATTCCATTAACGAATTGAAAATACGTTAGTGGAACTGGCAAAACTGACTGAGTTCGTGCAGGCTTTCTTGATATCCAGCTTTCTGAGCTAGCTTTTTCGACATTAAGCGAAAATTTATATAAATCTGAGAATCGATTTCTATAAATTTTAGTCTTAATGCTCAAAAGCTGGACGAGCTCATAAAGCTTTTAGGGGTGTCAAGAAAATTTCATTGACAAAGGTTTTTTCCACCTGTATAATATCGATTGTTGCTTAGAGGTGATGAATGATGAAATGGTCGATTGGCGAATTGCGCCGCTACAAAGAAGAAGCACTAAATTTTTCAGAAACGATCGATGTGAATGACGCATTGACAGCCCGAGACAATGAAGTCTTAGCAGTGACTCCGGTTACTGTGGAAGGAATCTTATCTGTCGGAAAAAATGAATATATTTTACATTATCGCTTGAAAACTATTGTAACTGTTCCTTCAGCTCGCTCCTTGGAACCAGTTGATCTGCCACTTGATCTTTCAGTGGACGAAGTATTCATGACACGGGAGCAATGGTCTTCAATGGAAGAAGAAAGAGACGAAGAGATCCTTGTCTTAGACAATGATACGATCGACTTGACGGATTCTATCGAAGATAACATTTTATTAGCGATTCCGCTGCAGGTTTTCACTGAAGAAGAATTACATTCTTCTGACCTTCCAAAAGGCAACGATTGGGAAGTCGTTAGTGAAGAAGACTATTTGCAGAAGAAAGAGGAATCGGCTGAAACAATTGATCCTCGTCTTGCGAAATTATCTGAGTTATTCAATGAATCAGAAGATGACAAGTAAGATTGGAATAAAATGTATCAGTAAATGATACTTCATTTTATAAGGAGGTGTAACACCCAATGGCAGTACCAGCTAGAAAAACATCAAAAGCTAAAAAGAACAAACGTCGTACTCACTACAAATTGACCATTAAAGGATTAAACGAATGTCCTAACTGTGGCGAAATGAAGAAGAGCCATCACGTATGTGCCAACTGCGGCTACTATGATGGAAAAGATGTTATGTCTAAAGAAGCATAAGCACTTTTTAATAGAGAAAGTCAAAACCTCAAGACTAACCATGGAGTCTTGAGGTTTTTTTCTTGGAATCAAATGCGATAAAAATTTGTCATATTTGCGAAAAATCTATCATTTTTATAAGGATTGGCAGGTTTTATCAAGGCTTTTTAGATTAAAAACACTATTCATTTTCCATTCTCACTTTCTTAGGATATAATGAGAATCGTATTGAGTATTATAGGATGTATTTCTACTTTGTGTGCGTACACAATCGGTAGAAAATTGCATGTGGTGCGAAGCCACCTTATTTTTCCTATAGAAAAATTTGCACATCAATTCGAACTAGGAGGATAATTATGTCAAAACAACAATTCGGCGTCGTAGGTATGGCCGTAATGGGGAAAAATCTAGCATTGAATATCGAAAGTCGCGGCTACTCAGTGGCTTTGTATAATCGGACTGGATCAAAAACCGAAGCGGTAGTAGCAGAACATCCTGATCGTAACCTAAAAGCGACATTTTCAATCGAGGAGTTTGTTGATTCTATCGAAACGCCACGTCGTATCATGCTGATGGTTCAAGCAGGACCTGCAACTGACGCAACGATTCAATCATTATTGCCACATTTAGATAAAGGCGATATTCTGATCGATGGAGGAAATACCTTCTTCAAAGATACGATTCGTCGAAATGAAGAACTAGCGAACTCAGGAATCAATTTCATCGGTACAGGTGTTTCAGGCGGTGAAAAAGGCGCATTAGAAGGGCCTTCAATGATGCCGGGCGGACAAAAAGAAGCCTATGACTTAGTCGCTCCAATTTTTGAGCAAATCGCTGCAAAGGCCGAAGATGGTGAACCTTGTGTCACTTATATCGGTGCGAATGGCGCAGGTCATTACGTGAAGATGGTCCACAATGGAATCGAATATGGCGATATGCAGTTGATTGCAGAGTCTTATGATTTGATGCAAAATCTTCTTGGCTTATCCGTAGATGAAATGGCAGATGTCTTTTCTGAATGGAATAAAGGCGAACTAGATAGCTATTTGATCGAGATTACAGCGGACATCTTAACCCGCAAAGACGACGAAGGTACGGGCGAAGCGATCGTTGATGTGATCAAAGATGCTGCCGGCAATAAAGGAACAGGAAAATGGACTTCACAAAGTGCATTGGACTTAGGAGTGCCGCTGCCATTAATTACTGAATCTGTCTTCGCACGTTTCATTTCTGCTTATAAAGAAGAACGTGTGGCTGCCAGCAAAGTGTTATCAGGACCTGCTCCTTATAAATACGAAGGTGACAAGCAAGAATTGATCGAAAAAATCCGCGAAGCGTTGTATTTCAGCAAAATCATGAGCTATGCGCAAGGTTTTTCAGAGTTGCGTTCGGCTTCTAAAGAATTTGGCTGGGATCTGCCATTCGGCGATATTGCAAAAATTTGGCGTGCAGGCTGTATTATTCGCGCTCGTTTCCTACAAAAGATCACAGATGCCTACGAAAAAGATGCCGATTTAGCAAACTTAATGTTGGATAATTACTTCAAGGAAATCGCTGATAAATACCAACAAGCGGTACGTGAAGTTGTAGCAATCGCTGTTCAAGCGGGTGTTCCAGTACCAACCTTCTCATCGGCTATTACTTATTATGATTCTTACCGTGCGGAACGTTTACCGGCAAATCTGATTCAAGCACAACGTGATTATTTTGGAGCACATACGTATGAACGCTTGGATAAAGAGGGAATCTATCACTATAGCTGGTACCACGAAGAATAGCAAAAGTTATTTATAACATTTACGCGAACTTGCTATAGCTTTTTAATGGGTTTAGCCCTATAATGATAAAGGTTTAATGAAATTCAACTTGGAAAGGAACTAAAAAAATGAGTAATATTCTGATCATTGAAGATGAGAAAAATCTAGCTCGTTTTGTCGAACTAGAATTGAAGCACGAAGGCTATGATACAGAAGTTCATTATAATGGTAGAACGGGACTTGAAGCTGCTTTAGAAAGTGACTGGGATGCGATTTTACTTGACTTAATGTTACCTGAGCTAAATGGCCTGGAAGTTTGCCGACGTGTGCGTCAGGTGAAAAATACACCGATCATCATGATGACAGCCCGTGACTCTGTGATCGACCGCGTTTCTGGTTTGGATCATGGTGCCGATGACTATATCGTCAAACCATTTGCGATTGAAGAATTACTTGCGCGTCTGCGTGCGTTGCTTCGTCGTATTGATATTGAAGGCGATAAGAATGTTGCTAAACAAACGACGATTACTTATCGTGATTTAACGATCGAAAAAGAAAACCGCGTCGTGCGCCGCGGAAATGAGATCATTGAGTTAACCAAACGTGAATACGAATTACTATTGACACTTATGGAAAATGTCAACGTGGTTCTTGCACGGGATGTTTTACTGAATAAAGTTTGGGGCTACGAAACAGAAGTAGAAACAAACGTGGTCGATGTGTATATTCGTTACCTGCGTAATAAGATCGATGTACCAGGCGAAGACAGCTATATTCAAACTGTTCGTGGTACTGGGTACGTTATGCGCTCATGAGAAAATTTATCAAGAAGCAAAGAGAACTGAAGGGGCCCTCACTCACCATCAAGTGGGCCTTTACAAGTTCTTTCTTTATATTCGTGGTATTTACGATCTTTGCGGTAATTACCTATAAATCTTCGGTTAACCTGATCGTTACAAAGGAAAGAAACAACGTTGAACGCACGATCTCTGAAGTCACTTCTCGCTTAGCGAATGCGGATGAGGAGTTAACGTTGGTAAATACGTATCGCACACTAACTGAATCAGGTAGTCGTGACAATGCTATGTATGATCAAAACATGACCTTGGAAGGCAATATGATGCGCATCGACGAATTCATTTCAGAATTAGGCCAGCGTCAATTGTCGTTAGATATCTATAATTTGGATAAAAAGTTGATCTTTAAAACACAAAAAAGCTATCAGCCGTTAGTTCAAACAAAGCATAAAGAGCCAACAATTGTCACAGTTGATGAAAAGAACGGCTTCTTATCAGTAGAGCCGATCTATTCTAAGACGACGAGAGAGAAAATTGGCTATGCGCAAGTCTTTTATGAGTTATCCGACTTTTATGATATGCGCAGTAAGCTGTTGCTGACGTTAATTGTGTTGGAAATTGTCTCACTGCTTTTGAGCAGCTTCTTAGGCTTCTTATTGTCTTCTTATTTCTTAAAACCAGTGAAGATTCTGAGAGATACGATGGAAATTATCAGACAAGATCCGCAGGCCGAAGTTCATGTGCCTGAGATCACGACGAATGACGAGCTATCTGATTTGGCGGTCATTTTTAATGATGTCATTGATCGTATCCGGATGTATATTGAACAGCAGGAGCAATTCGTTGAGGATGTCTCTCACGAATTAAGAACTCCAGTAGCAGTCATTGAAGGACATTTAAACATGTTGAACCGCTGGGGC
Organism: Enterococcus sp. DIV0756; assembly: GCF_051710745.1. NCBI lineage: Bacteria > Bacillati > Bacillota > Bacilli > Lactobacillales > Enterococcaceae > Enterococcus > Enterococcus sp. DIV0756. The sequence continues at coordinate 1,970,275 of NZ_JBIOLF010000001.1, read as the reverse complement.
AAAGATGATCCTGAGATTTTGGATGAATCGATTCAGGCTAGTTTGCAGGAACTTGTTCGAATGAAGAGTCTCGTGCAGGAAATGCTTGATTTATCCCGAGCAGAGCAAGTAGATGTTTACTATGGAAATGAGACATCTAAAGCGAAGGAAGTAACGAATCAGGTATTTAACAACTTCAAACTGCTTTATCCTGAGTTTACTTTTACGTTGGATGATGATTTAGATAGTGAAAGAATTCTGAAGATTTATCGCAATCACTTGGAGCAAATCCTAATTATTATTTTGGATAATGCTGTGAAGTATTCGACGGATCGTAAAGAAGTGCATATTTCAGTTTCTTCAACGCTGAATAAGTTTGAGATTGCGATCCAAGACTTCGGTGAAGGAATTCCAGATGAAGACATTGATAAAGTCTTTAATCGCTTTTATCGTGTGGACAAAGCACGAGCGCGAACAAAAGGTGGAAATGGACTTGGATTATCGATTGCCCACAAACTTTTAGAAAGTTATAAGGGCAGCATCAGCGTTGAAAGTTCTGTCGGCAAGGGGACAATTTTTAGAATTTTTATCCCAATGGTGGAAGAAGAAACAGTCGAATAAGATTCGGCTGTTTTTTTATGCGAAAGATAAAAAATAATCAAGACAAGATAGCGTTATTTTTGTTTTAAAATCGAACGTTATTTTGAAGTTTTAAATGAACGTTCGAAAAATAAAAAAGATTGAAAAAAACTACAAAAAATAGTTGCATTACTCCTTGAAGATTGCTATATTATTAAATGTTCCCACGAGAACAAAACATCTTGAAAAAAATTAAAAATAATTGTTGACGGATGAAAAATCTTGTGGTATTTTTATAAAGTCGCTTGAACGAAATGGAAAGCAAACTTGTTTTTTTATCAAAAAGTTTTTAAATAAAAGTTGTTGACTTTTAAATAAAAACCTGATATGATATAAAAGTTGCTGAAACAAAGCGACAAACAATGTAGACCTTTGAAAACTGAACGAATAAAACAAACCAAATGTGTAGGGCGCTTCTATTATAGAAGCAAACAACATAGCAAGCAATATGCTAGCAAGTCAATTATTACAATTGAGCTTAACAGTCGCAAGACTGTTTCAAACACTTTTTATGAGAGTTTGATCCTGGCTCAGGACGAACGCTGGCGGCGTGCCTAATACATGCAAGTCGAACGCTTTTTCTTTCACCAGAGCTTGCTCCACCGAAAGAAAAGGAGTGGCGAACGGGTGAGTAACACGTGGGTAACCTGCCCATCAGAAGGGGATAACACTTGGAAACAGGTGCTAATACCGTATAACAATCGAAACCGCATGGTTTCGGTTTGAAAGGCGCTTTTGCGTCACTGATGGATGGACCCGCGGTGCATTAGCTAGTTGGTGAGGTAACGGCTCACCAAGGCAACGATGCATAGCCGACCTGAGAGGGTGATCGGCCACATTGGGACTGAGACACGGCCCAAACTCCTACGGGAGGCAGCAGTAGGGAATCTTCGGCAATGGACGAAAGTCTGACCGAGCAACGCCGCGTGAGTGAAGAAGGTTTTCGGATCGTAAAACTCTGTTGTTAGAGAAGAACAAGGATGAGAGTAAAATGTTCATCCCTTGACGGTATCTAACCAGAAAGCCACGGCTAACTACGTGCCAGCAGCCGCGGTAATACGTAGGTGGCAAGCGTTGTCCGGATTTATTGGGCGTAAAGCGAGCGCAGGCGGTTTCTTAAGTCTGATGTGAAAGCCCCCGGCTCAACCGGGGAGGGTCATTGGAAACTGGGAAACTTGAGTGCAGAAGAGGAGAGTGGAATTCCATGTGTAGCGGTGAAATGCGTAGATATATGGAGGAACACCAGTGGCGAAGGCGGCTCTCTGGTCTGTAACTGACGCTGAGGCTCGAAAGCGTGGGGAGCAAACAGGATTAGATACCCTGGTAGTCCACGCCGTAAACGATGAGTGCTAAGTGTTGGAGGGTTTCCGCCCTTCAGTGCTGCAGCTAACGCATTAAGCACTCCGCCTGGGGAGTACGACCGCAAGGTTGAAACTCAAAGGAATTGACGGGGGCCCGCACAAGCGGTGGAGCATGTGGTTTAATTCGAAGCAACGCGAAGAACCTTACCAGGTCTTGACATCCTTTGACCACTCTAGAGATAGAGCTTCCCCTTCGGGGGCAAAGTGACAGGTGGTGCATGGTTGTCGTCAGCTCGTGTCGTGAGATGTTGGGTTAAGTCCCGCAACGAGCGCAACCCTTATTGTTAGTTGCCATCATTTAGTTGGGCACTCTAGCGAGACTGCCGGTGACAAACCGGAGGAAGGTGGGGATGACGTCAAATCATCATGCCCCTTATGACCTGGGCTACACACGTGCTACAATGGGAAGTACAACGAGTCGCGAAGTCGCGAGGCTAAGCTAATCTCTTAAAGCTTCTCTCAGTTCGGATTGTAGGCTGCAACTCGCCTACATGAAGCCGGAATCGCTAGTAATCGCGGATCAGCACGCCGCGGTGAATACGTTCCCGGGCCTTGTACACACCGCCCGTCACACCACGAGAGTTTGTAACACCCGAAGTCGGTGAGGTAACCTTTTGGAGCCAGCCGCCTAAGGTGGGATAGATGATTGGGGTGAAGTCGTAACAAGGTAGCCGTATCGGAAGGTGCGGCTGGATCACCTCCTTTCTAAGGAATCAGTTCATCTAAGATGAACGTTACGGAAACTACACAGACTTGCTTTTATTCGTTCAGTTTTGAGAGGTCTACTCTCAAATAA